>NZ_SWBO01000029.1 GCF_005116475.1 Pedobacter cryotolerans | reverse complement strand
GAAGGCTTTGATTTTAGCATTAAAAGATTCTGCTGATGCGTTTGTGGATTTATTATCAAAGTAATTTAATATCGTTTCGTAGTTATTTTGGATAGTCCTTGCTATTGTGTTAAATGATTTAAAACCTGCCTCTTCTATCTTGTTGTACCATAAAGCCAGTTTTTTAAAGGCAATCATTCTAGACTTGGAGTGGCTGAGTATGGAGGATAGCTCCTGTGAAATCTTATAGGCCCTGTGCAAATCAGGATATAGTTTAAACAGCAGTTCCGCTCTATGGCTTTGGGATGGCGACCAGTTCACTTCTTTTTTAAACAATAGATACCTGCTCCTTGCCAATAACTGTTTTACYGTATCTCCATTTTCCAGTACTTGAGGCAGCCATTTTTGCTTCGTTTCCCTAGCAAGGTCCATTTCCATATTTTCTTGTTCAATAGCATCCCATCGGTGCTTTATTCTTATTTCTTGAACACCCTCATTTGCCAATTGCTGTACATGGAACCGGTCTGAAACAAGCTTAGCTTTTGGAAAACTTCTTCTAACAATCCTTGCCATGGTTGGTGCCAGATCCAGGGTCACCTCTTTTACTTTTTTCCTTGCCCGTTCTGCTATCTTTTGAAGGACTTTGATAACCGATTCGCTTTCTGTACCTTTTACAATTGCAACCAGAGCACCCTTTTTCCCTTTTGCAGCCTTGTTGGTAAGTATCGTATAAAGTTCCCCCTGTGAGAGACTGGTTTCATCAATAGAAAGATACTCGCCAATATTATCAGGAAAGACTAGCCAGTTTTCCGCATATTCTGCATGCTCCCAATTGGCAAAACCACTTAAATGGCTGGCATACTGCTCTTCCAATCGTTTGCCATCAACTCCAAAAAAGTTGCCAAGGGTCTTACAGCTTATTGGGCTTGAATCCAAATAGGCTTTCAAAAAAAAAGGCAAACTCCTGCGTCATCTTTGTGCCTTCGGCAACCAAATCCCAATCCCTGAACACGATCTTCCCCGTGCTGGAATTAAGCCATTTACGGCGCTTTAGCCTCAAAAAACAGGGCTTTCCACGCAATGGAAAATCACGAACTGAAACCTCCTCAAAAAAACCTTTAGAAAGTAGCTTCTCACCAACAAATTCTTGGGGATGGATATTCTTTTCAATGAGATAAATATAAGTGGAGCCATTAACCGTTT
>NZ_SWBO01000028.1 GCF_005116475.1 Pedobacter cryotolerans | reverse complement strand
TCAGCATGATTGTTATGATATATACAAGTATTATGCTGCCATTTTATAATTATTTTTGAAAGGCGTTTGATTTTTTACCACAGCTGCTACCCTAAGCACTATTTTATTTCGAACAGCATTTAGAACTGCCATGCTATGCTTGCCTTCATCCTTTTTTCTGTTGTAATAATTTTTGATTTCTGGATTGTATTGGATAGCAGATAATGCACATAGATGCAACAGTCTTTTTAGTTCCTTGTTGGCCATTCTATGAACCCTGGTTTTGCCTTTAATACTGATGCCACTACTATGTTCAAATGGTGCTACACCAGCATAACAGGCCAGTTGTTTTCCGCTGGGATTACCTGCAAAGTTTGCTGTGCAGCCTATAAGATATACAGCTGTTACATGTCCTATTCCCGGGATACTGATCAGCAACTTATAATTGCTTTTAAATTCCTTATCCCCGTCTATTATTTTCTTGATTTCACTCTCAATATCCTTGATAGATTTAGCAATACCATCAATAGCCGATTTCAGTGATCTCTCAACCAATTTCTGATGTGTTTTCTCGTTTACATTCCCTAGTTCTTTGATTGAAACCCTTAGGCTTGTTATCTGTTTGAGTAGTTTTGTTCTGGCAGAGATAAAGTCTTTAAGGTGCAAAAGAGCAGGGTTTAAAGGTGCTGTAGCCGCTAAAGAATCCGATTCCCTGTAGGCATAGTTGCATAAACGGACACTGTCTATTTTATCATTCTTTCCTCTGGCTATGCCAAAGCTCCACTTGATATTTGCCGCATTGCCGATGTGGATAGGCAGCTGATTTTTGCTACAGAAAGACCAGATTAAGCGATGGTAGATACCTGTGTTTTCGATAACAACAAGGGATTGTTCATTATAGCTTACTCTGTGTGTCTTGAGCCATTTATCAAAGCCTTTAATACCTGCGGAATTATTGTCAAAGTGGGCAGTTTCAACGGACTGTTTTATATGGTCAATTACAACCATTAGTGAAACGTCAAAGTAAGGTTTTGAAACATCAATACCAATAAAAAATTTTGTGCTGCTAATCATCCTGTTATTTTTTATGTTTGTAATGTTTACCTAATTCCAACCCATCGATCCAAGTCCTTAATAATGGGTAATGCCCTAATTGTTATCTGGTCACTAAGGGAGAAAAATCGGTAGCGGATTGCATCATGCTATAGGTATAAAAACCTTGACAAAACGTTAATGTGCCGCTACCGATTAGGTAATCTTTTTAATATTTTATTCAAGGCTAAACTAATTGTAAATCCAATTAATCCATAAATAAGATACTGTTACAAATCTAAAGGACAAA
>NZ_SWBO01000027.1 GCF_005116475.1 Pedobacter cryotolerans | reverse complement strand
CCATACTCAGCCACTCCAAGTCTAGAATGATTGCCTTTAAAAAACTGGCTTTATGGTACAACAAGATAGAAGAGGCAGGTTTTAAATCATTTAACACAATAGCAAGGACTATCCAAAATAACTACGAAACGATATTAAATTACTTTGATAATAAATCCACAAACGCATCAGCAGAATCTTTTAATGCTAAAATCAAAGCCTTCAGGTCTCAATTTAGAGGGGTTAGAAACGTAAAATTCTTCCTGTTCAGGCTATCAAAGATATATGGCTAAATCCTCCCCAACTTTTACGCTTGATCCGATAAGCTGTTTTCATTAACAAATCTCACTCTGGCCCACTTAGAAGCAAATATGCTTATCCAATAGTGGGCTTTCTACCTAAATGATTTAGAAGGTGGCGAGATTATTAAATTCAAAATCAAATGCAAAACACAAGTGAGGAACCGCTGGTTCCTAATTCAGTACTTAATTATAACGATTTAACATACATGCAGAAGCAGAAGTATGACTACCTTAAAACCTTGATGATCGATGAACAGCTTACTTTAAAAGTGGTTACGTTGATCGAAGGTAGAGGTAAGAATAACTTTGATTCAGTGGTAGAGAAGATTGAGTTGCTTAACAATGCAAAACAATCGGAACAAAGGTATCACGATGCTCTGTATGATAATTTCGTTATCGATACTATATATTCATCATCAGGTATTATGGGTATAGTGTCGGAAGTTCGACGTGAAGTTGGTCTAAAGCCTTATTCAAGTCGTTGGAAGCAAAATTGTGAAAATGATTTCTTTACATTATTCATAGTTCATGAAGTATATCAAGAAATCGAAATAGATGGTAAAGTTAAAAAGCAACTGGTTGGTTACAAACCAGTGTTTAAACTTAAACTCGAAGATTAACAATTAACAAATAAAATGTTTAGCCAGTAGGTCATTAGAACAACTAGAGCCCCTTCATTGACTTGTTGGGGCTTTAGTCATTAAGGTGATTTATATTTACTCTCCCTCCATAGCTCAGCTGGATAGAGCACGGATAACGTCAGTTAAAAATAGTTGTAGCCTTTTTAGATCTCTTTACTTTTTTAAAAGGTGATTAATTAGAGGGTAGGAGCGAAGTTTTTCATTTCCTCAATATCTACAACACCCAACGAGCGTAAGTATTTTTGTGTTACGGTGATTGAGCTATGTCCCATAAGTTTTTGCAGTAGATAGATGTCTTTCGTTCTTCTGTAAACTTCAACAGCGGCGGTATGCCTGAATGAATAGATAGTTTGACCATCTTCAATTAGTTTCTTTTCAAGCATTTCTATTCGTAGTCGTTTCCATTGTGTTGTAAAATAGAACCTATTCAGTACTTCGACAGTTCCAGAGAAGATGTTCACATCGTCATCAAGTCTCTCAATTATGGTTTCGAGTTCAGTTCTAACATAGTCTGGAACATAAACAATTCTTACTTTTCCTCCTTTGTTCTCTGATCCGCTAAGATGAATTTCTGTGTTGTCATTCTTGAATTGCTTCTTTGAAAGTGATAACACTTCAACATGTGGACGAAGCCAACAACCATAGGTGAACAGGCAACATAGGTGCAGTGTCGGGGAAACTTCTTTAAGATAGGCAAGCAATTTCTTCATCTTTTGTTTATCATAAGCTGTATGAAGTTTTGCTTTTGCTCTTTCTGTATGCGTGTCACGAGCAATAGAACGATTGCCTGTAAGTTTACCACCTGAGGAGAATAAAATAGATAGGTCGCTCCGCTTCTTCATGTAGTAGGTACCAGATGAATTATATCTGCTTAAAAACTCTTCAAGCTTTATTACTTGTATTTGATCGAATGGTTGATTAAGTTCCTGTTCGGTTAGAAAACTTATAAACTGTCTGTGTACCAAAGTTAAATCGTCTTTGTAACGATTACTTAATTTCATTTTAAGCTTGGCATCCAATGCCATCCTCAATACTTGCTCAACTGTGTGCTTAGGTTTCTGATGGACTTCCTCAGTCTCAGTTTTCTTTAATGGGTAGTTATTTGTTTTTATACGGTTAGCAAGTTCAGTTCTGAGTTGCACCAAGAGTTCAAATTTCTTTTCATGAGTTGTTGCTTTGTTAGGGAAGATGTTCAAGTTCAATGCCTTTCCAGAATATTCTGGATCAAGCGTAAAAGTTGGGGAGGATTTAGCCATATATCTTTGATAGCCTGAACAGGAAGAATTTTACGTTTCTAACCCCTCTAAATTGAGACCTGAAGGCTTTGATTTTAGCATTAAAAGATTCTGCTGATGCGTTTGTGGATTTATTATCAAAGTAATTTAATATCGTTTCGTAGTTATTTTGGATAGTCCTTGCTATTGTGTTAAATGATTTAAAACCTGCCTCTTCTATCTTGTTGTACCATAAAGCCAGTTTTTTAAAGGCAATCATTCTAGACTTGGAGTGGCTGAGTATG
>NZ_SWBO01000026.1 GCF_005116475.1 Pedobacter cryotolerans | reverse complement strand
TGGAGATTTCGCTGAAACTGACCACCCCATTTCGGTTTAAACTGACCACCTATTCCGCTGGAAACTGACCACCTGATTTCGGACTAAACTGACCAGTTTGGAACGGGGCCAAATGCTATTGGAGCAACCCTATTTTTGATGGATATATAATCCCTCCGAAATGGCCAATTCCACGATTAGCATGAGCAAGATAAGACAGATACTCAGAATGTACAGCCAAGGGCGGAGCAAACTTTCCATTGCCACCCATACCGGTGTTTCCCGTAATACTGTAAAAAACTATATAAACGCATTTTCTTCTAGTGGATGCAGCTTCGATCAGATCGATGCCCTTAACGATAAGGAACTGGATGACTTCTTCGGTAAGAGCCGCGAACGTGCTCCACAAGACCGCTTATTGATCCTGCAACGCTGTTTTCCCAGTATGGACCGGGAACTGAAACGTACGGGGGTTACCAGAATGATGCTCTGGGAGGCCTATGTGAAAGAGTTTCCCAATGGATTCCAGTATACCCAGTTCTGTTTCTACTACAACCAGTGGAAGTCCAGGGTGAACCCCGTGATGCATCTTGACCATAAGGCCGGCGATAAACTTTTCATTGATTTTGCAGGGCAGAAACTCGCCATCGTAGATAGGGATACCGGTGAGGTGATCGCCGTAGAGGTTTTCGTTGCCATTCTGGCTGCAAGCCAGCTTACGTATGTTGAAGCGGTCATGAGCCAACAGAAAGAGGACTTCATCTCGGCCTGCGAGAACACGCTCCATTATCTTGGCGGTGTTCCAGCAGCCATCGTACCCGATAACCTCAGGGCGGCCGTTACAAAGAGCAACCGCTACGAGCCTACACTGAACGATACCTTTGCCGACTTCGCAGACCACTATGGAACAACGATCCTGCCGGCCAGGGCATACCGCCCAAGGGACAAGGCACTGGTAGAGGGGGCGGTAAAGATAGCCTATAGCCGCATCTATGCCCCGTTGAACAAGCAGGTATTCCATTCGCTTACCGAACTCAATTCGGCCATACTGGAAGCCCTGGAATCCCATAACACCCAACTTCTGAAAGGTCGCAACTATAGCAGGAGGCTACAGTTCGAAGAGATCGAACGGGAGGCACTTAACCCACTTCCGGTACTGCGCTATGCCTTCAAAAAGCAGCACTATGCCACCGTTATGAAGAACGGGCATGTGAACCTTGGCGTCGACAAACATTATTACAGCGTACCATTCCGCTTTATCGGTAAAAAGGTCAAGATCATGTACAGCAGCTCAAACGTGGAGGTATTCTATCATTACGAGCGGATTGCCATGCACAAGCGGATGAAAAGCCCCTACAACTATACCACCGACAGGGAGCATATGGCCACCACCCACAGGTTCGTTACCGATTGGACACCAGAGCGTTTCCTGGAATGGGCCACCAGTATCCATGACGACGTTAGGCTCTATATATTGAAAGTACTGGAACGCAAGCAACATCCAGAGCAGGCCTACAGATCATGTGTGGGCATCCTTGGCTTTGCCAAGAAAGCGGGCAACGAACGTTTGACCAATGCCTGTAGAAGGGCACTGGGCTTTGGTATCTACTCCTACAAGACCATACAGATGATATTGGAGAAGAATATGGACCAGTACCACGAAAGCCTCTTTGCCGATGAACTGCCAATGCCCAGCCATGATAATATCCGTGGCGAAGACTATTACCAATAACCCTTAAAATAAATAAAAATGAACACGAACACACTTGACAAATTACGGAAACTAAAGTTCTACGGCATGTTCCATGCCTTTAAGAGCAGCATCGAAACAGGACAGACCGACCAGTACACCTCCGACGAGCTATTGGCACACCTTATCGATTCCGAATGGGACTACCGCCAGAACAGGCGGATCGAACGCCAGATCCTATATGCCAGGTTCCGTTACAAGGCTTCAATAGAGGAGATCCACTACCATGCGGATCGGAGTATTGACAGAAACCAGGTGATGAGGTTGGCAGACTGTACTTTTATCGACAGGTTTGAGAACCTGCTCATTACCGGAAGTACGGGGATCGGAAAAAGCTACCTTGCCTCGGCAATCGGATATCAGGCATGTATGCTGGGCTACAGGGTATTGTATGCCAGCACGCCAAAACTTTTTGCCAGACTGAAAATGGCCAAGGCCGATGGATCCTATATCAAAGAGGTCGCAAAGATTGAAAAACAACAACTGTTGATTTTAGACGATTTCGGTATCCAGCCCTTCGATGCCCAGAGCAGGGCGGCGTTGATGGAGATCATAGAGGATCGGCATTCAAAGACCTCACTTATCATTACCTCACAGCTGCCAGTAAGCAAATGGCATGAAGTGATTGGTGAAAAAACCATTGCCGACGCAATATTGGATAGGATTGTTCATGATGCCAACCGTATTGAACTCAAGGGAGAATCAATGCGGAAGAAAAGGGTGCCTGTGCAAGAAAATAGCTTCCAATAAAAAACAACTTTAAATAACTACTTTTGTTAACGCTTCTATAGCATTTGCAACGTTCGTTCGCCAGCAAATTAGGTGGTCAGTTTGCCACGGAATCACATGGTCAGTTTCTCCGAAATATACA
>NZ_SWBO01000025.1 GCF_005116475.1 Pedobacter cryotolerans | reverse complement strand
GTAGACCAAGACCATGCCTACGCTTGGAGCAGAACGAGAAAAGGTGGTTGGGCAATAGCACAAAGTCCTATTTTAGGCACTACCATTACTTTACAACGCTTGAAGAAAAGAGGTTATATTTCCTTAACCGAATTACATTTACAGCTTAACCCATCTCTTTGCGAACCGCCGAGTACGTGACCCGTACGCTCGGTGGTGTTTGAAATAAGTGTTTATTTTTTATAGGTATTTCAAGATATCGCTTCGCTAAGTTGAGAGGCGCACTCCGTCAGTTTCTGGCGGAGCCGTCTACTCGATTATAGCCAGTTTTCTCCTACAAAAATGTTACTTCACCAGTATCCATATCGTAAACAGCTCCAACAATTTTGATTTGTCCACTGTCTTCCATTTCTTTTAAAATTGGACTATTTTGTCTGATTTGTTCGATGGTATTTTTTACATTACTCTCACATACTTGATGCACGAACTCTGGATTACCTGATGTACGGTCGCCTTCGTAAGTAACTTTCTCAACTGCTGGACGAATTTTAGATAACATTGCAGTGATGTTGCCCAACTTTACATCATCAATGGCAGATTTTACTGCTCCACAATGTTCGTGTCCAAGTACAAGAATAACTTTTGCACCTGCTACTTTGCAACCAAATTCCATACTTCCAAGTAAGTCTTCGTTTACAAAATTACCTGCAACTCTGCCAACAAAAATGTCTCCAATCCCTCTGTCGAAGACATCTTCAACAGGTACTCGACTGTCAATGCAAGAAAGTACAACTGCCTTTGGAAACTGGCCACTAGTAGTTTTTCTTACTTGTGCCGAATGGTCTCTGGCAGTAATATCATTATTTACAAACCTTTCGTTACCTTCTTTGAAAGTCTGAATGATTTGGTCTGGAGTAAGAGCGTCCCTTTGCTCTTTGGTTAGCACTTCTTGTACCAATGCTCTGGGGCGTTCCACTGCTGATTCATTTGCCGAGGTCTCACTCGGTTTTGGGTTGTTACAAGCTGTTAAAAAAGCGAGAGCAAGTCCTGGAATGATTAAAAACTTTTTTGTCATTATGTTTATTGTTTAATTTTGCCTACTTTGTAAAACGGTGTTCGGCTTTTCCGTTTTTTTAAAAGTTTACGAATGTTATTAGATTCAATTGGTTTCTTGACACACTGTTAGTTGTTTGATTCATTACGCCAATTTCTGTTCGTACAGTTTTGGAAAACCTATATCCAACACCACCATAGAATCGATTGCGGTCAAAAAAGTTTTGCTCTGTATTCACGAAAATTTCATTGTAAATCGAAAGATAAACAGTCTTGTCCTGCATTTGTTTGTGATTCAAGGCAATGTTTGTAGACAAGAAGTATCTTAACCGAAGTCTAAAATCATCTTCAAAAAATCGTTGTTCAAAACGATAGCGGTGTTGTAATGAAATTCGACCAAAACTCTGTCTGGTGATGAACTGTTGATAAATTCTGTGCTCATTGAAGTTAGCCTTATTCTCAGTACCTGCAATGTAGGGTTCGCTATAAATAAAACCGTAACCAAGATGAATGTTGTTATTATTTTCTGTTAGGTTGTAGCCGATACCTGTTCTTAAAAGTAATTGTTCAGTGTCCCCAATAAAGTTGAAGTTTCGGTACTGTACTTCGTGATGCCAGTTCCAACGATTGTCTATTTTTTTGTCGCCAAAATAGATTAACCAGTTACCAAAGTCGCTTTGTTGAGCCATCAAGGTCAATGGAAAAAAGGCTAATAGTGTTAAAATTCTCTTCATTCTGTGTCTGTTTTAAAATTGGCTATAACGTCAGTCTGTGAAAAAAGTACACAAACTCCTTTCAAATATAGTTAATATTTCATAAATTCATAAGGTATTCATAATTCACGGTTTTATGCCTATAATCAATGGTTTAGACAGACATCAACTTACATTCTCTAGTTTAGAAGCTGCAATTGCTACCGATAATGATGTCCGATTTATAGATGCTTTTGTAGAAAAATTAGATCTTCAGCAACTAGGTGTTCGCTCTTTAACTTCCTCGGATAAAAAGAAAGAAGGTCGGTCATCTTTTAGTGATTCTTTATTTCTCAAACTCTATCTTTACGCTTACCTCAATGGCATTCGCAGCAGCAGAAAGCTTGAGCGTGAAGCCATCCGAAATATAGAATTGCAATGGTTGTTGCAGGGACTACATCCCAATTACCATTCCATAGCCGACTTTCGTAAAATCAATGCGACGGCGCTACAAAATCTGTTTAAACTATTTGTTTCATTTCTGAAAGATGTAGGATTAGTAGGCGGAAAAGTAATCGCCGTAGATGGCACCAAAATTAGAGGCAACAACAGCAAAAAAAATAATTACAATCCTAAAAAGATCCAACGCCACTTGGATTACATAGCACAAAAAAGCAAGGCATTGCTAGAAGAATTTGAGCAGACCGATGCCTCCGAAGATGAAGCGATAAGCCTTGGTGATGTGCAAGAAAAACTAGCTCGATTACAGCAACATAAGATAAAATACCAAGCCTTACAAGATCAGCTGGCTCAAAGCCAAGAACCACAAGTAAGCACAACAGATCCAGATGCGAGAGCCTTATTGGTAAGAGGAGTTGTTGTAGAAGTGGGTTATAATGTGCAGGCAGCCGTGGATCAAGAGCATAAATTAGTAGTGGCTACACACACGATCAATCGCAATGATAAAAATGCCTTGTATGCTATCAGCAAAGAAGCAAAAGATAATATCGAAGCAAAACAATTAACGGTCTTAGCTGCAAAAAACGGCTATAGTATACCACCTTCAGCGGATTAAAGTGAGCATAGCGCAACGGCTCAAAGTGACCCACCTTCAGCGGGTGAAAGTGAACCACTAAAAATCGATTCTATCTGTATATATTTTCCGATCTTTTTAAAGAAAAAATCTAAATATAACCTGTGCAGGTTCTTATCTCAGTCTAGTTCTTTTCAATATTTGCAAATAACGCCACTCCTATCATCTGGTCCCCTTGTTGGCTGATCGGGAAGTCTTCCAAAACAAATTTACCCATAATCCATATAAAAGATAATATGCCCACGAATTTGCCAATGACTAGGCCACCCGCGACAGCCATTGAAACAGGATTTTCTGTATTTCAAAAATTCTAAAAGGTTGAGTATATCGTTTAAATTTTCATAGTACGAGCTGATAAAAATGTTAATCCTAGGAGAAATTTCTTACAAATAAAATCTTAGTAATTCCAAAAAAGAGCAAAAGAATATTTGATACTAAGAGTTAAATTAACAGTAACTTGCTAAATAATTAATGGTATTATTTTTTTATTAAAAAATATCGCTATATTGTAGTAGTAAACCGATTGTTCTTTCAAAAGAAGTCAAATCATATCAAAATAACTGGTGCCCAATTTGGTGCCCACATTGAAATGATGATCATATAATTTTCACAACTTGCTCATTTAGTACCGATTGGATTGATAAGTCATTATCCCAGCGGGATCACAGAAAGCTTTCAAGAAATTGAAAGCTTTTTTGTTTAAAAGATATTTTTTAAGCCGCAATTCTGAAAAAATTATAAGTCATTTCAAACTAAAGAAAACTATGGACCAAGCGTAAAAGTTGGGGAGGAATAAAATTTAATTAATTTTGCCTGAAACACTTGACTTTTGAATTCAGCACTACTTTCCTTAATACTTCCCCAAGGGCTTAGCGACTACTTTGATTTTGATAAAGTAGAAACGGTTAATGGCTCCACTTATATTTATCTCATTGAAAAGAATATCCATCCCCAAGAATTTGTTGGTGAGAAGCTACTTTCTAAAGGTTTTTTTGAGGAGGTTTCAGTTCGTGATTTTCCATTGCGTGGAAAGCCCTGTTTTTTGAGGCTAAAGCGCCGTAAATG
>NZ_SWBO01000024.1 GCF_005116475.1 Pedobacter cryotolerans | reverse complement strand
TGGCTTGATTGTGGCTTTTGCAATAGATACTAAAATCATCCGCATAACGCACAAATTTATGTCCTCTTCGAGTCATTTCCTTATCCAATTGATGCAGTAGAATGTTCGACAATAATGGACTTAAAGGACTTCCTTGCGGAACGCCTTTTCTTCTCTTTTGTAGCTTTCCGTTGATTTTAATCGGTGCTCTGAGCCATTTGCGTATCAGTTGCATCGTAGCTTTGCATTTCACTTTTTTGTAGATTAAATTCAGTAATAAACAATGGTCAACTTCATCAAAGAAGTTTTTCAGGTCAATATCCACAATGTGGTTTAATCCTGAATGGATGTAATCCCGAGATTGTCCAACGGCTTGTCGGGCGTTCTTGTGTGGTCTAAATCCATAGCTGTAATTACTAAATTCGGGTTCAAAAAGTGGTGCAAGGTTTTGTGCTACAGCTTGTTGCAAGACACGCTCTGTAGTGGTGGGAACGCCCAATAATCGGGTTTTCCCATTTCCTTTCGGAATTTCAATACCTAAAATGGGTTGTACTTGATAGTTGCCTTGTTTGATTGCTTCAATCAGTTGTAGTTTCTTTTCTGAAAACACCTTGCGGAGTTCTCGGATAGAAACACCATCAACACCCGCACTGCCTTTATTGGCAATCACGTGTTCCAATGCTTTGTGAAGATGAAACGGTTGTACTACTCTTGTTATCATTTTAGCTTGTTTTAACCTGTTTTCGTTAAGTAAGGCTATCCGCCTTGGCGAGATTCCGTTACTTATTGAAAACCTCTTTACGTTCAGTCCTTCCTTGTTTGTGAGTCCTATGCAGTTTCTATTTACACCTCGTTTGCCTTCAAGTACTATGACCTCTGCTGACTTCTTGGCTTGATTAACTCGTAATCGCCAAGACCTCCCCTGGTAAATGCTTTTTCCTTCAGTCTATCACCGGTACATCTACATAACAATAATCTGATTTAATAGCATGTTCAGAACACTGTTTTGGACTTCGTATTGCTGTGGATACTCATCCTTATTGCTATGCCTCTTATGTACTTTCTGTTCGTCGGTACAGACTTTTGCCGTTTCGCTTCCTTCACTGCATATCTCACGATAAACCAGCTTGCGACGTGCTAACGATTCGGGATTTCAATCCGCTCGTAAGGAACTTGCACCCTCTGGAAAAATAACACCCCGAAAACTTGGTTCGTAAAACTAAATTTGTATTTTTGAACTATTTGAAAAGCTTTCGGGGTGTGTCCTGCATATGCAGGGCACACACAGCGGTTTAAAAATATGGCTGGCTTCGGGAATTTTTGAAATGGCGAAGTTGTTTAATTTAAATATTTGCAATGGCTTGGTGTTGGTGCAACGCCACTGAAAGCAAGCCACAAAACGTTACCCAACATAATAAAGAAATGGACAGCGTATAAATAAAACTATAAATTAAGTATTTTTGAGAAACACTAAAAAAACACAATTATGGGAAAAGTTTTGAAAATAAGCATCTTTCTAGCATTCTTTTCGATTACATTTTTTTCTTGCAGCGATGTAAGCAAAAAAGTTGACGAAAAGATGGAACAGTTACTAAAAAAAACAGAATCATTAGACTCATTGCTAAACCAAGAGGTCGATAAAGTTCTAACTCTCGATTCGCTAATCGATAAAGAACATCAAAAGGTAATAAAACTTGATTCACTTATACAGAAATCATCCACTAAACTTGATTCTGTAGTTAATAAAGTTACAAAACCTTTAAGCAAATAATTATTAACCAACTAAATACTAAAAAAATGAAATGTCCAAATTGCAAAGATGTAAATCTGGTTATGACAGACCGTAACGGAATAGAGATTGACTACTGTCCTGAATGCCGAGGTGTTTGGCTTGACCGCGGTGAACTTGATAAAATCATTGAACGGACAACTCAAAATCTTAAAATCCCACAAGACGATATGTTTCATGGCAAGCAATATCATTCAAGGGACAATGATTATCGTTACAAAAAAAAGAAAGGACTCTTAGGAGAGCTTTTTGACTTTTAAAAGTAATTCTATTGAATCTGTTTGGAAATAATTTATTTTTATGTCACAAGAGTTGCAAGTTAAAAATAGAGAATTAGTTGTCTTTTTGAAAAAAGATGATTTTTTTGACAATACATTATTAGAAAAAGTAAAAAAAATAATTAGTAAAATACCTGACAGAAATCTGACATTATCTGAAATAATAAACCTATTAGGAAACGACGGTTTATTAATATTTGCATCAATATTATCTATAATATTTCTAATTCCAGTGTCAATACCTGGTATTAGTACTGTTTTTGGAGGCATAATTTTTTTTATAGGAATAAGTAATTTCTTAAATAAAAGTTTGTGGTTACCTTCTTCTATAAAAAACAAGTCATTCCCATCGGAAAAGTTACGCACTGCTTTAAACAAAGGGTTAAAGTGGTTTTATTTTTTAGAAAAAATAAGCAAGCCGCATCGTTTTAGACTCATAACATGTAACAAAATTGCAAATAAAATCAATGGTTTTTTGATTTTGTTTGGTTCTATTTTGCTAATGATACCTTTAGGACTAATGCCCTTTAGTAATACTTTGCCGGCATTAATTATTCTTTTTCTATCAATAGGAATTATTCAGAAAGACGGAATTATAATTCTTCTTGGATATTTTTCCGTTTTGGGAGCTTTTATATATTTTGGATTATTTTTTTCGACTATAATTTTAGCTTTTAAAAAAATAGTTGAAAGCATTACAATGTGAATTTTTATTAACAAACTTATTTGTTCTCAAAGATGGTAAAAAACGAAAGCGGGAAATGGCATGTCATTGACTATAAAGAGGTTCTTGAAAATTTTGAGAGTTCATTACAAGGGCTTGAATTAGAAGAAGTAGAAACAAGACGTCAAAAGTACGGAGCAAACGAACTTAAACGTAAAAATAAAGATGGCATTTTAAAAGTGCTTTGGCGGCAAATTAACAATCCATTGATTTGGGTTTTAATTGGTTCAAGCACGTTGGCTACCGCATTGGGTAAAATTACCGATGGAATGGTAGTGCTTGCCGTAGTGGTAGTAAACTCAATTATTGGCTTTATTCAGGAATACAAAGCAGGTAAAGCCATTGAAGCTCTAAGTAACATGGTTCCCGAAAATGCTACAGTAATTCGAAATGGCAATATAATAACCATACCTGTTTCTGAGATTGTTCCCGGCGATATTGTTCAGGTGGCTGCCGGCGACCGCATCCCTGCCGACATGAGGATAATACAGCAAAAAAACCTACAAGTAGAAGAAGCTGCTTTAACAGGAGAATCGGTGCCGTCTCAAAAAACTACCGAAGCTGTAACTCCCGATGCTGTAATTGGCGACAGAAAATGTATGGTATATAGTGGCACTTTAGTAGTTTCAGGCACTGCTACGGCAGTGGTTGTAAAAACGGGTATGGATACCGAACTTGGTAAAATATCCGATATGCTTAACGAAACCGTTGATTTAGATACGCCATTAACAAAAAAGTTAGGTGTTATTGGCAAATACTTAACCATTGGTATTGTTGCTATCACTGCAATTATTATGTTTATTGGAACATACCGTGCATTGGGGCAAGGGGTATTATTGTTCGATGCACTTAAAGAAAGCTTAATTTTTGCAATAGCTTTGGCAGTTGGTGCTATCCCTGAAGGTCTCCCGGCTGTTGTTACCATTTCCCTTGCCATTGGGGTACAACGTATGGCAAAACGAAACGCCATTATTCGTAAACTTCCTGCGGTTGAAACTTTAGGAAGTACAACTGTTATTTGCTCTGATAAAACTGGAACACTTACACGAAACGAAATGACTGTAAGTGAATTGTGGAACTATAACTATAGCATACAAGTAACAGGTGTTGGTTATCATAAAGCTGGTGTTTTCAAACAAAACAATGCTGAACTAGCAGCTTTACCCGAAGATATGTTGCTTTTGCTTAAAAAAGCTGTGCTTTGTAGTGATGCAAATGTGCTTTATACCGCAAACGAATACAGTATCTCGGGCGACCCTACCGAGGTTGCTTTGGTCGTTGCAGCTGCAAAAGCGGGGATTTCAATTGATGGTTTACGTCAGGAAATACCAAGAAAAGATGTTGTGCCTTTCGACTCTGAAAAGCAATACATGGCAACCCTTAACGACAATATTATTCTTAAAGGGGCACCAGAGGTTGTGCTAAAACGTTGTTCAACACATGTTGGTGGTGTAAACTTGGATACACAAAAGATTATTTCTCAAATAGAATTGCTTGGTTCGAAAGGGATGCGAGTGCTTGCCATAGCTCAAAAAACTCAAAGTAAAAGTGATGAAATATCGGTAGATGATATTGAAAACGGATTTGAGTTTATCGGCTTGATAGGTATGATTGACCCGCCACGCACCGAAGCAATCGAAGCTATAAAAGCATGTCATAATGCGGGAATAACAGTAAAAATGATTACTGGCGACCACCATGCCACAGCACGTGCTATTGGCATGGAATTAAACCTCTCGGCCAATGGGACTGTTGTAACAGGAGTGGATTTGTCGAA
This sequence comes from Pedobacter cryotolerans, assembly GCF_005116475.1. Taxonomy (GTDB): domain Bacteria; phylum Bacteroidota; class Bacteroidia; order Sphingobacteriales; family Sphingobacteriaceae; genus Pedobacter; species Pedobacter cryotolerans. The sequence goes on along the minus strand of NZ_SWBO01000024.1, from coordinate 1,322 downwards.
AATGAGCGATGCTGAACTTGATAAAACCATACAATCAACCAATATTTTTGCCCGTGTAGCCCCCGAACACAAACTTCGTTTGGTAAAAGCCTTGCAAAAAGCCAATGATGTTGTTGCAATGACCGGTGATGGCGTAAACGATGCCCCATCGCTCAAGCAATCAAATGTTGGTGTTGCGATGGGAATTACCGGAACTTCTGTGTCGAAAGAATCTGCAGACATTGTACTTGCCGATGATAATTTTTCGAGTATAGCAGCAGCTGTTGAAGAAGGGCGAAGGGTTTACGACAATCTGCTAAAGTCTCTCGCATTCTTGCTTCCAACCAACTTGGGACTTGCATTTATATTGATTTATGGCATTATATTCTTTCCTTTTAATCCTATAACGAAAGAACTATTGCTTCCTATGTTGCCAGTACAATTGTTGTGGATAAACTTGGTTGCAGCCATAGCATTGGCTTTGCCGCTTGCATTCGAAGTAAAAGAACCTAATGTAATGAACCGTCCCCCTCGTAAACCCGATGAAGCTCTTTTCAACGGATTTGTAACTTTTAGGGTGTTTTTTGTTTCGATACTTATGACAGTTGGAACTATCGTGCTTTTTAGCTGGGAGTACTCTTATTCACTTTCAACCGGAATGGCACAAACAGATGCGTTGGCTCGTTCCCAAAGTATAGCAGTAACATTTATTATATTTTTCCAAATATTTTATTTGATAAACTGTAGGTCTCTGAAAGAATCGGTTTTTAAAATTGGTCTTTTCAGTAATGGCTTTATCTTTTTGGGTATTGGGTCAATAATGCTTCTGCAAGCAATGTTTTTATACACCCCGTTTATGCAAAAAGTGTTTGGAACAGCGTCTCTCGATGGGAAAGGTTTATTTATTTCGTTTGTAGCTGGTTCATTGATTTTTGTTGTAATTAGTATCGAAAAATGGATTCTAAGAGAGTTGTTAAATAAAAAGAAAAAAGAGAGTTAATAATGTTTTAATAATGAATTTAAAAATAAAAAAATGACGTTGGGTAATCGAGTAGACGGCTCCGCCAGAAACTGACGGAGTGCGCCTCTCAACTTAGCGAAGCGATATCTTGAAATACCTATAAAAAATAAACACTTATTTCAAACACCACCGAGCGTACGGGTCACGTACTCGGCGGTTCGCAAAGAGATGGGTTAAGCTGTAAATGTAATTCGGTTAAGGAAATATAACCTCTTTTCTTCAAGCGTTGTAAAGTAATGGTAGTGCCTAAAATAGGACTTTGTGCTATTGCCCAACCACCTTTTCTCGTTCTGCTCCAAGCGTAGGCATGGTCTTGGTCTAC
>NZ_SWBO01000023.1 GCF_005116475.1 Pedobacter cryotolerans | reverse complement strand
TGTCCCGCTTTCCGTTATACGGCCATTGCCCGCTATCCACTTCGGTATACACTGCAATCGGGTCTATGATGGAGCATGTTGTGCTGCTATTTACATTTGCCTAGCAAAGTTCACAAAGCACATCGCTTTTTGGATCAACAAAAGCCAACACAACATTTTAATAGGAAATTTTGTAAAACAAGAAAGCCTCACAACTTTCGTTATGAGGCTTCTTTTAAGATCTGGCACCGACCTACTCTCCCACATGTTACTGCAGTACCATCGGCTCTGGCGGGCTTAACTTCTCTGTTCGGAATGGGAAGAGGTGGACACCGCCGATATAGGCACCTGAATATTTTAAATGTACTATGCAAAACAGCATAGGACAATGACATATTATTGAAAGAAGTTATTTTAGAAGAACAAACAACAGTCTGTTTGCTTTGAAAGCTTCGGGTTATTAGTAATACTCGACTGTGATGTCACCACCTTTACATCTGTATCCTATCAACGTAGTAGTCTTCTACGGCCCTATATGGAATTCTCATCTCGTGGCTAGTTTCGCACTTAGATGCTTTCAGCGCTTATCTATCCCCAGCGTAGCTACTCTGCAATGCCCCTGGCGGAACAACAGATTCACTAGAGGCTAGTCCAACCCGGTCCTCTCGTACTAAGGTCAGCCCCACTCAAAATTCCTACGCCCACAACAGATAGGGACCGAACTGTCTCGCGACGTTCTGAACCCAGCTCGCGTGCCACTTTAATCGGCGAACAGCCGAACCCTTGGGACCTTCTCCAGCCCCAGGATGTGACGAGCCGACATCGAGGTGCCAAACCTCCCCGTCGATATGAGCTCTTGGGGGAGATCAGCCTGTTATCCCCAGCGTACCTTTTATCCTTTGAGCGATGGCCCTTCCATGCAGAACCACCGGATCACTATATCCGTCTTTCGACCCTGCTCGGCTTGTCTGCCTCACAGTCAAGCAAGCTTATGCTATTGCACTCCTCGTACGGTTACCAAGCGTACTGAGCTTACCTTTGAAAGCCTCCGTTACCTTTTTGGAGGCGACCACCCCAGTCAAACTACCCATCAAACAATGTCCCCCGCTGAGCGGGGTTAGACACCGAATACAAAAAGGGTGGTATTTCAACGTTGGCTCCACGACGCCTAGCGACGCCGCTTCAAAGCCTCCCACCTATCCTACACATCTTGTATCCAATGTCAATGTTAAATTGTAGTGAAGGTGCATGGGGTCTTTCCGTCCCGTTGCGGGTACCCGGCGTCTTCACCGGGACCACAATTTCACCGAGCTCATGGCTGAGACAGCGCCCAGATCGTTACACCATTCGTGCAGGTCGGAACTTACCCGACAAGGAATTTCGCTACCTTAGGACCGTTATAGTTACGGCCGCCGTTTACTGGGGCTTCGATTCAATGCTTCTACTTGCGTATGACATCCCCTCTTAACCTTCCAGCACCGGGCAGGTGTCAGGCCTTATACTTCATCTTTCGATTTTGCAAAGCCATGTGTTTTTGTTAAACAGTCGCCTGGGCCTTTTCACTGCGGCTGATATTGCTACCAGCGCCCCTTCTCCCGAAGTTACAGGGCCATTTTGCCGAGTTCCTTAGCCATGATTCACTCGAGCACCTTAGAATTCTCTTCCCGGATACCTGTGTCGGTTTGCGGTACGGGTTTTTATAGACTGGAGCTTAGCGGTTTTTCTTGGAAGTCTGATTACCTGCGCTATCCACTTACCCGAAGGCTCGCGGTACTATCGACGTTCAGCTAGATTGGCGGATTTGCCTACCATTCTAATACCTACAGTCTTTAACGAACTATTCCGTCAGTTCGCGGCAGTGTCACTACTCCGTCCCCACATCGCATCTATAAAAAGTACGGTAATATTAAACCGTTGTCCATCGAATATCCCCTTCGGGTTCTCCTTAGGCCCCGACTAACCCTGATCCGATTAGCGTTGATCAGGAAACCTTATCCTTTCGGTGGGCGGGTTTCTCTCCCGCCTTATCGTTACTTATGCCTACATTTGCTTTTCCAGAAGCTCCACCATAGCTCACGCTACAACTTCGCTGCCGCTGGAATGCTCCCCTACCGTAATATAAATATTACCCATAGCTTCGGTATACCACTTAATGCCCGTTTATTATCCATGCACGATCGCTCGACTAGTGAGCTGTTACGCACTCTTTAAATGAATGGCTGCTTCCAAGCCAACATCCTAGCTGTCTATGCAATCGCACCTCGTTAGTTCAACTTAGCGGTAATTTAGGGACCTTAGCTGATGGTCTGGGTTCTTTCCCTCTCGGCGCGTGACCTTAGCACCCCGCGCCTCACTGCCGTGTATATTATATAGCATTCGGAGTTTGTCTGGATTTGGTAGGATTTGACTCCCCCGCACCCAATCAGTAGCTCTACCTCTATATAACTCAACCACGACGCTGTTCCTAAAAACATTTCGGGGAGTACGAGCTATTTCCCAGTTTGATTAGCCTTTCACCCCTACCCACAGATCATCCGGAAACTTTTCAACGTTTATCGGTTCGGTCCTCCAGTACGTGTTACCGCACCTTCAACCTGTCCATGGGTAGATCACAAGGTTTCGCGTCTACCTCCCCTGACTATGCGCCCTATTCAGACTCGCTTTCGCTTCGGATCCGTGTCTTAAACACTTAACCTTGCCAGAGAAGAGTAACTCGTAGGCTCATTATGCAAAAGGCACGCCGTCACGCCACCTGGACGCTCCGACCGCTTGTAAGTATACGGTTTCAGGTTCTATTTCACTCCCCTGTTCGGGGTTCTTTTCACCTTTCCCTCACGGTACTGGTTCACTATCGGTCTCTCAGGAGTATTTAGCCTTACCGGATGGTGCCGGCAGATTCCCACAAGGCGTCTCCGACCTCGCGGTACTCAGGATCCTGCTAGACTAACATTCTATACGTGTACAGGGCTATCACCTTGTTTCGCTGGGCTTCCCATCCCATTCCACTTCTGTTTGTTAATGCCACATTGCAGTCCTACAACCCCAGATATGCCGTAACATAGCTGGTTTGGGCTCTTTCCCTTTCGCTCGCCACTACTTAGGAAATCATTATTATTTTCTCTTCCTCTGCTTACTTAGATGTTTCAGTTCGGCAGGTTTGCGCACTATGTGCAACTAGTCTTCAACTAGCTAGGTTTCCCCATTCAGAAATCCGCGGATCAATTCATATTTGCTAATCCCCGCGGCTTATCGCAGCTTATCACGTCTTTCATCGCCTCTGAGAGCCAAGGCATCCCCCGTATACTCTTTCTTACTTTCTTCTACTCATGCGCCTTTTGCGCCGCATGGTATGCTTTTTTGATATGTCGTTATCTTTTCATCCCCGAGGGAACTCCAAGCTAACAACGTCTCTATTGTTGTTTGCTCTTCTTATTAACTTCTTCCAATATGTCAAAGAACTTTTCAATCCCGAGGTTATATTTCTACAACCTTATTATAAACGTACCTTTTATATTAGGTACCGGTGATGGTGGAGAATAACGGAGTCGAACCGTTGACCTCCTGCGTGCAAGGCAGGCGCTCTAGCCAGCTGAGCTAATCCCCCAAAAAAATTACGTGTAGTCCCGTCCAGATTTGAACTGGAGACCCCTACATTATCAGTGTAGTGCTCTAACCAGGCTGAGCTACGGGACTTTATGATTTTAGATCTTAGATTGACGATTTTAGATTTGTATCAGCCCTTAAACTGAAGTTCGTAAATCGTAAATCAAAATCGTATTTCAATTTCAATCCCGCCGCAGCCGATATGGTATCGTGCCGATGGCGTCATCTTTTTGGTTTCTCTTTAGAGATATGTATCATTTTTTACGCAGCGAGTAGTCTATACTACTCCAGAAAGGAGGTATTCCAGCCGCACCTTCCGGTACGGCTACCTTGTTACGACTTAGCCCCAGTTATCGGTTTTACCCTAGGACGCTCCTTGCGGTTACGTACTTTAGGTACCCCCAACTTCCATGGCTTGACGGGCGGTGTGTACAAGGCCCGGGAACGTATTCACCGCATCATTGCTGATATGCGATTACTAGCGAATCCAACTTCATGGGGTCGAGTTGCAGACCCCAATCCGAACTGTGAACGGCTTTTTGAGATTGGCATTACATTGCTGTATAGCTGCCCTCTGTACCGTCCATTGTAGCACGTGTGTAGCCCCGGACGTAAGGGCCATGATGACTTGACGTCGTCCCCTCCTTCCTCTCTGTTTGCACAGGCAGTCTGTTTAGAGTCCCCACCATTACGTGCTGGCAACTAAACATAGGGGTTGCGCTCGTTGCGGGACTTAACCCAACACCTCACGGCACGAGCTGACGACAGCCATGCAGCACCTAGTTTCGTGTCCTTGCGGACGCTACCATCTCTGGTAACTTCACTAACTTTCAAGCCCGGGTAAGGTTCCTCGCGTATCATCGAATTAAACCACATGCTCCTCCGCTTGTGCGGGCCCCCGTCAATTCCTTTGAGTTTCACTCTTGCGAGCGTACTCCCCAGGTGGAATACTTAACGCTTTCGCTTAGCCGCTGACTGTATATCGCCAACAGCGAGTATTCATCGTTTAGGGCGTGGACTACCAGGGTATCTAATCCTGTTTGATCCCCACGCTTTCGTGCCTCAGCGTCAATAAGACCATAGTAAGCTGCCTTCGCAATCGGTGTTCTGTGACATATCTATGCATTTCACCGCTACTTGTCACATTCCGCCTACCTCTAGTCCATTCAAGCCCATCAGTATCAAGGGCACTGCGATAGTTGAGCTACCGTCTTTCACCCCTGACTTAACAGGCCGCCTACGCACCCTTTAAACCCAATAAATCCGGATAACGCTTGGATCCTCCGTATTACCGCGGCTGCTGGCACGGAGTTAGCCGATCCTTATTCCTTCGGTACATTCAGCTACTTACACGTAAGTAGGTTTATTCCCGAATAAAAGCAGTTTACAACCCAGAGGGCCGTCTTCCTGCACGCGGCATGGCTGGTTCAGAGTTGCCTCCATTGACCAATATTCCTTACTGCTGCCTCCCGTAGGAGTCTGGTCCGTGTCTCAGTACCAGTGTGGGGGGTCATCCTCTCAGATCCCCTAGTCATCGTGGTCTTGGTGGGCCGTTACCCCGCCAACTAACTAATGACACGCATGCTCATCTCTATCCTATAAATATTTGATCATTGTACGATGCCGTACTGTGATTTTATGCGGTGTTAATCCGAATTTCTTCGGGCTATCCCCCAGATAAAGGTAGATTGCATACGCGTTACGCACCCGTGCGCCGGTCTCAAGTTAGCAAGCTAACTCTACCCCTCGACTTGCATGTATTAGGCCTGCCGCTAGCGTTCATCCTGAGCCAGGATCAAACTCTCCATTGTAAAATGTGTTGTTTGAACACTGACCATTCTTATTCTAGTGTTATTAAAATTAAATAGTCTTGTATTCTATTATTATGTTGTCTGATAGTTACAGACTTAAGAAACAGCTTGGTGTCATGTACTTTGAAATCGTACTGTTTGCCTCGCTGCGTTGTATAAATGATATCTCTTTAATGAACTTTTCGATCTTACCTCACGGTGATCTTTATATGTTGCAATGTCTTTCTTAATTCTTAACTGGTCTTTTAATGTTCCAGTTAGTCATCTTAAATTTCATCGTTTCAATCTTGTTTTTTAGCTTTCCGAACTCCGTTCGTTAGCTCCCGTTTCGTTTGGGATTGCAAAGGTAGGAAACTTTTTTAAACTTGCAAACTTTTTTTTATTTTTTTGAAACTTTTTTTTCGTTTCGTTGTTTGCTCTTTGTTTCCCTATTTCAATTCATCCTCTCTTTTCCTTTTCTCCTTCTGTCGTTACCTCCGTAGCGGGTTGCAAAGGTAAGAAGATTTTTTAATTTCCAAAACTTTTTTTGAAATTTTTTTGTCTTTTTCGTAAGTGGCTTATTTACAGCTCAAATACTTTTAAATCCCCTTTTTCAATGCCCCTATCACTATTTCCGTAAACCCATTCGCCTCCTCCGAAGCGGGATGCAAAAGTAGAAAAATTAAACGTAACAACAAATATA
>NZ_SWBO01000022.1 GCF_005116475.1 Pedobacter cryotolerans | reverse complement strand
AGAAAATGCGTTTATATAGTTTTTTACAGTATTACGGGAAACACCGGTATGGGTGGCAATGGAAAGTTTGCTCCGCCCTTGGCTGTACATTCTGAGTATCTGTCTTATCTTGCTCATGCTAATCGTGGAATTGGCCATTTCGGAGGGATTATATATCCATCAAAAATAGGGTTGCTCCAATAGCATTTGGCCCCGTTCCAAACTGGTCAGTTTAGTCCGAAATCAGGTGGTCAGTTTCCAGCGGAATAGGTGGTCAGTTTAAACCGAAATGGGGTGGTCAGTTTCAGCGAAATCTCCAAATATGGATCTGCCCTGGATGGACGTGACACTTTACAAGCGGACCGGTGGAGTTGAGATTGCCGTAGATCTGCTGGTGAAGGAATATCTTGGAAAGCTGCGCATTCCCGAGTACGCGGTGTTTGTGCCCAAGCTATTGGGGAATGATGGCGTGGGGGAAACGCTCAGGGAAGATGCCTTTTTACTGGAAACGGATTTCAGACGAACCGTAGGAACCAGAGATGAGCATGGACTGTTCGTGGAAGGACAGCTGATGTCAGCGCAGGCGACTGCGGTCAGGTGCCTGGATTTTCTGAACCGCACTGATGGCACCAATGAGCGTGGGCTTGATCATAGGCTCCGGGTGGTTTCGGAACTCTGCCAGAGCTATCCAGTGGGCAAGGAGGTGGCGGGGATGATCTATCTGAAACATCCTGAGCTGCGCTGCATGATGAACCATAGGGTACAGCTGCCCTACACGGTCAGGATCGGCGCTGCACTGAAACTGACCGGAGATATTGGTAAACTTAGAGAACTGGGCAGAAATGCCTACGAAAACGAAAACTTAAAAAAAGCGATTATGGATGCAAAGAATTTAGAGAACCTCAAAGAGGAAATGGTGAAATTGGGTTTCAGTGAAAACCTGATCGGGCAGATGGAGGCCAGGATGGCAGCCAACGAGCCAAGATTTATCCTGTACGATGAGCTGAAAGGGGAAAAGGGGAGGGTGGAAATAGCCCTTCACTTTAACCAGTCCAAGAGCTCTGAATACTATTATTTCAACAAGTTCGATCTGGTGAAGGAGACCCAGCCGCCTTTGGCCCCTGGCGAGAAGTATTTTGTCTCTTCCCAAAGGCAGGGAGAGGAGGTGGTCCTGAAGGATTTCGAGATGCCTTCGCTTGCCATGAAGGAGTTCAATGCCAGGATGGAGGCATCCAGGGATATCCGTGGGGCTGCGCAATTGTATGCCGGGGTAAGCCTTCAGGATTCAAAAGAGCTTGCCACCATGGGCGATGGGAAGCTGATCAATGTGGACAAGGAGTTCTATAGAGCACTGAAGAACCCGGCGCCAGGCCAGACCTTTTATATCGAAAAGGGAAACGGGTTTACCGTGGCGCAGGGTCTGAATTTGCTGGAGGGCAGATCTGTCTATCGCCCTGACATGCTAGATATCTCCAACAGGGAATATTCGGCCTGGGTGAAACTGGACTTTGATGGGGAAAGGGACAGGGGAGGCAACTTCAAGACCAAGACCTTTACCGAGGGATACGGCTTTGATCTTTCTGCGGTGCTGGACAGGTTTGATTTTCGCGAGCTGGGTTCTGCGGGTAAACGTGCCGAGCTGGAGGCTGCCCTGATGAACGGAGACCGCGCTGTGGTCACCGTTGACATGAGTGGCAAGAAAGAGGCTATCCTGGCAGAGGCGGTACCTGAATTCAAACAAGTGAATTTGTATTCTCTGGAAGGTAGGTCTATAAAAAGGGAAGAGCACTTGAAGGAAGAGAAAATATCAGAAGTCTCTGTAGGAAGGGATAAGTCGTCTAAAAAAGAGCAAGAGCAGGGTTTGGGCGTTTAGCGGTTTTTTTTAACTTAGTGGCCACAAATCAATTATTAACCTATAAAATTTTATTCGATGGAAAATTTCACAAAAGTAAAGGAACTTGTCGCTTCGGTAGAGGCCGATGCCAAAAAGTTCTATGAGAATGGCAATTCTGCAGCAGGAACCAGGGTTCGTAAAGGCATGCAGGACCTTAAAAACCTTGCTCAGACCATTAGGGCAGAGGTAACTGAAAAGAAAAACGCAAAATAGACCTTGCTGTTTTGGGAACTTTGAAAAGCTTTCGGCCATTGGTCGAAAGCTTTTTTCGTTTTATTTGCTCTTTCCTGCTTCATAAGCCTTTACGATATGATGTTTATTAATGTAAGAGATGGTAAACCTTAATTGTCAGGCCTTGAATATGCTTTGCAGAAGTCTTAACAGCTTTTGTATGGACTTCCTTAAACTTTAACAGACAAGCAGAAAATATGCAAAGGTCGCAGCTTTAGGTGTTGAGGGTTGTTTTTAACTATCCCAAACCATCCATTATAAAACCACGGAGGTTGACTGTATTTATGATGATGACACTGTCATCTCTGGTTATAAAGCCTTTGGGAATGGGGAACAGCCTCAGGCTGTTTTCGCTTTTTCGAGTGTCTCATGGGCTTGTTGCCTCATGGCGAGTTGGATTTATCTTCCGATGAAGGCCAATCAGCAAGTTTCCCGTTGTTGTGCGCAACACATAGAAGTTCGACAATATGCCAAAACGGAGTGTTCGCCATCTTCTTTATATCAGGCTTCAAGGATAATCGCTATTGATCATTTATTGGTGATTTTTATTTGAATAAAATAAATTTTTTACCTTTACAAAGGCATTTCAGCACCAGCCTATATGAAAAGAATATTGATCATAGATGATATAGAAGCCCATCGAGAGGTTCTATGGATGCTCTTTGATGATGAAGGGTATCTTGTCCTGTCAAAGGATGATCCAAGGAATCTGGAATTGGTGATAGAAGAATTTCTACCGGACTTGATCGTAATGGACATAATGATGGGAAGGTTCAATGGAGCGGACATTTGCCAACGGATCAAGAACTCCCCAAGGTACGATGGAATAAAGGTTCTCCTAATGACCGCCTCGGTCGTATTGGATAAGCTGGATTTGACCAGCACACTGGCAGATGCCCACATTGCAAAACCCTTTGATATCAATCATATGGCTGAAGTGGTAAAACAACTTATGGATACATGATTTGACAGGCTTTCGAAATCCCAATCATCTCGGGCTCCTGATGGATGTTCTTCGTGTCTTGCTATCGGTTTTATGATTTATATCTTATACTTTGTTTCGTCAATCTGTGGTGGTGCATTTAGTTAGTTTCAACTTCTTGCGAGGGTGTCAGAAGGAATAGACATACTTCTGTTTCAACTTCACCCGCGGTAACGAAGTCAAATCTTCTGTTAAGGGAATGCTGGGCGGAATTGAATTTTTCGATGAAGGTGCCTGCGGAATTGTTGAATTTAAGGTACCCTTCACTGAAGTACCGTTCCTCGATCTCTCCAGATGAATCCCTATGGTCAAGGTTCAGTTCGGTGATTTCCATCGTTTCCCTATCTATCCTCAGCCACCTGAACTTCTCATCTTGGGCTGCTCCAAGACCCTTGCACCTAACCTCCAAAACCATTAGGTCAGTGTTTTCCAGAAAAAACTTGAATTCGATAGTAGACATGTTGGGGTGTGTTTTGCCACTAAATTAATGCTTCTGTTGGTGCAGTTGAAATCAACTTTTCAACATTCTTGTTTCCTGGGTCCAGGACCTAGGGATTGGGCGGATTATCATGGGCTCTAATGTTGATCTCAAGGTAGCGATCTGTCATGACCACCAGTATCTTTCCGTTTTCAAGTTCCATGTGTCCAAATTCATAGCAGAAAAAGTAATCGCCCTTTTTGGTGTGCAGGATATTGGTATAATAATCAAAATTATAGCCCCTGTCCAGCATCCAGCCACGGGTGACGACCTTGGTCTGGTCCAGGAAGGCGCCAGTTGATTTCATGATGCTACGGTTGCGCCTGAGGTCACGGGTAATCTCATAGATGTGCTTTTCCTCTCCCCAGGATTCCTTTCTTCGGTTCTTGCTGTTGGCGCGGTTGCGGCACGCATCGTTGCAGTACTTCTTGTCGCTCCTGCCGAAGAGTTCCTTGCCACAGCCGGTATACTGGCAGGTCCGGTCATAAATATAGGTAAGCTTTGCCATCGTATTAAAAATCAGGTGGATATCCGATTTTTAAACGTTTCCATCGTGTAACTTATTTTGCAACCGACTAGTTTTTTCTTCCCTCTCCAACTTTGCCCTTGAAAAACCATAAGTATTATGAAAGGCAATTTATTGATGACCGAAAGCTTCTCCTCTGGAGGGAGAAGGCACTACTTCCTTGATTTCAAGAAGACCTCAAGGGACAGTAGGTTCATCCAGATCTCAAGGAGCGACCAGCAGGAAGATGGTTCTTACCGGCGAACCTTCGTGATCGTGTTCGAGGAGGATTTCCATTTTCTGATATCGGCGATGAGCTCACTCTTCCACCATTGCGCACATTTGGACGAAGATGGTAAGTCCGTCCAACAGATCCATCAGGATAACAGGGTCAGTCGTGAAAGGGGTATCCCAAGCTGGGATCCAGCGATGAAACCTCGGGAAAAACTGATGACAGTGGGTGCGGAATGCCTACTTGACCAGGAGCTATTGGCCATATTAATTGGTTCAGGGACACCGGGCGAGGATGCTGTGGCACTTTCATCACGCATGCTCAAGGCATTTGGCGGTTTCGCTGGATTTACCGGAGGAGACATTTCTTCCCTCTGCAGGTTTGATGGCATTGGGGAGGCAAAGGCCTCTGCCATCCTTGCAGTGATGGAGATCAGCAGGCGGATGAAGTGAGGGTGATTTTATTTTTTTCAATCGAAACGGATAAAAAGGCGGCGAATATCGTGACCTCCGCTGGCTGCGCACGCATAATGGCCGGCTGTGCCGTCTACCCTTCGGGACTTATAGTGCTCCACTGCGCTTAAAAGGTCACGGTCTTCTTTGCTTTCTTTTTTCCGTTTTTTCTTTTGAAAAAATCCTTTTGGGAACGGACTGGAAGAAGCGATAAAGTTTAATTTTTTACCTAAAAACCATTGTTATGGAAATTACAGGAAGATTGACAGCCGATGCGGTTGTGAGGAAAGTTACAGAAGAGAAAAAAGTGGTGGGCTTTACCATTGCGGTTAATGACAGTTACAGGAGCGGGGAGGAGCGCAGGGAGATTGCCACGTTCTTTGAATGCTCTTACTGGAGGAATGAGGGAATTGCCGAGTACCTTAAAAAAGGGGATTTGGTGCAGGTCTATGGAAGGGTTGGCGTGAATGCCTACCTCAACAGGGATGGGGAGGCGAGGGCTGCGCTTACCTTCCATGTCTCGGAAATCAAGTTGTTCGAGGGCGTAAAGGGTGGTTCGGCGAAAAAGGCAGAAGTGAGGGAAAGTGGGGACTTGCCAGTGGAGCAGGCGGTAAAGTCAGAAAGTGCCATGAAGCCCTCAACGGCTTTTGATAATGTGCCAAGCGTTGGGGATGATGGTTTAGGTTTTTAATTGGAGGGTTGAGCGATGGCAATTGATGAACAGTATTTGAATAATGAAATCGAGGACTTTAGGGGCGCATTCTGCCCCTTTGGTTACCTCGACATTAAAAGGGCGGTATCAGAAGCTTTGGAAATCGGTAAAGATTCCAGTTGGGCGTTTGAGCAAATGGAAGCTTTTGCAGAGGACTGCGATATGAAGATTACAGACCTAGACCCTTGTTATGTAGTAATGGATGCCATCTTGCAGATGGCAAGGAACGAAATCGAGGAAATGACAGGCTTTGATCTGCAGAACGATGCCAGTTTTGAAACCATGGGCAATTTCTGCGCCACAACCTATGACTGGCAATCCGAGGACATCGAACTATTGACAGATGCCTTAAGCGGCAATCCCGATGCGCTTGAAAACCTGTCGGATGCAACAAGGTACTGGCTTTCACAGGTTGAAATTGATTTGGATTCATTGACCGGGGAGCAGTAGATGCTCCCCAAATTTTACCATTATGCCATTACTTGGAGATTTCGCTGAAACTGACCACCCCATTTCGGTTTAAACTGACCACCTATTCCGCTGGAAACTGACCACCTGATTTCGGACTAAACTGACCAGTTTGGAACGGGGCCAAATGCTATTGGAGCAACCCTATTTTTGATGGATATATAATCCCTCCGAAATGGCCAATTCCACGATTAGCATGAGCAAGATAAGACAGATACTCAGAATGTACAGCCAAGGGCGGAGCAAACTTTCCATTGCCACCCATACCGGTGTTTCCCGTAATACTGTAAAAAACTATATAAACGCATTTTCT
>NZ_SWBO01000021.1 GCF_005116475.1 Pedobacter cryotolerans | reverse complement strand
ACCTCACTTATCATTACCTCACAGCTGCCAGTAAGCAAATGGCATGAAGTGATTGGTGAAAAAACCATTGCCGACGCAATATTGGATAGGATTGTTCATGATGCCAACCGTATTGAACTCAAGGGAGAATCAATGCGGAAGAAAAGGGTGCCTGTGCAAGAAAATAGCTTCCAATAAAAAACAACTTTAAATAACTACTTTTGTTAACGCTTCTATAGCATTTGCAACGTTCGTTCGCCAGCAAATTAGGTGGTCAGTTTGCCACGGAATCACATGGTCAGTTTCTCCGAAATATACAACTACAGTGCTATTGAACCATGAAAAGCTCAAAACCAATGAAACACTGATCAGCGAGTTTCTCTGTTTCCACTTCAACATAACGTTTGGAAGGAACAAGAATGGCTACCACCTAATCTACTTTAATTACGATGAAGAAGCAATTTCAAAGTTTGGCACTAGGGTATTTAACCAGATGATTAGAACGTTGATCACCATTTCTGCGAAGGACGTAACAGAAATAAATGTAGAAGAACGCATTAGATGTGCTACCGAACCATCTGATGTGCACAACTTTCTTTGGAAACGATTGATCGACGGTGAAAAGCAGCACATTTCTATTTCTACAGTTGAAGGAAAGGCAAGCTAAAATATTTAGGAGCTAACTACTCCTAAATTTCATTGTTGTTGTTTATCTTTACGGTAAACAACCACGATAAGAAGAAACAGAAATACCTCAATTAACATATTTAAGATAATAGCGTAGCTATCGTTCTTGCACCTCAGAAATCCTAGGAACATTTCAAACATTGCAACAAGAACAGATTGGTTCTCGCCTGCGCAAAAGCGTAGGTGCTGGCCGTCTGTTGCAATGGGCCCTCCTAGGAGCCTCTGAGTGCAGATTGGTTCAGTTCCCTGCGCTTTCCGCATTTAACCGAGTTGGAACTATCGGTTTAAACAGAAAACACATGTTAAAATTTAACCAACTCTTATTAACTTTCATCGTACTTATTTCAATTGGATGCAAGAACTCACCAGACGGTGACTATTTAGTTTTTAATACAGAAACAACACCTAGCTATGGTAATCCAGAGCCATTTCACGATTATAATGCGTCAAGTAGAATGCGTGAAATGTTTAAAGGAAAGGTTTTCAACCTACAGTTCAAACCTAACTATGTTATCTTAAAGGAAGACGGCAGTAGCGAAGAGATGATACTCAATAAAGATGCAAACTCTGAATTAAATGATAAAATCTATTTACATAACTATACCAAGGATGGTCAAAAGGTTGAGTTGCGATTAAGTGATTATCTCACAGAAGAAAAAGTCAGAAACCTGACCTTAGGTATCGTCATTACGAAACTTGATACCGACTCGCTTGGTCAGCCATCAGATGGGAAGTACGGAAGAATTTTTTGTGCATTAGAGAAAAGGACAAAATAGGTGTTATGATGTTATACGTATTTCCCCTGCTAATCATTGCACTTGCAATAGGCAGCTACATCCTGGGCAAGAAAAACGGGATGGTTAAAGAGGTGATTAAAACCATACAACTGCCACCAGTTGCCATTGAGGAAACCAATTTATATGCTGATGAAACATCGTACCAATTTGAGATAAGGTGTCACAACTCTATTGTTGAATACCTAAACGAACACCGATTTGTTTATTATAAGTATAATAATTCATTTCAGGTAAATATTGAACTGGAGGATGGGAGCACCTTCTTGATCAATATCGATTGTGTGCACAATCTTAAATGTATCGAGTTCAGATCCAAGCTAACAAATACCGTTGTACCTCATTACAAACTTGGCGAGGTAGCCGAACTGATAAACAGATTGAATGCCAAAGTAATGCTTAATCCATATTATCTAGATTATGGAAACAGGACTATAAACATTATTACCAGTTACTTTGTTGGCGACCACAGGTGTTTTAAGGAGTATTTAAGTTTTTATTTAACATCCAACTACAAAAGCTTAATAGCTAGAAGAAGTTTTCAAAGAGTGATCATTGAAGATGATGAACCTGCCTTAGTAGCATTAGATTTTGCCAACTAAAAATTGAGAGCTGTATCGAAAGATATGGCTCTTTTTTGTTATACTTGTAATTGATATATTACTCTTAACTGCAAAAACATACTTAACAATAGATTTTATAACCTCTCAAAATGGCAGATCAAAAACTTTATCATTATACCTCAAGAGGTGGCTTATTAGGTATGGTCAACAGTAAATCTTTATGGCTTACACATATGATGTACATGAACGATGCTGTCGAATATCAGTATGGACTTGACATGGTAATTAAAATTCTGAAAGAGCAGTACGACAATAATTTAGCCAGCCAGTTAATTGATGCTGTTGAACGGAACAAAGAAATCCCCTCAATCTTTTCATTTTCTCTGTCTGAAAACAAAGATACTTTAAGCCAATGGAGGGGTTATTGTCCCAATGGTGGTTATTCTATCTCATTCGATGAAGCCTTATTAAAAGAGTCCATAGCTGCAAATGCAAATACAACATTAAGGAAATGTGTATACACCGTCGAGGAGATTGTAGCGATTGTCAAAGAAGATATTGTTAGGATGACCCCTGAAGCATACTTTGAACAGAGAGAGTTAGAAAAAACCAGAGGTACATCCAAGCCTCTCAGTGGTCTTCCATATGAATTAATCTCCCGTGCATATCAACACATACCATATATTAAAAATCCTGCCTTCCATGAAGAAAAAGAGTGGAGAATAGTTGTAGCTGAACATCATGAAAAGCCATTTCGATATACTGATAATGTTCAATTCAGAGAGGGTAAAAGCTCACTAATACCATTTGTAGTTATGGATTTAAAGGATAAAACTATTAATGAAGCGATTATTTCACCCACTCTTGATGAAGAATTAGCAATCCAGGCTTGTAAAAAATTAATAGGTATTAATGAAGTTTCTGCATCTGAAATACCTTACAGAAACTGGTAGCTTTATTATAAGTCATTTTCTGTTATTCCCAAGAAGAGGCATCCGCTCTTTGGTGGCTTGCATCAAAAGATGGTATGCTGTGAGATCTTTTATAGTAATACATATTATATACCTTAGTACTACCAATAGTTATCGTAATGGATGAACACAAATAAGCAAAAACCTTACTTAATTACTCTTATCAAATGTAGAGTAGTAGAGAACGAATCCGCGCACCATCAGTGTATTTGGTGTGGAGAAGTCAATAAAAAAAATGTTGCTCACATTGTTTCAAGAAAGCTCATTAAGTCAGAACATGAAGTAAACAAGCTCAAACGTAGCGTTTGCACAACCTGTAACTCTTTCTTTGGTAATGGTATAGAAGATTGGATATTTAAATACACACCAGTCGCAACTTGGGCCAACCAAGTTTTCAATAAAGCTAAAACTCTATCGAATCTACGATATGTGCCTAATTTTATATGGATGGACAGCATCAATGAATGGTTAGTAACTAATCATGATTATGTTAGGGATCTACTTGGTAACCAGTTGATTTTGAACTCTAAAGAAGATTTGATTTACTTCTCAGGCCATTTGGACCATGACACTCCAGAGCTGGCTACGAAAATTATGAATTTAATAGAGGATGACATTATGGATGGTAGATTTACCACCTATATCGAAGCTAAGTTACCCGATAACTTTAGTCCAAGAGCTTTCCAATATAAGGGAAAGGTTATTGTTCTCGGCAGAACACAAGAAGCATTAGCAAGATTATTGGCAGCTGTCGAGCAACAAAGGTCAAAAAACCTAAGATTAGAATCTCACACCTTTCCAAAAATTAAAGACTATCATACACACTACTCTTGGTCAATCAAAAGGTATCTTAAGCTTTGCAGCAAGATCGCATATGAGTTTTTGACTTTAATGGAAAGTGACAACTTCTGCAAGAATATTGAGTTTTCAAGCTTTAAGTATTGGATGCTACATAGCAATAACTATGCAAAATCAACATTGCCATACGTTGAAGGTAAAGGATTCAATGCTCAGGGCTTACTGCCAAAGAACTGGCTTTCTTTAGTTGATATGAGCGATGCTCCTGAAACTTTTCCAATACTCATATCTCCAAAAAAAGATTGTCATTGCATATTTATCTATGAGGTATCTGGCTATTTGCTTTTTAATGTTCAACTTTTTAATGTTGAACCAGCATTAATGATTGTAGCTAAAAACATAAAGCTAGAGCACATATATTACATTGAATACAATTTCATTGAAGACACATTCAATCTATATACCAGACCCAAGAGCTTTAATAAATTAGACAACCAATCTAAGTATGATGAGTTCATCGAGCAAGGCAGAACCTCCAACAATGTAGCATGTGCCTACTTTATGGATCAGACACCTCCTACGCTCTTTTGTTAATTTTATATGGATTACATGTAGTATGAAGAACTTCGACACATTCCTATTCATAGCGTTTCACTTATTGGTGGCTTAAGCGAGGAAGGGCTTTTTTTAGTCGCTTGGTTAAAAGTGAAGCTTCTTTTTTAGAGCTATCTATAGAAAGAAATAAGTTGGTGATATATAATTTGTTATTTTATTTATACATTTAACGTAGGTTGAAGATCATCAGACTCATCAATAGGAAGTAGGATGAATAGGTTTGATAGGGTTAGAACCAGATATAAGTCAACGGTAATTTTAATACAACAGACAATTTATGAGTTCAATTTTTATTTCACACCGAACTACCAACGGACACAGTTGGACGATTACATCAAAGCTCGGGCATATTCTTAGGATAGCAGAAAAAAAATATGGACCTAGAGACTATACATATACAATTTTAGGAGTTGAACTTAATCAAGACGGCCATCCGAGAATATGGTATCCTGGCGACTGTAAAAATTTAGTAATTCAAATTTCAATGAACTGCATTAATGACATTGATAGGGCTGTTTTTCAAGTTGCTCATGAAGCTATACATTGTTTATCTCCAACAGGCACAAATAGAGCCAATGTTTTAGAAGAAGGATTAGCAAACTTGTTCTCAATTGAGTATACATTGGCAAATGGGAATGGAATATGGACTTCAAATGACCAGAAATATACTGACGCAAGTGAATTAGTAAAGCAACTACTATCGTTTGATCAAGAAATAATTAAGAAGCTACGATTGGCTCAGCCCGCAATTTCTTCTATTGACAAAGAACTGATCTTAAAAACTAATTCTAATGTTCCTGAGAACCTTGCGGAGCGTTTGACAGTAATATTTTAAATCAACTAAAAACCTTCGCCAACAGCGGTTACATTTATAAAATCCATGGAATATTACTCGCTACACTACGGAATAAAGAACATTGGTCGAACAAGTTTCCCTCAGGCTCAGGACATTGAAATGGAGTCTGACCGAAAGGTAACTGATAAAGATTTTATCTGGAATGTTGAGGGTAATGCTTTCCCCGACTTCAATCCATATATTGGAACATTAGTACTACGGAATGGTGCTGCTGTAACTGACTTTATAAGTTCCGCTATAATTTCAGTTGGCTTTGTTTGCAGTGGTAAAGTACAGGAAATAATAGCGAACTATGATACAGCTAACATTCAATATTATGAGGTTGGCATAAAACATAAGGAGCTTTATCACCCAAATTATAAGTTGCTACATTGCGTAAATAGTTATACAGAGCGAGTCGATTTTACTAATAGCATATTTAGAAAGACAAGGGTTGAAAACAATACTAAAGTGGGTGAAGTTGTAGCAATAGGTAGCATTGGACAGTTTAGAGCCTTGTACGAAGAACTAAGGAAAAACAGGTATGGTGACTGGACCTCCCTTGTACCTGTAAATATCAAATTTAAAAATGATTATTACCCAGAACATGACATTTTCACCGTGTGGGGTATTACAAATAAAACTTACATCTCTGCACGACTAAGGACCGCCTTCGAGAAAGGCAAAGTAACAGGCGTAATGTATGACTTTGACGGGGAACATACGGACTTCCAATAACTAACTTAAACTAATATCAGCTTTAAGTCAAGCCTCTGCCAAAGTAAAATTCAATAATTTAATGTTATTTATTAGAATAGTGTGATGAGGTTCTTCATCCTTAATTCTAAGAAACGTAGGTAAATCTTTGTCTTCATTCCCAAGAAGAGGCATCCGCTCTTTGGTGGCTTAAGAGTTCTGATGCCCTCCTTGTTCATTGGTTTATAAGGTGAAGTTGATGCAGTGCTGTTTTTATAGTGTAGTGCCGAGCATTCGTTCTTAGGAGGGGGGTGTGGTATTATCAAAGCAAGTCGCCGGAACATCGGTATTCACTCCTCGTAAGTTTGACCAACCATCTACGCCAGATACTCCGTACATTTTATTCCCTACGCTTTTAATATTAAACCCCTTCAATAAAAAATGTGCATACTCTATTCCCTTGCTTCGACATCTGTCATGCTGCTTGTAGCAAACAAATTCACAGTTCATGCGGAATTGTCTCCACCTTTTAGGCTTACCTTCTTTTCTGTTTAAAAGGTGGTCATTCCTTGTAATTTTGCTCACCTGCGTATCGTCGTGGCTTCAAGATTGTCACGCCATTTGATGTTCCAACACACAATCCTTTCAAATGTCTTGCCAACCTCTCGTATAGAACATAGTTTGAATCGTGCAATTGCACTTCTTTTCAAACACCACTCCTCAGTTCGCTGATGGTGAGCGATAATAAGTGTTCATAGACATCATAGTAAGTAAATACAACATTGGTGAATTTTAGCTTCAACTCGGATCGTTTGCGCAGAACACTTTCCACATTTGTTTTAATTACTTATATTACTATCGAAATAGAACCCCTGTTAACAATGATAAGGATTAAAGTTTTACAAATACTTGCTGTCGCCTCATTATGTTTTTCATGTAACCAACATCCAGACGTAACTAAACTGCTCGTTACTGGCTCGGTTAATGACAGTTTGGAAGGAACAACAGTTTATCTTAAACAGAATCTTGTAGCACTTGATAGTGCTGTGATCAATAACGGGTCATTCTCCTTGACCGCAAGAGTATGGAATAATAACATTTGCGAACTTTACTTTGGTGATAAAATTGTAGGCACACGTAACTCATGGTCTTATCAAATTCCTTTTTTTGTCGAACATGACTCATTTTATAAGTTTCATGCAGAAGGAAGAAAAGATATTAGGGATCATATTTATATGATTGAGACTAATTCCAATAACGCCAAGAAGTTTCTTGAATTCGACATTGAACAACATAGAAGGAATAGAGAGTTGAGGAATAAAATAAAGGTTTTTGAGCTGAAGAGTGAACAAGCAGGATATTCTAGCGACAAAGTACTACTCAAGGTTTTTGATGACTCAGTCACGAGGTATCAACAGTTGGCGAGTACCCTCATCTCTGATCTGTCTAATGAGATGATCCAGAAAAACCCAAACAGTTACCTTTCAATTTATCTGCTATCGGAGGCTAAAGATCTTGAAACAAACAGAGACTTTTATATCGCCATTGAAAAACGTTTAACTGGCAAATTCCGTGAAACTCCAAAGGCTAGGGAATTCATTACCAAATTAAGCAAATACAGAACAGACCTACCGGTCACTATAAAAATCGACGCTGTGGGTACTAATGATAAGCCTTTCAATTTAAAAGATTTTAAAAATGACAGATTGATTGTGGTTGACTTTTGGGCGACATGGTGTGCACCCTGCATAGAAGTGATGCCGTCTGCAATAAAAAAGAAAGACAGTCTATCGATTAAGGATGTTGGTTATATTTTCGTTTCCTATGATTCTAGAGTGAAAACGTGGAAAAAGCAAAGTTCTGATTTGGATCTAACTCATAGTTATAGATTAAAGGAAGAAGCAAAACCATACCTAAACCAAAATCTGAATATGGCTACGATCCCGAGGTATATTTTGATAAATAACAAAGGTGATGTTTTAGTTAAAGATCTTCCAGGCCCCAATGATCCCAGGTTCATGAAGACAATCACAGATATCCTGATTAAGCAACAGTAACATATTAACCGTTAATAGTTATTGAAGACTTGCAATTCTGTTCGCTGTGGGTGAGCCAGTGCTCAAACTTATCAACACTACTAACTAATTCGTTTTGCGTTAATATCTTTACTATATAAATAGACATCGATATGGAAGGAGATAATGAAGAATTTCAACACATCACAGAGTTTAATAGACTTATTAAAAAAATACAACAGGTAAAGAGTCTTAGAGATTATTGTGTGAATAATAATAAGGAACCAATTGAGCATGAAAAGCAGCTCCAGGAACTTAATCAACAATTAGAAATTGTGAGCCAATCTCTTTCAAATTTCAACCCTAGTCCTACAACGCTAAGGCGATATACTAATTTAGCGAGGCAACTGGGAATCTTAATCGAGAAATTAAAGTTCGGTAGGTATGGAGAGAAGATTGATAGAAATGACGGACTTATATTAGAAAACTACGTTTATAATACAATCTTGCAAGATATAGATGGTGTATTTACAAATGAGTTCATTGGATGTTCTGTACCGTATTATAAATATTCAATTGAAAGTGATTTTGACCACGAACCAATAAAAGCACTTCTCACAGAACTTAAACAAGAGGTGGTATCCAACCCCAGACCTCCTATTAACTATGTTGAGTTGCATTATATCCATGAACAAATCGATGAACGAATTCTGGAAGTTGCTAGAAATGAATATAAAGCTAATAGGATCAGAGAAAATATCTTTAGGTACTGATATGCTTTCAAATTAATGATATGTCAAACAATAACATAACTAACTGGAGGAGCATTGACTACAGAACTTATGGACAATGATAGAAAGTTGGCGAAAATCTTTTTGGCAAGCTAATGAAATTACTAACGATTAATTTAATTAGATCATCTGGTTGTTGTATTTACCATTGAACCCATATCTAAAATAATGAATGAAATAAACAATGTAAGCGATTCCCTAGAAGCCTCAATTGCTAAAGACAATTTATTTGATATAGTTGGAAGCTTAGGAGATTATTCATTAGATAAACTTCTAGATTTAGGCGAAGGTATACCCATTATCTCTTATTTCTCTAAAGGTGTAAAGGCAACCATCGCAGTCAGGGATATGCTATTCCTAGAGAAGGTAGTCGAATTTCTCCGTACAGTTGGCGAAGTCCCAACTGAGCAGAGATTAAAAATGATCGATAAAATTCAATCGGACAAAAGCTATAATGAAAAGTTTGGCAAGGCATCAATGATAGCACTGGAACGATTTAATGATGTCAAAAAAGCGAGGATTTTAGGTCAAGCAGCAAAGTATTTATCAAGGGATGAATTGACATTTAGACTTTACAAGCGACTATCGTTTACATTGGACAGATTATATATTGATGACTTATTGTTTTTTAGCTCAACACCCGTCATCAGCAGGCTGCCAGTATATCTGAAATCAGATCTAGAGACATTAGGTTTAATCAAGAGTGAAATTGTGACGAAGAAAGTTGATCCTCGCACCAGTTCCAGAGGTGCTGTCCAAGTTGATGCAAAGATAAAATGGGAGATTACCAGACTTGGTATGTTCTTTAAACAAATTGTTGAAGATAAGCCGTTAGAGCTTTTTGGAGGACGCAAACCCGAATTCCCTGTGGGTTTCAATGAGCCGGAAGAATGAGTAAATAAAGATCTTCTTATTAGCTATGACGTTTAAAAGGTGAAACAACTTCTTAATATTTTACGTGCTTCACCCTATAGTTCAGCAAGTGAGAACAGTCCAAACCACAATATCCAGAATTTTTTATCAGCCCATTAATGTACAACAAATGAAATTACTTGGTTATAACGTTAACAACTCCACGGCTAGTGAAAGTGCTGAAGAATATCCAGAGAGATACCACCATTTCGCTACAATCACATTTATTAAGGATGATAATGGTCAGGGTACAGCCCAGCTACGGATGATTGATAAAGATGGCGTAATAAAATCAACATCAATTAATGATTGGGAATTGTCTTCAGTAGTTGAATTTACTTATGGATGGAAAAAATCCGAGCTGTTTTTAAGAATCTCTGACCCTAAGGGGATAATCAAGAATATCGACATTGATATAGAAGAAGGTTCAAGATCAGCATATTGGGGTGTTTCACTGCTTAGTGCAACTATGAAAAAGGTAATAGAAGTTTCAAGGCATCGATCTTGGAGTCATTATTTATTACAGGTAGAGATTTTAAAGGCTACGGAAGAACTTAATAAGATATTACTGGAAGAAGCAGCAGCACGGGCTAAGCTCAAAAAGCTAAAGATGGAATATACAGAATTACAATAACACTATATCCCGGTTTATCATTTCTTTCGTTTATAAGGTGATACCTGGAGATTTCGCTGAAACTGACCACCCCATTTCGGTTTAAACTGACCACCTATTCCGCTGGAAACTGACCACCTGATTTCGGACTAAACTGACCAGTTTGGAACGGGGCCAAATGCTATTGGAGCAACCCTATTTTTGATGGATATATAATCCCTCCGAAATGGCCAATTCCACGATTAGCATGAGCAAGATAAGACAGATACTCAGAATGTACAGCCAAGGGCGGAGCAAACTTTCCATTGCCACCCATACCGGTGTTTCCCGTAATACTGTAAAAAACTATATAAACGCATTTTCT
>NZ_SWBO01000020.1 GCF_005116475.1 Pedobacter cryotolerans | reverse complement strand
AGAAAATGCGTTTATATAGTTTTTTACAGTATTACGGGAAACACCGGTATGGGTGGCAATGGAAAGTTTGCTCCGCCCTTGGCTGTACATTCTGAGTATCTGTCTTATCTTGCTCATGCTAATCGTGGAATTGGCCATTTCGGAGGGATTATATATCCATCAAAAATAGGGTTGCTCCAATAGCATTTGGCCCCGTTCCAAACTGGTCAGTTTAGTCCGAAATCAGGTGGTCAGTTTCCAGCGGAATAGGTGGTCAGTTTAAACCGAAATGGGGTGGTCAGTTTCAGCGAAATCTCCAACCATTGCACTAAAACTAAGTTTGTTTAAAATTGGAATTAGTACTTCGCCTCTGGAAGCCACTACGGGTAAGGTTCCATGAAAGGTATCCCCTCCGTCAAAAAATATCGTATGCTCGTTTTCATCTCGTATCTGCTCGAAAATAGAAGCAATCCTTGCATATCCTCCAGCAGTTTTTATAAATTCTCCATCCTTATTGTAAAATAGTTCTGGGTGTGGCTCAAGATAACCGTGTACGTCATTTATAAATCCTATTGATAATTCCATAATATATAATTTAAAGTTTTTGAAACATTTCTGATTAAGGATGAACAATTGCCCAGCCCTCGTATTGTCTTAATATAATTTCTCCGTTACCGGTCGGAACATAGTTCACAAAATCAAACAATTCGTTCTTGTCAATTTTTCGTTCTTCAATTGTTTTAGAACACTGGACGAATACAACGCCTTTATCTTTGAGTGCAACTAATAATTTTTGGTAGCTGTTAGCTTTTTTATACATTTCCACACCGTCAGAAAACGCAAGGACTTCTATCTGTAATTTGCCTTTCAACCGTGGATCACTTAGTACATTATTGATGTTGCGAAGGATGCCCTTTATTTTTTTATCCTCTGCTTCGTTCAAGATATAAAGCGCATTGTAATGCTTTTTGTATGCTTTTGCGGGCTCAAAAGTGGTAGCTGTTTTTTGTTGCGCAAAAATGCTAATAGACGTAAAACATAGCAGGGCTATTAGTAAAGCTTTTATTGTTTTCATTTTATTGTTTTTATTGTTCATTTATTAATTCTTCTATTTCCTTTACAAATTTTTCAGATGCGTAATTGGCAAATCCGGTATGATGAAGCCTGACTTTACCTTTCTTATCCAATACTACGGTTGTTGGTAATGAACCGGAAAACACTTCCGTTGGAACATTACCGCTGGACTGATACATTGGAACTGAAAAATTTTCTTTTTCCAGATATGCCATTCCTACAGCTGGGTCATCGTCCTCGTTGAGGGTTAGAAAGAAAACACCAGGGTTATCCTTATATTGGGTATATAGCTTTTCAATAGAGGGAAATTCAGCCCTACAGGGTGGACACCAGGATGCCCAAAAATTAATAAACACTACTTTTCCTCTTAATGATGAGGTGTTTTGTACGCTCCCATTTCCGCCGGTAAAAGTGAAATCAGTGTTTGTCAGGCTCGTTGTATCCGCATCCTTTTTATCTATACTCGCATTAAAAATTCCTGTTGCCATTAACTGTCGCAGCACAAATGATTTTGCATCTGGGCTTACAAGTAATATCCCGACGGCAACTATCATAAATATGGTAAAAGCATTTTTCTTAATGTACTGTAGCTTTTTTGATGGTGGTTTCTTTTCAGAAACCTCGTTATTATTAGACATAATTCGTTCTTTTTTCAGTTAGTTACTTTCGACAAGTTCATTCACAACTTTGATGATCTCGGGACTTGTATAATCCCTACCACCTTCGATACGGGCAATCATATCTCCGCTTTTGTCTAGTATGACCGTAGTTGGAATTGAACTGCCTAAATATTCGGAAGGTATATTGCTAGCTGGAACATATACAGGCAAATCATACTTATTTTTCTCCATAAATGCAGTGGATTTTTCCATCTTGTTGTCCACATCTACCATCAGGAATACGATGTCGTCATTGCCTTTGTACTTTCCTTTTAGTTCGTTAATGGTAGGCATTTCCTGAATGCAGGGCGGACACCAAGTAGCCCAAAAGTTGATGAATACCACCTTACCTTTTAATGAGCTTAAGGATACAGTTTTTCCATCTTTATCTTTAAATATTACATCATTACCAGTCTGGTCCGGCAATGATGTGGTTGCTTTCTGCGCTATTTCTGTTGATGCGGTTTGCGCCGCTTTTTTATTTGTGTTGTTGTTGCAGGCTGCAAAACAGAAACCTGCCATTATTACTAAAATGTATGTGAAAATTACTCTTTTATTCAATTCTATTTTCATATCCTTATTTTTTTTGTGAATTAATTTTGCCTTCTTTGATTTCTTCGGACGGTTTCAAAATGATTTTGTCTTCTGGAGAAAGATTACCAAAAACCTCTGTAAGTGTATCTAAACGGACACCTTCCTTTACAGCAATCCGTTTTACTTCGTTGTTATTCAATGTTAGTACATATGTTCCAGATTGGGTGTTTAGTACACTCTTGCTTTGTACCCAGCTAGACGGTTTTTTACGTTTTAATTTCAGTTTGACCTGTGCATAATCACCTCCCTGCAATTCACCGGATATATTGTTTACGTCAAACTCAAGTGTGAGCGAGCGATCTTGCTGGTCGAGTAATCCAGATGTTCGAGAAAGTTTGGCATCAAAATTCTTACCTGGCTGCGAGCTTACGGTAAATGAAGCAGACATCCCGTCATAAACAGATGATGCGTGTTTTTCTGGTAGGGATAAGGTAAGGCGGAGTTTATTACTCTGAGCCATCATAAACAATGGTGTATTACCTCCTGTTCCGGCTAATGCCCCAACAGAAACATTCCTTTGGGTAATTATGCCATCAAACGGTGCTGTAAGGCGAAGATACTTTTGTAACTGTGAAGAATGTGCCGTTCCCGCTTTAGAAGCGTCAAAAGCAGACTTGGCACTTTCCATTGCACTTTTAGCTCTGTCTAGTTCAATGTCTGCAACTGCTCCTGTTGTTTTGGAAGCGGTTACTAATCTGTCATAAGCCTGTTTTGCATACAGGTAATCACTATAAACCTTTTGCTCTGTAGATTTATCAGAAAGATACTGTTGTTGCATTTCAGGAGCTTCGAGTACGGCTAAAAGCTGACCTTTACGAACCCGGTCGCCTCGGTCAACATACATTTGTTTTACAAACCCTGTAACCTTTGCATAGACCGCTACCTGCTCGAAAGGTTTGAGTTCTGCCGGAACGGATATTTCGTACTCGGGATTGATGACCTTTAAAGGAGCCGTTTTATAGTTTACAGGTTTTGCCTGCTCATTTTGCGTTTGTCCTTTTTGCTGCTCTTTTTGTGAACAAGCGGATAGCAACAATACTGTTGATATCGTAAATGCCAATATAGTTGTTGATTTTTTATTGATTGAAATGCTGTGATACATTGTTTTTGTTTTTAAATTTATGATATCGTTTGTTTATCGGACTGTTCTGCATAATACCTACTGTCTGCATCATCAGGGTCTAACGAAGGACTGATTATTGAAGTCCTCGACATTAGGGAAGAAAAGAAATGCGGAACTAATAACAAGATGGTTACAGTGGAAGCAATCAGCCCCCCGATAACAGCTCTTCCCAAGGGTGCTACTTGTTCGGCTCCATCGCCTAACCCCATTGCCATTGGTAACATTCCGGCAAGCATTGCCGCTGCTGTCATCAACACTGGTCTTAACCTCGACGAGGCAGCAAGCCTTGCAGCATTAGCAGGCTTAAGTGCCAGTTTTTTTCGATAATGTTCGGCTTGATTAACCAATAATACTGCATTAGAAACCGATACACCAAGCGACATAATAATACCCATATAGGATTGCAGATTAAGCGTACTACCTGTGAGGAATAGAATGATAAGGCTGCCCGCAATAACGGCAGGCAATACCGATAGAATAATAAGCGGTACTTTGAACGATTGATAAAAAGCCGACAACATCAGGAATATAGCTATAACTGCCACACCTAAACCTGCCAAAAGACTACCCAAAGTATCATCTAAAAGCTGTAGTGTACCTTCTGTCCAAACAATAGTTCCACGAGGTGGCTCTCCAGCATTTTTGATAGCTTGTTTAACTGCTCGTGAAGCTGTACCTAAATCTTTTCCGTAAAGGTTAGCCACAATGGTAACGTAACGGTTAGGCCCCTTTCTGTTTACTTGTGCAGGAGAAGTAACCCTTCGTATGGTTGCTACATCTTCAAGTACCGGGCGAAGACTTCCAGCTTTTAATGGAAGTGATCGAAGTCTTTCTTCCGACATAATACCCTCGGGGATTTGTACCTGTGTTTGAAAAACCAATCCTGATTTAGGATCAATCCATAGGTTCTTATCCGTAAAGCGTGTAGATGATGTAGCCGTAACAAGACTACGTGTAATATCCTGCATCGTCAATCCGAATTGTCCAGCAAGATCTCGGTTTACGTCGATTTCCATTGTTGGATAGGCAATAGGTTCGGCAATACGCACATCACGCAGATATGGAACTTTTTTTAAATTGGCTTCAATTTTTGATGCATGGGCAAAAGCACCTTTTATCTGATTGGCTCCAACTTTGACTTCAATGGGCGTCATCGCTCCTTGCCCCATAATCTTTTCGGTCAGTTCCATCGGTTCAAAATTAAAAGCGACTTCAGGATGTTTTTTAAGGATTTTTTTACGGACTTTCTCTTTAAATTCTTCCATTGATCCATCATACACTTCTTTATTGACAGATATTTGCAGTATAGCTTCGTGAGAAGAATTACTAAAAAGGAATATCGGATTTATCGGAGATCCTGCGGGGTGCATACCTACAAATGCAGAAGTTATATTCAGGCCATTATCTGGTAGTTCTGCTTTGATATCTCCTGTAATAGCTTTAACAATCTGTTCTGTTTTTTCTATTCTGCTTCCCTGTGGAGCCTGTATGCGTATCTGAAAATCGCCGTTGTTGGAAACAGGCATTACATCAGTGCCAACAACTGTTAATAAAACGCCAGCAATTACACTCGCTACCAGCACATACACAACAAAAAGTGGGATAGCCTTGGTTGACCATTTACGCATCCTGTAAGAATAGTTTACCCGGAATTTTTCAAAAAAAGCTCGCTTTCTTGGAGTATTGGCTGCTGTGTTGTGCTTGTTCTTCATCATCCAGTTGGCCAGTATCGGTACAAAGGTCTGTGAGGCCAAAAAGGATGCAATCATTGCAAAGGCAACCGCCATCGACAAAGGCATAAACATATCTCTAGGGATACCTGTCATAATGAAAGCAGGGGTCAATACAGCAAGAATACATAGTAAGATCAATAATTTCGGTATAGAAATTTCAATTAAAGCATCTATAATTGCCCGTTGCTTGGGTTTACCCATTTCCATATGTTGGTGGATATTCTCTATGGTTACTGTGGCTTCATCAACGAGAATACCGATGGAAAGAGCAAGACCACTCAATGTCATGATATTGATGGTTTGCCCTGAGAGATATAAAACAGTAACTGCTGTAAGAATGGCAATGGGGATGGTCAATACCACAATGATAGCTCCACGTGTGTCTCCCAAGAACAATAGTATGACCAATCCCGTGAAAACAGCTCCTAAAATACCTTCGTGTATAAGGTTGGAAAGGGAGCGTTCGATATAATTTGATTGGTCAAATTCATAACTGACCTTTACATCTTCAGGTAATTGGTCTTTCAGCATCGGAATGGCAGCTTTTAGGTTCTCCACGGCATCCAATGTGGAGGCATCTGCTTTTTTGATAATAGGCA
Source organism: Pedobacter cryotolerans (assembly GCF_005116475.1). GTDB lineage: Bacteria > Bacteroidota > Bacteroidia > Sphingobacteriales > Sphingobacteriaceae > Pedobacter > Pedobacter cryotolerans. The sequence goes on along the minus strand of NZ_SWBO01000020.1, from coordinate 15,659 downwards.
GGTAAACAGAACGTTTACCGTTTATCAAAGCATAGCCTACTGTTTGATCTGCTCCATCCTCCACACGGGCTACATCTCCAACATATATAGTACGGTTGTCGCTTGTTTTTACAGGGGTCTTCAATAGTTCTGCAGGTCCTTTAGCGATAGAGTTTATTGGAGCCATCAAGTTTTCATCTCCTATGCGAATATTTCCCGCAGGAGATGGAAGACTATTTTTAGTGATGGCAACGGTAATATCTTCGGGGCTTAATCCATTGGCTTGCAATGCGTCAGGATCGATATTGATCACAATGGAGCGTACATTTCCGCCAAAAGGAGCTGGAGAAGTAATGCCTGGGATTTGTACAAACATTGGTCTAATTTTGGTCAATGCCAATGTCTGTATTTCATTTACGGAACGCTGGTCGCTTTCAAAAACGAGGTTACCTACCGGAAGTGAACTACCGTCAAATCTTACCACCATGGGTGGAACTGCTCCGGGCGGTAGGAAACCCATTGCCCTTGAGACCGATGTTGAAACCTCGCCAGCAGCTTGTGCCATATCTGTTCCGGGATAAAAGGTCAGCTTCATCAGGGTAAGCCCCTGAACGCTTTTGAAATCAATATTTTTTACACCGCTCACAAAAAGAAGAACCTTTTGGAACTCATTAGCCATAAACCCGTCCATATAGGCTGGGGACAGTCCACCGTAAGGCATAGCAACGTACATCGCAGGCAATTCCACCTCGGGAAAAATATCTACGTTTATTTTTTTTACAGTATTGTAGGAAAAGAAAGCAATTGCTAGTACGACAACCATAATCGCAATTGGTTTTCTTAACGCAAATCTTATAATGTTCATATACGATTATTTAAAGGTTGTTGAATAAAAAGCTGAAATCGGCAGTTAGCTCCGCTTCATAAGCTAGCAATCCCCAATATTCACGTGAAGCCTCGATATGTGCATTCTCTGCCTGTTCCAGCAAAGTGCGTATCTGTAAAAGCTCAGTTAGCGTAATTAAACCGCTTTTGTATCTTGCGAGATACATGTTGTATGCATCTTGCGACTGTTGTACGGCCAGCTTCGTTTTCTGAAGCTGCTCGTATTGCTGAACGATTTTTGCCTGAGAAGCAGATAAATCTGCTTGCATTGCTTGCTGGTATTGTGATTGAATTAGCTTCGTACTTTCGGCTTCTTTAAACAGTTGTTGACTTTTCATTCGTTTAGTATGCAGGCTAGTTAAATTCCATGTAATGCCGACACCTGCCAAAAAATTATTGGTAGTATTGCTGAACCCGTCATTCCATGCACCTGATACATTCCCGTTAGGACTGATACCAGTTCCTCGATATGCATAACCACCTAACAGGTTGATCGAAGGCAGAGAAGCTCTTTTTTGTACCTCACCACTTAAAGTATAATACTCCGATTGCTTGTCTAGCGCATCTAATATGGGGTGCGAAGGATTGATGGTATTTAATTTATATAAACCATTTTCTGTGGGATTACCGAAACGGTCGATTGATCCTGTGAAATCTATGGTATCATTGCCATACAACTCCAATAGTTTAATATAAGAAGCATTTTTAAAGCCATACCATTTGTCATGCTCGCCCATTGCCTGCACATACGATGATGAAGCAAGCAAACTGTCTGCCGCAGGTCTTAGGCCTGATGCTGACAAACCCGAAGTTGTTTTTCGGATGTCGTCAAGGCGTTCGGCATTCTTTTGGGTCCATTGCAACTTAGCATTGTTGTAAAGAAGAATAATGTACCTTTCCGATAATGTCTTTTTCAGGTTGAGCAGGTAAGCATCTTTATCGCTGACCGATTTGTTATATAAAGCACCCGCAGCCTCGTTCTGCTTACGGAGCTTTCCGAAAGAGAACAGCTCCCAGTTGACAATAGCGGAGCCAAAGGTATTGGCTGCGGTAGAACTACCATCTAATGGTAATGGGCCATTTACGTTAAAAAAACCAGGCTGTGGGAAAAAACCACCTGCACTACCTTCGTAAGTTCCATAAGTATTTTGTGCCTGTGCGTTAATTTGGGGAAGCATATTGCCCTTGACTGCCCTTTGGTTGAATTTTGCGGCATCCATCTCCGATTTTTTTGCACTAATGCCCGGATAATTTTCTTCAACTTTAGGCCATAAACTACCTAAGGTGTGTTCCTTGTGCTGCTGCGCATATAGCGGAAAAGCAGCAACAACGGCTAGCCACAACATAGTGGCCGCCATAATGTGTTTGATCATATTGATGTACGATTTTAAAAGCCGTAATCACGACTTCAGTTTATTTTTAAAAAAGGAAAAAAATAGAAATGCATCCTAAATGAGACATTATGTTCAAATTAGGAAAAGAAACTAAAGGGAGAAATGAATGAGAAGTTTTCGGTATTCTAAAAAGATAGAGATAGAATTACGAATTTTTCCACTACCACCATAAAGTGGGTGTTTAGTTTCTTTTCTTTCTTGGCGGATACCAAAAAAGAAAATAGTAGTAACTGCAAGAAGAATTACTGGTAATAAATCGTGAGGACTATACGATGATTTATGATCAATTTGGCTATCGACAAAATGAATCTGAGAACATTTTTCAAATGTATTTACAGATAAATTATGGTTGCCTTTAGGTATACCTTGTTCAGTTTTTGGAGGGAAACCAGCAAGTGTTCTAATGCTGGCCTTAACTGAGCAAGATGAAAGAAACATCACAAGAAATGCAGCGAATACAAAAAGGTATCGCTGAAAACTTTTTAGACTATGTGATATTTTATTATTCATTAATATGCTAAAATACTCTAATTTGGCTAACAATCCAAATGGATATTTGTGTTTTAATATTTTTTAACATTAATTACTAGTCAATTTGAGGTTTTAAATAGTTAGCTATAGCAGTGAAAATTATATAAGTTTACCCTTCTTTTTTGTGTTCTTTGAGTTGATAGGTAAAGTTCAGATAAAGATTATTTTCATGCAATTTTGTTGTACTGGTCAAAGGTAGTCGGGTGATGTGCATATAACCAATGTCAAATTTTACATTTGGTACAAATTTATATTCAACATTCAGCCCTAAACGGTCGTGATCAAAGAAATGATGGTATGTTGTACCAGAAAGATTAAAAAGCAATTCATCAAAAATTCCCACCTTTAGTTTTCCAGCAAAGTCGTAACGAATGCCAAAACGGTTTCGAAGCCGTGTGATGTCTGCTTGATTATTGTCAAATATTCGATATTCTACGGCTGACCTATCTACTATATAAAACTTTTTAAGGATCTCATGTTGTAATTCAACTGCCGCCGAAAAACGAATTTCACTGTTGGGCATAGCTGTTTCATCAGAATGTTGTTGGATAATCCTGTAGTGCTTAAAATAAGCGAAAGGCGATAAGGAAAATTTTATATCTTCACTATGTTGATAATGTATCCAATTCCTGTAAGCAAACATTAAGTTTTTATCAGACATATTCTCGTTTTCAAAACCGTTTTGTCTCCTGTGCTGAAGCTCATTGTCTATTTTGAATTCTTCGCCGACCGAAATACTCAAGGTACCTCGAAACCAAGCGTTGTAATGATCTTGTGCCTGTAAAGTTTGGACAACAGATATCCATATCACTGTTACCAGCAATCTTTTAAACCAATACATAACCGTTAATTAATGAGGTAGTTTATCTCTAAAATAGCCGTACACCCATGTACCAACAATCGCAAAGAATAGAGTTACAATCATGACAGTTACTCCAGTTCCAATTTGTGCGAATATCGGTCCAGGACATGCACCTGTAATAGCCCAGCCTAATCCAAAAATCAGCCCACCAATGATCTGACCTTTATTAAATTTTTTATCGTGAAATTCTACTTTTTCGCCATAAATGGTTTTTATATTAAGTTTTTTAATCATAAAAACCGAAATTACACCAACTATAACAGCACTACCAATAACACCGTACATATGAAAAGATTGAAAACGAAACATTTCTTGTATGCGGTACCAACTGATAATTTCTGCTTTTATAAATATAATTCCGAATAATAAACCTACCATCAAGTATTTGATATTGTGATACCATTTATGTTCTAAATGGCTTTCGTTTATGCATACCGTGTCTAATGAGCGGGTTTCGAAATCTATTTTTTTATCTATATTTTTCATTTGTATTGTAATTTAAAGAGATAGAATTATTGGAAGTATAATGTTTGCCATAAATAATCCGCCAATAAAAAAGCAGCAAGTAGCAATTAGCGATGGTAATTGCAGGTTTGATAAACCAGAAATTGCATGTCCACTTGTACAACCGCCTGCATAACGAGAACCGAAGCCTATCATAAAACCTCCAACAACCATCATTAGAAATCCTTTAATTGTAAAGAGATTTTCCCAAGAGAAAATTTCTTGTGGCAACATTCCATTGATGTTTGTTATACCATAGCTTGCCAGTTCAGTTCTCAAATTCTCATTAATGATTATAGGGTTTGGATTGGCTAAAAAACTAAAGGCGATTACACCTCCAATTAGTATTCCAACTGCAAAAAATATATTCCAAATTTCTTTTTTCCAATCATATTTGAAAAAAGAAATATTAGCTGGCAGACAGGCTGCACAAGCATGGCGTAAGTTGGCACTAATGCCAAAATTTTTATTTCCTAAAATTAATAATGCTGGTACTGTAAGCCCAACTAGTGGACCGGCTATGTACCAAGGCCAGGGTTGTTTCAAAAATTCTAACATTTATTTTTATATATTTTCTTTAATTAATCTTTCCAATTCGTTTACAGGTACTATGCCCGACTGACGCCAAAGCTGTTTACCATTTTTAAATAATATAAGCGTCGGTACACTTCGTACTTTATGTGTTATTGCTGCTTGAGGGTTATTATTAATATCAATATTAATAATGCTTGCATCATCTCCTACATATTCCTTTTGAAGCTGCAGAATAAAAAATCTTGAGTTGTATCGAAAGGTGTCGTATGGCTTTCTGAAATGCAAAGGATTTTTTCGAAGCCATTTTCAAGTGTTTTGGTTAAACTTTGTTCAGAATATTGTTCGATTTCAAGACCACTGCATTTTGTTGGTCCGCTTTCGGAAAAAGTTCCAATCATCATGTAGCCAGTTACAGACATCCTTGCTATGTGCAAATATTTTTCAATTTGTTCTGTTGTTGTTAGGAAGTGAAATGCTGCTCTATCATGCCAAATATCATATTGTGTATTGGGTTGAAATTCTATAATATCACTAACTATCCAATTTACTTTTTTAGCTTTGTCTCCTAAGCGATTTTTAGCTTTTTCGAGTGCTTTTGCTGATATATCAAGAACACTTATGTTCTCATACCCCTGATCAAGTAAATGGTCCACTAATTTGCTGTCACCACCTCCTATATCAATAATTTTTGCCTGTTTCCCCAATCTGAACGAAGAAATAAAGTCAAGAGAGGTTTTAGGCATTTCCTGCGTCCAGCTTACCTGGTTAGGGTTTTTAGTTTCGTAAACGTTTTCCCAATGCTGTTTCTTGTTATTTGTATCCATAATCACTAAATCTTTAATTTCCAACATTAAATTTGTTTAACTAACATACTTCTTCATAGGCTTTATTCTCCACTTTTTTGTTGTTTTTTGCTACAGAAGTATTGCACCCCGAAACACCGCAACATCCTATGTTAAGTAAAGGCATTAAAGAAAACAATCCACCCATTACAACAAACCACCATTCTTTTGACTGAATACCCTGTGCTATCACGAAAATGCCCAATGCTAATCGCAATACACGCATAAAATTCCAATTTCTTAGATAGTTTTTCATAATCAATTTATTTTTCCAATAGCACAGCTCACATACGATTTTGCTTTTTTTAATAGATCATTATTTCCTTTTTCGGGATAACCCATTTTTGAAAGAGCATTTATAAGAATTATTTTTTCAACCGTAGCATCAATAGTTACGGTTTCGGTTTCTTTGTCAATGCTTACATTTTCAACACCATTTATTTTCATTAAAGCGGTTTTTATGCTGTTAATACAGCCACCACATTTAATGTTTTCTACTGCTATATTGTGTGTCATCTTATTTTCTTTCTAAAAGTGCTAATGCCAAATGGCAAATACAAGGGGCAAAAACTAATGAATGATGTAAGCACAAATACTACTGCTAATATGCCTAATATGATTGCCAATGTTCCTGAAATGACATTTGTGAAATACAAAACACCTATAAATACCGCAACCAGTATCCTGATGACTTTATCGACTGTTCCCATGTTCTTTTTCATTTTTCTATTTTTTTATGAGGTTAATAAACACTTCCGAGTTGGCTCTTGGAGGAATGCTGTTATAACATTCATCCATTGTTTTGATAAAATAATACGGTTCAAAAATAGGTTTGTATTCGCAAGGACAACCTCCAAAAGGTGGAAACGGTTGGTTGAATTGTTTGTCGAATAGCACACCTATTATTTTACCCTTTCCATTGAGTATTGAAGCTGTTTTTTTTGAATATTCATTTCTACTAGCAGGTGGAATGGCACAAAAAAATGTTTGCTCGATGATCAAATCATAACTGCCCTGATGATTGAAAAAGTCTTCGCACAAAACGTTTATCTGTGTTTTGTCAGCAAACTTTTCTTTTAACGCTTCAACTGCTTTTGGTGCAATATCTATTAGCGTAATGTTTGTAAATCCATTCGCTATCAAAAATTCTGCTTCATAGGCATTTCCACAACCCGGAATAAGAATAGCTGCATTTTTATTATGGTATTGTGCCATATACTCCGTAATAGCAGGCAAAGCCTGTCCGACATCCCATCCTGTTTCATTTTTCTGCCACCGTTCATTCCAATAGTTTTGGTCAAGTGGGTTTTCGCATTGCGTTACACAACAGGCTATATCATTTTCTTCTTTACTCATTTACCAACTGATTTACATCTTCCCAAGTGCCACCGTTTATAACATTCTGAAAACCGCTCTGCTCCAAAATACTTTTTGCCTGTCCGCTTCTATTTCCACTTCTGCAAAAAACAACGATATTTTTCTTGCCCTTGAATTTTGGTAATTCCATTGGTACTTTATCCAATGGAATATTTACCGCTCCTTTTACACTGCCTGCCGAAAACTCGTCAGGTGTGCGAACATCTACTAAAAACGCACCGTCTTTTATAGCTTCTGATAATTGACTGTTATCTGTTTTGCCAAATATTGCTGAAAAAAGTCCCATAGTTTTAAATTTTAAGCTTTTGTACAAGATGTTTCATTACATCCAATTGTTTTACCATTTTCTGCTATCCACTCTTTCATTCCTCCAGAAAAGTTTTTCACGTTTTTAAAGCCGTTTTTGGCAAGGATCGAATAGGCAATGGCTGATCGGTCGCCTGCCTGACAATGTATAACCACCTGTTTGTCTTTGCTGATTTTACCCAAGTTGTCCTGTAATGTTCCAACAAAAACGTTTTCTGCACCTTCAACGTGTCCTGCTTCATATTCCGATGCACCACGAACATCTACTATCTGTACATTATCCTTTCCTATCTGGGTTTTAAATTCTTCCAAAGAAATGACATCTGAAGTATGGAGCTCAATTCCTGTAGCATTTACATCTGAAATATATCCGAAAATGTTGTCCAAGCCGATACGCATCAATTTACGGGTCAAATCTTCCATCTGACTGTCTTCGGCTACCAAAATAAACTGCTCCTGATAATTCAATAACCAACCGCACCAAGTAGCGAAAGAATTATTACCCTGAATGTTTAGCGTATTAGGAATAAAACCTTTGGCAAATTCTACTTTATTGCGAGTATCTATTACCTTCATGCCGTTTTCATAGGCAGAAATAAACTGCTCTTTGGTTAGCTCTGGATGTTTCGGAACATCTATAAGCAACGGACGATCAACTTTGTTTAAGTGCTTCATCATCGCAAAGTATTTCGGTGGTTCGGGCTGGTCGGCTAAAAGGTAGTCGATGAACCCTTTTTCATTTTCGCTGTATTGAAGCGCCCAGTTTCTAATTTTCTCATAGCCAACTGTAGAACTTGCTACGGCTCCTAAAGCCTTGCCACAAGCAGAACCTGCGCCATGTCCCGACCATACCTGCACATATTCTGGAAGTGCCGCAAACTTTTTCAAGGATTGGAACATTTGTTTGGCTCCATCTTCTTTTGTACCAGCAAGTCCAGCAGCTTTTTCGAGTAAATCAGGACGGCCTATATCACCAACAAATACAAAATCACCTGTTAGTACTATAACGGGCTTATCTGTCGCCGGATGGTCAGTCAATAGAAAGCTGATACTTTCTGGCGTATGACCCGGAGTATGCATTACTTCTAACGTGAGGTTGCCCACTCTGATAATATCCCCTTCTTTTAGCCCTTTATGCGGAAACTGGTATTGCCAATCTTCGCCTCCCTCGTCTGAAAGGTACATTGTTGCGTTTGTTACTGCTGCAAGTTCCCTTGAACCACAAAGAAAGTCTGCATGAATGTGGGTTTCAGCTATGTATGTAATACGGAGGTTGTTTTGTTTTGCGATGTCGATGTATACATCAATATCACGTTGTGCATCAATTACTATGGCTTCCCCAGTTTTTTGACAGCCAATAACATAACTGCCTTGTGCTAAACTCTTATCATAAACGTGTTGAAAAAACATATTCTTTAGTTTTTAATTAATTTTAAATGAAATTACCCAATTGTTTTTTTAGCCAAATACCAATCTATCTGCTCTAATTCCTTATCGGCTTTTCTTGCCGCCAAAGCTTCTATTGTTTTTGGAGCACCCACAATTACTTTATCTCCAGGCTGCCAATTAAGTGGCATTGCTACTTTATGTTCATCCGAAGTTTGTAGAGCAAGCAATGAGCGTTTAATTTCGTCCATATTTCTTCCCACGTTTAGTGGATAATACATTATCAAACGTACTTTCCCTTCGGGATCCATTATAAAAACGGCACGAACAGCTGCTGTTTCACTTTCGCCTGGTTGTAACATTCCATAAAGTTTTGAGACTTCCATGGAAATATCCGCAATTATTGGAAAATCAAATAAAATTCCTGTTTTTTCATGAACTGCATTTACCCAGGCAATATGAGAATGAATACTGTCAATACTTAAACCAATTAATTTGGTGTTGTGTTCGGCAAAGAAATCTTTTTCAAGTGCAAAACCACTCATTTCTGTTGTACATACAGGTGTAAAATCAGCAGGGTGTGAAAAAAACACAACCCAGCTTCCTTTATTATATTCAGAAAATTTTAAATTTCCAGTTGTTGTCACTGCGTCAAAGTCTGGAGCTATATCGCCAATTCTTGGCATTGTATTTTTAATTTCTTGTGTTTCCATTTTTCTATTTGTTTATAATGCTAAATTACCATGTTGATTTTTCCTGTACAGCTACTTTGGTTACACAAGGATATTATTTTACCTAATTAGGCAATTTCTTTTTTTAATCTAGCTCGGATACTAGTAGCTTGTATCGTCTAGCTTTACTTTACCCTTGAAGGTCTTATACAAAAAGATAAAGTACCCTGCTAGTAAAGGAGTTCCAATAAGAACAATGGTCAGCATAATACCTAATGATTTTTGTGATGATGCTGCGTTATATATGGTTACGCTATATTTTGGGTCAATCGTAGAAATCAATAATGTTGGATATAATTGTAAAGCAACAAGACCGAGTAATAAAGCCATCGTTAATGATGAAAAAATTAGGGCTTGCATATAGCTTTTTTTAGAAGCGAGGCGAGGCACATTTGCAACTGCCAAGAAAGAAAGTATTGGAGTAATAAAATAGAAAGGGTTATTCCTGAAAGTTGCTGTAACCTCTGGGATAAATATTAGGGTATAGAGCGTTGTAATACCAAAGGTTATTATAAAAAATATTATTCCTTTTTTCAGTAGAAAAGTCAGTCTAGAGTGTAATCTTCCTTCGGTCTTTATCAAAAGGTAAATTGCCCCTTGTGTCATAAATAATGATAGCGTTGTAAGACCTACCATTATTGCATATGGATTTAAAAAAGAGAAGAACATACCGCCTTTATAGCTATGATTTTCTCCCAGCGGGAAACCTTGTAAAATATTACCAAGAACAATACCTAATAAAAAGGCAATCATAATACTGGAAACACTATACACAATATCCCAAGTTTTTCGCCACCATAGCATATCTTCTGCACTTCTGAATTTGATTGCAGCTGCCCTAAGAATATTAAACATTAGGAAAAGCATAAACGGAACGTACATTGCCGACAACATGGTAGCATACATTACTGGAAAACCAGCAAACAATGCACCACCACCAATTACCAGCCAAACTTGATTGGCATCCCAAACAGGAGCAATGGCATTAATTGCCACTCGACGGCTTAAATCCTTTTGAAAAAATAAATGCCAAGCTCCAGCACCAAAGTCAAATCCCTCAAGTATGGCATAGCCGGAAAATAAAAGACCAATAACTAAATACCACAAGGTTGGATAGTCTATTCCTAAAAAATATTCCATAACTATTGATTTTAATTCTTTAGAAAGATTGAAAACTAACCAGTGTGCTGCTTTCTTCGTAAGGCCCGTGTTTTATTTTTTTATTGACCATATAGATAAATAGCACAAATAATAGTGCATAAATAATTGTAAACATAATTAATGAAAATACGATTTGATTAGCTGAAACCTCTTGCGAAAATGCATCGCTAGTACGTAAATGACCATAAACAACCCAAGGTTGTCTTCCCATTTCGGCGGCATACCAACCTACTTGATTGGCAATTTGAGGCAGTATCACCGAAAATGAAAATATCCATAATAGCCACCTGGTTTCAAATAATTTTCCACGCCACCATAAGAAACTAGCATATAATGTCAATCCTATTAGTATCATTCCGATAGCAATCATGATGTGATAAAATTGAAAAACGGCATTGATTTGGCTTGGTCTATCTTTAACAGGAAAACTATTTAAACCAGTTATAGGAGCTTTAAAATTTTGGTGTACCAAAAAAGATAATCCTCCAGGGATTTTCAAACCTGTCACTTCTTGTTTTTCTTTATCTACCCAACCAAAAATATATAAATCGGCAGGAGCTGACTTTTTAAAATGACCTTCCATAGCGGCTAATTTTGCTGGTTGATTTACAGCAACTCCATCAGCAGAGCTGTGCCCAGAAATTAATTGTGATAATGAAAAAATGGTCGCTACAACTAAAGCAATTTTAAAAGCTTTTTTAGAAATTTCTACATAACGTCCTTTGCTTAAATAGTAGGCATGAACGCTTAAAACCAAAAATGCACCAGCTAAAAATGATCCTTGCCAAGTATGCACTAATCTATCCATGCTTGATGGATTGAATACCATTGCCCAAAAATCGGTCACTTCAGCTCTTGTGTTTAATCCCTCTCCAACAATGTGATAGCCCGCTGGAGTTTGTTGCCAAGAATTTGCAACCACAATCCAAACTGCTGAAAACATTGAACCGAGAAACACGCCTATTGTTGAGACTAAATGTACCCAAGGTTTTACTCGATGCCAGCCAAAAAGGAGTACACCTAGAAAAGCACTTTCTAAACCAAAAGCAAATAAACCTTCAGCAGCTAAAGCACTTCCAAAAATATCGCCTACATATCGCGAATAAACAGCCCAATTGGTACCAAATTCAAATTCCATGATGATACCAGTTGCTACTCCGATACCAAAAGTCAGTGCAAATATTTTAATCCAAAAACGTGTTAAAATTTCGTATTCTTTTTTACCAGTTCTAAGATATAAACTTTCCATAATGACCATTATCAATCCAATGCCAATACTTAATGGTGGGTAGATGTAATGGAAAGCGATAGTAAATGCAAACTGAATTCGAGCCAGAATTTCTACATCCATAGCGTTGTGTTTTTAAACATTGATAAGTGATATTTGGTATGGGCGTAATAAATAAATTCAGGCGATACAACCTAGGTAGCTAAGCTGTGCCTTTTAAAATTTTGTTCCAATATAGCCAAGGCAATACTTTTGTTTTCAGTATCCACATTGTCCAACGTGGCTTTGCTTGGTCAAATGGAAATGTCATTTTTGGTTTGTTGTTATAATCAAACTCTGCCAACATTAATTTTCCGTATTGCGTAGGTATCGGGCAAGCACTGTAGCCATCATATTGAGCGGTTACAGGTTGTTTATCCATTACTTCTAATAAGTTCGTAACTACAACTGGCGCTTGTTTTCGTATTGCCGCTCCAGTTTTACTACAGGGTGCATTGGTGCAATCTCCCAAAGCAAAAACATTGGCAAATCTTGAATGCTGCATTGTGTTTTTATTGACCTCAACATAACCATAAGGATTTGAAGCATCTGCTAAGTGGCTTTTTTTAATAAAATCTGGCGCAGACTGGGGAGGTACTGCATGGCATAAATCAAATGAAAGTGTAACTTTATTTGTTAAATCAGCTTGTGATGCTTCGCTAATGCTATAACAGGCCGCTGTGGTTTCTGATAATGACTGCTTTATTGTACTTGGAGTACTTTTGGTTTCAAACTCGATCGTTTTATTATTTGCATCAATTCCAATTGTATTAGCACTGTAATGTACTTTAATATTACCTTTCTTTAACACTTCTTCTAATGTTACTTTATATTCAGGTACACCAAATATAACTGTTGCTCCAGAAATATAATGTATGTCACATTTATCTAAAATACCTTTCTTACGCCAATAGTCTACAGCCAGATACATGATTTTATGTGGGGCACCACCACATTTAATAGGCGTGGATGGGTTAGTAAAAACGGCTATTCCACCTTTAAAATTTTTAATCATTTCCCAGGTATATGGAGCTGAGTTAAAATTATAATTACTGCTTACATTGTTTTTACCTAAAGTATCCTTTAATCCTTTTATTTTATTCCAATCTAATTGGATACCCGGACAAACAATTAAATAATCGTATGAAATTTCTTTTCCAGAACTGCAAATTACTTTGTTTGAAGTAGGATTAAATTCAGAAACTGCTTCTTTTATCCATGTCGCATTTTTTGGAATAAAATCCTTTTCATTACGGATAGTCTTTTGAATATCAAAAATTCCTGCACCAACTAATGTCCATGCAGGCTGATAATAATGATTTTCTGAAGGCTCAATAATGCCAATACTTAATCCCTTTCTTTTGCGAAGTAATTGTGATGCAACAGATAATCCTGCATTTCCACCGCCAACGATAAGTATTTGATAATGCTTTTCCATATTATTATGATTTTAGTTTAATAAAGTTTCTTTGATGATGATGTAAATACCCATAAGCAGTACAAACCAACCGAAAGCAGGCTTTAGTTTTTTACCATCTATTTTTTTAGATAGATAGCTTCCGATAAGCACTCCGGTAATGGCGAGAGCCAAAATTTTAAAAAGAAATATCCAGTCAATTGTATAATGTGTAACGGAAATGGCAAAGCCAAAAAGGGAATTAAGAGCTATGATTACTAGCGAAGTACCGATTGCTTTTTTAAATTCTAAACGCAATAAATTGACTAGGGCAGGAATTATTAAAAAGCCTCCACCGGCGCCGATTAATCCGGTAACAAAGCCCACAAATATTCCCTGAATAACGATTAATAATGTACCTGCGGTGGGCGTGTCGGTAGGTAAACAATCTTCTCCTTTACATTTTTTTATCATGCTGTATGAAGCGAAAATCATCAATACAGCAAAAAGTAACATCAAAAGAATGTTTTTGGTAACGGTAAAAGCTGCAATACTGAAAACTTCTTCAGGAATAGCAGGAACGACATAAGTCCTTGTAAGGAAAACGGCTACAATTGATGGGATCCCAAAAATAATAGCTGTTTTTATATTTACCAATCCTTTTTTGAAATAAGAAAAAGAACCAACAACGCTTGTGGAACCAACTATAAAAAGAGAATAAGCGGTAGCTAATAGTGCATCAAGACCAAATAGATAAACAAGAACTGGAACAGTAAGAATGCTGCCTCCGCCGCCTATTAACCCTAAAGAGATACCTATAAAAATTGATGCTATATACCCTATTATGTCCATAGATATTTAAATTGTTACAACAAATTTGCATCAATTCAAAAACCTGCACAGCTACTTTTGTTACATAAGGGTTATTTTATTTCTACCTAGCCTAACCTTACCTATTTCTTCTAACTGTTTGAGTAACCTTGACACCACTACACGGGCAGTCCCAAGTTCATTAGCTAATTGTTCGTGGGTGATGTGCAGAATATTATTTTCAGTAAGTTCACGCTTTTTAATCAACAAATTCAATAAACGTTCATCTATTTTCTTAAAAGTGATGGCATTAACAATTTCCAATAATTCTTCAAAACGTTTATGGTATAAACGAAATATATAATCTAGCCACTGCGGGTATTCCTTAATGAATAAGGATACTTTATCCATAGGCAAAAAAAGTATTTCCGCATCTTCTTCCACTTCAGCTTTTACCTTACTTGTCTCATTGTGCATACCGCCTAAGAAAGACATGATACAGCTTTCACCAGCTTTGATATAGTAAAGCAAAATTTCTCTACCATCTTCTTCTGTCCGGATTACTTTCAGCGTACCTTTAGTTACAATTGGAATAGAACGGATGGAAGCATTTTCATCTAGTATAACACTTCCTGCTTCATATTCTTTTCTAATGCTGTATTCATAAAGTTTGCCTATCAATTCAGGAGAGGTCTTAAATTCTGCTATCTTTTCTAATGGTTCCGTCTGCATTTTTTTTAAGGCTTTCTAATTAATAATATTTTGTAAGGTAGATGTTTTTTTATGTATAAGCATATCTAACCTGCAAATTTTCGCTATCTTCTATCAATACTTTGTGACTTTTGTTACAAAGTTAATAGTTTCATCCCTTTTGGATCAAATGTTGTAAATTCGGATCATTCTTAACCAGTTTCATTTTCTAACTGGATCAAATGAATTGAATATGCTTCTTTTTATAGTTTTTAGCTATATTGTGAAGAAAACTAATATCCTCATGAAAATCCTATAAAGTTCATTGGAAGACTAAACCTTGATAGCAAAAAGTAAGAAGCTCCAATTACTCTTTATGACAAACAGGTTAAAGATTAGGCTTGAAGCAAACTCTAACTTAAGATTTTTCAAAAAAAATCTCTTGCAAATTAATAAATTGCTAACTTGCAATTAATAAGAACTGTTCTTTCAAACCTAGTCAAATCATATCAAAATAACTGGTGCCCAATTCGATGCCCTCATTGAAATGATGACGATATAATTTTCTCAACTTGCTCATTTAGTACCGATTGGATTCATAAGTCATTATCCCAGCGGGATCACGAAAAGCTTTCAAGAAATTGAAAGCTTTTTTGTTTAAAAGATATTTTAAACCGCAATTCTGAAAAAATTATAAATAAATAGGGACCAAGCGTAAAAGTTGGGGAGGAATAAAATTTAATTAATTTTGCCTGAAACACTTGACTTTTGAATTCAGCACTACTTTCCTTAATACTTCCCCAAGGGCTTAGCGACTACTTTGATTTTGATAAAGTATAAACGGTTAATGGCTCCACTTATATTTATCTCATTGAAAAGAATATCCATCCCCAAGAATTTGTTGGTGAGAAGCTACTTTCTAAAGGTTTTTTTGAGGAGGTTTCAGTTCGTGATTTTCCATTGCGTGGAAAGCCCTGTTTTTTGAGGCTAAAGCGCCGTAAATG
>NZ_SWBO01000002.1 GCF_005116475.1 Pedobacter cryotolerans | reverse complement strand
CAACGCCGTAGCCCATTTGGGTGCTCATTAAGTTTAAAATTGGTTTGCCTTACCTGTTAAAGATTTTGCATAATGTAAAGCTTTTACAATTTCGGCCATGTCGTTTCCATCAGAGGTAATTACATGCCAGCCAAATGCCTCAAATTTTGCTTGTAAATTTTCAAGTGATAGCACCTTTTCAGTCGGACCATCAATTTGCTGACCGTTGTAATCTACACTTGCAATTAGGTTATCCACTTTGTGGAAAGGGGCAAACATTAACGCTTCCCAGTTTTGGCCTTCTTGTAATTCTCCATCGCCCATTAAAGCATAAACTAAAGATTTATCTCCGTCCATTCTTTTAGCTAAAGCTGCTCCGATGGCTACTGAAAGTCCCTGACCTAATGAACCAGAGGCGATACGAACACCAGGTAAACCTTCATGCGTTGTTGGGTGACCTTGTAAACGAGAATCTAATTTTCTGAAAGTTTTAAGTTCGCTTACTTCAAAATACCCAGATCTTGCCAACACGCTGTACCAAACTGGAGAGATGTGTCCGTTTGAAAGGAAGAATAGGTCTTCGCCAACACCTTCCATTTTAAAGTCCGGATTGTGGTTTAAAACCTCGAAATATAATGCAGTAAAAAAATCTGCACAGCCCAAAGATGCACCTGGGTGGCCCGATTGTACGGCGTGTACCATTCTCAAACAATCTCTTCGCACCTGTGAGGCGATATCTTCTAACTCGCTAATTGTATGTTTCATTAATGTAATTTTAATCTGTTTAATGAGCCCAAATTAATAAAATAATTTTATTTATGCAATCGGTTGAATTTTAATTTTTGTGAAAATTATTATTTTTATGCAATCGGTTGTTTTTATTGTTTTTTATTTTTAATTTTATTTTTTAATCAGCACTAAACCAAAATGTAAGTTGATCTTTTTTTAAATTTTATGAAAAAAATTATATTTATTTTAATCGGATTGTTCGCAGGGTTCTGCAACGCTCAGGTAACAATAAAAAATCCAATTATGTCTGGTTTTTATCCAGATCCGAGTATCACAAGAGTAGGTAAAGATTATTATTTAGTCAATTCTACATTTGCCTACTTTCCTGGTATTCCTGTTTTTCATAGTAGAGATTTAAAAAATTGGAAACAACTAGGGAGTGTAATTGATAGGCCATCACAAATGACGTTTTTTGGCGATCAAACTTCAAGAGGTTTGTTTGCACCATCTATTAATTATTTTAAGGGTACATATTATATGACTTGTACTAACATTGATAAAAATGGAAATTTTGTGATGACTGCTAAAGATCCGGCTGGGCCATGGAGCGATCCGATCTGGTTACCAAAAGTAAGAGGGATAGATCCATCCTTGTTTTTTGATACAGATAAAGCATATATTGTTTACAACAGCGATGCGCCAAACAATAAACCGCTGTATTCTGGTCACCGAACTATTCGTACTTACGAGTTTGATCCAGTTAAAATGACAGTTATTGGCGAAGAAATCCAATTGGTTAATGGTGGTGTTGATTTGAGCAAAAAACCTGTTTGGATAGAAGGGCCACATATTTTTAAACGTGGAGATTGGTATTACTTATGTGCAGCAGAAGGAGGTACTTCGGTAAATCACTCTCAGGTAATTTTAAGGAGTAAAAATGCAACTGGTCTATATATCCCTTATGATAAAAACCCAATTTTAACACAACGTGATTTAGATCCAAATCGTAAAGATCCAATCACTTCTGCTGGTCATGCAGAATTGGTTGAGGGGCCAGATGGTAAAACTTATGCTGTTTTTTTAGCAGTTAGGCCTTATGAAGGTAATCACTACAACACAGGTAGAGAGACTTTTATCGCCCCGGTAAAATGGGTAGATGAATGGCCAATTATCAATCCTGATGTAAAAGAAATTCAATACAGCTACACCTTTGATTATAAAGAAGTAAAACAAAAAGCACCACCACAAAGTGGAAATTTTGCTTACAGAACAAAATTTGATAGAAAATTAGACCAATCCTTGCTTTTTTTAAGAACCAACGATACCAGTTGGTATAAGTTGGATAAGAAAAATGGTTTAACCATGAAATTGTTGCCAGAAACTTGTATGGGTTTAGGCAATCCGGCATTTATTGGTAAACGCCAACAGCATTTAACAGGTTCGGCAACTACAGAAATGGTTTTTGAGGCAAAAAAGGAAAATGAAAAAGCTGGGATGTTAATTTTTCAGGGCGAATATAACTTTTATTATATCTGCCAATCAGTAAAAGACGGAAAGCAAGTTGTGCAGCTTTATAAAGGAAATCCGAAAACAAAAACGATGGATTTAATGACTGAAGTGGCATTAGATGTAAAAAAAGTTCAATTTAAAATAGAAGCTCAACGTGAGTTTTACAGTTTTTACTATACCGATACGCAAGGCAATTGGAAATTATTAAAAGATAAAGTAGATGGAAAATTGGTAAGCACACAAACTGCTGGCGGATTTGTTGGCTCACTCTATGCGCTTTACGCTACTTCATCAGGCGAAGTCTCTCAAAATAAAGCCATGTTTAAATGGTTAGATTATAGTGGTAATGATGCCGTTCACGTTAAAAAATAAAATATAAATGTATCTATTAGGTATTGATGTTGGAACCTCTTCTATTAAGGTTGCTGTAGTAGATGTAAATACTCAAAAAAGTGTGGTTGCAGTACAGTTTCCAGAAGATGAGGCTGAAATAAAGTCTGTACAATCTGGTTGGGCCGAACAAGCCCCTATGGATTGGTGGCATAATGTACAACAGGCCATTTTAAAGGTTAATTCACTCAATTTATTTGATCCCAAAGAAATTAAAGCCATCGGCATTGCCTACCAAATGCATGGTTTGGTAGTTGTTGATAAAAATCAAGAAGTTTTACGGGATAGCATTATTTGGTGCGACAGTAGAGCCGTTGAGCTAGGAGAGCAAGCCTTTGATGCCATTGGTCATGAGCAATCTTTGGCTAGCTTGTTAAACTCTCCAGGAAATTTTACTGCTTCAAAATTAGCTTGGGTAAAAAACAATGAGCCAGCTATTTACGAAAAAATAGACAAGGTAATGTTGCCTGGTGATTTTATTGCCATGAAGCTAACAGGAGAAATCACTACAAGTATTTCGGCACTTTCAGAAGGTGTTTTTTGGGATTTTAAGAAGGATGAAATCTCGGCAGATGTAATGAATTACTATGGTTTTGCTGCCGATTTAATTCCGCAAGTACAACCCTTATTTTCATCACATGGCCATTTAAAAGAGGGAGTAGCTAAATTGTTGGGTTTAACAGCAGGTACTCCTGTGGCCTATAAATCTGGCGACCAGCCCAACAACGCTTTATCATTAAATGTTCTTAAACCCGGAGAAGTGGCGGCAACAGCCGGTACATCTGGAGTTATTTATGGTGTGAGTGATGAATTAACTTACGATCAGCAATCGAGGGTAAATACTTTTGCTCACGTTACTTACAGTGCTGAGCATAAACATACTGGAGTATTGTTGTGTATTAATGGTACTGGTAGCATGTATCGGTGGGCTAAACATACTTTCGCCCCTTATTTATCGTATCCAGAACTAAATTTAATAGCAGCTCAAGCACCAATTGGTAGCAAGGGCTTAAGGGTTTTTCCTTTCGGAAATGGAGCGGAAAGGATGTTAAACAACAAGTTTACTGGTGCTCAATTAACAGGAATTGATTTAAATACCCACGGCCAGGCTGAGATTTTTAGAGCGGTACAAGAAAGCATCGCATTTGCATTTAGATATGGCTTAGATATCATGCGTGAAAATGGCATGAACCCAAAAGTAATTAGAGCAGGTAAAGCAAATTTATTTTTAAGTGAAGTATTTGCGCAAACTTTTGTAGACGTAACTGGCGTACCAGTAGAGTTATATGAAAATGATGGTAGTGTGGGTGCGGCACTAGGTGCAGGCATTGGAGCGGGCATTTTTAAAAATACCGAAGATGCTTTTACACAACACAAGGTTTTGAATTACCTCGAACCAAAAAATACCCAGGCTTATGAGCCTATTTATCAAGATTGGAAAGAAATATTAATTAGACAATTAAATGGTTAATAGTTGATTTAGCAGTTGATGGTATATGGTTAATAATTCGTTTAATTGAAAAAAGACTATCGACTATCAACTATGATCAATCAACCACAATCTATCAACCATCGACCAAATTAAAAAACAAATACAATGACAAAAGTAGTAACAGGAGAAAAAGAATTTTTTAAAGGTATCGAGCAAATTAAATTTGAAGGTTTGCAAAGCGATAACCCAATGGCATTTAGATGGTATGATGCCAACAAAGTAGTGGCAGGTAAAACCATGACAGAGCATTTTAAATTTGCATGTGCTTATTGGCATTCATTTAATGGTAACGGAGCAGATCCATTTGGTGGCGCTACGCATATTTTTCCATGGGATGAAAAGAAAGATGCAGTAGAGCGTGCGAAAGACAAAATGGATGCTGCTTTTGAGTTTATCACCAAAATGCAATTGCCTTATTATTGTTTTCACGATGTGGATGTGGTAGATTATACTGACGATGTTGGCGATAACGAAAGAAGATTGCAAGCATTAGTGGAATATGCAAAACAAAAACAAGCCGATAGTGGGGTAAAATTACTTTGGGGAACAGCAAATTTGTTTAGTCACAGACGATACATGAATGGCGCATCTACCAATCCAGATTTTCAAGTATTGGCACATGGCGCTGCACAAGTTAAAGCTGCTTTAGATGCAACCATCGCCCTTGGCGGAGAAAATTACGTATTTTGGGGTGGAAGAGAAGGTTACATGAGTTTGCTAAATACCAACATGAAACGTGAGCAAGAGCATTTGGCTAAATTTTTACACACAGCTAAAGATTATGCTCGTAAACAAGGCTTTAAAGGTACTTTCTTTATCGAACCTAAACCATGCGAGCCATCTAAACACCAATATGATTACGATGCAGCAACGGTTAAAAGTTTCTTGCAACAATACGATTTATTAGAAGATTTTAAATTAAACTTAGAGGTAAACCATGCAACGTTAGCCGGTCATACTTTTCAACATGAATTGCAAGTAGCAGTTGATAACGGTTTATTGGGTTCTATTGATGCCAACCGTGGCGATTACCAAAATGGATGGGATACAGATCAGTTCCCTAACGATATTAATGAATTAACAGAAGCAATGTTGATTATTTTAGAAGGTGGTGGTTTGCAAGGTGGTGGTGTAAACTTTGATGCTAAAATCCGTAGAAACTCTACAGACCAAGCAGATTTATTTTATGCACACGTAGGTGGAATGGATTTATTTGCTCGTGCTTTAATTACTGCAGATTCTATTCTTCAAAAATCTGATTATAAAAAAGTACGTGCTGATAGATATGCTTCATTTGATAGCGGAAAAGGTGCAGAATTTGAGCAAGGAAAATTAACGCTCGAGGATTTAAGAAACTATGCTGCCGAAAATGGCGAACCACAAACTTTAAGTGGTAAACAAGAATATTTAGAAAACATCATTAACAGACACATTTAAAAAACAGTAAATGCTCAAACACGTTTAAAGCGGTTTGAGCATTTTACTTTTAAAAATAAAACTCTAACCAAAAACCAAAATGAACAGTTTAGCTATTAAAGATTACATCGTATTTCTGATATACTTTGTAATTGTTGCCGCATACGGATGGTGGATTTACCGTAAAAAGAAAAAGTCGGTTTCGGCTTCTCACGATTATTTTTTAGCTGAAGGTTCATTAACCTGGTGGGCTATTGGAACATCGTTAATTGCCTCAAATATTTCATCAGAACAATTTATTGCCATGAGTGGTAATGGATTTAAAATGGGTTTAGCCATTGCCACCTACGAGTGGATGGCGGCTTTAACATTAATTATTGTTGCTGTATTTTTTATTCCGGTTTACCTTAAGAATAAAATTTATACCATGCCGCAATTTTTGCAGCAGCGTTATAATGAAACGGTAGCTATGATAATGGCTGTTTTTTGGCTTTTATTATATGTTGTAGTAAACCTAACTTCTATCCTTTATTTGGGTGCACTTGCCATCAATGGTATTTCGGGTATCGATACCACTTTATGCATGTATGCTTTAGCAGCTTTTTCAATTATCATCGCATTAGGCGGGATGAAAGTAATTGGTTATACCGATGTAATACAGGTCATATTTTTGATTTTGGGCGGATTGGTTACCACCTATTTAGCTTTAGGCAGAGTGGCAGAATTGAATGGTCAAGCTGGTGTAATAGATGGTTTTAACTATATGATGAGCCAATCTGATGATCATTTTCACATGATATTAAAGAAGGATAATCCCAATTTCCCGAGTTTGCCAGGTTTAACGGTGTTATTTGGTGGTATGTGGATTGTAAATTTAAATTATTGGGGCTGTAACCAATACATTACCCAACGTGCTTTGGGTGCCGATTTAAAAACTGCAAGAAGCGGTATTTTATTCGCGGCATTTTTAAAATTATTAATGCCAGTTATTGTGGTATTACCAGGTATTGCGGCTTATGTAATCCACATGAAAGGTGGTTTACAAACCGAAATGCTCCAAAATGGAGAACTAAATCCTGATAAGGCCTATCCAGTTTTATTAAATCTTTTACCTGCCGGATTAAAAGGTTTATCATTTGCAGCATTAACAGCAGCAATTGTAGCTTCGTTGGCGGGTAAGGTGAACAGCATTGCTACCATATTTACGTTAGACATCTTTAAAAAGAAAATTGATTTAGGCGCTAGTGAGCAGAAATTGGTAAAAGTTGGTAAAATAGTGGTAGTTGTAGCAATGGCTGCAGCGGTAGTTATTGCGCCATTTTTAGGTATTGATAAAAAAGGTGGATTTGAATTTATACAAGAATATACTGGGTTTGTTAGTCCGGGTATTTTTGCCATGTTTATTTTAGGTTTCTTCTGGAAAAAGACAAGTTCAAATGCAGCAATGTTTGCTACGGTAGGTGGTTTTGCTTTATCGGTACTATTTAAATTTTTACCTCGCTTAATGGATTTAGAATTTTTAGCCTCATCCGGTTTTTCTTCATTAGTTGTTCAGCCTGATGGTACATCGTTATACGAAATACCATTTTTAGACAGAATGGGCTTTGTGTTCGTTATTGCTGTAATTGGTATGGTAATTATCAGTTTAATTGACCATAAAAGAGGCACAAAAGCCAAAGGATTAGAAATTGATAGCAGCATGTTTAAAGTGAGCAACAGTTTTGCTTTAGGTTCAGCAGTTGTTATTGTAATTCTTACTGGTCTTTATGCTTATTTTTGGTAATTTAATAGCATCATTAAACGATCATAATTATTTTACGTAAACTTGCGATAGAACAATTTTTAAAATTATCTTGAAAAAAAGGACTACCATCTATGATATTGCCAATGCGCTTGATGTAACGGTTTCTACCGTGTCAAGGGCATTGAGCAATTTTCCTGGAATTAGTGATGCTACCAAAAAGGCAGTAATTGAAATGGCTGCAAAGCTCGATTATCGGCCAAATAAATTAGCATCGGCTTTAAAATCAGGAAAAACATATATCATAGGGGTAATTGTGCCAAGTATTCAAGCTCATTTTTTTGCATCCATTATTCATAGTATTGAGGATGAATTAAAAGATAGTGGTTATAGCATCATTGTATATCAATCCAGTGAATCTGTAGCTAAAGAAATTAAAGGTGTAACCACATTGTTAGAAGCTCAGGTTGACGGTATTATGGCATCACTCGCTTTAGAAACTGAAGATGTATCTCATTTTAGAGAGGTAATTAATCAAAACAAACCACTCATTCTTTTTGATAGGGTAGATGAAAGTTTAAAAGTGCCTTCTGTTACGTTAAACGATTTTAAAGCAGGTTTTATAGCCGCAAACCATTTGATAGAACGGGGCTATAAAAAAATAGCTTTTGTTACCACAAGCCATAAAATTAAAATATTTAGCGAACGATTGGAAGGTTATAAACAAGCACTTAAATTAAATAATCTACCTGTTTTAGAAGAGGATATTATTTTGGGTGGCTTGTCTATTAAAGATGGTCGTTTTGGCATTAGTAAATTGTTGCGCAATGAAAATCGGCCAGATGCCATTATTGCAGGAGATGACTTTACCGCATTAGGCATAATTAAAAAACTAAAGGAAGTAAACTTAGCACCACCAGTTATTGGGGTAATGGGTTTTGCCAACGAAGTTTTTTCTCCTTATGTAACACCAAGCTTATCTACAGTAGATCAGCATCCGAATCTAATTGGCAAAGCCTGTGCGAAGCTGTTTTTAGACATGATTAAACAAAACAATCCTTACGATAAAATCTCGAATATTGTAATAGAACCTACAATTGTAGATCGGCAATCTACAGGTACATATTTAGAGAAGACGGTTTAAAAGCGCTTGCTGATAATACCATTACTTTTCAAGATAGCATTACTATGAAGCTCTAAATTAATCAACTTTAAGTCTGAGCACAGTGGAAATGATATTTTTGATTTCTATAACAAAAATTTTTCGTTCTACCATGCTCAGAATTAAATTTTAGGTTTTATTGCTTATGGTAATTTTTAAAGCATTATTTAACCATTGGTTCAATTAGTTGTATACTTCCATCGCTGTTACGTACAAGCTCGGTTACTTTTACATTTCTCAAGTGGGTTTTTCCAGATAATTGGGTATCATGATAAAAAATATACCATTTGCCTTTTATTTCTAAAATAGAATGATGTGTGGTCCATCCTTGCACTGGATTCATAAAAGTACCTTGATAAGTAAATGGCCCAAAGGGATTATCGCCAATGGCATAAGCTAAATAGTGCGTATCGCCTGTTGAATAAGTGAAGTAATATTTACCATTATATTTATGCATCCAAGCCCCTTCAAAAAAACGTCTATCGTGGTCTTTAGTTAATAATGGTTTTCCTTGTTTATCTACTATTTGAACATCTTTAACTTCACCGTCAAATGATAACATATCGCCACTCATTTTAGCCACTTTTGCATTTAAAGCAGGTTCGTTTTCTTTTTGCGAATCGGTTTTAGAACCATTGGCATCGTATTTTCCATCTTTCCAACGTTGTAGTTGTCCGCCCCAAATACCACCAAAGTACATGTAAGTGCTACCATCTGTATCCGTAAACATAGCTGGATCAATACTCAAACTTCCTTTAATTGGCTCTTTTTCTGCTTTAAATGGACCGACTGGATTTTTAGAAGTTGCTACACCAATTCTAAAAATATCTTCTTTGTCCTTTACAGGGAAATAAAGGTAATATGTGCCATTTTTATAGGCAGCATCTGGTGCCCAAAGTTGGCGGCCTGCCCAAGGAATATCTTTAACACTTAAAGCAACCTCATGTTTAGTAACTTTTCCGCCAATGCTATCCATACTTAAAATATGGTAATCTCTCATGTCAAAATGATCACCGTTATCATTTTCTGGAGTGCCAGCTTCCACATCGTGAGATGGATAGATATAAATTTTGCCATCGAACACACGTGCAGAAGGATCGGCTGTGTAAATTTCGGAAATTAGTGGAGCTGAAAGGTATTTCGACTTCTTAATGGTATCAGCTTTTGTTTCAACAGTTTTGTTGTTTGATTGCTGGCAAGAGCTGGCTAAACCTAAACCCATTATAGAGGTAAATAAGGTTATTTTTGTAAGTTCTTTAATCATCTTTTTCATATATGGTTTTAAATTATTTTGTGCTTATCGTGCTTTCTGGTGGGCCTAAAAAACTTGGCTTTAGTCCCCCTAAATCAAGTACTAATTTTTGTAATACTATGCCTGGGTTAATCATCCAATATTTAATGGTATGCTTACCCGGTTTATCAAAAGAAAATGGTATTTTAAATATTTTAATGGCGTTGGCAACAGATTGTTCCCAGGCACCTTCATTAGCATAATTGCTGCTAATGTTTACCGTTATTGGCATTTCATTATCTATAGATACCGCAAACTTCAACCCATCGGTTCCAGTAAAATCTATAGTAGGAGAAACGAAAGTATGTAAAGTGAAATTTCCTGCTTCACTTAGATAAATATTATATTCTAAATGAGGCGAACCATGTTTAGGTTGTTGAACAGCAACTGTTAGGGGGATAGCTATCACTCCACCTTTTGTTTTGCCATAATTAGGTATGGTTTTCCAAAATATAGGTCGGTTATTTACCGCAAGGCTAAAACTTGGTGCTTCCATAGAGATATAGCCATTTTCAGGTAAAAACAGATTCTTAGTTAAACTTTCTGCTGTTAAGTTTTCGGTTTTAATCATAAAACTGATTGCTGATCCTTCACTACCAGTTACGGTTATTTCGTTTAACTTATTTCCTTTTGGTGCTTTTGTCCAATCTATGCTAAGCTCAACTTTCTCATCTTGATTTAGGGAACCTTTTTTGTGACTTAGTATAATGTATTCTGGAGCTTTAATGTGGTAATTGATTTCATCAACACCCGTTTTAAAAATTTCGAAATAATGTGATTTTTGAGTTAATGATGAAAAAGTTGGTAAAGATTTGATGGATTTAATTTTACCAGTAAGAGCAGTTTCATCACCTTCAATCATCAAAGCTAATGCGGTATTTTTATTAGCTATTTTTATAGTTTTAGGAATGATATTTTGATCTGGCTGTTGCCAAGAAGTATAGCCGATGTGTGTTTGATCCATCATGTGATCCCATTTTCCGCCAGCCATTGTTTTATTATAGTAAGTAGTTATAGCAGCATCTCTTTTAAAGAGCGTATCTACTTGTTCGGAAAAAAAATTAGCTGATAAACGGCCTTGTTTTGCGTAAAGTTTATTTTTGGCTACCGCTAAATACATTTCGTAAAGATTAGCTAAAGCTTCAATTGGGTGTAATACCAACTGATAGTATGCATCTTTTTGATTGATATTAAGTTGTAAATAAACTGCATTTGCTTGTTCCTTTAATGCTTTAAAATCTGTTGTAACCTTCTCAAATTCGCTATAGTTTACTAAGCTGTAAGTGTTGCCGTTTAGCAATTCTGGTTTTATCCGCCCTGCGTATTTTAAATAAGTATCTATAAAACTTGCAATTGAGGTAGCATGTGTGGTTCCGAATTGCTTATTAGCCCATTTTTCGGTGTAGTGCATCAATTTTTCTGCTGGGATGGCATCTGGAGCCCAAGCATAATCTAAAAGAACTCTATCGGAAATTCCATAGGTTTTAAATCGCCAACATTAACAATCCAAATCTGATTGGCATCATACTCATAAGCCAATCGCATTTGCTCCCAAATTTTTTGAATGGGATTGGTATTTACCCATTTATAATTTCTTGGACCACCAACATAATCAAAATGATAATATATGCCGTAGCCACCTTTTCTAGGTGCTTCGCCAACTTTTGGTAGTTTTCTAAGGTTTCCCCAATTATCGTCGCATAAAAGTAGGGTAACATCATCGGGTACCCGCATCCCTTTATCATAATAATCTTGTACTTCTTTGTAAAGCGCCCACAATTGAGGTGTTTCTGAAGCGGGTTTTTGACTTACTTTTTCAATAATTTCTCGTTGATCTTTTACAATTTTTTCGAGTAGGGCAGTAGCTGTCCCTGCAGACATTGGTTCATCGCCATCACCACGCATCCCAATGGTAATAATCTGTTCTTTATCAGTCACTCGTTGTAAACCAGTTTTCCAAAAATCACGGAGTTGTTGGGGGTTTTGTTCGTAGTTCCATTTACCACCTTTGTATCTTCTCCATTCATCGTGCGCACGGGTTAAAGGTTCATGGTGCGATGTGCCAATTACTACTCCATATTCGTCCGCTAATATCGGATTTAGTTTGTCATCATCATTAAATGCATTGCCCCACATGGCAGGCCACAGATAATTTCCTTTCAGGCGCAGAATTAATTCGAAAACCTTTTCGTAAAATTTGCTATTGAAACCGCCAAATTGTTTTTTGCTCCAGCCAGAAAGGGCAGGGGCTTCATCATTTAAAAATATACCTCGGTATTTTACTGCCGGAGAAGAAATTACATGTCGACCTGCAATTACAAAAATTGAATTATTTTTTTTTACGGGAACATCTGCCCAATAATACCACGGAGAAACGCCAATTTGATAAGCTAATTCGTAAACGCCGTAAATGGTACCTCTTTTGTCGCTGCCAACAATTACCAATGCAGAATCTATTCCCTTAACAGGATTTTTTACCACTTGGATTAATGTTGCTTCCCAATGCCCAGCAATATCACTCACATTGATGCGGCGGTTGCTAATCATTTCATCAATGATTTTGCTTTTACCTATTGTTCCTATAATAATAGGCATTCCTTTGGTTTCCTCAATTAAAAAAGCAGGAGCAACTCCACTTACTTTTTCAATATCAATTTGTAGATTTTTAGCTGCCAAAATAGTTCCAGACCATTCATTTTGGCTTACTAATATTGATGCAACTTTACCCTTACTAACCAATGGAAAACTTCCAGGGACGTAGGAATTTATAGTAATTGGATCAAGGCCGGCAGCGTTTAAACCAATACTAGCTATAATAATTGATAAAAGTAAAGTTAGTTTCTTCATTTATTTTTAAAATTAATTACCTGCCAATAGGTTTTAGTGCTTCATGTCTTTAACAATTTTTTTTTGCGCAAGGCAACAACACTAGAAAACAATTTTTATAAAATCTTCTAGTCCACAAGTATTAGTTTTTTAGTAGAGATAGCATTTTTTCGCCATATCGTTTGCCCAGCATTCGATAGCCTTCGGCAGAAAAATGTAGGTTATCAGGTCCATCTGGGCATCCAGCCGATGAGATTACATGAGCAGTAGGAATAGTATCTGGTAAAGTCGCAATAATAGGATTCATGCTGGCACAAACGCCACCTTGATCTGCATTTACTACTTCACCAGCTAATAAAGGTGTGTTTTTTGCTGTTAAATTAAGGTCTGTTAATAAATTCTCGTACACACCTTTAACCTTTGTTGGCCAAGTTTTATCACCAGTATTTGATTCGCCTTGGTGCATTAAAATACCTTTAATTACACCACTTTTCTGAGCAATTTTTGCCATCTCTACCAAACGAGCATAAGGATTTCCATCATAATCTGCCAGCATACCTTTCATCCAATCTGGAGCAGTTGCTGTATAAGATTGATAATTATCTTTATCAAAAAGCTCAATTTTACAGCCGCCTACAGCAACATTGATTACTCCAACTTTTACGTTAGCAGGCAGATTTGCAACAAGCGTTCTGCCAAAATAATCTACTGGACCTAATCCTGTTTTACAACGGGTTAATGGCGGAACAGCAGTATACCAGTTGCCTTTTTTACGATTTAATTCAGTACAATTAACGGCTTCTAAAACACGAAATCTTTCATCAACTGATAAAGTATCTTGTGCTTCGAATTTAGCGGCACCTTCCATGTTCGACTGCCCGAAGGCCAAGAAAATATAAAAATTAGGATCCTGAGAAAATGAAGGTAAACTTGCCAATAGTAATGCTGTGCAAGTTAAAAATGACCGTAGTTTGTTCATTAGTTAATCTGTTTTATAGTGTTGTAAATTTCCACCAGTACTGCAATTTCTTCAATCACCTCATCGGCTAAAACATTAAATTGGGTGCCGAATAAAAATGTCAATAAAACGATAGTGAAAATAGATTTGATGCGCATAATTAAAATTTAATTACTTCGTAATACGCCTTTTTAGGCTTTAATTCTGTATCAAAAAGTAGGGGAAAGTTTTTTCGGCCTCTGCCATCAAGCCATGTATATTTATCAGAAAGGTTCCAAAAAGTTACGCCAGTGATGTGTTTTTTATGCTTTCTAAATACATCAAAAATCATTTTATATTTTTCTAACTGCTTCTGTTCCATTTCGGGTGTAAATACGGCTGGCTCTTTGGCTTTTTCGCCAGCAATTAGTTGTCCGCCTTGTCTGCCAGTGTAAACTGAAATATCAAGCTCAGTAAATTGAATTTGGAGACCTAATGATGAGAACATTTCAATAGATTTCTCTAATTCTTCGCGACTAGGATTGTTGATTGACCAATGCGCTTGCAGACCGACCCCATGTATTGGTACACCTTTAGCTAAAAGGCCTTTTAACATTTTAAAAATTTTATCTCTTTTTGCAGGAGTTTCCGTATTGTAATCATTATAAAAAAGTATCGCTTTAGGGTCGGCAGCATGCGCATATCTAAAAGCTTGCTCTACAAAATCTTCACCAGCAATATTGTACAACGGAGATTTTCTGAAGTATGAAGTATCATCGGCAATTACTTCGTTAACAACATCCCATGCGTAAATTTTGCCCTTGTAACGAGGTACAACGGTGTTGATATGGTTTTTGATACGCGTAAGCAGTACTTCTTTAGAAATTGTTTTACCTGCGCTATCTTTAAAAAGCCATCTCGGGGTTTGGGTATGCCATACCAAACAATGCCCTCTAACTTTTAACTTATTTTTTACACCAAATTCTACAATAGAATCGGCATTAGACCAAAAATATTTATTTTCACCTGGCTGCAATGGTCCCATTTTCATGGCATTTTCTGCAGTGATGCTATTAAAATGTTCAAGTATTAATGATTTTTCATTACCTCTAATATCGTTTGGTGTTACCGCAACACCTATCGGGAAATAATTATTATAGTAATCTTTTAAACCTTTTGATTTATTGAAAGAAAATAGTAAACAGGTGCCAATAGAAACTAATAGCAGTGCAGGTTTTAATTTATTCATCTTTACATACATAATTTGGTTAGATGACCAGCTCATCTTAGCTGCTAAATTATCAACATCGGTAGGGTTCTAATAGTTTATTTCGTCATTTTTACTATCACATTTGAATATTTAATAAGACTTATGCATGTTAGAGGCTAATAATGACCAAAACCTAAAATTAATAGGACAAATAAGTTTATAAGATTTAATTTAATTTGAACAAGAGATAATTTTTTGAGTGATTAATCCTTAAGTAGATTAAATTTTTAATATTTCTGATTTTTCTTTAATAAAAACCTAAAGCCATGTGTTTAGTTGGGAAAATTAAAAACATTTAAATTTTGTAACTTATAAGCAATGTTTTAAATACCTTACAAAATATGGTGAAAACTAAATGTCAATCAAAATTTAGTATTAAAACAACATTAAGTAAATGAATACAGCTGTTACCAACCTTCAACCGAAAAAACATTTTGAAATTTTAGATGGATTAAGAGGTGTTGCTGCAATAGCAGTTGTGATATTTCATTTTATGGAATGGGCTTATACTGATTTTAGCAAAAATATAATTGGTCATGGTTTTTTAGCAGTTGATTTTTTTTTCTGCCTTTCTGGGTTTGTAATGGGTTATGCTTACGATGATCGGATTGCGAAAATGGGTGTTTGGGAATTTCTTAAAACAAGATTTATAAGATTGCATCCACTGGTTGTTGCCGGTTCAGTATTTGGTTTATTGGCATTTTTATTTGATCCCTTTGGTGGCCACCCAGAATTATACGGTGCAGGCAAAATTACATTGGCCTTTATATGCGCTATATTACTCATTCCTTTACCCATTATTGCAGATAGAGCATTTAATCTCTTCAGTTTTAATGCGCCATCATGGTCATTGTTTTGGGAATACGTAGCCAATTTAGCTTATGTTTTGGTGCTTTGTAGAGTAAAACGAGGCTATCTATTTTTATTAACTATTATATCGGCACTAGCCATAGGTTTTGTAGCAAGTAGGGCTGGTAATTTATTAGGTGGATGGAGTGGGCCTACTTTTTGGGATGGAGGAGCAAGAATAGCCTATTCGTTTTTGGCAGGTTTGCTCATCTATCGATCAAATTGGATTATTAAAAATAAATTAGGATTTTTTGGTCTTTCCTTATTGCTGTTATTAGCCTTTGTAATGCCTTTTACAAAGTGGAATTGGATAACCGAACCTTTTGTTGTGATTTTGTATTTCCCATTCCTAATTGCTTTAGGAGCGGGTGCAAATCTAAATTTTGGTTTAAAAAAACTATGCCAATTTTCAGGAAAAATATCTTATCCTTTGTACATGACACATTATGCGTTTTTATGGATGTTTGGCAATTTTTATACAATACACAAACCCAATACAATGCAACTTGCCTTTATCATTTTAGGAGCGCTAATTTTACTTTTAGGGTTTGCACATTTAGTAATGGTTTTTTATGATATTCCGTTGAGAAAATATTTAAGTACTAAATGGAAGAAGAAGTTGGCTAAATAATTTAAATGTTGTTTGTATAAAATATATTATTGTAGCTTTATTTTTGAAAAAAAAATTATGAAAAAGATTATTTTATTGTTGGTTTTAAGTTTAAGTATGATGGTTAAGGCTCAATCTAGAGATGAAAACGAAGTTTTAGCTGCTGTAGAAAATATGCGTTTGGCATTAATAAGTGGCGAAAAAACTGCATTAGAAAATGTTGCAGCGACAGACTTAAGTTACGGTCATTCAAGCGGAAAGATACAAGAAAAAGCAGCTTTTGTTGAGGCAATAGCTAATGGTTCTTCAGATTTTGTAAGTGTTGAATTTAAAAATCAAACGGTTAAAATAAGTGGTAAAACAGCAATTGTTAGGCATGAGCTACATGCGGTTACCAATGATGGTGGTAAACCTGGAGAAGCACACATTGGAGTAATGTTGGTATGGCAAAAGCAAGGAAAAACATGGAAGTTATTGGGTAGACAAGCATTTAAACTACCTGTTTAATGAGGTGGTGTTGGTTAACTTATTGTTAAGCAATTTTATTCGATATTTTAATTTAAATAGATATTAGGTGATTTTGCTCAAGTCAATGTTAACTAAATGTTAACAAAAAATAACACTAACTTCATATTAGCTTAACATTAGCCCTCTACTTTTAACAAATGAATTATCCAGTGTTTATTTTCCATGAATTAGTGCTTCGTTTTGCGGATGTTAACCGTGGAATAGGTAAGTACATCTCAGCAACTATAGAGGGTGGCGAGTGTTTAATTAATACAACAACAGGTCATATTAAAGTGGCGCTTTCTATGTTAGAGAAGCAATACAACGATCCAAAGTTGATTTCTAACGAGGAGTTGCAACAATTAGCAACAGGTTTTGAAACAGAATATAGGTAGATAAAAATTTTCAGGTCTTATTTTAAAAAGTTCAGCAGATTGTTGAACTTTTTTTATGAACTAAACTTACCACCTAGTCCTATAACCATTATACCAACTTAACTTCTCACACACAACTCAGTTTCTAAAATTTTCTTCTCAAACTCTTCTATCGGATATTTAGCTTCTATTAATTGTAAAAGCATTTGAGTGGCCAACTGGCCGATTTCGAAGGCTGGTTGCCTAACCGAAGTTAATGATGGATTGAAAAGATCTAACACATCAGAATTACTAAAACCCGCAACAGGAATTGACATATTAAGGTTTTTTAAAACGCTTAAACAGCCAGTACTTAATCTATCTCCAGCAACAAAAATAGCATCTGGTTTTTCTGGCAAAGCCATTAATTCTTTTATTGAATTTTCTGTTTCTTCGTACAACATACCGCCATGCAAACAATGTTTAATGTAATTTTGATTTACACTTAATCCATTCGCTTTTAATGCAGCCTCATAACCAGATAAACGTTCAATACTTATGGATAAATAGCTAGAACTTGTTAAATGCGCAATACGTTTATAACCAGATTTAATTAGATGATCTGTGGCTTCAAAAGCCCCTTTTTCATTATTAGCAATTACTTTATGTGTATCAATTTCATCCGCTACGCGATCAAAAAAAACAATTGGCAAGCCTCTTTCGTGTAATGAAGTTAAGTGCGAAATATCTGTTGTTTGCGATGATAAGGAAACCAATAAACCATCTACAGATCTTGATGCCAAATGTTGTACGTTGATGACTTCTCGGTCATAAGATTCATGTGTTTGAGAAATGATAACGTGGTAACCTCTATCATAAGCAATAGATTCGATACCGTTGATAGCTTGTGAGAAGAAACTATTTGCCACTTCGCTCACTACCACACCAATAGATTTACTTCTACGTTCTTTTAAACTTAAAGCAATAGGGTTGGGCTGATAATTGATTTCTTTAGCGTAAGCAAGTACAATTTTTTTTGTTGCAGCACTAATTTCATGTGTATCTCTTAACGCTCTCGAAACGGTAGAAGTAGATAAGCCTAAGGCCTTTGCAATATCTTTTATAGTAACGGGCTCGAACATATTTTAAGCAATAATTCGCTATTAATTGAAGTGTTAAAATCAATCTATAATGATACGATTTTTTTCTGAGGCTTGAATATAAAAATTCTGTATCACTTTTGGCAACGTTGTCGGGAACGATTACACAAATTTAGTGTCCTGTACTGTTATGCTTTATAAAAAAAACAATGTAGACTTGTTTAAATAGAAGCCTCTAAAAAGGCATTTCTAAACCAAATATTAAAATGTATGAAAAAAATTTTACTGCTCCTTTGTGTGCTTGCTATTGGTATAAATTTAGCAATTGCACAAACCAGACAAATTACTGGTAAGGTTACCGAAAAAGGTAACAACGCTCCGCTGCCAGGTGTGGGCGTATTAATAAAAGGAACCAAAATTGCCGTTAGTACCGATGATAAAGGTGCTTATAAAATTGGAATTCCGTCAACTGGTTCTGTAATCTTAGTATTTAAGTCTGTTGGTTTTAATGAATTAGAAGTTGAGGTTGGTACAAAAACTCAAGTTAATGCCGCTTTAGAAGAAAATTCTACCACACTTAATGAAGTTAACATTGTAAACATTGGTTATGGCACTGTTCGCAAAGAAGCAGTTACAGGTTCGGTGTCATCGCTGGGAGCAAAGGATTTAGTAGATTTTCCGGTAGGAACAGTTGCTGAAGCATTAGCAGGTAAATTGGCTGGTGTAACTGCAACAACAACCGAAGGTAGCCCAGGTGCCGAAATACAAATTAGGGTTAGGGGTGGAAGTTCTTTAACAGGAGATAACTCGCCTTTGTATATTGTGGATGGTATTCAGGTTGATAACGCATTATCTATTTTATCGCCAAATGAAATTCAAAGTATAGATGTGTTAAAAGATGTTGCATCAACTTCTATTTATGGTAGTAGAGGTGCAAATGGGGTAGTAATTATTACAACTAAAAGCGGTAGAGACGGTAAAACAGTTGTTTCTTTTGATGCTTTTGCAGGTGTTAGGCAAATTGTAAACAAACTAGATGTGATGAACCCATTTGAGTTTGTAACTTATCAATACGAGTTGTACAATAACAATACCGCACAAGATGTTAGAGATGCGTTTACCAAAAAATACGGCACTTTTGAGGATTTAGAAATCTATAAAAACATTCCAAACATCGATTGGCAAGATCGCGTATTTGGTCGCCAAGCTTTTTCAAATACACAAATTTTAAATTTATCTGGTGGTACAAAAACCACAACTTATAATTTTACAGTTAACAATACCAACGAAGATGGAATTATGTTAGAGTCTGGCTTTCGCCGTACTTTTGCTTCTTTCCGTTTCGATCATAAAATTTCAGAAAAATTAAGAACAGGTATTAATGTGCGTTACAGCCGCCAAACTGTTGAAGGTGTTGGTACAACAAGTACGGGTTCACAAGGTACCAACCGTTTAAGAAACTCGGTACGTTACCAGCCATATTCTGGCGGTGGCGATGCTGGCGATTTATTCGATGCCGATTTTTTAACTACACAATTGTCTAACCCAATATCGTTAGCACAACAAGAATTAAAGTACGACAATAGAAATGATTTAATTAGCAGTGGCTATTTAAGCTATCAAATCCTTAAAAATTTAAGCATAAGATCTACTGTAGGTTTAACTTTTGCAGACAGAAAGGTTAACGGCTTTAACGGTCCATTAAGTGGTATTGCCAGAAATAGTGCAGGTTTACCAGTTGTGGTTTTAGACAATTCTAACGGTACAACTTTAATTAATACCAACATTATCAATTACAAACCAAATTTGGGTAGCGATCATAGTTTAGATTTATTAGCGGGTCAGGAGTTAAATAAAATTGATGTAAAATCTAACAGCAGCACCATTAGATGGTTTCCAATTAATATTACAGCCGATGAAGCATTTGCAGGGATACAAAAAGCAGAACCACCAACAGCGGGTTCAGTTCAAGATAAACCAACTTCATTTCAATCAGGTTCACGTCAGTTTTCGTTTTTTGCCAGAGCATCTTACAACTACAAAGGAAAATATTTAGCTACCATAAATTACCGTAGAGATGGCTCATCTTTCTTTGCAGAAGGAAACAGATGGGGCGATTTTCCATCAGCACAAATTGCTTGGAGATTATCTGAAGAAGACTTCTTTAAAAAAATGGATTTGAAATGGATCGATCAATTTAAAATTAGAGCAAGTTATGGTTTAGCTGGTAACAATAGAATTGGACAAGATTTATTTAGAACTCTGTTTTCTGCTAATTCTACACAAGGTGGATATGCCAGCAATGATGGTTCTGTAACCACTGGTTTAATTGCTGGTAACGTATTGGCAAATAGTAACATTACTTGGGAAAAAAATATTTCAGCAAACATTGGTTTCGATATCGAATTGTTAAAAAATAGAGTTTCAATTGCTTTAGATTTATATGATAACAGAACTCGTGATTTATTGTTAAATGCAAACATTCCGCCAATTAACGGTTACAATACGCAACAACAAAATGTTGGGAAAACTCAAAATAGAGGTATCGAATTACAGTTAAATGGAGCTGTTGTTAAATCTAAAGATTTCAGTTACAATGCTGGTTTCAATATTTCTTTCAACAAAAACAAAATTTTAGAACTGCAAAACGGCGTACAATCTTACGTAGTTCAATCAGGTTGGGTTAATAGTTTGGCCGATTTCAAAGTAGAAGTTGGTAAACCAGTTGGTCAGTTTTATGGTTTCGTATCTGATGGTCGTTATAATTTGGATGATTTTAATGTAACTCAAAACACAACTACATTGGCCTATACTTATGTTTTAAAGCCAGGTATTGCAAACAGCAGAGTGTTAATTGGTAACAGAGAACCTCAACCAGGAGATATGAAGGTTAAAAAGCTTTCTAACTCTACCAGTATGTTAATTGGCGATGATGATAAAACAGTTTTAGGTACATCTCAACCTAAATTTACCGGTGGTTTCACCAATCAGTTTGCTTATAAAAACTTCGATTTAAGCGTTTTCATGAACTTCACCGTTGGTAACGAAGTTTATAATGCAAACACCATCGAGTTTTCATCGCAGTTTAACGTTAGAGACAATAACTTATTGGCAACAATGAACAACAGGTGGAAAAACTTTGATGCCAATGGAGTAAGAGTAACAGATCCTGCAGTTTTAGCAGCATTAAATGCGAACACTACCTTATGGACACCATCTCCAGGTAATTATACTTTAACATCTTATGCTGTTGAGGATGGATCTTTTTTACGTGTAAACAACATCACTTTAGGTTATACACTACCAACTCAATTTGTTCAACGTAGTAAATTTATTTCGAGATTAAGAGTTTATGCTACTGTAAACAACTTGCATAGTTTCACGGGTTATACAGGTTATGATCCAGAAGCTAATACACGTAGATCTAATCCTTTAACACCAGGTATAGATTATGCTGCTTATCCACGTAGCAGATATATTTTAGCCGGTTTAAACATGACATTTTAATCTTAATTGATATGAAAAATAGAATTATTAAATACGCAACTCTAGTTTTTGCTATAGGAGCGATAATGATTACACCATCTTGCAAAAAGTTTTTAGATTTCGAATCGCCTTCTACTTCATCAGAAGCAGTAGTATTTGAATCTACAGCCACAACAAATACAGCTTTAGTTGGTGTGTACAATAGGTTAGTTGGCGATAACGGTTATGGTAGCCGTTTATCAACTTTGTTTGGCATTACAGCCGATGATTTTAAAACATCAGGAAGTTATAGCCCATCAGACAGGAGAGGAATTAGCATGTATGGCGCAAGTTCTGACAATACGGATATAATTCAACCATTTGCACAATTGTATTCTGGTATCGAAAGAGCAAATTTATGCATCAAATTCATTCCTCAATCTAAATTATACACCAGTGGTTCGGCAACAGAGCAAGCTTTAATGAAACGTTACCATGGCGAAGCCTTAGCTTTAAGAGCACAATTTTATTATGAGTTAATCCGCAATTGGGGCGATGTACCACAACGTTTTGTGCCAGCTGCCGATGCAGAAAATCTTTTTCCAGCAAATGCTGATAGAGATTTAACTTACGATCAGATTATAGCAGATTTGGCAATTGCATCAGATTTAGTGCCTTGGAGATCAGAAATTGCAGAGTATGGTAGTTTTCGTTTTACAAAAGGTGCAATTAAAGGTTTAAGGGCTAGAATTGCTTTGGCTCGAGGTGGATATTCTTTAAGAACAAAAACCAATACCATGGAAAGAAGCGCTGATTATTTGAAATATTATCAGATTGCCAAAGACGAATGTAAAGCGATTATGGACAACGGTTCACACCGTTTAAATCCGGTTTACGAAAATATCTTTAAAAGTTTACATGGTACGAGAGCTGATAACGAAAACGAATTAATGTTAGAAGTTGCTGCCTTTGGTGCAAATGCAAACACCGATAGTAAATTGGGTTATTACAACGGGATTCGTTTTAATGCAGCCTCAACTTATGGTACTGGAGGTGGCGGTATGAATGCCATTGCTACTTATTTTTATGAGTTTGATCCGAGTAAAGATTGTAGAAGAGATGTAACCTTGGGTATTTTCGAGATTACGGCCACTTCTAAAAAAATAATTAATACGTTAAACAACTTTACTGATGCAAAATTCCGTAAATCGTGGACAAATTTTGATGGAAGATCATCATCGCAACAATTTGCAGTAAACTGGCCAATTTTAAGGTATGCAGATATTTTATTAATGTATGCAGAAGCTGATAACGAAATAGGTAATGGTCCATCGGCAACGGCTGCAGAAGGTTTGCAATTGGTACAAAAACGTGCTTATGTAGGTTTCGAAGGTAGTATTCCAGTTACACCAACTAACAAAATAGATTTCTTTAATGCAATTGTTAAAGAAAGATTATTAGAGTTTGGTGGCGAAGCAATTAGAAAATTTGATTTGATCCGTTGGAATTTAATTAACAGTAAATTTATTGAAACCAGAACTAAACTACAGCAGTTAATTGACGGAACAGGCCCTTATGTAAACGTGCCTAATTATGTTTACGCTAAAGAAGCTAATTACAATTTAACACCTAGTGTTACCGAAGTTGCTACGTTAGATCTTTTCGGCGGGGCTCCAAATAACGTATTGTTTGCTCCAGGTTTAAACTCTACTACCGCACCTGCGGGATATACTGTTAAAAACTGGAGAAGAGCTTTAACTACAGAAAATCAAATTACCAGTATTTCTACAGGTTTTGCTTTCTATTTTGAGGCAAATAAAAAAGAATTATTACCGTATCCAAAAACTGCCTTGAATGAAAATACAAACATGGTTCAAAACTTTGGTTATTAAAAAATATCAGATATGAAATTGTTTATTAATACATCTAGCAAATATTTATTGTTGTTATTTACAGCAATAGTGCTCATCTCATCTTGTAAAAAAGAAGAGGAAGAAAATTTAGATCCGCCTCGTTTATTTAAAGCAAGTGATATTGCAATTACCGCCGGACAAACTTCTGCTGCCATTAAATGGGCTATTCCATTATTTTCTGCTGGCAAACCATTAACTTATACGGTAGACTTCTCTACATCTGCAGATTTTGCAACTATCGCCTATACCAAAGTTGTTGATACTGCTGGAATTGTAGTTACTGAAGATAATATTGCAATTCGTACACCTTATTTTGCTCGTATCAAAGCTAATGCTTTCGAAAATCAGCCAGAATCTAAGTACGTTGTAAGTACTGCTTTTTCTTTAACAGGCATTCAATTGTTTTTAGGAGTTAGGGAACCAGAAATTAGAGAAACTTCAGTTTCTCTTCGTTTTAGAACTGAAACAGGATTAAGTAGTATCAGATTAACACCCGCAACTGGTAGCCCGATTAACGTAGTGTTAACAACGGCAGATTTAACAGCTGGCGGTTTAGTTGGTGGCGTGTCTACAGGTATAAAAGCCATTACTGGTTTAACTGGTGGAGTTACTTATACAGCAGAACTTTTTAATGGTACAAGAAGCAGAGGGATTTTAACTTTTGCAACTTTGCCTGTAACCGTTTACACGAGAATTATTAACCCATCTGATGATTTAAACGCAGTTGTTGCAGCTGCTGCAAACGGTGCCGTTATTGGCTTAAATCCTGGTACTTATGCTGCAACTGCTGCTAACACATTTATTACAGGTAAAACTATAACACTTAAATCTACTTCGGGTAGTGCAACAGATACCAAAATAAATTATAAAGAAATAGTAATTGAAGGCACGGGTGCTGGAGTAACTTTATCAGGTATTGAGTTTGATGGAGCAACTGCATCTGCACTCTATTTTTTAAATTTTATAGGCTCACAAGCTAGTACTGGTTCATCAGCAGTGTTTACCAATGTAGTGGTTGATAATTGTATTGTTCGTAATGCAGCTACTTCATTTTTAAGAGCTGATAGAGGTTCAAATGCTACTTCATTTAAAATTGGTAACATAACAGTTAATAACTCTATATTATATGACATGGGATCAAATGGTTCATCGTCATACCATACTTTCCATTTAAATAAATTAGATTTCGCCAACCTAAACATTACAAAATCTACCTTATATAATTCGGGTCCTGGTTTAGTTACAGCTAGTACAGTTGTTGCAGCGTCAGTTATTCCTACAATTAATATTAGCAATTGTACCATTAATGGTTTCGGTGGTAATGCCAGGTATGCCATTTTAGATGCAAATGCAAATCCTATGAGATTTAGTTTAACCAATAGTATTGTGGCAAACACCCCAAAATCGGGTACTGTTGTTGCAGCGGCAATTCGCTCAACAGGTACAGGTTCTACATCAACTATATCTTATACCAATATGTTTAACTTGTTTAGTACGGGCACTACACCATTAACTTTTCCTGCTACAGTTACGCAAACTGCCAATCAAAGTATAGAATTAGGGTGGACAGCCAATACAGTAGCTCCAGCTTTTCAACTACCTGATAATTCTCCATTAAGAACGGCAAGTAACACAAGTTCGGCTATCGGAGATCCGCGTTGGACTTATTAAAAATGAAATAAAAAGACGAAGTATTTTGCTTCGTCTTTTTAATGAATAAAATTTTATGGTGAAAATCTACCTATCTATTTCAATCATTATTTTTTCAATGTTCGCTTTTCGCCCTGCGCAAAAAACAACCAACATTTTTTTAATTGGCGATTCTACAGTAGCAGATTATTCTTTAGAAAATGATTATCAAGAGAAAAGATTTCCATTAAATGGATGGGGTCAAGTTTTTCAATCCTATTTTACAAAAGATAGTTTAAAAGCTTTAAAAAATTTGATTAAAACAGATAATGTTTTAGTTATTGATAAAGCCAAAGGTGGAAGAAGTACCCGTACTTTTTTTGAAGAAGGCCGTTGGGCAGAAGTTTACAAAGCCTTAAAAAAGAACGATATTGTAATGATGCAGTTTGGACATAACGATGCTGCGGTTGATAAACCTGAGCGTTATGTAAACCTAATCGGATATAAAGAGTTTTTGAGGTTATATGTTAACCAAGCTCGAGAAAAAGGTGCAATACCAATCTTAATTACGCCAGTAAATAGAAATTATCCTTGGAAAGACGGTAAATTGGCTAATGTGCATGGCGAATATCCGAATGCTGTTAAAGAAGTAGCAAAAGAGTTAAATGTGAAATTGATTGATTTAACTCAACTTTCAATCGATAACTTTACGGCTAAAGGACAAGATTACGTAACTAAAAACTACTTTATGAATTTTGATAAAGGACTTTACAAAGCTTATCCCGATGGACAAAAAGACAATACTCATTTTCAAAAAGAAGGTGCTGTAGCTGTAGCGCAATTGGTTTTTAATGCATTGAAGAATTTATAAATATGAAGGTTTTTAAAGGATTGTTTTATTGTTCGATTGTTATATTACTGAATTGCTCTTTTGCTCAAGCATCCAGTATCAAATCTCATATCTCACATCAAATATCTCCCTACGATTTCGTAGTCGCTGCAGACGGTTCTGGGAATTTTAAAACTGTACAAGAAGCGATCAATTCGGTGCCAGATTTCAGAAAAGTACCAACTACAATCTTCATAAAAAATGGTACTTACAAAGAGAAAATTAATTTATCAGCCTCTAAAAAATTGGTAAAGCTAATTGGCGAAAGTGTAGAAAAAACAATTTTGACTTTTGATGATTGGGCACAAAAGAAAAATACTTTTGGTGAAGAAAAAGGAACTTCAGGTTCTGCTAGTTTTTATATTTATGGCGATGGTTTTGTTGCAGAGAACATCACTTTTCAAAATTCTGCTGGACCAGTTGGCCAAGCGGTGGCCTTATTTGTTGCAGGTGATAAAGCAAAATTTACTAACTGCCGAATGTTGGGTTTTCAAGATACTTTATACACATACGGTCATGGCAGCAGGCAATATTACTACAAATGTTATATCGAAGGTACAGTAGATTTTATATTCGGTTCATCAACTGCAGTATTCGAGGATTGTGAAATTTTCTGTAAAAAAGCAGGTTATATCACCGCATCATCATCTCCAGATACAGCCAAATATGGTTATGTTTTTATCAATAGTAAAATAATCGGTGATGCACCAGAAAACTCTTTTTATTTAGGTAGGCCATGGCGTCCGTATGCCAAATCAGTTTTTATCAACTGCGATTTAGGTAAAATG
The DNA here is from genome assembly GCF_005116475.1 of Pedobacter cryotolerans. GTDB lineage: Bacteria > Bacteroidota > Bacteroidia > Sphingobacteriales > Sphingobacteriaceae > Pedobacter > Pedobacter cryotolerans. The sequence goes on along the minus strand of NZ_SWBO01000002.1, from coordinate 510,180 downwards.
ATTAAAGCAGAAGGATGGAACAATTGGGGCAAAGAAAGCAATGAGAAAACCGCATTTTATGCAGAGTACAATAGCAAAGGGTCTGGTGCAAATGCAAAAGCTCGTGTAAATTGGTCGCACCAATTAAATGAAACAAGCGTTAAAGCATATACATTAACTAATATTTTTAACGGCTGGAACCCGAAGGAGTAAATTAAAATTTTTATGATGATCTTGTCATCCAGAACGCAGTGAAGGATCTCTTAAAATGAATTTTTTATAGCTAGGAATAAACTACAATCATTAACGTAATAACTTCTAATAAGATAAATTTTTTAAAATAATTGATGTTGAGATTCTTCCTTCGTCAGAATGACAAATAAGATATGAAAACCCTATTATCAAGCATCTTCCTCTTCGTTTCTTTATCCGCTATTGCGCAAATACAAACCTTTCCAACCTCATTTACTGTAGCTAAAGATGGTAGCGGAGATTTTAAAACCATACAAGAAGCTGTTATGGCAGTCCGCGATTGGTCTGAAGTGCAAGTGCCTATCTATATTAAAAAAGGAATTTATAAAGAAAAGTTAGTTATTCCATCTCAAAAAACTCGAATAACTTTAATTGGAGAAAGTGCAGCCGAAACGATGATTACTTTTGATGATTATTCGGGTAAAAATGGATTAACTACCTACACATCTTACACCGTTTTAGTAAAAGGAAATGAGTTTAAGGCAGAAAATTTAACTTTCGAAAACTCTGCTGGATCGGTTGGTCAAGCAGTAGCATTACATGTTGAAGCCGATAAAGTAATCATCAAAAATTGTAGAATTTTAGGTAATCAAGATACCTTATTTCCAACAACAGATACCAGCCGACAATACTATGTTGATTGTTATATCGAAGGTACAACCGATTTTATTTTTGGTGCAGCAACGGCAGTTTTCGAAAATTGCACCATTCATAGTAAAAAGAATTCGTACATCACAGCAGCATCAACTATAAAAGATAGACCTTACGGATTTGTTTTTCTGAACTGCAAACTAACCGCTAGTGAAAGTGCTCAAAAAGTTTATTTAGGTCGCCCATGGCGTGCAAATGCCAAAACTGTTTTTATTAATACAGAAATGGGTAAACATATTTTACCAGAGGGATGGCATGTTTGGAACAACAATGATAACCATAAAACTACTTTTTATGCAGAATACGGCTCAACAGGGCCAGGTTTTGTAAAAGAAAGTAGAGTAAGTTGGTCTAAACAATTAACCAAAAAAGAAGCTAAACAATACACGTTAAAAAACATTTTTGCAGGCACATCAGCTTGGTTGCCAAGTAAATAGTTTATCACACTAAGCGCCTGCCTGCCGAGGCTGGTAGTTGAAGCGCCTTCAAAATCCTTCGACAAGCTCAGGATGACAGAAATCAAAGACACAAAATGAAATTAAAAACCCTAACCTTCCTACTCTTATTTTCCGCTACTGCCTTTGCCCAAAAACAAGTTTCTAAAGTTTGGGTGGCCGATTTAGGTAATGGAACTTATAAAAACCCAGTATTGGATGCAGATTATTCAGATCCGGATGCCATTAGAGTTGGAGAAGATTTTTACATGGTATCCTCAAGTTTTGATGCTGTTCCAGGCTTGCCAATTTTGCACTCAAAAGATTTAGTTAACTGGACAATCATCGGCCATGCCTTAAAAAGACAACCACCTTTTGAGCATTTTGCTAAAACCCAACATGGCAATGGAGTTTGGGCACCATCTATCCGTTTCCACAATGGCGAGTTTTACCTTTATTATCCAGATCCAGATTTTGGTATTTACTTAACTAAGGCTAAAAATGCTGCTGGTCCATGGTCAAATCCTGTTTTGGTAGAAGCTGGTAAAGGTTTAATTGATCCTTGTCCGCTGTGGGATGAAGATGGAAAAGTTTACCTCACACATGCTTACGCAGGTAGTAGAGCAGGGATCAAAAGCATCATCGTGGTTAAACAAATGAATGCCAAAGGCGATAAAGTAATTGATGAAGGCAAATTAGTTTACGATGGTCACGAGTTGGATCCAACCATTGAAGGCCCTAAATTTTATAAGAGAAATGGTTTCTATTATATTTTTGCACCTGGCGGAGGAGTAGCTACAGGTTGGCAAACCATTTTAAGATCAAAAAATGTTTACGGACCGTATGAACGTAAAGTTGCGATAGATCAAGGTAAAACTAAAATTAATGGCCCACATCAAGGAGCTTGGGTTACCACACAAACTGGAGAAGACTGGTTTTTGCACTTTCAAGATAAAGGAGCTTATGGTAGAGTAGTTCATTTGCAGCCGATGAAATGGATTAATAATTGGCCGGTAATTGGAATAGACAAAGATGGCGATGGCATAGGAGAACCAGTTTTAGTTTACAAAAAACCAAACATCACAAAACCTACACCTATTGCAACACCAGCAGAAAGCGATGAGTTTAATGGTGTAAATTTAGGTTTACAATGGCAATGGCAGGCAAATCCGCAAGCTACTTGGTCGTTTTTAAACCCTACAAAGGGGATGCTAAGATTGTACTCTGTAAAAATGCCCGACAGTGCAAAGAACTTTTGGGAGGTACCAAATTTACTCTTACAAAAATTCCCAACAGAACGATTTAACGTAGTGACTAAACTAGCTTTTACACCAAATACCAAATTAGAAAACGAAAAAGCTGGTTTAATCATCGCTGGCTTGAGTTACGCAAACTTGGCGGTTAAAAGTAAAAAGGATGGAAATTATTTAGTTTATACGGTTTGCAAAGCTGCAGATAAAGGCAAACAAGAGAAAGAAGAAACTATCATTAAGCTTTCAACTAACACCATTTATTTGGCAGTAACCGTAAGTGAAGGCGCCAAATGCCAATTCTCTTATAGTTTAGATGGAGATAAATACACCAATATAAACAATGTTTTTGAAGCAGAACCGGGCAAGTGGATAGGTGCAAAAGTTGGCTTGTTCGCAGTTCGCGATCAGCAAACCAACGATGCAGGTTATGCCGATTTTGATTTTTTTAGAATTGAGAAGTAAATGACATCGTTTTATTCGGCATCCAAAACTGTAAACTCTCAACTTAAAACTGCAAACTGATAACGATTGCATAGTTATTTATGCCGTTTTTGTTTCATTAATGCATTAATCTGTGTAGACTTGTTAGAATAAACGTGCTCAATTCATCGTTTTTTACCAAATCAACGAATTGAATGAATACAGTTTTAACCAATTATAAATCGTAACTCCGAATGAAAAAAATAGTCTCAACTATCTTTACATTAATTTTTATCGCCTCATCAAGTGTTTATGCTCAAAAAGCTAAACAGCCAGAATATTCATGGACTAACCTTCCTGTAATTGCTCAAACTTCATTTAAAGCAGATACCATTAGCATTGTTAAATATGGCGCAAAAAATGATGGTTTTTTACTCAATACCAAAGCAATTAACGATGCCATTATTGCCTGCAATAAAAAAGGTGGCGGTGTTGTGTTGGTTCCTAGTGGAATGTGGATCACTGGTCCGATAGAATTGAAAAGCAATGTAAATTTGCATTTGCAAAAGAATGCGATTTTGCAATTTACGAGAGATTTTAGTCAATATCCATTGGTTGAAAGTAATTGGGAAGGTTTGCCACAAATGCGAAATCAATCGCCGTTATGGGCAACAAACCAAACCAATATTGCAGTAACCGGATTTGGAATTATTGATGGTGCTGGTGATGCTTGGCGAATGGTTAAAAAAAGTAAATTAAACGAAAGTCAATGGGCAGCTTTAGTAGCTACAGGTGGTGTGTTAAGTGATGATAAAAAAACTTGGTATCCTACACAGCAATCTTTAGATGCTTCGAAAATGAAAAATCCTGGTGAGATTACTAAAGATAAAACTCCTGCGTTTTTTGCTTCAATTAAAGATTTTTTACGACCAAATTTGTTAGTTTTCACTTCATGCAAAAAGATTTTATTAGAAGGCGTTACTTTTCAAAATTCGCCAGCTTGGAATATTCATCCACTAATGTGTGAAGATTTAACCGTTAGAAATGTTTATGCTAAAAACCCATGGTATGCCCAAAATGGCGATGGTATAGATTTAGAATCATGCAAAAACGTGTTGATAGAAGGCAGTACTTTTGATGTTGGTGATGATGGAATTTGCATCAAATCTGGCAGAGATGCAGCAGGTAGAAAACGCGGCATGCCAACAGAAAATGTAATTATTCGAAATAGTACGGTTTATCATGCACATGGTGGATTTGTAATTGGTAGCGAAATGTCTGGCGGTGCAAAAAATATCTTCGTTTCAGATTGCTCATTTATCGGTACAGACATCGGTCTCCGTTTTAAAACAACCCGCGGAAGAGGCGGTGTAGTAGAGAAAATCTTTATCAAAAACATCAACATGACGGGTATTGTTGGCGAAGCAATTTTGTTTGATATGTATTATGCAGCGGTAGATCCGATACCTTTAAAAGGAGATAAAAGGGAAGCGATTAAGGTAGAATTGTTACCAGTAACAGAAGAAACACCAGTTTTTAGAGATTTTCAGATTAGTGATGTAGTGTGTGATGGTGCTTCGAAAGCATTGTTTATTAGAGGTTTACCTGAGTTAAGCATCAGCAATATTTCTATCAATAACTTAAATATCAAATCAAAAGAAGGTATCGATATTCAGGAGGCAAAAAACATCAACTTAACTAATATCAACATCAATGCTGCAACCTCAAATCCATTAATTAGTGTCCAAAATGGAAATGTAATCAACTTTAAAAACATAAATTATAATGCTGCACAATTGCTTTTCCGCATTAGCGGAGCTAACAATAGCGAAATTAAAACTTCTGGTTTAGATGCGGCAAAAGCCACAACAAAATCAGAATTTACCGCAGGTGCAACAGAAAAATCATTACAGATCAATAAATAACATGAAAAAATCGCTTAGATATTTAGCATTCACAGCTTTAGCAAGTTTTACATTTCAGGTTAACGCCCAAGAAAAACCTTTATCACAGCAAATGTCAGATCAGGTTTTAGCCTTATCTAAAGATTCAGCAAATGCTGCAACCAATCATTTCAGACCTGTAAAATGGTCGTACGATCAAGGTGTAATGCTTGAAGGAATTGATGGTGTTTGGAGAAATACCGCAGATACCAAATACTTTGATTACATGCAAGCTTGCATGGACAATTATGTAACCAAAGAAGGTACAATTAAAATGTACAAACAAGAGGATTACAATATTGATAACATTAAAAATGGCAGAACGTTATTAACACTTTACAAAGTAACCAATCAGCCAAAATATTTTAAAGCGGCTACAATTTTATGGGAGCAGTTGAAAAAGCATCCACGTACTAAAGAGGGTGGCTTTTGGCATAAAAAAATCTATCCAAACCAAATGTGGTTAGATGGTTTGTACATGGGACAACCGTTTTATGCGGAATATGCGATGTTAATTAATGATCAATCTGTATTTGATGATATTGCCAATCAGTTTATTTGGATGGAGAAAAATTCTCGTGATAATAAAACTGGCTTATTGTACCACGGTTGGGATGAATCTAAAACCGAGCAATGGGCTGATAAAACTACCGGCAGATCGCCAAATTTTTGGGCAAGAGCAATGGGTTGGTACGGAATGGCTTTGGTAGATGTGTTAGATAATTTTCCTAAAACACATCCAAAACGTAAAGAATTGATTGCTATTTTAAATCGCTTTGCGTTAGCTACACAAAAAGTACAAGATGCAAAAACTGGCTTATGGTACGATATTTTAGATAAACCACAAGGCAAAGGCAATTATTTCGAGTCATCAGCTTCGAGCATGTTTGTGTATGCAATCGCAAAAGCAGTTAGAATGGGTTATTTGCCTAAATCTTATTTCGCAGTAGCGGATAAAGGTTATAAAGGCATTAATTCTGAATTTATAGAACAAGCTGCTCCAGGTTTAGTAAACTTAAAAGGAACGGTTACAGTTTCTGGTTTAGGTGGCAAACCATATCGCGATGGTAGTTACGAATATTACATGAAAGAGAAAGTAATTACCAATGATGCAAAAGGCATAGGCTCTTTTATTTTGGCAGCTAACGAAATGGAATTGGCAGCATTACCAAAGCCAGCATTAGGCAAAACTTTAACCTTAGATTCATATTTTAATAATGAGGTTAAAAAAGACCAAAGCGGCAACGATTTAATTTGGCATTACAAATTTGACGAAAGAGGAAATAATGGTTTTACCTTCTTAGGCGAAGCTTTTGAACGCAAAGGTTTTACAACTAAAACTTTGTATCAAGCGCCAACTGCTGCAAATTTAAAAGGCACTTCGGTTTATTTAATTGTAGATCCTGATAATGAAAAAGAAACGCCAAAACCTAATTTTATACAAGAGAAAGACATTAACAATATCACAAATTGGGTTAAAAACGGTGGTGTTTTAGTATTGTTGGGCAACGATGGACCGAATGTAGAATTAGAACACTTTAATAAATTAGCCAATAAATTTGGTGTTCATTTTAACGGCGATACCAAAGGTAAGGTTCCTGTTGCTGGTGTATTTGAAACTGCGAAAGTGGTGGTGCCTAGCGGGAATGGAATTTTTAAATCAGCTAAAAATCTCTTTATTAAAGAATACAGCAGTTTAAAATTATCAGGCGATGCCAAACCAATTTTAAAAGATGCGGATGGTGCAGATGTAATTGCAGTTACGAAATATGGTAAAGGAACGGTTTTTGTAATTGGTGATCCATGGTTATATAATGAGTATGTTGATGGAAGAAAATTACCTGCGATGTACGATAATTACAAAGGCTTAAATGATTTGGTAGATTGGTTAAATGAAAAGGCGAAATAGTCGGGAAGTTGTGGAGGTGAAATTCGGTAAGTCGCTAAGCAAATGCAAAGCTTTAAAAACTATAACCTTTTCGTTCTTCGTGTCTTTGCGGTTAAATAATACATATTTCAATTACGAATTAAAATAACTCCCTCTCTTTTGGAGAGGGTTGCCTGCCTGACGGTAGGCAGGGGGTGAGGCAAATGAAAAACACAGTTAAAATACTTTTTACGATAATTTACTTGAGTTTAGCTTCTTGTGCAACTGCACAAAAACCACCTCAAATTAGCTATAAGGTTGATGAAACTGCCGAAAAAATTTTAGTTTATCAACTATCAAATGGTGGTTGGCCGAAGCAGTTGGTAGATAAAAGCGTGGTATCTTATGAAAAGCCTATCGATGCAGATTTGTTGGCTAAAATTAAATCAACTCCTGCTAAACATGCAACAATTGACAATAAGGCAACAAGTAGAGAAATTACAGCTTTAGTAAAAGCATTTAAAAACACCTCAAACCCAGCCTATTTAAAAGCGGCAGAAAAAGGGATTGAATATTTGCTTGAAGCGCAATATGCAAACGGGGGCTGGCCTCAATATTATCCAGATAATAGCAGTTACCGAGCCGAAATTACTTTTAATGATGATGCCATGATCAATGTATTAAACATCATGTTAAATATCAGTAATAAAACAAACGATTTCGAAATTGTAAATCCAAAATTAGCCAATAAAGCTACAGCGGCTGTAACAAAAGGAGTGGATTGTATTGTTAAATCGCAAGTATTACAAAACGGTAAACCAAGTATTTGGGCTGCTCAGTATGATCATCTTACCCTAAAGCCTGCAAAAGCTAGAGCTTTTGAACCAGCTTCGCTGAGCACTGCAGAATCTGCTGGTATTGTTAAGTTTTTAATAAAAATTGAAAATCCCTCTGATGAAGTAAAATCTGCAATTAATAATGCTATTATTTGGTTCGATAACTCAAAAATTGTTGGCTATAAATTCGATCAATTTCCAGACGGGAAAGATCGCGGTCTAATTGCTGATCCTAACTCAATTATATGGGCAAGGTTTTATGAATTTGAAACCAACAAACCTATTTTTGGCGATCGCGACAATTCTATCAAGTATAATGTAGCTGATATTAGTTTCGAAAGAAGAAAAGGCTATTCATGGTATGGCACATGGGCAAACAGCCTTATTCAAAAAGAATATCCAAAATGGCAAAAAGCTAACCAGTAAACAGTTTGCATTTTACAGTTAACAAAATTTAAAGTGCCAATAGTAGCTTTAAATAAAACCATGAACTGCAAGTTGCCAAATGAAAACTGCTAATTGGAAACCGATAACCGCAAACTGAAAACTGTCAACTAAACTCGGGAACGATTGCGCAAATATTTGCACTCAAATCGCTTTTAAACCCATCAAAAATAGGTATTATTGCTATAACCAAATGTTGCAAAGTGTGCTTGGTATGCTTTACAACTATTATAAATTGTAACCTGTATTCATAAAAATGATTTTATCTCAAGCAAATCTAAACCTTATCAATAAGGCTGATGTGATTGTGCCACAACCTAACATATTTGAACTTCCAGAGAAAGTATTGCAATTCGGAACTGGCGTTTTATTACGTGGTTTGCCAGATTATTTTATCGATAAAGCCAACAGACAAGGCATTTTTAATGGGAGAGTTGCTGTTGTTAAATCTACCAGCGGATCAACTTCAGAATTTGATGCACAAGATAATTTATATACGCTTTGCATCAGAGGGATCTCTAATGGCGAATTTGTTTCAGAAAACATCATTTCATCGGCCATAAGCAGAGTAATTTCGGCTAACGAAGATTGGAATGCTATCCTCGAAATAGCAAAGTCTAAAGATTTAGAAATCATCGTTTCTAACACAACTGAAGTTGGTATTCAATTGGTTGAGGAAAGTATTGATCAAAATCCGCCTTTATCGTTTCCTGCAAAAGTGTTGGCTGTTTTACATAAGCGTTTCCAAATTTTAGGTTCAACTGCAACTGGTTTAGTCATCATCGCAACAGAGTTGATACCAGAAAACGGTAAAAAATTAGGCTCGATAATTTTAGAATTAGCTACATTCAATAATTTATCAGACGATTTTATTGCTTGGTTACAAAGCGAAAATAGATTTTGTAACTCTCTTGTAGATAGAATTGTTCCGGGTAAACCCGATGCAGCAAATTTAGCTAAATTACAAGATGACTTGGGTTATGAAGATCATTTGTTATCGATGAGCGAACCTTATAGTCTTTGGGCTATTGAGGGAGATGCTAAAGTTGCCGAGGTTTTAAGTTTTGCTAAAGTAGATGAAGGCGTAGTAATTGCCGAAGACATTGAAATTTATAGAGAGCTAAAAGTTCGTTTGTTAAATGGCACACACACCTTAACTTCTGGTATTGCTTATTTATCGGGTATCAATTTGGTTAAAGATGCGATGCAAAACGCAGAAATTAAAGCTTACATTGATAGCTTAATGGCAACCGAAATTGCTCCTGCTATTCCGTATAAAGTTACCGAAGCCGAAACAACAAAATTTGCTGGTACTGTAAAAGACCGTTTCGCTAATCCATCTATTGAGCATTTGTGGTTAAATATCACTTTCCAGTACAGTATGAAGATGAAAATTCGTATTTTACCATTATTGCTTAATCACTATAAATTATTTAACAACGTTCCAGAAAACATCGCCTTTGGCTTTGCTGCTTATTTAACTTTTATGAATGTGGCTAATGAAAAAGATGGTAAATATTATGGCTCACATAAAGGAAACGAATATCTGATTACAGATGATAGTGCAAACTATTTCAACAAGATTGCTAAAGAAAATTATCCATCAGCTGTGCTTAAAGATGCTGATTTTTGGAAAACTGATTTAATGCTTTTGCCTGGTTTTACAGCAACAGTAATAGAAAAATATAATTTGATAGCTGAAAGTGGTATAGAAGTCGCTTTAAAAGCTCAAAATTCTACTCAATTAATTTAAATATACCGATGAAACAACAAGTTTTAAAAGTTCATCCACAAGATAATGTATTGGTTGCTTTAACCGATTTAAAGGCTGGTCAAACCGTAACTTATCAGGGTGTAGATTATGTTTTGGTTGATGATATTGACGCAAAGCATAAGTTTTACATGACTGATATGAATGCTGGCGATGAAGTAAATATGTATGGAACCTTAGTTGGTAAAGTACAATTTACAGTTCGTGCAGGTTCGGTAATGAACACCGATAATTTAAAACATGCTGCTGCACCTTATGAATACCGCCCATATCGCTATAGTTGGCAAGCGCCAGACGTTTCTAAATTTGTAGGCAGAACATTTAATGGCTACCACCGTGCAGACGGTAAAGTTGGTACAGCAAACTATTGGTTGTTTATTCCAACAGTTTTTTGCGAAAACCGCAATTTAGATGTAATTAGAGAAGCTTTACATAATGAATTGGGTTATGCGGTAACCGCAAAATATAAAAGTTATACTAAACATTTGGTTGAAGCTTATAAACATGGTGTTGATATTTCATCGTTAGAAGCTCCACTTTCTTTTGAAGGAACTACAACAGACAGACCATTTAAAAATATTGATGGGATTAAATTTTTAAACCATCAAGGTGGATGCGGTGGAATTAGACAAGATGCAGCTGTGCTTAGCAAATTATTAGCTGCTTATGCAGATCATCCAAACGTTGCGGGTGTTACGGTTTTAAGCTTGGGATGTCAGAATTTACAAGTTCAAGATTTTACCAAAGATTTAAAAGATAGAAATCCGAATTTCGATAAACCGATGTTCATTTTTGAGCAACAGCAATCGCAAAGCGAAGAAAATATGATTGCCTTGGCTATCAAAAAAACTTTCGAAGGGTTGGTTGAAGCTAACAAAATTGAACGTCAACCTGCACCTTTGAGCAAAATGAATGTTGGGGTAAAATGTGGTGGTAGCGATGGATTTAGTGGTATTTCTGCAAATCCGGCAGTGGGCTATTGTTCAGATTTATTGGTTGGTCTAGGTGCTACAGTTTTATTGGCAGAGTTTCCAGAATTATGTGGAGCCGAGCAAGATTTAATAGACCGTACAAAAGACGAAGTTGCCGCTAAAAAATTCATCAGTTTAATGGGAGCCTACAGTCAGGCAGCAGAAAATGCAGGTTCTGGTTTCCACATGAACCCATCGCCAGGCAACATTAAAGATGGTTTAATTACCGATGCCATTAAAAGTAACGGCGCAGCAAAAAAAGGCGGAACATCGCCAGTTGAAGATGTGTTAGATTATACCGAACCAAGTACAAAACACGGTTTAAACCTAGTTTGTACTCCCGGTAACGATGTAGAAGCCACAACTGGTAAAGCTGCAAGTGGAGCAACTTTAATTTTATTTACTACAGGTTTGGGTACACCAACAGGTAATCCAGTTTGTCCGGTAATTAAGGTTTCTACCAACAATGCTTTAACTAAAAGAATGGGAGATATCATCGATATCAACACCGGACCAGTAATTGAAGGTGAAAAAACCATTGAAGAAATGGGCGAAGATATTTTAGAATATTGTATTAAAGCTGCCAGTGGCGAAATAATCCCAAAATCAGTTTTACTAAACCAAGATGATTTTATCCCTTGGAAAAGAGGGGTTTCTTTATAAAACGAATTGCGTTTAGCGTATAGAGTTAAGCCTACCAAACGCCTTACCCTAAACGCCAAACGCCAAACTAATAAATATGAAAATTATACAACACGTACACTCAGAAGATTTTAAAACTTACGGAACTGATAAAATCAGAGAACGTTTTTTATTAGATGATTTAAAGGAAAAAGACAAAGCAAACTTTGTTTATTCGCATTACGATAGAATGGTTACTGGCTTAATTACGCCAACCAACCAAGTTGTACCTTTAGGGACTTATGATATTTTACGTGCCGAATTCTTTTTAGAACGTAGAGAAATGGGTGTGATCAATGTTGGCGGTGCAGGTTCTATTATCGCCGATGGCACTACTTACAATTTAGCAAAACTAGATTGTTTATACATGGGCAAAGGTGTAAAAGATGTAAGTTTTAGCAGTGCTGATGCTAATAATCCAGCGGTGTTCTATATTTTATCAGCTCCAGCTCACGCAACTTATCCAACTACTTATTTGCAAAATGCAGATGCTTTTTCTGCACAGTTAGGAAGTGTTGAAACGGCTAACGAGCGTAAAATTATGCGTTACATCCATAAAGATGGGATACAAAGTTGCCAATTGGTAATGGGCCTAACTATTCTTTCTACAGGAAGTGTTTGGAATACCATTCCGCCTCATACACACGACAGAAGAATGGAAGTATATTTCTATTTTGATGTTGATGAAGAACATAGAGTTTTCCATTATATGGGCGAACCACAAGAAACTCGTCACATTATTGTAGCTAACCACGAGGCAGTTTTATCTCCAACTTGGAGCATACACGCAGGTAGCGGAACAAAAAATTACAGTTTTATTTGGGGTATGGCAGGCGAAAATTTAGATTATGCCGATATGGATACATTTGGAGTAAAAGAATTAAAATAGGTTATGGCCTCGGTTTGTGTCCTCACGAACCGAAATAATTATGGTTCGTGGAGACACGAACCAAAGCATAAAAGTAAACAATAGAAAGGCTAACCTCCTTGTACTCCCTCCCTTCTGGGGAGGGTTGGGGTGGGGCTGATTAAACAATAACAATGGAACAATCATTTTCTTTAGAAGGTAAAGTAATCGTAGTAACTGGCGGAACAGGTATTTTAGGAAATTCTTTCGTTAACGCAATTGTAGAAGCTGGCGGTGCAGTTGGTATTTTAGGTAGAAATGAAGCCATCGCAAACGAAAGAGCAGATGCAATCAATAAAAATGGCGGTAAAGCAATTGCTTTAATTGCCGATGCAATGGATGAAGCACAATTAATTGCGGCCAGAGAAAAAATTATCGCCGCTTTCGGTAAAATTGATGGTTTGGTAAATGCAGCAGGTGGTAATATGCCAGATGGTGTTTTGCAACCAGAAGAAAGCGTTTTTGCCATGAAAATGGATGGAATGAAAAAAGTGCTCGACCTAAATTTGTGGGGAACATTAATTCCAACTCAAGTTTTTGGAGAAGCTATTGCACAAACAGGAAGAGGAAGTATTGTAAATATTTCTTCGATGAATTCTAAAAAAGCAGTTACCAAAGTATTGGGCTACAATATGGGTAAAGCTGCGGTAGATTGCTATACCCAATGGTTTGCAGTAGAATTGGCCAACCGTTATGGCGATAAAATCCGTATGAATGCTTTGGCACCAGGCTTTTTCTTAACCGAACAAAACAGAAACTTATTAACTACGCCAGATGGTGGTTTTACACCTCGCGGTCAGTCGGTAATTAAACAAACTCCTTTTAAACGTTTCGGTGATCCAGATGAATTAAAAGGTGCTTTAGTTTGGTTATTGAGCGATGCATCGCAGTTTGTAACTGGTGCAATGATTTGTGTAGATGGGGGCTTCTCTATTTTTAGTGGGGTTTAAGTCAGTCGCATCATCCTGAATTTATTTCAGGATCTGTTAAAATAATATAATATTAAAAATATATCACCCAGTGAAAAACTTTTTAGACGAAAACTTTTTATTGCAAACTGAAACAGCACAAACGTTGTATCATGAGTTTGCGAAAGATATGCCGATAATTGATTACCACAATCACTTAATGCCAGATCAAATTGCGCAAGACAAAAACTTCGAAAACATCACTCAAGTTTGGTTGTACGGCGATCATTACAAATGGAGAGCAATGCGCTCAAACGGTGTTGATGAATATTATATTACTGGTGCGGCATCAGATTGGGAGAAATTTGAAAAATGGGCAGAAACTGTTCCTTACACTTTGAGAAACCCACTATATCACTGGACTCATTTAGAATTGCAACGTTATTTCGATATCCACGAAGTCTTATCTTCCGCCAATGCGAAAAAAATATACGATGAATGTAATGCTAAATTACAAACTAAAGAGTACAGCGTACAAGGTTTGTTGCGTAAAATGAATGTGAAAACATTATGCACAACCGACGATCCTTTGGATAGTTTAGAATACCATCAACAAATAAAAAATAGCAATGCTGAGGTTGTAGTTTTACCTGCTTTTAGGCCAGATAAAGCAATGAATGCTGATGATATTGCTGGTTTAAATACTTACATTGATAAATTGGCAGATTTGACAGGCGCTGCGATTTATAGTTATGAAACCTATTTGTCGGCTTTAAAATCTCGTCACGATTATTTTGCAGCAAATGGCGCTTCAGTTTCTGACCACGGTTTAGAGCAAATTTATGCCGAAGATTATACGGAAGAAGAAATCAAAGCTATTTTCTTGAAAATTAGAAGCTACGAGGCGATAAGTTTAGCAGAGAATTTGAAATTCAAATCGGCTATGCTATTTCAATTTGCACTTTGGGATCACGAAAAAGGATGGGTTCAACAATTCCATTTGGGTGCTTTAAGAAACAATAACGATCGTTTGTTAGCATCTTTAGGACCAGATACAGGATTTGATTCTATCGGAGATTTCCCGCAAGGAAAGGCTTTATCTAAGTTTTTAAACAAACTGGATTTGAATAATAAATTGGCAAAAACCATTTTATATAACTTAAATCCGGCAGATAATGAGTTAATGGCAACAATGATTGGTAATTACCAAGATGGAACCGTAGCCGGTAAAGTGCAATGGGGATCGGGTTGGTGGTTTTTAGACCAAAAACAAGGAATGATCAATCAAATCAACGCTTTATCTAACTTAGGATTATTGAGCCAATTTGTAGGGATGTTAACAGATTCTAGAAGTTTCTTATCTTATCCTCGCCACGAATATTTTAGACGTATTTTATGCGATTTGTTTGGAACTGATGTAGAAAATGGAGAATTGCCATACAATAAAGAATGGCTAGGTCAAGTGATCCAGAATATCTGTTATCACAATGCTAAAACTTATTTCAATTTCTAAAATATGGGTAAAGTTTTAAGTTTTGGGGAGCTTTTATTGCGTATTTGTCCGGATGGGGATGGCGAATGGTTAGCGGAAAATAAATTGCCTTTTTATGTGGGTGGTGCAGAATTAAATGTAGCAACCGCATTGGCTTTATGGGATATTCCATCAGCTTATTTTACAGCTTTGCCAGAAAATTTTATGTCTGAGCAAATCATCGGTTATATTGATGATCGTAAAATTGATACATCAAAAATCCATCACAGCGGAGATAGAATAGGTTTATATTATTTGCCAAAAGGAAAAGACTTAAAAAATGCTGGTGTAATTTACGATAGAGCAAATTCTGCTTTTGCGATGTTACAAACAGAAACTATAGATTGGGATAAAGTATTAGATGGCATAACTTGGTTTCATTTTAGCGCTATTTGTCCGGCTTTAAATCAGGCAGCTGCAGATGTTTGTTTAGAAGCTGTTAAAGCTGCTAAAGCAAAAGGAATTACTGTTTCTATCGATTTAAATTTCCGTGCCAAATTATGGCAATACGGTAAACAGCCTTCAGAAATTGTTCCTCAATTAGCACAATACTGCGATTTGATAATGGGCAACATCTGGGCAGCCGAAAAAATGTTAAATTTCCCGGTTGCAGTAGGTATTGTAGAAGCTGATGATAAAAATACTTATCTTGAGCAAGCCAAAAAAACCTCAGAAGAAATTATTAAACAATACCCTAGCTGTAAATGGGTGGCTAATACCTTCCGCTTCGATTACAAACAAGGAATTAGATATTACACCGCACTTTATTCTGAAAATGAACTTTTGGTTTCTAAAGAATATCTTTCAGAAAAAATATTAGATAAAGTAGGTAGTGGCGATTGTTTTATGGCCGGTTTAATTTATGGGTTTTATCAAAATAACAATCCGTTAGATACGCTAAACTTTGCTACTGCAGCAGCTTATAACAAATTATACATACCAAGTGATGCAACAACAGCTACCGTTGCAGATATTGAAAAAACATTAGCAGAAAATGACTAAGAATAAGGAAACCACGATAGCGGCAATTAAAAATCAAGGTATGTTGCCTTTGTTTTATTACGAAGATCAGCAAGTAAGTTTAGAAATTGTTCGTGCTTTATACAAAGGCGGTGTTCGTGTTTTCGAATATACCAACAGAGGTAAAGCTGCGCTTGAAAATTTCAAGTTTTTAAAAAATGCTTTAAAAACCGAAATGCAAGATTTGTTTTTAGGTATTGGTACGATTAAAAATAAATCAGAATTAGCAGATTTTTTAGCTGCCGATGCAGATTTTATTGTTTGTCCGGTAGTTGATGCTGAAGTAGGAAAAATAACTCACGCAGCAGATAAACTTTGGATTCCAGGTTGTATGACACCAACCGAAATTAATGTTGCACATCAAATGGGAGCTGGAATTATTAAGCTTTTCCCTGCAAATATTTTAGGCCCAGAGTATTTATCATCGATCAAAGAACTTTTTCAAGGTCAGTTATTTGTGCCAACAGGCGGAGTAGAAATTGATGAAACCAATATCGATAATTGGTTTAAAGCTGGTGTTTGTGCAGTTGGAATGGGTAGTAAATTGGTAAGTAAAAAAATATTAGAAAATAAAGATTATGATGAATTGTATTCGCTAACCACGAAGGCATTTGAAATCATCAATAAAGTAAAACCAAAATAAAATATTGATTTTCCCTTTGGGGAGAATTAAGTAGGAATCAACCAAATATTTAAACTAAACCAATCCCTTTGTGGGATATTGGGGTTAAATTAAAAACTATGAACCAAACCAAAATCGGCAATTACAGATGGACCATATGCGCCCTTTTGTTTTTTGCTACAACAGTTAACTATCTCGATAGGCAGGTGCTGAGTTTACTAAAACCCACTTTAGAAGAACAGTTCGGCTGGTCTAATAGTGATTATGCAGACATTGCTGCTGTTTTTCAGTTTACTTATGCAATAGCAATGCTTTTCGCTGGCCGTTTTGTAGATAAGTTAGGTACAAAATGGGGTTACGGTATTGCTATAATTATTTGGTCTATTGGAGCAATAATCCATGCTTATTCAATATCAATAGGTACGGGTATTGCATCTGTTTTAACAAATTTTGGTATTGTAGCATTGCCAGTTTCTATTTTGGGTTTTATGTTCTCTCGAGCTGTTTTAGCCATAGGCGAATCAGGGAATTTTCCAGCAGCCATTAAGGCAACAGCAGAATATCACCCTAAAAAAGAACGTTCATTTGCAACTGGTATTTTTAACTCTGGTGCAAATGTTGGGGCTATTTTGGCTCCTTTAACTGTGCCTTACATTGCCGAGCATTGGGGTTGGGAGCGAGCTTTTGAATTGGTTGGTGCTATCGGATTTATTTGGTTATTCTTTTGGTTGATATTTTATGAATCACCAGAGAAACAAAAAAGACTAAAAGCTGCCGAATTAGCGTACATCAATAGTGATGAAGATGAAGTAGCTGATAAAGCGAATGTTGATAAAGTTGCTTGGTTTAAATTATTGGGTTACAGACAAACTTGGGCCTTCACTTTTGGTAAATTTATGACCGATGGAGTTTGGTGGTTTTTCTTATTCTGGTTGCCAGGTTATTTAAAAGATCAGTACGGTATGACGGGTTCTGATATCATGTTACCACTTTCGGTTTTATATAGTATGACCATGATTGGAAGTATTGGTGGTGGTTGGTTGCCTAAATATTTTGCCGATAGAGGTTATGCAGTTTATGACGGCAGAATGAAAGCGATGTTTTTAATTGCGCTGTTCCCTTTAGTGGTGTTGTTAGCTCAGCCATTGGGCGATATTTCATTTTGGATTCCTGTAGTTTTAATTGGAGTAGGTGCATCTGCTCACCAAGCTTGGTCTGCAAATATTTTCACTACGGTTTCAGATATGTTCCCAAAAAGAGCAATTGGTTCTGTGGTAGGTATTGGTGGTATGGCAGGTGGCCTTGGAGGTGTTTTAATTACTAAAATAGGTGGTTATATTTTTGATAGTTATGCCAACAAAGGTATTTCAGAGTCATTCGCAAAGTTTAATGAGCTTGGTAATAATGCTTTCGTAAGTCAAATTACTTCATTAGATCTAGCGAGCAAATATGGCGATAAAGTAAATTTAAATATTATGGCGCTTAATAAATTGCCTGTAGAAGTTGCAGAGCGATTAAAAGCTATCGATTTAAATTTATTTAATCAATTGTTAGAGATACAAAAGCCTCTTGTTCAATCTAATATGACTGTTGCTTATACCATCATGTTTGCATTTTGTGCAGTGGCTTATTTAATTGCATGGTCGGTTATGAAATTATTGGTTCCAAAATATAAAAAGATTACAGATCTATAAATTATGAACTTTCAAGAACAATTGGATGCACTCTTTTTAACAGAAGAGCAGATTCCTACTGCCTTTAATTTGGCAGCCGAAGTTAACCAACGCGAATATTTATCTAATGGAGAAATGTTGCCTTGGACTGGTGATGTGCACACCGTACTTTCTCCAATTTGCATTAAAACTGCTAATGGATTAGAAAGAAAAGTGATTGGTACTTATCCGCTTTGCGATGCAAAAGAAGCAACAGCAGCACTTGATGCCGCAGTTACAGCTTACAACAATGGTAGGGGAGAATGGCCAACCATGAGTGTTGCAAAACGAATTGAGTGCGTTGAAAAGTTTACCCATGCTATTATAGAGAAAAAGCAAGAAGTAGTAAAGTTAATCATGTGGGAAATTGGTAAAACTTTTGCTGATTCTACAAAAGAATTCGACCGTACCATTGAATATATCCAAGCTACAATTGATGCATTAAAAGATTTAGATCGTCAGTCGTCTGGTTTTACAATGGAACAAGGTATTGTAGCACAAGTTCGCCGCTCGCCATTGGGGGTTGTTTTATGTATGGGTCCATTCAATTATCCACTAAATGAAACTTTTACAACATTAATCCCCGCATTAATTATGGGAAACACTATTTTATTTAAACCACCTAAACATGGCACTTTGTTGTTTTATCCATTGCTGCAAGCTTTTAAAGATTGTTTTCCGAAAGGAGTAGTAAATACCATTTACGGTCGTGGAAATAAAATTATTCCAGGCTTAATGGAATCGGGTAAAATAAATGTTTTAACACTTATTGGTTCTAGTAAAGTGGCTAATGAGCTGAAAAAAATGCACCCTAAAGTAAATCGTTTACGTGCTATTTTGGGTTTAGATGCAAAAAATGCAGCAATAATTACAGCAAAGGCCGATTTAAAATTAGCAGTACAAGAAACGGTGTTAGGTTCCCTATCATTTAACGGACAAAGATGTACAGCGCTAAAAATTATTTTTGTACACCGTAGTTTAGCTGATGAGTTTTTAACACAACTTTCTGCAGCGGTAAATCAGTTAAAATTTGGCATGCCTTGGGTTGATGGTGTATCTTTAACGCCATTACCAGAGCCTCACAAACCTGCTTATTTAAAAGAAGTAATTGATGATGCAATTGCAAAAGGGGCGAAGGTAATGAATGAAAACGGTGGCGCTACTAACGAATCATTTGTTTTTCCGGCAGTAGTATATCCAGTTAATTCACAAATGAAATTGTACACTGAAGAGCAGTTCGGGCCAGTTGTGCCTGTTGTGCCATTTGATGATTTGGAAGAAACTATCCAATATTTAATTGATTCAACTCACGGACAGCAAGTAAGTATTTTTAGTAATGATGACCAAGAAGTGGCAGCATTAATTGATCCTTTGGTAAACCAAGTGAGTAGAGTAAATATAAATTGCCAATGCCAACGCGGACCAGATGTTTTTCCTTTTACAGGTAGAAAAGACAGTGCCGAAGGAACGCTTTCTGTAGTAGATGCCTTACGTTCTTTTTCGATCAGATCTTTAGTTGCTACAAAGTTAAATGAGAATAATAAACATTTGTTAAACGAAATTATAGATAGCAATAGCTCTAATTTTTTAAGTACAAAATATTTGTTTTAGTGTTAATTTAAAGGATACAATCAATTTTAAACACCCAAGTTGTGTCACAATTACACTATATAAAAAAAAGAATGTTTAAACTTTCTTTTTAATTATAAAATTAGTTACATTTGGGCTTACCCTTTCGGGGGTATGTTTTTCATAGGTAGATGTAGGGTCTGAAACTTGTTTCAGGCCCTTTTTTGTTTTAACATTTATTATCATTCCGAGCTTGCGAGTAATCTCAATTTTGTTGCTTAAGTATTTCATCAAATTAAGCATGTATTTTATTATATTAATTTGATAAACTAAAATATTTAAGCTAGTAAAAGAATTGTTAAATTATTTAAAGGTATTGTGTGAAACAAATTTTGTATATACATTTGAGTATAGTTAAACATTGCTATATTTAATGTTGTTATTTAAATATCTGTTTGCAAATCAATCTTTTTAATCATAATAGTGAGAGAAATAAAAGAAAACCTAAAAATAGACTATAAGCATAAACGTGGAAAAGGTGTTTTTAGAATTTTAGAGTTTGAAGATCACGGACATCATATAGTTTATATTCCATCATTAAAATTAT
The DNA here is from genome assembly GCF_005116475.1 of Pedobacter cryotolerans. Classification (GTDB taxonomy): domain Bacteria; phylum Bacteroidota; class Bacteroidia; order Sphingobacteriales; family Sphingobacteriaceae; genus Pedobacter; species Pedobacter cryotolerans. Next base: position 489,802 of record NZ_SWBO01000002.1, on the reverse strand, counting down.
CTTCTTATGGCAATACTGCTGATGAAGCTCAAAAGATGATGGGAGATGTTATACTCGAAGATTTTTTTGAAAATTTATTTGAGCAGTCTGAAAAAGTAATTTTCGATTATCTAAAAAATCTTGGTTGGTCAAAAAGCAGTATATATCCAAAGGAACTTAGTAATGATGTGCATATTGATACTTATGGTATACTAAAAAACTTTAATCTTTCAAGTAGTACGAAGGTAACGGAGAAGTTAGTTGAAGTTTAGATGGGTGGCGATCGTCCAATACGAGTTAAGTGCTGGGAAAAGTTTCTCAAGTCGAAAGGATGTACTTTTAAATCAAAAAAGGGAACATCTCACGATAAATGGCGCTGTCCAGGTTGTATAATGTCAATTACATTCCGTGGTTCTGAGAAAGAAATTCCTTTTGCGCATGTAAAAACTAATTTAGATACCATGTCTGTTTCTGCAGATGATTTTAGGAATTGGGTAAAAAATAATTGCTAATTTTCATTTATTTCAGAGATGGATAGATTAATCCAATCTTCTTTTTCTATCGTATATTTGAACAAACATTATGAATAGGAAGAAAAAAATCATCGTTGCCATTACCGGAGCCAGTGGTTCTGTTTATGCAAAAGTTTTGTTTGATAATTTGGTTAAACTATCAGATCAAATTGAAAAAGTTGGTGTTGTAATGTCTGATAACGCGAAAGAAGTATGGCGTTTTGAGTTAGGTAACGAAGATTATGATAACTATCCATTCAATTTTTACCATAAAATGGATTTTAATGCTCCGTTTGCATCCGGCTCTGCCAAATATGACACGATGATTATTGTACCTTGTTCTATGGGTACTTTAGGTCGCATCGCCCATGGAATTTCTAACGATTTAATTTCGCGTGCCTCAGACGTAATTTTAAAAGAAAGAAGAAAATTGATTGCAGTGGTAAGAGATACGCCCTACTCTTTAATTCATATCAACAACCTAAAAACGGTTACCGAAGCTGGTGGAATTATCTGCCCAGCTAGTCCATCATTTTACAGTTTACCCAAAACAATTGAAGATGTTGCTTATACGGTAATTAGTAGAGTTATTGATTTAGCAGGTTTAGAACAAGATAGCTACCGTTGGAATGAAGAGTAGTTCGTTTGTTCAATCGCTCATTAGTTCATTGGGTGTTAACTAAAATATCAGAATTAAGTTTGTTAGATTTTAATATTTAATTCTAAGCGTCCGCCAAAACCAAGCTCGATAATTTTTTGTAGTGTCGAAATTCTAGCTTCCTTTATGTTATTCTCAATTTTTGAGATATAAGATTTTGAAGTTCCTGCTTTTTGTGCAAGTTGTTCTTGTGTCATTCCCATTTCCAATCGCGTATCTTGAATTAGAGCACCAATTTTGAAATTTTCATAGCCAGTTTCAAGTTCATCACGTTCTTTTGTGCCGATCTTTCCGTAATTTTTTTCTTTAAATTCTTCAAGGGTTGTCAGATTTTTATTTACTGTTTTCATATTCTCTTTTAATTTTTAAGGCCATTTCAATTTCTTTCTTTGGTGTTTTCTGTGTTTTCTTTTGAAATCCTTGTGCCAACACAATTAGTTGGCCTTGTTCAAAAAAACAGAAAATTCTAAAAATGTTGCTTCCTATTTGCACACGGATTTCATAAAGTCCATCTGTGTTCTCAATATGTTTAAGATAATTTTCTGGAACTCTTTGTAAATCTTCAACTAATTCAAAAGTCCAAACAATTTTAGCTTTTACTTTTGATGTTTGTTTGTCGAAGAAATCTTGAAAGTAACTTCTGAAAAATATTATCTTTCTATATTTTTGAATTTTAGCCACAATGCAAAATTGATAAAGTTTCACTAAAGTGAAACAAATATATGAAATAATTCGTTGTTCAACTAAGAAAAATAAACCTTCTAAAATCTCACATTTAATTGTAAGGTTTCTCTTCAGTCTCAAATCACATATCTTATTACTCACATCTAATTCTTATCTTTGCAACCTCAATGAAAAAAGTTGCATTTTATACACTTGGCTGTAAGCTAAATTTCTCAGAAACCTCCTCAATTGGTCGTTTGTTTACCGATGCAGGTTATGCTGTGGTAGATTTTACAGCAGGTGCAGATGTTTATGTAATCAATACGTGTTCTGTAACCGATCATGCTGATAAAAAATGCAGAAAAGTTGTTAAAGAAGCACTTAAATATTCGCCGAATGCTTATGTAACCATTGTTGGGTGTTATGCACAATTAAAACCTACAGAAATAGCCGAAATTGAAGGTGTTGATATGGTTTTAGGTGCTGCAGAGAAATTCAGAATTGTTGAATTTATTTCAGATTTGACTAAAAATCCGAAGGCAGTTGTTCACCAACAAAATATAGAAAAAGTTAACCATAATTTTGTTGCAGCCTATTCTATTGGTGATAGAACTAGAACTTTTCTAAAAGTACAAGATGGTTGTGATTATCCTTGTACCTATTGTACAATCCCATTGGCACGTGGTGGAAGTAGGAGTGATACCATCGAAAACGTGGTTAATCGTGCTACACAGATTGCAGCAAGTGGTGTTAAGGAAATCGTGTTAACGGGTGTTAATTTGGGCGATTTTGGTATTAGAGATGGACAGCGTGAAGATAAATTTTTCGATTTGGTTAAAGCTTTAGATGAAGTTGAAGGAATTGAACGTATTCGTATCTCATCTATAGAACCGAATTTATTGAGCAACGAAATCATTGAATTTGTGGCTACTTCAAAACGCTTTGTTCCTCATTTTCATATTCCATTACAATCAGGTTCTAATAAAATTTTAGGCTTGATGAAAAGACGTTACCAACGTGAACTGTACACCGAACGTGTGGCAAAAATAAAAGAGGTAATGCCAAATTGCTGTATTGGTGTTGATGTTATTGTAGGTTTTCCTGGCGAAACCCAAGAAGATTTTTTAGATACTTATCAGTTTTTAAACGAGTTAGCTATTTCTTATTTACACGTATTTACCTATTCAGAACGTGAGCAAACAGAAGCTGCTGTAATGAAAGGTAAAGTTGCTGGAAGTACGCGTTTCGAAAGAAATAAAATGCTGCACATCTTATCTGATAAAAAAAGAAGAGCTTTTTATCAATCTCAAATAGGTTCTACAGCACAAGTGCTTTTTGAAGACGACCAAAAAAATGGATTTATGCATGGTTTCACTAAAAATTATGTAAAAGTGAAAGCTAAATACGATCCTATAATGGTAAACGAGCTTAAAAACGTGAAGTTAGTAGAATTACTGGCTGATGGAGAAGTTGAAGTGGCTGAATTGGAAACGGTTTATAGTCATTAGTTTAAATTGTTTTTCGTTTAATTTAAAGCTTTAGACTTTAGTTTTTTTTCTTAGGTATTTGGTCATTAATTTCGCAACTTCAAATCTTTCCAACTTCTCGACTTTCTACCTTCCCAACTACCCAACTTTCTAACTTCCCAAACTACCCAACTTTCACCTTTAGTCTTTAAGCTTTAGTCTTTCAGCTTTCTTTATTATCTTCGCCTAAACTTATAAATATGTTTCCTACCGTTTCGCACTTTTTAAACTACTTATTTGGTATAGATGTACCACTTCCATTTAATACTTTTGGCGTATTTGTAGCATTGGCTTTCGTAGCTGGTTATTGGGCATTTAGTAAAGAATTACAACGTAAAGAAGCCTTAGGAATTCTTAAACCTACAAAAAGAACAATTACCATTGGCGAGCCAGCATCTTTTGGCGAATTGGCATCAAATGCATTTTTCGGCTTTATTATTGGCTATAAATTGATTTATGCCTTACTAAACTACCAATTGTTTGTAAGCGATGCGCAAACAGTAATTCTATCGTTTAAAGGGAATATTTTAGGTGGTTTGGCATTGGCTGCATTATTTACCTATTGGGATTATAAGGAGAAGGAAAAAGCAAAATTGCCTAAACCAAAAACGGTTGAAGTAACGGTTCGTCCGCATGAGCTGATGAGCAATATGATTGTTTGGGCAGCAGTTTGGGGTTTTTTAGGCGCTAAAATATTCGATAATTTAGAGCATTGGGATACTTTTATTCAAGATCCAATCGGCGGACTTTTATCTTTCAGTGGTTTAACATTTTACGGAGGTTTAATTTGTGGTGGGGCTGCTGTTTTATATATCGCGTATAAAAATGGGATAAAACCCTTACACATGCTTGATGTGGGCGGACCAGGAATGATGTTGGCTTACAGTGTTGGTAGAATTGGTTGTCACTTATCTGGAGATGGCGATTGGGGAATACCAAACTTAAATCCTAAACCATTTACTTGGTTGCCAGATTGGCTTTGGGCATATACCTACCCAAATAACGTGGCAAACGAGGGTAATCCGATTGCGGGATGCGTTGGTAAATATTGTAATGAGTTAGCTCAACCTGTTTATCCTACGCCAATTTATGAAGTAATATTGGCTTTTATCATCTTTTTAATTTTATGGAATATCCGTAAAAAAATTAACCTGCCGGGAATGATGTTCGGTATTTATTTAATGTTTAACGGTTTAGAGCGCTTCTTTATCGAATTAATTCGTGTGAATTCTAAATATACAGTAGCAGGTATTTCATTTACTCAGGCAGAATTAATTTCTTCGATACTGTTTATTTCTGGCTGTATTTTAGTGGGGTATTCAATTAAAAATAAAGAAAAACACGTAAATTATTAATTATGAACTACGAATTGCTTTGTACCAAAGTTATTGCTACAACACGCTTAACGGGTAATTTTATCCGTAAAGAAGCCATGGCTTTTGATGCGAATGCAATAGAATATAAAGGTTTAAACGATATGGTTTCTTATGTAGATAAAAATGCAGAGAAACAATTGGTAAGAAATTTATCTAAAATACTTCCAGGGTCTGGATTTATTACCGAAGAAGATACCGAAAACATTACCGACAAAACATATACTTGGATCATTGATCCTTTGGATGGTACAACAAATTTTATTCACGGCATACCAACTTATGCGGTAAGTGTTGCTTTGTACGAGGAAAATGAACCTGTTATTGGTGTAGTTTACGAAATAAACAGGGGAGAAATGTTTTCTACTTTTAAAGGGGGGGCTGCATTTTTAAACAACAAACCCATTCACGTTTCAAAAAATGCAAATTTAACTCAAAGTTTGTTGGCTACTGGTTTTCCCTATTATCAGTTTGATAAACAGCCACAATACATGCAGCTTTTTACAGAAATGATGCAAAAATGCCATGGTTTAAGGCGTATTGGTTCTGCAGCTGTAGATTTAGCTTATGTAGCTTGCGGTAGGTTCGATGCTTTTTTTGAATATAATCTCAATTCTTATGATGTTGCAGCTGGTGCTTATTTGGTTCAACAAGCTGGCGGAAAAGTAATGAACTTTAGTGGTGGCGCTGAATTTTTAGAAACCAGAGAAATGTTGGCAACCAATGGAATGGTAACCGAAGAGATTTTGGCTACCATTAAAAAGCATTTTTAATCTTCAAATAAATATCCGCTGTAAGCCAATCCTTTTGCCACACTTTTAAAGTTATCGCCAGAATTTATTTTTAAATGCGGAAAACGAGACTTAAATAAATCTTGTATTGCTTTTACCATCGAAGTTCCGCCAGTTAAAAATAAACTATCAATATTTTTTGGATCTAAGTTATTGGTAGCTAAAAATTCATCTAAGTAATTGCTAATTCTGGTCACATCTTTCGAAATGATCTCGCCATAAGTTTCAATTGAAACTTCTTCATTAATATCAATACCTGATTTTTGATATACAAAATCGATTTTATCCTTATTAGATAATTCAATTTTAGTTTTTTCAATCGCTTGAAATACAGAATAACCCAAATTTTGATCAATTAAAGTAATCAAGTTTTTAAAAAGTGGATCATTGCCAGAATAGTAATAATAATCTTCAATGTCTTTTTGTATTCTTAAACCATTAAAAAAGTTCATTTTATCCCAAGTACAGATATTGGCGAATAATGATTTGGGAACGTTCAATGGTTTGCCAGGCGTGGCTTCGTAAATGGTGTTTTTGCCAAAATAAGGTGTCCCTTTCTCCCACATAAAAGCCGAATCAAAACTATCTCCACCTACATAAACACCTCCTGTGGCCATCATATCGCCTCTTCGATCTTTATTAGCAACTTTTGCAGGATCTAAAATCAAGTAAGTAAAATCTGTTGTTCCTCCACCCAAATCGCCCACTAAAACTCTTTCTTTTTGTTCGATGGTTTTTTCATACGCAAATGCGGCACCAATGGGTTCAAACTGAAAACGTACTTCTGTAAAACCAGCAATCTGTGCTGCCTTGTTTAAACGAGTTTGTGCCAAGGTATCCTTTAAAGTATTATCATCATCAAAAAATACTGGTCTGCCGATAACCGCTTTTTTACAATCGTAGCCAATTATTTCATCTGCTCTTTGTTTCAGCTCTTTTAAAATTAAGGCTACCAAATCAGATGCATTGTACCTTTTATTCTGTATGCGAGTTTCTATAAAACTACTACGAGATAAAATCTGTTTGATAGATTTAATAAATCTGCCTTGCATGTTATCGCTCAAGTAAGAAGATATTGCAGTTTCGCCAATTACATATTTCTCTTGGTTGGGATGTGAAATTGAAGGAAAATAAATTAATGAAGGGATGATGATGGTGTCAACAATTTCTTTCTTTTCTTCATCAAAAATGGCTAATGCAGAATTGGTTGTGCCGAAATCTATTCCGTACAGATACTTTTTCATTGCGATAAGGTTTTGCTAAGTGGGGCGGCGAAAGTAAGAAAATTATCTCTTAAATAATATTTTCAATAGTTTTTTCATAAAAAAAGAGTTCAAACTTTAAGTCTGAACTCTTTTTTTTCAATTAATTATAAGCCCCTTTAGAGCTTGTCCCGATTTATCGGGAGGTTTGGGGTTATAAAGCCATCGAAACTACTTCCTTAACCTCAGGAACCATACGTTGTAATAAATTTTGAATACCAGATTTTAAAGTAATCGTACTTGATGGACAACCACTGCAACTTCCTCTTAATTCTACTGTAACTACACCTTCATCAAATGATTTATAGCTAATTGCACCACCATCTTGTTCTACCGCAGGGCGAACATAATCATGCAAGATTTGCTGAATTTTAATCTCTAAATCGCTACCTTCAAATGCAGGTGCTTCATCTGCCGTTGCATCCTTAATTTTTAGTTCAGATTCTACAGCTCCTTTAACGAATTCTTTTAAAATAGCTTCGATATCAGCCCATTCTGCATCTTCTGTTTTGGTAACGGTAACAAAATTACTTGCAAAAAATACACCGTTAACAAAGTTAAATTTATATAATTCTTTAGCAAAAGGAGATGCTTCTGCACTTTCTTTTGTTGCAAAATCCTCACTACCATTTATTAAAAGCTTATTTACCATAAACTTCATGGTAGCCGGATTTGGTGTTTGCTCTGTATATACGTTAATAGTCATGTCTTTAAAATTATGCTACAAAAATAATTAATTCTAATTCTAAATAGCAGATAGTTGTTGTCTATTTTAGGTCATTAAAAACGAAAATTTAGAATGATTGAATTTTGAATGAGTGAATTAATTCTATCATTCTCTAATTCTATCATTCTCTCATTAGAATATTCCAGTGTAATTAAAAGGAGTAATCAATTTCAGTTCTGCTTTAATTTGATCATTCACATCCAACTCATCAATAAAAACGGCCATAGTTTGCGCAGTTATTTTCTGATTGGTACGTGTTAAAGCTTTTAAAGCTTCATACGGATTTGGATAAGCTTCTCTTCTTAAAACAGTTTGTATAGCCTCTGCAACAACAGCCCAATTATTTTCTAAATCAGCATTGATGGCATCCTCATTTAAAATTATTTTATTTAATCCTTTTAGGGTAGATGAAATTGCAATTAAAGTATGCGCCATTGGTACACCTACATTTCTTAAAACGGTAGAGTCGGTTAAATCTCTTTGCAAACGTGAAATAGGTAATTTTGCTGCGAAAAACTCAAACAATGCATTAGCCAAACCAGCGTTTCCTTCGGCATTTTCAAAATCAATTGGGTTTACTTTGTGTGGCATTGCCGATGAACCCACTTCACCTTCTTTAATTTTTTGCTTAAAGTAATTTTTAGAAATGTAAGCCCAAATATCTCTGTCTAAATCGATAATGATGTTGTTAATACGTTTTAAAGCATCACATTGTGCTGCAAATTGATCGTAATGTTCTATTTGAGTAGTGTATTGAGCTCTTTTTAAGCCCAAAACATTGTTCACGAAATTATTAGAAAAATCTACCCAATTTGTTTTTGGATAGGCAATATGATGTGCATTAAAGTTACCAGTTGCTCCGCCAAATTTAGCGCTGTTTGGTATTGTTTTTAAATTAGCCAGCTGAACGTTTAAACGCTCTGCAAACACCATAAACTCTTTACCTAATTTAGTTGGTGAAGCTGGTTGCCCATGCGTGTGAGCCAATAAAGGAACGTTTTCCCATTCTTTGGCTAAAGCACTAATTTTTTCAACCAATTCAGCAACTGCTGGATAATAGACCTCAGTTAAGCCTAGCTTAAAAGTATAAGGAATTGCGGTATTGTTAATATCTTGAGAGGTTAAGCCGAAATGGATAAACTCTTTGTAAGGTTGTAAGTTTAATTCATCAAATTTTGTTTTAATGAAGTATTCAACTGCTTTTACATCATGATTGGTAATGCTTTCTGTGTCTTTAACAGTTTGCGCATCTACATCATTAAAATTTAAATAAATATTTTTTAATTGAGGATATAGGTTAGAATCAAAATTTTCTAATCCTGGTATTTTGGCATCACACAACGCAATAAAGTATTCAATTTCTACAAAAATTCTGTATTTGATAAGTGCAGATTCAGAAAAGTAATCGGCAAGTTTAGCGGTTGTTTTTCTGTAGCGACCATCTACTGGTGAAATGGCTTGAAGCGGAGATAAATTCATTGGATTGAAAAAATTGATATGCCCGCAAAGTTAACATTTATAAGGTATTTTATAGAATAGCAGCATTATAAAATGCCCTAGAATCAAAAAAGGCTTAAGCAAATTGCTCAAGCCTTTTTTATGTTTTGACTAAATACTAGTTTTTAGCAGTAGAATCAACAACAGCAGTATCAGTAGTAGTAGTTACAACTGTATCAGTGATTGTAGTGTCAGTTAAAGTAGTATCTGAACCTACAGTATCAGTAGTTTCAGATTTGTTTTCTGAATTACAAGCTACAACTGATAAAGATAATGCTAAAGCTAAAAAGCCAAATTTGAATAAGTTTTTCATTTTAATTTCTATTTAAATAATTAATTAATTTACTGTTAATACCCTAAACTTTAAAAGGTAACCCTGTAAAGTGATAAAAAATTAAATTATTTTTATTTATTGCTTTAAAGTATCTAAAATGGCATTTTTTTGATTAGAATTTATTTTAGCAGTGTCTATTTTATTGGTGTTGATGGTAGATGTGTCGATTTGTGTAGTATCATTTGAATTATTTTTTTGACTTGTGCTAAAATAATCACACGAACTTACTGATATAACAATTGCGATGACACATGCGCCTAATTTTAATACGTTTTTCATTGTTTCTTTTTTTAATTTTGGTTGATAAATTGATTTACAGTTAATGCCAAACTTTTTAAAAGGTGACCTTAAAATTGTGAAAATATATTTTTTAATTTTTGGGGTTACCATTGCTTGTTTTTTGTATTAACGGTTGTGAGTTTTTTGCAATGAAATGTGTGTTTAAACCTGATTGAAGTGTAAATACTTTTTGTGGTGTAGAATTTTAGCTAATTTATTTTTGCTAAAATAAAACACAAAAAGATTGAAACGGAAAGCAGGACTGACATTAATAAACGCTACTGTTTTTGCTTTTCTAATTATGGCTTTAAGGCTAAAAAATTGTCATTTTGCAGCGAAAAATATTTTTTTTGCCTATCATTGGGTTACCATTCACGTTTAAAAGTATTAATTGGTGAGTATTAAGTTAAGCAGTTCAGTTCCAACAGATAGAGAGGTAGTATTAGGTATACTTAACAACTCAGAAGAAGCGCTAAATAAGTTGTATACGGGGTATTTTCCGATGGTTTTACAATTTATTTTGAACAATAATGGCGATGAAGATGATGCGAAAGATGTGTATCAGGAAGCGATTATTGTTTTATATAACAAAATTAAGAGCGGCAATTTTGAGCTCAGTAGTAAGTTAAAAACTTATTTGTATTCGGTTAGCCGACGCATTTGGTTGAAAAAACTTACACAGATGAGTAAAAAAACGAATAACATAGCCGATTTTGAAGATGTTTTAGCAATTGATGAAGATATTGAAGCGCATGAACACAAGGACATGCAATTTGACAAAATGAAAGTTGCGCTTGAAAGTTTAGGCGAACCTTGCAAAACGATTATCGAGGATTTTTATATCCACAATTTATCGATGCAAGATATATGTGAGAAATTTGGTTATACCAATACAGATAATGCCAAAACACAGAAGTATAAATGTTTACAACGACTAAAAAAGTTATTTTTTCAATCATAAAATGAGGAACGAGATAGAATTAGAAGCGATTATTGAAGATTACTTAAAAGGTAAACTTACTGCCGATGAGCATAAAGCATTTGAGCAGTTGCGTGCCAACGATCCAATTGTTGATCATAAGGTTGTTGCGCATAAGGTTTTTTTAGAATCGATGCAGCAATATGCTGATATTTTATTGCTTAAAGAACGTATGGACGCTGCTCATCATGGTATTGATATAGCTGCTTTGAGCGATCAGGTTAGGCCTCATCCATCTAGAATTGTTAGAATTTGGAGAAACAACAGATCGGCAATTGCCGTTGCTGCTTCATTTTTAATTTTGGCAATGGTTATGGTTATTTCCATACAAAACCAGTCGAAACAAGTTGGTAGTTTTGAAGCTTTAAATAGAGAAGTTAGACAAATTAAAAGCTCACAAAATAATTTAATAAGAAATATTAATACTAAAGTACAGGCTAATGCAGTTGCACCTGCTAAATTTGGCGGTTCTGGTTTTGCAATTTCTAGTAATGGTTATATCTTAACAAATTACCATGTAATTAAAGGCGCAGACTCTTTATATGTGCAAAATAGTAAAGGTGTTTCATTTAAAGTTAAAGCTTATTATACTGATCCAATTAATGATATTGCAATTTTAAAAATTAACGATTTGGGTTTCGAAAATTTAGGAACTTTACCTTACAGTATTAAAAAATCTTCGGCAGGTATTGGCGAGCAGGTTTATACTTTGGGTTACCCTAAAGATGATGTAGTTTTAGGAGATGGTTATGTAAGTTCTAAAACTGGTTTAAATGGCGATACTTTAGCTTACCAAGTTGCTATTCCGGTAAATCCGGGTAATAGTGGTGGCCCATTATTAGATAACAATGGTAATGTGGTTGGTGTAATTAATGGAAAGGAGCATAAAACTGATGGAGCAGCTTTTGCTGTAAAATCTAAATATATTATGGAGGCATTAAACGCTATTCCGCAAGATTCGCTTAGTAAACGTGTTGCTTTTGGTAAAAGAAGTGCTTTACAAGGTTTAAAGCGTAACCAACAGGTACAAAAAATACAAGATTTTGTTTTTATGGTTAAAGTGTATAACTAAGCTAAAAATATTTAATTTACAAACCCCGAACTTTTAGTTGAGTTCGGGGTTTTTATTTATATAGTTAATTATGGAATTTGGAAGAGTAGCACCAGAAGAAATTGCGGAAATAAATTTTACTTTGCCACCAGACGGCGAGCAAACTACTTTAACTTTAAGCAAGGGGAAAAAAATTGCAAAACCATTGTTTTATGTGGGGTGTGCTAAATGGGGGAGAAAAGAATGGAAAGATTTGATTTATCCTAAAAAAACAAAAGAAGCAGATTTTTTAGGGGAATATGTAAAGCATTTTAACTCGATTGAATTGAACGCTGTGTTTTACAGCATCCCTAAAGAAGAGCAAATTTTAAAGTGGCGAGCGCAAGTTGCTGCAAATACTGATGGAGAGTTTTTATTTTTCCCTAAGTTCTCTAGATCGATAACCCACATTAAAAGGTTAAAGGATACTGATTTTTTAACTGATGAGTACATTAAGGCTATTTCTTCTTTTGGTCCGTATTTAGGTCCTTGCTTTTTACAAGTGAGCGATAATTTCGGACCTAATAATATTGAGGTTTTGGAAAACTACCTGAATAAATTACCCAAAGACTTAAAGGTGTTTGTGGAAGTAAGACATAAGGATTGGTTTAATGGAGATGCTAAAAAACAATTGTTTAGCATGTTGGCTAAATTACAAAAAGGTGCTGCAATAACAGATGCAAGTGGAAGAAGAGATTGTTTACACATGGAATTGCCTACACCCGAAGCATTTATAAGATTTGTAGGCAATGGAGGAAAGTATTTAGATTCTGACAAGGCTAGGGTTGATGAATGGGTGGTAAGAATTAAAGGATGGTTAGCTAATGGCTTGCAGCAAGTTTATTTCTTTTTGCACCAGCATGATGAAGCAGATACACCATTGATTGCAGATTATACGATTGAGCAATTCAACAAACATTTGGGTAGTGATTTGTCACGGATAAATTTTATTGACAAAAATAGTCTACTGTTTTGATAGGCTTTTTGTAACTTTAAAATATTGTAAATTAATTTAAAAGAAAATGAGTTTAAGAATAGGAGATACCGCACCAAATTTTAAAGCCAAAACATCTATTGGCGATATTGATTTTTACGAATATTTAGGTGATAGTTGGGGAGTACTATTTTCTCATCCGGCAGATTATACACCAGTTTGTACTACCGAATTGGGCAGAACGGCTTCATTAAAACCAGAATTTGATAAAAGAAATGTAAAAGTTTTAGCACTTAGTGTAGATTCTCCAGAATCGCACAATGGTTGGATAAAGGATATCAATGAAACGCAACAGACTACTGTTGATTTCCCGATTATTGCAGATCAGGATAAATCTATTGCAGATTTGTATGACATGATTCATCCTAATGCGAGTGAAACGATGACCGTTCGTTCACTTTTTGTGATTTCGCCAGATAAAAAAGTGAAACTGATGATCGTTTATCCGGCTTCTACAGGCAGAAATTTTACTGAAGTTTTAAGAGTAATCGATTCATTACAATTAACTGCAGAATATAGCGTAGCAACACCAGCAGATTGGAAAGATGGAGAAGATGTAATTGTGATGAATAGCATTAAAACAGAAGATATCCCAGCTAAGTTTCCGAAGGGACATCAAGTGATTAAACCATATTTAAGAACAACATCACAACCAAATAAATAATTTTTAAAACTATTTATTGATTTTGAGGATTTATAATTAACTTTAGATTAACTAAAACTAAAAAAATTATAAATACAATTGCAATTTTATGAATACCGGAAAAGTAAAATGGTTTAACACCGAAAAAGGCTATGGTTTTATTGTTTATGACAGCAATAAGGAGATTTTTGTTCATTTTAAAGATGTTAATGGTGGAATTGATGCCATTAAAGAAAATGATGAGGTTGAATTTGAAATAGCTGAAGGAAAAAAAGGATTGCAAGCAGTAAATGTGAGTAAAGCTTAATTAAAATCTTAATAATTTATAAAAGTCTGTTTCTAACCAAAACAGACTTTTTTTATTCAGTAGCTCGTTTTGCAATAGCTTGCTCCGATTTATCGGAGAGGAACGACGAAGCAATCTCCTCTCAAAAGTAAAGTAATAAAATAGATTCTTAAATGCTGTAAAAAATAGCATTCGTAATGACTAAGAAATCTATAGAAAACAAAAATTTATTTTTAATAATGCTGAATTATTTTTGCCTTAATTGCGATGTAACCATTTATTGTTTGTGTAAAAATTATAAAATCATCATGATTTGGAATAATCTTATATTTCTTAACTAAATTTTCTGCTCTTTCAGGAAAATTTCTAACGATAACATTGCCAGTTAAATTCTTCTCTTTTTTTAGTTCGTTTAAAGTGAGCAGTTTTTCTATTTCAAATATTCGCCCTAAAAAATCCGTTTTAATATCATTACTAAAATACAATTGCGTTTGTTGATGCAACTTTTTTAAATCAAATCTTTCGGCTATTAAATTAAAAGCACCACTTTTTAAAAGTGCAACATCTGGTTCATATAAGTATCCTGTAGGTTCTATCTGAGCTATTTTTGTAGCTAATTTTAAATCCTCAATAGCGAATTTGAATGTTTTTAAACTTTCGTTTAAAGTAGCGCAAACTACAGTTGTACTTTCACTAAAATCTTTGTCTATAATCCATAGCAACTCTTTACATTCATTTTTTAAACTTACGATATGTATTTCGCTTACATTTTTTAACTCTAATAAACCAGCGGAAATATCTAATAATGGCGCTGTTTTTATAATTATTCTATCAGCTTTGCTTAAAAACAAGTTTAAGTGTTCGGTTACATCTGGTGTGCAGTCTTTAAGTTTAAAAACCTTATTGCTCTGGTTTCTCCTAGCGGGATCAATATAAATCGTGCCGAAATGTTTTGTGGTGTTTTGCAAAAAAGTAATCCCATCCTGAGCTAAAACTTGAATATTATTTGCGCCAAATTGCTTCGCGTTATGAGCTGATAGTACGGCTAATTCTTCATTAATTTCACAGCTATAGATGTTCTTAGTTTTTTTAGCGAAGAAGAAACTATCAACCCCAAAACCCGATGTTAAATCAATTAAAGAATTGCCTTTTGCTAAATTACTTTTATAGCTAGCTGTTGGTTCTGATGAACATTGCTCTATAGATAATAAAGCTGGGTAATAAATATTTTCGCTATTAAACCAAGTTGGTAACTTGGTTTTTGATTTTTTTTTTGCTGCAATTTGTCCCGCCAACTCTGCTGAAGAAATATTTTGGAAGATAGGTTTAGCTAAGGCAATTTGATTTGTATCGGCATTGATATGCTCACTAATGTATTGCTGTACCTCGTCATTTAAAATATTTCGATTCATGTTAGAGAATAAAAGCCCCTTTAGGGGTTTGGGGTTTTATCTTTCATTACTATTTGACAAGTGTGCCTACTTTTTACTTCTAACAAAACATTTTTATTGATAATAACCCTATCAATAGTTTGTTGGTTGTAATAACGAATGGTTACCAATTCTAATCCAGCGTTATATTTAACTTTAAATGTTTCGCTTAAATCCACAATCAGTTGTTTTATTTTTTCTTCATCATTGTCTACACTAACAGAAAAACTAATGGCAGAATTGAGCATCGTGTTAACTTTTACCTTGTTTTTGTGAAGAATATTGAATATTTGACTTAAATTTTCTTCGATGATAAAAGAAAAATCTTTCGGAAAAATAGAAATAAGTACCTGATTAACTTTAAAAATAAAAGAAGCCACAGGTAAAGGTGTTTTTGTATTGGTAATGGCTGTTCCAGGTTCATCTGGATTTAAAAAAGATTTAACATACAGCGTAATTCCTTTATTTTGTATGGGTTTAATGGTTTTAGGGTGAATAACATTTGCGCCATAATAGGTAAGTTCTATCGCATCGTGATAGGAGAGTTCTTCAATCTTTTCAGTTTCATCAAACCATTTTGGGTCGGCATTTAAAACACCCGGAACATCTTTCCAGATCGTCATCGATTCTGCATTTAAGCAAGCGCAAAAAATAGCAGCCGAATAATCAGAGCCGTCTCTACCAAGTGTACTAGTGAAATTTTCGCTGGTTGCGCCAATAAAACCTTGGGTAACTACAACACCTTTATCCAAAAAGCTAGGTAAATGTTTTTGTACTTCTTGTTCGGTTTTATCCCAAATTACATTAGCTTCTCTGTAGTTATTATCTGTTTTGATGTAATTTCGAGCATCAGTCCAAACGGTAAAAGTGCCCATTTGATTAAGGTAAGCTGCAACAATTTTGGTTGATACCAGTTCGCCAATAGAAACAATTTGATCGTATAAATATGCCGCACCATCACTTGCTTCATCTTCTAAAAGCCATTCAATTTCAACAAAAGTATTGGCTACCTCATCAAAAATAGGATTGTTATGATCTTTAAAAAGTTCATTTAAAATATTAAAATGAAAGGCTTTAATCTCTTCAAAAATTTCCTGTGCGCTTTCGCTACCTTTTACATGAGCCCAAGTTAATTCTTCTAACTTGTTGGTTATTTTTCCCATGGCAGAAATCACAATCAACAAGTTTGTAGATGGATATTTTTGAATAATATTTGTGATGTTTTTTATACCGTTTGCATCTTTAACTGATGCGCCGCCGAACTTAAATACTTGCATTAATTGTTTTCTGATAAAATTGTGTTGGGTTTTGCTATTCCTTGTAGTTGATTAAAAGGGATAATGAGTTCTGTAGTTCCGTAAGCATAAGCTTTAATTTCATAAGGATTATATAGAAAAACTAATCCTTTATCGTTAACATAGAAACTTTGAGCTAATGCAAATTTTCCTTGATCAAAGAAATATTTATCAGCTAAAGGCTCGGTTGGGGTCAACTTTTCGTTCTTACGGAAAATTGTTTCTGCAACTGCTAATAGTTTAGGTTTTTGATCATTTTCAATTAACGAATCTAATGTTAATGGTTGGTTAGTTTTAGGATTAAAATTAATAAAAGTAATGCTCGAATTAGGGTGAGCACCGCCTGCATAATCGCCATGGAGGTATTTCAGTGCGATGTAGTTTGAACTTTGTTGTAAAACACGAACATCAATAATTAAAAACCACGATTGTGGGGTGTTTTGGTTATCCTTAAAAAAACTATCATAACCTCTAATAAAACTATTTGCAATTTCTTGATAAGAGATGATTGAAGGATCTTCATCAGAAAAATAATTTAAAACCTGGCGTTGGATGTGTTTATTTAGCGCTTCATTCTTAAAAACCGGATATTTAATGGTTGCTTTTGCGGTGTCTTTAAACGCTGTTTCGGCTTTAGCAATATTTTTGCTGTAAACTTTAACGGAGTCGTAAATATAAGTTAGCGTATCTATTTTAGCTTCAATACTTGATGAGTTTTCTGCTTTTTTTTCATTGCTACATGATGCAAAAAGAGCAATTCCAATGAGTAGGATAATTAATTTTTTCATACCAGTTGATGTGTTTTTTCTTTTGAAAATGAAGCGTTTAACCAACCACTTTCAATGGCAGCACTATATTTATTGTAAAAATTAATTGCAGGTGCATTCCAATCTAAAACTTGCCAACACATGCCATTGTAATCACCGGTATTGGCTTCATTAATAACTTTTTCAAAAAGTATTTTACCAATTCCTTTTCCTCTAGCTGCTTCTGTTACAATAAAATCTTCTAAGTATAAACGTCTGCCTTTCCAAGTAGAGTATCTGGTGTAAAATAAAGCAAAGCCTAAAATCTCGTTATTTTCTTCGGCAACAAAAGCTTTCCAAACAGGATTTTTGCCAAAGCCAGCATCAACAAATTCTGCCAAAGTAACTGTAACTTCTTCCGGAGCTTTTTCATAAACAGCTAGTTCATTAATTAATTCCAATAACCTACTACAATCATCTTTAATGGCAACCCTTATATTTATGTTCATTTATCTCTTTTTTAGTTCTTTAACTTTAAAGTTTAGTCTTTCAGCTTTGGTCTTTAGTCTTTAATCTTCTTTCCAATGCTTAATTACCCTTTTACCAAAAATGCTGCTGCCAATTCTAACCATTGTACTACCTTCGGCTATTGCCAATTTATAATCTGCAGACATGCCCATTGAGATTTCTTTAAAGCTATCTTCTTTTCTAAAAAAACTCAATTTTATACCATCAAATAAAACCTTCAATTCCTGAAATTCGGCTTTAGTTTGTAATTCTGATGCAGTATTTGTGGCAATACCCATTAAACCAACTATTCTTATGTTTTTTAGCGCAGCAAATTCTTCAGATCTCAACAATTCAATTGCTTCATCATATCCTAAACCGAACTTTGTATCTTCATCTGCAATATAAATTTGTAATAAACAATCAATCACTCTGTTGTTTTTGGCTGCCTGTTTATCAATTTCTTTAAGTAATTTAATGCTATCTACCGATTCGATTAGTTTTACAAAAGGAGCTATGTATTTAACTTTGTTTGTTTGTAAATGACCAATCAAATGCCATTCGATATCTTTGGGTAGTTGAGCTTGTTTTTCAACCATTTCTTGCACTAAGTTTTCACCAAAAATGCGTTGTCCGGCATTGTAAGCTTGTAATGCGGCATCTGCCGGATGATTTTTAGACACAGCTACTAACTTTACTCCAGCTAAGTCTAATTCATTTTTATATTTTAATAAGTTATCTGTAATGCTCATTTATCAGTATTTTTGGTAAAATTAACAACCTTAGCTTAATTTGGCTAAGAAATAAGAAGGTTATTACAAATAATGAACAGAATTTTTTATTTCATCATCATATCTATCTCCTTTTATGCTTGTAAACCAGGCATCCCGAAAGATATTATACAGCCTGATAAAATGCAGCAAGTTTTAATAGATATTCATTTAGTAGATGGATATATTTCTACTTTGCCGAGTTTGGATACCGCCAAAAAAGTCGGTTCATCATTTTATAAAGGTATTTACAAAAAATTTGATATCGACTCGGCGCTATACAATACGAGTATCAATTATTATTACAAACATCCAGATTTGATGAAAAAGATGTACGATAGTATCTCTGTAAAACTATCTATACTAAAAGATAAAAATGCCGCATTAGTGATTGATCCTTTGAGCATCAGCTTCAAAGGTGTTTTTTCAATTGATAAATCTGATACACTTCTTTTAGATCGTAATTTGAATAAAAAGTATAATATTCCAATGCTAAAAAAGAATGTTTATGCTAATTTTGGTAATCAGCCAGTTATTGGTCAGCCAACTGTTGCACCAGCAAGTGAGCAAGTGCCAATTTCGGGTGCAGCTCCCCCTGTTAATCAGCCCCAAACTATCGCAGCTCCAGTTCAAGAAGTGCAAAAAACACAACAGTAAAATTCTATGTTATATCCAGATAATTGCCAAGAAAGATTAGGGTTTAATGAGGTGAGGCAAATGGTTCATCAACATTGTTTAAGTACAATGGGTCAAGCTTTGGTTGCAAAAATGCAAGTAATGACTAAGTATGACCAGATTAACAAGTTTTTACGCCAAACAAACGAGTTTAAAAGCATTCTTGAAAACCAAGAGCCGCTACAGATTAGTGCTTTTTTTGATATTAAAATACTGGCGGATAAAATTAGGGTAGAAGGTACTTATTTGATGGAAGATGAGTTATTTCAGATTTATTCATCATTACAAACCGTATTTTCTGTACTTCGTTTTTTTGATGAGCGAAAAGAAATCTACCCAAATTTAGAAGCACTTTTTGAACATTTACCCATCGAAAAAAATATTCTACAAAAAATAGAGCGAGTTTTAGATGCTAAGGGAAAAATGAAACCTAATGCTTCGGCCGAATTGCAAGAAATAACCTCGTCAATTGCCAAAGGTGAGCAAGAAGTTCGTAAAAGAATGGATTCGATTTACAAAATGGCTTTGGGAAAAAACTGGGTTGCCGATGGTAGCTTAACCATTCGTGATGGGAGAATGTGTATTCCTATTTTGGCTGAAAATAAAAGAAAATTGAAAGGCTTTATACATGATGAATCTGCTAGCGGACAAACTGTTTACTTAGAACCAGAAGAGGTTTTTACTTTAAATAATAAACTTCGCGATTTAGAATTTGATAAACGAAGAGAAATTATCAAGATTTTAATTGCATTAACGAGTGAATTGAGACCTTATACTCCGCTGCTTTTATCATACCATGGATTTCTAACAAAGTTAGATTTTGTTAGAGCTAAAGCATTGTTTGCTATTGATATTCAGGCCAATATGCCTATTTTGTTAAAAGAAGCCAAAACCAAGCTGATTAATGCAAAACACCCATTGTTGTTATTGTCTTTTGCTGCCGAGAAAAAAACGGTTGTGCCATTAAATATTCACATCAATGAAAATTTACGAGTAGTTTTGGTTTCTGGGCCAAACGCAGGTGGTAAATCTGTTTGTATGAAAACGGTGGGTTTATTACAAATGATGCTGCAAACAGGCTTATTAGTGCCGGTTGATGAAGCTAGCGAAATGGGTATTTTTGATCAGATTTTTGCAGATATTGGAGACGATCAATCTATCGAATCAGATTTAAGTACCTATAGTGCCCATTTAACTAAAATGCGTTATTTTGTGGCTCACGCTACGCCAAAAACTTTAGTTTTAATAGATGAGTTCGGTACAGGTACCGATCCGCAATTTGGCGGACCAATGGCCGAAGCTGTTTTGGAGGTGCTTAATAATAAAAAAGTTAGAGGTGTAATTACCACGCATTACTCAAACCTTAAACTTTTTGCTGGCGATACAGATGGTTTAGAAAATGCATCAATGCTATTTGATAATAGTAAAATGAAACCATTGTACATTTTAGATATTGGTAAACCTGGTAGTTCTTATGCCTTTGAAATTGCTCAAAATATAGGTTTGCAAAAAGAAGTACTCGAATTAGCAAAGCAAAAAACAGGAACCAATCAAAATAGTATTGATAGCTTGCTAGTAGATTTAGAGAAAGAGAAAAGGCAAATTCATGAAACTAAAATCAATTTAGCAAATCAGCAAAATAAGGTTAAAAATTTAGTTAGCGAAAATGAAAAACTGAAGTTGTTTTTAGAAGAAAACAAAAAAGTGCTCATTAAAGAGGCTAAGCTCGAAGCCCAAACTATTATCCGCGATGCGAATAAATTGGTTGAGAATACCATAGCAGAAATAAAAGAAAAACAAGCTGATAAAGTGGTAACTAAAGAGCTTAGACAAAACTTGCAAAAAAGCTTAGTTAAAAACGAAGTAAAAGAAGAAAAAAAACCTGTTGTTAAATTTGATGATACCGAAATTGCAGTAGGCGATTGGGTACAATTAATAAATACCGAAACTAGTGGACAAGTGTTAGAAATTAATAGAGGAAATTTAGTATTGGCACTTGGTGATTTGCGTTCGGTGGTTAAAAGAAACAGAGTGCAAAAAATTAGCAACAAACAAGCTAAAAAAGTGGCACAAAGTAACTCTTTTTCTGGCAGAATTTCTGAAGCCATTATGAACTTTAGGCCTGAGTTAGATTTACGAGGGATGCGTGGTGAAAATGCATTGCAAGAGCTTGAAAATTACATGGATAAGGCCATGATGTTAAGTTTTCCTTCCATAAAATTGATACATGGAAAAGGTGATGGGATTTTAAGAAAGTTGCTTAGAGAGCACCTTAAAAAGTACAAAGAAGTTACGCGTTTAGAAGATGAACATGCAGATAGGGGTGGCGATGGAATTACTTATGTATATTTTAATTAAAACCATCTAAGTCGTAACATTGTTATTTTTAAAACGTTACGACCATGAAATCAATCTTAACCTGCATTTTGCTTGTGTTGTTTTTCACAAGTTGCAAAAAGAAATCTACCAACAATGATGAAAACCTGCAAGAAGTAGATTTAAAGACAAGAACAGTAACAGCGAATCTTATCAATCCTTGGGAAATTATTTACGGTCCAGATAATTTTATTTGGGTTACAGAAAAGTCTGGTAAAATAAGCCGAGTTGATCCTGTAAGCGGACAAATTACGATACTTATTACTATTAATGAAGTCCGTAGTAATGGCGAAGGAGGTTTGTTGGGCATGGTTTTACATCCAGATTTTAACAATAATCCATTTGTTTATGTTGTTTACTGTTATGGTGCTAACTATATGGCCAAGGTTGTTAGATATAGCTATAACAATGGTTCATTAATTAATCCACAAATATTATTAGATCAAATTCCGGCTTCTTCCATCCATAACGGCTCGAGGTTGGTAATCAATAACAATAAAATTTTTATTACCACAGGTGATGCTAATGATTTGTCTAGTCCACAAAATATCAATTCTTTAGCTGGTAAAATATTAAGACTTAATTTAGATGGAAGCATCCCTGCCGATAATCCTTTTCCAAATAGTCCTGTTTGGTCTTTCGGGCATAGAAACGCCCAAGGTTTGGTTTTTGTAGGCAGTAAAATGTTTGCATCAGAACATGGCCCCTCATCAGATGATGAAATTAACTTAATAGATAAAGGTAAAAACTACGGATGGCCAAATGTTGCAGGTTTTTGTAATACCACAACAGAACAAGCTTTTTGTGCTGCAAATAACATTACCGAACCTTTAATTGCATGGACGCCAACTATAGCTCCAGCTGGTTTAACTTATTATAACTCTACTTACATTCCTCAATTCAGAAATTCGCTTTTGTTAGCTTTATTAAAGGATAGTAAGTTAATGCAGCTGAAATTAAATGAAGATCAAACTAAAATAGAATCGACTACTAATTTTTTTGTGAAAGAATTTGGGCGATTGAGAGCAGTATGCCAATCGCCAGAAGGCAAGATTTACATTTGTACAAGTAACGGAAACGCTGATCGAATTATAGAAATTTCAAAATAAAATTTTAATCTAATTAATTATAAAAAGCAGCTTTAATACATTACTTAAGCTGCTTTTTGTTTTTACTTAGTGTATGATTTACATTCATGTAATCTCAAATCAAATTTGCAAAGGCATCAATATCTTTCTAATTTAGGCCGAAAACAAAAATAAAATGATCAATAAAGTTGTTGCAGGTGCAGATGAAGCAATAAAAGATATCCATGATGGTGATACATTAATGCTTGGTGGTTTTGGCTTATGCGGAATACCTGAAAACTGTATTACTGCATTGGTAAAAAAAGGCGTTAAAGAACTAACCTGCATATCAAATAATGCTGGCGTAGATGATTTTGGTATTGGATTAATGTTGAAAACCAGACAAGTTAAAAAGATGATTTCATCTTATGTAGGTGAAAATGCTGAATTTGAAAGACAGCTTTTAAGTGGCGAGTTAGAAGTAGAATTAATACCTCAAGGAACTTTAGCAACTAGATGCATGGCAGCAGGTTATGGGATGCCAGCAATTTTTACGCCGGCTGGTGTAGGTACAGAAGTTGCAGAAGGTAAAGAAATAAGAAATTTTGATGGTAAAGATTATTTGATGGAATATGCTTTTGATGCAGATTTCGCATTGGTAAAAGCGTGGAAAGGTGATACTGCCGGGAACCTTATTTTTCGTTCTACCAGCAGAAATTTTAACCCAGTAATGGCAATGGCCGGAAAAACCACAATTGCTGAGGTTGAAATATTGGTTGAGGCTGGAGAATTAGATCCAGACCACATTCACACTTCTGGCGTTTTTGTTCATCGTATTTTTCAGGGCAAGGATTACGAAAAACGAATTGAGCAAAGAACGGTAAGGATGAAAGAATAGAAAATTAGTTTCCCGAGATTCGGGATTTCGCTTTGCTCAACATTTGTTCAATGGTTCATTAGTTCATTCACTCATTCAAAATTCACTCATTCATTCCTAACGCTCTCATTCATAATTATATGGCACTATCAAAAGACGGAATAGCGAAACGTATCGCTAAAGAAATAAAAGATGGATATTATGTAAACCTTGGTATTGGTATTCCAACGTTGGTTGCAAATTATATCCCGATAGGGATAAATGTGGTTTTACAATCAGAAAATGGATTGTTAGGCATGGGACCTTTTCCTTTTGAGGGAGAAGAAGACGCAGACTTAATTAACGCTGGCAAACAAACAATCACAACTTTAGCAGGTTCGTCAATTTTTGATTCTGCTTTGAGTTTTGGAATGATAAGAGCTCAAAAAATAGATTTAACCATATTAGGTGCAATGGAGGTTTCTGAAAACGGTGATATCGCTAATTGGAAAATCCCTGGTAAAATGGTGAAAGGTATGGGAGGTGCTATGGATTTAGTGGCCTCTGCAAAAAATATCATCGTGGCTATGCAACACGTAAACAAAGCTGGCGAAAGTAAATTACTTCCATCATGTAGTTTACCATTAACAGGTGTTAAGTGTATTAAAAAAATTGTAACTGAATTGGCGGTGCTGGATGTTTTGCCAGAAGGCGGTTTTAAGTTACTAGAACGTGCACCTGGCGTAAGTGTAGATTTTATTAAGCAAGCTACATTAGGTAAACTTTATGCTAATGAAAATGTACCAGAAATGATTTTAGATTAATAGGTGTAGCTATTTTTTAAAGAAATTAAACATGCTTCTAAAAAATCCTCGGTAAGGTTTTTCGCCATTTACACCAGGCATGGTACTTAAATTCATTGGGTGCTCAACTGTTTTACCAAATTTAATACCCAAACCCATGTAAAATGATCCTGCGTTGTAACCTGTGCCAATAGTGCCATCATTTTGACTTATTCCTTTAGCTAAAGAAATAGATTTACCAATATTGTCACTTCCTAAAAAGAACTCGAAATTTGGTGTTTTATACATTCCTTGTACGCCAATCATGATAATGTTATTGAAATTATAAATAGGGGTTACACTTGCCGAAATCTTTTCGATAGTAAAGGTATTAACGAAAGCCAGATCTCCTCCTGAGTGAAAAAGATTTTTGGAAACAATAATACTTGGCTTATAAAAACCGAAAGTTCTCGAAATTAAGAAATCTGCTCGGGCATTAGTTGGCGTTGTAAAAGCCTGCTGAATATCAGCATCATAAGCAACATCTGTTATTTCATTTTCTATTTCACTATTTCTTTTAGTAGAAACATTATAAATACTTTCTAATGTATTTAAGTTTGCCGTATGAGATTTTTTGCTCCATCTAATAAAACCTAAATCTTTAATATTTCCCATCATGAAATAACCACTTTTGGAAGCATACGTTGTACCGAAGCTTACCGATAAGCCTGGGTTATTAAATGTTGGCAATAGTGTTTTTGTTTCTAATTCATTGGCTCTTATAAAACTACCTCTATAGGTACCATTTAAGCCAACATCTAATCTGTCATTAGGTGAATCAGCAAAAAAATAGGAGTTATTTATTTTTAAAGAGTTATAAGCTATACCGCTTAATAAACTAAGTTTTGCCCCAAAAGCTAATCTTTTGTCCCAATTCTCTCTAATGCTCACACTAAATTGGTGATAAGATTGCTGATATGCATTATCATTAAAAATATCTGTATAAGGGGTTTCTTCTTCAAACCTTCGGTAACTATCAAAAATGGCTAAACTTTCGTTGGTATAGGTAGCATAGGCATCAGATCTTAGTTGCCAACCAAATCCAATTTCTTGATTATTTTGATGTGAACTAAAAATGCGAAAATTTAATATGTGGATATTTGCGTTGGCAAATGCTTTATTTAGGCTTCCAGTACCAATTGGTAAAGTCTGCGTATTTAACTTGCTCTCATTTATAAGCGTTCTTAGCACAGATTGCGCATCGCCTTTATGAGCCGAATTAATGCTAAAGTTTGGTAGAAATAAATTTGATGCAAATTTGCTAGAGCTATCTAACGTAAAAGCTTTAACTGCTGGGTTTTCTAATGCATCAAACAATGTTCTGGTGTTGTACAAAGCATAATTTTGCGCATTTAAATGTGTTGTAAAAAGTGAAATGCAAAGAATTAAAAGGTAGATTTTTTTCATCATTAGGTAAACTACGGATTTATGTTTAAAGTGTCTAGTGCGTCTTTTTTGTCAACTTTTTTATCCAATACTAAATTTGATAAAAATTTATCATTATCACCAGATAACTGATAGCAAAAGGCATCAAAATCTTTTAAACCTTTGCTAGATTGAAATTGCTTATAGTAGGGTGATTTAAGGTTCCTGCCAAAAATATCGCTAGAATTTTTACTGTTAACATAAAAACAAATGGTAGCCGATGACGAAATTTGATCCCTGAATTTAATGTAATGCTCAGCATTAACAAGTAACTCATTTTTGCTGTAACTATTTAAAAATGATTGTATGCTGCTCGCATTATTTGCCATCACTAAATAATTATCAATAATGGTGTAAAAAGGTCTTTCAAATTTTTTAAATGGCTCTCCAAAAAAGTAATATGGAATATTAGGGTCTTTAAAAATCCTAATATCTGTTGCGTATTCAGCACTTAAATCTATTAACAATTGGTTTAATTTTTCGCCATTATTTAAGGCTATTGCACCAAATTTTTCGCCGCTATTGAGCTCAAATGTAACCAACTGATTTGTAAAATATTGAGGTAAACTTTTTGGTAAATCAACACGGTATTTATCTTTTATCACATTTAATGCTGATCTGATTTTTTCACTTTCTCCATTTAAATTAAACCAATTTGTTAATCCTTTATACCAACTTGCATAATTTGTGAAGCTGTAAAAAACGTAGTTTGCAGTTTTATCTGGTAAAATTGAGTTAATGGTTATTTTTTGTTCTGGCATTTTAGCAAACAAATTGTAATAACTCTTTTCATCAATTATTTCTGTAGAGCCGTTAAATAACAGTTTCTCTGTACTAAAATTATAGCTTAATGTAGCAAATGTGTTTTGTTTGTTAAAAACACTAAGTTCTCCTATTAAATTACTGTTCAGTATGTTTTTTAACAATTTTGGCGAATTGTTAAAATTTAAATACAAACTAGCCAATACATTCTTATTATATTGACTGTTTTTTGAGATATAATTTGCAAATGTAGAATTCTCTATTAATGCTAATTTTAATACATCGTTTATTGGTTTTTCTGTATTAGCTATCAAAATCAATTGATCTTTAATGCCTACAAATACGCTTGTTGTATCTGCAAATGATAGTTTATATAAGTTATTAATTTTATCAATCTTAACACTTTTGCCAAAACCATTCATCAGCTTATTTACATCTGTATCCTCTTTTACTTGTGTGCTAATCAGGTAATCAACTTTGTTATTTAAGCCTGGTAAAATGCTAATGTATACTTTTTGATTAGCCATGGAGGCGTCAATTTCATTTGCTAATAATAGCTCTTTTAAATTTTTAAAATCCACCGACTTTTCTTCTCCTAATACACGCTCAAAAAGATCTTGACCATTTAAAATATCATAAAAACTTTTGTTGTTCTCGAAACCAAATACAATTGTTGCATTAAATGATGCCGCATTGAGTGATAAGTTGTTAGTGCTGGTTTCTTTATTAAGATTGGAAAAGTACAAATAGGCCATTCCAACCATAGCTAACAATAAAACTACTAATGTGATGTAAATTTTTCTCATGGTTATGTACAACAAATTTAATTTAATTTTATGATTACAGAGATTATAAGGGCATTTTCTTAATTTAGCAGTATACAAGCCGATATCAATGAATAAAAAGATAATTCTTACTGCCGCTTTCTTTGGAGCTTTAGCCGTTATACTTGGTGCATTTGGTGCACATAGTTTAAAAAACCTTGTTGATACTTATTCATTATCTATTTGGCAAAAGGGTGTCGAATATCAATTCTATCATACTTTTGCCCTACTTTATTTATCAACCTTTGCCAGGTATAAAAATAAATTAATCGTATTGGCATTTACATTTTTTACTGCTGGAATATTGCTATTTTCGGGCTCGTTGTATTTATTGGCTTTAAAAGATGTTTTTACATCTTCAATTGCGCAATATGTTGGTCCAGTAACTCCATTAGGTGGTTTATGTTTTGTTATAGGTTGGGTTTGTTTGTTTTTAGCAGCACTAAAAGATAAATAATGCAGTTTGCGCCATCACTAAATTTCGAAGAAAGAGAAACCCTTTTTGTTGAAGTGATTTTACCACTTTCATTAGCTATTAATTATACTTATCGCATACCTTTTGAATTAAATGAAAGAGTTGCTATTGGTAAAAGAGTAGTGGTGCAGTTTGGTAAGCATAAAATTTATACTGCCTTAGTAAAAAATATTACCAAGCAACCTCCGGAGTTTTACGAAGCGAAGTATATAATTGATGTTGTTGATGAAAATCCGGTATTAACCGAAAAGCAATTTCAGTTTTGGAATTGGATAACGAGTTATTATTTATGCAATGAGGGAGATGTAATGGCTGCCGCCTTACCAACTGGGTTAAAGTTGGCAAGTGAAACCATTATCGTTTTACGAGACGAATTACCAAATGAATTAAATTTAACTACCAAAGAAACTTTGATAGTTGAGTTTTTGCATAAAAAGCCACGTATGGCTATTGATGAGGTTGTAGAACTACTTGGGCAAAAAACGGTTTATCCAATTATTAACTCATTAATTGGTAAAGAAGTAATTTATATTGCCGAAGAAGTAATTGAAAAATATAAACCTTTACTCAAATCATTTATAACCCTAAATCCATTATATAAAGAGCAAGAGAATTTAAGACAGCTTTTTGCAGCATTAGAAAAGGCTCCTAAACAGTTAGATGCGTTATTAGCGTATTTAAAACTAGCTAAATTAAATCCATCTATAGCCAAACAACAACTGTTGGAAGAAAGTGGAAGTGGGCAAGCAGCCTTTAAATCACTTATTGAAAAAGACATATTCATACAGCAAAAAATGCAAGTGAGTAGGTTGTTAGATGGAGAAGATGAATTTGAAGTTAATTTTGCACTTAGCACTGCACAAGAAGTGGCTTTTAATGCAATTAACACCCAATTTATAGAAAAAGATGTAGTTTTATTACATGGTATTACCGCTTCTGGTAAAACTCAATTGTACATTAAGTTAATTGAAAAGGCAATAGCCAATGGTGGACAAGTTTTGTTTCTTTTGCCAGAAATAGCTTTAACTACGCAAATTGTAGAACGAATTAAACGTTATTTTGGCGATAAAATTGGAGTATATCATAGTAAGTTTAATGATAATGAACGGGTAGAGATTTGGAATAAAGTATTAAATGGCGCTTACCAAGTTGTTCTTGGCGCACGTTCAGCGGTATTTTTACCTTTTATTAATCTAAAACTAATTGTTGTTGATGAAGAGCATGAATCTTCTTACAAGCAACATGAACCAGCTCCCCGTTATCAAGCAAGAGATGCGGCTATTGTTTTGGCACACTTTCATCAAGCTAAAGTTGTTTTAGGCTCTGCAACTCCTTCAATTGAAAGTTTTTATAATGCAGAAAATGGCAAATATGGATTTGTTACTTTAAACGAACGTTTTGGCGGTGTTCAATTGCCTTTGCAAGAAGTGGTAAGCATAGCTGAAGAAACTAAACGCAAAAAAATGACTTCGTATTTTACTAGTGTTTTGATAGATGATATGTCTGCAGCACTTGAAAACAAAGAACAAATCATTTTATTTCAAAATAGAAGAGGATATGCAACTATATTAATTTGTGCCACGTGTGGTTATGCGCCAAAATGTGTTAATTGCGATGTAAGTTTAACCTTTCATAAAACCAGTGGCAAATTACATTGTCATTATTGTGGTTATCATCAAAATAGTTTAACTATTTGTCCGGCTTGTGGATCGGTTCATATCGAACAAAAAGGTTTTGGAACGGAGAGAATTGAAGAAGAACTTAGCTTGATTTTTCCTGATGTTAAAATTGCTCGATTAGATTTAGATAGTACCCGAACAAAAAACGGAATGCAACAAATTATATCAGATTTTCAGGATAAAAAAACTCAGATTTTAATTGGTACACAAATGGTAGCCAAGGGTTTAGATTTTGATAATGTAAGTTTAATTGGTGTAATAAATGCAGATACTTTATTAAATTATCCAGATTTTAGAGCTTTTGAGCGCAGTTACCAATTATTGGCTCAAGTTGCAGGCAGAGCCGGAAGAAGAGATAAGCAGGGTAAGGTATGCATTCAAGCTTACAATGATACGCATCGCATAATAAAACAAGTAATTGCCAATGATTATGCCCAAATGTATACAGATGAATTGGCAGAACGTAAACAATTCAATTATCCGCCATTTACTCGATTAATTTTCATTAACGTTAAACACAAAGATGCCAATGTTTTAAATCATGCGGCTATGCAATTAGCAAACGCTTTAAGAGCACAATTAGGTAATCGCATACTTGGTCCAGAACAACCTTTAATAGCTAGAATTAGAAACTATTATATTAAACAAATTATCATTAAAACAGAGAAAAACGCCGACATTAAAAAGGTAAAATTGGTTTTAAAAGATACCATTAAGGCGTTTAATGCACAAAAGGAATTTAAAAGTGTAATTACTCAGATTGATGTAGATCCTTATTAATTTCTATTAATTAAATGTATTTGTATACCAACAGAAATTGGGTTAAGTAGAAATTCCCATTTATTGTATTTGGCAAAAGTTCTGGTATTATCTGCGTTTTGCTGTATAGTTTCTTGTCGCTCGTAAGAATAGTAAAAGTCTAAACTAGTTTCTGCAAAAAACGAAACATTTTTAACAGGATTTATCTTTAAACCAATAATTGGGGCTATTACAAAACCATTTTTGTCAGTATCAACATTATATGGTTTTTGTAAGCTAATTGGGTTGTTGGTGTTAATTTCGCCAATAAATGAGCTCGACCTAAAACCCATATCTGCACCAAAATAAGGTTGTACTTTTGCATAGTTAATGCTTTTTTCAAAACCGATTTTAAAACTATAATCAGTAACGGTTCCTTCGGCTATTTCGCAGTTGTTACATTGGTTAGCAAAGCTGATATCTTTTCTAAAATAATTACCATTAATCCTATAACTTATCTGATTATCATTAAATTTAATCATTAAGCCATTTAGGTAGGCATTAACATAATCTTGCGAATTTACTTGATTTAGTATTTTTGGAAATTGCATTAAACTGTAGCCACGGACACCAATGCTGTAATTATAGTTGCCCTCAGATTGAGAAAACGCACTAATGTAAATAGATAAACAAATAATACTTAATAATAATTTTTTCATAGGTTTTTTGAAAAATTAACGAGTTCAAAAGTAGAAATTATTTACCATTAAAAGCAAATTGATTTCAATTAGCACAGATGCTTAATTAAACTTAACATTGATCATTCATTTTTAGCTAAATAATTATTTAAACTTGATTTTGTGTTACTTACAATTTAGCTGTTTTAAAATGATAAGTTTTTAAACAAAATTCCATTCAAAAGGGTATTTTTGAAATGAAATGGCATATAAATTTGTTGATAATTATAGAGAAAGAGGAGCAAGAAAGAAGCTTGTTGAAATTTTAAAAGATAAGGGAATTAGTGATGAAAAAGTTTTAAAAGCAATCGCTAAAGTTCCTCGTCACTTTTTTTTCGACGAAACTTTTTGGAACCAAGCTTATAAAGATATTGCCTTCCCTATTGGTGATGGACAAACAATTTCTCAACCTTATACGGTTGCTTATCAAACAGAGCTTTTACACATTCAAAAAGGCGATAAAGTGTTAGAAATTGGCACTGGCTCTGGATACCAAACTTGTGTTTTAATGGAAGTTGGAGCAAATGTTTACACCATAGAGCGCCAGCAGAATATTTATAACCATACCATCAAAGTTTTGCCGGGCATGGGTTACAAAGCTAATTTCTTTTTAGGAGATGGATCAAAAGGGATTGCAGCACACGCCCCATATCACAAAATAATAGTTACAGCAGGTGCTCCATTTGTGCCAGAAATTTTATTAAAGCAACTTAAAATTGGCGGTATTTTGGTTATCCCAGTAGGAGATGAAAAATCTCAAAAAATGATAACAGTAATTCGTGTTAACGAAAACGATTTTGATAGAATTGAATTAGATACTTTTAGGTTTGTGCCTTTGGTTGGCGATCAGGCTTGGTAGCCCAGTTAGCAGTTTTTAGTTAGCAATTCTCAGTTTGAAAACTGTAAACCGAAAATTGAAAACTGATTATACTTTCATTGCTCTATCCATTTCACGTTTACTTTCTCTGTCTTTTATACTGTCTCGTTTATCAAATTCTTTTTTACCTTGAGCTATTGCAATTTCCATTTTGGCAAAACCACGCTCGTTGGTAAAAATTCTTAACGGTACAATAGTAAAACCTTTTTCTTCGCCTTTAATTTTTAGCTTTTTAAGTTCTTTTTTGTGCAATAATAAAACACGATCTCTTTTAATATCATGATGGTGAAAAGAACTATGACTGTATTCTGAGATATGTAGATTTCTTACGTAAAGTACATCACCAATAAACATACAAAATGCATCAGTCATATTCGCTTTACCTTGTCTAATTGCCTTAATTTCTGTGCCTAGCAAAGCAATGCCTGCAACATAACTATCTAAAATATGGTAGTCGAAATATGCCCTTTTATTTTTTATTTGAATATCGTTCTTCATAGTTATAATGGCAAATATCGTTATTTCTTATTTAAAATTTTGTACCATAACAAATGTAGTTGCTTTTTTGTTGGTTAAAATTAATTTAAAATATATATCTAAAATATTTTTTAGATTAATCTAAATTTATATTTTTGTGCAACTAATCCTTAGTCATGCAAAAATTATTCTTATTTATCGTTTCAATTTTATGTTATCATAGTGTTAACGCACAAGATTATTCAATACAAGGCAATGTAATATCTGATAATCAAAACCTGAAGGTTTCGGTTTTATTGATAGAAGCCAAAAAACAAACCTTAACTGATAGTTTAAGTAATTTTGAGTTTAATCGATTAAAATCAGCAACTTATAATTTAAAAATTAGTGCCATTGGTTATCGAACAGTTTATGTAAAAATAGAACTGAAGAAAGATACTGTTTTGACTAATATTAAATTAGAGTCGCTTGATGAGAAATTAAACGAAGTGGTAGTAACGGGTACTCAAAAAGAAGTAAATAGATTAGAAAGCCCAGTTCCTGTTGAGATTTTTACAGCTACATTTTTCAGAAAAAATCCAACACCAAGCATATTTGAAGCTTTACAAAATGTTAATGGTGTTAGGCCCCAACTTAACTGCAATATCTGTAATACTGGTGATATCCATATTAATGGCCTCGAAGGCCCGTATACAATGGTTTTAATAGATGGAATGCCTATTGTAAGTAGTTTATCAACAGTTTATGGTTTATCAGGTATTCCTAATGATTTAGTAGAACGTATAGAAGTAGTAAAAGGTCCTGCATCATCATTATACGGTAGCGAGGCAGTTGGTGGCTTAATTAATATCATTACTAAAAAAGTTCAAAATGCTGCAGCTTTTTCGGCAGATTTTATGGCTACAGATTATAAAGAATTTAACACAGATATTGGCTTCAAATTTAATGTTAGTCCTAAAGTATCGGTTTTAACAGGTATAAATTATTTTAAATATGGCAACAAAGTAGATCATAATCACGATGGATTTACTGATGTTACCTTACAAGATAGGGTTTCTGTTTTCCAAAAATGGAATATAATGAGAAAAGAAAATAGGATTTTTTCTGTTGCAGCAAGATATTTATATGAAGATAGGTGGGGAGGAGAAATGAGCTGGAATAAATCTTTTAGAGGTGGAAATGAGGTGTATGGAGAGAGTATTTACACTAAAAGATTAGAATTTATTGGTAATTATCAGCTTCCTGTTAAAGAGAAAATGTTTGTGGCATTTTCACTAACCAATCACGATCAAGATAGTAGATACGGAACCACATCTTATATTGCTAAGCAGCAAATTGCGTTTTCTCAATTAACATGGGATAAAAAGATAGGTAAAAATGATTTACTTTTTGGTGCAGCATTACGATATACATTTTACGATGATAATACTCCAGCCACATCTAGTAGTTCAATTATCAACGCTGTTAACCAACCAGAAAAAATTCTATTACCAGGTTTATTTGTACAAGATGAAATTAAATTAAACAAGACACATTCTTTTTTGACTGGCTTAAGGTATGATTACAATTCAATTCATGGCAGTATTATTACGCCACGATTAGCTTATAAGCTAAGTTTAAATGAAAAAAATATCATTAGAATTAACGCTGGTACTGGCTTTAGAGTTGTAAATATTTTTACAGAAGATCACGCTGCTTTAACTGGAGCAAGAGATGTGATTATAAACAATGATTTAAAACCAGAACGTACCTATAACATTAATTTAAACTATATAAAAAAGGTTTATTTAAAAGATGGGTCGTTTTTAGGTTTAGATTTATCTGCTTTTTATACCTATTTTAACAATAGGATTATCGGAGACTTTGATACAAATCCGAACCAAATCATTTACGATAATTTAAATGGCCATGCAGTTAGCAAAGGTTTAACGGCTAATGTTGATATGACTTTTAGCTCTGGTTTAAAATTTATTTTAGGAGCTACTTATCAGGATGTGAGTTTTACAGAAAATGGTATCAAACAACAACAGATTTTAACTGAAAAGTTTTCTGGAACTTGGGCAATTTCTTATAAACTTAGAAAGTTAAATTTGGGTATAGATTATACAGGTAATGTTTACAGCCCAATGCGTTTACCCTTATTAGGCGATTTAGATCCCAGAAGACCATTTTCGCCAACTTGGAGTATCCAAAATATTCAGTTAGTGTATGATGGATTTAAAAATATTGAAATTTATGGAGGCGTAAAAAACCTGCTCAACTTTACACCAAACAAAGGAACTCCATTTATTATTGCTCGCTCAAATGATCCATTTGATAAAAATGTACAGTTTGCACCCAACGGACAGGTTTTGGTTACGCCAGATAATCCTTATGGTTTAACATTTGATCCAAATTATGTTTATGCACCAAATCAAGGGATAAGAGGTTTTATAGGAGTTAGGGTAAATATTAAATAAACAAGTTGTTAATCGTTACCTCACAATTAATACTGGTATAGCTACTTTATGCCTAACTGAATCTACTGTTGTACCAAAAATTAAATCTTTTAAACCTTTGTGTCCATGAGCTCCCATTACTAGTAACTCAATTTCTGTTTTAATGCTTATTTCAGCAATTGCTTTAGCGGCAGTGCCAAAACCAATGTGAATAGTTGCATCATAGCCCAAATCAGATAAATTTATTTTGTAACGTTCCAAATTCTCTGTATCACTTTGTGTTTCATGGTCCATTGTAGTTGTTCCATGATAC
Organism: Pedobacter cryotolerans; assembly: GCF_005116475.1. Lineage (GTDB taxonomy): Bacteria > Bacteroidota > Bacteroidia > Sphingobacteriales > Sphingobacteriaceae > Pedobacter > Pedobacter cryotolerans. Next base: position 454,900 of record NZ_SWBO01000002.1, on the reverse strand, counting down.
CTTGCTGCGGCAGTTTCCACAACGTGTATGATATGGTAATGTGCTGACTTGCCTCCCTGAATTAGCGCATGGCGGATGGTATTTCTATCGTTTTTAGAAAAATCTACAGTTATACCTATTTGTTTGTAATTAATTTTTTCTATAGGCTCTATTGCTAAAGCATCACCATGTGGTACATTACCAATTCTTTGTTTTTTGCTCAATAATGGATATAAAAATATAAAAACCAATAACAAGCCGATTAAAATTGCCGACGGAATAATGATTACATAAATATACCAACCATCTGCAGCTGCAATCCAGCCAGTAATTTCTTCAATTACCAATTTGATATTTAAACTCACAATCACAACGGCACTCATCCAAGCTAAAACTTTTACCCATGTTTTAATGGTAAAGTCTTTCATTTCTTTTTTATCAGAAGTTAGGTGAATTAGCGGAATGATGGCAAAACCCAATTGTAAACTCAACACCACTTGACTGAGGATTAATAAACCTCCTAAAGCATCTTCACCAAAATAAAGTATGGTAAAAAAAGCAGGTACAATGGCAAGCAATCTTGTAATCAAGCGTCTCATCCATGGCTGTATTCTTAAATTTAAATGTCCTTCCATTATAATTTGACCAGCCAATGTTCCTGTTACAGTAGAGCTTTGTCCGGCAGCGATTAACGCAATGGCAAATAGCGCAGGTGCTACAGGACCAAAAATGTTACTTAGCAATAAGTGTGCATCTTGGATCTCTGCAACTTCATGAAAACCATTGGTAAAAAAAGCTGCTGCCGCCAGAATAAGTATGGCTGCATTTACAAAAAAGGCTAAATTTAACGCTACAGCAGTGTCAATAAAATTAAACTTAATGGCTTCCTTAATTCCTTTATTGTCTCTCTCAAACTTTCTGGTTTGTACCAGCGATGAATGTAAATAAAGATTGTGCGGCATTACCGTTGCGCCAATAATTCCTATAGCAATGTACAAAGCTTCGCCAGATAACATTGATGGTTCAAAACCTTTTGCAATTTCTTTTAAGGAAGGTTCTACAATAAACATTTCTACCAAAAAGGATAAGCCTACAATAAACACCATCGAAACAATAAAAGCTTCCATTTTACGCATTCCTTTATTTAAAAGAAAAAGTAAAAGCACAGTGTCGAAAATGGTAATGGATATTCCCCAAATTAATGGTAAACCAAAAAGTAGGTTTAAACCAATGGCCATTCCAATAATTTCGGCTAAATCGCAAGCTATAATTGCAGTTTGCGCTAAAATAAATAATGGAAAATTAACCCATTTTGGATACGCATTTCGAGATGCTTGAGCTAAATCTAATCCTCTAACAATTCCTAAACGGGCACTCAAAGATTGTAATAAAAGCGCAATTAGGTTAGACATTAGCAAAACCCAAATCAGTTGGTAGCCAAATTTACTACCACCAGCTATGTCTGTAGCCCAGTTTCCTGGATCCATGTATCCTACACTAACTAAATAAGCCGGACCAATAAAAGCTAAAATTCTTCTCCAGCCTTTTCGTTTGTTGGTTGCAACACTTTGGTGTACCTCACTTAACGATTGTTTATCCTGCATAACTATTTGCTAATTAATATATGTTTTGCAACTTCTCTACTAATATTTAATTTTTCACTGTCAATTAAAAGTTCAACAGAACCATCAAAGTCAATAATTTCTGACACTTCAATTTTCTTTCCTAGGGTTAATCCAAGTTTTTCTAAGTGTTTTAGGAAAGGAGAGGAGTGTTCACTTACACCAGTAATTGTACCTTTTTCATTAACCTTTAGCTTACTCAATTTAATAAATGATAAATCTGCAAAATTACCGTGTTGGTCTGGTATTGGATCTCCATGTGGGTCTACTTTCGGGAAATCTAAAAATTCATCTAATCTTTCTACCAACAAAGTTGATTTAATGTGTTCTAGTTCTTCTGCAACTTCATGCACTTCATCCCATTTAAAATTTAACTTTTCTACTAAAAAAACTTCCCAAAGGCGATGTTTTCTAACAATATTAATTGCAGTAAGTTTTCCTTTTTCTGTTAAAGTTACACCTTGATACTTCACATAATCAACCAGTTCCTTTTCAGAAAGCTTTTTCAGCATATCGGTAACAGATGCCGCTTTAGTTTGCATCCGTTCTGCAATTGCATTGGTTTGCACCGGATTGTTTACTGCTGATAAGTGATAAATGATCTTTAAATAATTCTCTTCGGTGTAAGATTGCATTTTTAGTTATCTAATTTAATATTTAGACAAATCTAAATTTTTTATAGTAAAATAAAAAGTATTTTTTTTGTGATTTTTTAGAATAAAATTTGGTTAGCGAATGTTTGTGTGCTACCTTTGGTTATAATCAAATATTATGGCATCAGAACTAGATAAAATCGATTTCAAAATTCTTAAACTTTTACAAGAAAACGGTAGAATTACTAATCTGCTATTATCTCAAGAAATTGGACTATCACCAGCACCAACTTTAGAAAGAGTTCGTAAGTTAGAGATGTCTGGTTTTATAAAAAGTTACCATGCATTAGTTGATGAAGAGAAATTAGGTTTAGGTATTAAAACTTTTATTCAAGTTCAATTAGATTTTCATAAAAATAATACCATTCAAATCTTTTTAGATGAGGTTAACCAAATTAAAGAGGTTACCGAATGCCATCACGTTACTGGTCAGGCAGATTTTTTGCTTAAGGTTTATGTAAATGACATTAAATCTTATGAGCGTTTAATAATGGATAAAATCAGTAAGATCTCTGTTGTTAAAACTTTTCAGACCATGATGATCATGTCTACAACTAAGAAAGAGCCGATAGTGCCTTTGGAGTACTAGGTTTTTTCTACCACCAAAGAAACCTAAGAAAACCAAAGCAAATTCTAATCTAATAAATCGCGATAAAATGAATTAACGAATGATTTTTTTCCGTCATTTATTAGATTTATGCAATTAAAATTTATTAGTATTCCTTTGGGCGCTTCCAAGATTTTCATATAAGTGAGGATTTGAGCTTCGTGAATTGGTAAGGTAGTTTCGATTGCTTTAAGTTCTAAAACAATACATTGTTCTATAAACAAATCAGCCCTTAATTCGGTGTCAATTGTTGAACCTTTGTATTCAACTCCTATAACCATTTCTGATAGATAAGAGATTCCTCTTAAGCTTAGTTCTTTACAAAGACATTTATGGTAAATACTCTCCAATAGTCCAGGTCCAAGAATTTTATGAACTTCGATACAAGCTCCAGTAATTTGGTATTCTAAATTTCTCAAATAATTTTTATCAATCATATTAATTATATTTAAATGTGATCAATAGAGATATACTAACTTAAGAATTTATTATGAATTATTACTTAGGCACTTTTTGTTTTCTTTGGTGGTTCAAAAGAATTACGCTATCTGCAAAGTAACCTCGTTCAGCCCTTGCTCTTCTAAATTTAAATCTGATTTATAGTGATATTTAACTTAAGAATTTATTATGATATATTCCTTAGGTGCTTTTTGGTTTCTTTGGTGGTTCAATAGAATTACATTATCTGCCAATTAATCTCTCCCATCCCTTGTTTAGCTAAAATTTCATTAGCAGTTTTAAAATGCTTACATCCAAAAAATCCATTGTAAGCAGAAAAAGGAGAGGGGTGAGCTGCTTTTAACACAAAATGCTTATTGGTGTTAATTAACACTTCTTTCTGCTGAGCAAATTTGCCCCATAGCAAAAATACTATTCCGCTTCTTTGTTCAGAAAGTGATGAAATAACAAAGTCGGTAAAAATTTCCCAGCCACGTTTTTGGTGCGAACCCGCTTCATGTGCCCTAACCGTTAAAGTTGCATTTAAAAGTAAAACACCTTGGTCTGCCCACGCAGTTAACTCGCCATGATTAGGAATTTTGAAATCAGGAAATTCATCTACCAATTCCTTGTACATATTTTTTAACGATGGAGGAACTGTAATGCCTTTTTGTACAGAAAAAGATAAACCATGTGCTTGCCCTTGTCCGTGATAGGGATCTTGGCCCAAAATTACCACCTTTACTTTATCAAATGGCGTGTGATTAAAGGCGTTAAAAATGTCTGTGCCTTTAGGAAAAACAGTAAATCCTTTCTGCTTTTCTTCCAGCAAAAAGGATTTCAACTCTTTCATGTACGTTTTTTCTAATTCGTTGCCTAAAACATTTAACCAGCTAGGTTCTAAAGCTACGGCCATACTATTTAGTTTTTGCAGCAACCTTTTTAGGTTGTACTACAAGCAATTTAAGCATGTCTTTTTCTAAAGTCTCGGTTGGTCTTTCGGTAATTCTAGCCACTTCTTTACCTTTTTTATCTGTAAAAATAAATGTAGGAACACGCGTAATGTTCAAGCTATCAATTAATCCATTCTCAGCTTTTTTCATTCCATCAACACCAATAAATTTTAAGCTTTCATTGTTAATTTTAGCTGCATCCATAATTTTTAAAAAATTAGGAACTTGATATTTACTATCTCCACACCATGTGCCTAAAACAATAGTAACTTTTTTGCCTTTCATCAGTTTACTTAGCTCATTTATAACAGTAGAATCTACTTTGTAGTTACTGTAATTAGCATCGTAGCTGGCTTTAAATTCTGGGAAAGATGTAACACTATCTCTAGTACATAAATTTAACATCACTTGTTTGTGTCTATTTGGGTCTTCAATTGTTTTATTTAAATCTTGAGCGTTTGCACCTATTGCTAAAAATAGGATAAGAGCTGTAAATATGTTTTTCATTTTGATGTTTGTTTCTTTATTTAAGCTACTAATTTAGTAGAATATTTGATGAAATTATAAATTTTAAATCTATTTTTTGGTATATAAACACGATATTTGCACAAATATTATAAAACTATGCCAAATTTAGTACGTCTTATTATTGGGTTCGCTTTTGTGGGTGCTGCAGTTGCACTTATGTTTTTCAGTTTTTGGGGATGGGGAAGCTTATTGATCTTTCTAAGTATTTTAATTTTTGTTACTTATTTCTATAACGAAAATATGTTAATTGCTCAATGGCACTTGCGTAAAGACAATATGCCAAAAGCAGAAAAAGCTTTGGGTAAGATTAAGAGTTATGAAAAGGAATTGAATAGAATGCAACACGGTTATTATAACCTCTTAATCGGATTAATAGAGTCTAGAAAAGCACCAATGAAATCTGAAAAATATTTCAAATTGGCTTTAAGTTTAGGTTTACACATGGATCATAATGTGGCATTAGCTAAATTAAGTTTAGCGGGTATTGCCATGGGTAAAAGAAATAAGCGTGAAGCCACAATGTATCTTGCTGAGGCTAAAAAAGCGGATAAAAATAAATTATTGGCCGATCAGATTAAACAAATGAAGGATCAGATGGGGATGTTGGACAAACAACAACAAGTTAGATATTCTAGATAATTGTTTTAAAGTTAGAAAAGTCCGGAAGTATAAGGTTTAGCTAACCTTTAACTTTCGGACTTTTTCGCTTCTATATCTTTCTATTTCCCGTCTTCCCAACTACCCAACTATTCTACTTCTCTTCTAATCTGTCAAAGTTCTCATCGTATTCAGATGAATTTCTGCTGATAATATCATCATCTAAACTTTCGTTTCTGCGGTTAAAAAATAACTCTTCAGCTTGTATTCGCTTAATCAACTGACGAACAAGAGATAAATCGAAAGTGTCTTTACTTAATTTAATGCAGTATTGGTTCTCGGTAATTTCTAAGCTTGAGCTATTCATAACATATTGATTTTGTGAGTGGTTAAAAGTAAAAAAGGCTTAGCGTATTTTACTACACCAAGCCTTTAAGTTTTTGTTATGATTGTGTTAACTATATATCGTCATTGCGAGGAACGAAGCAATCTTAAAGCTTCATAATTTTTTATGATAAAGTTTTAAACTATGTAAAATTTGACGTTCAATTTTATTTAAGCGATAAAAACAAACCTTCATCAGTTTTACTCACCTTTAAAACACTTTTACCAGTTAAACCTTTAAGGGTAGTATCCCATTTTTTATTGCTCCAATCTGCCAATTGCGATTTTACATCACTTAGTAATAGCTGCTCTCCGTCTTTAAACAAAGCAAATAACTGTGCTTCATCAGCATTCAATTCAATTTTCTTTTTCTCAGGTCGCATCTGCGGGAAGAATAAAACTTCTTGAATAGTAGATTGATTAGTCATCAGCATCACCAAACGATCTATACCAATACCTAAACCAGAAGTTGGAGGCATACCATATTCTAACGAACGGATAAAATCATCGTCCATCGCCATTGCTTCATCATCACCTCTATCAGCTAATTTCAATTGATCTTCAAATCGTTCTCTTTGGTCAATCGGGTCATTCAATTCTGTATAAGCATTTCCAATTTCTTTACCCATTACAAATAACTCGAAACGCTCTACTAGACCTTCCTTAGTGCGGTGTTTTTTTGCTAGAGGTGTCATTTCGATTGGGTAATCGGTAATATATGTAGGTTGAATTAAATTAGCCTCTACTTTTTCGCTGAAAAGTTCATCAACCAATTTACCGCGACCCATGGTATCATCTGTAGGGATGCCTAAATCCTTACAAGTTTGTACCAATTCAGCTTCAGTCATTTCAGAAACATCAATACCAGTATATTTTTGAATTGATTCGTACATGGTTAACTTCTCATACGGACCAGCAAAGTTAATATCATGTTCGCCAACTTTAACTACTGGAGAACCATGAATAGCCACAGCTATTTTCTCTAAACATTCTTCTACCATGCCCATCATCCAAACATAATCTTTGTAAGCCACATAGATTTCCATCGATGTAAACTCAGGATTATGCGTACGGTCCATCCCCTCATTACGAAACATTTTACCGATTTCGTAAACACCATCAAAACCTGCTACGATTAGTCTTTTTAAATATAATTCATTCGCAATGCGCAAAAACAAAGGCATATCTAAAGTATTGTGGTGTGTGGCAAACGGACGAGCTGCTGCACCACCATGAACCGCCTGTAAAATTGGCGTTTCAACTTCCATCCAACCTTGGCTATCGAAGTAATTACGCATGGTATTAATCACTTTAGAGCGATTAATAAAAATCTGTTTGTAATCTGGGTTAACCGTTAAATCTACATAACGCATTCTATAGCGCAACTCTGGATTGGTAAAACCATCGTAAACATTACCTTCATCATCACGTTTTACAATTGGTAACGGACGAATAGATTTTGACAGTACCGTGAATTTGGTAACATGAATAGAAATTTCGCCTGTTTGCGTGGTAAAAACATATCCTTCAATACCAATAAAATCACCAATATCTAATAATTTCTTAAATACAGTATTGTAAAGTGTTTTGTCCTCACCCGGACAAAGTTCATCACGTTTCAAATAAATCTGAATACGGCCAGTTGCATCCTGTAGTTCAGCAAAAGATGCTGCACCCATTATATTACGGCCCATAATTCTTCCAGCAATGCTGATGGTCTTATAGGCTGTTTTATCTTTTTCGTAGTTCGCTAAAATGTCTGCTGCATTGGCGTTAATTTCGTAAGCCTCTGCAGGGTAAGGGTTAATACCCAATTCGCGAAGTTGTTTTAAAGATTCGCGACGTAATAACTCAAGCTCTGATAATTCTGTACTCATGAATTGTATATTTCTGCAAAAGTAGTAAATTCTTCCGTCATTGCCATTTGTACAGTCTTTTAAAATGGCGTCATGCTGAATTTATTTCAGCATCTGCTTAATTAGTAGAGCATATTAAGTTTTAGAAAAGCAAATTTCTACTACTATTTAGGTAGGTCGGGCTCTACGCTACAATCTTTTTGTATCCAACACTAAACCTCGTAGGTGTTCCTATGCTATATGTCTAAGAAAACTACGAGGTTTTACCTTAAGCAAAAAGTATTTTCGCTGCTATCCCGTTTAGCTACGAAAGCTACTGCTAATGTTAAAGTAAATAGGTCAATTCGCCTAATTTTAAATTTTAACTAATTTTAGGCTGGTGAGGACACCAGCCGAGGAGAAAATATTTGATTTGTCATCCAGAGCGTAGCGAAGGATCTCTAAGGCAGTTTACAAATGAGATTCCTAGTTCCTCGGAATGACAAACTATGATTCTGCCTCAACGCCTTCTTCGTACATAGCATTAATTGCATCAGCGTATTTTTTCTCTACAATTCTACGTTTTACCTTCATAGTTGGGGTAATTTCGCCTTCATCCATGCTAAAAGGATTACGTTTAATTTTAAAGTTTTTGATCCGCTCAAACTTGGCCAATTCGTTAGAAATCTTTTTAATGTCTTTTTCGAACCATTCCTTAATTTCTGCATTTTCTATAAAATCATCTTTTTCTTGAAAAAATGCATCCGTAAGGTTAAAAGTTTCTTGCAGGGCTTCTCTGTTAGGAATAATAATCGCCGTAATAAATTCGCGTTTATCGCCAATTAAAAACAGTTGCTCAATTTTCGGACTTTTTAAGTAGATATTTTCTACTGGTGTGGGATATACATTTTTACCGTAAGCATTAACAATCATGTTTTTCAAACGATCGGTAATTTGCAAATTTCCTTTGTAAAAACGAGCAATATCTCCGGTATGAAACCATTTATCTCTGTCAATAACTTCAGCAGTTTCTGCTGGTTTATTGTAATAGCCTTTCATCACACAATGGCCACGTACAATTAATTCTCCTTCTTCACTCTCAAAATTTTCATTAAAGTTTTCGTGAGTTTGAATGGCTAAAATTTCTTTGGTATCGTAATTTTGTATACCCACTTCAATACCTGGTATAACTCTACCAACCGTACCATAAACTTGTCGGTGGTATTCGGTTACCGACATAACTGGAGAAGTTTCTGTTAAACCAAAACCTTCTAAAACCTTGATGCCCAAATCGCCAAAAAATTCGCCTACATTTTTAGGTAAGGCAGCGCCACCAGATAACATAAATTTCAATCTGCCACCTGTTTTTTCCTTTATCTTGCTAAAAACAAGCTTCTCGGCAATTGCTTTTTTAGCGCCTAAAATTAAGCCCGGATTTTCACCTGCCTCTTTTTTAACACGATAATCGTTTCCAGTAGCCAATGCCCAAGTAAATATTTTAGCTTTTGTTCCGCCGCCAGCTGTACCAGATTTAATCGCTTTATCATGTATACGTTCTAACAAACGAGGCACACATGACATTACTGTAGGTCTAACTTCACCCATATTTTTTGCTAACAGTTCTAAACTTTGTGCAAAAGCCATTTTACAACCTTGCGCACAACATACATGGTAAGTTGCTGTACGCTCAAAAACGTGTGATAAAGGTAGAAATGATAGAAAAGTCTCAGTTTCATCTATCACAGGGATCTGTTGTAAACAAACCTCTACATTTTTTACGAAATTATAATGGGTTAACATTACGCCTTTTGGCGTACCTGTTGTGCCAGAAGTATATATTAATGAAGAAACATCACTTGGCAAAACTTCTCGTCGGCGTAGGTTAATTTGTTGTTGTTCTGCTGCACTTACAGATTTTGATAGCAGTACTTCGTAACTAATAATTTGTGCTTGTAAATCTGCCGGAACAGCTATTTTTTCATATCCTTCAAAAGCAGGAATAATGTATTTCAGCTCAGCGCAGTTATTGGCAATTTTTAGAATTTTCTTTAGTAAAAAAGGATTGCCAATTAAAATAGCCTTGATCCCAGAGTCATTGATAATGTACTCTACTTCATATTCTGATAGGGTAGGATATATGGAAGTGTTAATCGCACCAATTTGTTGTATGCCTTGGTCAAAAAAAACATATTCTGGCGAATTTTCAATCATTAAGCCTAATCTATCACCTTTGGTAATTCCTTTTTCTAAAAAGTAGGCAGAAATCGAATCGGCTTTTTGTAAAGTCTCTTTAAAAGATATTTCTTCCCAAGTTGTTTTTTTCTTATGAATTAAAAAAGTTTCTTCTGGTTTATGAATATTTTCTACCACATTGCGTAGTAAACTCGGCACTGTAGAAAATTCGTTAAATGATACCATGGTACAATATTTGGTTTGTATTTAGCTAACAATGATAATCTTTTAGCATTAAAAATGCAAGGTATGAATATTAACAATTCTCCTGATCTTTTTGATTTAACCAAATCAGAATCCTTAGATTTCATTTAAATCTCTATGATTTTAAATTTTATGGCACGGATATTGGATTTTGTGTGTGACCTATATCTACCTATGAAAATTTTAAGACCATCAATTCTATTTAATAAGTCAATATTTACACTTTTAATTTTCTTTTCTTTGGTTTCCTGTAAAAAAGAGGAAATTATAACAAAAGAAATTACCTATCAACTTAGTGGTAGTTTTGGTAAAAATGTTACAGTAAAATATACACCAACAGGAGGAACTTTAGCTAATGTAGTAGAGAATGTAGAACTCCCTTGGCAAAAAATTGTAATACCTAACCCTACCAATGCAAGTGTAGGTTTAATAGTTGCTGGCGAAAAGGGCACTCCAAATGCTATAGTTACAGCAAAAATATTTGTAGACGGAGTAGAAGAGCGTTCTATAAATGCGACAACAAATGCTAATGGGGATTTTGTATTGGAATTAGATTATCTCTTCAACTAAGTTTTTTAAAACAAAAGCCATTTAGGTTTGCTAAATGGCTTTAGGAAAAATATATATTAATTTATTAAACAGAAAAACTTTCTCCGCAGCCACATGAGCGGCTTGCATTTGGATTATTAAAGGCAAAACCTTTACCATTTAAGCCGTCAGTAAAATCTAATTCAGTACCAGCTAGGTATAAAAAAGATTTCATATCTAAGGCTATTTTAATTCCACGGTCTTCAAAAAATTGATCACTTTTTTGTTCTTCGTTATCAAAATCTAAATTATAAGATAAGCCCGAACAACCGCCACCTTTTACAGAAACACGTAAAAAATAATCAGAACCCATTTCAGAATCCTGCATTAGGGTGTCAATTTTGCTTTTTGCTTTATCGGTTATTGTTATCATTTTAGAAAGATTTGAGATTTGAGATTTCAGATCTGAGACTGAGTAATCTAATCTCATATCTCACATCTATTTTCTCACATCTAATTTTAGTGGTGCGATTTAGGCATTGCTAATGCTTCCATTCCGTTTTTAACGCGGTAATCGTTAATTGCAGATTTGATGGCATCTTCTGCTAAAACAGAACAGTGAATTTTAACTGGAGGTAAAGCCAATTCTTCAACAATGTCCATGTTATCAATCGCTAAAGCCTCATCAATTGATTTGCCTTTTAACCATTCTGTAGCTAAAGATGAAGAAGCAATTGCACTACCGCAACCAAATGTTTTAAATTTAGCGTCAGTAATTACGTTATCATCATTAACTTCAATCTGTAAACGCATTACGTCACCGCACTCTGGAGCACCAACTAATCCAGTACCTACATTTTTATTATCTTTATTTAAAGTACCAACGTTGCGAGGGTTGGTATAATGTTCCATTACTTTTTCTGAATATGCCATAGCTTTATTTCTTTTTAAATCTCCTCCCGAAGATATATTATTAATTAGTTATCAGTTTTCAGTATTGGAAAGTTATTATAAACCGCAAATTGAAAACTGCAAATTGTTTTAGTGTTCTGCCCACTCAATTTTGCTCAAATCAATTCCTTCTTTAAACATTTCCCAAAGTGGAGAAAGGTTTCTTAAGTGATTTACAGCATTTTTAGTATTTTCTATCGCATAATCAACTTCTGCTTCAGTAGTAAAACGACCTAAGCCAAAACGAATAGAAGAATGTGCTAAATCATCAGATAAACCTAAGCTTTTTAATACATAACTTGGTTCTAATGAAGCTGATGTACAGGCAGATCCAGAAGAAACTGCTAAATCTTTCATCGCCATCATTAAACCTTCACCCTCAACATATTTAAATGAAATATTTGCTACGTGTGGTAAACGGTGTTGTGTATTACCATTTACATAACTTTCTTCCATTGTAGTTAATGCAGCTTCTAATTTATCACGCAAAGCGGATAAACGTTGCGCTTCAGATTCCATTTCTAAACGACAAAGCTCGCAAGCTTTACCTAAACCAACAATACCAGGTACGTTTAATGTACCCGAACGCATACCACGCTCATGGCCACCGCCATCCATTTGTGAAGTTACTTTTACTCTTGGGTTTTTACGACGAACATATAAAGCACCAACACCTTTTGGTCCGTACATTTTATGCGCAGTAAAAGCCATTAAGTCAATTCCATCTGTATTTACATCAACCGGAATTTTACCAACTGCTTGTGTAGCATCAGAAAAGAACAAAGCACCATGTTTATGAGCAATTGCTGATATTTCTTTAATAGGTTGCACAACGCCGATCTCATTATTGCCGTACATAATGCTTACTAATATGGTTTCTGGTGTCATTGCAGCTTCTAATTCTGCTAAATCAATTAAACCATCTTCTTTAACTTTTAAATAAGTTACTCTAGCGCCTTGTTTTTCTAAGTGTTTACAAGTATCTAAAACAGCTTTGTGCTCTGTAGTAGCAGTAATAATGTGATTGCCTTTATCAGCATACATTTCAAAAACACCTTTTATTGCTAAATTATCACCTTCTGTTGCACCAGAGGTGAAAATAATTTCTTTTTCGGTGCAGCCAATTAACTTAGCCACCTGTTCACGAGCGTAATCTACACCTTCTTCTGCTACCCAACCAAAAGCATGGTTACGGCTTGCAGCATTGCCAAATTTGCTGGTAAAATATGGTAGCATCGCCTCTAACACTCTTGGATCTAAAGGTGTTGTGGCATTATTATCTAAGTAAATCGGAAGTTCCATTCTAATGTTGTTTTTAAAAATGAGCTTAAAGACTAATGACCAAAACTAAAAGCTAATTTATCGAGAACCATGCTTTTAGCTTTAGGCTTTCACCTTTTTGCTTTATTATAACACAAAGATACAAAAAAACTTTCCTAACAATAATAGATATTAACTATGAACCTATTGGTAAAACATGCATTTTTACATTCACATAACTATAACAGGCATGAATAAGATTGAACACATTGGCATTGCAGTAAAAAACTTAGAAAGTTCAATAGATTTATATCAGCGGTTGCTAAATACCGATTGTTATAAAACAGAATTGGTGGCTACAGAAAATGTAAATACTGCGTTTTTTAAAACTGGCGAAAACAAAATCGAATTACTTTCGGCTACAAGTTTAGATAGTACGGTAGCCAAATTTTTAGAAAAAAAAGGAGAGGGGATACATCATATTGCTTTTTTGGTTGATGATATTTTAGTGGAAATGGAAAGGCTAAAAAGTGAAGGTTTTACTTTATTAAACGATGCGCCAAAGCGAGGGGCTGATAATAAAATGATTTGTTTTGTTCATCCAAAAGATGCCAATGGAGTGCTGATAGAACTTTGTCAGGAGATTAAATGGGTTTAAGAGGGTGAGGAGTAAGATGGTTAGACGGTTAGTTGGTTAGGGGTTAGGCGGTAAGAGGGTTGGTAGGTTAGAACTGAAAGACCAAAGAAATACATATAAAAACTTAGCATTCTTCCTTCTTTGCGGTTAATGAATAAGTAGAAAATTAAATAAAATAAACTAAACTCAGCATTCTCTGTGGAATACGCATTGTTCTCTGTGTTGAATTTATTAGAAAAAAAATGACGGATACAAACTCGTTAATTAAACTAATTTCCAAACATTTTGAGGTGCCAGAAAATATAACTGAATCTCATCTTCGGGATGTATTGGTTAAAACTTTTGAATATTTGGTGGATGATGATTTTCCGAAATTATTGCAGGTTTTATATCGTGCAGATGTAGATCAGTATAAACTAAAAGATTTACTAGAAAATACAGAAGGTAAAAGCACAGCCGAAATTATTGCCGATGCCTACATTGATAGACAAAAAGCAAAAGTGGAGACTTGGAAGAAATATAGTGGTGGTTAGGTGGTTAGGTGGAGAGTTGGTTAGAGGGTTAGGTGGGGTAGTCGGCAAGTCCAAAATCTGGCGCTAAGTGTTTGGTTATTTTGGGTTTTTTAGGTGGTTTAGGGTTTAGAAGGTTAAGGTTTAGAAGATGCTTAAAGGCTAAAACGAAAGACTAAAGCTTTGGTGGTTTTAATTTGGTTTAAGGTTTAGATGGTTAGGGGTTAAAGACTAAAATAAAAAGTTTTTCATTCCTTTAGATGAATAGCTAAACCCCTGACGAAAAATTAGAGTTTTTAATAAATTTTGGTGCTTTGCGATGTTTTGTGGCTTGCTCGTAAATATAAGCAATGCTTAAAACTACGGGTTCTTGGTATGCGCTTGCTATAAAAGATAATCCCACTGGTAACTCATTTATAAATCCCATTGGCACGGTAATATGCGGAAATCCAGCCATCGCTGCTGGCGAGGCAAAGTAAAATCCACCACTGTAATCTCCATTAAATAAATCAATTAATGAGGGGATGCCAAAACTAGTGCCTACAATCACATCTAATTTATTTTTCTCCATTAAATCGTTAATTATTTTTTGCGAAGAAAGGGTTTTTGCAACTGCATCTTTATACGTTTGACTATTTAAATCTGCTGCTTTATCACTTGCCTCTAGGGTTTCTTGTTTAAAATAAGGCATGGCCGATGTAAGGTTTGCTTTGTTAAAGGCGATGACTTCCGTTAACGTTTTAACCTTGGCATTCGCTTTAGCCAAATAAGCATTTACACCATCTTTAAATTCACTTTGTAAAACTACCGTACTTGCCCCTCCAATACTTCGCATTTCTGCTAATAAGCTGATTTCGATAATTTCTGCACCCAACTCTTTTAACTTCGCAATAGCATTTTGATACAAGCCAACTACACCTTCGTGGCCATTTAAAAAGCTTTTTTCTACACCAATCCGTTTACCTTTTAAATCACCTTCTTTCAAAAATGTAGTATAATCTTTTTGAGTTCTGCCAACACTAGTTTTAGTAATTTCATCATCAAAATCAACACCTGCCATTACGGTAAGTAAAATTGCTGCATCGGTAACATTTCGGGTCATTGGTCCGGCGGTATCTTGTGTTTTTGATATTGGAATAATGCCCGATCTGCTCACTAAGCCAACTGTAGGTTTAAAACCTACGACACCACTATAAGATGATGGTGCAATGATAGAACCATTTGTTTCTGTACCAATGGCTATGGCGCATAAATTTGCTGAAACTGCTGCTCCAGAACCTGAACTAGAACCACTCGGACTGCGGTCTAAAATAAAAGGATTTTTGGTTTGTCCACCACGGCTGCTCCAGCCACTACAAGAGCGTGTTGACCTAAAGTTTGCCCATTCACTTAAATTGGTTTTGCCTAAAATTACTGCTCCAGCGGCACGTAATTGTTTTACAATAAAGGCATCCGCCGATGCGATATTGCCTGCTAATGCTAAAGCGCCAGCAGTAGTTTGCATTTGATCTGCCGTATTGATGTTATCTTTTATTAAGATGGGTATGCCATGCAAAGGGCCACGAATTTTACCAGCTTTACGTTCTGCATCTAAAGCTGTTGCAATAACAATCGCCTCGGGGTTGAGTTCAATTACCGCATTTAATTTTGGTCCTTTTTGATCAATCTCCTCAATCCTTTTCAAATACATTTTGGTAAGCGATTTGGCGGTTTGTTTACCATTTTGCATCAGCTCTTGTAATTGCAGTACGGTAACTTCGTTTAGGTCAAATTTATCGTTGAAACTAGTTTCTACTAACTGATTAGGATGATTGTTGATTGCACTTGCCGTGCCGATACCTAAAGTTGAGATGAAACCAGCAGCAGTGCCGCTTTTAAGAAAATTTCTTCTATTCATTTGTTGGGGAGATTGAAGTTTAAATATAGATAAAAGTTGGGAGAGTTGGAAGAAGGTTAGATGTGGTTAGTTGGTTATTTGGGAGTTAATCTTTTTCACATCTAAGACAGCTAATTGTAGCTTAGGCGTTTGAAGGAAGTAACCCAAACGATTAATTAATTGAAAAGCAAATATTGCTTGTTAAGCTTATCTTGATTTAAGTAGCAATTAATTTTAATAATATGCTTTTAAATTGCAATGAGCGTACTTAGTGAATAAACCCAATAGTGCTTCAACTATACTTCATCCATACTTGATCTATGCTTCATCTATACTTGAGCTATGGATAGCGGATGTTTGACCTGTAAATGATTAATTAATTTTAACCATTAGTTAACAGCTGTTCCAGCTATGCTGCGAGACATCTTGAAATCTCTAGATTTTTGAGCTATTCTGCAAGGTATCTCGAATTTCTAATCAAAGGTCTACTCTCCTAAAAAAGTAAATCGTTGTCATTAGCCTGAAAATTAATCCTTCATTTGCTTACAATTATAAGGGGTTTGCATACATGCGAAGAGTTTGGCTGATCGATCTTTGGATTATGGAAATAAAACAAATAGAATTGGGCAATCAGGGTTTGGTTGTACCACGTATAGGGTTGGGCTGTATGGGGATGACAGGTTTTGAAAAGGCTGACATGTACGGGCCAGCCGATGAGCAAGAAGCCATAGCTACCATCCATCGCTCACTGGAGTTGGGTGGTAATTTTTTGGATACTGCAGACCTGTACGGGCCGTTTAAGAATGAGCAGCTGATTGCCAAAGCGATTGGTGGAAAGCGTGAGCAATATATACTGGCCAGCAAGTTCGGTTGGGAAATTGATGATAACAATAAAGTAACCTGGGCCATTAATGGGCGGAAAGCATACGTAAAGAAATCTTTAGAGCGTTCGCTTAAAAATTTGAATACAGATTACATTGATCTGTATTACCTACACCGTTTAGACAAGAATACGCCAATAGAGGAAACAGTTCAGGCAATGGCCGAGTTGGTTAAAGAAGGTAAGGTAGGTTATATTGGCCTGTCGGAAGTTTCGTCTGAAACGGTTAAGCGAGCCCATGCTGTGCACCCAATCACTGCCGTGCAAAGTGAGTATTCCTTATTTGAGCGGACGGTAGAAGAACGTAGGGTTTTAAAAACTTTAAAGGAACTAGGTATTGGTTTTGTAGCTTATTCACCTCTGGGACGAGGTTTTTTATCCGGACAAATCAAAAATATTGATGACCTTCCTGAGCACGATTTTCGCAGAGCAATCCCTCGTTTTCAGGGCGCACAGTTTGAGAAAAATATAGAACTAGTGAAGGCTATCGAAACAATGGCCACAGCAAAAAATGTTACTTCTTCTCAGCTTGCATTGGCATGGATCATGAGCAAAGGCATACTTCCAATCCCAGGTACCAAACGCCGAAAATACCTTGAGCAGAACATGGCAGCAACAACCCTTACATTAAGCCAGGCGGATCTAGACCGACTAGAAAGCATTGTACCTTTAGGTACGGATACGGGTGCACCTTATGATGAGTTCAGTATGGGTTTAATTGATTAGTTTTGTTAATGAACTCTATTAACTCCATCGCCCAATTTCACCGTTTGCTTTCCTTAGATGCTCCTCACCACCCATTGGTAAGCGTCATCAATCTGGCAGAAAGTGTTTTTTTGGAAGACGAGATCTGGAAAGGTTTCATTAACCGATTTTACTGTGTGGCGCTCAAACGTGATGCTAAAGGCAAAATCAAGTATGGGCAGCAACACTATGATTACGATAAAGGCGTGTTGAGTTTTACAGCTCCCAATCAAGTGCAACAACTAGACCTGCAAAATATGGAGTGTGGGTCTGGTTATCTCTTGATATTTCACCCCGATTTTCTTTTACAGCATTCGCTAGCCACTAGCATTCACCAATACGGTTTTTTTGATTATGCGGTCAACGAAGCACTACACTTATCGGCCGAGGAAGAAGATGACCTAATCACGATCCTCCATAAAATTGACAGGGAGTGCCGTCATATAGATAAACATACCCAAGAGATTATGCTCACGCATATAGAGAGCCTATTAAAATACTCCAACCGTTTTTACGAACGGCAGTTTTTTACCCGCAAGAACAATAATTCAGCCTTGCTAACCAGATTTGAGCAATTGATTGATGACTACTTTAAGACTGATATTCAAAGCTTACTTACTGTACAATACATGGCTGCTCAGATGAACCTGTCGCCAAATTACCTGAGCGACCTGCTCCGCGTTCATACTGGGCAAAACACCCAGCAGCATATCCATGAGAAACTGATCGAAAAAGCCAAAGAAAAACTTACCACAACCAGTCTTTCGGTTAGCGAAATAG
The DNA here is from genome assembly GCF_005116475.1 of Pedobacter cryotolerans. Classification (GTDB taxonomy): domain Bacteria; phylum Bacteroidota; class Bacteroidia; order Sphingobacteriales; family Sphingobacteriaceae; genus Pedobacter; species Pedobacter cryotolerans. Next base: position 436,703 of record NZ_SWBO01000002.1, on the reverse strand, counting down.
CTTATGGGTTGGGCTTTGAGCATGCGCAATCCTTTAGCACACTTTTCAAGAAGAAAACAAATTTATCGCCGCTAGAGTTCCGTCAGGCTTTTAACTGATTAAAAGCTGTACTTTATTTATGTGGTTAAGACCTTGAAATTTGTTTTGAAACAATCCTTCAAAGGGTTTTTTCCATGACTGATAGCATAACCAAGTGTGTCTACAGCCTTGATTTCATCATCATTAACTATATTCGAGCTAAAGTTGGGCATACGTTTTTTCTATAGATTCATCAATAGAATTTTCATCACTTCAATAACTAGTTCCATCTATTTATGTGGAAATAAATTTTGCTCCTCACCCTATCAAAGTTGGTGGTGGAACTCAGGTTTTTCGGCTCCCTCTCCAGAAGAGAGGGATTTAAGGGGAGGAGGGTGAAACCTAATAAGCAGTAGAAGTCTACTGGTTTAAGTGAAACTGTAAAATAAAAGAATGATAGATAAAGATATAGTTAGTCGGAAATTCCGACATACTCCTTTACATGGTGCAATGGAGCTAAAGCCCAAGAAGTTGAAACAACTTTCTACAATCTCGATGTAATTATCTCGGTAGTTTATGGGTGAAAAATTTTTAACTCATAAAATGTAAATCCCATTTTCACCCTTGGCAATAGGTTAAATTTAGTGAACTTACAAGATTAGACGGAGGGGTCAAAAGAGAAAAACAAAGGAAATTTTCTGGTTTATGGGAAATCGTAATTTAATGTTCAAACATTTATATATTATTGTAACTTATTAAATGTTCTCAAATGAAAAAGCTCTTATTAGTGATTTTGATGCAATTTGTGGTTACGGTTGCTATATCCCAAACAGTAAAATGTAATGATCTTTTAGATTTTATTATTACTAAAGGTTATAAAAAAGCAACCTTTACCAGTTTTACTTTAGGATCTTCTTGGCTTTCCAAAGTTACTGCCTACACTTACGATTATAAAGTATACGTAGTTGCAGACATTAAAGAAAGTGAATATAGTTTTAAAACTAAATCATATCTTTTTTGCGGAATACCCAATTCAAACTGGCAATCTTTTCAATACGGAGGTTACGGAATTCCTACTTCTTATGGTGAAAGATTTCATAAGTACATTATTGATTATAAATGTGATTGTAATTAATTACCTCAATTTTCAATTACAGTTTTGATTAGTATTCATAGTAATTGATTATAATGAGAATGTTTTATTTAATTTCGCCTAAATAACCCCCTTAGATTGAGTAGCTTTCAAAGAAGATTCAATAGTTAAGATACCCGCAATATTGCATTTGATAAGATTAGGTTATACCTATGATTCTTAATATCAATTTTTAAACAGGGTATTTGCAAGATTAATCTCGTTGTAGATGAAGCAGATGTAGTTTGATTGCCAGCATAGGAAGTTAAGTTATACAAATCGACATACTTAATTATCCTTAGTAACTCCTCAGCAAATCCCTTCAAGAGCCCTTGTTTACCTATAAGGTCTCGGTATAGTTCGCTTAAAACGCTATTTTACCGTAGTTATACCCAAGTACCAAGCAAGTATCAAGCAATAGCAAAGCAAGGGATATGGGAGGGAGCATAAGTTAAATTGCACTGTTTCAGGTAAAAAATCTGAGGCTTTGGGTTTAGAGCCTTACCTATCAAAGGTACGAGTTTATACTGCCATAATGCGCCATCACTACACTTCGAAAAAACTCAAATACAGTAAGCCTACAAGCTTTTTTGGGAGGGATTAGCAGAGCAAAGCAAGGTTAAATTGTGGGTTTACGGGAAACCGTAATAACATTTAAGTTCTAATCATAACCTTTGTAAATGCGTTCTATTGACAACTTATTAAAAAACAGATATGGCATGGAGTTTTAGAAAACGAATTAAAATTATCCCTGGTATTCACCTCAATATTAGTAAGCGTGGTATTAGCACAACAATAGGTGTGAGGGGTGCAAGTGTTAATTTAAGTAGTAGAGGAGGGTATCTTAATACAGGGATGCCCGGAACTGGTATTTCCAATCGTCAGCAAATCTTTGGTGGCACAAGTACACCAATTTCACAACCAGCTACTTTGCCGAAACAGCAAATACCAGCCTTACCAAAATCAAGTTTACAAGAAATTCCTGTAATTAGGGGCAATATTTTTAGTTTGGATGCAAACCAAATCACTTCGAATGATATGCAGGGGATTAAGGATGCAATTTTGCTAGCACATCAGCAACGTAGCGAATTAGCATTGGACAGGATTTCTGTCTTTTTGCAATGGAAAAGAAATGAGCAACGTTTGAGTTTAAGCTATTGGCTAATTTATGGTTTCCTATTTAAAAAACTGACCCTAGCCTTGAAAGCAGATATTGCACTACAAAAGGAAACGTTGGCAGCCATAGACGAACAATTAAAAAGTAGTACAGTAGAACTCGATTTTAATTTTGATGAAGAGATGCTCACAAAATACCAGAAATTGTTTAATGCTTTTGAGCAATTGTGCAAATCAGAAAAAATTTGGGACGTTACTTCATCATACACAAACGATAGATTTACTACCCGTTCATCTGCAACTGCGGTAGTTAGTAGGTTGCCTGTAGGGTTCAGGATAGGTGAGTTAGCTGATATTTCTTCTCCAACCCCTGCAATGATTTGGCAAAATGCCAATGGTGCTGACCTCTATTTTTACCCTAATTTTATAGTTGTGTGGAATAGTAAAAGCCAATTTGCCATTGTTGGTTACGATGAGCTTGACTGTAACTATAATACATCTCGTTTTATTGAGGATGAACGCGTACCAAGCGACACGATTATTATTGACAAAACCTGGAATAAAGTTAATAAAAACGGACAGCCTGATCTTCGATTTAAAGATAACTACCAAATTCCGATAGTAGCCTATGGAAACATTGAGTTAAAAACTAAAATGGGTTTAAACGAGCGTTATGCTTTTAGCAATGACCAAAGCACCAACAATTTTAACCTAGCGTTTTTAGAATATCAAATTAGCTTGATCAAACTGGATTATGTGCCAGCCTTGAATTAAATCGCTGGCAAATATTTAAGAAGATGATTTCTAAAAATGTAAAACTATTCTCTGTAACTTTTTCAAAGTATTCTTTTTTTTAAATATATCATAATTTCTAACTATACCTTAGTTTTTTAACCCTCTCAATAATGAAAAATAAGTTTATAGAAAATTAATTATGGTACATGAGTATTTCAGGTGCTTTCCAACGTAATAGCATATATGCGAAAGATATAGATGATGCTAACGGAAAAAGGAAAAAAGCCTTCAGGAACATTTGTACAAGCAAGGGGTGGCATAATTTATATTAAGTTCGTTTTATATACTTTATTATTTGATAATATTTCTTTTACTAAAATATTATGATTCAAATTTATTTTATGCTTTCCGGGAAACCGTAAATATCATTTAATTATAATAACTAACTTGCATGTAAATTAAGGTCTTAGATTTAACCAATTAAGCAAATCAATAATTTAACGCTATACATGTCTCATCTGCTAAGAAAATCATTCCTCATCCAAATAGATGAGGAGGATAATCTACTTTTAAGAAATAAATGTTTTAATTTATTCCAATGTTATTCATCCTACCAATTCATTAAATATCATGAGAATGATATTCTTTTTAATCAATATTCTGAATTGTCCATAATATAAATATTTACATGATGGATGTTAATTGGATTTTACCCAAGCATTAAAAAATAAACCAATTCACTAATAAATAAAAATGAAAAAATCAAAATTAATGTTCTCTTTAGCTCTTGGAGCCTTATTTTTTAGTCTTCAGGTATCTGCACAGGATGCCATTACTTGGAGTACACAACGTAATGGAGCAAAGGTAGCTGATACTGTTGCTTTAGGTGATTACTTACCTCTTAAAGACGGCGTAGTTTATGTAGAAACGGTGATAGAAATACCAAATGTAAATCAAAAGGAACTTTTCTCAAGAGCAAAGCTTGCTATTCAGAAAACCTTCACAAACAGTAAGATGGGTACTTCAAATTATGATGCTGAGTCGGGTATCTGCAGTATAAATAATTTTTACGATATCAGTGATATGACAGCTTTTAGTGCCTTAGCTACAAATAATCCTGTTACAGATCAATATAATTTTAATGCACTACTATCCATTATTGTAAAAGATGGCAAGTATAAAATTAAAATGGAAGTGCCTCAATACTCCTATGGGCAGGCTTCGAGGTATAAAACCTATTCAGACTTTCAAGGTAGCGCAGTTCCAGTTTCCACTTTAGCTAACAGTAGACAAGGAAACAAACGCCAGCGCATGAGAGTGCTTAAAACTTTAAACGATAAAATGCTTGTTACTTTTAATCTTGTTCAAAAGGAAATGAGTAAAAAATTAGATAACGATTTTTAATTGTTAATTAAGACTGTATTAGTTATTTGGTACAGTCTTAATTCTTGCAACATCATTAGCTATCCTATTTGTGTAAGTTATTAAAATTGATAATAATGATAGTCAATAGCGTTTATTTATAAATAGCCGTATTCATTTCCAAGCGTTCGGCAATCTTATCTCTAAAACCATTTGGCGTTAACACCTCCACTCTTTCCCCAAAAGAAAGAATCAAACTTTCCAATTCATAATTTGGGATTACTTCGATAGAAATGATTAATTCCCCATCAATATAGCTTATTTTCTTTTGCGAGTGGTGTAAAGGTTTTGATAAAACATAAGGAGCAGAAGAGGGTGAGAATTTTAGAATGATTTTTTCCTTGTTTTTGCCATCTAATAAACTCACCCCAATAATATCGTCAAAGTATTCCTCAAAATTGATATCAGTGGCTACATAAGGGATAGGCTCTTCTTCAATTGATTTTATTCTATCTAATGCTAAATTAGTTATTGTATTGTAGGTATGATTTAAACCTAACAGAAACCAGCGGTTATTGTATTGTTTTAAATGATAGGGATGTAATAATTGTTTAGTGGGCTCTTCATTTTTATAAGACTGGTAGCTAATGCACAGTGGTTTTTTATATAAAATGGCATAAAACAATTCGCTTAGGTGCTCTATGCCAGTGAGGTATTGATTGGTGTCAAAACTAATAATAGGGGAGTTATGTTGCTCTAATAACAAAGCATTTTCCATTTTAGGCTTTAAGTCATTTAACCATTCAAATTGCGGCATCCCTTTAAAGTGAGATAACACTTGCATTGCCGCTTTAATTTGTTCCAGTTCGGCCTGGTTTAAAGGTTGTTTGTCTATAGAAAAGTCTTTTTCTTCATATCTATAATAAACCTTTTTGCCGTCTTTATGCCTGCCAATTGGTGCATTAAACCCTTCCGCACTCTCCATGTGTATAATATCGTTCTGAATGGTTCGCAAGCTGATACCCTCACTATCCGGATCAATTTCTTTTAGTGCTGCGGTACAAACTGCAATCAAATCAGCTATAAAATACTTCTTTACCGGATTGGCAAAGCACTTGTCGAGCACACGGTAACGGATGGATGCATGTTTGTTAGAGGCCATGAATTTTTTTAGATAGCTAAAGATAAAAATTAGTTGTGCAAATACATTGCATAGATGAATAGCAAATTTGTGAGTATTAAAACAACGGTTATGAAAGATAGAAAAATTACAGTGTCATTAAGCTGTGCAACGTGCGGTGCTGCAGACTTTGAATTTAATGAGGATAGAAGTTATGTAAAATGTAAAACCTGTAACCGAGAATACCTTGGTGGTTATGATGAGTTGGTAGAATTTAACCAAGCGCAAATTAATGCAGTTGTGAACAAGACCAAACAACAGATTGGCAAAGAATTAAAAGAAGAAATTACAAAATCATTAAAGGATGCATTTAGAGGTAATAAATTTATCAAATTTAAATAATGGAAATAATTAGTTTAATTGTAGCGATTGTAGCATTTGTATTTTCTGCCATTACTTATTTGGTACATGATCGTAGGTTAAAGAAGCAAGAGGGGTTGTTGAATACTTACCAATTGCAAAAATATGAAGAAGAAAAAGTTGATTTACAAAAAGCAGTTATAAGAGCAAATGTTATTCGTGGAGATAAAGGTAGAATTACAATTAAAGTATTTAATGCAGGGAAAGCTGTTGCAAAAAATATCCATTTAAAATTTATAGGTGATCAAGAAATAATGATAGGTAGCAATCCTTTCCCCTTTGAATTTTTAAATCCACAGGAAGGAACTGAGATGAACTTGTTTTCTTATGTAGGTTCACCCGATAAATTATTAATTGAGTTGCGTTGGGATGATGAATTTCAAGAACAGAACACCCATCAGCAAATGTTAACCCTCTAATTGCAACAAATGTTGTATATTACCTTAGCGCATTTATATTTGTAAAGTAATTAAAAGAATACGGGTATATGGAAACTACATTAGCACTAGATAAAGCCTTTAATGCACTTGTTTATTTTGCCGAAAGGATAAAGCCCTTATACCTTACCAAAGCCATTAAATTACTTTATTTAGCAGATGAAATGGCAATTAAACAAACTGGTGTGCCAGTAACCTGGCTCAATTATAAAGTTTGGAAACTTGGGCCAGTACCAGAAGATATTTATCAAAAAGTAAAATTCGCTCATCATCAGCATCAAAAAGGTAACGGTAGTAATGCGCTTCAACATTTGGAAGTTTCTACACCACCAGAGCCTCTAAGAGATGGGATATTGTTAAAACCAGCCAAAGCTTTTGATGATGCACAGTTTTCTGATTATGATATCGAGATATTAGATGCCGTGATCAAGCAGTATGGTAAATATAATTCTGATAAAATAATTGAATTACTTCATCAAGAAGGTACATTGTGGCACAAATTAGTAGCTGCTAATAATTTGGAACAACAATTTGAGTTGAAAGATAATCGCTCCGATTATATTATAGAATTAACAGAATTATTGGATACAGATTATAAAAAATCAGCATTTGAGGTAGCCTATCAATCTTACTTAATGCAAAACGAATTGATTTAGCTATGATTGCGCTAGTACCAGGAAATATTTTGCGTATACCTAGTTTTGATTTCGAAAATGGAGCCGAAACACGAGATAAATACCTGATCGTAATAGCCATTGCGAATGAAAAGGCACTCTTCTTACGTGTGCTTACTACTTCTAAAGTGAAAGTGCCGGAAGACAAAATGATGCATGGTTGCCGTAATGAACCTGAAAACGGTCTGCATTATTTTATGTTTGAAAAAGATAGATGCATGGGTTCTCTTAATGCCCAAGAGTTTTCATTTCCATTACACACTTTTGTATTGTTTCGTAATAACATTAAAGAGGTAGAAACTGTTCCTTTTATCCAAAAATATGAACAAACAGCTGAGCTGGTTTGTGAAATGCATGATACTGAATTTTTAAGGCTCAAAAAATGCATCAAACAAAACGGTCGTATGGCAGATCGATCTGCTAAAAGAAGTTTCCCAGATGTTTTTGAGATCGTTTAGGCTATTATCAGCTAATTATTAGTAATAAATGTAATTATTTGCTTCTATCTTAAAGATAGTTGCTCTAACTTTTTACACAATTCTAAATGAGTTGATAGCATATAATCTTTTCTAGCATTCTCTATTCTGAAAATTTTAGCACGGTTGACGATACAAATGGCTAGCGAGTTCCTTTTTGTGACCATCTCTTTTTCTGGCGGTAAATTTTAACGTTCGTGCCAATAGTTATGTACAAATTTTGAAACTCTTCTTTCCTTAAAGAAAAGTCGGATTTTGTGAAAAATAAATTAGCTTAAATACGCAGAAGTCTAGCTGATAAAAAACACAAATCTTAAACAAAAATATTAAGTAAAGGTTAGTTTAAATATAAAAACTACCCAATATGGAAAACGACAATAAAAAACCACAAAATGGATCAGCAAACTCATCAAAAGGCGCTGATGTACCTAAGGCAGATTCTCAAAATGAAAAAATGGAAGTTAAAGAGGGTAATCCAGCTCAGCAACGTCCAAGTCACGGTACAGATGGTGGTAATAACACTTCTTCAAGCGAAGATCAATTACCCTCAATAGATAATAAAGGTCCAGAAGGTTCAGATGCGGATAGCGATCAATTAATGGATAAAAAAGATGATCAATTTAAAGGTAGTGATGCAGATGAAGACAAAGCAGGTAAAACTTCTATTTAAACAGCAGCATTTAGCGGTTAAAAAATAGTTGCCTTGTTAAAGCATCGGTAAAAAACATAATTCAAACAATTACAATTAAAACTGGTTAAATAAGTTCAATGTAACCATACAATTATGAACATACTAATATCGTCGGTTAACCAACACCCCTTTTTAGAAGGTGGAGGAAGTATGGGCGAGCTCATTCGGAATTATCCTTGGGAGCAAACTGAATTAGGATGTCCTACAAATTGGCCAACTGCTTTAAAAATTTCAGTTAGTCTTATGTTAAACTCGCCGTTTCCGATGCACATCACATGGGGTAACGATTATATACAGCTTTACAACGATGGTTACCGTCCTGTACTTGGTGCTATAAAACATCCTGGTGCTTTGGGTTTGTCTATTAAACAATCCTTTCCAGAAATCTGGGATACCATAGGGCCAATGTTTGATGGCGTTATGCAGGGTAAACCAGTACGAATTAGCGATTTTCAATTGTTTCTCGAACGCAATGGTTATCGCGAAGAATGTTTTTTTGATTTTTCATATAGTCCAATTTTTGATGAAAGCGGTACCATTTGTGGTGTACTTACCAATGTGCTCGAAACTTCAGATAAGGTTAAAACCTTTAGGGCTTTAGCCAAAACTCAAGCAAAACTTAAGGCAGCCCAAATACATACCGAGGAAGAACGTGATCGTTTAATGCAATTCTTTATGCAAATACCCGCAGGGGTATGCATTTTGGAAGGTAAAGATTTTGTTTTTCAAATGGTTAACCCATTGTACCAACAATTATTTCCGGGCAGGGCATTATTAGGCCTTAAAGTAACTGAGGCTATCCCCGAACTCCTTAACGATCCCATCATTGAAAGGCTTACTCAGGTGATGCAAACGGGTAAAACGTATTTCGGAACTGATGAGTTCATACCGATGGCTCGAACGCAGGGCGGAGAAATTGAGGAACGCTTTTTCGACCTCACTTATCAGGCTAGGTATAATTTAGATCGAGAAGTAATTGGAATTTTAGTTTTTGCCATCGAAGTTACCGAGCGTAAGCGAGAAGAAATGCGGAAAAATGATTTTATCGGCATTGCCAGTCACGAACTTAAAACCCCATTAACCTCACTAAATGCTATTGTACAGCTTACGGGCGCTCGTCTTCGTAAAACGACAAATCAAGATGAATTTTTGATGAATGCCATGGATAGGGCAGGTATGCAACTCAAGCGAATGACGGCTATGATCAATGCTTTTTTAAATGTATCGAGAATAGAATCTGGCCAAATACATCTTGAAAAAACAACATTTAATTTTACAGAAGTGGTTATAGATGTGATGGAAGAGTTGGAACTCTGTTCTACAGGGTATGAACTTGGCTTACCTTGCCGAGACGCGATTGTAGTAAATGCCGACAAAGACAAAATCTTTTCCGTTTTAACCAATTTAATGGCAAATGCGATCAAATATTCGCCAACTGGCGGAAAAATAGAAATGAATTGCAAATGCGATGCGAATGAACTTATATTTTCGGTAAAAGACAGTGGTATAGGAATAGAAAAGCATGATTTACCACGAATTTTTGAGCGCTATTATAGGGTAGCCAGAAAGGAAACTAAAAATATATCGGGCTTTGGCATTGGTTTATACCTTAGTGCAGAGATTATTCGCTTACATGGGGGGCATATATGGGTAGAAAGCACTATTGGTAAAGGTTCAACTTTCTTTTTTAGCTTAGCAATAAATCAGTAAACTCAAAAAATACAACCCATTATTTATTTAGATCATCTTTTGAAGCTAAGTTGACTGTTATGCGTAATAAAAACTCATAATTAATTAAGCTGTCCAGTTTTTAAATTAGATGAAATTCTGCTGATTAAAAAATCAATATCAAAAGGCTTCGGAATAAAATCTGCAGTAGGGCAGGCAGCTTTTACTTCATGCAATTGTGTATGTGCAGATATTAAAATCACAGGAACTTTGGCGGTAGATAATTTGTTTTTTAACTCTTTACATAAGTCTATGCCATTACCATCAGGCAACATTACATCTAACAAATACAAATCTGGCACATGGGTAGATTGCTCCATAAATGCCGTAATGGAGGCAAATGTGGTGATGTTATAATCTTCCGCTTCTAATATGTATTGGTAAAGTTCTCTTAAGTCTTGATTATCTTCAAGAATATATATCTCTTTTTTTTGATTGTTCATTTTTCATTGTGTGTGCTTTTATAACCAAATTAAATTTCTTTTGTTTGTTTAAATATCAATTAAAGTGCTTTTATTTTTTAAGGAAAAAGGTTTCAAACTATCAATTATTAACAGCTATAGTAATTATTCATACGTATTACTGATTAAACTGGATTTTTTACGATTAGATGAGCTTAGGTTAATTATTTTAAGCATCACAACAATCAAAACTTTTGGTGGTATTTTATGTTTGCTAAGCATATGTTTAAACTTAGCCAAACTGTAAATTTATTGTTGTTTTTTAGTCTTGCTTTTGCAGGACTTTATTTTGCTGCCGAGTACCTAATTCCACTTACTTTGGCTGCGGTGTTGGCCATGTTGTTTATCAGGTTAAGCAACCTCATAGAAAGTAAAGGTGTGGGCAGAGCTTATGCCACATTGTATTGTATTTTGCTTTTTGTAGTGGCGGTTGCAGTTATTATCACCCTGTTATCTATACAATTAGGTAGTTTGGCCGAAAACATTGATGGCATGGAACGAAGGTTAGTTGCCATGCTCGAATCGATGAAGCAATGGGTTAATGAAACAGTAGGGATAAAAAAAGCGGAACAAAATAAGCTCATCAAAGAAAGCACAAATGGAAAGTCTGGAGGCATGATATTAACTTTTGCTGCGGGTTTAATGGGCATAATGGTAAATACCATACTTGTTTTAGTATACATGTATCTTTTCCTTTCGATGCGAGGCCATATAAAAAAGTTTATTTTAAAATTGGTGCCTAAAAAAGAAGGTGCAGATACCACAGAAGTGATACATCAAACAGGTAAAGTTTCTCAGAAATACCTGAGCGGATTGGCTACAATGATTGTGGTTTTATGGATAATGTATGGCGTAGGCTTTAGCATTGTTGGTGTAGAAAGTGCCTTGTTTTTTGCGGTACTGTGTGGTTTATTAGAAATCATTCCTTTTGTAGGTAACCTTACTGGTACCGGAATAACAGTTTTAGCAGTTACTGCACAAGGTGGAGATGGGAAAATGATTATTGGCGTTTTGGTAACTTATTTTTTGGTTCAATTCATCCAAACTTACATTTTAGAGCCACTAATTGTAGGCGAACAGGTAAATATAAATCCCTTATTTACCATTATGGCGCTTGTTTTGGGCGAATTGGTATGGGGCATTGCAGGTATGATTTTAGCCATACCATTGCTCGGAATGTTAAAAATTATCTGTGATAGCTATCCAGAATTACAACCTTATGGTTACCTCATCGGACCAGAAAATCCAAAACAACCCAAAACATCAGTTATCGATTATTTTAAAAAATGGTTTGTTAAAAAGACTTAGTTGTTAAGGAATATTACTTATTTTAGAGAGCCTCTGTTTTTTACAGGGCGAAGCAATCTTTCCTGTATTTAGGCTCTGCTCTTTAACCTATATGAAAGATTGCTTTCCCGAAAGTCGGGTCAGGCTGTCGCTGCGCTTCCCTCGCAATAAGCTCAACTTAATGAAATTGATATGAGGGATGATGGAGTTTGTGATAAAGTAAGGGAATAGCGAGTGCATTACGATCCCGCATCAAGTGCGGGATGACGCGGAAGGTGATATGTTGATTGATCATTACAATTACCTACATAACACCCCTTTAATTCCAGCCACATTCATTGTTTCAATTAAACGCAATTCTTTTGAATTGGCAGTAAATTCACATTTTCTACATGCTGCAGCATCTTTATTCTTTAAATATTTAATCACTTTGTTGTTTAAAATATAAGACCGGTATTCATTTTTAGTAATGCAACCTTCGCAGGCAGGGCCACCTTCAACAAATTCATATTTAAAAATTAGCTTTCCCTCTTCATAATAATAATCTTCCTTAGCATAAGCATCGCCAACGGTACCAAAATCAATCGAAATTTTAACTAGCTTGCCATTATTGTAGTAATAATCAATTTTAGTCAGCTCATCACATGTAAATTCGAAATGCTTTTGATCTAATTGAATCGTATTAATTTCAGCTACCTTTTGTTTAATATTATCAATGGGATCAGTTGCCAGTTCAATTACCTTAGTACCTGATTTTATGGTCTCAATTGCTTTTTCTTCGGCTACAACAGTCTGCTGTTTTTCATTGTTGGTACAGCTTATTAATAGGATTGATAGGAAAGGGATGATCAGCTTTTTCATAAGTTTAATGGTACAATAATATAGCCATACAACCTTTCGTTTTAATTTCATCAACCTCAAAAATTGAAATAACCATTTTTAAAATCCAACATTTAATTCTACTTTCAGCCTAAAATAAATACAAATGAACACTACCCTTACTAATTTGTTAAATGATTTAAAATCAGCCACTGTATCATTTACTTCTGTAATAGAACAGATTGAAAAAGAATATACACATCAGCCAACTGCATTTAAAAACGGGGATGTTTACAACGAGGCTAATGAGAACCAAGGCAGTGCTAAGGTGTTTACTTATGCAAAACTTCACAATTTAAGCGAGGCTGAAACCTTACTTTTATTTGCCGAACATTACCAAGCTGTTTTAGCAGATCCAAAAGGCACAAATCATCAAAACATTAGACAATTTATGCAACATGGTTGGGCAGGAATAAGTTTTGAAGGAAAGCCACTAAGTTAACGATGATGAAAAAATTGACACTTCTATTAGGTTGTATATTCATATTTATCGGTATAACCAATGCTCAAAAAGCGAATACCTACGTTAAAATTGAAACCAATTTAGGTGCGATGATTTTCAGTTTGGCGAAAGAAACTCCCAAACACAGTCAGCATTTTATCCGCTTAGCTAAAAAGGGTTATTTTAATGCCTATACATTTAACAGAGTGATTAAAGGTTTTGTGATACAAGGAGGTGAAACCGATTCGGCCTATGCCGAAATGTTAAAGAAAGATTCTTCTGCTGTAAAATACCTAGCGCCAGAATTTCACGCTAATTTAATTCATCAAAAAGGTGCTTTAGCCGCTGGTAGAGACGATAATAAAGAAAAGAAATCTTTTCCTGGACAATTTTATGTAGTTGATGGAAAGAAGTATACGGATATCCAGCTAGATGCTGTAGAAAAAAGATTGGGTAAAGGATTTAAGTTTAGCGAACAAGCTAGAAAAATATATAAAGAAACTGGAGGCGTGCCACATTTAGACCAAAATTATACCATTTTTGGGCAGTTGGTAATAGGTTGGGAAGTGCTAGATCAAATTGCATCAACAACTAAAAATAAAGCCGATCAGCCTTTGATGGCTATCCCTTTAAAAATCTCCGTTTTAAATAAAAAAGCTGCAACTCAGCTTGGTTTGATAAAATAAACAATTAATCGCCCCTTGTTGCTGGGTTTGCGGCATCGCTGTCAATAGCTTTATCTAGTTTTGTGCCTTCGCCATCGGCAAATTTTTTCTCTTCGGCAGTGTATTGGTTATTTTTGGTTTTGGCTGTGTTAACTTTTGCAGCCTCTTCTTGTTCGTTCTGCTTATCTTTTTGCGAATTTTCCATAAGGTTTTCTTTTATTAACATTTATTTTAGGTAGATGGTTTAAATAAAAACCAATTACATGGGTGCGTATCGCTCTACCCGGTTTACAAAATCATTAATATCAAAAGGTTTATTGATAAAATCTTCGGCACTACATTTAGATTTTACTTGGTTTAAAGTATTTCCTGCAGACATCATCATGATTGGAATATGATAGGTTTTTGCATTTTGTTTCAGTTTAGCGCAAATTTCAATTCCGTTAGCATCTGGTAACATCACATCTAATACCACCAAATCAGGTTGTTGATGTTGCATTTCTTGCCAAAAATCACGCCCATTTTGGCAGGCCCTAACCTCATAATCTTCTTCCGTAATTAAAAATGAGATCATTTCTCTAATAGCCGCATTGTCCTCTACCACATATATGCATTTTTTCATAACTCATGTTATTTTAAGGTTCAACTACAAAACGTAATTGATTTACAGAAGTTTAGGTAAATTATCCACTTTACATAAGTTATCCACCTACTTGCTAAAAATGTGACCAATTTGAGCTTTAAAAAGCGTATTTACTGAGTTTTGAAATTGTTTTCACCAAACAAATTCCATTCATCTAATGTTATCCATTCATATATTAGGCAAAAAAATGATCCATCAGCAAGTCCCATTATTAAATCAGCAGCAACTTATTGATGTATTAAATACCAGTAAAACACCTACGGCTATTTATGTGGGTGAACAAGCATCTATCCAATTTGCAAATGATGCCATGTTAAATGTTTGGGGTAAAGACCGCTCAATAGTAGGTTTGTTATTACACCAAGCATTGCCAGAATTAGATGGTCAACCTTTCGGCGAATTGTTAGCTAAAGTTTGGAGAGAAGGTTTTACCCACGAAGGTACATCTACGCCTGCAGATTTGTTGGTTGATGGAAAACTGAGTACTTTTTATTTCGATTTTGAGTACAGACCAATGAAAAATGAAAACAATGAAGTGTATTGCATCATAAATTCGGCGGTAGATGTAACCGAACGCGTACAAAATCAAAAACTAATAGATGAGGCAATTAAAAATGCCAAGGCATTAGAAGAGGAGCAGGCTAATAATTTAATTCTCACTTCAGAAAAATTCGAACTCGAATCTCAAGTTCAATTAATCTCTAAAGAAGCTTTAGAAAATGCCGAGCAGTTTAAAAGATTAGTTGAGCAGGCACCTTTTGCTATTGCTGTTTTTGATGGCTTAGATTTGAAAGTTGATATTGTGAATGCAGAGATGCTTGCGATATGGGGTAAAGATAAAAATGTTTTAGGATTGCCATTATCAAGAGCATTACCAGAATTAGATGGTCAGCCTTTTGAAGACATTATTAGAAATGTTTTGATCACTGGAATTCCTTATGCTGCACAAGAAACCAGGGCCATGGTAATGCGCAATGGCGAGTTAAGAGATGGCTATTATAATTTTGTATGTAAAACGATTAAAGGTGCCAAAGGTGAAAATAAAGGCGTTTTGCAGGTTGTAACAGATGTTACCACTCAGGTAGAAGCAAGGTTAGCCTTACAGCGCACTCAAGAGATGATGGACATGGCAATTGATGCTTCCAATCTGGGTTCGTGGCTCATTCATCCAACAACTAAAAAACTACGTTATAATGCTGCATTAGCTCGTATGTATGGTTACGACAAGGATACCGAAATGACTTTTGAGGATGCCATGGGGCAAGTTTCTGATGAATTTAGAGAGCCTTTAACCAAAGAAATTGAGAAGGCAATTCATGAAGGTGGTATGTATGATGTAACCTTTACGCAGCAAAGATTTAACGATGGAGAGATAATTTGGTTACGCTCGTTCGGTAAAATTAACAAGGTTAATGGAGAGACTTTATTTTCGGGCTTTGTGATGGATGTTACGCAAGCAAAAAAAGACGAGCAGCGTAAAAATGATTTTATTGGTATTGTTAGTCACGAATTAAAAACGCCACTTACCTCAATTAACGGTTACATACAATTGGTACAACGTTTGGCCAAAAAGGAGGGGAATACCTCTATTGCAGATATTACTGGTTCTGCCGTAAGGCAATTGCAGCGAATGAATGAAATGATCAATGGCTTTTTAGATCTTTCTAGGCTCGAATCGGGGAAAGTTGTTTTAGATAAAACTGATTTCAAATTAGATGAATTGATTACCGAAATAGTTAATGAATCGAGGATGATTGATTCTACGCATATAATTGAGCTCAATCAATCTTGTTCAGTAAATTTATTTGCCGATCGATTAAAAATAGGCAGTGTACTAAGTAATTTACTAAGCAATGCGGTAAAATATTCGCCTCATGCCAAACTGGTAAAAGTAACCTGCGAAACAACTGAAAAAGAAGTTAAAATCTGTGTTATCGATGAAGGAATAGGTATTTCTAACGAGCACATCGAACATTTGTTCGATCGTTACTACCGCGTTGAAAGTAAAAGTCAGATTTCTGGGTTTGGTATAGGCTTGTATCTCAGCTCAGAAGTAATCAATAGGCATAGCGGTAAAATTTGGGCAGAAAGCGAACTGGGCAAAGGCTCAACCTTTTGTTTCACCTTACCAGTTAATTGATATTTTATTTTCTTACGAAAGAACATAGCTCGCTTTGGTTTGTTATCATCAAACAATTCATCTCAGTTAGCTAGCATTTAATGACATCATATATTTCCATTATTTTACTTATCGGGTTATCTACGCTTCTCATGGTATTTATGCCTGCCGTTTCTAAAAAAATTGGCATTTCGTATTCTATTATTTATGTAATTATTGGAGTTGTTTTATATGCTATTTTTGGATCGGCATTACCCTCTCCATTGCCAAGTTCAAATCCAGAGCTTACCTTACATCTTACCGAACTCATTGTTATTATTTCTTTAATGGGTACAGGCATCAAAATAGACCGCGATTTTTCTTTTAAAAAATGGAATACACCGCTAAGGTTAATTTCTTTTGCAATGCTGCTTTGTATTGCAGCCTGTTTTTTATTGGGCCTTGGCTTTCTTTCGCTCACATTACCAAGTGCAATTTTATTGGGTGCGGTGCTGGCTCCAACAGATCCGGTTTTAGCCTCAGATGTACAGGTTGGTCCGCCAAACGATCAAACAAAATCAGAAACCAAGTTTTCGCTAACTTCAGAAGCTGGATTAAATGATGGAATGGCCTTTCCATTTGTTTGGTTAGCCATTACATTTTCATTAATAGCCCAGCAAAAAGAGGCAAGTATCCTCAATTGGATCGGCTATCATTTAATTTATAAAATCATTACCGGTGGTTTAATTGGTTATTTAGCTGGCAAAGCCGTAGGTTTTTTGATTTTTAAACTGTCAAAAAAATACAAAGTACTAAAGCCAACGCAAGGTTTTTTGGCCATATCATTAACCTTGTGTGTTTACGCCATCACCGAAATTGCACATGGATATGGATTTATTGCTGTTTTTGTAAGTGCCTTAGTACTTAGGCATTCAGAGAAAGAGCACGATTTTCATTTAGAGTTACATGATTTTACAGAACAAATTGAACGTTTGTTATTGGCTGTATTACTGCTATTTTTTGGAGGGGCAATAGTAAGTGGAATATTGGAAGTACTCGATATTAAAATGGTGATATTCTGTTTTGTTTTTGTGCTGATTATTAGACCTTTGTCTGCCTACATCTCTTTATTGGGAAGAAAAATTTCATTCAAAGATAAAATTGCAATAGGCTTTTTTGGAATTAGAGGTATGGGTTCAATTTTTTATTTATCTTTCGCTCTGGTAACCACTACCTTTACGCAAGAAAAGGAATTATGGGCCATTGTTGCCTTTACTATTTTAATATCAATATTTATACATGGTGCAACCGCCGATAGAATTTTAAAATACTTGAAGGTTGAAACAAGGTCAGAAAAATAATTTTAAATAAATGTATTATAGTTACTGTTTTGCAACTGCTCTACTCATAATAGCTACCCTAGTGCCCTTAATTAGGCATGATTCGTGGGTTTTTCGCGTATTCGAATATCCGCGTTTACAAAAACTTACACTTAATGTATTGCTGTTGGCTGCAGGTTTAATCTTTTATGCCCATACTACAACAAATTGGGTATTCATCGTATTATTAACCCTAAATTTAGCCTACCTTATTTATCAAGTGTTTCCATTTACCAGGTTTGGTAAGCAACAAATTATAAAAAGTAGGTTTCCCAGTGGGGATAAAAATATTTCCTTGCTTATTGCCAATGTTTATCAAGATAATAAGAACAGTAAAGCTTACCTTAATTTGATAACAGAATGTGATGCTGATGTGATTTTGATGGTAGAAACCAATTTATGGTGGCAACAGCAAATAGATGTAATTGGTGAACGTTATCCGCATCAATTAAAAATCCCTTTGGAGAATACTTATGGAATGATATTTTATTCTAAATTGGAATTGAAAGATGGGAGCATCAACTACTTAGTTGAAGAAGATATCCCATCAATTGAAGTTGATGTTCAATTGAGATCCGGACAATGGGTTAAATTATATTGTTTACATCCACAACCACCTGTTCCACAAGAAAATCCACGCTCAACTGAGCGAGATAAAGAAATATTAATGGTGGCAAAAAAGGCGAAAGAATGTAAGCTTCCTGTAATTGTAATGGGCGATTTGAATGATGTAGCTTGGAGTTATACTACACAGCTATTTGGTAAAGTAAGTGGATTATTAGATCCGAGAAGGGGTAGAGGGTTTTTCAATAGTTTTAATGCCAAATATTTTTTCTTGCGTTTTCCATTAGATCATATTTTCTGCTCTGCTAATTTTACCTTAACAGGAATAAATAGAATGCAAAGCTGCGGATCGGATCATTTTCCGATGTGTGTAAACTTACAATTTGATCCGCCAGCTGATGAATTAAACGAAGAACCCGAAGCTGATAGGGAAGATTTGGAATTAGCCAATGAAAAAATAAATGCAGCTACATAATCACTTTCAGCGTAGCAATCCTATCTATTTTAGCAACAATTCGTTATTCTCAATTATTTAATTTACCTTTACAACTTAATTAATTACAATATAATGCAACAAGGAACAGTAAAATTTTTCAATGAGACAAAAGGTTTTGGATTTATCGTACCAGCAAATGGTGATAGCGAAATTTTTGTCCATGTATCAGGCTTAATTGATCAAATTCGTGAGAATGATTCAGTTAGTTATGATATCGAGCAAGGCAAAAAAGGCCTTAACGCAGTTAATGTTAAGATAGACTAAGAGATTATCCTTCATAAATTGAGAAGCATCCGTCTAATAAGGCGGATGTTTTTTTTTTGCCTAAATTTTTAAATCTAGCAATCTTTAACAATAAGCAGAGCCTGAAGGAATAAAACGAGTTATTAGCGCAGGCTATTGTTCATTTTTCGTTAACATTAAAGGTCGACTAATTTATGCCGACCTTTTTTAACTGTTTGTTATGGATGATAGAACCTCGTTGATATGTGGTATTGTTTCTTGTTTAGGCGGATTACTAGTTTTCTATTCTATATTTAAAAAGGATAAAATAAAACCCTAATACATTAGCTGTAAGCAATTTCGGCTCTTACAGCAATAATCTCTTCGTAAGCACCATCCCACAATTCAATTCTTTTTTGTAACGCAATTTGGGTTGCCTGTTGGGCTGTAAGTAAATAATCGGCATTGCCCTCACATAAAATTGCTGTCATCTCTAAAGATAGGTTGCTGTGATGGTCGCCATCAACTTCAATATGCCTATCTAAATAATATTTAAATAAAGAAATTTGCGCTGGGAATTTCTTGCTTAGGTCATTCACAATCGTTAAAAACATACTCGGTATAAGATCTTCTCTGCCAAAAGTAAAAATGCTCGATTGTAAGTGAGCTTTGTTGTTATTGATAATTTCGAAAGTAAAATTTACAAATTCTTGTGCAGCTTTAGGTGTTTGGGCTATTTTATAAGCAGCAGCAAAATCTCCGTTGCTTTTTAAGCTTTCAATAAATTTGTTAATTCCCGATATATCGGCACCACATTGCAACATCGCCTCAACATACATCTCAAAATGACTTTTTTTATCGCCATTGGCATCAATATCAGATTCTTCTCCAGCTACAATCTCATTAATTAATGATCTGGTATTGGCATCACCTACCGGAAACCAAGGAGTTTGCACACAGGTTAAATTAAGCTGAAGGCTTTTAAGCAACGACATAAAATCCCATACGGCGTACACATGATATTGCATAAAAATGCGCAAGTCTGCTATAGTTTCAATTACATCATAAACCTTATGATTTACAATTTGCGCTTTTAAAGGTGCTATTTCTTCTTGTATTTTTGTTAAGTGGTGCAACATTATCTTTATTTTTAAGCAAATATAGATGTTGTCACATCAAGCATTTTCTGTGAAAAGTCATTTATTTTTTTTGATCTCCAACAGTTGTGAGCTTTGAAAATTTATGCTGTAATTAATTTTAAGGGTTGAGATAGAAAACCTAATTTTATAAAATGAAACAGGCAAAATTATTTTTGATGCTACTGATTAGCATAGCCGCGAGCAGTTGTGTTTTTTTTGGTAAAGATGAACCACTAGATCCATCAAAATTTACTTGTTATATTGCTATAAATAAAGGCGATACTGCCTGGTTAGCTATTGATACAAGCGACCGCAAAATTAAGGGATTATTTACCATGAGTTATGGAGGTAAAAAGAAGTACCAAGGTGAAATAAAAGGAGATATTAAAAACGATACCTTAAATGCGAATTATGATTTTAAAGTAAATAAGGTAGATAAGTGGTATCGAAACCCAGTTTCGTTTTTAAAAAAGGATAATAAATTAATAATGGGAGTTGGTGAAATTGTGATGGTATGGGGTTCTGGTGTATTTAAAGAAGGTGTGCCTGTAGATTATGACAAAGGTAGATTTGTTTTTGAAAGAACAGTTTGCAAACACTAATGGAAACAGAATTATGTAGGTGTTGCTCTGGTTTAAAGTATGTAGATTGCTGTAAATCTTATCATCAATTGCAGGCTGATGCAAAAACACCAGAAGCCTTAATGCGATCGAGGTATTGTGCTTATGCTTTACATTTAGCCGATTATATTGTGCTAACAACCCATCCTAATTTAAGACATTTGCATCAAAAAGAAACCATACTGGCATGGGCAAAAGCAAACAGTTGGCTTAAACTAGAAATTTGTGCCGCAGAAAATAACATTGTTGAATTTAAGGCCTATTATCTACATCAAAACAGTATGCAAGTTCATCATGAACGATCAACTTTTTTAGTTTATAAGCAAAAATGGTTTTATTTAGATGGCGAATATTTTTGACCTTTATAATATTTAAATGTGCTTTGTTTTGTGTAACAATTTTAACTGTTAAGAAAATTTTGAGAATTGGTTATAAGAAATAATAGCTAAGTTTAATTAAAGGCAAAAAAAATATATGCCTGATGTAGAGCTAAAAGCAATTTTATGAATAACAGGTAATTTCTTTTTTATTCTTATTTGTGAAAATCACTTTCGTTTCATTGTGAAAAGAAATGTTAAAAGTTCTATTTCATTATTTATATTTACACTATCCCTAACAAACAAAGCTATTGTGAAATTCTCTTTCAAAAAACCTGAAGAAGTAAAAAAGAAAATCCTTATTGTAGAGGATGAGCCAATGAGTATCATGGTAATTAAAAAAATACTCGCCCCTTATCAATTTCAATTGGTTATTGCGGTTAATGGATTAGATGCTGTTGAGAAATTTGAGAAACAAAAGGCAGACTTGGTGATAATGGACTTATACCTGCCAGAAATGGATGGTTTTGAAGCTTCAAAGCGCATAAAATCAATTTCTATAGATACACCAATTATCGTAATTTCCACTACAGATATCCCTGAGGATGAACTTAAAAAAGATATTGGTATCGATTATTTGCTGAAAAAACCCTTAAATATTAAAAAGTTTCAGGATTTTATTCACATGCTTTTACTAGCATAATCATTAATCAAAGTTCTTTATAGCATTAGCAATACCTCAATCATAAATATTTTTGCAATTTAACAAGCTCAAAGTTAGCTAAATAGCGTTTCTTGCATAAAAATGGCCGATTATTTTATTAAGATGTGCTAATTATTGTATACATTTGCTAAAAATAATAGCAAAATTTTATACATGATCGTTACAGTAGTTGCCATTTTTGATGAATTTAATCCACATGCGCCTTTAGCAAAGGTTTTAAAGGAAAGACTAATTCGCTTAGCATCAGAATTGCAAGATGTAAGTTTAAAACCACTAACATCTATGCCTCCTATGGATGGCGATATAGTGGTATATATTAGCTATAATTTAAAGTATACGGTAAGGTGGCGCATCGCAAATGATGTTCCAGATTATATTGAAAAAGAGGTTGCTCACATTTGTGCTTTAAAAGGTTACATTGTATGGAAAACAACCACCGTTAACATGCTAAAAGGAAAAAATTAATTTTCCTTTAGCTTCTACTAGGTTCGTTTGGAAAGAGCTGATGTTCCTGTGGTTTCTTCCAGTTGTTAGTTACGTTTTCTAGTTTAATTTCTGCAGGTGCGTTCGTTTGTTGCTTTGCACTCAATAATCCCTCAGCATTTTGCTTTACATGACTTCTTACATCCGAAATTACGCTCGACAATTTTTGATGGGCATTTTTTTCAGATTTTCTTCCAGCAACTTTAGCTAAAAAATTAGTCAATTGCTTTTGTGCTGATTTTCCTTTTTTGGTTGCAAATAATGCACCTAAGGCCAAGCCTACAGCTACTCCGCCAATAATAGCCACTGTAGCCATGTTTGTATTTCTTTTATTTGCCAAGGTGCTTTTTATAATATCTTGATATCTCATATTGTAAATGTTTAGTAGGATTAACCAATCTGATAGTTAATTGTTTACACTAAGTAGAGAAAGATCAACTTAACCCGTTTAATAAATATTTTTTTTAACTAAACTATTGCTAATTTAGGTGGTCGAATTTTACCTTTTACATTACTGTTTAAATTAGCAATGAACGAAAAAAAAAATAATCTTGATCATGTTTTTAAGGAGGAGATTAAAAAACCTTCTGACTTTAAATTTGGCGCAACTGTTGCCAATGCCTTTGATGATATGGTGGAACGATCTGTTCCTTTTTATAATGAAATACAACGGATGATTATTGAATTGGCGGCAGAACATGCTTTGCCAAATACAAATGTGGTTGATTTGGGTTGTAGTACAGGCACTACAATGATAGGATTAAATCCTCTTGTAGCCGATAACATTAAATTTATTGGTTTAGATGACTCTACAGAAATGCTGAAAAAGTGCGATGTTAAACTTAAGGAAGCAGATTTTAAACGACCTTACGAATTGGTAACTGGTGATTTACATGAAGATGTTAAAATTGAAAATGCATCTGTTGTGATTTTGTGTTTAACCTTACAATTTGTTAGACCAATTTACCGCGAGCGCTTATTAAAAAAGATTTATGATGGCTTGGTACCTGGTGGCGTATTGATTATTTCTGAAAAGATATTGGCAGAAGACAGTATGTTTAATAGAAATTTCATCAAATATTATTATGATTACAAACGCAGAAACCAATACAGCGAAATGGAAATTTCTCAAAAAAGAGAAGCACTAGAAAATGTGCTGATCCCTTACAAGCTTAGCGAGAACTTTAAAATGCTCAGAGAAGCTGGTTTCCCTTTGGTAGAAACATTTTTTAAATGGTATAATTTCTCTGGCTTTATTGCTGTAAAAAACTAAATATGATTGCTATAGGTAACTTCTTTTTCAAATACAGAAATTTCTTGTTTATATTTTTGTATCTCGCTCTTTTTATTCCATCTCCTCAAATTTTTAGAGAAAGCACAATTGGCGAACATTACTATCTTTATCCACTAATCATAGGTCTCTTTATTACTATTTTTGGTCAGTTGATACGCGGAGTAGCCATTTCTTTGGCCTATATTGTTAGAGGCGGTAGAGATAAAACCGTTTATGCCGATGATTTAGTAACGGAAGGTTTTTTTAACCACGGACGGAACCCATTGTATGTGGGTAATATTTTGATGTTGGTAGGTGTAGGCATACTGATGAATTCTGTGGTTTTCATGTGTATTTTTATTCCGCTTTTTCTATTTATTTATCAAGCTATTGTATTAGCAGAAGAAAATTTTTTAAGAAACAAATTTGGCGCTCAATTTGATGCTTATTGCGCAAGAGTAAACCGCTGGTGGATAAACTTTAGTGGCATTCATAAAACCATCGGTAGCATGGCATTTAATGGCAAACGTTGGTTAATTAAAGAGTATAATACACAAACCGTTTGGTTATTGGGCATTATTGTAATTTTGCTATTCTATTATCCTCAGCTAACTAAGGGCGATAATGTTTTAAGAGATCAAATTGGCATAACAGCTTTGGTTGTGTTGGCAGCTTATTATTTTATCATAAGATATTTAAAGAAAAGCGGTAAATGGAAAGGTTAGTAGCCCAAAAAGCCTAGCATAATTTTATTTAACTTTGGAGCATGAATTTAACTAAAATTGGGTGGATTGGTTTAGGTAAAATGGGCGTTCCGATGGCTCAAAACTTACTTAATGCAAATTTTGATTTATCTTTATATAACCGGAGCAAAAAAGCACTTGCAAATTTTGAAGATAGAAAAGTAACTATTTTTGATACCCCAAAAGCGTTACTAACAGCCTGCGAAGTAGTTATTGTAATGATTTCTGATGACCAAGCGGTTAATGAAGTATTTTGTGGTGAGAATGGATTGTTGAGTGCAGAAGCAAAAGGAAAAATCGTTATTAACATGAGTACTGTTTCTGCAGAAATTAGCAGAAAAATGGCTGCCTTACTAAATGAAAATGGAAATGAATACATTGATGCACCAGTTTCTGGCAGTTTAAAACAAGCAACCGAAGGTACTTTGGTAATTATGGCTGGTGGCAATGCAGAAGTTTTTGATCAACTAATTCCGATTTTTAATTGTTTAGGCAAGCTAGCTTTAAGAGTTGGAGAAATAGGAGCTGGCAATTCGGCTAAATTAGCCATTAATGCACTATTAAGTTTTCATGCTTTAGGCTTAGCAGAGGCTATTAAATTTGCTACGGAGAAAGGAATTGAACCTTCAACCTTGTTAGAACTCATTAACAATAGTGCTTTGGGTAATCCATTTATGAAAATTAAAGGAGATGCCATACTTCAAGATAATTATGATGCTGTTTTTGCACTAAAGCATATTGTAAAAGATTTGCAATTAGCTAAAGATGCAGGTATCAATAGTCCGCTGGCCAATACTGCTTTACAAGCCTTTACAAATGCACAAAGTGAATTAGGAGAGGAAGATATTATTTCAATTTACAAGAAGTTAAGTTTGTAATTGGAGGTTTAAAACAAAAAATCCGATGAGCGATTAACACCTTCATCGGATTTTTAATTATCAAATTAACTTTTTATCCCGCCTGTTTGTTACGGTTACTAATTTTTAGTGGATCATCACCTTGGTTAGCTTTAGGCACTTGTAGAGCAGTATCAATTTTTAACACCTGCTGATAGTGCTGTTTTAACTTCGGTAAACTGCCAGTGGCAAAATTATTTATCTCTTTATCTTCAGATCTGCTACCTAAGGCAAAAGCATCAATGGCATGTTGCTGTTCGTTGATCATTAGTCTTACATAATATTCGTTTCTGCCTTCATCTTTTAATTCATCCATTTTATCAATTAACTGCATTTTGCTATCTGGTAATAGCGAAGGCAGCTCATAACCCTTGCTTTGGGCAAGCTGAGTTAATTGCGTATTTACTGCTTTGTGATCAGTAATTAGCATTTCGGCATAAGTTTTAAGCTCGTTATTGGTAGTTTTACTGGCAATTCTATTGCTGCTTTCAATCTGAATCATGTTTGCGTATGCCGCTCGTTCTAAAAAGAAGCGACTACCTGTATCTAAATCAGTTGCCTCATCATTTTTAATCAAGAGTGTATCTGCACGGGCTGTTAGCGTATTTTCACTCGTCTTATTTTCATTAGCTTTATCGTTGCTACAGGCTGCAAAAACAAGCGGGAAAAGGTATAATATGTATTTTTTCATAGGACATTTTTTAATCTTAACAAGTATGTTGCATATATGTTTAGCAAATTTTTTGTAAATTCACATTGATACTTAAAGAACCAAATATTCCTCTTCTTTATTCAAAACATTTGCTGAATTTTTTGGTTTTTATTCGAAACAAACATTCATCTATTAGTTAATTTCAATATCATGGTTAAGATTGATTATTTGTACGATATTTTTGAAAATCAATTGCCTTTGTTATTTACATTAATGCAAGGCGATAGCAAAGAATTGTTTTACATCTGCGTTGGCGATCAATTGGTGGGTACCATTAATAAAGTTACCGACGGTTGGCAACAAATAGGCGGTAGCAAAATGTCTGATGAATTTATCAATAAAATGGGTGAGGTAATTGAGCACGAGTGTTTAGCTACTAATTAGTTTTACTGATTTCATTTATTTTAAACAATAACATTGCATCTGGGGTTGCTTCTGATAAAATCAAACCATGGAAAATATTATTCAACAAATCAACCAAAAATACGAGGGCGAGATTAATCATATTCAAAAAGTAGGTAAGGTAGAAATCTCTATAACGCTTAATCGTGATGTTAAGACAGCAGATTTTGCTCAAAAATTACAAGACGATTTAGTGAAAATTATCGACGAATTGACGATTGTAAAAATTAACATAGTTGATGCTGATGGCAATTTATGCGATACTTTTTCGTCTAATCAATAACAGGATACAACTATAAGTTGTTGATTTTAAGCCTTGTTTGAGGAATATTTTAAACTTATAGAAAACTTTTTTCTTTCGTTTTTCTTTATTAGATAGTTCTTTCTATGAGAGATTTAAAAACTAAAGTTTAACTAAAAGAGAAAATAATGAAATTAAAATTTTTAATGATGCTTGCGGTTGTCGGTATGGCAATGGCAAGTTGTAGCTCAAGTAAAACAGATGGTGGCGCTATGGATTCATCGGCAGTTGATAGCATGAGAAGAGATTCGATTATGAGAGATACCATGAACAGTATGCCAGACACTACCAAAATACCAGATACTACTGGCGTTCAATAATTTTAAATAGTTAGTGAGTTAGTTATATAAAGCAATTGTAAAAAAAATTACAGTTGCTTTTTTGTTAGCTAAGTTTACAAAGACTAAATTTGATCACTCAATTTCAATAAAAAATCTTTCAGTTTTTCTAAAGAAGCAATTACTTTCTGGTTTTCTTTCACTTCGCCAGAGTTATTCTTTAAATGTTCTTTTGCACCCTTTAGCGTAAAGCCTTTTTCATCCACTAAATGAAAAATGATTTTTAAATTCTCGATGTCTTCTGGCGTAAACAGTCGGTTTCCTTTTTTGTTTTTCTTCGGTTGTAGTACATCGAATTCCTTTTCGTAAAATCTAATTTGCGAAGCATTTACACCAAACATTTCGGTTACTTCACCCATGGTGTAGTACATTTTATTAATCTCTCTCTCTTTGTATGGCATGGTAATAACTGATTATGAATTGGTTGTAGCTTTTACTTAAAGTATTCAAATGTAAGTTGATTTTAGTAGAATACCGCAATAAAATTTTAATTTTGTTCAGTGATAAAATAACCGCGGAGACACAAGAACACAAAGGGATATTATTTACAGGTTTAGGGTTTTAGGATCAAGGATTTTTTTAATACTTATAAAAAACTTTTCAACTTTAAAACATTCCAACATTACAACTATTCTATAAAATGACAGCTAAAGAAATAAGACAAACCTATTTAGATTTTTTTAAAAGTAAACAACATCACATTGTGGCATCTGCACCAATTGTGGTAAAAAACGACCCAACTTTGATGTTTACCAATGCTGGGATGAACCAATTTAAAGATTTGTTTTTAGGTGAGGCTGCCATTAAATATCCTCGTGTTGCCGATACCCAACGTTGTTTGCGTGTTTCGGGTAAACACAATGATTTGGAGGAAGTAGGCATAGATACTTATCACCACACCATGTTCGAGATGTTGGGGAACTGGAGTTTCGGCGATTACTTTAAAAAAGAAGCCATTGAGTGGAGCTGGGAGTTGTTAACTGAAGTTTATAAAATTCCGAAAGATCAATTGTACGTTTCTATTTTTGAGGGCGATGAAAAAGAAGGTTTGCCAAGAGATACCGAAGCTTTTGAACTTTGGAAACAATTTGTAGATGAAGACCGTATCATTTTAGGTAATAAAAAGGATAATTTTTGGGAAATGGGCGATACTGGTCCGTGTGGGCCATGTTCTGAGATCCATGTAGATTGTAGGCCTTTAGCTGAGCGCTTGGCGGTAAGCGGTAAGAGTTTAGTAAATGCAGATCATCCTCAAGTAATTGAGATTTGGAACAATGTATTTATGCAGTTTAATCGCGTAAAAGATGGCTCTTTAAAACCTTTGCCTGCGCAACATGTAGATACAGGTATGGGTTTTGAGCGTTTGGTGCGTGTATTGCAAGGCAAAACTTCTAATTATGATAGTGATGTTTTTCAACCCTTAATTCAGTTTATTTCAGAAAAATCTGGATTTGAATATGTAAGTAGTGCCGAACCTGGCGATAAAGGCTGGAATGAAGCCGTAGCGATGCGTGTAATGGCCGATCACATTAGAGCCATTTCATTTGTAATTGCAGATGGACAATTGCCATCTAATAATAAAGCAGGTTACGTAATTCGGCGTATTTTACGCAGAGCGGTACGTTATGCTTATACCTTCTTAAACCTAAAAGAACCATTCCTAAATCAGTTGGTCCCAGTATTGGCAGATCAATTTAATGGTGTTTTTGATGAATTGTATTTGCAGAAAGATTTCGTACAAAAAGTTGTTTTAGAAGAAGAAGTTTCGTTTTTGAGAACTTTGGCTATTGGTACAGATATTTTTTATGATACTATTGGAAATACCATTGAGAAAAGTTTAAAATCAGTCGATAAAATCCCTACAATAAACATCCAAGAAATTTTACAAACAAAAAATAATGAATACATAAGCGCATTTAAGAAGATACATGATTCGCTTGATAGACTTATTGAAATACAAAATTCAATAGATAAGGTTAGTAAAATCGAAAATTCCCTTAAAACATTTAATAGTGTAAAAAATTCTATAATAACTTTTGATAAATTAAAAAAATCTCTTCCAAAAACTTCGTCGATAGCTTCAGTTATAGATAAAGTAAATCAAACTCAAAAATGGTTAGATAAAGTTTCTGAAAATTTTAAAATACCTGGAGAATTGGTGTTTAAGCTTCAGGACACCTATGGTTTTCCTAAAGATTTGACTGAATTGATGGGTCGTGAAAATGGATTCATTATTGAAGAAGAGCAGTATGAAAAAGCTTTGAAGGAACAAAAAAACCGTTCTCGTGCGGCAACAGCTGTTGATACTGGCGATTGGATCATCGTAAATCAAGATAATGATACCGAATTTGTAGGTTACGATTTAACTGAAATTGAAACCGAGATTTTAAAATACCGCAAAGTAAGTGCAAAAGGCAAAGAACAATACCAAATCGTGTTACGCCAAACCCCTTTTTATGCAGAAAGCGGTGGACAAGTAGGCGATACCGGTCGTTTAGAAGACCATAGAAGACAATTTTTGGTGGAGATTACCGATACCAAAAAAGAAAATGGGGTAATTGTACATTACACAGATACCTTGCCAACAGATGTAGATGGTAAGTTTTGGGCAGTAATTGATGAAGACAAAAGGATTTTAACAGAAGACAATCACTCAGCCACACACTTATTGCATGCTGCTCTAAAAAAGGTTTTGGGTACACATGTAAACCAAAAGGGAAGTTTAGTGAACGCTGATAATTTACGTTTCGATTTTTCGCATTTTGCTAAAATTAGTGAAGAAGATTTATTGGAGATTGAACGTTTGGTAAATCAGAAAATAAGAGAAAACATCAAATTAAAAGAGCAACGCAATGTGCCTTATGATGAAGCAATCAACTCTGGGGTAACTGCTTTATTTGGCGAAAAGTACGGAGATTTTGTTCGTGTAATTACTTTTGATGATCATTTTAGTAAAGAGCTTTGCGGTGGTACTCACGTAAAAGCAACAGGCCAAATCGGCTATTTTAAAATCATTTCTGAAAGTGCTGTTGCTGCAGGGGTGCGTAGAATTGAAGCGATAACAGCAGACAAAGCAGAGCAATTCATTGCTAATCAGAGTAAAGAGCTTAGTCAGTTAAAGTCTTTATTAAAAGGAACGCAAAACATCAGCGCTGCTGTACAAACACTGATTGATGAAAATGCTAAACTGAAAAAAGAAGTAGAAAAAAGTATTTTGGCTAAAGCTGGCGATATGAAACAAGATATAGCCGCTAAAGCAACAAACATCAACGGGATTAATTTTATTGCTACACAGGTAGATTTACCAAATGCTGATGCAGTTAAAAATCTAGCTTTTGAAGTTAAAGCTTTGGTGCCTGATTTGTATTTGGTGTTTACCACATTAATTGACGATAAACCGGGTATTACGGTAATGATTGCAGAAAATATTGTTTCAGATACTTTAAATGCAGCTAAAATTGTAAGGGAGTTAGGTAAAGAAATTCAAGGTGGTGGTGGCGGACAGCCGTTTTATGCAACTGCTGGAGGTAAAAATGCCGCAGGATTGGCAAGTGTGTTAGAGAAGGCAAAACAATTCATTAGCTAAAATTTAACTATAGCATTTTTAATCAAAAGTGGCTTTATTGGTGAAGCATATTTTGGCGTTGGAAGAATTTTCGGCGATAATAATTTAGGAGCTTATCCAAGGATTGGTATCACCATTGGTAGAAGATTTTAAGCTAATTGTATAGGAAACTAAAAAGGGAAAATATTCAAATTTCTCTTTTTTTATACCATATTTTTTTTTACTCAATATATTGAGTAATTTTACTCAACATATTGAGTAATTTGTAAAATATGATTGAAAGATTTGAATTACAGAAAGTTATGAGCGTATTGAATGAGCCAAAGAAGTTCATTCAGGTGTTAGTTGGTCCTCGGCAAGTAGGTAAAACAACACTTATTAACCAATTGATAAAAAAAATTGATATCCCAAATACATTTGAATCTGCTGATGCAATTGCTGCATCAGATCAGGTTTGGGTATCGCAAATTTGGAATAACGCCAGGCAATTGTTATCAGCGTCTTCAAAAAAAGAATATCTTCTTGTAATTGATGAAATACAGAAAATTGATAATTGGAGCGAAATAGTAAAACGATTATGGGATGAGGATGTTAGATTGGGTGTTAATATAAAAGTTATTTTATTAGGTTCGTCAAGATTGTTAATTCAGCAAGGTTTAACAGAATCTTTGGCCGGAAGATTTGAAATGACTTATCTTGGGCATTGGAGCTTTACAGAAATGGAGAAAGCCTTTGGCTTCTCAGCTGAACAATATGCATGGTTTGGGGGCTATCCTGGTTCTGCGCATTTAATAAATGATGAAGAACGTTGGAAAAATTATGTTTCAAATGCATTAATTGAAACTAGTATTTCAAAAGACATATTAATGTTAACTAGGGTAGATAAACCTGCATTAATGAAGCGATTATTTGAGTTGGGCTGTTTATATTCTGGTCAAATACTTTCCTATACCAAAATACAAGGACAGCTTGCTGATGCAGGAAATACCACTACATTATCACATTATTTACAATTATTAGATACCGCAGGTTTACTCGGTGGAATTGAAAAATTTGCAGCAGATATCATTAGAAAAAGATCATCTAGCCCAAAATTTCAGGTACACAATAATGCTTTAATTAGTGCTCAGAGTAATGAGCTTTTTAATGAAATAACCAACCAACCAGCCGCTTGGGGCAGAATTGTAGAGTCTGCAATTGGTGCTCATCTTCTAAATAGTTCATTAATAGAAGGATATAAAGTTTTCTATTGGAGAAACAGAAATGATGAGGTTGATTTTGTGATAGAAAAAAGAGGAAAGGTTATTGGATTAGAAGTTAAGAGCATTGGCAATATTCTAAAAACTTCTGGCATGGATGCTTTTAATAATACTTTTAGACCAAGCAAAGTGTTTTTAATCGGTGCTGGAGGTATGCCATGGCAAGATTTTTTACGAATTTCACCAAATAGTTTGTTTTAGATATATGGTTTAAAAATTGCTTCCATAAATTCCATAAAAAAATCCGCTAGCAAATTAAACTAGCGGATTTTTTTGATGTTAATTTCGGCCTTTTCCCTTGCCGTTATTCCCTTTTCCATTATTTCCTTTCCCTGGTTTGCCCATTATTTTTTTGGCTTGTCCGGGTGGCATACCATGCGGATGACCTTTAATCACATAATATCTACTATCTCTACTATTTCTTATGGCCATTTGTTTACCAGCCCAATTTTTATATTTACCAAACTGAGATTTGTGGCTGTTAAAGTTCTGATATGGTCTATTGCCACTTACCACAGCCTTATATCCATTATATAAGTTGTAATTGCTATAACGTGCAGGTAGGGTATTGGTTGTAACCCAATTACCATTATTTAAATACATAAACTGCCTGTTAGGTACATTATAATAAGTTTCAATATCTGGCAGATAATAATTCTCTACACGATCGTAACCAACTGGTCCCCATAATGGTTGAGAAGAAATATTGATATTTATTTGTGCATTAACAGTACTGTAAAATAACGATGCTAAACTAAGCAGCGATAAACAAATTAATTTTTTCATTTTATGATTATTTAAGTTAATTATCTTCTACCTTTTCCATGGCCTTTGCCGTGCCCTTTGCCATGTTTATAGGCACGTTTGTTATTTTTATAATGAACTTGTTTTACGTTGTAATAGCGGGTCGACGGCCTGTTATAACTTCTATTAATCACTCTTCTGCCTGGTGTGTAATATCTACGGTTATTAGCATTATTGTGTTTTACATAAACTACTCTTGATGCAGGCGCATAATAAGTGCGGTGCACAACGGGTGTTGCGTAATAATCATTGTAAAATCCGTACCTCGGCTGTGAGCCAATATTAATGTTGAGGCTTACTTGCGCTTTTGCTGGTTGATAAATGGCGGCAGCACCTGCTACTAATGCCATTAAGATAAATTTTTTCATAAGACATGATTTTATTTGTGTGTATCTATTTAAACTCCATTTTTATGCCATAAATATAATGTTACCTCTAATAGCAATAGAATTGATACATTATTACTTATCTTTGAAGCGTCATAAATGACCATTTTACAAGATATTACGCGTTAATGAGTACAATTAATACAATTGAAAGTGATCAATTCGAATTGGTTTCTGGATTAGAAATACATGTACAGTTAAATACACATTCTAAGATATTTTCGTCGGATAGTGCCACTTTTGGAGCTAAACCCAACGAACACATTTCTGCCGTTTCTTTAGCTTTGCCTGGTGCTTTGCCTAAATTAAATAAAGAAGTAATCGAAAAAGCGATCAGAATTGGTTTGGCATTAAACTGCGAAATTAACCAACATAATTTTTTCGATCGTAAAAATTATTTTTATGCCGATTTACCAAAGGGATACCAGATTACACAAGACAACAGCCCGATTTGTAAAAACGGTTTCATTAATGTGATATTGCCCAATGGCGATGAAAAGCGTATTGGCATAAATCGCATTCATTTAGAAGAAGATGCAGGTAAAAGTTTGCATGACCAAAATCCACAATATTCTTATGTAGATTTAAATAGGGCAGGTGTACCACTCATCGAAATTGTAACCGAACCAGACATTCGCAGTGCCGAAGAGGCATCAGCTTTGCTTACCGAAATTAGGCAATTGGTGCGCCATTTAAATGTGAGTGATGGCAATATGGAAGAAGGCTCTTTGCGTTGCGATGCCAATATCTCTATTCGTGAAAAAGGAACTACATCATTTGGAACGCGTTGCGAAGTAAAAAACTTAAACTCTATTCGTAATGTACGCAGGGCGATGGATTTTGAATTTAACCGTCAGGTTGAAGTTACTAGTAAGGGAGAGCGTATTATTCAAAGTACCTTAAATTTCGATGCAGATAAAGGCACTACTTCGCCTATGCGTGCCAAAGAAGAGGCAAACGATTATCGCTATTTCCCAGATCCAGATTTGCAACCTATTGCTATTTCTGATGAGTGGCTAAATGCTATTCAATCGGCCATGCCAGCTTTACCAAAAGAAATTGCTAAACAATTGATTGCAGCATTTGGAGTGAGTAAAACAGAAGCAAATTTGCTAGCAGAAGATACCGATTTATACAATTATTTTAATGAGGCAAAACTTGAAGTTAATAATCAAAAGAGCTTGGTTAATTGGTTGTTAGGTTCTATTAGAGCTTTGCTAAATGAGCAAAATATCAGCATTGCGCAGTTTGAGGTTTCGCCTAAACAACTGGCTACATTAATTAACTTGGTTGATGAGAAGAAGATAAGTCAGCAAAGTGCCTTGCAAAATTTATTACCTAATTTAAAAGCTGGTAAAGATGTATTAGCGTTGGCAAACGACCTTAATTTATTGATTGTTGAAGACAGCGATGAGCTTTCATCGTATATAACAGAAGTGTTGGCAAAATATCAGCCGCAAGTACAGGCATACAAAACCGGTAAAAAAGGCGTTTTAGGTTTGTTTGTTGGCGAAGTGATGAAGTTGGCAAAAGGCAAAGCTGATGCTAAAAAAGTGAGTGACTTAATAATAGAAAAATTGAAATAGGTGATTATTCATCATCATTAAAACAAAATAATAATGAAAAAATTAATATTGATGCTGGGTTTGGTAGCTGTATTTGCTGCTTGTAAAGATAAAACCAAATTTGTAATTGAGGGTAAATTTGAAAACCCAGGAGCAGAAAAAAAGATATTCTTATACGGAATGTCTGATAAAGGAATGACGGTTTTAGATTCGACCACCTTATCAGAAAAAGGAGAATTTAAATTTGATCGTGTATCGCCAGAAACAGATTTTTTTAGGGTAAATATTGGCGCAAGCGAGTACATGGTAATTGCCAAAAATGGAGATGTAGTTAAAATTGAAGCTGATATTTTGGATAAAAACCACAGTTATAAAATTAGTGGAGCGGATGATGCTGATAAATTAGCAGAATTTAATGCCTTGAAATTTAAATATAGTGCAGCGTTAGATTCTGTAAAAACAGCATTTGAAAATGAAGCTGCTGCTAATCCTGATAATAGAGATGCTTTGATTGAGAAATTTACGCCAACTTATACCAAAGCTTCAGAAAGTTTAAACTCGGCCATTATCAAGTTTGCGCATGACAATGCTAAATATTTAGTGAGTTTTTATGCCATTAGTTTGGTTAACCCAATGGGTAATGAAGCTGCTATGGTAACTTACGCCGAAAAAGTTGATGAAAATTTGAAGAAAAATGCTGCTGTTAAAACCTTTGTTGATAAAGTGATGAAGTTAAAAGCGGTACAGGTTGGTCAGCCAGCACCAGATTTTACCATTAATTCGTTAGGTGGTACACCTATTAAACTATCAGATTACAAAGGTAAATATGTATTGATTGATTTTTGGGCATCGTGGTGTGGACCATGTAGAACAGAGAACCCTAACGTGGTAAAAGCTTACAATACTTTTAAAAATAGAAACTTTACTATATTGGGTATTTCTTTAGATAAAGATAAAGCTGCTTGGCAACAGGCCATTAAACAAGACAATTTAACTTGGGATCATGCTAGTGAATTGGCAGATTTTGAAGGTTCAACAGTTAAGTTGTATCAGGTTGAAGCTATACCAGCATCTTTTGTGGTAGATCCTAGCGGAAAAATTATTGCAAGGAACCTACGTGGCGAAGATTTGGATGCCTTTTTAAACAAAACTTTACCTTAAGCCTAAGTCAATGTTAAAATAAAGAGTAGTTTAACAATTTGTTAACCTACTTTTAACTCAATAATGCATTTGTATACTTACTTTCGTAATAAATAAATTAAACGATGAGTACAGCCAAACAGAAAATATTAATTGTTGATGACGAGCCAGATATTTTAGAGCTGATTGAGTACAACTTAAAAAAAGAAGGTTATCAAGTGTTTTTAGCCAGTAATGGTCAAGAAGGAATTGCGTTAGCCAAAAAAGTACATCCAGATTTAATCATTTTAGATATCATGATGCCTAAGATGGACGGAATTGAAGCCTGCCGTTTAATGAGAGCCATACCAGAGTTTAAAAATACTTTCATGGTTTTTTTAACTGCTAGAAGTGAAGAATATTCTGAAATTGCTGGTTTTAACGTTGGTGCCGATGATTATATTGCTAAACCAATTAAACCAAGAGCTTTAGTAAGCAGAATAAACGCCATTTTACGTAGAAATGCCAGTGGCGAAGAAGTTTCGGACAATAAAGTAGAGGTTGGCGATTTAGTGATTGATAGAGAAGCTTATTTGGTTTACCAAAGTGGATCGAAAGTGGTTTTAGCTAAAAAGGAATTCGAATTATTGTATCTATTGGCATCTAAACCTGGCAAAGTATACACTAGAGAATCAATTCTTAAAAATATTTGGGAAGATTCTGTGGTAGTTACCAATCGTACCATTGATGTACATATTCGTAAACTCCGCGAAAAACTTGGCGAAAACTATGTAGCAACTGTAAAAGGTGTAGGTTATAAGTTTGAATTGAGTTAGTAGGGAAGATGATGAGTTGAGAAGTTGGAGTAGATTTCGAGTATCATAAAATATAATTAATTAGTCTTGGCGTTTTGCTAAGACTTTTTTTTTAGCATAAATCATGATTTAAATAAGCGTATTAAATTTTGATTCGATATGATTTTTTGCCTGCTTCTGAAATTCTTCTGGTGTTAGTTTAGTCTGTTTTTTAAAAAAGCGACTAAAATAGGGGCGGTCAGAAAAACCAAGTTCATAAGCAATTTCTTTAATTGTGCGTTCACTATGTATGATCATTCTTTTAGATTCTAAGATAATCCGATCATGTATCAATTGCATTCCTGTTTTGTCTAGTTTTTCTTTCAATATCTGATTTAGGCGCTTAGAACTTACACCTAATTTACCAGCGTAAAAATCTGTGTTTCTAACTTGCTGGTAATTGCTCTCTAAGAGCATTAAAAATTCATAAACTCTTTTCTGTTGTATATCATGACTGGTAAACTCATGTTCTTTAACTTGTATCAGTTTTAACAAAAATACTTTTAGCAATGCTTTAGTGATGATGAAGTTATTTCCTTGTTTTTGATATTCATCCTCAATCAATTTATAGATATTACCCAGCTCGGCGGATGTTTCTTTAGCTAAACGTAAGCAAGAAAATTCGCCCTGCACATTAAATATTTTAAATAGATCTAATAAAAATTCTTTATCCTCACCTTCAAGAACTGATCTTTTAAATGATATCAGTTCGCCATTTTTTCCTGCTTTATTCAATTGATGAACTCTATAAGGAGGAATTAAGTAAATCCAATCTGCCTTGGTATCAAAACTAGAATCTTGAAGGCTGTGCAATGGTTCCTCGTTCTTTAACCAAACAATTTCAAAAAACTCTTTTCTATTTGGGTCATTCAAATAGCTAGGCGGACAATTATTAAGGTTGCGAATATAAATGATGGATTTCTCCAGATTGGAAATAGTTTCTAAACTCATACTTACGAAGATAAATACTTTAAATAATTGATATTGGATAAAGAGATAACTATGGTGGACTATTCGGAAACTGTGTTTTTATTGTTGCTATTTTATGACATTTATACAGTTTTATTTCCAAATAGTCCCATATATCTAGCAAAATATCTAAGCAGATACAGCCACGTTGGTTATACCTTTGACGATAGGTTAAAAAGAAAAATGGACAAGGAAATAATAATTGATTCTATACATAATCAATCGATCACAAATGCCACAGAAGATCAGCAACTGTTTTGGGATCTGGGGACTAATTTAGATACCATCATTAAAGAAAATACGAGTTTGGCACAAAGGATAGATTTACAACAGCTATTCCCTCTGATATATGGTATTCAAGAAGCTAAAACCATATTTGTTGCAGCTTCGGGTAGATCTGGTTTCGCTATGCGTTCTGCAGCAATGCGCCTAATGCATCTTGGTTTAAATGTTTATTTTGTTGGAGAAACCATTACCCCTGCCATAACAGCAGGAGACTTATTAATAGTTTCTTCTGGCTCTGGAACAACGAGTTCGATTATTAAAGCTGCAGAAAAATCATTATCGGTAGGCGCAAAGGTGGTTGCACTAACTACTAATACAGATTCGATACTTGCTAAGTTGGCGAGCCATGTGGTTTTGGTGCCCGCTGCAGAGAAACAAGACCATAGTAATAGAATATCTGCTCAGTATGCGGGCAGCCTGTTTGAGCAATTTCTTTTACTGCTTTTAGATGCAGTATTCCAATCGCTATGGAAACTTAGCGCTAAACCTGCCGAAGAACTTTGGAAAAAACACACCAATCTCGAATAAATAAATTAAATATATAATTATGGTAAAATTACAAGTAGCAATAGACTTACTAACAACTGAAGATGCATTGACATTAGCTGCAAAAGTGGCTCCTTATGTTGATATTATAGAATTAGGAACTCCGTTGATCAAAAATATGGGATCAACTGTTATTACGGCAATGAAAAATGCTCATCCAGATAAGTTGGTATTTGCCGATTTAAAAACTGCAGATGCTGGTGAGCTTGAAGCTGATATCGCTTTTAAAGCTGGGGCGGATTTAGTTACCGTTATGGGTGCAGCAGGAAATGCAACAATTATTGGTGCAGTTAAAGCTGCAAAAGCACACAACAAAGGGGTTGTGGTTGATACTATCGGATACCCAGATAGAGTAAAAAGAGCACAAGAAGTTATTGCTTTAGGTGTAGAATTTGTAGAATTACATGCGGGTCTTGATGAGCAATGGACTGAAGGTTATTCAATAAATGTATTATTAGATGAAGCAGCAAGAGTAGGTGTTCCAGTTTCTATAGCAGGTGGAGTAAATCTTGAAAATGTAACTGATGTTGTTAAATCTGGTGCAATAGTGGTAGTTGCTGGAGCAGCAATTTATGGTGCAGAAGACCCTGCGGCAGCAGCTAAAGCACTTCGTGAAGCCATTGATGCAGTTTAGTGCCTAAAATTAGGTTTTATAAAAAGCAACTGATGTATAAGATATCAGTTGCTTTTTTGTTTTTAAAGGAGATATTATTTTTTGATTGATATTATTGATGATTTGTTTTTTTTTACATTTTTATCATTGCGTTTAAAGCTAACCTTAGCATCTGGCTAAGACTGTTTAGTAGTGAAATCGAAGGATTTTGCTTCTAACTGATTGAAGTGTTCGACAAGTTCAACATAACAAAATTAACAAGTAATATTCTCATCGCTATAAGTATAATCCCAATCCTAGCCGCATTTCAACTCTATTTTAGTACTTTTGTAATTATATAAAAATACAGTGTGAAGTATCCAAATTTTAAAGATCTTATCCTATTCGAAAGCGATGACTATATCGTAGTAAATAAACCGCCATTTGTAGCTTCTTTAGATGAGCGAAGTGCTGCTGGCGAAGTAAATATTTTACGTTTAGCAAGGCAATATACAGATGATGCACAAGTTTGTCATAGATTAGATAAGGAAACTTCCGGGGCAATTGTAATTGCTAAAAATCCAGAAGCTTATCGTCATTTATCAATGCAGTTTGAACGCAGAAAGGTGAAAAAGATTTATCACGCTGTGGTAGATGGGCAATATCAATTTGATAACCTATTTGTTGATTTACCCATATTAAATGATGGCAATAAAAACGTAACCATCGATAGGGCAGAAGGCAAAAGGGCAGAAACTTATTTTACATCTTTAAAATATTATAAACATTATACATTGGTAGAATGTAAGCCAGTAACTGGTAGAATGCACCAAATCAGAATTCATTTAGCTACGCAACGTGCTGCTATTTGTGGCGATAGCATGTATAAAGGTAAACCAGTTTTTTTATCAGCCATTAAAAAAGGATATCGTTTATCAAAAGACGAGGAAGAACAACCAATAATGAAACGTTTTGCCTTACACGCTAAAGAAATTACGTTTAAAGGTTTAGATGACCAGGATATACATATTGAAGCGCCATATCCTAAAGATTTTACAACACTAATTAAATTGCTAGATAAATTTGATGCCTAAAGAAAACGCTCTTTTTCTTTAAAGCTAAAAAATAAAAAATGTTTATACGGTTTGTAGGCTTAGTTGATCAACTTAATTCGTACCGAAAATCTAAAATATCGAATAGAAATTTTCTCGTTGTTGCGGCTGTATTGGTTGGGGTTTTTGCTGGGCTTGCTGCATCTTTGTTAAAAACAATCACCCATCACATTGAAAGTTTTTTACAAACTGACTTAAATTGGCAATACAAGTATTATTTATACTTGCTTTTTCCTATGATTGGTATTTTCTTATCTGTGCTTTATGTAAGAAGGTTTATACGAAAAGGAAAATTTGAAACTGGTTTAACTCCATTACTTTACACCATTTCTAAAAAATCGAGCCATGTAGAGACGCATAATATTTATTCTCAAATTATTACATCAGCGTTAACAGTTGGCTTTGGTGGTTCTACCGGATTAGAAGCACCAATTGTAACTAGTGGTTCTTCTATCGGATCAACAGTTGGTCGGTTTTTAGGGTTATCACAGCGTGAAATTACCCTATTATTAGCATGTGGTGCAGCTGGAGGTATTGCCGGAGCATTTAATAGTCCGATAGCAGGAATTGTTTTTGCTATCGAAATTTTGCTTCCAGAATTTACTATACCAGCCTTTATTCCTCTATTGCTGGCCTCAGCAACGGCGGCAGTTGTAGCTCGTTTTTTTTATAATGAACAGTTATTCTTTTTAGCAACAGAAGGTTGGGTTACTTCATCTTTAGGCTATTATATTTTACTGGCAGCTGTTATTGGGCTATTTTCTATTTACTTTACAAAGGTTAATTATGCCATTAAAAATTATTTCTACCAAATCAATCATCCCTATAAAAAAGTAATTTTAGGTGGTTTAATGTTAGGCGTTTTGGTTTTTCTTTTTCCAACTTTATACGGCGAGGGTTATATCACCATTAAAAATTTGCTAAAAGGAGATCACACTGCTGTAATTACCAATAGTATATTTTCATCATACAGTACATTTCCGGCTTTAATTATAGTATTTACATTGGTAACGGTTTTTGCAAAATCAATAGCTACTTTGGTTACCTTGGGTGCTGGTGGTAATGGCGGTATTTTTGCGCCAAGTTTAATTATTGGAGGTTTATTGGGTTTTACAGTTGCTTTTACTATTAATACGTTAGGCATTGCACAAGTAAACACTGCAAATTTTATAGTGGCAGGCATGGCGGCATCTTTAGGTTCAATTATGCATGCACCCTTAACGGGCATATTTTTAATTGCAGAAATTACTGGCGGATATGTTTTAATGGTGCCGTTAATGATTACCACGGCCATTGCTTATTTAATTAACAGAAGCGTAAATAAATATTCTATTTATACCAAACCTTTGGCTGATAAGGGAGAGCTTTCACATCATGAAGATAAAGATACAACAGTTTTAAACATGATGAAGCTCAAGTATTTGATAGAGAAAGATGATCTCATTCTGAATGAAAATGATGTGATTAAAAATCGATTAACTGATATACTCCAATCCAAACGAAATATATTTCCGATTGTGAATGAGTTAGGACTTTTTAAAGGGCTATTGTATGTAGAGGAGATTTTAAAAAAATCAATTTCCTTGAATAATGACAGCGAGTTTACGGTAAAAGAGTTAATGAAAGATGCGCCAATAGTTGTAAACATTAATGCAGAACTAAAGGATGTTTTGCAAAAAATGGAAGCCGAAAATGTGTGGATATTACCAGTTTTAGATCAGGAGAATAGATTTAAGGGTTTTATTTCAAAAACAGCAATATTTAATAAATACAGAGCAATGTTAGTAAGGCAGGCTCAGTATATGGATTAAAATAAAAGGTTGTAAAATTTAAACATTCCAACATTTAAACTTTACAACCTTCAAACTTCCCCACTATTCAACTTCCCAACTCTCCAGTTTCGTTATTCAGATCTTTTTAAACCGAATTTTTCTATTTTACTGTATAAGTGACTTCGTTGTATTTCTATGTCATCTGCAGTTTTAGATACATTCCAATTGTTTTTCTCTAACTTAAATTTGATAAATTCTTTTTCAGCAAAGTCTTTATAATCCTGAAAGTTAGAAAATTTATCGTAGGCAATAGTTGCTCCGCTTTGGGCAACTGCACCATTGCTATTACCTGTGCCAATGTTTGTTCCTCCGGTTGGATTAGCAAAAGCAATTACATCATTTTCGGTTATACTTTTGTCGCTTAAAATTATCAAACGCTCAATCATGTTATGTAGCTCACGCACGTTACCCGTCCATGGTAATGCTTTTAATGCCTCCATAGCATTATCATTAATCTTTTTAACTGGCATGCCGTAATCGCCACAAATCTCTTCTAAAAATTGTTGTGCAATTACCGGAATATCATCCGTTCTTTCGGTTAAGTGAGGTACGTGAATATTAATTACGTTTAAGCGGTGGTAAAGATCCATTCTAAAATTACCATCTTCAATCTCTTTAAGTAAATCTTTATTAGTAGCAGCTAAAACCCTAACGTTTACATCCAATTCCTTTTCTCCACCAACACGTGTAATTTTATGTTCTTGTAAAGCTCTCAAAACTTTTGCTTGTGCAGAAAGGCTCATGTCGCCAATCTCATCTAAAAATAGGGTTCCGCCATTGGCTAACTCAAATTTACCAATACGTTGTTTAACTGCCGAAGTAAATGAACCTTTTTCGTGGCCAAATAATTCACTTTCAATAAGTTCTGATGGAATTGCAGCACAATTTACCTCAATTAAAGGCGCATCTGCTCTGTTAGATTTTTCGTGTATCCAACGGGCAACCAATTCTTTACCACTACCATTTGCACCGGTAATTAATACACGAGCTTCTGTTGGTGCAACGCGATCTATGGTCTCCTTTATTTTACTTATGCTATCAGATTCGCCTAAAATATGGCGAGTTTTGCTAACCCTGCGTTTTAAAACCTTAGTTTCGGTTACTAAGTTACCTCTATCTAATGCATTACGAACCGTAATTAACAAACGATTTAAATCAGGCGGTTTAGATACAAAATCAAAAGCTCCTTTTTTGCTGGCTTCGATTGCGGTTTCTACAGTACCATGACCAGAAATCATGATGAAAGGAAGATCTGGTTTTAGGATTTGTGCATTTTCTAGCACTTCCATACCATCCATTTTATTCATCTTGATATCACACAATACTAAATCGTAATTGTTTTTCTTAATGAGTTCTAATCCATCGATACCATTATCAATGTCATCAACATCGTAACTTTCGTATTCTAAAATCTCTCGTAAAGTACTTCTTATCGCTCTTTCGTCATCAATTATAAGTAGTTTAGCCATTTTTGGGTATTAATATGTATAAGAGTGCTAATATATTATTTTTTGTTAAATGTATAGTTTTTTATACAGTTTTTATTTAAATAGATGTGAGAAATGAGACTTACATTATCGAGCCTTAAGCTGATTTATTTTACGCAGGTTTTTGCTACTATGAGGGGCTTTACTTGCAGAAGCTGATGTTTTTAGCCCCGATGGTAGCGAACATGTAGTCCCGACCTTTAGGTTGGGACGAAATAAAGCGAACAGCGGGACAAAAGGATCATAGCTGTAAGACAGTTTCGCTTCAAAAAAGATAATGATTTTAAAAAGAAAATAAAAAATACAAGCCTGTAAGCCGGGTTCTGTTTCCGATAAATCGGAATTCTATCATTAATCCAGTCTAAACGTTGCCGTTTAGCTCTAACGACCTACCCACTAACATCGAACGAGCCGCCCTACATGCGTTAGCCTATTTGGTCTTTCAACTCCCGAGGTTTACCAAATCGCTAATCACTTAGCGAGATCGTGAGCTCTTACCTCACGTTTTCACCCTTATCCCAACTTAAAGTCGGGACGGTATATTTTCTGTGGCACTTTCTGTCGTTTAGGCATTCAATCCTAAACGCCTTCCCGTTAGGAAGCGAGATGCTCTATGTTGCCCGGACTTTCCTCTCTCTCGATAAATCGGGACAGCGATAGAACGGCTTGCATTTTTTGTAAAGATAAGAAAAAGCTGAAAGCTTAAAGACTAAAGCGTAAAGAAGCTTGGCTATTTTAAAGTTAATAAGGTTAATAGTTCATGGACGATGGTCTATAGACTATTGACTTAAATTATTTGCAATTCTTTAAATCATTTTCTACAGTTTCTTGCTTATACATACCTTGGTTGTTGCCAAAAGTATTGGTAACATAAGTAATTACCTGCGCAATATCTATGTTTTCTAATTGATTAAAAGTGGGCATTTTTTCGTGATACGTTTTGCCATTAACAACCATAGGTTGGTTTGCTCCGTTTTTTATGAAACAAGCCAATTGTTGTTTGTTTTCTTTTAAAAATACACTATCAGTTAATGGAGGTGCTAGTTCGCCTAAACCTTCGCCATTTGCACCATGGCAATTTTGGCAATATTTGACATAAATATCTTTTCCATTGCTTTTGTAAGCTGCAAATTCAATTTCATCCGAGCTTTGGCAAGAGTAAATTATGGAGCAAATTGTTGTAAGGTAGATAGAAAATAGAATGTATTTACGCATGTTAGTTTCCCTCAGCTAACAAGGTTGCTAAATCTTTTTTTAGCATGGCAACTTGCTCTGTTTTTGTGCCATCGTAAGCACCACGCATTCTTTTTTGTTTGTCTATTAATACTAACCAACCTTGGTGCATGTAGCCATCAGGCGAATCATTGTCTTCTGCAACAACCGTTAAATAGCTTTTTTCGGCCAATTTGTA
The DNA here is from genome assembly GCF_005116475.1 of Pedobacter cryotolerans. Lineage (GTDB taxonomy): Bacteria > Bacteroidota > Bacteroidia > Sphingobacteriales > Sphingobacteriaceae > Pedobacter > Pedobacter cryotolerans. The sequence goes on along the minus strand of NZ_SWBO01000002.1, from coordinate 391,924 downwards.
AATATCGTCTTTGCTGCCATAAACAAATTGCCATTTTTTGGTATCAACACCAAGTTTGGTAGCATAGTTTTTAAGTACAGATGGTTTGTCGTATTTAAAATCGATGCTATGTGATAAGTACATTACCTCAGGATTGCTTTTATAATCTTCGTAAATCTCTTTTAAATTTCTGTGCATTGCCGGACAAATGGTGGTGCATGAGGTAAAGAAAAAATCAGCAACATAAACTTTACCTTTAAATAAATCTTGAGTAATCATTACGCTATCTTGATTTAAAAAAGAAAAGTTTGGTATAGTTTGATAAAGTGTATCAACTCTTTCAATACCAGCTTTGTCTTTAGTAATTACAGCTTCACGTTCGCCATAAATAGGTAACGTTTTGTTTCCGCTGTTGCAAGCAACCATTATTACCGAAATAACTAAAAGCAAAATTGTTGATCTGATTTGTTTCATAACTTGATTTTATGCTACAAAGTTAAATTAAAATTAGCTGATGAATTGATTATAAAAGCATCCTTGCGTAAAATAATTGAGTTAGTGTTATTTAATATATTTTTTAGGATTAGCTGTAAAGGTTTTCTTACAACTTTCTGAACAGAAACCATAAGTTACCTTTTCAAAAACTATTGTTTTGGTGTTACCAGCTTTAACTTTCATTTTGCAAATAGGATCGATGCCATCTTTTTTTAAAGTATCTACCGCTGCTTTTTGTTGTTTAATTTCTGTTTGTTCATTGGCACTAAACGCTTGCAAAAATGCCAAGCCTAGTGCTAAAATTAATACTGCTTTTTTCATGTTGTTTAATTTAATATTTACTTATTACGCCAACAAGGGAGAGGGATATTTACTTATTACTCCAACGATGGCGTTCCCGCTAACGCATATTTTGATGATATGATATTGTTGGCGGGGACGCCAATAAGGGATTAGTTAATTGAAGTAAAAAACATTCCAACGTTGGCGTCCTCACCAACGTATTAGTATTACCCTTTAATCTTTTATTTTTCTTTAAGCAAGATTTCCATATCTGCCATTAATTTTTTCACTTCTTCATCTACAGTACCATCATAAGCGCCACGAATTCTTTTTTGTTTATCTACCAAAATCAAATAGCCTTGATGTGCAAAACCTCCAGGTGCTTTATTGTCTTCTTTGGTATAAACCATGTAATTCCTTTCTGCCAATGCATAAATTTCATCTCTGGTTCCCCATAAAAACTGCCAATTTTTTCCTTTAATACCTATTTTTTTGGCGTATGCTTTCATTACGGATGGTTTGTCGTATTTTACATCAATGGTATGCGAAGCATATTTTACCTCTGGATTATTTTCGAACTTTTTATATACCTTAAATAAATTCCTATGCATAGTTGGGCAAATGGTTGGGCAAGATGTGAAGAAGAAATCAGCCACATAAATACTATTGTCGAAATCTTTTAAAGTTACCACGGCGCTATCCTGATTGTACAACTTAAAATCAGGTATGGTTCTAAAAGTTGTGTCTTCAACTATTTTCCCATCAACCTCTTTGGCAACAACTTCCATTTGTAAGTAAGGGAGTTTTTCTGGTTTGCTACATGCAGTAATTACAACTACAACAGCTAATATTATCAATTTTGCTATTTTCATTGTTTTTTAAATTTGGCAAGGTAAGTATCCGATTTTTTGATTTCTGATTTGTACAATTCATCTACTTTAGCAATTTTATCATGCTCCTTTTTGTAGTAATTATAAACGGCAGTATCGGCTTCATTTTTAAAATCTCCATTAAAATTATGCATCCAGTCGTTCATGCTTTCTTCAGCTTTTACTAAATCTATCATTAGTTTTTGCATTTCTAATTTTTCTGCAGCGGTATCAATTGAGGGGAATTTGGTCTTTAAATCGACCAAATTTTTCAGTAGTGTATCTATTTTCATTTGATGGCCGATGATTTTACTATGATTTGCCATTACCACATCATGTAATTTCATGGTTTCATCTTTAATCGTATTTACATCAGCTTTTGGCTTACAGGCAACAGCAAAAAATGCAATCGCAGCAATTATAATTAGTGTTTTCATATTATTTAATTAAAATGGAATTGAAACGTGTGTCATTAGTCTATTGCCAGCAAAAGCTCTTCCGCTAGCTAAATTTTGAGACCTGATATTTTGATAATTAGCGCCAAAAGAAACTCCTTTTAAGGCAAATTCTACTCCGGCAATAGCTGCTAAAGAATGCCCTCCAGAAACCTCAACTTCATATTTACTATGCTCTACATCTTTTGCAGATTTTTCGTACAAAATTCCAGCATTTGGTGCTACAGTAAAACGATGAAACAATCTAAATTTATAGTAAGCTAGTAGGTTAGTAGTCAGTTTGTTGCCATAGCGGTAGTCAAATTTGTTTTCGGTATTTACCTTGTAATTCACATTGGCATTTACACCCAAATCGTTTAGTCGGATATCATAAGCTGCATTAAATGTAAAATCTGTACTAGCTGTACCCAACTGAAAATTATTTGGTGAATCTTGCAATGCTAATCTTTCATTCGGTTCATACTTGCCTGTTGGTGCTTTTACACCTGCACCGATCCATAAAGATTGTACTAAAAGTTTACTGCCTAAGGTGACACTTTTATTGAAAAGATTGTAATAACCCATCAAGGCAATATCGCCCAAGCCATTTTTAGTGCCACGCTCATCCTGATTTACACGCTCATTGAAGTTATAGGGTACAAATACCAAAACCCTTAATTTCTTGCCGAAATTCCATCCACCCCAAAGTTCGGCACTTTGATAAGTTTCATCAGTAGAAATTGGTGTTCGTTGTCCAGCTGGCCCTAAGTGGGTTTGCAATGTTTTGTATTGATACCTTAAACCTATAAAACGCTTATTGTATTCGGGCAAAATGCCGATGTAGTAACTGCCTACGCCACAGCCACAAATATCACATGCTTTTACAGTAAAACTGAAGCATATAATGGCTAATGCGATGATTAATTTTATTTTCATTTTATTGTTCTGCTAAAAGCTTGTTATTGATGAAATTTTCATCGTTAAGTGTATTTAAAAAGGCGATAATTTTTGTTTTGTCGTTTGCACTTAAAGCAATACCTAACTTGCTTCGATTTAGTAATGGATCAAGGTTTTGGGTGGCAACAATCTCCGAATTGTAATGTTCTAAAACGGCATTTAAACTTAAAAATCTACCATCGTGCATAAATGGAGCTGTATATTTTAGGTTTCTTAAGGATGGAACTTTGAATTTATATTTATCAGTTTCAACCAATGTTGCTGCATACAAACCTTTGTCATTTACAGGACTAATACCTAAGCCATTGTTTCTGAAAGAGCCATCAGTGAATAAAGGTTCTTTGTGGCAAGAGCCGCATTTGTCTTTAAAAATGGTATAACCTTCTAATTCTTCTGTTGTAAATGAAAAGCCGGGTTCTTTCCTTAAAACCTTATCATATTTAGCATTACTGCTGATACACATTAACATAAATTGAGAAAGTGCTTTCATAAAGCGAGCAGTGTTGATTTCTTCTGTGCCAAATGCCGCCTTAAACATGTTGGTGTATTTTGGCATTGCTCTTAACTTATTGTACACATTCTCCAGGTTTTCGTCCATTTCTTCGTGTGTGGTTATTGGGATTATGGGCTGTAGATCTAAATCAAAAACACCACCGCCCCAATTAAAAGCTTTGTTCCAAGCTAAATTCATAATAGGAGGTGAGTTTCTGGTTCCTAAACGGTCGTCAATACCATGGCTTACATCATGCCCATGCTGCGTAAATGCAGATGATTGAATGTGGCACGAACCACAGGTGATGGTATTGTTGCGTGATAACCTTGGCTCGTAAAACAGCGATCGCCCCAATTCAAAACCTTCTTTGGTTACTTTGTTATTGGCAAAGTTGTAAACCGGATCAGGAAAATTAGCCGGCTTTTGGAAACCGATAAATGCTTCAATTTGAGTAACAATTGGTTCACCTTTTTTACAAGCGAACACAATTATGGCCATCACAAATAAAACTGTAAAGTGTTTTTTATTCATGATGATTAGTTTTCTGTATGATCGTGTTTAAATATTTCAGTTAAATTTGCAGCAACTTTTGTGCTGTATCGGCTAAACATGACATTTGGGTTTGCAGCAAGGCTGACAGTATTTTTTCCGTTAAAAACCTTCATCACATCTACAAAAAGATGCACATTACTTTGCCTATCTTTTCTAACTTTTGCAATACCAGCCGTTGTTAAATCGACCGTAATTGTTTTGATGTTATTGATGGTAGGAGCAGAGTAACCTCCAAATCCACCAATGTGGTATTTGAATTGTTTTTTACCAGTGGGATCACCATTTACATCGTCAGAGATTGCATTTGAGTTACCCTCGAACTTGAAAAAAATATAGCCAGAGTTCCATCCCCAATACATTCCACCGCCATCATGTCCGCCACCAGTTGCCGGATCTAAAACACCTGTGCGTTTTGATAAATCCATCGTACTGCGCAAACTATCAACACCGAGGGTAAATGATATTTTGGTATAATCGGCTACAGGAACCTCTACTTTTGCGAAACGGGTAGTTTTATCTGCTCCATTAATCAAAAAATAACTTTTTTCTTGGGGTACGGCATAGGTTTTACCATCGGCGGTTGCCACCTTAATGTTGCTAATAAAATATTGCAGCCTTGAGATAGAAAATTTCTCGCCAGCTGCATTGGTATACAAACTAGCAGTATTGTTGATAGAAAAAGTTCTTTCGCCAACAATGTTATCAAACTCGATAGAAAAAGGAGCCAGATTTTTCTCATCGAATGTTGGAGTTGTTTCGTTTTCTTTTGAACAAGAAATTAATAATGCAGCGGCTAATGATATAATAGATAATAATTTTTTCATTTTTTGAAATATAGGAATGCACTTACCATCAATTTTTATTGGTAAGTTTTAATTTAATTCGTGTTTAATGTTGATTGATGATTTTTTCATTCAATCATTATATGGATTTAGCACACGCTAAATAAACAGCAGATTATTTCTTGCTAAAGACAGTTTTAAGAATGGCTATTTGTATCTGATGGTGTTCAAACAAAGAATTAAGCTCATTATTAAATGATGATCATTCATCTTCATTACTTTAAAGCGAAGCGGTGTCTTTCCAAATTGTTAAATAAATTGAAAGGAAATTGCCGCTCCCGATTTAAAAAAAATTGGTTTGCAATGACGAAAATTCTTTAAATATCCAGCAAAGCTGAAAACAGAAAAATTAATAGCAAGAAATAAATGTTAAACCGTTTTTGGCGGTTGAAAAATAGACACTACTTTACCCTGTGGTTGTGGTAGTAAATAAGGAGTTGGTATATTTTCAAGATACGTTTCAAAAACTTGAGGTAGCAAATTTGCATAAGCTGGCGCTAATGTTTCTACTATTCTTTTTAAAGTATCTTGATGTTGATTGTTTTTTTGTTCTAATTCCTTTAGTTTAATGTCTAAAAAACATTTACCATCACAATGTAAGTGAGGTTTGTCTTTATTGGTACATAAAACGGTAGAGATGTATTCTTTATTTAGCGAATAAGTAGAAAATAACAACCATTGATTGAAACTTGAGGTTACAATTCCAAGTAATAAAAAAATCGCAATAATTTTTCTAAACGCTGTCATTGCTGCAAATGTAGACAATGGAATTAGTTTTTGTATATTAAAATTTAAAAACCTGTGTTTTGGCTGACATAAAAAAGGTTGATGCTTTTGGCACCAACCTTAATTATAAGTCTTCGACTACGCTCAGACTGACATATTAATTATGCTTGCAAATCTTCCATAATCTTTTTAATCTTATCAGCTAATTTTTCTTCTGTTGCTTTAAAATCTTCGGCAGCTGCCAAAGGTGTATTTACACTGCAATAGAATTTAATTTTTGGTTCTGTACCACTTGGGCGAGCAGAAATGATACTGCCATCTTCAGTTATAAATTGCAAAACATCAGATTTAGGGAAACCCAATTCTTTGCTTGTACCAGCTTTAATGTCGGTTTCTTTATTTAATTCGTAATCCTTTAAGGTAACCACATCAGAACCGCCTAATTTTGCAGGAGGGTTATTTCTGAACTGCTCCATCATTGCTTTAATTTCTTCAGCTCCAGTTTTACCTTTTTTGGTAATCGATACTAAATCTTCTTTGTACATGCCATAAGTAACGTACATATCAATCATGGCTTGGTATAAACTGCTGCCTTTGTCTTTGTAAAAAGCAGTCATCTCTGCTATAAATGCACATGAAATTACCGCATCTTTATCACGTACTAAATCGCCAATTAAATAACCATAACTTTCTTCGCCACCAGCAATAAAGGTTTTTTTACCTTCATTTTGGGTCATTACTTGTCCAATCCACTTAAATCCTGTTAAGGTATTAAAATACTCAACTCCCTTAGCATCGCAAATGGCTTTGATTAAACTTGTGGTTACAATGGTAGAAACCACGTATTCGTTACCAGTTAGTTTTTCTTTTTCTTCCCAAGCGGTTAATAAATAATTAATTAATAAACTACCAGTTTGGTTACCGTTTAGCAATACAAATTCTCCATCGTTATTTTTAACTGCAATACCAACTCTATCGGCATCAGGGTCTGTAGCTAAAACCAAGTCAGCATCAATAGCTGCAGCTTTTTTTAAAGCTAATGTTAAAGCTTCTTTTTCTTCTGGATTAGGATAAACAACCGTTGGGAAGTTGCCATCAGGCTCACTTTGTTCTTCAACTATGTTAACATTTGTAAAACCAAATTGAGCTAAAGCTTGTGGTACTAAAGTAATGCCTGTACCATGAATAGGAGAGAACACAATTTTCAAATCGTGCTCACGAGCAATTGCATCAGGAGAAACCGAAAGTTCTGTAATTTTATCTAAATAAAGTTGATCAATATTTTCGCCAATGCTTTCTACATTACTGTCTATTCTATCAAATTTTACTTCATCAATGCTTTTAATTGCGGCTACTTCATCCATCACCATTTTATCATCTGGCGAAGTGAACTGACCGCCATCACTTCCGTAGGCTTTATAACCATTGTACTCTTTCGGATTGTGAGATGCTGTAAGCATTACGCCACTTTTACAGCCTAATTCTCTAATCGCAAAAGAAAGCTCTGGAGTTGGTCTTAAAGCAGTAAAAAAATATACTTTAATGCCGTTAGCAGCAAAAACATCGGCTGTAATATTGGCAAAAACATCAGAATTATTTCTGCTATCGTGTGCAATTGCTACGCTAATTTCTTCGCCACTATATTTTTTATTAAGGTAATTGGCTAAACCTTGCGTGGCAGTACCGATGGTGTATTTGTTAATTCGGTTAGAGCCTGCACCCATAATTCCGCGTAAACCACCAGTTCCAAACTCTAAACTTCTATAAAAAGCATCTGTTAATTCGGTAGTTGCTTCTTTGTCTATTAAAGATTGAATTTCATCTTTCGTGTTTTGGTCGTAATTGCCATTAAGCCACACATTTATAGTGTCTAAGGTAGATTTTTCTAGTTGCATACAGTGTTTGATTGATTTTTATATATACTACAAAACAAAATTAAAATTGTTCACATCAATTTACGATAACGTTATCAGAATTTTATTTTGTCATTTAGGCTAAATTTAGCGGTCTTTTCACTATTTTCACGCCCCAATACAATAATAAGAAAAAAACGCATTCTAAAAATAAAATGAAGATATTAAAATTTGGTGGTACATCTGTAGGTAGCCCAGAACGCATGAAAAAATTGTTGGATATCATCAATCCGGCAGAAGAGCAAATTGTAGTTTTATCAGCTGTGTCTGGTACAACAAATAGTTTAGTAGAAATTTCTTCAAAATTATTAAAAGAAGAAAAGCAGGAGGCTACCTCATTAATTAAGGCGTTACACCAAAAGTATAATGATTTTGTAATTGAGTTATTGCCAGAAGGCGATTTTAGAGCTCAAGGGCAAGAAGTTGTTGACTATCATTTTAATTTCTTGGCTACTTTGGCAAATGATATGTTTACGCACATTGAAGATAAAGTGGTTTTAGCACAAGGCGAATTGTTATCAACAACGTTATATCATATTTATTTAAAATCGATAGGAGTGCCTTCGGTACTTTTACCAGCTTTAGATTTTATGAAAATTGATGAGGATAACGAACCAGATATTCCATTTACAACTAAACATTTACAACCAATTTTAGACCAACATAAAGGCAATAATTTATTTATTACCCAAGGTTTTATTTGTAGAAATAGTTTTGGAGAAGTAGATAATTTACGCAGAGGCGGAAGTGATTACACTGCTTCATTATTAGGTGCAGCAATTTTAGCAGAAGAAGTTCAGATTTGGACTGATATTGATGGAATGCACAACAACGATCCGAGAATAGTAAAAGGTACTAAGCCAATTTCTCATTTATCTTTTGATGAAGCTGCCGAGCTAGCTTATTTTGGAGCTAAAATTTTGCATCCACAATCTGTTTTTCCAGCACAGAAATATAAAATTCCGGTTCGTTTGCTAAATACGATGGAGCCAAAAGCTTTAGGTACGGTAATTAGCACCGAAAGCGAAAAAGGTAAAATAAAATCTATTGCGGCTAAAGATGGTATTATTGCGATTAAAATTCAATCGAGCCGAATGCTGTTGGCCTATGGTTTTTTAAGGAGGATTTTTGAAATTTTCGAAAGGTATAAAACGCCTATTGATATGATTACCACTTCTGAAGTTGCAGTTTCTTTAACCATTGATTTTACTGATAATTTAGATGAAATTGTAAAAGAACTGAACTCGTTTGGAAGTGTAGAGATTGATAAAAACCAATCTATTGTTTGTGTAGTGGGCGATTTTGGAGCAGAAAAACATGGCTATGCCGCTAAAGTTTTAGATTCGATTAAGCACATTCCCATTAGGATGATTTCTTATGGTGGGAGCGCTTACAATATATCTTTATTGGTAAACACAGATCATAAAGTAGAGGCTTTAAGAAGTTTACACAACAGAATATTCGAATAATTATTTTTTCCGAAAGAAGAAATAAAGAAAGATGATAATTAGCGCTAAAATAATTGTAAATCTTATTCTGCGTTCAAATTCTGCACGAGTAATATTACCTTTTCTGTAGTCGAGATAATTGCCAATATAAACAACGGTTATAAAGACCAAAAAAATTATTAATAGAAATTTCAAGAGTATGTTTTCCGATAAAGATATAGCACATTTTTCTAAATTAGAAACTCCATTTTATTATTACGATTTAAATTTGCTTAAAAGTACATTAAATGCTTGTAAAAAGGCTGCAGATGTTCATCAATTTCATGTACACTATGCCATGAAAGCAAATTTTAACTCGAAGGTTTTAGCTAAAATTGAAGCTGCTGGTTTTGGTGCTGATTGTGTTAGTGGTGGCGAGGTAAATAAAGCGATTGAAGTAGGCTTTAAAAATGAAAAGGTGGTTTTTGCTGGTGTTGGTAAATCAGACAAAGAAATTAATGATGCTTTAGATAAAGATATTTTTTGTTTTAACGTAGAATCTGTTCAAGAGCTATCGGTAATAAACGAATTAGCAGAAAAAAAGCATAAAATAGCTAAGGTTGCCATTAGAATTAATCCAAATGTTGATGCACATACCCATGCAAACATCACCACTGGTTTAGATGAAAATAAATTTGGCGTAAACTCTTGGGATATGCAGGCGTGTGCCGATGTATTGAAGGTATCTGCAAACCTTGAATTTATTGGTATCCACTTTCATATTGGTTCTCAAATTACCAATTTAGATGTTTATAAGAACCTTTGTGTTCGCGTTAATGAATTTGCCGCTTGGTTCGAAGACCATGGCTTTAAAGTTACTGTTTTAAATGTTGGTGGTGGTTTAGGAATTGATTATCATAATCCGAACCAACAAATACCAAATTTTGACGCTTATTTTAAAATATTTGCTGATTTTTTAACGATTAAACCATATCAAGAAGTTCATTTTGAATTGGGTAGAGCATTAGTTGGGCAATGTTCATCGTTAATAAGTAGAGTTTTATATGTTAAAAACGGGAAGAAGAAAAATTTCTTAATATTAGATGTAGGGATGACAGAGTTGATGAGACCAGCTTTATATCAAGCCTATCATAAAATAGAAAATATAAGTCAACCCCAAACCCCAAACGCCGAACGCTCAACAAAATACGATGTAGTTGGTCCTATTTGCGAGAGCACGGATTGCTTTGGAAAAGAAGTTGAGTTGTCAGAAACATTTAGAAACGATTTAATTGCAATTAGAAGCACTGGCGCTTATGGAGAAGTGATGGCATCAAACTATAATTTGAGAGAAACTTTGCGGTATGCTTATTCTGAAGAATAAAAAGCTACATATTTTAATAGTTGCCCCATTTAAAATACCGGCATTACTTTATGGTGGTACCGAAAGGGTGATTTGGGATTTAGGTAAAACTTTAGCTAATGCAGGTTATAAAGTTAGCTTTTTAGTAAAAGAAGGTTCGTATTGTGATTTTGCAAATATCTTAAATTTCGATCCTAATAAGGAGTTTAATGAGCAGATACCTGATGATATAGATTTGGTTCATTTTAACTTTAGCCCACACCAGCCGATTAAAAAACCATATATAGTAACCATTCATGGCAACGTACCTTTTGGCGATGTTCAAGATCAACAAAGTGTTTTTTTGAGTGAAAATCATGCAAATAGATATGGTTCACAAACTTTTGTTTATAATGGATTAGACTGGAATAATTATCCAAAGCCAGATTTGAAAAAGCAACGAAAAGGATTTCATTTTTTAGCTAATGCGGCATGGAAAGTGAAAAATTTGAAAGGCGCCATTGCTATTACCAAAAAATCCAATCAACATTTAAATGTTTTAGGTGGCTATCGGTTTAACTTTAAAATGGGATGGCGTTTTACTTTAGATGCCCACGTCCGTTTTAGAGGAATGGTTGATAACTTTAAAAAATCAACATTTCTTAACCAATCAAATGGATTAATTTTTCCTGTGTTATGGCATGAACCTTTTGGCTTAGCGGTTATAGAAAGTTTATATTTTGGTTGTCCGGTTTTTGCAACAACGTATGGTTCTTTACCAGAGTTAGTTAACGAAAAAGTTGGTTTTTTATCTAACAATGGGAGTGAGTTGGCAAGTGCTATTCAAAACTCAAATCAATTTAATAAACAAGATTGCCATGATCTTGCGCAAAGTAGTTTTTCAGCTCAAAACATGACAGAGAATTATCTATTACTTTATGAAAAGGTTTTAAATGGTGAGGTTTTAAACTTTTCCTCACCTCAGCTTAAAGAAAATATAACGACAAGATATTTACCTTATACTCCCTAGATTCTTATTTATCAAATCAAGAACACTATTTTTTCTTATTATAGCCTATAAAAACAATTACGCCTGCAATTAAGACAATTCCACCAACATAAGGCGGCCAGTTTACAGATTTTTCTCTATCAGCAGAAATCTGAATAGGACCAGCATCAATAACTTTTTCTTTTTTGGTGTAAGTAAAGCCTGTCCAGATTAACAATACTACTCCAAGTACAATTAATCCAATTCCAAATGATTTGCCCATAATATTTAGTTTAGTTGGGTTTAGAACAAAAAATTGGATGTAAAGTTTTAGACGGGATTATAAAGAGTACCCAAGTGTAATTTTTCCACCGTATTGTCTAAGATTTGAACCTTGACTAAACACCCCATAAGCACGTTTTATTTTTAAAAAGAACGAGAAATCTGTGGCTAATCCACTTAGTTTATTCTCAGTATAATTAATATTTTGTTTAAGTCCTGTTGTTGCTCCAACAAAAAGTCTAAAGCCATAGTTTCTATTTGTGTTTTTGCTTCCACGCCAGATTATTTCGGTAGAACCACCAGTAGTAAAAAGTACAGTTTTATCTGAACCTATAGAGAGTGGTTCACTATCGTTTCTTAACTTTTTTCTCAAATACGCATAAGAACCACCTTCAAAACTTAAAGTGTTTTCCCAGTTTAAAATTCTAAATTCTGTATTTCCTGAAGTTTCAAAAACACCTATTGATGATCTCAATCCGCCTCCATAAAATTCTTTACCACTAAAATTTTTATCTAATGGTCTAATTGCATTGTTGTAGCCATCATCATCAGTACCTCCATAAAACCCGAAAGCTCCATATGCGAAATTGAAATTTTTAAAGGTGTGCGACCTATTGTAATTTAAGTAACCCATTGTAAAAGTTCCTATTTCTAATGGTAATGAAGAAGATGCAAAGCTAGCGCTTAAATAATTTTGAGTTTTGGTACTATCTGTACTTAATGGTTTTGGTAAGTAGGAAATATCATTAGAAGCAATAGGAGAAGAATAGAAAACTGGTAAAGAATTAGGTGCATTTGTAATGCTACATCCTGTAAGTAAAATTGCAACAATGCATAAGATTAAGGTTTTTTTCATGAGCGGAAATTTATTTCTTTTTAATACAAAAATATATTGCTGAAGTTAAGATAGCCTTAATTTTTTCAATTGGCAAATCATCATTTTCGTTGATCAATAAAATTTTCATTCGAGCTCTTTTTTCTTGTAGTAAATCTGGATGATCAATTAAGCCTCCATCAACAAAACCAATGTAAGGTTGCTTGTATTTTTTGTGTATCCAGAGGTAACAAAGCATTTTGCCTTTAAAATAAAAAAATGGAAGTTTGTACTTCCATTCTGCAGTAATATTTACATCATGTTTTAAAATCAAATTTCTTAAAGCTAATAAGCAACTTTGAGTAGGTTCCTCAAACTTTAAATAAAATTGATTTAATTCACTAATCATTACAGTTCAATTTCGAAGAAATCGGCTAAGCCACCTAAAAAATATTCTTCAATGCCTTCGGTAAAGTCTTTGTAGTCTTCGTCCGGAATATTGGTCTGTTGAAATTCTAAAGATGTTCCTTTTTTGTCCTCATGTAATTTGATGGTGACAATCGAAGGTTCTCCATCCTCGCCAAAATACCATTGTTGAACAATTTTTTTATTAGGCTCAAATTCTATGTTTTTTCCAACTATATCTCCATCCCAGTAAGAAAACTCAGTTCCTGGTTCTTCTGTAAATTCAACTTCTGCGCCTGTCCATAATTGTATGCTTTGTGCTTTTGTTAAGGCCAAATACACTTCTTCGGGTGGTGCTGGTAGGGGTAAGTATTTTTTAAACGATTTCATCAGAGTTTACTTAAATGCGTTTAATCCAGTTACATCCATACCAGTAATTAATAAATGAACGTCATGCGTACCTTCATAAGTTACAACAGATTCTAAGTTCATCATGTGGCGCATAATTGAATATTCACCTGTAATACCCATTCCGCCTAACATTTGGCGGGCATTACGAGCAATATCTAAAGCAATTTCAACACTGTTACGTTTTGCCATGGAAATTTGTTCTGCTGTTGCTCTGTTTTCGCTTTTTAATACACCTAAACGCCAAACTAACAATTGTCCTTTAGTAATTTCAGTTACCATTTCTGCCAATTTCTTCTGTTGTAATTGAAATCCGCCGATTGGCTTACCAAATTGAATGCGCTCTTTAGAATAGCGTAGTGCAGTATCGTAACAATCCATAGCTGCACCTAAAGCACCCCATGCAATACCATAACGAGCCTGGTTTAAACAACCTAGAGGTCCTTTTAAGCCTTTAATGTCAGGGAAAATATTTTCCTTAGGCACTTTAACGTTGTCGAAAACCAATTCTCCGGTAGCCGATGCACGTAAGCTCCATTTGCCATGGGTTTCTGGAGTGGTAAAACCTTCCATGCCACGTTCTACAATTAGCCCGCGTATTTTTCCCTCTTCATCTTTTGCCCATACTACTGCGATATCTGCAAATGGAGCGTTTGAGATCCACATTTTGGCACCGTTTAACAGATAATGATCGCCTTTGTCTTTAATGTTGGTAACCATTCCACCAGGGTTTGATCCATGATCTGGTTCTGTTAAACCAAAACATCCCATCATTTCGCCTGTGGCTAATTTTGGTAAATATTTCTTGCGTTGTTCTTCAGTTCCGTAAGCGTAAATTGGGTACATCACCAATGAGCCTTGTACAGAAGCAGTAGATCTAATTCCAGAGTCACCACGTTCAATCTCCTGCATAATGATACCATAAGCTGTGTAATCTAAGCCAGCACCACCATATTCAACTGGTATAGTTGGTCCGAAAGCACCAATTTCTCCTAATCCTTTAATTAAATGCTTAGGAAATTCTGCTCTTTGTGCATAATCTTCAATTATTGGACTAACTTCTTTTTTTACCCAATCTCTTACCGTAGAACGGATTAGTAGATGTTCTTCTGATAAAAGTTCGTCTAATTGGTAATAATCTGGAGCGTCGTAAAGGTCTTTTTTAGCTGATTTATTCATGTTTTACACTATATTTGGTTAAGTAGAGTGATTGTTCCAAAGTTAATAATTTAGTGTAATCACCAATCAAAATGAGGTAAAATTAAATTTTACCCTAGAAACATCAATTAAATAATTTAAACACAATGTTTGTACAAACTGTAGCCTTAAGAGATGTAAAATTTAAAGCTTTTCATGGTTTTTATCCAGAAGAACAACTCATTGGCAGCCATTTTTTGGTAGATGTAGAAGTTACTTTTACACCAAATATCGATACTGAGAATTTGAATGTTACTGTAAATTATGAAGAAATCAACGCAATACTGACTAATGCGATGAAGCAAACCCAAAAATTACTAGAAACGGTTGTGAAAATAATTATTGATCATATCATTCAAAAATATCCATTTATACAAACTGCTACGGTAGGTATTAAAAAAATGAATCCGCCAATGCCTGGTGAAGTTGGGTGTTCATTTGTACAATTAAGTTTTAAGGCAATTTAAGGTAGCTGTTCAAAATTTACCATTTTCTCTCTTTCCTTATCTGGAATGGGAGCAGGTTTTTTAGTAGCATAATCATAAGCAACACAAACTGTTTTGCCTCTACTACAAATTATTTCAGTTCCATTTTGTTCTTTAACAATCAAATACTCCAAATCAAAACTTTTTGTTCCAATTCTCGAAGTTTTCACATAAATATGAATTTTATCATTGATGAATATTGGCGCAATATAATCTATAGATGCATTTCCTATTACTACTCCAGTCTTTTGCCAATCCCATTTAATGGCGTGGCTCCAATATTTTGTTCTGCCTATTTCCATGTAAGTAAAGTAAACGGCATTATTCACATGTCCCATCATATCAAAGTCTGCAAACCTTGTCTCTAAACTAGTTTTGTATTTAAAACTGTCTTTATTACTTAGTTCAACTGACTTTTTGTCTGCTGATTTTTCTTTTGTGCGCCAAAATGACTTGAAAAACATATATTTTAGGTTTGGAATAGGGTTTGAATAGGAACAATTATAACTTAAAAAAAATAAAATAACGGAGGATATTAAAATGACTTTAGTAAAATTTAACAACAAAACCAGAAACACCGCACCATACTTTAACAATGTATTTGATTCTTTGTTTAGTGATGCATTAAATAAAAATCAGGGCATAAATAAAATACCAAACGTAAATATTTGTGAAAATGAAAATGAGTATAAAATTGAATTAGCGGCACCTGGCTTAAATAAAGAGGATTTTAAAATAGATTTAAAAAAAGACAATCTTTCTGTTTGGGCCGAGAAAAAAATTGAAGCTGATTTAAAGAAAGATTATACGCGTAAAGAATTTGAGTACAATTCATTTGCAAGATCATTTATTTTACCAGAAGGAGTTGATGCAGAAAAAATTAGTGCGGAATATGTGAACGGAATTTTAACCATCACCATTGGAAAGCAAGATGAAGCAAAAAACACGCATAAAGAAATTGTAGTTTCATAACACAATAGTTTAATTTAAGTTTAAGGTTGAGAGGGCGATATCGAAAGGTGTCGCCTTTTCTTTTTTATCAAGTTCATTGGTGTCATTTGTTCACTGGGTTGAATGGGTAAACAGACTAACTAATCGTACAAATGAACTAATGAAACAATGAACTAATGAACCAATTTGTTACTTTTGCAGTATGGAAAGAGAAATCCTTGATACCAAGCGTAAGGCGTTAAAGATAAATTTGAACGAAAAAATTTATGGCACATTTGCAGAAATAGGAGCTGGGCAAGAAGTAGCTCGTAACTTTTTTACAGCTGGAGCAGCCGCAGGTACCGTTGCTAAAACCATGTCGGCTTATGATATGACTTTTAGTGATGCCATTTACGGAGCAGAAGCTTCTGGTAGATATGTAAGTCAGAATAGGCTTTTAAGGATGTTAGAGCATGAGTTTAGCTTATTAAACGAACGCTTGCTTGGCGAAAAATACGATCATCGTACATTTTTTGCATTCGCAAATACCGTAACTACTCTAAATTTTAAGCGTACAAATGAACCACATGGTTGGGTTGGTATTTGTTTTAAAACAGAACCTGGAGGTTTGCCAAACGAAATATTTTTTCATGTAAGGTTGTTTGATACCGATGTAAACATGCAACAACGTGTGCTGGGAATTATTGGTGTAAATTTGGTTTATGCCGCCTTTTATCATTATCACGAACCAAAGGTGATGATAGAATCGTTGGTTGATAATTTAACTGTAGGCTCGGTTGAGATTGATTTGATATCAGTTAAAGGACCAGCTTTTGAAGGAGTAAATAATATGTTGCTTAATCTTTATTTAATCATGAAAGATTTTTCAGCAGCTGCAATATTTGATGAGGATAGTCACCCGAGACAAGCGAAAGATTTACTTTACAAAAAAGACATCATGATTTTGCGTACCAAATATGGTCAGAAATCATTGCCAAACTTTAATTTGTTTAATAAAGCGACAGATCAGTTTAAGCGCACCAACCAAGTTCAAGATGGTAATTTGGCTGTTATGATTGAAGTTTTGCTAACCAATGTATTAACAGACGATCAAGAAACTCCTGATGATATTGATTTGGAAGCAGTTGCTTTAAGAGCAGAAGAAATGTGTGCAACAGGTAACTTGGTTATTGTTTCTAATTTTACCCGCCACAATAGATTGGCAAAATATTTAAGTAGATGCAAGCCTAAAAGTGTGGGCATTTCTACAAATATTAACAACTTAAAGTTCGTTTTTAATTCCAAAAATTTTGGAGAAAATTATACAAGTCAGCTATTGGCTTATGTAAGTGATATGTTTACACAAAACGTAAAACTTTTTGCTTATCCGTTTTTAGATAAAAAAACAAACACAGTGGTTTCTACAGCAAATATGCCTGTTACTGATGATGCAAAACCATTGTTCGATTTTCTTTTGTTAAATGGATACATTACCGATATTAAAGATTACAGTGAAGATGATGTAAAAACTGCCTAATGGAGAAGAAGAAAAACTTTGAAGCAGAAAAAAGCAGCTTACACCTAAGGAATAAACATAAATCTAGGTATGATTTTAAGACTTTAGTTTTATCATGTACTGAACTAGCCCAATATGTTTCTGTAAATAAATATGATGATGAATCTATTGATTTTGCCAATCCTGCTGCAGTAAAAACCTTAAATAAAGCACTTTTAAAACATTTTTATCAAATTGATTTTTGGGATATCCCAGAAGGATATTTGTGTCCACCAATTCCGGGCAGGGCCGATTACATCCACTATGCTGCTGATTTGTTGGCATCTTGTAATGCCCAAAATATCCCAAATGGGAAAAAGATTAAAGTTTTAGATATTGGAGTTGGTGCAAATTGTGTATACCCAATTATTGGTTGCAAAGAATATGGTTGGCAATTTGTTGGTTCAGAAATTGATAGTATTGCAGTGCAATCAGCTAAAAACATTGTTGAAATAAATTCAGCATTGAAAAACAATGTGGAGATTAGGTTACAAATATCAAAATCTGCGGTTTTTAATCATATCATCCATAAAGAAGAAAAGTTTGATTTAACGATCTGCAATCCTCCCTTCCATGCATCAGCAGAAGAAGCAAGTGCAGGTTCGCAAAGAAAAAATAGAAATTTAGGAAATAAAAATTACGCTAACACAGTGTTAAACTTTGGTGGTAAAAATACAGAGTTATGGACTAAAGGTGGCGAAGTGGCTTTTATTGGACAATTGATTGCAGAAAGTAAATTATTTAAAAATCAGTGTTTATGGTTTACTAGTTTGGTTTCAAAAAGCGAAAACTTAGGTGGTATTTATGCTATGCTAGATAGGGCAGAAGTAGCTGAAATTAGAACAAGTGAAATGAGAACTGGTAACAAAATTACACGTATTGTAGCTTGGACTTTCTTAAATGCAAAACAGCAAGAAGATTGGGTTAAGGGTTGGTAGTTTAATTTTTAATCATTCATGTAACTAAGTACACCAAAAGCGGTATGTAAAAAAATAGCGATAGTTGTAGGATTGCTTCGTTCCTCAGCAATGAGGTTTATATTTATTAAATCATTTTATTATCTTGCATTATGAAACTAAAACGATTTATCTATCTCTTATTGATGTTTCCGATGCTATCGCAAGCACAAACTTCGGGTAATCCAATTTTTCCAGGTTGGTACGCAGATCCAGAAGCGCAAATTTTCAGTAAAACTTATTGGGTTTATCCTACCTATTCTGCAAAGTATAGAGAGCAGGTTTTTATGGATGCCTTTTCATCAAAAGATTTAATTACTTGGAAAAAACATGAACGAATTATTGATACAGCATCAATAAAGTGGGCAAATAAAGCGATGTGGGCACCATCAATTACTCAAAAAGATGGTAAATATTATTTGTTTTTTGGCGCCAATGATATACAAAGCGATAATGAAGTTGGTGGTATTGGCGTAGCAGTTTCAGACAAACCCCAAGGTCCGTTTAAAGATCATTTAGGTAAACCTTTAGTTGATAAATTTTATAATAAGGCACAGCCGATAGATCAGTACGTTTTTAAAGACAAAGACGGATCTTACTATCTAATTTATGGGGGTTGGTCTCATTGTAACATTGCAAAATTGAACAATGATTTTACTGGGTTTGTGCCATTTGAAGATGGATCAACATTTAAGGAAATTACGCCTGAAGGATACACAGAAGGCTCTTTTATGTTTATGAAGAATGGTAAATATTATTTTATGTGGAGTGAAGGTGGTTGGACTGGCCCGAATTATTATGTAGCTTATGCCATTGCTGATTCGCCTTTAGGTCCGTTTAAAAGAATTGGAAGAATATTAACTCAAGATCCAGAAATTGCAAGAGGTGCAGGTCATCACTCTGTGATAAACGATGCAAAAAAAGATTTGTGGTACATCGTTTACCACCGCAGACCAATCGGAGAGAAAGATGGTAATCATCGCGTAACTTGTATAGATATGATGACTTTTGACAAAGATGGATTGATCAATCCTGTTAAGATTACAAAAGAAGGGGTGAAGAAGAATAAGTTGTAGAGGTAAAAAGTAAGATGGAAAAGGGAAAATGTAAATTATATATTTTCCCTTTTTTATTTGTGATAGATATCCTTAATACGAATTTCCATTAGCTTTTCTGGGTTAGCAACTGCTTTAAAACCAAATTGTGCATATAATTGATGTGCATCTAAAGTTGCCAAGCAATAAGTTCTTAAACCTTGCAAGTCTGGATGAAAAAGCATTAATGACATTAGTTTTTTGGATAAACCTAATCCTCTAAAATCATTTTCTATATACACATCGCACAGGTAGGCAAAAGTAGCTCTGTCTGTTACCCAACGAGCAAAACCTGCTTGTTTACCATCTTTATAAATGCCAAAACAAAGTGAATTGGCAATCGATTTCTGTACAGTTTCTTTAGGAATTCCCTTCGCCCAATAAGATTGAGTACTTAAATAGTGATGTACTGCTTTTACATCAACTAAATTTACATCGTCAGAAAAAATGAAACCGTTGTCGTTTATTTCCATAGTTTATAATTTTCAATGATTGAATTTTGAATGAGAGAATTAACAGAATGCAAATGCAAGAAGTTGGGGTAGCGGGTTATTCAATCCTTCAATCATTCAAAATTCATTCATTATTAATTCCTCATATTTATAAACTGCAAAGGCTGACCAAAATCTTCGCCTCTGCATAAAGAAATTACTTTTTGTAAATCATCTATGTTTTTGCTGGTTACACGAACTTGATCATCCATCATTGATGCTTGAACTTTGATTTTACTGTCTTTAATTTTTGCGACTATTTTTTTAGCAGCTTCTTTTTCAATACCCTCTTTAATATTGATTTCTTTTCTAATCATGTTGCCAGATGCTGCATGTTCTTTTCCGAAATCCAAACTTTTAGGGTCTAAATTTTGTTTCATCATACGAGAAATAATTGAATCGGTAATTGCTTTTAAACGCATATCATCTTCAGTTACAATAGTGATAGAATTTGTCTTTTTATCCAATTCTATTGTGCTTTTAGAGCTATTAAAATCAAAACGATTTAAAATTTCTTTTTTTGCATTGTTGATGGCATTATCTAAAGTTTGGGCATCTACTTTGCTTACAATATCGAAAGATGGCATGATGTTTAGTTAAATGATTAAAAATTAATAGATTTAGTAAAATATAATTACCATTACAAAAAACGCTAAAATAATTATGAAAACCAATAAAAGTAAAGTAACAAAGAAAACCACTAAAAAAGCGGTTAAAAAACAAATAGAACAAAGTTTAACCGATAAATTTTTAGAGGCAGTTAAAGGTTTAGGCCATAATGCCGAAGTAATTGCAGATGATATTGCTAAAATGAGTAAATCTGCAGCAAAGAAACTTTCTAAGAAATTTCAAGAAGTTAAATCTGCTGTAGAGTATAAAATTGAAGATGTAACGTCATCGGCTAAAAAAGAGGCGCCTAAAAAGTTAAAATTGGCTAAAAAAGATGCTTCTAAACTGATGAAAAAAGTAGATAAATCGGTTACAAAGGTTGTAAAAAAGGCAGTTAAAAAAGCAAAGCCGGTTGCAACAAGTGTTAAGGTAGAACCAGCTGCAGCCGTTAAAGCTACTGTTTTGGCAACAAAGGCACCTGTTAAAAAGGTTGCTGTAAAAGCGAATACAGCAGCCACAAAAGCAGTATCTGCAACTACAAAAGCTGTTACTGCAGTTAAAAAAGAAGCTGTAAAAGCAACACCTAAAGCTGTTGTAAAGAAAGCAGCACCAGTTACAAAAACAAGCACTACTACAAAGAAATAATTATATTAAATTTTTAATTGAATTAGCTTTTATTTAACACTAATTTAACTTTAAAATTTGCAGATTTGAAAATCCTCCCAATGGAGGATTTTTTTGATTTTACTACATGCCGAAGAAAAAACTTCCATTTTTAAATAGAGAATTAAGCTGGCTATATTTTAATGAACGTGTTTTGCAGGAAGCTGCAGATGAAAGCGTGCCATTGATAGAGCGCATTAAGTTTTTATCTATCTTTTCATCAAATTTAGAAGAATTTTATAGGGTAAGGGTAGCAACTTTGAGTAGGTTGGTAAACCTAAATGATAAAACTAAAGAGTTGTTAGGCTTTAATGCCAAAAAAGTGCTCAACGAAATCAAAAATATTGTTGTAAAGCACGAGCGCAAATTCGAAAGTCTTTTTCAGGATATTTTTATTAATGGCTTAGCGAAAAACAAAATATTTATTTTAAATGATACACAGCTTAACGTTGCTCGTGGTGAGTTTGTAAGAGAACATTTTAGAGATAAAATTTTATCTAATCTGGTTCCAATTCTTATTGATTTGGATAAACCTTTTCCTGAGCTAAAAGACAGGAGATTATATTTCTTTGTTCGATTATCAAAAAATGGGAATAAAAAGACTGAAAAGTTTGCACTTGTTGAATTGCCTGTGCTTTTGCCTAGGTTTTTGGTTTTGCCAGAAACAAATGAGCTAAAATTTATCATTTTGGCCGAAGATATTATCAAATATTGCTTAGATGATATTTTTTACGTTTTTAATTACGATCAGATTGAAGCATTTTCTATTCAATTAACTAGAGATGCCGAGCTGGATATTGATAAAAATGTAAGCGACAAATTTATTGAAGAACTAAAAACCAGTTTAGATAAGCGTAAAAAGGGTAAACCAATGCGTTTATTGTATGATACTGCCATGCCTTTTGAGATGTTGGGGGTTTTAGTAACTAAGCTTAAAATAGAAGCAGAGGGTTTGATTGCAGGAAATAGGTATCATCGTTTTGGCGATTTTATTGCATTTCCAAATGTGGGCAGTAAAGATTTAGAATATGCGCCAAATGTGCCTTTAAAAGTTCGTGGTTTGCATAGAACAGAAAGTATTTTCAATAAGTTAGCTGAAAAAGATTATCTGGTTAATTTACCTTATCAATCTTACGATTACATTATTTTATTTTTACGCGAAGCAGCAATTGATCCTAAAGTTACCGAAATCAACATCACACTTTATCGCTTAGCCGAAAATTCTAAAGTAGTTAATGCCTTAATCAACGCTGTTAAAAATGGTAAAAAAGTAAATTGCGTAGTAGAACTGAAAGCCCGGTTTGATGAGCAAGCGAATATTTTTTGGACGAACAGATTAATGGAAGAAGGGGTAAACGTAAACTATGGATTAACTGATTATAAAGTTCACTCAAAAATTTGTTTGGTTAAGCGAATTGAAAGAAGAAAAGCGGTGTATTACGCTAATTTGGCAACAGGTAATTTTAATGAAAAAACTGCCAGAATTTATTGCGATCATAGCATTTTTACGGCTAAAAAAGAAATAACCGCAGATTTATTGAAACTCTTTAACGCACTCAATAAAAGAACAGTCGTTAAGGGCTTTAAACATTTAATTGTATCGCCACTAGAATCAAGAAATAAAATTTATGGGTTAATAGATCGTGAAATTAAGTTTGCTAAAAGTGGTAAACCCGCCTACATGATTTTAAAGGTAAACAGCTTGGCTGATGAAGGTATTGTAGAGAAATTGTACGATGCAAGCAATGCAGGTGTAAAAATTAAGTTAATTGTTCGAGGAATTTGCTGCTTAGTTCCTGGTGTTGTTGGTTTTAGTGAAAATATAACAGTAATTAGTATCATCGATAAATTTTTGGAGCATGCAAGGGTATTTATTTTTGGCAATAATGGCAAAGAAGAAATGTTCCTTTCATCGGCAGATTTAATGAGCCGAAATTTTGAACACAGGGTGGAAGTTGGTTTCCCAGTTTTAGATGATGAGGTTAGGCAAGAGATTAAGGATATTATCGATTTTCAGCTACAAGACAATATAAAAGCTAGAGACATTAATCAGCTAAATAATAATAAATACCACAAAAATAGATTAGGAACTAAAGTTAGAGCACAAGTACAAACTTATAATTACTTAAAAAATAAACATCAATAACGATGAGATACGCTGCCATAGATGTAGGCTCTAACGCCGTTCGATTATTAATTGCCGACATTACACATAACGATAAAGGTTACGGATTTAAGAAAAACACCTTGGTTCGTGTGCCTTTAAGATTAGGAGATGATGCATTTTTAGACCATAAAATTTCGCCAAAAAAGATAGAAGATTTGGTGAAAACCATGACAGCCTTTAGAAATTTAATGGATGTTTATCAGGTTACGCATTATTTGGCTTGCGCTACATCCGCTATGCGTGAAGCAGAGAATGGAAAAGAGATTATTAAAAAGCTGAAAAAGCTAGCCAATATTGATTTAGAAATAATTGAAGGGCAGCGTGAGGCAAATATCATCTACTCTAACCATATTGAACAAAATTTAGATGCCAACAAAAGTTATTTATACATTGATGTGGGTGGCGGTAGCACAGAACTTTCTGTTTTTGTAAATAAACAACCTTTAGCATCAAAATCTTTTAATATCGGTACCATCCGGATTTTAGATAACCAAGATAAAGATGAAACTTGGGACGAAATGAGAGATTGGGTTAAAACTTACACCAAAGATTTAAAGCATTTAGCTGGGATTGGAACTGGCGGAAATATCAATAAATTGTTCCGTATGTCTGGCGAGAAAGAAGATATGCCATTAAATTTCGCAAAGCTAAATGCGATGTACAATGAGCTAAATTCTTATTCTTTAAAAGAGCGTATCACCTTAATGAAATTGAACCAAGATAGGGCAGATGTAATTATTCCGGCCTGCGAAATTTATTTAACCTTAATGAAATGGACAGGAATTAAGCAAATTTATGTCCCAAAAGTTGGAATGGTTGATGGGATTATTAATTTATTGATTGAGGAGAATTTGGAGGGATAGTTTCGTCATTCCCGTGAAAACGGGAATCGTAAAGCGAATAGGAACAGCATTTTTATAGCATTGCGATTGCCAGTCAAGCTGGCAATGACGCTCAAAAAACTATTTAATAATCGTTCTAAAAGTTAAATTTATTCTAGGCTTGTTTATCAACTTTGTTGGAGGTAAACGATGCAGCCAATGAGTTTGCGTTTCATCTTTCATTATCAATAAACTACCATTTTCTAATAGTAGGGATACTGTTTGCTTGGTCTCCTTGTGTTTAAAGGCAAATTTTCGCTCTGCGCCAAAACTTAAAGAGGCAATAGCACCATTTTTTTTTAAGTCTTTTTCTCCATCACTATGCCATGCCATACCTTCATCGCCGTTATGGTAAAGGTTTAATAAACAAGAGTTATAAGTTTCTCCAGAATTTTGTTCTGCTAGAGCTTTTAAATCTAATAATTCTTTAGTCCAAGGTAGTGCGCTTTTTGTGATGTTAGAGTAGGTATATTCAAATGCTTGATCTCCATACCAAGCAACTTTGCGTTTGGTAATAATGTGTTTGCCAAAAATTACGGCCTCATCATTTTTCCATTCAATATTATTCAGGAGGCAATTATAAAATTCGTTAGCTAATTCTTGTGGCATAAGCTTTCCATAGTAATTCACCTTTCCATCAAATGGAAGTAGATTGATACTTTGAGAAGGAGCCGAGTTGAACAAATCCAAAGGAATTTAATCTTTTGTTACTAAACAACAATATTGTATGTTAGTAATGGATGATAATAAAAAAAGTTTAATTTTTAGCTCTACCAATTTCATAAAGTTTGCTACATCAATCGACAAAGCTAATTTATAATTATGTTAGCAAACTTGTTGTTGCCTCATCTGTAAACCAAGTTAATTTTCCATCCACAGGGTTAATCAGTTGCGAAGGATATTTGCTAAAATCTTTTTCTTCATCGCCAATTACATGTTTAATCGCTTCTGCTTTATTTTCGCCAAAAACTAAAAATGCAACATGATCTGCTTGGTTAATTAATGGTGCGGTTAAGCTAATGCGATGCGTGTTTAACTTTTCTACATAAACAGCAGCAACTGTAGCTTTATTATTCTCTACCAAATCAGTACCCGGAAAAATTGAAGCTGTGTGTGCATCATCGCCCATGCCCAATAAAACCAAATCGAAGTTAATTTCTTGATTTTTAAAGTGTTTATCTAAAGCTTTTTTATAATCAGCAGCCGCGTCTTCTGGAGCTAAAGAAGTGTTTACATAAAAAATATGATCTTCTTTAATATTCAAGGGATCTAATAGCGTTTTTTTAGCCATTAAACCATTGTAATTTTCATCAGTTGAAGCTACATTTCTTTCATCACCGAAGAAAAAATAAACTTTTCCCCAATCAATTCGATGTTGGCACTCGGTAGCTAAATATTGATACAAAGCTTTAGGAGAACTTCCGCCAGTAAGCACAAAATCAAATTTATCATCTTCTTCTATAGACATTTCTGCTATTTTGATGATATAGTCTGCTAAATCTTTATTGAGTTCATCAAGTGTTTTATATACGAGTAAGTTCATGTTATTGTTGATAGTTAGTAGTTGATAGTCCATGGCCAATAAACCATTAGCCATGGACTATTAACAAAATTATTCTTTATCCTTTAATGGCAATGTAAACCAATGAAAACCATCTCTAGCGATCAAAGCTTCGGCTTCTTCTGGTCCCCAACTATCTGCTGGGTAATTAGGGAAGTTTAATGATTTTTTACTTTCCCAAGTATTGATGATTGGCATTACCAATTCCCATGCCGCCTCAACTTGGTCTCCTCGCATAAATAATGTTTGGTCGCCGTTCATCACATCTAAAAGCAAAGTTTCATAGGCTTCTGGCGTATCTGTATCGTAAGTTCCTTTATAATCAAAAACCATATCAACAGGGTTTAGCACCATTTTTAAACCAGGTCTTTTGGCCTGAACTTGCAAACGAATACTCATTTCTGGCTGTATGCTGATGATTAAACGATTTTGTGTCCAGGTTTCCGTAGCACCAGCTGAGAAAATATGATGCGGCACATCTTTAAATTGGATGGTAATAATTGATGAGGTTTGATTTAATCTTTTTCCTGTTCTTAAGTAGAACGGAACACCTTGCCAGCGCCAATTGTCTATAAAAAATTTAACTGCCGCAAAAGTCTCAGTATTAGAGTTTTTATCTACTCCTTTTTCTGTACGGTAGCTTGGTACTTCTTTGCCTTCAACCCAACCTTTACTATATTGTCCACGAACGGCATTAGTACTTATTTCTTCTGGCTTAAAAGGACGCATTGCCTTTAAAACCTCAACTTTCCGATGTCTAATTTCATCTGCATCGTAGTTTATTGGAGTTTCCATGCCAACCAAACATAACAATTGCAATAGGTGATTTTGGATCATATCTCTCAATGCTCCAGCACCTTCATAATAACCACCTCTATCGCCAACGCCTAACTGTTCTGTAACCGAAATTTGCACATGTTCGATGTGGTTTCTATTCCACAATGGCTCAAATAAAGAGTTCGCAAAGCGGAAGGCCATCATGTTTTGTACGGTTTCTTTACCTAAATAATGATCGATACGATAGATTTGTTTCTCAGTAAAAATTCTACTCAATAACTGATTAAGCTCTTTTGCAGTTTCTAAATCATGCCCAAAAGGTTTTTCGATAACAATACGGCAATTGTCTTCATCTTCAGTAAGCTTGTATTTTTTAAGACACTCGGCAATTAAAGGGAAAAAATTTGGCGCTACTGCTAAATAGAAGACAACTTGTGTTTTCTCTTCAAATTCTTTTTGGTATTTTTCTATCTCTTTTTTTAGGTTCTCGAATGTTTTTTCTTCACTAATATCAACAGAGCAATAATGTACATTAGGTTCAAATTCAGCCCATTGTTCTTTTTTTACTTTTCCGTTTCTAGAGAATTGGTTAACACTATTTAAAATTTCTTCTTGGTATTTTTTATCCGTAAACGAAGTTCTTCCCGTACCAATAATTGAATATTTTTCTGGCATATAACCTTCTGTATATAAGTTATATAAAGCTGGTGCTAGTTTTCTTTTGTTTAAGTCGCCTGTACCGCCAAAAATTACAAAAATAGTAGGATGAAGATTACTCTTTTTTTTCATGATTTATGAATTTGTATTCATTTGTTGAGCTAAGCTCAGTGTAATAGGGTATATTATAAATTATAAATTTTTATTCCAATCGGCATGAAAAATTCCTTCACTATCTATACGCTCAAAAGTATGCGCACCAAAGAAATCTCTTTGAGCTTGCGTTAAATTAGAGGCCATTCTTCCCGTTTTTAAAGTATCGAAATAAGTTAAAGCAGCTGTAAAGCAAGGGATGCCCAAACCTGCATTTATTCCCGATGTTACCACATTTCTAGTCCCTTTTAAACTTTTCTTAATTTTGGCCTGTACATTCTTATCAGAGAAAAGATGCTGTAAATCAGGTTGTTTTTGATAAGCTTGATAAATATCTTCTAAAAATTCTGCTCTAATGATACATCCTCCACGCCAAATTTTGGCAATTTCTGCCATGTTTAAACCATATTCAAAATCAATCGAAGCTTTCCATAACAAATGCATTCCTTGTGCATAAGCGTTTGCCATAGCAAAATAAAATGCTTCTTCTAAATCCTCAATAAAATCTGCATCAGCTTTAATTTTTTCTGTTTCACCAAAAGCTTCGTTTAACTCAACCCTAAGATTTTTGAGTTTAGATAAATTTCTGGTAGTAACGGCTGCATCAATAGTTGGTATTGGCATTTCTACATCCATTGCTACCTGCGACGTCCATTTTCCTGTACCTTTAGATTTGGCTTCGTCTTTAATTACGTCTATTAAAAAAGCATCAGTTTTATCATCTTTTACTAAAAACACATCTTTAGTAATTTCCATCAAAAATGATTTTAAACGACCGTTATTCCACTTTTCGAAAACCTGTTGAATTTGATTATTATCATAACCCAACCCATTTTTCATGATATCATAAGCTTCGGCTAATAACTGCATAATAGCGTATTCGATACCGTTATGTGTCATTTTTACGAAATGGCCTGAAGCTCCTGCTCCAATATACGTTACACATGGATCGCCATTTACTTTGGCAGAAACAGCTTCAAGCATATCTTTTACAACAGCATAAGCTTCTTTATCTCCACCAGGCATCATGCTTGGTCCAAAACGAGCACCTTCTTCGCCACCAGAAATTCCCATTCCGAAGAAATGTATGCCTTTTTCTTTTAATTCTAAATATCTTCTACTTGTATCTGTAAAATGAGAATTTCCACTATCAATAATGATATCGCCTTTGGCTAAAAGTGGTTGCAATTCTAAAATTACACTATCAACTATTGCTCCAGCCGGAACTAAAAGGATAATTGTGCGTGGCGATTGAAGACTCCCCACAAATTGTTCAATGTCGGCAAATCCTTTTAGGTCATGTTTTTTGCCTTCTTCTTCAAAAAATTGAAGCATTTTTTCACTTTTATCATAACCAGTAACTGCAAAACCGTTATCGGCCATATTTAGCAATAAATTTCTTCCCATGGTACCTAAACCTACCATGCCAAAGGCATATTTTGCTTTATTGTCGTTATTCATTTTATGGTTTATTTAAACTTTCTAAAATTGATTTACTTTTTTCGAAACTTTCGTGAATGTGTGCATTTAAGCCGATGTGTTTAGCGATAGAAACGTGGATTGCTCTATCATCAAAATAAAGACAGTTTTGAGGTTCTTCTTGCGCAATGCCGAGTGCCAATTTAAAAATTGATGGATCGGGTTTTGAAAAACCAATCTCGCAAGAAGATACAAATGCGTCAAAAACGCGATGCAATTCGAATGTTTTAATTCTGTAGTCATTAAACTCTTTTCCCTCGTTATTGATGGAGAAGATTTTAATACCCGTTTCTTTCTTCCAATTAATTAACCAAGGTAAAAAATCTGGCAATTGGCTAGTTCTCGAGAACATAAATTCAGAAAATTCAGCTTTTGAGAAATCTCTTTTTACATTAAATACAACACATTCTAAGTATTCATCTAATGTTAATTTGCCGTTTTCGAATAGTGGAAATGCCGTTGCGTGATCTTTTTGAAATGGAATAGGGTCTAAATCAAATTTTTGTATGGCTTCTAATCTCGAGGCGTGGTTCCAACCATCACTCAATAAAACGCCGCCAATATCTAAAAAAAGTAGTTTAATATTGTTCATTATTTTTTCTTTGGATATGTGGTAAAGACATGGTATTTCTCTTTAGCAAGCCATAATTTGGCACCACCTTTTATACCATCTTTATTAGATACTAATTTGATGTTTTTATCTAAATCGAAATTAATTTCATTAGAATTACCTCCACCAATGAAAAGTTTATCGTAATTAAAAACGGTTTTATAAATTTCAATAATATACTTTAAACGCTCATTCCACTTCTTTTTACCAACTTTATGAAAACCTCTATCTCCAATGTATTCATCAAAATCTTCAGTTTTACTTACTGGTAAATGTGCCAGTTCTAAATGAGGCAAAAGTTCGCCATCAAACAAAAGTGCAGTACCAAAGCCAGTACCAAGCGTAAAAACAATTTCGAAACCTTTGCCACTCACAATACCTAAACCTTGCTGGTCAGCATCGTTAATTAAGCGTACGGGTTTGCCAAACATATCAGCAACTTGCTGCGCTAAATCTACATTTAACCATTTGTTTTCGGCTAAATTTGGTGCAGTTTGTACAATTCCCTTTTTTACATAACCCGGAAAACCGATTGAAACCTTTTCAAATTTTTTAAAATCGGTACAAAGCTTTTTAATCACTTTTAATACTTCTTCAGGAGTTGAGTTTTTTGGTGTAGGTATTTTTTTAAAATCAGTTAGTAATTTGCCTTTCGGACTTAATAAGCATGATTTTATGTTAGTGCCACCAATATCGATTGATAAAATATCACCTTGTGGAACCTTAGTTTTTACGGGCATAAGCTTTATTTTTTATGATGAATGATGATGTTCATCAATTAAACAAAAATACAAGGATTAAGTTGGCTTAAGGGTATTTTTAATGTAATTAATTGTTGTTAATTTTCAACAAAGGCATTTTTGTGTTGGTAAAAAGCCGCTGATACAATTGTTATATTTATTGCATAACAGTTCATAACAGTTATTTTTCAAGCAATTTCTATTTTAGTGAACCAAATATATACTGTATGCAAGCATTTTTAGGCGTTATCTTTCATTTTATCGGTGGTTTTGCTTCTGGTAGTTTTTATATTCCTTACAAAAAAGTAAAAGGTTGGGCTTGGGAAAGTTATTGGATAGTAGGAGGTATTTTTTCTTGGCTAATTGTTCCGCCTTTGGCAGCTTTTTTAACCATACCAAATTTTGCAGATATTATTGCAACTACAACTGGTAGCATTTTAACCTTAACCTATTTTTTTGGTGTTTTATGGGGTATTGGCGGTTTAACATACGGTTTAGGTGTTCGGTATTTGGGCGTATCTTTAGGTAGTTCAATTATTTTAGGGCTTTGCATGGTTTTAGGTTCCATCTTGCCTTCCATTTATTTTGATGTATACCCTAAAGAAGGTAAAGATACTTTCACTATGTTTTTAACTACCGATTGGGGCCGAATGGTACTTTTAGGCTTAATTGTTTGTGTAATTGGTATTGTGATTTGCGGCAAAGCCGGAATGATGAAGGAAAAACAATTGAAATTAGACGCTAAAGATCCGCATGGCGAGGTAATTAAAACTGAATACAAATTTGGCTTAGGGCTATTTGTTGGTATAGTTTCTGGAGTGTTAAGTGCTTGTTTTAATTTCGGTATAGAGGCAGGTAAACCAATGGCTGATGTAGCAAATGCAGCTTGGAAAACCTTAAATCCGACAGAAACTGGAAACTTTCTTTTCTCTAATAATGTAACTTATGTAATTGTTTTGTGGGGTGGTTTAACAACTAATTTCATTTGGTGCATGATTTTAAATGCCAGAAACAAAACATTTGGCGATTATACCAATGCAAAAACACCTTTGCTAAAAAATTATATTTTTTCGGCATTTGCCGGAACAACTTGGTTTTTACAGTTCTTCTTTTATGGTATGGGCGAGAGTAAAATGGGCAATGGTGCAAGCTCTTGGATTTTACACATGGCGTTTATTATATTAATTGCCAATGTTTGGGGTTTGGTGCTAAACGAATGGAAAGGTGTTTCGAAAGCCACGCTCAGAACAATTATTATCGGTATTGCAACCATCATATTATCTGTACTTATTGTAGGGTACGGAAATTCAATTAAAGTTTAAAAAATTAAAATAGATACAAATGTCAATCGATACAAAGAGTTATAAATACGTTAGTTACTTGTGGGATGATGCAGAGGCTGCCAAATTAGCTGGAGATGAAGTCGCCTTATTAATTTATCGTTCAAATTTATTAGGGGCTGATTTACGTTTAACCAATTATGGTGGAGGAAATACTTCGTGTAAATTAATGGAGAAAGATCCATTAACTGGTTCAGAAACTGAAGTAATGTGGGTTAAAGGTTCTGGTGGAGATTTAGGAACTTTGAAAAAAAATGGATTAGCTGCACTTTATGTTGATAGATTAAGAAGTTTAAAAAATATTTACCGTGGTGTTGAGCATGAGGATGAAATGGTGGAGTTATTTAACCATTGCATTTACGATTTAAGCTCTAAAGCACCATCAATTGATACACCGCTGCATGGCTTTTTGCCGTTTGCTCACATCGATCATTTGCATCCAGATGCGGCTATTGCCATCGCGGCAGCTAAAGATGGAAAGAAAATTACACAAGAGTTGTTTGGTGGTACAATTGGCTGGGTTGAGTGGAAGAAACCTGGTTTTGAACTAGGTTTATCTTTAAAGAAATGCTTAGATGAAAATCCGGGTATTAGGGGGATAATGTTAGGTTCACATGGTTTATTTACTTGGGGCAATACCGCTTACGAAAGTTATTTAAATACGTTAGATGTGATTGAGATTTGCTCTGAATATCTAAACGCAAATTATGCTAAAAAAGGTCCTGTTTTTGGCGGACAAAAATTAGAAAGTGCAGCTGAAGATTTACGTAAGAAACAAGCAGCTGCTTTAGCGCCAGTTTTACGAGGCTTATGTTCATCTAAACAACACATGATTGGTCATTTTACTGATGATACAAGGGTACTGGAATTCATTAATTCAAACGATTTAAGTCGTTTAGCACCAATGGGTACTAGTTGTCCAGATCATTTCCTGCGTACCAAAATTTCACCTTTGGTTTTAGACTTGGCAATTGATGCCGATTTAACAGATGTTGCTGCTTTAAAAGAAAAATTAACACCAGCTTTTGAAGCTTACCGACAAATGTATACCGAATATTACGAAGCTTGCAAGCATGAGAATAGTCCGGCAATTCGCGATGCAAATCCGGTGGTAATTTTATATCCTGGTATCGGAATGTTTACTTTTTCTAAAGATAAACAAACGGCAAGGGTGGCGTCAGAGTTTTACATCAATGCAATTAATGTAATGAAAGGTGCTGAAGCAATTTCTGAATACACTTCATTACCGCACCAAGAAGCATTTAACATTGAATATTGGTTGTTAGAAGAAGCAAAATTACAACGAATGCCTAAACCTAAACCATTAACAGGTAAAATTGCCTTAATTACAGGTAGTGCAGGTGGTATTGGTAAAGCAATTGCTAAAAAGTTTGTTGCCGAAGGTGGTGTAGTGATATTAAACGACATGAATGCTGAGCGTTTAGCTGAAGCAGGAGAGGAGTTTAAAAAATTATATGGTAAAGATGCTTATAGCACTGCTATTTTAGATGTTACAAGCGCTACTGATATTAACTCGGCATTTGATAGTGCTGCATTAGCTTTTGGAGGGATAGACATTGTGATTAATAATGCAGGTTTATCAATCTCTAAAACCATTGCCGATCATGGCGAAAAAGATTGGGATTTGTTATACGATGTTTTGGTAAAAGGCCAATTCTTTATTACGCAAGCTGCAGCAGCAACCATGAAAAAGCAAGAAATTGGTGGAGATATCATTAACATTGTAAGTAAAAACGCATTAGTAAGCGGTCCAAATAATGCTGGCTATGGTAGTGCAAAAGCTGCTCAGTTGCATTTGAGTAGATTAAATGCCGCAGAACTTGGTGCAGATAATATTCGTGTTAACGTTGTAAACCCTGATGCGGTAATTAGCGATAGCAATATTTGGGCTGGCGGTTGGGCCGAAGGTAGAGCAAAAGCCTACGGAGTTACCGTTGCAGAGTTGCCTGCTTATTATGCAAAACGTACCTTGCTTAATCAAATTATTTTGCCAGATGATATTGCAAATGCCTGTTTCGCCTTTGTTGGTGGCTTGTTAAGTAAATCAACTGGTAATATGCTAAATGTTGATGGTGGAGTTGCCATGGCGTTTGCAAGATAATATGTAATCCGTCATTTCGAACGAGGTACGAGGAGAAATCTGTAACTTATGCCACAGACTAGCGGTAAAATAAACAGATTTCTCGTCGCTGCGCTCTGTCGAAATGACGGTGTTACTTTGTCAAACCTTTAAAACACCTTGCTTTTGGTTTGACAAAGTTTATTGCTTAACTATTTTAACTTTGTTAAACTACAGAAAAGGCTGCTAAAAGTTTGACAAGGTATTAAAATGAACAGATTTCTCGTCGCTGCGCTTTGTCGAAATGACGATATTTTTTAAAAACCTAACCAAATACTCATGAACATCGAGAAAAACCAAATAGCACAACATAACGATACGCTAATAAGCAAGCACCAACAAAAACTAAATTACTTAAAAAGCGAATGGTCGCACATCGATTTAGAATCTGTGATTAAAAAATTGGTAGATTTTCAAATAGCGATACCAAGTTGGGCTTTAGGTACCGGCGGAACACGTTTTGGCCGTTTTGCAACAGCTGGTGGAGAACCAACTAATTTGGAACAAAAGATAGAGGATGTAGGGTTATTACATGCACTAAACAACTCAAGTGGTGCAATTTCTTTACACATTCCTTGGGATATTCCACAAAATCATGAGCAGATTAAAAGTTTAGCCGCGGGTTACGGTTTAAAATTCGATGCAGTGAACTCAAATACTTTTCAAGATCAGCCAGGTGCGCCCGTAAGTTATAAATTTGGTTCGTTGCAACATGTAAACAAAGCGGTACGTAAACAGGCAATTGAGCACAATATCGAAGTAATTAAACAAGGTGTTGCTTTAGGTTCAGAATCATTAACGGTTTGGTTGGCAGATGGATCATGTTTTCCGGGTCAATTAAACTTTAGAACAGCTTTTGAAAACACCTTGAGCAGTTTGCAAGAAATTTATTCGGCCTTGCCAGCAAATTGGAAAATGTTTGTAGAGTACAAAGCTTTCGAGCCTAATTTTTATTCAACAACTGTTGGAGATTGGGGTCAATCGTTACTTTACGCTAATAAATTAGGTAAACAAGCTTATACATTGGTAGATTTAGGTCACCACTTGCCAAATGCGAACATCGAACAGATCGTTTCATTGTTATTGATGGAAGGAAAATTGGGTGGTTTCCACTTCAACGATTCGAAATATGGAGATGATGATTTAACTACTGGAAGTATCAAACCTTATCAATTATTTTTAATTTTTAATGAATTGGTTGAAGGTATGGATGCAAAAGGAATGGATCATGCAACAGGTTTGGGCTGGATGATTGATGCATCTCACAATGTGAAAGATCCTTTAGAAGATTTATTGCAATCTATAGAAGCGATTATGATTGCTTACGCACAAGCTTTATTGGTTGATAGAAAAGCTTTGGTAAAAGCTCAAGAAAACAATGACGTGGTTGCTTGTCAGGAAATTTTACAACACACTTTTCGAAGCGATTTAAGAGCTATTGTTGCAGAAGCCAGATTGAGAGCTGGGGCAGCATTAGCGCCATTAAACTTATACAGAGATTTAGCTTGCAGAAAAACATTAATAACACAACGTGGATCTAATACTGTAGCTACAGGATTATAATTGTTTGCTATGCCAAAACCTGTAATTGCCATATTTGATGTTGGAAAAACCAATAAAAAATTGTTCTTAATTGACGAAGAATATAAAATTGTTTACGAAAGATCTGCAAAATTTGTTGAAACTTTAGATGAAGATGGCGAGCCTTGCGAAAACTTAGAAAGTTTAATTTCTTCGGTTTATGATTCATTACATCAAGTACAAAAGATGGAGGAGTTTGAAATTAAAGCAATTAACTTTTCTACTTACGGAGCAAGTTTTGTTTATTTAGATGCAAATGGAAAGCCTTTAACACCACTTTATAATTATTTAAAGGCATATCCAGCAGAGCTGAGTAAAGAGTTTTATGCTAAATATGGTGGAGAAGATAAAATTGCACAAGAAACCGCTTCGCCAATTTTAGGGAGTTTAAATTCTGGCTTGCAGCTTTATCGATTAAAAAAAGAAAATCCGGCAATTTTTGCTAAGGTTAAATACGCACTTCATTTGCCACAATACTTAAGTTTTTTAATTACAGGTAAGGCATTGGCAGATATTACCAGTATTGGCTGTCATACTCAACTGTGGGATTTTAATAAAAATGATTATCACCATTGGGTAAAAGAAGAGGGTTTGATTGAAAAATTAGGTGAGTTTACAGCCGCAGATACTAGTTTGGATATTGACTATGAAGGTAAAAAATATAAAGTTGGTGTAGGTTTACATGATAGTTCGGCAGCGCTAATTCCTTATCTCGAGAACTTTAACACGCCTTTTGTATTGTTGTCTACTGGTACTTGGTGTATTGCTTTAAATCCGTATAATCAAGAACCTTTAACACAAGCAGAACTAAAGCAAGATTGTTTGTGTTACATGCATTTTAAAGGCAAAGCTGTAAAAGCATCTAGAATTTTTGCTGGCAATGAACATGAACAGCAATTAAAGCGAATTGCCGATTATTTTGATAGAGCCGCTTATATATTCAAACATTTAAAATTTAATGCGGGTTTGTTTTTAAAATTAGCCGCTAAAGTACCAGAAAATGCAGAGTCTGTTAAAGCGTTTACAGCAGTATCAGCTTTTGCAAATCGTGATTTATCCATGTTTAAAACTGCTGAAGAAGCATATCATCAATTAATTTACGACTTAGTAAAACAGCAAGTTTATTCCTTAAAATTAATCTTAAATACTGGTGTAACACGAATTTTTGTGGATGGAGGTTTTGGAAAAAATGCAATTTATATGCATTTATTGGCTATTTCATTACCACAAATAGAAGTTTATGCCTCATCGGTATCACAGGCAACTGCAATAGGTACTGCTTTAGCAATTAACGATGCTTGGAATAATAATCCTGTGCCAACAGATATTATCGAGTTAAAGTATTTTTCGGCAATACAGCGTACAGTGTAAAGATTAATTTCAGTAAAAAAATCCTATCTTCATCATTGTTAATAATTAATTATATTGAAACCTAAAGATTTAATAGCACATATTGTTGTTGATGAATATTCATCAACTCCTAAGTATAAGCAACTTACAAATGCTATTTTATCGGCTATATCTAGTGGTAAATTAAAAAAAAATAGTCTTCTGCCATCAATAAATGAGCTTAGCTTTAAGTTAGAGATTTCTAGGGATACCGCAGAAAAGGGGTATCGACATTTGCGTAAATTGGGAGTTGTAGAATCAGTTCCTGGTAAGGGTTTTTTTATTGTAAATGTAGATTTTGCTCGTAAACTTAAAATTTGTTTGCTTTTCAATAAATTAAGTACACACAAAAAAATCATTTACGATTCGTTTGTAAAATCAATTGGCGAGCAAGCGATGATTGATTTTTATATCTACAATAATGATTTTGCATTATTCAAGAAAATCCTGATTAATAAAAAGGATGATTATAGCCATTTTGTAATTATTCCTCATTTTAATGATGGTGGCGAAAATGCACATGAAATTATCAATACCATACCAAAAGAAAAGTTGATTGTTTTAGATAAGCTTTTGCCTGGCATAACAGGGGATTATGCTGCTGCTTATGAAAATTTTACACAAGATATTTATAATGCTTTGGAGCAGGCTTTAGAGAGATTAGCGAATTACGATACACTTAAAATCATCTTTCCGAAAGACAGTTATTTTCCGCAAGAAATATTAACTGGTTTTTATCGCTTTTGCCAGCAATATGCATTTAATCACAAAGTGATTCACAACATCAAAACCGAAGAAATTAATGCAGGTGAAGTTTACATCAATTTAATGGAAGATGATTTGGTGATTTTAATTGAACGTTTAATTGCCTTAGATTTGATAATTGGAAAAGATGTTGGTATTATCTCCTACAATGAAACTCCATTAAAGCGATTTATTTTAAATGGTATTACCACCATTTCTACAGATTTTAATGAATTGGGTAAAAAAGCAGCAGAACTAATTACAGAAAATAAAACAGACAAGCTACAAATTCCATTTTATTTAACACTAAGAAAGTCACTTTAACAAGCTTAATTTTCGGTTAAAGGAAGTTCGACGTAAAAAGTTGTGCCATTTCCTGGTATACTTTCAAACCAGATTGAACCATTATGAGCTTCTACAATTTGTTTGCAAATAGATAACCCAAGTCCGAAGCTTTTCTCTCCACTTGTGCCATCACGTTGTATTTCAGCATTCATGGTAAATAATTTATCAGCTATGTTTGCTGGTATACCTATGCCATTATCTTTAATTTTAATTAATGCGCTTGAGGGTTTCTCTTCCATAATTACGTTAATTTCTGTTCCTTTAGCACTAAATTTTATTGCGTTAGAAATAAGATTGCTCATTA
Organism: Pedobacter cryotolerans; assembly: GCF_005116475.1. Lineage (GTDB taxonomy): Bacteria > Bacteroidota > Bacteroidia > Sphingobacteriales > Sphingobacteriaceae > Pedobacter > Pedobacter cryotolerans. The sequence goes on along the minus strand of NZ_SWBO01000002.1, from coordinate 353,868 downwards.
CTCGCCAAATTTTTTCTCTATTTATTTTTAAAGTAATAGGGGTACTTATAATTTTAATTTGCTGTTGTTTTTCTTTTGCTTTGCTATCTAATAAAGTAATGCAATATTTTAATAATGTATGTAACGCAACAGGTTCTTTTATTAAATTGCTTTTGCCGTATTGTACTTGTAATAAATCATTAATAAAGTTTAGCGTATCACCACCAGAGGTGTTTATCATGGTAATAATTTCGCGTTGCTCTTCATTTAAATCACCTTCTTCTAACATTAATGATGTTAGCCCAATAACACCTGCAATTGGTGTTCGCATATCATGAGCAACAACTTGCATAATCCTAGTATTTTCTTCTTGACTTTGTTCTAAAGCTTCTAAAGTTTTTTGCATCATTTCATTATGCCCACTTATTTTAGCATTTAAAATAGTTAGTTTTTTAATGTGCACTTTGTTGATTTTCATATTTCTAAGAATTAAAAATATGCTTAATAATGAGAGAAAGGTAAGGCTTACAGTTAAAACTAAATAAAGAGATTTTAGTTCATGCTTTTTCTTTAGCGATTCAATTTCAACTTTTTGAGACAACTTTAGGAATTCTCTATTGATATCTTTATTTGCCAATAGGCTACTAGCAATATCTAGAGAGTCTTTAATATAGTGAAACCTTTTATAGTATCCATAGGCACGAGTTAAATTATCAACTCTTTCAAAATGGTTATAAGCAAGTTCATACAGTCTTTTTCTTCCTTCGTGAAAAGATTTACGGTTAAAGCGTTTATCTGTCTCAACCTGTTTAATCAAACTTTCAATTTCTGTATTTCTATTTTGCTTGGCGTAAAGTGTAGCTAATTTTATTTTTGTAAAAAACTCATCTTCTTTTTCGTATTTGTTTAGCGCTAAACTTTGTTTAAGGGTTTTTTCGGCAAGTGCATATTCTCCCTTTTTATAGTATACAAACCCAAGATTTCCTAAAACTATCGATTTAAACCTGGTTAGAATTTTTTCATCATTTGGAAAATTAGCATCATCAATTAGCTTAATAGCTTTTTTATACCATTTTTCTGCACTATCAATTTTATTAATTCTTTCGTAGCTTAAAGCAATATTATTTAAATTTTGCTGTAAAGGAACATGGCGTTCAGTAATCTTATTGGTTTCAATTTTGCTATAAAGTTGATAAGCGTTGGTATAATATTTTATAGCCTCATTATACTTTTTCTGATTGAATAATATATTTGCTAGGCTTACACTTAACCATGCTCTTTGCTTATAATCCGCTTTTTCTTTTTCAGAGATTGTTTTTGCTAAGAAAAAATAATTAAAAGCTTCTCCATAATTTTCTTGAGCCATTAAAATATTTGCCTTTAGCATGTAAGCTCTCATCAAATCGATTTGATATTTATTTTGATCTAAATGATCAATTGCACTATTGATAAACATTAGTGCGCTATCAGGACTGTCGTAAGTAAGTAATTTAACAGATGCCATTAAAAATTCTTTTTTAAAAACATCATGTTCTTTTAAATTAGGATAAGCACGGTAAGCCGAATCGTAATATTTTGAACCTTTATCGAAATTAATACGAAGTTTTGGGTCTGCTATGCTTTTAATACTGTCAATATATGCTGCGTGTTTTTTATCATCGCTTTCAGAATTACATGAAAACAAAAAAATACAGCAGAAAATAGCTAGAAGATTTAAATTAAGCTTCATTAACAGGGATAATAATATTGAAAGTTAATGATTTTTTAAATGATTTAATTATAAAGAAATAATTAAATAAAAAATGCTACTAATATCTAATTAGTAGCATTTTTTTGAGTGGCGGAGAGCGAGGGATTCGAACCCCCGGACCTATAACAGTCAACAGTTTTCAAGACTGCCGCATTCGACCACTCTGCCAGCTCTCCGCGACAAAAGTACGAACTCTGATTAAATCTGCAAACTGTGAATGCATCTTTTTTCAAAAAATATGCTAAGCGCCTTAAACAGAGGAATAAAAATTTTTATTTCTTTAGTTTTTCTTCTGTTGGAAGTGGTTTTTTGAACAGATTGAAGTTAGGACGGATGATTTTTACGCTCCTTTTCGATAAATCTACACTAGCATTTAACTCAAAACCAATCAATAAAATTAGTGAATTAAGGTATAGCCAAATCATCACCACAATTAAAGTTCCAATAGAACCGTAAAGTTTATTGTAAGATCCGAAATTGTTAATGTAAAACGAAAATCCCCAAATGGTTACAAAAGCTAAAATGGTAGCTAACCAAGAGCCAGCACTAAAGAATTTCCATTTTTTGGCATGAGCCGGACCATATCTGTATAAAATTGATACTGTTATGAAATATAGTATGCCCAGTAAAGCCCATTTGGTAAGTTGTATGGCAAATAAAGTAACCCCGCCTTTGTAGTCGAGTTCATTTTGCAAATAAGTTAATAAGATTTCGCCTATGGCCATTGCTGCAATACAAACAACAACAGATACAGCTATAATGAAAGTTAATACCATAGCTACCAAACGCTGTTTTAGCCAAGTTCTGGTTTCTACAATTAGCGATGATTTATTAAAAGCAATCATCAATTTATGAACGCCATTGGTTGAGAAAAATATAGAAAGTATAAAACCAACAGATAATAAACTGCCATTTTGGATGTTTACAATTTCGTTAATAGTGGTTTCAAAAGCTAAATAAGCAGTATTTGGTAAAACCAAAGCCAACAAATCCATCAATGTTTTTTGAAAGCCAATACTTTTAGGGATGTAGGGGATAAGCGTAAATAGAAATATGATAGCAGGAAATATTGCCAACATGAAATTGTAAGCCAAAGAAGATGCTTTGTTTACCAAAGTTTCTTTTCCAATCTCTTTAAAAAAGAAAGTGGCTACAGTATATAAAGGTAATGGGCTAAAACCAGGTAATACGCAAGCTTTAGTCCACTTTATGAACAACCGATAAGGTGCTAACCGCAATAACTGTTGATGTACCCAATTCATTTATTTAAAGTATTGACGAACCTGTTTCATGAAATTTTCTGGGGGTTGGCATGGTCTACGTGTTTGTCTGTTTACAAATACCAACACAGTCTTTCCAATATTTATTAATTGTTCTGCTTCGTTATATATTTCATAATCTACGGTAAGTCTAACTGCTGGTAATTCTTTTACAATAGATTTAATGGTTAAGGTTTGGTTATAGTGCGCTGGCTTTAAAAATTTAGATTGCATTTCTAAAATGGGCAACATTACACCTTCATCTTCCATTGTTTGGTAACTCATACCAGAGCATGCTTCAAAACATTCTGTTCGGGCTAATTCATAATATTGTGCATAGTTACTATGGTGTACCACGCCCATTTGATCGGTCTCTACATACCTAACTTTTACTTTGCTTTCGTATACAAACATTATTTGTAAATGTTACGCTTGTTCATTGCTGCTCTATATTTATTTGCATTAATCTCATGTTGTTCTCTAGTTTCTGCAAAGGCATGGTAGCCAGAGAAATCTTCTTTTGCACACATGTAGATGTAATTGTTATCATCAGGGTTAAGTACTGCATCAATAGCATTTATGCTCGGCATCATAATTGGTCCAGGAGGCAGGCCAGCGTACTTGTAAGTATTGTATTTAGAGTTTTTGGCTAAATGCGAATTAAGCACTCTCTTAATTGTAAAATCATCATTTGCGAAAATTACTGTAGGATCTGCCTGTAATAAAATACCTCGGTTTAAACGATTAAGGTATAAACCAGCAATAGTTGGCATTTCTTTATCGTACAAAGCCTCAGAATCAACAATCGAAGCTAAAATAGTAACTTGAATAGGGGTAAGGTTTAAAGCAGCAGCTTTTTGTTTACGTTCTGCATTCCAAAATTTGCTGTATTCTTTTTGCATCTTCTCAAAAAAATCAAGCGGACTAGTATTCCAATAAAGTTCGTATGTATTAGGAATAAACATAGTGTAAACCGTTTCCTTGTCGAAACCATATTTTTCTATCAATGCAGCAGAATCTAAAACCTGCATAAATGAAGTAGAGTCAGCTTCTACGTTTTTAGCTAAATAGGCTGCAAAGTTTTCTTTTTTTCTAATGTTCTGAAATTTCAGTTGAACAGCATCTTGATTGCCAGATTTTAGCTTATTTACCAAAGTTCTATTGTTCATACCTACTTTTATTGCATAGCGACCAGGTTTTAAACTTTTCGCCAAATTCATTTTTCCGGCGGCTTCTTTAAAAGTAACCATGCTATTTAAAGCATCTTTTGTTTCTAAGTAATTCAAAAACTCATCATAGGTTGTACCAGTTTTTATATAAATGTATTTTTGGTTGCCAGTAATATTTGCCGCCAAATATGTTCTATAGATATTTAAACCAAAATATCCGCCAATTGCTAAAACTATTATAGCAATTACTAAAACAATTTTTGTGCTTTTCGAAGTGGTTTTTTTATTCAATTCAGTCATCTCTACAATCTAATTTTTTGGTTTATTGGTTAAAGTAATATTTACTGGTGTACCTATTTTAACTTTTACAACGCTATCGGCTGCTAAGGGAAACTGTGCTACAATAACTGCATTAGCGGTATCAGTAATTTCCCCTTCGTAATTAATGGTGCCTAAAGTAAGCATAGCTCCTCTTAATGAAAATTTAGCTTCATCTAAAGGTAGGCCCACCAAGTTTGGCAACTCAACATCTTCATTTCCTCTTCCATCACCTAAGGTTAAGTTTATTCTCGACCCAGTTGGTAACACTTCTCCTGTTCTAATCAATTGTCCGCCAAAATAGGTTTCTAATACCACATCTTTTGCAACATCTGGTTTGTACGTAGTGTCCCCAAGCTTTAAACGATAACTTTCTAAAATTGCTACAGCTTCTCTTAACGATTTATTTTCAATATCAGGGAAATTTACATTTGGCGCCTGAGATGTGTTTATTGTTAAATAAATTGTTCTATTGTCTTTAACAAATGTATTCGCATCAGGATCTTGATCTGTAACAATTCCAGGCGGTTTATCCATAATAAAAACAGAATCAATCTCATACCTCAAGCCAAGTTCCTCTAGTTTGCTAACAGCTTGAGAAAGTGTTAGTCCTTTTAGTTCTGGTACATTTAAGCCTTCGCCATGTTTTGTATAATAACGTAAACTAAAAAAAGCAATCAGTAAAATTGCAGCAACGGTACAAATAGCTGCAATAAGGTTGTTTCTGAAAGATTTTGTTTTAAGATATGCAATAAATTTGCTCATTTATTTTCTTTTAGGATTGATGTTAAGCGTTCAAATTTAGGTTAAAAAAATATTTTATCTCAATTAAAATCAAATCTGCATCAACAAAATTTATATTTTTGGATTTAAAAATTTATCTCCATGAAGAAAACGATCGCATTATTAACAGGTGGCACCACAGGCGAGTGGGTGGTTTCAGTTAAAAGCGCAGCTACCATAGCTCAAAACTTAGATACTACAAAGTACGATGTTTATAAAATTATGCTTACAGAAAATGGCTGGTTTTATGAACCTGCTGATTCTGTTAAAATTGATATCGACAAAAATGATTTCTCATTAACGTTAAATGGAAGAAAAATAAAATTTGATGGCGTTTTTATTGCAATCCATGGTTCGCCAGGCGAAGATGGTAAATTGCAAGGCTATTTTGATATGTTAGGCATTCCGTATACCACTTGCAGTGCATTAACATCGGCCATTACCATGAACAAAGGCTACACTAAAGCTATTGTACACGGTATTAAAAATTTAAATGTTGCCAAGTCTGTTCAAATTTTTAAAAACACTACTTTTTCTGTTGATGATATTAAAGCAGAACTGAAATTACCTTATTTTGTTAAACCAAATAATGGTGGCAGTAGCATTGGCATGAGCAAGGTTAAACATGCAGATGATTTACAAAGTGCGTTAGATAAAGCTTTTAAGGAAGATACCCAGGTTTTGATTGAAGAATTTGTAGAAGGTAGAGAGTTTTCGGTAGGTGTATTTAAAACAAAAGGCAAAATTGTGGTTTTGCCAGCAACGGAGGTAATTCCGGCAAATGAATTTTTTGATTTTGAAGCGAAATATACGCCTGGTGCTACCGAAGAAATTACACCTGGCAGAATGTCTGATGAAGAGAAAAATAAGGTAGAGCAAGTTGTTGCCGATGTTTATGAGAAACTAAATTGCAACGGTATTGTACGTATCGACTATTTTTTAGAGAAAGAAACCAGTAATTTCTATTTTATCGAAATCAATACCATTCCGGGTCAAACGGCTACTAGTTTTATACCACAACAAGTAGCGGCAATGGGTATGGAATTAAAAGATTTTTATACGCAAGTAATCGAAGAGACGATTTAGAATCTGTTTAAATTTCAATCGAATAACTTTCTTAGTGAGGCGCTCAGACTGACAGTTACTTTTATGAATTATTTTTAAACAATTTCTTAATTTTTGTAAAACAAGGTCTGTAATTCTTGGCTTTTGAAGTCCCGCTTTTTGTTTCTGCCAATAATCCCGATAAAATCGGGTTGGCATCCACTTCAATCGGGTTTATAGTACAAAGCAAGTGGTTCTTTGGCTTTTAAAGCGCCTACAAATAGTTTTAAATTAAAAAGTCTCAAGTGATATTCTTGAGACTTTTTTGTGAAGATTTTTTGATGATAACTCATCAAGGTTCTTAAAATCTGTGTTTATCTTTACACCACTTTTTTCTTCCAGCCACCGCGTTTAAATAAAATAAAAGAGGCAATGGTTATGCCTACTTCAGCAACTGGGATGGCAATAAACACACCTGTTGGCCCCATATTTAAATACTTAGCTAAAAAGTAAGCAAATGGAATTTGAAATAGCCAAAACGCAATAATGTTAATTTTTGTTGGTGTTAAAGTATCTCCAGCACCGTTAAAGGCACTAACCAAAACCATCCCAATGCCATATAACACAAAACCATAACTTAAAATTCGTAAAGCTTCTACAGCAACCGCTTTAATTTGCTCATCAGTAGTAAAAAAGGCTGCAAAATATTTACCGCAGGTTAAAAATAGAATTGTAACCAATGCCATAAAAATTACGGAGAATTTCATTGTAGTATAAACAGATTGTTCAGCTCTATCCATGTGGCCAGCGCCCATATTTTGTCCAACTAATGTTGCAGCAGCATTACTTAAGCCCCAAGCAGGCAACATAAAAAACATCATTAAACGCAATGCCGTTTGGTAGCCTGCCGAACCATGATCTCCGCCAGTTGTGGCAACTAACTCTGCTAAAAATATCCAACTACAAGAGGCAATTACAAATTGCAAAATAGCTGGTGCAGCAATTTTTAAAATTGCTTTAATCTGCTCAAAGTGAGGTTTAAAATATGATAATTTAATTTTTAAGGCACTATTACCTCTCACCAAATGAAATAGTTGATAACAAACCCCTAGACCCCTACCAATTGTGGTAGCTATAGCCGCCCCAGTTAAACCATAGGCTGGTATAAAACCAAAACCTCTAATAAAAATTGGGCATAAAATGCAGTTGGCTACATTTGCTATAATTAAACTTTGCATGGCGATAGATGCATTGCCTGCACCTCTAAAAATGCCATTAATTAAAAATAGGAGCATGATGATTACGCTACTGCCCATCATAATTTGTACAAAGGTTGTTCCTTGTACAGCCGTAGTTTCAGTTGCACCCATTATTAATAAAATTTCCTTTGCGTAAATAAATCCAGCAATGCTGATAATTACATTTACAACAACAGCAATTAAAATGGCTTGCATTCCAGCTTTTGCTGCTGCTTCTGGGTTTTTTTCTCCGATTCTACGAGCTACTACTGCAGTTGCAGCCATACTCATACCGATAGCTAGTGAGTAAATAATTGTTAATACAGATTCTGTTAAACCAACGGTTTGGATGGCATTGCTGCTATTAGGTAAATGACCAACAAAATATAAATCTACCAGAGCGAAAACCGATTCCATCATCATTTCTAGCATCATTGGTATGGCTAAAAGAAAGATTGCTTTGCGAATACTTACTGTTGTATAATCTGTTTCTTTTCCAGTTATAGCATCCCAAAGTAGGGAGAAGAAATTTGTAAGACTGTTTTTAGTCTTTAATGATTGTGACATTTTGAAAAATAAGATATAAACCATTTGATGCTAGAAAAGCATCCGTTATTTGATAAAAAGAATGTGGATTTAGCTTTTAACAGCCAAATTTTGCCCTCGAAGCTATCATGGTTCATTAGATTTTAATAAGACAAAAATAGAAAATAAAATTAAGGAGCAAAAAATAATATTGATTATCAATATTTTAGGGAGTTAACATTTTCTTAATTATTGTCAATTAGATTTAGAAAATAATTTGAATGTTTATTCGGCTTAGGAGATCCTTCGACAAGCTCAGGATGACATGAAATGAAATCTGTGAAATCTCCTAAAATCAGTTTAATCACTTTAAATACTATAAGCCTTAATCATCTCTTCATTTACTTTACAAGAGCGTTGAGTTGCTAAATCGATCATCACGTAATCAAAAATGCCATCTGAAGATACTTTGCCTGTTGTTTTATTGATTATTTCGAATTGTACATTGCTGCCTTTTTCGTTCATCTCTAAAATACCTGTTCTAACCAACATTTTATCGCCCATAGTTAAGGGACGTTTAAAGTTGATGGTCACTTTTGCAACTACCCAACCATAACCTTGTTCTGAAAATTTTTCCCAGCTCATGCCATAAAATTTCTCCATTTGCTCGTACCTGGCTGCCAATACATAATCAAGGTATTTGCTATTGTGTACATGGTTAAACATGTCTATATCATCAGGGCGAACATTTAACTCGGTTTCGAAAATGCTGTATTGGTTTTTAATCATAATGCGAAATTACGATAATTGGGGAATTTGTGATTGAATCTAGTCATAAGTTAATTTCTGTTAAATAAATATTAATCGTTTTGATTTGATCTATATTTAATCATCCTTCAAATCATTCATTTTATGTATAAACGGTTTTGTATAATTTATTTATTTCTTTTATGTGGATTTACTCATCTTATTAAAGCGCAACAAACTGATCGTTCAATTTTATTAAATGGTGTAACTCAAATTCCATTTCCAACAAATGGTTCAATGGTTTCGGGTTTTTATATAGGTAATAATGATCCAACAATCATTGCAGCGATTAATGTTGAAGGTTTTGGTATTAAGCTAAATGCAATAACAACCTCCAGATTGGGTAAAGGAAAAATTATCGTTTTCGGTTCACCAGCTTATTTTTCACTACCAATGTTGGGTAATCATCAAGTTGGAATACTTATAAAAAATGTGGTGGAATGGAGTAAGGGTGATGACAAAGATAAACTAGAAATAGGTCTGATTGGAGCTGAAAAACCTGGGATTGAGGCCTTTTTTAATGCTTATAAAATCCGTCAAATCAAGAAATTTAAAATTGGTAAAAGAACGAAAATCATCTTTTTAGATCAGGATTTGGAAGATAAATTGGAACGTGAAAAGTTAGAAAATTTTATTCGTTCTGGAGGAACATTAGTTTTCGGATCTCCATATAATGAAATACTAAAAGTTAAATCTGGTGCTCATGAATTAAAAATCAATCAACTTTTAATGAAAGCGGGCATTTTCAATGCAAATATATTAATCAAACAAACTAAAGAAAACAATAACCTCATACTCTCCAACTTTCCGTATTACCTTCATCCAAACACGCTATTTCCTTATTTAAGTGACACAGCGATTACGGATATTTCTTATGAAGAAAAACTGTATGCGGTTAACACTACAATTGATTTGATTTTTAAGGCAAATATGCTCAATTCACCAATTTTAAAAGAAATCAGAACCATGTTTAATTTATCTGATTCAATAAGATATCCATCAAAATTACACCCGATTAGTATTGCAACAGGTAAAGAAAAGCTTGCTTATATTTTAGAGGGAAAATTTAATCAGTTGAAATTAGGAACGGATACATTTGTAAAAGCACCTGGTTATCACGTTTTTCCTGGTGAAGTAGATAAAGATGTAAAGCGAATAACTGAGGAAATAACTATTCCAGTGAAAATAGGTATTCAAGGATTATGGGAGCCGAAAAGTGTTTTTTACAGGCCGCAAAGTACTGGATTTTACGTTCCCGCTGGTGAAAAAGTTAAAATTACGATTGCTGATGAATTGATTGGACAACGTTTAAAGGCTCAGATTGGTGTGCACAACAATGATTTAATGCATAAGGATGAATTGACTAGATTAGGTTTTGATTTAACTCGTGAATTTGAACTGAATACAACTGAAAAAGTAATTTTTTCTCCTTATGGTGGTTTATTGTCAATTAAAGTTGCTGATACATCAGCTTTAAAATTTATTAAACTAACGGTAAGTGGGGCTGTTAAGTCTCCTTATTTTAAACTAGGCGAAACTACAGAAGATGAGTGGAAGGCTCAAATTAAAGGTCATAAAGCGCCATGGGCAGAACTGAGTAGTGAGAAGGTCAGTTTGATTATTCCATCAAATCGAATTCTAAAATTAGATCATCCACAACAATTAATGCAGTTTTGGGATAAAGTATTAGATGCAGATGCAGATTTAGCAATAGTATCAAGAGAAAGAAAATACAAAGAACGAATCATTGTAGATGATCAGGTTGCCTTTGGATTTATGTTTACTGATCAAGATCGCATTGTTGTGCCTGAAGAAAGCTGTGATTGGATGTTGAATGAAAATATTTTACTGACTAAAGGTTCTTGGGGGCATTTTCATGAACTTGGACACCGACATCAGTTTTGGGGAATTGATTTTGATGGTCTGGGCGAAGTAACAGTGAACTTATTTTCGATGTATGTGTATGATCAGGTGTTGAAAAAGGGAATTTATAGTGCAGATAATATCTCAAGTAGAGAAGTTGTTTTTAAACGTATTAAAAAGTACCTGAATAACAAACCAACTTTTGAAAAATGGAAAGACGATCCATTTACTGCATTATGTATGTATATTCAATTAATTGAAAACTTTGGTTGGAAGCCAATTAAGGAGGTAAATAAAGTTTATAGGAATTTACCTTTATCAAATTATCCTAAATCACAACAAGAAAAGATAGACTTTTGGTTTATAAACATCTCTAAAGCTACAAAAACTAATCTAAGTTCATTTTTCGATGTATGGAAGTTGCCAATTTCAAATGAGGCAAAAAGAGAGGTTGCAAATTTAAGGGTATGGCTACCAGTAGAATTTAGCTCTGGATTAATGGGCTTTAAGTAAAATGTAATACAATTCTTTTAAAGAATCACATCATAAAAACCTTAAATCAGCAATTAATATTCAACCAACAAAAGAACCACTTCCTTTGTTAAATAAACCCGACTTAGCGAGATGCCGCCTTCACGGCAGAAGCGAGGGTGGGGCTGCAATTGTCAAGTAGTACTGGCATTGTTTTCTAATTAAACATTAAGGTATTGAGAAGGATTGAGTTGTGGTTTGTTGCGATTGCCAGCGGCTTAATTACCTTAATTTCTTAATGTTAATAATTAAAAAGCATATTTCTAAACTCTTGTTTTTAAACTAAAATACCTTATCTTTGCGCCACAATTAATTAATAAATATCACTTTAATATTATTCAAGAATGTATTTAAGTACAGAAAAGAAAGCCGAAATTTTTAAAACACACGGCGAAGTAGAAACCAACACTGGTTCTGCAGAAGGTCAAGTAGCGTTATTTACATACCGTATTGCGCACTTAACAGAACACTTAAAGAAAAATCGTAAAGATTTCTCTACGCAGTTGTCACTTCAAAAATTGGTAGGTAAACGCCGTGGTATTTTGGCTTACCTATACAAAAAAGATATTACTCGTTATCGTGCTATTATCAAAGCTTTATCGCTAAGAGATATCATTAAATCATTGTAATGCTTATTAAAAGCCATCAGCCTTAAAAGCAGATGGCTTTTTTAGTTTAATACTCGAAGAAAATATATATAAACTCGATCTGTTCGAAAGAGGAAAAGCAGATCACAACAATTAAATATGAATGTAATAAAAAAATCGTTCGATTTGGGCGATGGAAGAATTGTAGAAATTGAAACAGGTAAATTGGCTAAACAAGCTGATGGTGCTGTTGTAGTTAAAATGGGCGATACCATGTTGTTAGCAACTGTAGTATCTACCGTTGGTGCCAAACCAGGTACAGATTTTTTACCTTTATCGGTAGATTATCAAGAAAAATATGCGGCTACTGGTCGTATTCCAGGAGGGTTTTTGCGTCGTGAGGCAAGACTATCTGACTATGAAGTGTTAATTTCTCGTTTGGTTGATAGAGCTTTACGCCCTATGTTCCCTTCAGATTATCACTCTGATACACAAGTAATGATTTCATTGATCTCGGCAGATAAAGATATTATGCCAGATTGTTTAGCTGGTTTAGCGGCATCTGCAGCTTTATCAGTGTCTGATATCCCTTTTAACGGCCCAATATCTGAAGTACGTGTAGCTAAAATTGATGGTAAATTGGTAATCAATCCAAAAGCTAGCGAATTAGAGCGTGCAACTTTAGAATTTATGGTTGCTGGTTCGGCTAACGATATCGGTATGGTTGAAGGTGAGTGTGATGAAATTCAGGAAGATGAAATGGTTGAAGCGTTGAAATTTGCACATGCTGCAATTAAAGTTCAATGTGCCGTTCAATTAGAATTAACCGAAGCTACTGGCAAAACTGTAAAACGTGAATATAACCACGAAGACCATAGCGAAATTTTAAAACAACAAGTTTATGCTGCAACTTACGATAAAGTTTATGCTGTAGCTAAATCTGGTTCTAATAAAGACGAGCGTAAAGTTGGTTTTACTGCTATAATTAACGATTTCTTTGCAGCAATGCCAGAAGAAACGGAAGATTTAACTAAAGCAATGGCTAAACATTATTATCATGATGTGCAGTACGATGCAATTAGAAATCTTTTATTAGATGAAGGTATTCGCTTAGATGGTCGTAAAACAACAGAAATTCGCCCAATTTGGAGTGAAGTAGGTTATTTACCAGCAGCACATGGTTCGGCAGTGTTTACACGTGGCGAAACGCAATCTTTAACATCGGTTACTTTAGGTAGCAAAGATGATGAGCAAATGATTGATGGTGCTTTTGTTAATGGTTACAACAAATTCTTATTACACTATAATTTCCCTGGTTTTAGTACTGGTGAGGTTAGACCAAACAGAGGAGCTGGTAGAAGAGAAATAGGACATGGTGCTTTAGCACAACGTTCGTTAAAGAAAGTGTTACCAGAAGGAGCAGATAATCCATATACAATCCGTATCGTTTCTGATATTTTAGAATCTAATGGTTCATCATCAATGGCAACTGTTTGTGCTGCAACTTTAGCACTAATGGATGCTGGTATTAAAATCAAAGCACCAGTTTCTGGTATTGCAATGGGTTTAATTACTGATGAGAAAACTGGTAAATATGCTATCCTTTCTGATATTTTAGGTGATGAAGATCATTTAGGCGATATGGATTTTAAAGTAACTGGTACCGAAAAAGGTATTGTTGCTTGTCAGATGGATTTGAAAATCAATGGTTTATCTTACGAAGTATTAACTAAAGCTTTATTGCAAGCTAAAGAAGGTCGTTTACATATTTTAGGAGAGATGAAGAAAACCATCGCTGAGCCTAATGCAGATATGAAACCACATGCTCCACGTATTGTTTCATTAACTATTGATAAAGAATTTATTGGTGCGGTAATAGGTCCAGGCGGTAAAATTATTCAAGAAATGCAACGTGAAACTGGCGCTTCAATCTCTATTGAAGAAGTTGGTAACAAAGGTATTGTTGAGATTTTTGCTGATAATAAAGCTGCTATTGATGCTGCGGTAGCACGTATTAGTGCGATTGCTGCTAAACCAGAAATTGGCGCAACTTACCAAGGTAAAGTAAAATCTATCATGCCATTTGGTGCATTCGTAGAAATTATGCCAGGTAAAGATGGTTTATTGCACATCTCTGAGATTTCTTGGGAGCGTTTAGAAACTATGGATGGTGTGCTTAAAGAAGGCGATAAAATAGAAGTTAAATTGTTAGATGTAGATAAACAAGGTAAAATGAAGCTTTCTCGTAAAGTTTTGTTGCCACGCCCTGAGAAACCTGCAACTCCACAAGTATAAAAAGTCCGAAAGTCCGGAAGTTGGAAAGTAGGAAGTTTATAAGTTCTATCGGTTGGGTGTCTCCACCCACCGAAATCAGCCCTTTCAGTTTTACTGGAAGGGTTTTTGTTTTTGAGATTTGTCATCCTGAGCGTAGTCGAAGGATTAGACTTAATAACCTCAGTTCGATTATTAGTATACATTGTTGTGCCGTTTAAGTAATTTATTTTTGTTTCAACCACCCCTCCCTTTGGGCACCCCTCCAAAGGAGGGGAATTGCGCACTCCATTCCCCTCTTTCAGAGGGGTGGTCGTAGACCGAGGTGTTTAAAGACAATAAATAATAATCGAGCTCAGGTTAATAGATTCCTCGTTCCTCGGAATGACAATTTTTTGTTTCTGAGATTTGTCATTCAGAGCGCAGCGAAGAATCTCGATTTACTGTTATGATTTTTTGAAAAGCAAGTCCATCACTTTGTAGCATAGGCAGTCTGGCTCGCTGTATCTTTTGTGGCTATCCTTCAACTACCAGCCACGGCAGGCAGGCGCTCAGGATGACAGCCAAAAAGGATGCCGCTGCAATCCAGTTTATAAAAGTAAGGCAGTACCAATATTTTAAGCCTGCCACTACAAAGTTCCCCACTTCTTTTGTAACTTGCATGTATTGATATGAAAAGCAAAACTAACATAGTTGAAGAACCAATAGCTGATTATAAAAAAGCTGAAGATGATTTAATGCGTAAAGCTTTATCCAGCTCCTACATAGAAAGGTTTTATACAATGGCAAGGCTGATGAAAATGAATATCATGTTGAAATCTGCAAAGGTTATCCATAAAAAAATGGATTAATAACAAACGCGTCATTGCGAGGCACGAAGCAATCTGCTAAATTACTCTCGCTTTAAGATTGCTTCGTGCCTCGCAATGACGATAAACTAAATAAAAATGAAACACATTATAGCTCCATCCATACTTTCTGCTGATTTTGCTAATCTGCAACGCGATATCGAAATGATCAATAACAGTGAAGCTGATTGGTTTCATATTGATGTAATGGATGGTGTTTTTGTACCTAATATCTCTTTCGGTTTTCCAGTAATGAAAGCAGTAAATAAATACGCTAAAAAACCATTAGATGTTCATTTAATGATTGTAAATCCAGATCAATATATAGAAGAATTTGCAAAAAATGGTGCTGCAATAATTACTGTTCACTACGAGGCTTGTACGCATTTACACAGAACAATTCAGTTAATCAAATCTCATGGCTGCAAAGCAAGTGTGGCGCTCAATCCTCATACACCAGTAATTTTGTTAAAAGATATTTTGGCAGATTTAGATATGGTTTTAATCATGTCTGTAAATCCAGGCTTTGGTGGTCAGCAGTTTATCGAACAATCATTTAATAAAATTACTGAGCTAAGAAACATGGCAAATGAAATTCATCCAGATTTAATTATAGAAGTAGATGGAGGCGTTAGTATCTCAAATATAGATGCCTTAATTACCGCAGGAGCTACTGCATTTGTTGCTGGTAATGCAATTTTTGCTGCAGCAGATCAGACCCAGATGATTGCTGATATGAAAAATAGACCTGAAGTTAGCTATCAAATCTAATCTCTTTTAATGAGAAAATTATATCTGTTGATTTTTACTTTTGTATTTGGCTTTACTTTGGTAAATGCTCAGCCATTGGTAAGGGTTACAGGTAAAATATTAGATCCAAAATCTACACCATTACAGCAAGTTACCGTCGCGGTATTAGGTCAGCAAGAATCTACGTTAACCGATGCAAATGGAGACTATACCATTTACTCTAAAACCACATCTTTTACCTTAAAATATAATCTATTAGGGTATAAACCAGTATTGCTAAAAATTAATGAAAAAGCAGCAGGTCGCATTATTAGAGATTTATTTCTCGAGCCCAATATCAACGAGTTAGAGCAGGTTACCGTAACGAATAGGCAAAATCAGCTAAGTAATACGAGTACCATTAATATTGCAGATTTACAATCATTGCCATCAGTTTCTGGTAATTTTGAAGCAATTTTAAAAACATTGCCTGGTGTTTCTACCAACAACGAATTAAGTTCGCAGTACAGTGTTAGAGGAGGAAATTTTGACGAGAACTTAACCTATATTAATGATATAGAAATCAGCAGACCAATTTTAATTAGAAACGGGCAACAAGAAGGATTAAGTTTTATTAACGGTGATTTAGTATCTAGAGCCAAATTTTCT
Organism: Pedobacter cryotolerans; assembly: GCF_005116475.1. Lineage (GTDB taxonomy): Bacteria > Bacteroidota > Bacteroidia > Sphingobacteriales > Sphingobacteriaceae > Pedobacter > Pedobacter cryotolerans. Next base: position 337,498 of record NZ_SWBO01000002.1, on the reverse strand, counting down.
GCTGGTGGATTTGAGGCTCGTTATGGAGATAAATTGTCATCCGTTTTAGATGTGAAATATGATAGGCCAGATAGCAACCAAATTATTTTAACTACTGGTTTTTTGGGTACTTCCTTAACAACAAAGTTTGTAAACGAGAAAAGCTTTTTTTTAGCAGGGCTGAGGTATAAGAATAACGCAAGTGTACTTAATCAACAAGATAATAAAGGAAGTTACAATCCAAATTTTGGTGATATCCAGTTGCTATATCAGTATAATTTTTCTGATAAATTTAGTTTAAGCGCTTTGGGTAATTTCAATATTGGGCAGTTTAAATTAATTCCAGAAGATAGAGAAACACAATTTGGAACATTAAATACTCAACTAAGGTTAAATATTGCATACAACGGACAGGAAATAGATAGCTATCAAACAGCTGGCGGTGCGGTAACTGCTACTTTTAGTCCGAAACCAAACTTGGTAATTAAATGGATCAATAGTTATTTTAACACGAAAGAGCAAGAACGATTTGATATTGAAGGACGTTATATTTTTGATGAATTGGAAACGGGCTTAAATACCAATAATTTTACATCTGTTCGTGTAAATAGAGGAATAGGTACTTACCTAAATTATGCTCGTAACAGTTTAAATTCACAAACAATAAGTAGTGAGATTAAAGCAGACCAAAACTTTGAAAATCATGTATTTTCATGGGGTTTAAGGTTTGAAGCAAATAGGTTTAAGGATGAATTAATCGAATATCACCTTACTGATTCTGCTGGATACATTTTGCCAAACGATGCCAGTTTATTTTATTTAGATCAATCTATACAGCAAACCAATCAAGTAAATATTAATAATTTTACTGCATTTGTTCAGGATAGTTATAGTTTATCTAGTAATACCAATTTACAGTTGGGTGTTAGAGGGAGCTATAGTAGTTTAAGTGAGCAATTATTACTTAGTCCGAGGTTACTTTTGGCGTACCGCCCAAATAATAATAAGCAAATTTTACGTTTTACGGCAGGTATTTATCAGCAAGCTCCAACTTACCGAAGCATTAGGGCATTTGATGGAGGTTTAAATTTAAACCAAAAAGCACAACGCTCCTACAATACATCTGTTGGCTTTGATTATGCTTTTGATGGTTTAGGTACACGCTTAAAATTCAGTTCAGAAGCATATTACAAATACTCAGATCGATTAATACCCTATGTAATTGATAATGTTAGGATCAAATACCTCTCTACACAAACGGCAATTGGCAATACTTTAGGAGCTGATTTTAGCATAGGAGGCGAGTTTGTTAAAGATTTGGTTTCTTACTTTAGGGTATCATTTATGAAAGCCAATCAGGATATTCTTGGCGATTCTTATGTTGTTAAAAGTAATGTTGGTGTGCCTACAACTGTTTATCCTGGGTTTTTAAAAAGACCAACAGATCAGCGTGTAAATTTTTCTGTGTTTTTTCAAGATCGATTATTGAATAGTCCAACCTATAAGGTTCACTTAACCATGCTTTATGGTTCTCGTTTACCAATTGGTTCGCCACAAAGCAATACTTATAGCGATGATTTTCAAATCCCTGCGTACAAGCGAGTTGACATCGGTTTTTCTAAAGATTTTTTAGATGATTTCGCCTTGCGTAAACCCAAATTATTAGAAAAATATTTTAGTTCGTTTATCACCTATATCGAAGTATTTAATTTGTTAAATGTAAATAACACTGTTTCATATTTATGGTTAAAAGATGTAGATAACGTTCAATATGCTGTCCCAAATTATTTAACTGGGCGGCAGTTCAACTTTAAATTGATATTAAAGTTCAAAAATCAATAAAAATTAATAGCAAAGTGTTAGATTTACACTTATAAAAATTACTTAAAATATCATGTTTAATTTCAAAATTTTGATATTTTAAAACCAATGAATAACATATTTACAAAATAGAAAATGAGACATAATTTTGGTGCAGGTCCCTGTATTTTGCCGCAGGAAGTGTTTAAGCAAGCTTCTAGAGCTATTTTAGATTTTAAAGATGGATTATCAATTTTAGAAATTTCACATCGCAGTCCTGAGTTTGAAGGCGTAATGGCAGAGGCAAATAAATTGGTTAAAGAGCTTTTAAATGTACCATCAGGATATTCCGTTTTATTTTTGCAAGGTGGCGCTAGTTTACAATTTGCAATGGTGCCAATGAATTTATTGCCCGAAGGAAAAACAGCTGCTTACTTAGAAACTGGAGTTTGGGCTAACAAAGCAATTAAGGAAGTTAAATTTTTTGGTAAAGCAGAAGTTGTTGCTAGCTCAAAAGAGGCTAACTTCTCATTTATCCCTAAAGATTTTGCTATTCCTGCTGATGCAGCATATTTTCATTATACCTCAAATAATACCATTTACGGAACAGAACTTTTCGAAGTGCCAAAAACAACTGTACCCGTAGTTTGTGATATGTCATCAGATATTATGAGTAGGGTAATTGATGTTTCGCAGTTTGATTTGATTTATGCTGGTGCTCAAAAAAATATCGGCCCTGCCGGATTAACCATTGTAATTGTAAAAGATGAAATTTTAGGCCAAAGTGGAAGAGCAATTCCATCGATGTTAGATTATGCTTCTTATAAAGACAATGATTCGATGTACAATACCCCTCCAGTATTTTCTATTTATACGGCAATGCTGAACCTAAATTGGTTAAAATCTAAAGGTGGCGTTGCTGAAATTGAGAAAGAAAATAAAGCAAAAGCTGATGCATTGTATAAAGAAATTGACAGAAACCCGTTATTTAAAGGCACTTGTGCAGTTGAAGATCGTTCAAGAATGAATATTTGTTTTGTAATGGAAAATCCTGAATTGGAAAAACCATTTGCAAAATTTGCCGATGATAACGGCTTTGAAGGACTAAAAGGACATAGAAGTGTTGGCGGTTTTAGAGCTTCGATGTATAACGCATTGCCAATTACAAGCGTACATGCTTTAATAGATTTGATGCAAGAATTTGAAGAAAAACAAAACAAAAATTAGTTTAAATTTTAATATATAATCGATTGCATTTAACATTGTTTAATCGATTTAATCCGTCCCAAAGGGATGCCTTTGGTATAAAATATACAATATGATTAAGATACTAGCCAATGATGGCATCGACCCAATAGGAAAACAATTATTAGAAGAAGCAGGTTTTCAAGTTGATACAGAAACCATTCCACAAGATCAATTAGAACAAGCATTATTAAATTATGATGCAATTACTGTTCGTAGTGCAACAAAAGTTAGAGCTGCATTGATTGATGCTTGTCCGAATATTAAGTTAATTGGTAGAGGCGGTGTTGGTATGGATAATATTGATGTAGATTATGCTCGTAGCAAAGGTGTAGCTGTAGTTAATACCCCTGCTGCATCCTCATTATCTGTTGCCGAACTGGTTTTTGCACATTTGTTTACAGGTGTTAGATTTTTGTATGATGCCAACCGTAAAATGCCTTTAGATGGAGATGTCAAATTTAACGATTTAAAGAAAGCTTACGCAAAAGGTATCGAGTTACGTGGTAAAACCATTGGTATTATTGGTTTTGGCAGAATTGGTAGAGAAACTGCAGCCGTTGCTTTAGGTTTAGGGATGAATGTTTTAGCTTACGATTTATTTCCATTTGCTGGCAACATCACTTTAAATTTACAAGGTGGAATTAAAGTTGATATTCCTGTACAAACGGTGAGTTTAGCAGAAGTAATTGCACAGAGTGATTTCATTTCATTGCATACGCCATTTGCTGATAAACCAATTTTAGGTGCTGATGAATTTGCAGCTATGAAACCAGGTGTAGGTATTGTAAACTGTTCTCGTGGTGGTACAATTGATGAACAAGCTTTAATTGAAGCTTTAGATTCAGGTAAAGTTGCTTTTGCAGGTTTAGATGTGTTTGATAATGAGCCAACGCCTATTAAACAATTACTAAACCACCCGAAAATTTCTTTAACTCCTCACATTGGCGCAGCTACTAATGAAGCACAAGAGCGAGTTGGTACAGAACTAGCTAATTTGATTATAGAATTTTTTAAGAAATAAGTATAAGCGTCATTTCGAACGAGGAACGAGGAGAAATCTTAAGGTATTATTTAATATGAATAGATATCTCGTCGCTTTGCTCATTCGATATGACGCATATTATTTACTTACACCTACTTCATAGAATTTGTAAGCGCCCAATACCTGAAACCCAATATTGCTTTTTCAAAATTGCTTAATTTCATCGGGTCTTTCTGATAATAACTAGGTAAAATCAAGTTATTTAACTTAACCAATAATTTAAAAGCTTTTTGTTTCATAATGCTTTAATTTTTTGCGTTTTAAATTAAATAAATAGGCTAAAACTCCACAGCCTACCAAAAATATAAACATCATTAAATAAGCCAGGTCTCTCGAGTTTTCTACTTTGTCTTGGTTTTCTGTGAGGATTATGTTTTGTTCTTGTAGCGATTTAATGGTTTTACGATAGTTTAATATACTTTCAGAATTGCTGCTTGCTACTGTTTTAACCTGTTCTACCTGAAGGTCTTTATAATCCATTAAAACTTTGAGTTGCGTAAAAATTTCATTATCAGTTAAAGCAATTTGGCGTAAAATTTCATTTGAGTTTTTAATGTCTCTTTTAGTTTGAAAACCAAAAATTCCAGTTCTCGCACTTAAGCTCTCGTCGTATTGTCCAAATTTTGCACTCCGTTCAGCCAAAAGCGCATTAATTTTGGTGCGTTGTATTTCGTAAGCAGACATTTCTTGCGAAAAAGAAAGTGATGAAAATACTAATGAAATTATCAATATGGATGTTATCTTCTTAATCATTTTTTCGTTTTTTATTGTTCAAGCAAACTCCATGCCTCAGCTTTTGCAGCAAAATTGGGTTTAACTTTAGCCCATGTTTTTATAAACAAATCAGATTTTCTATAGTTTTCCAAATCATCCGCACTGCGCCATTTGCTAATGGTAAACCATGTACTTAACTCATTTTCATGCTGTAAGAGTTGAACACTTAAACAGCCTTCAAAGTTTGAGATTTTAGGTTTTACGTCAGTAAATAAGATTCTAAATTCATCAATGAAATTGATGTCGAATTGCATTTTAACTACTCTAACTAGCATATTGTTATTTTAAGTTAATGTCAGTCTGAGCGCCTGCCTGCCGTGGCTGGTTGTCGAAGACCTATAATTTAATACTTCGATTACGCTATCGGTGACGTTTTTATTTAACCTTTTGTAATTCAATTGTTTAGTGTAAAAAAGTTTTGTCATTCCGAGGCACAGCTTGTCCCGATTTTTCGGAAAGGAATCTCTTATAGAGATCATTCACTGCGTTCGGGATGACAAAGCGGGCTAAATTTAACGTCATTTATATTGATTTCTACGTAATAAATTACACCTCAGTGACAACTCTTTTAAAGTCCTATATTCTGTGGAGGTTGGGTGGGGCATTCTTTAAGGATGAAATTCAACCCTTACGATATCGCTCAAATGTAAACCCAATAAACCACTTGCTTTACCTTTATTAATGGCAATTTCTAAATGGTTACTTATGCCAAATAAGCAAAGCTTTTCTCCCTCTGGTACTTCGTTGTAATGCCAACTTAATTGCGTAATAGTTTCGCTCTTTCTAAAGTATAGAGTGAAATCTCTGTTGCGTTGTATTTTGGTAAATAAATCTTTGGTGATATTGGTAATTACGTTGCAAAAAGTATCAATATAAATTACACTTCCTCTAATTATATCTCTCTCTATTACAGGATGCAAAAGCATACGTTGCTCAATTTCTCCTGTAGGTACACCAATGTCTTTTAATTTACCACCTTTAGCTAAATGAATGGCAGCTTTTACAAAAATATCTACCAACGGAAAGTGTAAATATTTTAAATCTTGCATAATATTTAACTCTACTAATTCATCAGGTATCTCATCCAATAGCAAAGAAAAAATTCCATTATCGGCCCCTACAAAATAATGGTCTTTATAACGCAGGGCGATGTATTTGGTGTTTTCGCTAAAAACAGAATCGATACCAATCAAATGAACCGTGTTTTTAGGAAAATAGGGGTATGCATTTTTTAAAACGAATGCCGCATACTGAATATTAAATGAAGGAACTTCATGCGTTATGTCCACAATATTAGCTGTAGGCAAGATATTCAGGATACTGCCTTTTAAAGCAGCCTGATAAAAATCTTTAGAACCTAAATCTGTTGTTAATGTTATTATGGCCATTAAAAATTCAATATTTATTCTTATTCTTGTGTATAGGCAAATCGCCTACAAATATTCAATTTTTAAATCGAAATACACACTGCTAAAATAAAAATACAATATTTTGAACGAACTAAAGCTAACATTAGAGACAACAGATCAAGTACAATTTTGGGGTGCTAACAATGAGCACTATGAGTTGGTTAAAGCAGCTTTTCCGAAATTAAAAATAGTAGCAAGAGGAAATGACGTAAAAGCTTTAGGAGATGAAGCTGAGTTAAAGGCATTTGAGCAAAAATTTGAGCAGTTGGTTGCTCATTTAGATAAATACCGTACACTTTCGCACAACGATGTAGAATCAATATTGGGTTCTAAAAAATCAGCTACAAAAACTGAGGATACTCCAGCAACTGCTGCAGCTGTAAATGCAGGTTCTGGAGAAGTAATTGTTTTTGGTAATCATGGTTTAATGATTAAAGCTCGTACCGCCAACCAGCGTAAAATGGTTGATAGCATCAATAAAAACGATGTTTTATTTGCCATCGGCCCTGCCGGAACGGGAAAAACTTATACTGCGGTAGCTTTGGCGGTTAGAGCATTAAAGAACAAAGAAATCAAAAGGATTATTTTAACCAGACCAGCAGTAGAAGCAGGAGAAAGTTTAGGGTTTTTGCCGGGCGATTTAAAAGAAAAGGTGGATCCTTATTTACGCCCGCTTTATGATGCTTTGGATGATATGATTCCGCCAGAAAAGCTAAAATTGTATTTAGAAAACAGAACCATTGAAGTTGCACCATTGGCATTTATGCGTGGTAGAACGTTAGATAACTGTTTTGTGATTTTAGATGAGGCCCAAAACTCTACAGATTTGCAGTTAAAAATGTTTTTAACCCGTATGGGTCCAACGGCAAAATTTATTGTAACTGGTGATATTACTCAAATCGATTTACCTAAAAAAGCACAATCTGGTTTACACAATGCGCTACGTATTTTAACAGACATTAAAGGTATTGATGTAATTTACCTAACTGGAGAAGATGTGGTAAGACATAAATTGGTAAAAGCGATTTTGAAAGCTTATGGGGATATACAATAACGAGTAGCAAGATTTGAATATCGAGTAGTAAGACATTAAAATATGCGCCAAATCATCCTTAACGAAAAATTAACTTTAGCTTTTGAACCTTTAGGTAATAAATTAAGGTTAATTATTTTTGATGCCGGTGAAGAATTGGTTTGCCGAAAAGAAAAGCATAAAAATTTACAGCATTTTTTGGCAGAAGAGCAAGCTCATATTTTTAAAGGAAGGCTGCAGCTTAAGAAAATTGGTGGCATTATTGAAGTTTTGGTTAAAAATAAATCTATTGGTGTAATCTCATCAAATTCTTTTGAAGAAGTACTGGATGCATTTAATAATTAATACTTTGTCGATGAAGGAAGTAATAGGTTATTAAAATAATTTTAATGGTTTGTTCATTACAGCAAAACACGTTGAGTCCGAAGATAAGATTGTAAAAATCTCGTTTTCGGACTTTTTGTTTTAATTTAAGTTCCAAAAAGTGTGCATTAAAACTTAATCAAGCAATTAAGTCTCACATCTCATATCTCAATACTCATATCTTTTTATTATTTTTATCCCCCAATGAAAGCAATCAAAGAAACCAACTTTAATTTTCCAAAACAGAGCAATTTTTACAAAGGTAAAGTACGTGATGTTTATACTATAGACGATCAATTAATGGCAATGGTGGTAACCGATAGAATATCAGCATTTGATGTGGTATTACCGGAAGCTATTCCTTTTAAAGGACAAGTTTTAAACCAAATAGCAGCAAAATTTTTAGCTGCTACACAAGATATCGTGCCTAACTGGGTTTTAGCTACACCAGATGAAATGGTAACAATTGGTCGCATTTGTGAGCCGTTTAAGGTTGAAATGGTGATTAGAGGATATTTGGCTGGTCATGCTTCTCGTGAGTATAGCTTAGGCAAAAGATCGGTTTGCGGCGTTGCCCTACCAGAAGGATTAAAAGAAAACGATAAATTACCCGAGCCAATTATTACACCAACTACAAAAGCTGCAGTTGGGCATGATGAAGATATTTCTAAAGAAGATATTTTAGCAAAAGGAATTGTTTCTTTGTTAGATTACGAAAAGTTAGAAGCATACACTCATGCACTTTATAAACGCGGTACAGAAATGGCTGCCGAACGCGGTTTAATTTTGGTTGATACTAAATATGAGTTTGGTAAAGTAGGAGATACCATTTACTTGATTGATGAAATTCACACTCCAGATTCATCTCGTTATTTTTATGCTGATGGATATAAAGAAAGACAACAATCTGACGAACCACAAAAACAATTGAGCAAAGAGTTTGTACGCAAATGGCTAATTGAAAATGGGTTTCAAGGTAAAGATGGGCAAGTTGTACCAGAAATGACAGAAGAGATTGTAGCTTCAATATCAGATCGTTACATTGAATTGTACGAGCAAATTACAGGCGATAAATTTGTGAAAAATACATCATCAAATATTTTGGAAAGAATAGAAACCAACGTGAATAATGCGCTTTCTAATTTATTATCAAATTAAAAATAGCTACTTTCGCTTTACATAAACTTAATAACCATGAAATTTTCTACAGATAAACACGAAAAATATGTTGTTTTAAAATTGGATGAACCAAACTTCACCAACGCCAATACACCAGCTTTAAAATCGGAATTTATCTTATTAAATACCGAAGGCTATCGAAACATTGTATTAGATTTATCTGATGTTAAAGAATGTAACGATTCGCAAGATTTAAGCTGTCTTTTAGTTGGCGATAGACTTTGCAAAAGTGCCGGCGGTATATTCGTTGTATCTGGTGTAAACAATACCATCGCAAATATTGTTAAAATATCTAACCTCCATCATTCGGTTACATTTGTAAACAAAATTGATGAAGCAACTGATTTAATCTTTATGGAAGAAATAGAGAAAGAATTACGTGGCAGTGTAGATAAAGGATAATTAATGACATTTGAAGTAACCATTTTAGGCAGTAGCTCGGCAACACCAATTTTTAATAGAAACCCAACATCGCAGTTATTAAATTGCAATGAGAAATTTTATTTAATAGATTGTGCAGAAGGTACTCAGCAACAATTGATTAAATTTGGGTTAAAAGCCTCAAAAATCGATTACGTTTTTATTAGTCATTTACACGGAGATCATTATTTTGGTTTAATTGGCTTACTCTCTAGCTTACATTTAAATGGAAGGATAAAACCTTTACATATTTTTTGCCCACAAGCACTACAAGAAATTTTAGAGCTTCAATTTAAACATTCAGATACGCATTTGAAGTATGAACTAATTTATACTTTTACTGATGCCACCAAATCTGAAGTAATTTTCGAAAACAACGATGTAACAGTAGAAACTATTGTGTTAAACCATCGAATACCTTGTACAGGATTTAAATTTACCGAGAAAAAACGCTTAAGAAAGTTATTGATAGATAAGTTAGAACAAGATCAAGTGCCGGTTGAATTGTATCCATTACTAAAAAGAGGAGTGGACTTAGATTTACCAAATGGAGATGTGATTAAAAATTTAGATTATACTACCGACTCCGCCGAACCAAAATCTTACGCTTATTGCTCTGATACTTTGATGGATGAAGTGTATTTTGAAACTATAAAAGGATGTGATACACTTTATCATGAAGCTACATTTCTGCATGAGATGTTAGAACGGGCGAAAGAAACTCATCATACCACCGCTTTGCAAGCCGCTGAGGTTGCAAATATAGTTGGCGCTAAACATTTACTGATTGGTCACTTTTCATCTCGTTACAAGACATTAGTAGAGCTATTAGACGAGGCTAAATCCGTTTTTACCAACACAGATTTAGCAATTGAAGGAATTACTTTTAAAATATAAGTAATTACCATTTTCTATCTATTGTTTTTGAAGCTCAGTTTCAGAGGCAAATATTAATTTAGTCCTGCTTTTTGTTCCAATTTTTTTGTGTGCTTCGACTACGCTCAGCATGACACAAAAATATATCCACTGCATACAGGGCTAGATAACGAAGGTTTCTGCTACTGAAAGCCCCTCATAGTAGTAAATTAATCTTGCTCATGTAGCGTCATTTCGAACGAGTTTTTCACGAGGAGAACCACGAAGTGCTCAGCTCAGCTAAATTTTTTTGTTAAATAAAGAAAATTATTTAAATGAGCTACATAAATAGTAACTAAAATCTTCCAGCTGAATTGCTTTAAATTTCTATCGCACAAAAAAGGCCAGAAATAAATTTCCAGCCTTCTTCATAATATATTTTTCTAGGTTACTTATCTTTTTTATTTCCACCTCCAAACACAGAGAAGTGTACGTAACGTTTCGGATTAGCCTTTAAGTCAATCATTAACGCATCTAAGTTTTTAGAAGCATTGTTCAAGTTATTGTACATTTCTTCATCAGTTAGTAATTTTCCAAGAGATCCTTTACCAGCTTTTAGTTCAGAAACCATTCCTTGTAAATCAGCAACAGCTTTATTGGCATTGTCGATGGTTGTTTTGAAATTTAATGCTGCAACTTTATCTGTTACCGTATTTAAGTTATTTAAAACCGCATCAATTTTTGCTCCGTTGTTTTTAAAGTTTAAAGTTATGGCTTCTACGTTAGATAAAATGCCAGATAATTTTGCGCTTTCTGAGCCAACTAAAGCATCCACTTTTTTAGATGTAGCTTCTAATGAACCCAAGGTAGATGCAATGCTAGTAAAACTCTTATCCACATTTTTCTGAAAACTAGGATTTAAGATTGAGTTTACACTAGTAAGGATTGAATCCATTTTAGCAATAATCAGCTCTGCTTTTTTCTGAACTGGTTGAACAGATTCCATTAAGCTTTTTTCTACATTTGTATTTAATATGTGGCCATCTTGCGCATACTCTTTACTATTACCTAATACCATTACAACGGCTTTACCGCCTAATAAATCAGTGCTTTCTAATCTTGCAACGGTATTTACTGGAATTTCATACTGATCTCTGATTTTTAGGGTAGCTTTAATTTTACCATCCGCTTGCAATTCGAGCTTGTCAACTCTACCTATCTGAAAACCATTAATTAAAACTGGTTTAGAAACACCCAAACCATCAACCTGGGTATAAAGTGCATACAATTCTGTTTCGCTAGTGAAAATAGAATTTCCTTTTAGAAAGTTATAGCCAATTATCAATAAGGCAATAGCAAATGCTGCTAATACGCCTACTTTGGTTTCATTTTTTATTTTCATTTGTGTTGTAGCGTGTTAAATGGTATTTAGCGTTGTTTAACTTTTAATTAAGCAAAGCTGTTGTATTTTTTAATTTTCTATTTGTTTTTTATATTCTTTAACGGCATTTACTATGGCGGTAACAATTTCTTCCTGTCCTTCTTGCGAGTTCAAATAATCTTCTTCAGCGGCATTAGAAATAAATCCAATCTCTGTTAAAACCGAAGGCATTGCCGCTCGCTGCAAAATTAATAATCCTTGTTCTTTAACACCTCTATTGGTTCTTTTGTTTACTTCGGTATAGTTTTTTTGAATTAGTTTCGCTAAAACCAAACTCTTAGTTCTGAATAAAGATTTGTACAAAGATAGCATAATTAATTCTTCAGGATCAGTAGGATCATAGGCACCTTTCTTTTTATAATCCTTATCTTTTAAAATATCTTCATTTTCTTTAATACCAGCATCCATCTCATTTATACGGCGATAAGCACCAACAAAAGTCTCCGTTCCTTTGGTATAATTATTACCTTTTGGCATCGAATTGCAGTGTATAGATATAAAAAGATCTGCTTTTGCATCATTTGCAATTTCTGCCCTTCTGTACCAATCTACATCAACATCCGTTTTACGGGTTTGGATAATTTTTACACCAGGCAATTCATCTTCAAGCATTTTGCCTAATTTTAAAGCTACTTTAAGAGCTATAGTTTTTTCTAAAGAGTATTTTCCGGCAGCTCCTGGTTTAACGCCTCCATGTCCGGCATCAACAACTATTGTTTTAATTTTGTAGCCTTGCGCATTTGCTACGTTTGGCCTAATTGAAAAGAGAATTAAAATAAATAATAGGACGGATTTAAATTTCATTTATGGTGTGTTTGCTGCAAATTTATAATAAATATTATAAACTATATTTCTACACTGTTTTTATAAGCTTGTATTGCTTTTAAAAGACAATTGGTAATTTCAGTTTGGCCAGCTTCAGAGTTCATGTAATCTTCTTCTCCAGCGTTACTAATAAACCCAATTTCTGTTAATATAGCAGGCATTCCGGCTCTTGCCAAAACGGCTAAACTTTTCTCTTGTACGCCTCTATTTACTCTGCCAACTTTTACATACTCATCTTGTACTAATTTGGCTAATTTTAAACTTTGGGTTCTAAAGGTGTTTTTCATCAACGAAAGAATAATTGCCGACTCTGGATCATTGGCATCAAAACCTTGATAGTTTTCTTTGTAATTATCTTCTAAAAACATCGAAGCATTTTCTCTTTTAATTACATCATCTTGTTCATCTAATCTGCCACTACCAGATACAAAAGTTTCTACACCTCTGGTGGATGTGCTTTTTGCATACCGAGTTTTATACACAGGCACTTTTTTACCTTTTTTATTACGTACGTAACTGCTAATGTAACGAGAGCTTACAACAGGCATATCATTACAATGGATTGAAATAAATAAATCTGCTTTTGCGTTGTTGGCTATCGCAATTCTTTCGTAAAGCGGGATAAAAACATCGGTGCTACGGGTATAAATTACCTTTACAACCTTCATGTTTTCTTCAATTGCCTTGCCTAATCTTAAAGCAGTTTTAAGTGCAACCTCTTTTTCGGTAGAGTATGCGCCTCTTGTAGAGCCATCTTTGCCACCGTGACCAGCATCAATTACAATTGTTTTTATTTTATATTCTTGTGCAAATAGTTGATTATCAGTAGTTAAAACTAATACTACACAAATAATTAACATCAAAATTCTATTTGACTTAAGCAATGGTATATTTTTCATTAATTTTGAACGTTTTGTGATAGACATTATTGCAAAAATAACATTCATACACAAATTTGAAACTTTTTAGGTACATCATTTTATCATTTTGCGCTCTTTTATTAACTTCTGTTGATAATGAGTCGTACGCATTAAGCACATATTCGTTTCAACAGGTGGTACAACAGACAGATAGCACTAAGCGTGACACCACCAAAAAAATAATGAAAAAGGGTGGAGGTTTAGATGATAAACTAGAATATTACGCCAAAGATACCACAGACATTGATAGAAAAAACGGAATAATGCAACTTTATGGTAGTGCTCGTGTTATTTACGATGAATTTGAACTCGATGCAGAATACATCAGGTTCGATTCGAGAAATAATACCATTTTTGCTCGTGGGATTAAAAACGATAAAGGCAAATATACTGGTAGACCTATTTTTAAAATGGGGCAAGAAGGTACTTCATTAGCCGATTCGATTAATTATAATACTAAGTTAGGAAAAGGTATAGTTTATGGCGTATCTACCGAACAAGAAGGAGGTTTCTTTTCTGGCGGAATTGCCAAAATACAACCCGATGAAGAAGTTCATTCACTCGGACAAACTTTTAGTACTTGTAATTTGGCCGAACCGCATTTTGGGATACACTTTACAAAAGCGATTATTACAAAAAATCAAATTATAACTGGTCCGGTTTATATGGAGTTTGAACGAATACCTATGCCTTTAGGTTTGCCATTCGCATTTTTTCCTAAGCCCAATAAAAAGTCATCTGGTTTTATATTACCCACACCACAAGAAGATGCAACTAAAGGTTTTGGTTTATTAAACGGCGGTTATTACGTTGCTTTAAATGATTATTGGGATGCAAAGATAACAGGTAATATATTTACCAATGGATCTTACGATTTGAACTTGGCAACCAATTACATGAAAAGATATAAGCACAATGGTAATTTTAACCTTGCTTATTCGAGTACTAGAAATGGTTTAGAAGGTACGCCAGAATATACGCCGCAAAAAAACTTTAACATTGCTTGGACACATAGCCAAAATCCGTTAGCAAGACCTGGATCTACTTTTAGTGCCTCGGTTAATGCTGGTACAGCTAGCTATTTTAGAGTAACTGGAGCAAATGCCACAAATGATTTTGATCAAATTGCAAGAAACACACTGAGCTCGAGTATTGCTTATGGAAAAACGTTTGGCGATGGTTTATTCAATTTAACATCAGCATTAACACACTCGCAAGAAACATCGGCTAAAACAATAACCTTAACCTTACCATCGGTAAGTTTAAATATGTCAACCATCAATCCTTTCGATCCAAAAGATAGGGTAGGTACACAAAAATTTTATCAAAAATTAACTGTTGGTTACAATTTAGAGGCTAAAAATACAGTTAGTGATCAAGAGAGTTTAGTTTTTGCTAAAGGAGGTTTAAGCAGATTTCAAAACGGATTTCAACATAATATTCCCATCAGTTTACCATTTAATGTGTTGCAGTTCTTAAACTTTAATACAAGTGCCAATTACACAGAGCGATGGTATTTTCAAACTATCGAAAAAAGATATATCAGGTTAGCTACCTCAGATAGTGTTAAAATAGATACTGTAAGTGGTTTTAAAAGAGCTGGAGAGTATAATTTAAACTTAGGTATGTCTACCAAATTGTATGGCAAGAGAGAATTTAAAAAACCTATTGGCAATATAGCTGCTATTAGACACGTAATTACTCCAAATATTGGCTTTTCGTACCGTCCAGATTTTTCATCAAATAATTACAATTACTATCGTGATCAGGTTTATTATACCAATGATATTAGACCAGGTAAAAGTGTTCCGATTGCGAATGATGGTTCTCAAATTGTAAGAGGTGCTAATGGACAGCCGTTGCGCTACTCAATTTTTGAACAAGGAATTTTTGGAGGTCCATCAGCAGGAAAATATGCTGGTTTAAACTTCTCGGTAGATAATAATGTTGAGTTAAAAGTATTGTCTTCAAAAGATACCACAGGTACGGGCGAAAGAAAAATACCGATTATACAAGGTTTAACTTTTTCAAGCGCCTACAATTTTGTTGCTCCAAGTAAAAAATTGGCGCCTATAAATTTTAGTGGTCGATCTCAGTTTACTGACAAATTAGGGTTTAACTTTGGTGGGGTATTAAGTCCTTACGCTGTAGATTTTGTACAAACAACCACCGGTTCAGGTGCTTCGCAATTTACTTCCTCAAGTTTTCAAGAGGTAGATAGGTATGTTTGGCAAGATGGAAAACTTCCTCGTTTGGTGTCTTTAAACTTTTCAACCGATTTTAGTTTTAATCCAGATGCTTTAAAAAGCAGAAATAAAAACATGGATGCCGTTAAAAATGCAAACGATGTGAACAATAACGGTAATAGAACTCAAGAACAAATTGAGCAACTTGCTTCAATTAGCAGAGATCCTAATGCTTTTGTAGATTTTAATATTCCGTGGAATATCGCTTTAAGTTATAGTTTTAATTATAGTAATCCATTAGGGCAAAGATCTACTAGAACCATTAGCAATAGTTTAAACTTTAATGGCGATTTTAATTTAACGCCCAAATGGAAGATACAATTTACTTCTGGTTATGATTTGGTTAGAAGTGAAATTTCGCCTACATCGTTTTCTATTTATAGAGATTTACATTGCTGGGATTTAAGCGCAAGTTGGGTGCCTTTTGGGCAGTACCAAAGTTATTCTATAGATATCAAAGTTAAAGCATCAATCCTTCAAGACTTAAAATTAAGTAAACGTAAAGGGTTTTACACCAGATATTAATCATTATGCTAGCTGAAATTATTACCATAGGCGATGAAATACTAATCGGACAAATTGTGGATACCAATTCTGCATGGATGGGTAGAGAATTAAATAAAATTGGGGTTAGTGTTAAACAAATTACATCAGTTTCTGATAACGCCGAACACATTGTTGCAGCTTTAAATGAAGCACAAAAAAGAGCTGATATCATTTTATTAACTGGCGGATTAGGTCCAACAAAAGATGATATTACCAAGCTTACACTCTCTAAATATTTTAATATGCCGCTTAGGCAACATGCAACTACGTTAGCTCATGTTGAAGAATTATTTAGAAAGTTTAACAGACCAATGATTGATGTAAACATTAAACAGGCAGATGTGCCAGATGGTTGTACCGTTATACAAAATAAAAATGGTACAGCCCCTTGCATGTGGTTTGAGGTTAATGGAAAAATTTTTGTATCGATGCCAGGTGTGCCTTTTGAAATGATGTATTTGATGGAGGAGGAAATTTTACCTCGAATAAAAAACAACTTTGATCTTCCATATATTGTTCATAAAACCATCTTAACGGTAGGCCAAGGCGAATCGTTTTTAGCACAGCAGATAGAAGATATTGAAGATAGCTTGCCAAGTCACATTAAATTAGCTTATTTGCCAAAATTAGGTCAGGTAAGGTTAAGATTAAGTGCTGTTGGACCAGACGAACAAGCTTTAAAAGCAGAAATAGATATTTATGCTCAGCAAATTATTGAAAGAGCTAAAAAATATGTAGCAGCGGAGGATGATGTGCCCTTAGAAAAAGCCATTTTAGATTTAATGAAGGCAAATAGGCTAACATTATCTACTGCAGAAAGTTGTACCGGAGGCTATATTTCTCATTTATTGACACAACATGCAGGTTCATCAGCAGTTTTTGCTGGCGGTGCCGTAGCTTACTCTTACGATTTAAAGGAATCGGTTTTAGGTGTAATGCACCAAACATTAGCTGAATTTGGTGCAGTAAGTGAGCAAACTGTAAAAGAAATGGCAGTAGGAGCAATAACTCATTTTAAAACTGATTATGCAATTGCAGTAAGTGGCATTGCTGGTCCAGATGGTGGTTTACCAGGTAAACCAGTTGGCACAGTGTGGATTGCTATCGCTTCAAAAAATACTGTAGTTGCCAAGCTTTTTACATTTAGCAACAAAAGAATTCAAAACATAGAACGTTCTGCCACAGCGGCTTTAACACTGTTGCTCAACCTGTTAAAACAAGATTTGAATTAAATGGTTAAAAAGGCGTACTTTTGCGGCTGATTACCAATTATAAACACCAAAACAATATGGCTCAATACGAATTATTGTTACCAAAAATGGGCGAAAGTGTTGCTGAGGCAACAATTATTAAATGGACAAAACAACCTGGTGATACCATTCAACTAGATGATACCATTTTAGAAATCGCTACAGATAAAGTAGATTCAGAAGTTCCTTCTCCGGTTTCGGGTAAATTAGTGAAACAACTTTTTACAGCAGATGATGTGGTGCAAGTTGGTGCTGTAATTGCAATTATAGAAACTGAAGGTGGAGAAAGTGCACCATCTGCGCCAGCGGCAAAAGAAGAAGTACCACAGCCAATTAAAGAAGTTGAAAATATTCCAGGTGTAGAACAATTGCCAACTGCAGATCATCATCAATCACAAGATTTTAAAAATTCAGATCGTTTTTATTCTCCGTTGGTAAAAAGCATCGCAGCACAAGAGAACATCGCTTTAGCTGAATTAGAAAATATTAAAGGGAGTGGAGCGGAAGGTCGTTTAACAAAAGATGACCTATTAAATTACATACAAAGCAAATCTGGTGGTGAAGTAAAACAACAACCTGCAAGTACACCAGCTCCTGTTGCAACTCCAGCTCCGACACCTAATGTAACTACGCCAGCTCCAAAACCAGCAGTATCTGTAAGTGGTGGCGATGAAGTTATAGAAATGGATAGGATGCGTAAACTGATTGCCGAGCACATGGTGATGAGTAAACAAACTTCTCCGCACGTTACTTCATTTGTAGAGGCTGATGTAACTAATATGGTAAAATGGAGAGATAAAGTGAAAAAATCTTTTGAGCAACGCGAAAATGAAAAAATCACATTTACCCCAATTTTTATTGAGGCGGTAACTAGAGCAATTAAAGATTTTCCGATGATTAATGTGACCGTTAATGGCACACAAATTATTAAAAAGCGAGATATTAATATTGGTATGGCGGCAGCTTTACCGAGCGGAAATTTAATTGTGCCTGTTATTAAAAATGCAGATCAATTGAATTTAGTTGGCTTAACAAAAGCGGTTAACGATTTAGCTACACGTGCTCGTAATTCTAAATTAAAACCAGACGAAACACAAAATGGAACTTTTACATTAACAAATGTTGGTTCATTTGGCAATGTGATGGGAACACCAATTATTAATCAGCCACAAGTAGCAATTTTAGCAGTTGGTGCCATTAAAAAGAAACCTGCAGTTTTGGAAACCGAATATGGTGATGTAATTGCTATCCGCCACATGATGTTTTTATCACTTTCTTATGACCACAGAGTGGTTGATGGCGCTTTAGGTGGTTCTTTTGTTCGCCGAGTGGCAGATTATTTAGAGAATTGGGATATCAATAGAGAGATTTCATAAAACTCGTCATTGCTATAAAAGTTAGCCTATCCCGATTTTTCGGGAAAACAATCTTAATTCGATTGTTATATTATTCTTAAGGTCTGTGAATTTTTCATAGACCTTTTTTTATTCTAATAACCTGAGCTCGATTATTAAATATTGGTTTTGAAGTTTTAAACTACGTTTTGGGTTAACTTGTTCGTCACCCTGAATTTATTTCAGGGTCTTTCATGCTAAACAGATGCTGAAATAAATTCAGCATGACGATCAGACGATAAATTAGGCTTATTATAGCTGTAATTTATATGAATAATTATCGAACTCAGGTTAATAAATTTCATAAACCAAAGTGAAAAGATGCTATAATTTTATTTGCGCTCTTTGTGTCTTTGCGGTTATTTTTAGTAGTAACTACTAAAGAAGATTGCTTTCCCGAGAAGTCGGGACAGGCTGTGGTTCCTCCTCACAAAAACGACTACGCTTAAAGCAAAAGCCCCGAAATCCATCGAGGCTTTGCATTTCAAAACAAAACAAAAAATACCTGCAAAAAAGCAGATAGAAAAATAATTTAGTTAGCAAATACGCCTTCTTCGGCAATAGCTGCAATATCTTGTTGGCTATAAGTCAGTTTGCCAGTTTGTGCAATAAATACATCTTTATTTAAAAGTAAATCTCTATTTGCAATTAGATTTTTAAGACTAACACTGCCAATTACATATTTATAATCGTTGCGAGAAAAACGTTCAGAAATATTTTCAACTTCTAGTTTCTCAACAGTGTACTCATGTACATATCGTAAATAAACTTCAACGCTAACTTTATCTGTATGGATAAGTCCATTTTGTTGATGGTATTTTTTGTATTCATAACGGTAATCGTAGCGTAAAGCCGCAATATCAGAAAGCACAGCTGCACCAGTTGGGTGCCCACCTGCACCTTTACCGAAAAAGAATTGTTTATCAGCAAATGCTGCTTGTACTGTTACGCCATTGTATTCATTTTCAACATTGTAAAGAAAATCATCAGCTTTAACAAACTTTGGCAATACAAAAGTAACAACTTGTTTGGTGCTTATTTTACGAGCAGTTGGCACCAATTTAATTTTAAAATTTTTCTCTCTTGCATATTGAATATCTGCATCAGAAATATTTTGGATGCCTATATTTAAGATATTTTCTGGATTGATAAACAAGCCATAAGCATGAGCCGTTGCAATAGTTAACTTAAATTTAGGATCATAGCCTCCAACATCTAAAATCGGATCAGTTTCTGCAAACCCTAAATCTTGTGCTTGTTTTAAAGCAGTTGAATAAGCTAAACCTTCATTAAATATCTTCGATAAAATATAATTAGATGAACCGTTAAAAATTCCACTGATGCCGTGTAAAAGTTCATTGTCGTAATATTCTTCTAAGTTTCTGATAATTGGAATACTACCGCATACCGCACCTTCATAAAGTAATGATGTGCCATTTTCTTCTTGCAATTTTACCAATTCTGCCAAGTGGGTAGCAATCATTTTTTTGTTAGCAGAAACTACATTTTTTCCGTTGCTTAAAGCTTTTTTAACAATTTTAAAAGCCGCATCAGCATCATCAATTAATTCAACAATGGTATTTATTTCTGGGTTGTCTAAAATTTCATCGTGATTGGTCGTAAAAAGACTAGTGTCTAAACTTCTTTGCTTATCAGGGTTTTTAATAGCAATTTTTACTACTTCTAAGTTTAAGTTTTGTCCACGGATAATGTCATGCAATCCTTGTCCAACAACTCCAAAACCAAATAATCCTATTTTTAATTTTTTACTCATTTTTTATTATGATTACACAGATAAAATGATTTCACTGATTTATCTGTTCTAGTTTTTACGATTTACTTTTTTAATCTTTATAATTTCAGCTTTAAGCTGTTCTATTTAATTTTATAATCTTTTTGTTCGCATTGTTTTTTAAAAAATTGCCGATAATGTTGGTTAACTTATCAGTTTCAATTAAAAAACCATCGTGTCCGTAAGCGCAGTTTATAGCGCTAAATTCTGCGCCAGTAATATTTTCTGCTAAAAACTTTTGCTCAACAATAGGGAAGAGTACATCGTTTTCAATTCCGATAACAAGTGTGTTAGCTTTTACTTCGGCCAATGCTGCAACAATACTTTTTCTACCTCTACCTACATTGTGGCTATCCATCGCTTTGCTTAAGTACCAATAACTGTAGGCGTTAAAACGTTTACAAAGTTTCTCTCCTTGGTAATTTTGGTACGATGAAGCTCTGTAACCTGTGGTTTTATCATTTACGCTTTCAACTTGCGTATCGGCATAAGCCTGATATGTTCTGTAAGATAACAATGCAATACTTCTGGCTACTTTTAATCCTTTTAAACCGCCATCTGGCTGGTTGGCATAAAATGTTCTGTCGGTACTAATTGCCAAACGCTGACTTTCGTTAAATGCAATACCCCAGGGTGAGTGAACAGCATTTGTAGCAACAAGGATCAAGTTTTCTATGGTTTGTGTTTTTGCCAGCGACCACTCTAGTGCTTGTTGTCCACCTAAAGATCCTCCAATTAAAACCTTTATATTATTAATGTCTAAATGGTTGGCTAATAAATTATGTGCTGCAGCTAAATCTCTAATGGTAAACTCTGGAAAAGATAAATAATAAGGTTGACCAGTAATTGGATTTAAACTTAACGGATTGGTGGTTCCGTAATTTGAACCAATAACATTAGCACAGATAATAAAATGCTCGTCAGGATTAAATAAATCATTTTTTCCAAATAATCCTTTCCACCAATCTAAAACATCAGCATTTGCGGTAAGCGCATGGCAAGCCCAAATTACGTTATCTTTTTTGTCATTTAGTTTCCCAAAAGTTTGGTAAGCAATTTCTAGATTGCGCAGTTTTTTGCCACTTTCTAGTTTGAATATTTTTGGATGTTTATACGTAGGCATATTGTAATTTGAAATGTTGTAATGTTGAAACGTTATGCTAAACTGTCAACCGCTAACTGAGAACTGATAATTGAAAACGCTTGTTCAAAATCTGCTTTAATATCATCGATATGTTCGATACCTACAGAAACCCTTAACTGATTTGGATAAACTCCGGCTGTTAATTGTTCTTCTTCGCTTAATTGTTGGTGCGTTGTAGCAGAGGGTTGTATAATTAACGTTTTTGCATCGCCAACATTGGCTAAGTGGCTCACTAATTTTAAGTTGTCAACAAAGTTGATGGCATTTTCTTTGTTCCCTTTTAGCTCGAAAGATAAAACACCGCCAAAACCATTTCTTAAATATTTTTTGGCATTGGCATGATATGGGCTACTTTCTAAACCTGGGTAATTTACTTTGGCAACTGCCGGATGATTTTCTAACCAAGTGGCTAAAGCCAAAGCATTTTCAACATGCCGTTGCACACGAAGTGATAAAGTTTCTAAACCTTGTATCAATAAAAATGAGTTAAAAGGAGCAATGGCAGGGCCGAAATCTCTTAAACCTTCTACACGAGCACGTATAATAAATTGAATATTACCGAAAGGTCCATTCTCGCCAAATACATCCCCAAAAACTAAACCATGGTAACCCTCAGACGGTTCGCTGAATTGAGGAAATTTTCCGTTTGCCCAATTGTAATTTCCACCGTCAACAATTACACCGCCAAGGCTAGTTCCATGTCCACCAATCCACTTTGTGGCAGATTCTACAACAATATGTGCACCATGTTCTAAGGGTCTAAATAAATATCCGCCAGCACCAAAAGTATTATCTACTATTAAAGGTAAATCGTGCTGTTTAGCAATTGCTGCAATTTGTTCAAAATCTGGAACACTAAAAGCAGGATTACCAATTGTTTCAAGATAAAGTGCTTTTGTATTTTCATCTATTAAATCAGCAAAACTTTTAGGTTCATCGATATTTGCAAATTTAACATCGATACCTAAGCGTTTAAAAGCAACTTTAAATTGATTGTATGAGCCACCATATAAATGATTTGATGATACAAAGTTGTCGCCAGCTTGCAAGATGTTATTTAACGCGATAAACTGAGCTGCTTGACCAGAACCAACTGCTAAAGCTGCAACACCACCCTCTAAAGCAGCAATTCTTTTCTCAAAAACATCTGTAGTTGGGTTCATTAACCGGGTATAAATGTTTCCAAATTCTTTTAATCCAAACAGATTTGCACCGTGTTCAGAATTTTTGAAGCCATAAGATGTAGTTTGATAAATTGGCACCGCTCTTGAGCCAGTTGTTGGGTCAATTTCTTGACCAGCATGTAGTTGTAGTGTTTCGAATTTATGTTGAGTTGACATGTTTTGATGTTTTAAAGTTGAAATTTTGTAAAGTTGAAATGTTGTTGGAAATCCATAAACATCTTAAATTGCGTATCCCGTTAATCGGGACCTTCAGAAATGTGAATATGTTACAAAGCCGAAGATTTTGAGATTAGTACATGCAATTGCACATACAATTCATTGCAACGTTATTACAGTAAAGCGGATTTAAAATAGATAATGAAACCTTTTTCGTAGGTTTTAATTGAAGCGCATCGCCCTCAGGCAAAGTAGAATGTAATGTTTTCATCTTCTTAATTTATATTTCCAAACAACACCATGTTGAGTGGTCAGGAATTGGCACCTTCTCCGTAAGGGAGGGTTGCCAGTGGGTTATAGAGCCTGTCTCTCGCCACTTCTTTATAAATCAATAACCATGTTGGTAATTGACTTTTACTTGGTTTCTCCAAATAATGTTTCAAATATAGAATGAAATTTTTACTAATGCAAAATTAAATTCTGATTATTTTTTAAAATATTGATTTTAAGTAAATTACTGCAATTTTTTTATTGTATTTTTTTAATTTGGCATTATACTGACTTAAATAATTATTTAGCAAACTAAAGTATAGTAACTTTGTAGTTTAAATTAAATCTTTCTCCTGTGGATAATCAATTCTTAGATCGTATCATTTTTCGTCAAAAACAGCAACAAGTGGTGCCATCAAACCAAACTATTGCTAATTGGGCTCATAATTTGCTTAATTTGATTTTTCCAGAACGAGGAGCATCAACAAATTATACGCAAGAAATACTGAAAGGTGTATTTTTTGAGCTAAAAGAAGAATTACAACTTATTTTAAAATCTACAAAAGATTGCAAATCAGATAGTCATAAAGCTATTGCCGATGGTTTTTTTGAGCAAATTCCCGAAATTTATTGTAAACTAAATACTGATTTATCTTCATTATCAAATGGCGATCCAGCGGCTCAAAGTGAGTTTGAAATCATTAGGTGTTATCCTGGTTTTTTTGCTACCGCGATGTATCGCTTTGCGCATGAATTATATTTGCTCGAAGTACCTTACATACCTCGTATCATAACCGAATATGCACATACCGTTACTGGAATAGACATTCATCCGGCAGCAGAAATTGGCGAATATTTATACATAGATCATGGAACGGGTTTGGTAATTGGAGAAACTACGGTAATTGGCAATTATGTAAAATTATATCAAGGTGTAACTTTAGGCGCTTTAAGTGTTGATAAATCAAAGTCGAACACTAAAAGGCATCCAACTATTGGTAATCATGTAGTAATTTATTCTGGTGCAACAATTTTAGGTGGAGAAACTTTTATAGGCAACAATTGTATTATTGGAGGAAATGTTTGGATAACCAGTAGCGTTCCAGAAAATTCTATAGTTTATCATCAAGCAGAAATTAAAATTAAATCATCATGAAAACGATTATAGATTGTATTGGAAACACTCCGCTTGCTGAAATTAGGTATTTAAATACCAATCCTAATGTTAAAATTTATGCCAAGTTAGAAGGAAATAATCCGGGTGGAAGTGTAAAAGACCGGGCAGCTTTAAATATGATTCGCAGTGCAATGGAGCGTGGCGAAGTCGATAAAAACACCAAATTGGTTGAAGCTACCAGCGGAAATACAGGCATAGCTTTAGCTATGATTGCCTCTATTTACGGAATAGAGATTGAATTGGTTATGCCATCTAGCTCTACCAGAGAAAGAACTTTAACCATGGAAGCATTTGGCGCTAAAGTTACTTTGCTCGATTCGATTGAAGTTTGTAGAGATTATGCCGAAGAAAAGGGCAATCAAACTGGTTATTATTTGTTAAACCAATTTGCCAATGCCGATAATTATTTAGCGCATTATAAAACTACTGGTCCAGAAATTTGGGATGATACCAATGGTGAAATTACTCATTTTGTAAGCAGTATGGGTACAACAGGCAGTATTATGGGTAATTCAAGATATTTGAAAGAGAAAAATTCAGGTATTCAAATTGTAGGTTGCCAACCGACAGAAGAATCCTCTATTCCGGGTATTCGCCGTTGGCCAATTGAATATTTACCTAAAATTTATGAGCCAGAGCGTGTAGACCGAATTATGGACGTTTCACAGCAAGATGCAACTATGGCTGCAAGAGCTATGGCGAAAAAAGAAGGTATTTTTGCCGGCATGAGTAGTGGAGGCGCATTACATTGCGCTTTACAGTTAGCCGAAGAATTAGAAAGTGGTTTAATTGTATTTATTGCTTGTGATAGGGGAGATCGGTATTTGAGTAGTACTTTGTTTGGGTAATTTTAATAGTGCTTCGTCATTGCCAGCTTGACTGGCAATCGTAATGCTAAAAATAGGATAATAGGAATTATTAAAATCAACACTGTTATTTAAATAAATTTACAGTTTAGAGTTAGTTTGTCGAAAATCAAGTAATTTTTATAGCTATTAATATAGCATTACGATGCCCAATCGAGTTGGGCATGACGAAATCGACTACCCCAAAGCCTGCTCCAAATCTGCAATCAAATCGTCAATGTGCTCTAGACCAACAGAAATTCTCACTAAATTTTGAGGAGTTTTAGTATCTGGTCCTTCAACAGATGCACGATGTTCAATTAAACTTTCTACACCCCCTAAACTTGTAGCTTGCGCAAATATTTTCACACTATTAACCACTTTCCGGGCGTTATCTCCATCTCCTTTAACTAAAATAGACATCATTCCACCAAAATCTTTCATTTGTTTTTTAGCAATTTCATGCTGCTTGTGTGAGGTTAAGCCAGGATAATAAACTGCTTCAACTTTTGGATGATTATCTAAATATTCTGCCAATTTCATTGCATTTTCACAATGTCCTTTAATGCGGTAGGCTAATGTTTTAATGCTACGTAGCAATAAAAAACAATCGAATGGAGATGGAACGGCACCGCCCGTTTGTTGCACATTTAAAATTCTTTCCCAAAACTCATCTTTTTTGGCTGTGGTTAAAGATCCTCCCAAAACATCGCTATGCCCACCGATATATTTCGTGGTAGAGTGCATTACAATATCCGCTCCTAATAAAATTGGATTTTGTAAAATTGGCGAAGCAAATGTACTATCAACCACAAATATCAAATTATTGCTTTTTGCAATTTTGCCCAAAGCTTCAATATCAGTTATTTTTAATAATGGATTAGATGGTGTTTCAGCCCAAATCATCGCCGTATTGGGATTAATAAAAGCTGCGACTTTATCCAACTCTGTTAAATCCACAAAGTCGAAAGTTAAAACATCATTAAAAATAGTGAGTAATTGTTTTTTCAAACCCCAATACATATCATCAGGAGCAATGATATGACTTCCAGCTTTTAAAGCTTGAAAAACAGTCATGCCAGCAGTATTACCTGATGAGAACGCACAGGTAGCTTCTCCAAATTCTAATTTTGAAATTACTTCCTCTAAAGCTTCACGATTAGGATTGCTTACTCTGCTATACATGTGTCCGCCAGGATAACCGCCAGTTTCATCTCTTAAAAACGTTGTTGATAAACTTATAGGCATCGTTACATCGCCCGTAGCACTTTTAACAATATTTTGTGAATGGATAGCAATTGTTTCTGTTTTCATTTTTAAGTTTTAAGGGGATTAGCACAAAGCTAAAATTTAAATCTGGTCAATTATTTTGTTTTGGCAAGATTTATGTAATCAGCTTATCAAAAAACAAGTATATGAAAAGAATATTTTTAATAGCAGCGTTAATTTGTAGTTCTATAATAGTGTTACAAAGCTGTTCTCCGAAAACAACAACTGGTGCTGTAGCAGCAAAAAGAGGTGATGTGTCTGGTAATTGGGTAGTAAACGACATTACTTTTGATGGTATTCCTGAAATTGCAGTGAAGTCATTTTTAGGCGAAGCATCTTATAAATGTTTTGTTGGTAGTACATGGAATCTAACTAATAGCGGAAATGGTAGCTATAGTTTACCATCTAGTACAACATGTGCAGCTAAAACACAAACTATTTTCTGGTCTGTTAGTCCTGCTGATGGAACATTCCAATACAAGCAAATATTTGAAGGAGAAAAAGCTAAAGAAGTTACTTCTGGTTACCGTTTGGCTTTAGCATCTGCTGATGGAAACAATATGGTCATCAAATCGCCAATTGAATACGGCAACAGAACTGCATATATTGTAATGAATTTTACAAAAGCAGCAAAATAAGACATCAAAATAAATTTTAGAAAGTCTTTCGAATAATCGGAAGGCTTTTTTTTATTGCTAAATTAGCCATTTTTACAACAAAATGATTTAGAATTAGGGCAATATTGTACTTTTGTATGAACAATAAATTTACACCGTGCAAGATTTAGCTATTCTTCTTAACCATCAAAATATTTCATCTGAATTAAAAGCAATTGCTCAAAAAGTAGCGGATGGAAAACGTATCACTTTTGATGATGGCGTTTACTTATATAAAAATGCAGAGTTAAGTTATTTAGGAGTTTTAGCCAATTACATTAGAGAAAAAAAGCATGGTGATAAAACTTTTTTTAATCGTAATTTTCATTTAGAGCCTACTAATTTATGTGTTTACGATTGTAAATTCTGTTCATACTCTCGTTTAATTAAGCAAAAAGAAGAAGGTTGGGCATTAACTTTAGATGAAATGCTCGATGTGGTTAAAAAGTATGATAATGAACCTGTTACCGAAGTTCACATTGTAGGTGGTGTATTGCCGCAATACGATGTTGAATTTTATTCAGCTTTGTTTACAGCCATCAAAAAACACCGACCAGAGTTGCATGTAAAGGCATTAACGCCAGTAGAATATCATTATATCTTTAAAAAAGCGAAAATTGATTACGCTACGGGTATGAAATTGATGAAAGACGCAGGTTTAGAATCTATTCCCGGTGGTGGAGCAGAGATTTTTCATCCAGAAATTAGAGAACAAATTGCAAAAGATAAATGTACAGGTGAACAATGGTTAGCTATACATGAAGAATGGCATAAACTCGGGATGCGCTCAAATGCAACAATGCTTTATGGTCATATCGAAAGTTTCGAACACCGTGTAGATCACATGGAGCAATTGCGTCAACTACAAGGTAAAACAGGTGGTTTTCAGACCTTTATTCCATTGAAATTTAGAAATCAGCACAACCAAATGAGTAATGTGCCTGAGGTTTCGGTTATTGAAGATTTGAGAAATTATGCCATTGGTAGAATTTACTTAGATAATTTTGATCACATTAAAGCCTATTGGGCAATGATTAGTAGAGAAACTGCACAAATGTCGCTAAGTTTTGGGGTTGATGATATTGACGGTACTTTAGATGATACGACCAAAATTTACTCCATGGCTGGTGCTGAAGAGCAAAATCCGGCAATGAGTACGCAAGAATTAGTGGCTCTGATTAAACAAGTAGGCAGAAAACCTATTGAAAGAGATACTTTATACAATGTAGTAACTGACTATACTGATGTAGTTTTTGAAAACGAAGTAAAACCATCTTACTATAAATTACCGGTAATAAATTAATTTAGAATGATGAAATTTTTCATTCAAAATTCACTCATTCTATCATTCAAAATTTAAAAAATTGAAAGAAATATACATTATCCGCCACGGCGAAACAGAATTAAACAGGTTAGGGATTGTACAAGGCAGAGGTGTAGATAGCGATTTAAATGATACAGGCAGAACGCAAGCCGAAGCATTTTATCATCATTATAAAAACATCAAGTTTGATAAAATTTATACTTCCGATTTAAAAAGAACGCATCAAACCGTGCAACATTTTTTAGATTTGGGTTTGCCATGGCAAAAATTAGGCGGCTTAGATGAGTTGGCTTGGGGATTGTGGGAAGGGCAGCCGAATACGGAAGAAGCTAGAATTGCTTTTAGAGAAGTAACCGAAAAATGGATTGGTGGAAATTACGAGGCCAAATTTGAAGGAGGCGAAAGTCCGAATGAGGTAAAGGTAAGATTGCAGGAAGCTATGGATGTAATTACGAGCAACACCAACGAACAATGTGTTTTAGTTTGTATGCATGGCAGAGCAATGCGTTTATTGTTGTGTTTATTGATGGAAAAAGAGCTAAGTGAAATGGGCGAATTCCCTCATCAAAATACAACTCTATACAGAATGGGTTATGAAAATGGTAAATTTTCTGTTCTAGATTTTAACAATACGATCCATTTAAAAGATTAAAGTTATACTGCTTATTTCTTAGGTTTTCTAAGGTTTCTTAGGTGGTTAAAAAGAATAAATCAAAAAGTGAATAAAATAAAAATATCAGCAGTTTCTTACACCAATACCAAACCATTTATTTATGGAATTGAGCACAGCGAAATCATCAACCAGATTGATTTAAGCTTAGATATTCCTTCAGATTGTGCTGCCAAACTAATTGATTATAAAGTTGATATAGGTTTAATTCCCGTAGCTGCTATTCCATTTGTGCCTAATGCAAATATTATCGGTTCGTATTGTATCGGTTCTGTGGGAGCCGTTAATTCGGTGTTTATTTTTTCCGATGTAGAAGTGGGTAAAATCAAAACGATTAAGTTTGATTCGCAGTCGAGAACATCAAATAACTTGGCCAAAGTTTTACTGAAATTTCATTTTAAACAAGATGTTGAATTTGTTACTAATGATTCCAAAACAGATGCCATAGTTTTAATAGGCGACCGAACTTTTGGCAAAAAAGATGATTTTGCTTTTGCGTATGATTTGGGCGAGGAATGGATGAAATTTACTGGTTTGCCTTTTGTTTACGCAGCTTGGGTTGCTAATAAAGAAATTTCAGCTTTATTTATTGAAGAATTTGACACTGCTTTAAAATTAGGATTAGCGCATAGAGATGAAGTGCTAAAAGAGCTTCCTTCAATTGATAATTTTGACCTCAAAGATTATTTGTTCAATAAATTAGATTTTGAGCTAACTGAAGAGAAGAGAAAAGCGCTTGATTTGTTTCTAGATTATATCAAAAAGCTGTAAAAAGAAACGGGGATTAAATCATACCGATTTTATCCCCGTCATCTAAATTAACGCTCTCGTATATATAAACATCCAAAAATTAAAATTGTTGTGTTGGATGTTAATTTTTTTTATTTTTTTTCAACTTTTACTTTTTTCGCCTTTGTTGGAGCAACTTCTTCTGTCTCAACTGTTTTTTTTGCGGCAGCTTTTTTCTTTGGCTCTTTCACTTCTTCCACTTTTTCTTTAGCTACTTTCTTTTTCGCTACAGTTTTTTTCTGATCTGCAACTTCCTCGTTTTCAACATTTTTTTCAACTTTTTTCTTTGGAGCAGCTTTTGCTTTTACCACAGGAACTTCTTCAACTATTGCCTCTTCAATTACTATAGCTTTTTTCTTTGGAGCAGCTTTAGGCTTTACTGGTGGAGTTGCCTCAACTTCCATTACTTCAGCTTTCGCTGGATTAGCAGCTACGTAAGTCTCTAAAAGTTGTTTCAAATAAAGATCTGGTTTAGGCATATTAATTACTGTACCAGGTTCTTTATCTTGATTTTGTTTATTAAATGCCGACTTAATTTTGCCCCAATCTTTAGAATATAGCTTAATAAACATTTCTACAAACTGTTCATGCGTATATTTATTAGGCAGCCTACCTAACACTACTTGTATTTTTTCTTCTTTATGATGTAAAATTGCCATTCTATTTTTTATGAGTGGCAAATATAGGTATATTAAAAAAATATTTTGAGCCGAATAATTTGATTAATCGGCTCATTTTTTGATTATATTTGAGCCGATTATTTAAATTATTCGGCTCATGAAGTATAATTGGGAACTGCCAGACTGGCCAAATTTTAGTTTCAATCAGGATACTATACAAAGTAGCTTTTACAAATTCGCTGAAGAATTAGGGTTGGTAAATGGTATGCTAAAAGCGACAGATCAAAATTCTCATAATGAGATTTTAGTGCAAACAATATTAATGGAGGCACTAAAAACATCTGAAATTGAAAATGAGTATTTAAGTAGGCAAGATGTAATGTCTTCCATTAAAAATAATTTAGATCTTAACGATAAATTAGAACATGTAAGTGATAAAAAAGCGGCAGGTATTGCCAAATTAATGACTGATGTTAGATATAGTTATAAAGAAAATTTAACAAAAGAAAAATTATTTGAATGGCATTCTTATTTGGTTTTTAAACAAAGGAGGATAATAATTGGTGATTGGAGACAAGGAGATGAGCCGATGCAAGTAATATCTGGAACTGTAGGAAAAGAAAATATTCATTTTGAAGCTCCTCCATCTTCAAAAGTTCCAACTGAAATGGTGAAATTTATTACCTGGTTTAATGATACAGCTCCAAATGGAAAAATGGAAATATCAAATGCTATAATTAGAGCTGCAATTGCTCACTTATATTTTGAAAGTATCCATCCTTTTGAAGACGGGAATGGCAGGATTGGAAGAGCTATCGCCCAAAAAGCATTATCTCAAACGTTAAAACGCCCAATTATTTTAAGTCTATCTAAAGTTATTGAAGAAGATAGAAAAGCTTATTATAGCGCTTTGCAAAAAGGTTCAATAAGTAATGAAATTACAAATTGGTTAGTCTACTTTGCAGAGATAACTGTAAAAGCACAAGAGCAAATTAGGGAGTTAATAGATTTTACGATCCAAAAAGTTAAATTTTTTGATGCATATAAAAATGAATTAAATTCGAGACAAGTTAAAGCGATTAATAAGATGTTTAATGCTGGAGTAAGTGGTTTTGAAGGAGGAATGACTGCCAAAAAATACATGAGTATTACTGGTGCTTCAAAAGCAACAGCAACTAGAGATTTACAGTCCTTAAATGAATTAGGAATATTTCCTTTTTTGGGTGATGGAAGGAATGTTAATTATCAAATAATGGAAGATTTATATTCTTTAGTAATTGTACCATCACTAGAAGGAATTGAATATGTAACTAAACTTAAAGATGAGTTATTTAATGAGATAAACTGGTATAATAGTAGAAATTCAAAAGCACATCTTACAATTGTAGAATTTACTGCGAAGGAGGATGATCTTAATGAAATTATTGAAAATATTAAGGAGATTGCTAGTCATGAAAAACCATTACATCTGAAGTTTGATGGGGTAGGCAATTATTCAAACGGTGCTGTATTTTTAAAACCTCATGGAGAAACTAAAATAACATTAACAGCTCTGATGATTAGAATTCAGAAAGAACTTACACTTAAAAAATCTTATAATAGTAAAGATCCTCATATTTCAATTGGGAGAAAACTAAGCTCAGAAAATGTTGAAAAAGCATTGAAAATTTTTAAGGATGTAAATTTGGATTTTGACTGCGAAAATCTTGTGTTAAGAAAATTCAATTTTGAAAAAAAGCAATATGATATCTTTTCAGCAGATTTTAAATTTTTAGGTAAGCCACCCAAACAAGAAGCTCAGCAAAGTTTATTTTAACAATAAATCATATTAACTATTCATATTAAATACTTTTGCCTCTCCACAAGCTAATAATTTATCAACAAAAACTTCATGGCTTAGGCTCAAGATGCTATCTTTACAACTTAGTAATTTTTTAAGATTTTGGCTAAAGCAAAAGAAACCGTAACCCCATTAATGCAGCAATACAATACCATTAAGGCGAAATATCCTGGTGCATTATTGTTATTTAGAGTAGGCGATTTTTACGAAACTTTTGGAGAAGACGCTATTAAAACCGCCAATATTTTAGGGATCGTTTTAACCAAAAGAGGAACTGGACCAAATGGCGCTTTAGAATTGGCAGGTTTTCCGCACCATTCATTAGAAAATTATTTGTCTAAACTAGTTAGAGCTGGACAAAGAGTTGCAATTTGCGACCAATTAGAAGATCCAAAGACAACAAAAACAATCGTAAAACGTGGTGTAACGGAATTGGTAACTCCTGGTGTTGCATATAACGACAATATTTTAAGTCAGAAATCTAACAATTATTTAGCTGCAGTATTTTTTGATAAACAAACTTTAGGTGTTGCATTTTGCGATATTTCTACTGGCGAATTTTTGGTTGCACAAGGTAATTCAGAATATATAGACAAGCTTTTACAAGGTTTTAGACCAACAGAAGTTGTTTTTCAGAAAAGTAAAAGGCAAGAATTTTTAAATCTTTTTGGTGATAAATTTTACACCTACACGCTTGATGATTGGGCTTTTACAAATGACTATGCGAATGAAATATTAACGAAACATTTTGAAGTAAACTCTTTAAAAGGTTTTGGGGTTGATAAATTACAATCGGGTATTGTAGCTGCTGGAGTTGTGCTTTATTATTTAGGTGAAACCGAACATCGCAATTTGCAGCATATTTCTTCAATTTCGAGATTGGAAGAAGACCGTTACATGTGGTTAGATCGGTTTACCATCAGAAATTTAGAGTTGGTAAGTACTGCAAATGATAATGGTGTAACACTTTTTGATGTGCTTGACCAAACTAGCACGCCGATGGGAGCTAGGATGTTGCACAAGTGGATCATTATGCCGCTAAAAGAACTTAAACCTATACAGGAGCGCCTTGGGATGGTGGAGTATTTGGTTAACCATGATGATTTATTGCAAGAATTTTTAAGTCACATTAAACCAATTGGCGATTTAGAAAGATTAATTTCTAAAGTTGGTTTGCAAAAGGCTGGTCCGAGAGAATTGGTGCAATTGAAAAGAGCACTTTCTCATATTGATGAAGTTAAAAATCTTGCCGAAAAAACTGGAAATCAGTTTCTTTCTGTGTTAGCTTCTCAATTAAATCCGTGTTTAAGCATTAAAGAAAAATTAGAACGTGAACTAAATCAAGATCCTCCAGCTTTGCTGATTAAAGGAAATGTAATTGCCGATGGTATTGATGATGAGTTAGACCGATTGCGAAAAATCGCCTTTGGCGGAAAAGAATATTTGGTTGAAATACAGAAAAGAGAAGCTGCTGTAACTGGCATACCATCTTTAAAAATATCATTTAACAATGTTTTTGGCTATTATTTAGAAGTAACACATACTCATAAAGATAAAGTACCTGAAAGTTGGATACGTAAGCAAACTTTGGTTAATGCAGAGCGATACATTACGCCTGAACTAAAAGAATACGAAGAACAAATTTTAGGGGCTGAAGAAAAAATACAGGCGATTGAAATACGTTTATATGGCGAGTTGATGTATCAAGTTGCGCAATATATTAAGCCCATTCAGTTAAATGCTTACCTTATTGCTAAATTAGATGTGTTGCTTTGTTTTGCTCAGTTGGCTGTTAAAAATCATTACGTAAAACCAACGCTAAACAATACAAAAGATTTAGACATTAAAGGCGGACGCCACCCAGTAATAGAGAAACAGCTGCCTATTGGACAAGAATACATTACCAATGATGTTTTTTTAGATAACGATAATCAACAAATTATTATCATCACTGGTCCAAACATGTCGGGTAAATCGGCCATTTTAAGGCAAACTGCATTAATTGTTTTAATGGCCCAAATGGGATGTTTTGTGCCTGCAAAAGATGTTAGTTTTGGTTTGGTTGATAAGATTTTTACCAGAGTTGGAGCCTCAGATAATTTATCGAGTGGCGAAAGTACATTTATGGTAGAGATGAACGAAACGGCCAGTATTTTAAATAACATTTCGGATAGGAGTTTGATTTTGCTGGATGAAATTGGCCGCGGAACAAGTACTTACGATGGTATTTCTATTGCTTGGGCAATTGCTGAATTTTTACATGAACACCCAACAGCAAGGCCTAAAACACTTTTTGCAACGCATTACCATGAATTAAATGAGTTAGAAAATACCATGAGCCGCATTAAAAATTTTAATGTAACCATTAAAGAAATGAGCAACAAAGTGATTTTCTTGCGTAAGTTGGTTCCTGGTGGTAGCGAACACAGTTTTGGTATCCACGTGGCAAAAATGGCGGGTATGCCATCAAAATTAATTAATCGTGCTAACGAAATTTTAAAGCGTTTAGAAATTGATAGAACCGAAGGACAAAGTGTCAAAGACAGTATCAAAAAAGTTCAAAATCAGGCTTACCAGTTACAAATGTTCGCCATTGATGATCCAGTTTTGGTAAAAATTAGAGATACCCTCAATAATTTAGATGTAAATACGTTAACTCCTGTAGAAGCTTTGTTAAAATTAGACGAAATACAAAGGTTGATTAAGACCTAAAATCCCCAAACCCTCCCTAAAGTGAAGGGCTTTGCTAAGTTTAAAGTTAAAATGTATAGAATGATAAAATTAAAGACGGTAATTTTCTTTTCGATATTTTTATTTTTTACAATTGCTTTATCTTCTTGCGGATCTAAAAAATATACGGTTAAATCTGATAGTAAAGCTTCAAAAGCTGCAGATGCAATGGCGAATTTAAAAAGCAAAGACTTATATCGTTTCATAACCGATTGGACAGGGGTTAAATATCGTTTAGGAGGTTTAGATAAAAAAGGAATTGATTGCTCTGGATTTGCTTTGTTACTTCAAAAGGATATTTATGGACATGGCTTACCTCGAAGATCAAGAGATCAAGCTGATGCTGTAAAAAAAGTAAACCAAAGTAGTTTAAAAGAAGGAGACTTAATCTTTTTTGCTTTTGGTGGAGGTGTTGTTGATCATGTTGGCGTTTATTTAAATAATAACTTTTTTGTACATGCATCAACTACCAGAGGTGTTGTTGTTGATGATCTGAATTTGCCTGTTTACCAGAAAGCAATTGTTAAAACAGGAACTTTAAATTAAAATTATGCGAAAACTTATCTTCACCCTTTGTTTTGTTAGCTTATTTTCTAACCTTTTTGCGCAGCAGGTTTTAAAAGTTGGACAAACTTTACCAAATATAGCCTTGCTAAGTACTAAAGGAACTGTTTATGATTTTAATGCCCAAAAGAATGGTAAAGGTTTTATTGTGGTTTTTATGACGCCAACTTGTGATCATTGCATTATGTATGAGAATAGGGTGATGGCATTGGATAAAAAATATAAAACAAAAGGTTTTCCGGTTGTTGCTATTGGTCCGTATGGCGATAATCCAATCAAATATCCGCTAGATGCGATGCCAGAAATGAAAAAAGTAGCCATTAAAAAAGGCTTTACTTTTCCTTATTTAACAGATGATAATTTTAGATACACCACATTGTTAGGTATTAAGCAAACTCCAACTGCTGTTGTACTACAAAAGAATGCCAAGGGTTACTTAATTAAATACATCGGCAGAATTGATGATGAAATGGATACTAAAAAAGTTGCCAAAAACAAATTTGTAGAGCAAACGGTTAATAAAATGCTTTAACACTGTTAATGCATTAATTAAGATAATGTTACGTTTAAATAGTGTACCTAAACTATTTAATGAATATACTAAAGTTCCAAATAATTAATTTATTAATGCAGCATCAAATGTAAAAAAGAAGGCACAAGCATTAATAATTGATTAAATTTATCCCGAACAAACATTCGGGATTTTTTATGCCTAAACCTAAAGAAGATTATTCATTTTGGTCTAAATACAAACGTTTTGCCAGTACCGAAATTTTAATGTACCTCATCATGATTATCGGTATTACTTTGGGCATTATTTTTTTAAGCTAAAAATCAGTTTTAGCGTATCAGAAATATTAACATCGTTAATAAACTTAAAAAACTGTTCATATTCAGCTGCTGGATAAGTTCCTTCATTAAGAACAAACTTTCTGTAATAAATCAATTTTCGATCTTTCACTATTGCAGTTATGTTATAAGTACCGTAGTTGGTTTTAATTTCTTTGCTAATTGGCTCGATAAAAGGAACAACATTTTCAGGTAATGTGTAAGTAATGCTATCAACATCGGTGTAACCTCTATTTAAATAAATCGGCATTGTTCTATTTCTAATTTCTGGAATGGCAGACTTTACATTAAATGCATTTAAAACAATGGTCATTTTATTTTCACTCAAACTGCAATAACTTCTAATATCAATATTTAATTTCTCAGTTAAAGTTGGGTTAATATTTTTTTCAAGCTCATAGGAAGCAGTAGAAAAGTTAATATTATCTAAATTATAATAAGCTTTTAATGATTTTTTCTGTTCAATCGCAGATTTTTCTACCAACTCTAAATGATTATCATATTGTGTACCACTAAATTTTGTAATTACATCACCCTTAATATCTCCATTTTTTTCAATTACCAACATCGCTTTGCGAATTTGTAAATTTTGAGAGGTAGTATATTTTGGTGTTTTTAAGAGTTTACCTCCATTTTCTGTACAAGCTAAAACAGATCTGTCATCAGTAAAATCACTTAAAAACCCAAAAGGTATTTTTTGGTCGGTGCATTCTAACCAAGTCGTATCGCCCTCTAATGGTAGGCATAAAATGATGTGATTTCCTTGGTTCATACTAGCAAAACTTGCATCTAAACTTTTTTTCTCGGAGCCAGCTTGCACCACACAATAATATGATTCTATGCCTGCTACGATTAAAAGGCTTTTCATATAATTAACCAGTGCTTTACAATCGCCATAACCCGTTTTATCTACATCAATTGCTTTAAAAGGCTGGTAACCACCAATGCCAACCTGTATGCTAATGTACCTGGTTTTTTCTTGAAGGTATTGATAGATTTTTCGAGCCTTATCTTTGTCGTTTTTCTCATCCTTAACCAAATTTTTAATTAAGTTAATGGTTTGAATAGGCAGTTCATCTCTATCTTTTAAAAGGTTGTCATAATACCATTTGCCAAGCTCTTGCCAATTTGAGTAGCTTCCTTTATAATTGTAATAACTAAATTGTTGAGGGGCAATTTTTACATAGGTTTGGTAAGTATCTGCAAGCGGACTAAAAGGTTCTGATTTAGCCCCCATTAAATTATTGGCCTGCCAAATCATTATTTTCTGTTTATCATCAATTTTTTCTTCAGCCTTTGCTATACTTTGTGTTTTAATATTAACAGTATCGGTAGGCTTGCAAATAAAAGTATAAGTGCTTTTCTCTACAGACACATCACTTGCCGGTTTTGGTATCCAATTCGGGATGTTTAAATTTTGCTTAAAGCGAATTTCGTAGGTGTAAACTACTGTGTAAGGATAAGAATTAACTGCTGGTAAAAAATGCTTTACCCTGTTGTCTTCAAATAACGAAAAACCTTGTACTGCACTTTCATCCTTAAAATCGCTTTGCGAAAATTTTTGCGTTAATTTTCCAACTTCGTTAAATACCTCACCTTTAATACTTTTTATTGAAGTATTTTTATCATAAAATAAAACTAACCTTGCATTTTCATCACCATTTTTATTTAATACAGTTATGGCCTGTTTTACCGAATAGAGTACATTATCTCTAGCTCGCATATCAACAACTGTTTCTTCATTTCTAATGGTTGCATTTGCTCTGTTGCGCAAAGCGGATGGAATTAAATCTGCATCATAATTGTCTTGTGCAAGCGCTATTTGCGATGTAGTTAAAAAAATTAGCAAGATGATAAATCTCATTATTTAGTCGATTTAATAATTAAATCTGTCTTCTGATTTTGGATAATTTTGCTGTAAAATTCTTTTAAATATAAATATTCATCAGAACTATATATTGCTTTATTAAACTGCAACATTTGGTTTAAACTTAACTGATTATCGCTCACAGTAGATTGTAATAAATACCTTCCTCCGCCATTTGGCAAACCAATCGCCATGTCTTTTGGTTTTTCAACCATTTCATACTTATCTGGTAGGTTAATGTTAATTACAATTCTTTCATCAGAAACTGAACCTAAATCTACAGGGTAAGTTCTTTCGTTTAAATTAAAAGGATTTTTAGCAATTCGATTAATGAAGAATGGATTAATAAAAAGCTGTTCTTTTTTAGCACCATCATAAACTGCAAATTCTACCTCGTAGCTTTCAATCAGCGGAAATTCTACACTATCAACTTTTAAAATTTCATGATTTTTAATACTTAGTTTCGGTAAAGACTCATCCAATTTTTCTACAAACTCATCAATTGAATTATATTTTTTAATCTCTTTTCTACGATTAAAAGCAGCATATCCAACAGTTGTAGAGGTTAATAAACCTTTAATTTTACCATCATCACCTAATTTTCCTGTTAAAACATAACTAGTTGTACTTTTCTGAGCTGCTTTTAAATCTATCCAATAAGATGGTTTTTTTAGATTGATAACCCTCCCTTGACCATTGATACAACGTAAGGGTAATAAACCAAATGGCAACAAAGGATCGGTGGCATCTAACAAGTAACTTTCTGTGCCAATATTTACTTTAGCAACCAAGTAATTAAATTCGGAAATTACAGGATACAGTTTATTTACGTTTCCGTTATCTCTTGTAGATAAAATTACAGCCTCAGCATCTAAATTTGCAGCAGAAAGCGCAGAAATAAGGCTTAAATTGATATCTGCAACATTGCCAAATCTGGTATCTAGTGCATTTTTAATACTTTCTTCGCTATATTTTCCATAATAATTGTTCCATTTAATTTGCTTTTTAATGTAGTTATAAACGGCTTTTGCTTTGCTTAAATCGTCTGTGGTATTAGTTAATATTTCTGGCATTAAATCTTTAAAAAGATCCTTGCGTTTCATTTGGCTTCCTAATCTTTTTTCTGAGATAAGGTCGTAATCTACACTTTTCCAATCTTTGGTATAGTTTTGTTTAGATCCGTTTAGCATTTGCACATCAGACAACTCAAAGTACATGGCCGACTTAAAATTACTCGCGGCCGTCATGTAGTCTTCCTCCACAAATGCCAGAACATTCTTCATAATGTAAGTCATTTTTGAGCAATCGATATTCACTCCGTTAATTCTCAAACATTCTCTATTTATTTCAGATTTTTGATCACTTAATTTGTAAAATCCTCTTAAAACAACATTATAGTTATAGTTTGCAGGTATAAAAGCTACATATTCGCTGTTTACTTTTGGTATGTCACTTTGAAAATCCCATTGTCTAAAATTAAATAGCAACGGCGATTGGACATTGTATCTGTATTCTATAATCGATCCATCTTTAATATTTGGAAGTGTAAATTTTGTTAAGGTTGTATATTTAGATCTATTTTCTTCGAACAAAGCTTTTTTATCCATTACAGATTCTACCGGATTGCCATTTACCCAATTAAATGTGCTTGCTTTTAAATCGCGTAAATATTCCTGTCTATTTCCATCTTTATATAGCGGAACAACAATATTAGCTTGAGAGAAACCTTCTTTATTATAAATTTTTATTTTAACATGATAATCATAGATTAACACTAAACTACCTGTTGCATCATCAATTTGTAATCTGGCGGTACCAAATTCTTTTAAAACTACTGCGTTTGCATTGCTATCAATTTTATTTTTATCAAAGCTAAACTCATCATAATCGATAGCACCAAATGTAAAGTCTTGTGCTTTTGTAGAAAAATGCGTTAAAATTAGAATTGAGAACAGCGTTAAAAAGGATTTCATAAAGGAATATTATTTTTAGCAATTTAAATCTTCGAGTTTACAATATGAAATTTAAATGAAGTAAAATTTTAGATGGTTTGTAGCAAACTAACCAAACCTTTTTAGCATTTTTGAAACTATAAGTAATAGCTGTTGCATCAGCCTAGCTTAAATATTTACAGCTAAAAAAATGAAATTAAACTTAAAACGTCCGTTAGCTTTTTTCGATTTAGAAGCAACAGGGATAAATGTTGGATCAGACAGAATTGTAGAAATTGCTATTTTAAAAGCGATGCCCGATGGTACTGAGCAAATTCTAAGTAAAAGAATTAATCCACAAATCCCAATT
The DNA here is from genome assembly GCF_005116475.1 of Pedobacter cryotolerans. GTDB lineage: Bacteria > Bacteroidota > Bacteroidia > Sphingobacteriales > Sphingobacteriaceae > Pedobacter > Pedobacter cryotolerans. The sequence continues at coordinate 296,727 of NZ_SWBO01000002.1, read as the reverse complement.
CCATTGGTTACCTCATTAATACATGGTATTTATGATGAAGATATAAAAGATGCACAGACTTTTGCACAAGCGGCAAAAGAGGTTGCAGAATTTATTGGCGATGCTGATTTAGCTGGTTATAATTCAAATAAATTTGATATCCCGATGTTGTTAGAAGAATTTTTACGCGTGGGGATTGATTTTGACATGTCTGATAGGAAATTTGTTGATGTGCAAAACATTTTTCACCAAATGGAGCAACGAACTTTAAAAGCTGCTTATAAATTTTATTGCGAAAAAGATATTATCAATGCACACTCTGCTGAGGCTGATATTAAAGCAACTTATGAAGTTTTATTGGCGCAATTGGATAAATATCAGCATACTGAATTTGAAGATAAAAAAGGTGTAAGAAGTAAACCTGTACAAAACAACGTTGATGCTTTGCATGAATTTACCAATATGAACAAGGTGGTAGATTTTGCTGGAAGAATGGTTTATAACGAAAATGGCGAAGAAGTAATTAATTTCGGTAAACATAAAGGTAGAACTGTAGAGTCTGTTTTAGATGTAGAACCTAGCTATTATGCTTGGATGAAACAAGGCGATTTTCCGTTGTACACAAAAAAGAAGTTAGATGAAATTTGGGCTCGTTGGAGCAAAAAGAAAGAAGAAGCTAAACAAGCTAAACAACAAAGTCAAACTCCAAAAGCAGACACTCGAAAACCAGAAACCCCACGTACGCCAAAACCTCAAGAACCTGCAAAACCTATTAACACTGATATGTTAGAGCAGTTGAAAATGAAATTTGGGAAATAGAGCACTTCGTCATACTGAATTTATTTCAGTATCCTCTTTCTATGCATTGGTGTCTCACGAATAGAAATAGACTTAAAATTAGCTAGGGTGATCTTAGGGTTCTTAGGTGGTGAAAATAACTTATTACAACATTATAATATCAATGATCAATAAAATTTATCATAATTTCTGCTTTAGCATCTTCGCCTCTTTGATGCTTACAATTGCAATATCTAGCCATGTAAATGCCCAACTTCCTGTAGCTCCTGTTTTTCAAAGTGCTTACCAAAAAGGCACTCGTAATGTTTCAGGCGCTCCCGGAAAAAACTATTGGCAAAATACAGCTGACTATCAAATGCAAATCAACTTCAATCCAGAAACAAGGTTGATTAAAGGAACGGTGGAAATTAAATACACCAACAACAGTCCAGATAATTTAGAGGGAATTTGGTTTAAATTATATCCCAATCTCTATAAAAAAGGAGTACCTCGTAAATCCAAATTTAACGAACGCGATTTAGGTGAAGGTGTAAAAATAACTAGCATTTCTGTAAATAATCAATCAAGGGATACAGCTAGCTTAATTATTGATGGCACCAATATGCATACCAAAGTACCAACTTTGTCTGCTGGAAAATCAATGAGTTTTAAAATTGATTATCAATATGTTTTAAATAAAGGTTCGCACCAAAGAACCGGACAAGTTGATGATGGCGCACATTTTATTGCTTATTTCTTTCCCCGTATAGCGGTTTATGATGATGTTGATGGTTGGAATAAAATACCATATAGCGGAGCAGAAGAGTTTTATAACGATTTTGGAAATTACCAAGTTGCCATTACAGTGCCAAAAAATTATGGCGTTTGGGCCACTGGAGATTTGGTAAATGGAGCCGAAGTTTTAAGCAAGAACGTTTTTAAAAAATTACAAGCAGCCGAAAAAAGTGAAACAACCATTGATGTAATTGATAGTAGCGATTTAGCTAATAACGCTGTAACCGCTCAAAAGTCTTTTAATACTTTTAAATTTGATGCTAAAAATGTAGTTGATTTTGCTTTTGCAACCAGCAATCATTATTTATGGAAATCGAATAGTTTGGTCGTAGATCCCGTAACAAAACGTAGAACTAGGGTTGATGCAGTTTTTAATGCAAAACATAAAGATTATTATGAAGTAATAGATTTTGCTCGTAAAACTGTTCATGCCATGAGTTATGATTTTCCAAAATGGCCATTTCCATATCCTCACATTACAGTTTTTGATGGTTTAGACCAAATGGAATACCCAATGATGGTAAATGATAACCCAACTGACAATACTTTTGATGCCATTACTTTAACAGATCACGAAATTTTTCATACCATGTTTCCATTTTACATGGGCATAAATGAAACCAAATATGGTTGGATGGATGAAGGTTGGGCAACCATAGGAGAGTGGTTGATCTCGCCAATGATAGATACCACAATTGTTGATGATTATGGAGTTGCACAAACTGGCAGCCTTTCTGGTGGAAAGGATGATGTGCCGATTGTGACTTTAACAACTGAACTAAAAGGAGCGGGAGCATTTATCAATAATTACCCTAAACCTGGTTTTGGTTACCTTTTCGTAAAGGAATATTTGGGTGAGGAGCGCTTCACGAAAGCCTTGCATCATTATATTAAAAATTGGAGTGGAAAACACCCAATGCCATTTGATTTCTTTTACAGCATAAATACTGGCGCTGGAGAAAATTTAGATTGGTTTTGGAAACCATGGTTTTTTGAAACTGGTATTTTAGATTTGGCAATTAAAGATGTGGTTAAAACTGCAAAAGGTTATCAAATTGTTGTGCAAAATAAAAGCAATAATCCTTTGCCAGTTCACCTAATGTTAACTTATCAAGATGGCACTACCGAAAAAATAAACACCAGTATTGTAGCCTGGAAAGATGGAAGTAAAGAGTTTATTAAAAATATTGAAACCAATAAAAGCTTAAAAAAAGTTATTTTGGGAAGTAGTCACGTACCTGATAAAGACAAAAGCGATAATACCTTTACGGTTAAAAATTAGTAAAGCAAAAACACAAGCCCGATTGATACTAGTCGGGCTTCCTGCCTGCCGGAAGGCAGGTTTGCTGCAATCTTTTTGCCTTTGTCACATTAAGCGTAGTCGAAGTGCCGATGCAACAAAAAGTATTTCCGCTTCAATCCTGTTTATTTAAGAAAAAACATTGTAATTATTTAGTGTTGCAAAGTGCTAATATTTAGTCGCAGGATAGAAAGGTTTTTCTATCCTTCCTTCATCACTTAGTAAAATGCTCAATTTTTCATTTTTTAAAACTTTAGCAATTTTTGTCTTTTTACCGTTAATCCAAACGTTTTGTTGTACTAATCTAACACCGTGACTATAATCTGCCCAAGTATTTGTGTGTTTATTATACATCGGCTGTATTGGTTTTCCGTCTAATTTGTGCCAACCATAAATCACCACTCTGGGTGTTTGCTCACCATAAATTTTGTTTGAGATGATGATGTCTTTTTTGTGTCCAGCTGTTAGTTCACTATTTTTATGTTGAGCATCAAAATCTTTCAATTGTGTTTTAATGATTTCATTGTGAGCAATAAAAACAGGCACAGTAGTCATAGCTTTTGTAGGCGGAATAGGTTTTGGTTCTAATTTAATCGTAGCATTTTTATAAACTTTATCAACCATTTTCCTCGTGAGTAGGCTGCATTTGGTTAAATACGCTATTTTCTGAGCTAATAATGGCGTCATTGGTACATAGAAAAAATCCTCATCGCTACCAATGCAAAAGTAATCTGGTAACACATAATAACTAACAGAAATTTTATCATCTCCTAAATCCCATTCATTACTATGAGTTACTTTCGTTAGTTTTCTTAAAAAATTAGGCACATTTCCATTCTTAATTTCATTAAAAATGATTTTTTCTCTCTGTTCTAAAGTAAGCGAGCTATCAGCAATTGATTTCGCAAATGCTGAACCAGTTATTGCATCCGCTTTGAGTGGTTTTAAATGTAAAACTTGGGCAGTTAAATTTTGCGAGATTAAAATAAATATGATAGTTAAATATTTCATTACAACTCCTTCAAAAAATCTATATTTCTTTTTAACCCATTAAACTTTGTTCGTTTTATAGCCGAATTTTTAAAAACCTGTTTAAAAACTTCATCGGTCATTTCTATTAGCTCTTCTTTTTTAAGATTTAGCAATTCCATAGCCGGTTCAAATGCTGGTTCCTTGTGTTGGGTTGCAAATCTATTCCATGGGCAAACATCTTGGCAAACATCGCAGCCAAACATCCAATTATCCATTTTACCTTTAAATTCAGTTGGTATTTCGTTTTTTAATTCTATAGTTAAGTAGGAAATACATTTGCTGCCATCAACTGTATAAGGAGCAACAATAGCATCGGTAGGGCAGGCGTCTATACAACGTGTACAAGAGCCGCAATGATCAGCTGCAAAAGGAGTATCATAATCTAAGTCTAAATCTATAATCAGCTCTGCTATAAAAAAGAAAGAACCTGCATATTTACTAATTAAATTCGAGTTTTTACCACGCCAACCTAAGCCAGCTTTTTGTGCCCAAGCTTTATCCATTACTGGAGCAGAATCTACAAAACATCGCCCACCAACTTCGCCAATGTTATCATTTATAAAAGCCATTAACTCTTGTAGTTTTTCTTTTATCACAGTGTGATAATCGGTTCCAAAAGCGTATTTAGATATTTTTGGAGCATTAATATCTGCTTGTTGTTGATCAGTAAAATAATTTAAGGTTAGCGAAACTATAGACTTTGCTCCATCAACCAACAAACGAGGATCAAGTCTTTTATCAAAATGATTAGCCATGTAAGCCATTTCGCCATGATGATTTTTATTTAACCAATCTTCTAATCTTGGCGCTTCTTCTGCTAAAAAATCAGCTTTGCTAATTCCGCACGCCATAAAACCTAGGCGTAAAGCCTCGGCTTTAATCATTCGACTATATTTTGCAGAATTATTTAACATTTTGGTAAAGATAGGCTTTTGAACAAAAAACCTTTTAAGCTTTCTGCTTGTTTAGTATTTGATTGGAAAAATCTAATCTCATAAATTTAAATTATAAAATCATGGAAAATTCAACGCCAAACCATACCGAAGATCCAAACAAACCAGTTCCGCCAATTGAAACTGATTACGAGAAACATAAAGAAAACCCAGGGCCAGCGCCAACAGTTAACGAACCTGATAATGAAGGAGCAGGACAAGCTATGAAATGGATTATTCCAATAATTGTAGTGGTACTGCTTGTAGTATATTTCCTTTTCTTTAGAAATAACGTTTCTAACTAAAAGCAAAAAGGCAGAGATGTTTTAAAATCTCTGCCTTTAAATTTAAGATTTTAACAATCTCACTTCATACAAATCTTTTCGTCTATCTTTTAATATTTTCACCGTCCCGAAATGGTGTAATTCATCTAATAAATGTAAATCAACATCTACTACTAACATCATTTCTGTATTTGGTGTAGTTTCTGCTTTAACTGCATTAGTAGGAAAAGCAAAATCAGATGGGGTAAATACTGCGGATTGCGCAAACTGAATATCCATGTTGTTTACTTTTGGTAAATTACCTACACAACCGGCAATTGCTACATAACATTCGTTTTCTATGGCTCTAGCTTGTGCACATCTTCTAACCCTGGTATAACCGTTTTGAGTATCAGTTAAAAAGGGAACAAATAAAATTTGCATTCCTTGGTCGGCATATATTCTGCTCAATTCAGGAAACTCAACATCATAACAAATTAAAATTCCAATTTTACCACAATCAGTATCAAAAACGCCGATTTTGTCCCCACCGCTCATGCCGTAGTATTTTTGTTCGTTCGGTGTGATATGAATTTTTCTATAATCTTCAGTTAATCCATTTCTATGGCATAAATAGGTGGCGTTATAAAGTTTACCATCTTCAATAATTGGCATACTGCCCGATATGATATTTACATTATAAGAAACAGCATACTCTTGAATTCTTTTTACAATTTCTTCGGTACTTTCTGCCAATTTACGCATTGCTTCCATTTCTGGTAAGTGATTGTATGGCTCTAGTAATGGCGTATTAAAAAATTCAGGAAACATGATAAAGTCTGATTTATAACCGCTTACTGCATCAACAAAAAACTTTACCTGCTCGTAAAAAGCGTCAATATCTGGAAACAAACGCATTTGCCATTGCACCAAACCTAATCTTATGGTTTTTGCAGATCGGGCAGATACATTATCTTGATAATAAATATTGTTCCACTCAATTAGCGTAGCAAATTCTTTCGATTCTAAATCGCCGGGTAAATAATTTTTTAAAATTTTACGAACGTGAAAATCGTTGGAGATTTGAAAAGTTAAAGTTGGATCGTAAATTTCTTTTGATTTTACTCTATCTATATACTGTCTAGGATCTAATTTCTCTGCATGTTCATGATAGCCAGGAATTCTGCCGCCGGCAATAATACTTTCTAAATTTAAAGTTTCACAAAGCTCTTTTCTAGCCTCATATAATCTTCTGGCTAAACGTAAACCGCGGTATTCAGGATGTACAAACACCTCAATTCCGTATAATACATTGCCGCTAGCAGTATGTGTAGAGAAGGTATATTTACCAGTAATTTGTTCGTAAGTATGGTTATCACCAAAAATATCGTAATCTACAATAATTGATAGCGAACAAGCTACAACTTTATCATCAACTGAGATGCATTGCTGGCCTTCTGGAAAAATATTAAGTAAATTTTGTATGTTGGCTTTGCTCCAAATTCCATTACCACTGGTATCGTAAGCTTGCACCATCGATTCGCGTAAATCCTTATAATCCTCTATGGTGAGTTTTCGTATTTCTATATTCATAAAATATGTTAAAAGGCAGAAAGAAACTTCTTACCTAAGTTCAGAAAAAAATGTTGTTAATTAAAGAACACAATAAGCACTAAAAAAGTTTGCCTGTTTGCCCTAATTTAATCCTGTTTAAATGTTTGTAGGCAGCTTCGGTAACTTCCCTGCCACGAGCGGTACGCATCAAGTAACCTTCCTGAATTAAAAAAGGTTCGTAAACTTCTTCAATAGTCCCGTCATCTTCACCAACTGCGGTTGCAATGGTTTTTAATCCAACTGGTCCGCCTTTAAATTTATCAATAATGGCCAACAAAATTTTGTTATCCATTTCATCTAAACCGTGTTCATCAACATTTAAAGCAGTTAAAGCATAACGAGCAATTTCGGTATCAATGCTGCCGTTTCCTTTAATTTGTGCAAAATCTCTTGTTCTACGCAATAATGCATTGGCAATACGAGGAGTGCCTCTACTACGGCGAGCTATTTCGTACGCTCCTTCATCTGATATTGGTGTGTTTAATATGGCAGATGAACGTAAAACGATGGTAGTTAATATTTTAGCATCGTAATAAGCTAGGCGAGAATTAATTCCAAATCTTGCTCTTAAAGGTGCCGTTAACAAACCAGATCGAGTAGTGGCGCCAACTAAAGTAAATGGATTTAAACCAATTTGTACCGAACGAGCGTTTGGTCCGCTCTCCAACATAATGTCAATCTTAAAATCTTCCATGGCTGAGTATAAATACTCTTCTACCAAAGGCGATAAACGGTGAATTTCATCGATAAACAGAATGTCGCCAGTTTCTAAATTAGTTAAAAGACCAGCTAAATCGCCTGGTTTATCTAAAACCGGACCAGATGTTACTTTAATACCAACACCCATTTCATTGGCGATAATATAAGAAAGTGTGGTTTTTCCTAATCCGGGTGGACCATGCAAAAGTACATGGTCTAATGCCTCGCCACGTAGTTTAGCAGCTTTAACAAAAATTTTTAAGTTTTCTAAAATCTTATCCTGACCCGTAAAATCCTCAAACTCTTGCGGACGTAGTACCTTTTCAATATCACGTTCAATAGGAGTTAAACTTTCTGAAGAAGGGTCAAGATTTTCGTTCATTTTGTAAAGATAGTAGATAATAGTTAATAGTTAATAGTCCATGGACCATTGACTATAAGCTATGGACAATAATTATAGAAACTTAGCCGCCACTTTTGCTTCTTTAACACCATTGCTATAATCGTAAAAACCTTCGCCAGATTTTACTCCTTTTTTACCAGCGGTAACCATATTTACCAACAATGGGCAAGGTGCATATTTAGGATTGCCAAAACCTTGATGAAGGACATTTAAAATTGCCAAGCAAACATCTAAACCAATAAAATCGGCCAATTGCAATGGACCCATTGGGTGCGCCATCCCTAATTTCATTACCGTATCAATTTCATTTACACCAGCTACACCTTCATATAAAGTGTATATTGCTTCGTTAATCATCGGCATTAAAATTCTGTTTGCAACAAAACCTGGATAATCGTTAACCTCAACAGGAGATTTTTCTAATTTTTTAGAAAGCTCCATCACCAATGCTGTAGATTCATCGCTTGTAGCGTAACCTCTAATTACTTCCACCAATTTCATTACCGGCACTGGGTTCATAAAATGCATACCAATAACTTTATCTCCACGGTTGGTTACTGATGCAATTTTAGTGATCGAAATAGAAGAAGTGTTGCTGGCTAAAATTGCCTCTGGCTTTGCAAACTGATCTAGATCTTTAAAAATTTTAAGTTTTAGCTCTATGTTTTCTGTTGCAGCCTCAACAATTAAATCGGCTTCTTTCACACCATTCTGTAAATCTGTTATGGTGGTAATATTTGCTAAAGTTGCTGCTTTACTATCTTCGGTTAATGTGCCTTTAGCAACTTGTCTATCTAAATTTTTTGTAATTGTTGCAAGTGCCCTTTCTAAAGCTTCTGCATTAATATCTACAAGATTTACTTGGTAGCCATATTGCGCAAAAGTATGAGCAATACCATTGCCCATAGTGCCAGAGCCTATTACTGTAATGTTTTTCATAATAAATATTTACGGTGCTAATCTATTGGTTTGCCATTTTCCGCTTATTAAATCGAATTTAATTCTATCGTGTAAACGGCTTCTGCGACCTTGCCAAAATTCTATTGAGGTTGGTTTAAGGATATAACCGCCCCAATGTGCAGGTTTAGGGATTGTTTTTCCTTCGTATTGGGTTTTAAGCTCATCAAATTTTTGTTCTAATTCTTTTCTATCATTTAAAACTTGACTTTGTGGAGAAGCAATTGCACCAATTTGACTAGCAATTGGTCTGCTGTGGAAATACTTTTCTGAAGCTTCTTTAGAAAGTTTTTCGATTTTTCCTTCGATACGCACTTGACGCTCTAACTCGCCCCAAAAGAAAACCAAACAAGCTTGCGGATTTTTCTTTAATTCTTTTCCTTTCTGACTTAAATAATTGGTGTAAAAGCTAAAGCCATTTTCATCAAAACCTTTTAGTAAAACGATACGGGCATTTGGTTTACCAGTTTTATCTGCAGTTGCCAAAGTCATTGCATTAGGTTCAAATATTTCGGCAGTCATTGCCTCTGCAAACCATTTTTCGAATTGTTTAATCGGGTTTTTGTTCACATCATTATCATTCAATTGTGCAGAGCGATAATCTTGTCTTAAATTTTCTAGTGTTTCTTTAGTAACCTCCATAAGGCAAAAATAAGCTTTAGTTATTCAACTTTGATAAGGTTAATCTATTTTTTGTCATCAAATGATAACAATCATAATTAATTGGCTTAATTGATTTTGGTTTAATGACAATGGTTTCTTAATTTCAATGCATGTTAAGTAAATTGAAACCTTCTGCAGGCAAGTTATTAATTTCTGAACCATTTTTAAATGATCCTAATTTTAAGCGATCGGTTATACTAATGGCTGAACATAATGAAGACGGTACTTTAGGTTTTATCTTAAATCAGCCTAGCTTACTTTTATTAAAAGATTTGATGCCAGATTTATGGCAAGCAGATTTTCCCGTTTTTATTGGCGGACCAGTAGAAGTAGATACTATCCATTTTATACATCGTTGTTACGATAAATTAAACAGTGGCGAAGAAATTGCAAATGGAATTTATTGGGGTGGGAATTATGAAACGCTTAAAATATTGGTAAATAACAATAGCCTAAGCCAAGATGAGGTTAAGTTTTTTTTGGGCTATTCTGGCTGGTCTATTGGTCAATTAAATGAAGAAATTAAAGAGAATACTTGGATAGTTTCTAATCAATTTAAACAAGATATTGTCTTTTCGCAAAATGAAGAACAATTGTGGCGAGATGTTATTATTAATTTAGGCCCAAAATATGCTCATGTAAGTAATTTCCCGAGTGATCCGAGTTTGAATTAGTTTTTAGTTGCTAATTTGCAATTAACGGTTTTGGGTGCCAACTTATAACTGTGAACTCATTTCCTCTGCACTTTCCTCTACTTTTTTTCTTAAATCATCTTTATAAACTTGCATTTTTTGCGCCAAACTATCATCGGCAGTTGCCAAAATTTGAACAGCCAATAAACCTGCGTTTTTAGCCGCATTAAGGGCAACCGTTGCCACAGGAATACCATTTGGCATTTGTAAAATAGAAAGAATGCTGTCCCAACCATCAATTGAGTTTGATGATTTTACAGGAACACCAATTACAGGCAAAGTAGTAATTGAAGCCACCATACCAGGTAAATGAGCTGCACCACCAGCACCAGCAATAATTACTTTTAAGCCTTTACTAGCAGCATCTTTGGCATAAGTAAACATTCTTTCAGGGGTACGATGTGCAGAAACAACCGTCATTTCAAATTCTACACCAAATTCCTTACAAATATCAGCAGCATCTTGCATTACTGGTAAATCAGATTTGCTGCCCATTATAATACCTACTAAAACCCCAACCCCTAAAGGGGCTTTTTCCTCTATTTTGTTCATATCAATTTAATAAAATCTTTAAAGTTTGCTATTCCAACTTGTTATTCATTCCCCCTTTAGAGCCTGCTCCGATTTTCTATCGGAGGGGTTAGGGGGTTATTACTTTCAAAGTTTGCTGTACAAATCGAGCTTTCTCAATTGCATAATCACGGTTTTGATCTACCACCGTTACATGTCCCATTTTACGAAAAGGCTTAGTATATTTTTTGCCGTACAAATGAACATAAACACCATCAATCGCCATAATTTTTTCTAAACCACTGTATTTTGCCAAACCTTCGTGCCCTTTTTCGCCTAATAAATTAATCATTACAGCATTGCTAACAGATCTGGTATCGCCCAATGGTAAATTAAAAATAGCACGCAAATGTTGCTCAAACTGAGAAACATAATTGCCTTCAATCGTTTGGTGACCGCTATTATGGGGTCTTGGAGCTAGCTCGTTTACTAAAATTTCACCATCTCTGGTTACAAACATTTCTACCGCTAAAATTCCGGTAATGTTTAAGGCTTGTGCAATGTTACAAGCAATTTGCTCTGCTCTTTGCTGTATATCGTCGGGATAAGTAGATGGAGAAATCAAGAACTCTACCAAGTTTGCCTCAGCATTAAATTCCATTTCCACCATCGGAAAAGTTTTCATGTCGCCGTTTGAGTTTCTGGCAACAATAACTGCAATTTCTTTATCAAAATCAATTAATTCTTCTATCAATGATGGTGCATCAAAAGCATTTTCGACTTCGGCAATGCTGTTAATTTTCATTACACCCTTGCCATCATAACCATCTTTTCGCTGCTTTAAAATAAACGGATAAGTAAAGTTTGCATTTAAAATATCATCCTGACTGTTAACTAATTGAAATGGAGCGGTGGGAATATCATTTTCTTTAAAAAATTGTTTCTGAACGCCCTTATCTTGTATCAATCGAATAACTCGAGATTGCGGAAAAACAATTTTTCCTTCTTTTTCCAATTGCTCTAGCGCTTCAATATTTACTTTTTCTATTTCAATGGTAATAATATCTGCTTTTTTCCCAAAATTATAAACGGTATCAAAATCCGTAATCGAACCACACTCAAATTTGTGAGTGATGTGTTTACAAGGTGCATCAGGATCTGGATCTAAGGCAGAAACGCTTAAATTATAATTAATAGCCTCCTGAATCAGCATTCTACCTAATTGTCCACCACCTAAAATACCTAATTTTAATTCGCTTATCTGTTTTGCCATTGTTGCCTTAGAGTTTGTGCAAAAATAACAAAATTTACCTATAAAATTGCTTTAATTGCATCTTAGATTAAGATTAGAAGCGCAATATTTTACACCCATTTTTGGATAGTCCCGCCATCCGCTACAATCTTTTTGTGATTGTTGGTGGAAGAAACTTCGTAAGTTTTTAAAACTTACGAAGTTTGAAAGATCAGTAGCAACAAAAAGTATTTCTACTGCTGTCAGGGCTATTTTACAAAAGACAGTGCTACTATCTATAAAAACACCAGAGCAACCAATCAAAACTTATACCTTTGCACCAATGAATGTAGATGCAATAATTATTGGTGCCGGTGCTTGCGGATTAATGTGTGCGGTGCAAGCAGGTTTTTTAGGCAAAAAGGTAATCGTGCTCGAAAAAAACAGTAAGCCAGGTGCTAAAATCTTAATTTCTGGTGGTGGCAGATGTAACTACACCAACCAATTTGCAACTACAGAACAGTTTATTTCTGCAAATCCACATTTTTTAAAGTCGTCTTTTAACCAATGGACAGTTGATGATACCATCAGCTTTTTTGAAACTTATGGTATAGTTGGCGGCGAAAAAACTTTAGGTCAGTTATTTCCAGTAGATAAAAATGCGAAAGACATTGTAGCCGTTTTTACATCTCTTTGCGAAGAAATGGAACAAGAAATTTGGTGCAACATAGATGTAAAAGACATCGAACAAACATCAGAAGGTTTTAAAGTTAGCTATGTTTTAGGCGAAAAAACAAAATCAATTATTGCACCTAAAGTAGTTGTGGCAAGTGGCGGTTTACCCATCCCAAAAATGGGAGCAACAGATTTTGCGTTAAGATTTGCTCGTAACAACGGACTAAATATAATTGAAACTGCTCCAGCTTTGGTACCGTTAACAATTACTGGTAAAGATGAAGATTGGTATGCTCAACTTTCGGGTAATTCAGTTTTTTGTGAAGTGAGCAATGATGAAATGTCCTTCGAAGAGAATATTTTATTTACTCATTGGGGTTTAAGCGGTCCAGCAATTTTGCAGATTTCGAGCTATTGGCGCAGAGGAGAAGTGTTTAATATCAACTTATTGCCCAATCAAAATATCATTGAATTAATAGAAGAAGAACGTAAAACCAACGGCAAAACATTGTTATCAACTTTGTTAAACAGATTTTACGCTAAGAAATTTACAGATGCTTTAGGCAAATTTTTACCACTTACTAAAACCGTTGCAGATTTAAGCAAATCAGAAATGGAACTCATTTTTAAAACTATTCATGAGTTTAAGGTGAAACCTGCAGGTGATAAAGGTTATGACAAAGCAGAAGTTATGCGTGGTGGAATTGATACCAATGAAATTTCTTCTAAAACCTTAGAATGCAAAAAAATACCTGGTTTATATTTTGGTGGCGAATGTATGGATGTTACAGGTTGGTTGGGTGGTTATAACTTTCAGTGGGCTTGGGCAAGTGGTTTTGTAATCGCACAGAATATATGACACTTTTGATCAGAATATTAATTTCATGGAATGTGTTTTCTTTGTACTTAACAAAAACTTTATTAAATAACAATAACACTGATAGAGCAGATTATAATTTTAGTAACTCACTACTAGTTATTCTAAACGCCTCACAAGTTGTTTTTCTAACTGAATATTTTGACATAAAGTATTGGAAAATTATCTTCGGTGTTATAACGGCATTTCATTTACTAATTGGATTTATTTATGAAAGAAAGATAAAACAAGCGTTTGCTAAGTTTAAAGAGCTAGGTTATAGTAAGTTTTATATATTGTTTATCATATACTTTTTTACTGGAGTTTTATTCTTGTTTTGGATGATCTTTGAGCTAAAAAGATTTGTTTAAAATCTTTAATGATGAAAATTCCTGTATTTTTGCACAAAATATATCCTTTTGCAAAGCGACCTACTTTTAATTACACCGCCATTTACACAACTGAATACACCGTATCCAGCAACTGCGTATATTAAAGGGTTTTTAAATACAAAAGGTATTTCATCAAACCAAGCAGATTTAGGTATAGAAGTAATTTTGGCGCTTTTCTCTAAGAAGGGGTTAAGCGACCTAATCCGCCGCGGCGGAGGAATTAAACATCTGTCTGAAAATGCTAAACGGATTATTTCCCTATGGGAAGAATACCTCAAAACTATAGATTCTGTTATCTCTTTTCTACAAGGTAAAAACCCAACTTTAGCTTTGCAGATTTGCCAAGAAGATTATTTGCCAGAAGCATCTCGCTTTGCACAATTAGAAGAACTTGATTGGGCTTTTGGTGCAATGGGCACGCAAGACAAGGCCAAACATTTAGCTACATTATATTTAGAAGATATTTCTGATTTTATAGTAGAATGCATCGATCCAAATTTTGGTTTTAGCCGTTACGCAGAGCGATTGGGTAGAAGTGCAAATTCTTTTGATGAATTGTACGAGGCAATAAATCAGGAGCCAACCTATATCGATAAAATCTTAATTGACATTCTTAAAAGTAGAATAGAAGAAGTACAGCCTAAATTATTCCTTATATCTGTTCCGTTTCCTGGTAATTTATATGCAGCTTTTCGCTGTGCAAAATTTGTAAAACAAAACTATCCCCATATAAAAATATCAATGGGTGGTGGTTTCCCAAATACCGAATTACGTTCTTTATCAGATAAACGAGTTTTTGAGTTTTTCGATTATATTACACTCGATGATGGAGAATTACCGATTGAATTACTTTGTAATGCAGTTTTAAAAAATGGTGAGTTTAATCTCTACAAACGAACTTTTTTACTAGAAAATGGAGAAGTTGTTTACAAAAATGATGCTTTAAGAAACGATTACAAACAAGCTGATGTAGGTACGCCAGATTATTCAGATTTACAGCTAGACAACTATATATCAGTTATCGAAATTGTAAATCCGATGCATAGAATGTGGAGCGATGGCCGTTGGAACAAACTGACTATGGCACATGGATGTTATTGGGGTAAATGTACTTTTTGTGATATATCTTTAGATTACATTAAAATTTACGAACCTATTGCAGCTAAACAAATTGTAGATAGGATAGAGGTATTAGTAGAACAAACTGGCCAAAATGGTTTTCACTTTGTGGATGAAGCCGCTCCACCAGCTTTAATGCGTGAAGTTGCTTTAGAAATTTTACGTAGAAAAATTTCAGTTACGTGGTGGACCAACATCCGTTTCGAAAAAAGTTTTACTGGCGATTTATGTTTGTTGTTAAAAGCATCTGGCTGTATTGCTGTTTCTGGCGGATTAGAAGTTGCATCAGACAGATTATTAAAACTGATTGATAAAGGTGTAACGGTAGAACAGGTGGCCAAAGTAACCAGAAACTTCACAGAAGCAGGGATTATGGTTCACGCTTATTTAATGTACGGCTATCCAACTCAAACGGTACAAGAAACGGTTGATAGTTTAGAAATGGTCCGTCAGTTATTTGAAGCTGGTGTGTTGCAATCGGGGTTTTGGCACCAATTTGCCATGACAGCTCATAGTCCGGTAGGTTTGTACCCAGAGAAATTTGGCGTAATAAAAGAAACTGAAGAAATTGGAACTTTTGCCAATAACGATATCAATTACACAGACAAAACTGGAATTGACCATAATAAATTTAGCTTCGGATTAAAGAAATCACTTTTCAATTTTATGCATGGCATTTGTTTCGATTACAAACTGCAAGATTGGTTTGATTTTAAAATACCGAGGACAACAATTCCATCTAACTTTATTAATAAAGCTTTAGTTGATAATGAGAATTTTAACGTTAAACCAACTGCCAAAATTATTTGGTTAGGAGGGAAGCCAACAACAGAAATATTTACCAAATCTAAAAAAGGCAATACTTGGGAAATGATGACTTTAAATTTCCACAGCAAAAAGGAAACTTTCAGTATTCAAACTAATAGAAAAGAAGGAGAGTGGCTGGTTGTTATTTTAGAGAAAATTTCAGTTTCAAATGAACAAACTTTAAATTTTCAAGAAGTTAAAGCCGACTTTGAGATTGCCATCGAACATTTTGAATTGTTTTGGTATTCGAAACCTATTCATATACTGAGAGAATTTGGTTTGCTGGTTTTGTAATCCAATAGCCCTAAATTTATTAAATTTTATACCTTAACAACCTTTGTTGGCGTTATTGCGTAAACTTGTTCGCTAACTTTAGGTCTAATTAAACTTAAACCTGTAAATGCACTAAAAGCAGGCATAACTGCATATTTACCACCAAAATAAAAACAAGGAAATTTAAGGTATTGCTTTGCCTTTCCATAAACTGAAACGCCAGGATGGATATGTCCGCTAATAGGATAAAGGTTTTCTTCTTTACATTTTATTGCATCATGTATAAAACAGAATTTTGAAGTACAATAGCTTGGTTCATGTATTTCAATTCCTAAATTTTGGTATTGTGTTTCATCTAGCTTATCATGATTTCCTTTAACCAAAACAAACTTTAAGTTGGGATATTGTCCTTTCCATCTTTCAAAATCATCAATATCTGTATTTAATTCATGATGAAACATATCTCCATTAATCAATAAAGTTTCGGGTTGATACTCATCTAACAAAAAACTTAATCTATTTAAATCACTTTGTGCTAAGGTAGATGGAACTTGTAAACCAGCTTTGCGAAAATGGGCTGCTTTACCTAAATGTAAATCACTTATGGCTAAAAGTTTTTCTTTTGGTAAATAAATGGCTCTTTCTTTTGCTAAAATCAGCTCTTCGTCTCTAATCGTTATCGTCATCTGTGCCAAAGTTAAATATACTTTGTCAAAGTTATTGTGGAAATTACTGTATTCACTTTGACAAAGTTTAAAATTGAACTCCCCATTTAACTTTATAAAAGTATTGAGCTAGTTTTCTAGAGCTTTGACAAAGTATGCTTGTTCAGCTTTCTACTTTGTCAAAGTTATTGTGGAAATTACTGTATTTACTTTGACAAAGTTTAAAATTGAATTCCTCATTTAACTTTGTCAAAGCATTGAGCTAGTTTTCTAAAGCTTTGACAAAGTAAGACCTTATTTAAAAATCTCAACTTTCATACGTTCAATTCTATGTTCCAATTCTTCTGAACTCATGTTGGCTCGTAAACTATCAACCTTAATTGGGAAAGAAAGTGGGGTAAATCTTGTTGGATGGGTAATTACAATAGTGCTTTGTTGGATGCGATGTAAAGCTGCGGCTAATCGTGGTTCTTCCAATTGCTGGTAAAAGACTTCATCATAAGCTTGACGCAATAACAAATTGTGCTTATCGTAATCGCTAAAAACGTTAAAAAACAAGCCAGCAGATGATTGTAAATGTTTATTAGCTACGTATTTGCCAGGATAACCTTGAAAAACCAAACCAGAAATGCAGGCAATATCTCTAAATTTTCTCCTTGCCATTTCTGTAGAATTGATGCTCAAAGAAATATCTTCTGTTAAATTTTCTGGAGAAAAAACTTCATAAGCAATGGCATCATCCATCGGTATTTCTATATCGCTCAATAGCTCAAAACCATAATCATTCATTGCTAATGAAAACGTAATTGGTAAAAGTTTACTTAAACGATACGCCACTAAAGCAGCTAATATTTCATGCACCAATCTGCCCTCAAAAGGATAAGCAAAAAGATGAAAACCCTCTTTGTTATTGATCATTTCAATTAACAATTCATCATTTCGGGGTACGTGTGAGCGTTCTTGCTGAACCAAAAACAATGGGTAAACTATATCCAATTCTTCTTCCTGATGGGTTTTATTTAGTACCTCATTGTATTTTTTTCTTAAAACTGTACCAAGATTGGATGATAAAGGCAATCTGCCACCTAACCAACTCGGCGACATTGCTTTTTTCTGTTTGCTCTTGCGAACAATAACTGTCATATCTTTAATCTGTACAAATTCTAAAATTCTTCCTGCCAAGGTAAAACTGTCGCCAGCTTTAATTTTAGAAACAAAATACTCTTCTACCATTCCAATGTATCCGCCAGAAAGAAATTTTACTTTTAACATTGCATCACTTACAATGGTGCCAATATGTAGTCGGTGGCGCATTGCAATTTGTCGGCTTTTTACCTTCCAAAGTCCATCTTCCTCATCTTTAGCAACTTTTTTAAACTCTTGGTAAGCTGTTAAACTATCTCCACCAAAGGTGATGAATTGCATTACCCAACTCCATTCTTCGGGCAAAAGCATTTTAAAAGCGTGGGTATTTTTAACTTCCTCGTAAATTATTTTATCATCAAATCCATCGCCTATGGCAAGCGTAACCAAATATTGAATTAACGTATCGAAAACCAAAATTACAGGCTCTCTACTCTCTATATCGTTATTTTTGGCAGCTTCTTTAATCGCGGCAGCTTCTACCAATTCTAAAGCATGAGTTGGTAAAAAATAAATTTTAGAGGTTTCGCCAGGCGAGTGACCTGAGCGACCAGCTCTTTGCAGAAAACGAGCAACACCTTTTGGCGAACCTACTTGTACAACCGTATCTACAGGTTTAAAATCTACCCCTAAATCTAATGATGAAGTAGCAATAACAGCTTTTAACATTCCAGTATGTAAAGCATCTTCAATCCAATTGCGCAACTCAAAATCTATGGAGCCGTGGTGTATGGCAATTCTACCTGCCAGTTCCGGTTCTAAATTTAGCAAATGTTGGTACCACATTTCACTCTGACCGCGAGTATTGATGAAGATTAAAGTGGTTTTACTTTTTTCTATTATCGGCAAGAGTTTATAAGCCAATTTTAAGCCTAAATGCCCTGCCCAAGGCAAAGTTTCAATGTCATCTGGTAAAATAGATTTGATGATGATTTTTTTACTCAGCTTTGCTTTGATGATGGTTCTTTTGGCTGTTGTATCTGGTTCAATTACATCTAAAGCTTCCTCAATATTACCAATGGTTGCAGAAATGCCCCACACTCTTAAATGCTGTTTTTTATTGGCTTTTTGCAAACCTTTAATTCTAGAGATGGCTAACTCTACCAAAACACCACGTTTGCTGCCTAATAATTCGTGCCACTCATCTGCAACTATACATTTTAAGCTTTCAAACAAAGTTGATGAACCTTTTTGCGCCAATAAAAGGTGTAAACTTTCTGGAGTAATCAACAAAATCTCTGGCATCGATTTTTTTTGTTGCAGTTTTTCTGCCTGAGAGGTATCTCCGTTTCTTACGCCAACATACCAATCCAGTTCTAATTCTGCTAAAACTTCTCGCATCGCCCTTGCAATATCTTTGGCTAGCGAACGTAAAGGCGTAATCCAGATGAGTTGTAAACGATCTTTAACCTTCTTTTTATCTTTCTGTTCTGCTAAATTTATGCCTTCAATTACAACCGCTAAAAACAAAGAAAACGTTTTTCCGAAGCCTGTAGGGGCATTTACTAATCCACTGTAACCTTTGGCATAATAACTCCAAGCTTCTTCTTGAAACTTAAATGGCTTTTTATCGTCTTTTTGTAGCCAAGCTAAAACCTGCTGATAACCTTTAGTTTTGGTTAAACTCATATTGTAGAATTCAGTAACTGCCTTAAGTCGTCTAAAGTATTAATTTCATCTGCTTTTTTATCTTTTCGCCATCGGGCGATACGTGGAAAACGCAAAGCTAAACCAGCTTTATGTCTTTTACTTTCGGCAATGCCTTCGAAAGCAATTTCAAAAACAAGTTCTGGTTTTACCGTTCTAACTGGACCAAATTTTTCGATAGCATTTTTATTAACGAACGAATTTACCTCCTTAATTTCTTTGTCTGTTAAGCCAGAATAGGCTTTAGCAATGGTAATTAATTTTTCTCCGTCTCTAACCGCAAAGGTATAATCTGTATAAAAATTGGCTCTTCTACCGCTTCCTTTTTGAGCATAAATCATCACTGTATCTACAGTGTAAGGATTTATTTTCCATTTCCACCAATCGCCACGTTTACGGCCAGTATGAAAAACAGAATCCAGCTTTTTTAGCATTAAACCTTCACTGTTTAATTCTCTTGAAGTTGCCCTCAATTCTGCTAGTTTTTCCCAGCTATCAAATTCAATTACGGGAGATAGCAAAGCGATGTCTTTTGTTGTTAAATTACCGATTATATCAACCAAAATTTTTCTTCTTGCTGATAAGGGTTCTTGCCGAATATCTTTGCCATCGTATTCTAAAATATCATACGTATAAAAGCCAATTGGTGCATCACTTAATTGAGATTTATTAATCGTTTTACGATTTAATCTTTGTTGTAAAGTGCTAAATGATTGTACCTTGCCATCTTTAACCGAAAGTATTTCTCCATCTAAAACAGTTCCGTCTGGCAGCTCATCTTTTAAAAAATGGAGTTCTGGGAATTGATCGGTAACCAATTCTTCGCCCCGCGACCAAATGAATAATTCGCCATTTCGTTTTACAATTTGCCCACGAATACCATCCCATTTCCATTCGGCTTGCCAAGCTGTTGTTTCTCCTAAATTTTCGGGTGCTGTATCTAAAGCGTAAGCCAAGCAAAAGGGGTAAGGCCAACTGTTATCGGTGTTTACGTGAGCGCCAGCAATCAACTCCTGATAAGTGATTTCGTTGGGTTGCCATTTACCCATAATACTGTGCATTATTTTGCTGCTGTCTTCTTCGCTGTGTTTAGCAATAGCATTTACCAACATTTTGTTAGAAACCCCAATTCTAAAATTACCAGAGATTAACTTGTTAAAAATGAAACGTTCTTGGGTGTTTAGGCTATTCCAAGCTTCTAAAATATAGGATTTTTTCTGTTCATCTGTTTTACCTTGTAGTTGCGCAAGTTCTGCAATCCATTGGTGTAAAGGTTTTTCAATTGCATTTTCTGCTGGAGGAAGAACCAAAGCAATCGTCTCGCTTAAATCACCAACACTACTATAACTTTCACCAAATAACCATTCTGGTATCCCACTTAATTCTATTGCCCATTGTTTGATTAATGCAGTAGTTATTGGTCTTTTTGGTCGTTTGCCAGTAAACATTGCAATCACATAAGGTTTGTCTCTATCATCAGCTTCTGTAAAATAAGAAACCAAAGCAGCAATTTTATCATTAGTTTTATTGCTCAGTTCTAATTCTTGGATGAGTTGTGAAAACCTTTTCATATAAGATTTGAGTATTGAGATGTGAAATTTGAGACAAACTGCATATCTTATTTTATTTCTTCCTTATTTTCTTCGCCAATTACTTCATCATCTTCGGCACCGTATTTTGTAGTTACCTCTGCTGAGCTTATGCCAATTTCATTTAAATATTTAGAAAAAACCGCTGTAGAACCGTGTGTAACAAATACTTTTTCAGCTTGTGTAGCTTTAATGGCCAATAATAATCCTCGCCAATCTGCATGATCGCTTAAAGCAAAACCGGCGTCGGCACTACGCCATCTACGGCCTGCTCTAACAGCCATCCATCCAGAGCAAACGCCAATTGCAGGCTGTTGTAGATTTTTTACCCATCTGCCATCGGCTAATACTGGCGGAATAATTACAATGCCTTTTTGTAGTTCATCTTTTTTAATTTCTGGCGTTATTCTTATGGTTTCAGGTAAATCTACCCCTGCCTCTACAAAAGCTTCATTTAAATTAGCAATAGAGTTATGTACGTAAATAGGGAATGCACCTGCTAAGTTTTTAATTAACCTTTGTGCTTTACCTAAACTATAAGCCACTAAAATGCTGGTTTTACCTTTAGTGTTATTGTCTGTAACCCAATTTATAATTTGTTCGAAAATTAATTCTTGTGGCTGCCAAGTATAAATTGGTAACCCAAAAGTGCTTTCAGAAACAAAAGTATGGCATTTTACAGGTTCAAACTCCGTACTAATACCGTCATATTCTACTTTGTAATCTCCAGAAACCACGCAAATTTCTCCTTTGTACTCCAATCTTATTTGTGATGAACCAATTACATGTCCGGCTGGAAAAAGACTTAATTTAACCCCGTTAATGTCTATTTCTTTATTGTATGGCAAGGTTTGTACATTATCTTCTAAACCATAACGTTGTTTTAAAATTGGTTTGGTTAAATCGTGGCACAAATAATTTTTATTTCCCCATTTTACGTGATCTGCGTGCCCGTGTGTGGTAACAGCGTAATCTACTGGATGCCATGGATCAATATAAAAATTGCCTTGTTTGCAGTAAATGCCACGATTTGTAAATTCAATTAATCCCATCGCTGTAATAAACCAACAAATTAACAATTAGTTTTTGCTTATAGGCATTTAACTTAAATAGATATTATCGGGTAAATAGCCGATATCTTAAATTATCGGGTAAATACCCGATATTTTGAATTATCGGGTAAATACCCGATATTAGATTTATGATAGCAGTAATAACAGGAGATATAATTAACTCTAGAGAGCTACCAGATGAATGGATTGGTACGCTAAAGGACGCATTAAATGGTCTTTTTGGTAAAAATATCAATTGGGAAATATTTCGTGGAGATAGTTTTCAGGTAGAATTGAACGCAAAAGATGCGCTAATAAATGCCATTTATATTAAGGCTTGTATTAAAACTTTAAAGGGTGCCGATGTAAGAATTGGAATTGGAATTGGTAAAAAAACCATTAATGCCGAAAAGGTAACCGAGGCCAATGGAGAGGTTTTTATTAACTCTGGTAATGCTTTTGATACCCTAAAAACCAACAAAGTTAACATGGCATTAATTACGCCATGGCCAAAGTTTGATGAAGAATTGAATTTATTTATTAAATTGGCTTTAATAACGATGGATAGTTGGGGGCAAATTGCTGCAGAAATGGTTAAATATGCGATAGAAAACCAAAATACCAAACAAGATAAAATTGCCAAAATATCTGGGAGAAGCCAATCATCGGTTAGTGAAGCTTTAAAAAGAGCGCATTTTACCGAAATTATGGAGCTCGAAAATAGATATAGAACCCAAGTTGCCAAACTAATTAAAAAATAAATGGAGATTGCGCTACTTAAACTTTTTTTGGCCCATATTTTAGGCGATTTCTTTTTACAACCCGATAGTTGGGTGGCAGAAAAAGAACGGAAAAAGCTAAAATCAGATAAGCTTTATTTACATATTGCTATTCATATTGCTTTAATATTTATTGTTTTTGCCTCATTTAGTGTTTGGAAAATTGCTTTTGTAGTAGGCATTGGGCATGGGATAATTGATGCCATGAAACTTACATTTCAGTTAGAGAAAACAAAAAGAAAATGGTTTTTTGCCGATCAAATGCTGCATGTAGCGCTAATTTTTGTGTGTTGGCATAACATTTACGAGCCTAAATTAAGTCTTAGTTTTTTACAAGATACTAAACTTTGGCTTTTTGCAGTTGGTGCTTTGTTTTTAACAACCCCTGCTGCTATTTTTATAAGGGTTATTATCGCCAAATGGATTCCTAAACAACCTTCTAATCAATTATCAACCACATCTTTGCAAGATGCAGGTAAGTTTATTGGTATTATGGAGCGCTTGCTGATCTATTTATTTGTTTGCACCAATCATTTTGAAGCGGTAGGTTTTTTACTGGCTGCAAAATCTATTTTTAGGTTCGGCGATTTAAAAGATGCTCACGATATTAAGTTAACTGAATACGTGCTTATAGGAACTTTATTGAGCTTTGGCATTGCTTTAGTTGTAGCTTTGGGCGTACTTAAAATTAATCTTTAAAATTTTCTGAAGCGCAATAACAGTGCAACTATTAGTGTCAATCACGCTTTTTGCTGCAATCTTTTTTACTTACTCTTCGACTACGCTCAGAGTGACATAAAAAAGGATTTGCGCTCCAATCGTGGCTATTTAACATGGGCTATTGCAAGGAAAACGCAGCTATAAGCACAAGCTTTGGTGTACTAAACCCGACTTAGCGGAAAATCCTTTTTTGCTGCAAATCCTTCGCCTACCTGCCTACCGCAGGTAGTCGCTCAAGGATGACAATCCCAAAAAAAGATTGAAGCGAGGGCGGGACTAACGTTCAATTGAAAGGATACAGTACCTTTTTAAATAAAAAAGCCGCAGATCTACAGTATGAATCTGCTTATCTGCGGCTCTTAAAACTTAGCTAATTATCTTGCTCCTGGAGGGCAGTTTTCTTTTAAAAATTTAGTGAAAGTTAAGGCTAAATGTTCTCTAGTTCCTTCGCCTTCGCCAATGCCGTGGGTACGGTTAGGATAGCTCATCAATTGAAAAACTTTTTTATGTTTTACAAGTTCATTAATTAGCATTTCGGCATTTTGGTAATGTACATTATCATCGCCAGTACCGTGTATGTACAATAAATTGCCTACTAAATTTTTAGCATGAGTAATTGGCGAGCCTTTTACATACGCATCGGTAGTAGGAAAAGGAGTACCCATGTAACGCTCTTGATAAATATTATCGTACGTTAACTGATTAGCAACTGCAGCGACTGCAACGCCAGTTTTATAAATTTCTGGATATTGGAAAAGCAAATTTAAGGTTGATGAACCGCCGCCGCTCCAACCATGTACAGCAACACGGTCTTTATCCATAAAAGGGTAGGTAGCCAATAATTTTTTGGTTGCCATTGCTTGATCGCGGATATTTAAAACACCAATATTTTTATAAATCGCTTTGCGCCATGCGGTTCCTTTTGGTACTGGTGCGCCACGGTTATCCATAGAAATATAGATGTAACCATCCTTGGCCATATCGCCTGCATACAAGCCGTTTCTTCCTGCACCCCAAACATCTGCAGCAGTTTGCGAAGCGGGTTCGCCATATACATAAAATACTACCGGATATTTTTTGGTTGCATCAAAATTGTCTGGTTTTTTCATCCAGCCGTCTAATGTAATACCATCTTCTGTAGTTACTTTAAAAAACTCTACTTTGTTTTTAATGGGTTGTTGTTTGGCTATTTGGTTGGTTAAACTTCCTTCCATGCTAGTTGGCTGTAAGGTTACAAAATTCATCCATTCGGTAACAGGCGAAATTGTTGAACTTTGATACGTATGGCGAGCAAATAAACCATTTGGAGAAATAGAATAGTTGTGTGTACCTGGTAAAACAGAAGGTGTAACCATTTCTAACTTTCCTTTACCATCTAACTTTGTTTTGTACAAATATTTTTGGGTGGCATTGTTTGGCGAAGCAATGAAGTAGATATAATTGTTTTTCTCATCAACTAAACTTAGGTCAATGATATCATAATCGCCTTTGGTAATTAGAGTTTCTTTTTTACCATCTTTGCTAACGCGATAGAAGTGGTTAAAGCCATCTTTTTCTGTTTGATAGATAAATTCTTTATTGCCATTTAACCAAATGAATTGGTCTTGAGCATCAATCCACGATTGATTAGTTTCTTTATAAATTTCGGTAATTGAGCCAGTTGCAGCATTGGCTACAAATAATTTGCTTTGGTTTTGTTCGCGGTTTAATTGTTGTAAAATTACTTCGTTGGTGTTTGGTATCCAATCCATACGAGGGATGTAATTCTGAATTTCGCTACCCGGAACAGCCAACCATTTTGTTTGCGTACTAGCAATATCAACCACGCCAATTTTGCAAGCAGAAGGATCTTGACCAACCTTAGGATATTCTACTGGTACATTAAATGAATAAATAGAATCGGTATTATTAATCATTAAGAAGTTTTTAATTTTAGTAGCATCAATTTGCCAATAGGCGATGGAATTTCCATCTGGCGACCATCTGAAACCATCTAAACAGCCAAATTCTTCTTCGTAAACCCAATCAAAAGTTCCATTAATCATTCTTGTTGTACCATTTGTGGTTAAAGCTTTGATATTGTTGGTGGCTAAGTCTTCAACAAAAATATTATGTTCGCTTACATAAGCAACTTTGCTGCCGTCTGGAGAGAATTTAGCAAACATTAATGATGAAGCTGGTTTGCCTTTGCCAATTTGTTTTAAAGTATTGTTTGTGATATCTGCAACCCAGTAATCGCCTTTACTATCTTGGCGCCATACACGTTTTGTATTGGTGTAAATTAATGCTTTTGTGCCATCATTAGAGAATTGAAAGCTTCTAACATTTAATGGGTTTTGTGCATTTGCTGGTGTAAGCATTCTTAGGCTTAAAATTGTTTTACGCTCGTTTTTTGGTAAGGTAATGGTAACAATTTCGCCACCAGTGTTCTGGTAATAACTGTTGCCATATTTAGTCCAGTTGATGCCACCTCTTTGTGCTTTAGTTATACTTGATGCTAAAAAAGAAACAAATAAAATAGGCATAATTAGTTTGGTAATTTTCATAGTGTTTTATAGGTTTATAAATTGCTGATAGACAGATTGTAGGTAAGATTTTCCTAATGCTAAATTTTTATTGGTTTTCTCTTTATCTGTGGGTTCGCTTTGATATAGGATGTTTTTTCCGATAGTATCAAAAGTAACGTAATGATTGTCTTTTACAAAACCCAAGCCGTTATCCCAGCTAAAAAAAGCAAAATGCTTTGTGTAAGGATTTAATAAATTGTTGCTCCATAAAAAATCTTTGTGTGAGATGTTTAATTGAGCTAATAAGGTAGCAGCCAAATCTTGTTGACTACCAATATGGTCTATTTTTTTACCCTTAAATTCATCTTTAATTACATCGCCGTAAAATAGGAGCGGAATATGGTATCGCTCTGGCTGCGAAATATCATATTTATTTTTCGGGAAAAGATGACCATGATCTGCAATAAATATAAATAAAGTGTTTTTATACCAAGCTTGCTTTTTTGCATCATTTAAATAAGAATTAATGCATGAATCGGTATAAAAAGCAGTGCTTTTAAAAGCTTCAATAGAATTTTTTCTTCCAAATTTTGCAGTGCCTGGAACTTCAAATGGCTCATGATTGGTTAACGAAAGTATAGTAGAAAAAAATGGTTGTTTAGTTTGGCTCATATCTGCCAATTGTTTGTTAAAAACCAATCCATCATAAGCACCCCATTTCGAGTTCATATCTTTTTTATCAAAGCTATTTTTATCAACCAATTTTTGGTAGTTATGACTGAGGATAAATGCTTTGTAATTACCAAATTCTGCTTCTCCGCCGTAGTAAAATGAAGTTTGATAATTATTTTGAAATAGTTTTTGACTAATGGCTGGGATTTTTTGCATTTTCTCGGGCCATTTTGCAATACTACCCAAGCCTAAAGTTGGAAATCCTGTTAAGGTGCCAATAATACCCTTATCTGTTCTAGTACCTGATGAGTAAATTTTTGTAAATAATAAACCATCATTTATTAAGCTATCAAAAGCTGGAGAAATGCCGTTTTCATTGCCTAATGTTTTAGTAAGATTAGCTGTAAAACCTTCTAAAATAAAAATAACGACATTGGGTTTTTGATTTTTCAAAATAGAAATTGTGGTATCCTTTTCTACTTTATACAAATCAGCTACTGTTTTTTCTGCTTCTTTTTGATCGATAAATAAATACGGGTTTTTGTTAATTTTATTAGAGGCTAAAATGCTCGACATTAAGTTCCATTCAGTATTTAATGAGGCATGATTTAAAATCTCATATTTAGAAAAATAAGCCATGCTTTGGCTGTTAGGTGCTGTTCCCCAACCCCCTCTAATTAATAAAAAATTAAAACCTGTTAATAAAATTGCAACAATTACTTTTAAGTAAATTGGTGTTTTAATAAAGGTAATTTGCTTCTTAACTAATAAAAAATTGAGGTAAAACCCACTTCCAATTAATATTGCCAAAATAAACATCGAAAACATAAATGGTGAAGTACCACTAGAAGCGATTGCTTCTTTTGGTGTAAAAATAATTGGCGCAACTGCACTATAATTGATTTTACTTCCCCATTCTCGATAAGTATTAAAATTTACGATGGAAAAAAATCCGAATAAGGCTATTAAAATTCTGTTATAAATTACTACCCACTTAAAATTGGCAGTTGATTTTTTTGTGAAATACCAAAATAGGTAAACAATTAACGGAACAACAGCCAGATAAGCAGCCATTGATAGGTCTAATCTTAAGGCTTGGTAGTATGTATAAAATTTATCGCTTAGCGGAATATCTCTCAGTTTTTTATGAAAGATAAACATGAACACAAATCGATCAATGGCAAAAAACAGTAACCAAAGTAAAAAAAAACGGACAAAAAAAATCAGGCTTTTAAACATTGGCGCAATTTACTAAAAATGCCAAAATAAAAGCCTGATTTAATATAAGGTAAAGCGGATTATTCGCCGCCGCCTTGCATTGCCATAATTTCTTCCATGGTTTTAACTTCGTATCCTTTAGGTACATCTAAGTTAAAAGGGCCGGTTTTTTCTTCTTTAATTTCTTTAACTGTTAAAGTTTGTTTTAAACCTTGTTGAAAGTTAGTGAACTTAATTACAGCACCTTTAACACCTTTAAAATCTTCACCTGCGAAACCTGCTGGTAATTCTACATCAGTTGTTGCCCATAATTCGTAAGCAGCACCTTTGTCATCTTTATAAGTATATTTTTCTGTGTTATAAGCTCCAATCATTTTCTTTTCGCCAGTTGCTTTAAATTCGCTAAATTTTGGCGCAGTTGCCCTTTGCTTATCGTAATCTGCTTTAGTTTGTTTTACAGCAAATTGCATTTGCGCAACAGGAACATCAATAAGAACTAATCCTAACTGTGTAGCAAGGTCAGAAAATACAGTAATTGTTGCTGGTCCCTGCTCCATTACCATATTAATTAAGTTTCCGTTAAATTTCACTTTTTGTTCTGTAGGTAACATACCAACCATTCCTTCCTGCTCTGCAGTTGGCGCATATTCTACAGCATAAGTAACTGTACCTTCACTAATTTTCTTTTGTGCGTTTGCAAAAATTGCCGTACTGATTAAGATTGCGGCTAAAACGCCTGTTTTTACTGATTTAAACATGTTTTATAATTTTTAGTTGTAGTTTACCAATTAATTTTTTCTTTATTTAAAAATGATGCAACTCCTTTTTTAAAGTCATCACTTTCTCTTACTCTAGCATTAATTTGTACTGCCATATCTAATGTTTTTTCTAATAATGTATAGGTAGTTTGGTTTATTAATTGCTTGGTAATCATTAACGAGTTTGATGAAGCGTTGTTACAAAGGCTTAATGCAAATTCATTTGTTTTTTGATTAATTTCTTCAGCTTTTGTTACAAAGGTGATTAAATTATAGGCTAGCGCTTGCTCTGCAGAAAATAATTCTCCTGTTAATAATATTTTTTTTGCAATAGTTTCACTTGTTTTACGCAACAAAAAACATGATACAATTGCAGGTACAAAGCCCAATTTAACTTCTGTATAACCAAAGTTTGCTTCGGGCACAGCAAAAATAATATCACAAACTGTTGCTAAACCGCAACCACCAGCAATGGCATGTCCTTCTACCTGAGCAATTACAATTTTAGGTGAATAACAAATGGTGGTAAATAGTTTTTTAAGCTGATTAGAGTCTGCTAAGTTTTCTTCGTAGCTATTTTGTTGAAGTTGCTGTAAGTAAGCTAAATCTGCACCAGCACTAAATACAGCTCCATTTGCCTTTAATATAATAACCTTAACATCATTATCTTCTTCGGCTATTAGTAAATTATTGGTTAGCTGCTCTACCAAATCCGGATTTAGCGCATTACGCTTCTCAACCCTGTTTAGAGTGATAGTTGCAATTCTATCTTTAACTTCATATAATACTAAGTGCTCAGCCATTTAATTACTTAAGGTTTATCAAATATGAAATATTTTTCTTTAATGTATGATATTTCAGCTTAATTTTTTTTGCATCATTCTCATAAGTTTTAATCATGTAATCTTTATTGCTCGCATCTATAATAAGTTCTTTAAAAACTACCTCTTCTGGTAGCTCTTTAATGTTTTTACGTGTGTTATTGTGCAACCAAACTGCGTTAACTTTAGGCATATTGTCAATCTTTTTATAATTGAATTTTTCATCTACCATCAAAATCTTATAGTTCAAAAACCTAATTTGACTCTCTTTCTTTACAAAATTAGTAAGTACAGTATCCTGTTTCCAATTGATAAATAATACATCTTCAACTTGCATTTTATCTAATGCAGGCTCAACAAAAAATTGAAAGTTTTTATCATCAGCTGTTAAATCGGTAACGAGTATGGCTTTATTTGATTGTACAAAAGCTACTGCATAATTTTTTCTTAAGGTAAAAAAGCTAATTTTTTGTTGTCGCATTGCGGATGTTTTTACAAATGCAGCATAAGTTTGAAAGGCTATTAATAAACAAATGGCAAAAAACAGCAGCCTTTTCTGGTAGTTTACTAAAGCGTAAATAAGAAAACCTATTGCTGAAGAAAGTAATAACAATTGCCAAGTATTTAACCAAATTGATGTGATGCCAGAAAAAGGTAAATCTGCAATAAACTTTAATCCATTATTTGTAAAACTGATGATCCATTCGAATATTGGAGCCAAAAAATAGACCTTTAGTATTAAAATACCTATCCCGAAATACATCAATATAATAAGAGGTAGTAAAATAAAGATGTTGCCTAATAGAAAATACACCGGAAACTGATGGAAGTAAAAAACACTTAATGGAAAAGTAGCCAATTGTGCCGCTAAACTTAATGCAATTGCCGACCATAATTTATCTGCCCATTTATTTTTAAAGTATAACCACTTATAAATTTTCGGCTGTAAATAAATTAATCCAAATACAGATATAAATGATAGCTGAAAGCCGACATCCCAAATGTAAAATGGATTATAAAATAATAGGATAAATGCTGTAAATGCTAATATATTGTAGTTGTTGCTGCTTCTGTTAAATGATTTTGCCAAAATAAAAATGGTTATCATTATTGCTGAGCGAAGAACAGAAGATGAAAAACCTGTAAGTAATGCGTAATACCAAATCAAAAAACAGATTACTACGAGCTTAATTACTTTTAAAAGTTTTTTTCGATCTAAAAAGGATAGCATTGCATTTAGCAGAAAGAAGATAATCCCTACATGTGCACCAGAAACTGAAAGTGCATGTATGGTGCCAGTTTTGCTATACGCATTTAAGGTTTCTTTACTTAAATCTGCTCTGTAACCTAAAACCAATGTCGATGCTACAGCAAACGCTTCATCATTTTTAATCAATTTTCTATAAATTTTTACTTGCTTTTGGCGTTGCTGAATAGCGAATTTGATGATTTTGTTTCCTTCATTTTCATTAAGTTTTACCAATTGATTTTGATTGATGAATGTTTGCTGATAAATGTTTTTAACAGCTAGCCATGCTTTAAAATCAAATTCACCATCATTATATGCAGGCTCTACAGGTTGATATTTACCTGTAATTATTAATTCATCCCCGTAATTTAATTCAATTGGCTTAATGCTATCTACTTTTAGTGCAATTAGTAATTTACCTGAAAGTTGTTTTTCGTCTTTTTTATTAAAGCCATGCGTAACGATAACTTCAAATCTTAAAATTTTATTTTTTAGTTGTGGCTCATCATTAATCCAAACTTTTAAATAATCGTAATTGCTACTAGCAAAATAGTTGCTACGATAAGTTTGATGATGCAAAAGAGTTAGCAATCCGCCAAATGCGAAACAGAACAAATAAAAGATTGTAGTTATTAATTTTTTAAAGTGATAAGCCTTAATACTTTTGTAAAAAACATTTATAATAATTAAAAAAGTAAGCAGTAATATACTTACCGTTAGCAGATCATTAATTAAGTTTTGATCAGCAAATAGATAAAAAATAACAATACCAGCTAAAAATGGAGCTAAAACTCTTACAAATATAATCTCTGATTTAAATGTCATATTGTTAAAACTGATATCTGATTTGGAGTTTTACATCAGTTTTTTTGTTGCCAGCAATCTCATCTAAGCCTGAACCTACGGTTTCAACATCTTTATATAAAAACAAGGCATATCTTGCCCATACATCTAACTTTTTAAGAAGTTTGTATTTAAGATTAGCATACGTTCTAATACCATTTCCGTTGTACATGGCAAAAGCAAAATTGTACAGTACGTCATCTTCGTAAGCATATATTCTGCTGTTAAATGATGGTGTATTAAAATAGGCAATTCGTATGTTTCCACTTAATTTTGAAAGGCTAGGTACATAACTTGCATCTTGATAAATCATATATCCGAATTCTGCATTGTCAACACCTTTTTTAAATTGTGAAACTTCAACTCTGTTTTGAAATCTGATTGTTTTACTCAATCGCCAGCTTACATCAGCTCTATATGATTCTCTTTTTACATTATCTAAAAAATTAATTGGAACATCCAAATCAGTGTTTTGTTGTTTTAGCTCACTTTTATATCTTACAAAAGCTTTAAATGTTTTTGTAGGTGTGTAAGTAAGCTGACTTAAAATTTCATATCCGTCAGATGGGGCATCAATTCTAAATTTTAACCATGGAAATTTAAAATAATCGGCATAAAATGATAAATTCCATGCTTTTGTAGGATTAATGTTTAATCCTATATATAATCCTTTTTCGTTAAAAGCTTCACTAGCTTCTGCAGTTGCTTGATTAAAAAAGTTATGGTAATTGGATTGATAATTTCTGTGTAAAACAGCAGCCGATACTTTTGATGACAAACTGATTAATGCGCCATTCAAATAAGCTAAACCACTGGTTAAACTTTTTGCAGCTTCGCCAAAAAAGTAAATATTTTTGTAAGTGTAGTTATAGTTTAAACCAATATTTGTTAAGCTCTTGCCAACAAAATTGTTTCGTCTATAAAGCTGGTCGCCAGTAATAAATGCATTACTATATTTAGAGTGATAGCCAATTGCGCCAATACTTAAATTGTCTTTTTGATATTGTATAACACCTCCGTATACTTGCTGGCCGACACTGTTTTTATTCTTGATTTCTGTTTGTGTTCTATGTAAACCAGTTTCATTGATGTTTTCTAAAACTTCATTTCCATTCTCGTCTAAACTCAAACTACCATCTAAATTTCTAAATGAAACAAAAGGTGTAAACTCGATATTTTTACTAAGCTGAACAGTTGTTGCAAAACCTCTTAAAAATGAATATTCATTAGCCGATGTGTAAGCTCTTAAGCCCACATCTCTTTTTGCAATAGTTGCCACATCGGGCGCTTTACCAAAAGAAAAACCAGTCCACAAAGTTAAACCTTGCCCAAATTGCAAGGAGTAATCTCCTAAAATAATCTTTTTGAACTTGCCAGTATTGTAAATGCCAATATGAAATGATTGATAATCAAAAAGCACTTGTTTTTCGCCTTTAATAAAAGTTTCACCAGCATCTTTTTCTGCAATAAAAGATGCAGAAATTCGATTTGAATAATCATAACGATATCTCAACAAAAATCTTTCTTGTGTGCCTAAATATCTGCTTCCAGGTAAATCTGTAAAACCTTTTGGTTTTTCTAAAACGCTACCAATTCTCAGAACCAAGTCATTATCTGCCAAAACTCGGATGTTCCTGAGTGTAATTTTATCTACTAAATCTTGTTGATTTAAGGTTACAAATGGTAATAATCTATTGACGGTTTCTATGTCAAATTCTGGAACACTTTGCAGTTCTAAAACATCAATAAACTTTCCATTGGTTTTAATATGGGTGAAAATATTGCTAATTTGAATAGGAGAGAGGAAAAATAATGTCTTTAATTCTTCGGGATTAGTATTGTTTAAATTAATTGGTCTCTTTCTGTAATAAGTAAGCCTGTCTTGCAGTTCAGATAAATCGAAATCATCAGCTAAATTTTCTGCAATACTTTCAATCAAATCCTTAATTAATATATCTTCTTGAGTTTGTGCCTTTGCACAAATACCCCATACAATTAGTAAGGTTAGGATACTAAAACGCATAAGCCAAAGCAATTTGAGGATTGTAATTTAAATTTGGATCGTTTTCTACAGCAAAATCAACCATTAATTTGCGGTAGTTAATACCAAAGCCAGCATAATGTTTAAAGGGTTTTACACTTAAACCAGCTCTTAGGCTTATTAAATCGATAATTTTATAATCAATACCCAAGCTAAAATCTATACCAGCATGTAAATCTTTGCTTAAAGTTGATGCTAACAATAATTTATCAGTTGCATAATAAGCACTGCCCAGATGAAAAACTGTAGGTATTATTTTTTGAACCTGATTTGAACCATATTTTTGAACAGCTGGATTATTGATGTAAAAACCAAATGTTAATTGCTCATTTAATTTGTACATAGCGCCAACATCAACAGATAAAGCTGTTGTGGCGCCATAATTTGCAATACTGATTTGATGGTAATTTCCTTTTAGCGATAGAGATAAATTATCGCCAAATTTTTTCGCAATAGCTAAACCACCCTTAATCTCGTTGTATTGGGTAATGCCATATCGTTGAAAACTTACTCCTAAAAAATTATTTTTTAAAGGTAGAACAAATGAAATTGCTTGTTTGCTTAACTCGTTATCTAATAAGTATTTAGTGTAGTTTAAAGCAATAGTTGGTAAATTAATTCCAGTAATTCCGGCTGCATTAGCTTCAGTACTCCAAATATCTTTAACGGCGGCTCCGTTATTACCCATGGCAGTTAGGCGTGGTCCAAAATTAGTTTGTGCTACAGCGTAATAGCTACAGTTAAATAACAGTAAAATAGAGAGTTTAATAAAGGTTTTCATAAGTTTAGGTAAAACCAATTTACTTAAACTCAAAAACAATTTCAAATAAAAACAAAATTTAATTTTATTTTTAACTATTAATAAAGAATTTAATTTTATAGTAAAATATTTTTCTTAATACTATCAACTAAGGTTATGAAGTGATGTGAAAAATGAAATCTAAATACACTTTAGGTTGTTTAATATTTTGATTATGAGTAAATTTGAATTTTATTATTACTTAACACATTAGAATAAACACCCTATGAAAACTTTTATTAACAAAAAGCGAGCATTTGTACTTATTGCCTTAAGTGCTTTTGCCGTGTTATTATCTTCTTGTAAAAAAGATGTAGAACAGGAAATCGAACCAATTGAATATGGTAATGCAAAAATGAGCGTAACAAATACGGTTTCAGGTTCAAATGCGCAAGATTTTTATCAAAACGACACAAAATTAACTACTGCAGCTGTCGCTTATGCACAAACAAGTCCTTATTTAACTTTAAAAGCGGGTAATTCAGTTATATCTTTCAGGAACGCTGGTTCTACTGCGGTTTCTGTAGCACTCCAGGCAATTTTAAATACAGATTTATCATATACAGTATTTTATTATGTTGATCAGTCTGGAACAGCAAGAATGAATGGTTTTTCGGATGATCAAACGGCTCCTGCTGCTGGTAAAATAAAGGTTAGGTTCGTTAATTTGGCACCTGCATTAAACAACACTTTAAATGTGTCATTAGCAGATAATACGGCTTTAGTAAATGGTTTGAGTTTTGGGAATGCAAATACAAATGGCTATTTAGTTTTAGATGCTACTGCTGCATTACAGGTTAGTGTGGTTAATTCAGGAATATCAGTTCCAATACCAGCAACAAATTTTACTTCAGGTAAAATTTATACCATTTGGTTTGATGCAGCAACAACTACCACAGCTAAATTTCATGTAATACAACAAAACTAAATTGCAAAAAAAATACTTTAAAGCATTCCAAACTGTTGGGATGCTTTTTTTATATCATAACAATTTTATTTTTCTACATTTGATTAGCTCATGGATAATCTACAGCCTTTAAATTTAAGAACGGTAAATGTAACCCGATACGTAACACCATTGCGTGAAGGTGGCTCTATGCCTGCCATTGCAGAGGCAGATGATGATTTTTTATATGTATTAAAATTTAGAGGAGCAGGACAAGGGCATAAGGCTTTAATTTCTGAAATTATTGGTGCTGAAATTGCCCGTAAATTAGGTTTAAAAGTGCCTGAAGTTGTTTTTGCTAATTTAGATGAAGCATTTGGAAGAACCGAGCCTGATGAAGAAATACAAGACTTACTAAAAGCTAGCGTGGGTTTAAACTTGGCTTTGCATTATTTAACTGGTGCAATAACTTTTGACGCCACAGTTACTAAGATAGACCCACTATTAGCAGCTCAAATTGTTTGGTTAGATTGCTTACTGACCAACATGGATCGTACAGCAAGAAATACCAATATGCTTATTTGGCACAAAGAACTATGGTTAATAGATCATGGTGCATCATTATATTTTCACCACTCATGGCAAAATTGGGAAGAGCAAGCTAAACGCCCATTTGTTTTAGTAAAAGATCATGTTTTATTAGCACAAGCTGATGACTTAGAGAAAGTTGATCAACAATTCAAATCTATTTTAACTCCAGCATTTATTAATGAGGTTTTAAATTTAATACCTGATGAATGGTTAAATGAAGATATTTTTAGCAGCAGCGAAGCCCAAAGACAGGCCTACGCTCTATTTTTAAACACAAGAATTAGCCATTCGGAGGTTTTTGTTAAAGAAGCACAAAATGCAAAACAGGCACTTATTTGAGTACGCAATCATTCGCGTTGTGCCTAGGGTAGAGCGTGAAGAATTTATAAATGTTGGTGTAATTCTATTTTGCGCAAAGCAAAAATTTTTAAAATGTATTTTCGAAGTGAACCTAACTCGCTTAGCCGCTTTTGCATGCGAAGTTGAAGCAGAAGTAATACAA
Organism: Pedobacter cryotolerans; assembly: GCF_005116475.1. Taxonomy (GTDB): domain Bacteria; phylum Bacteroidota; class Bacteroidia; order Sphingobacteriales; family Sphingobacteriaceae; genus Pedobacter; species Pedobacter cryotolerans. Next base: position 260,276 of record NZ_SWBO01000002.1, on the reverse strand, counting down.
TCAAATTTAAGTTCCATAGAAAAAATTTGTTGTGGAGGGAAAGAAGCAGGAGCAATTGGTCAGTTAGATTTAGCTTCTCGTTTTAGGTGGTTAACGGCTACCAGAAGTACAGTTGTGCAGGCCTCAAAAGTACATCCGGGTTTTTGTAGCAATGCTGATGAAACTTTGAACGAATTATTTAATAAAATGGTTTTGTAAAATGTTATGATGCTATCTTCAAAAAACAGGCAGCTTATCTATTACTCCGTTGCATTTGCGGTATTGTTTGGCTTGTTAAAATGGATAGAATACCAGTTTTTAGTTGCAAACTATTCTTTCGAAATTTACGCAAGCGCTACTGCTTTATTATTTACAAGTCTTGGAATTTGGATTGCCCTTAAACTAACCAAGCCAAAAACCACCACAATTATCTTAGAAAAAAATAAATTTTTGAGTAATTCTAACAATTTTAAACCTAATGAAAAGCTCATCTTACAATTGGGTTTAAGTAAAAGAGAATTAGAAGTTTTACAATTAATGGCTCAAGGTTTAAGTAATCAAGAAATTTCAGAAAACCTATTTGTTTCACTAAATACGGTAAAAACTCATATCAGTAGATTGTTTTCAAAATTAAATGTAAAACGAAGAACGCAGGCAATTGAAATGGCTAAAAAGTCGGCCATCATACTTTAGTTTTAAAATCTATAATTTTTAAAAATCATCCTAAAGTATGAATGAGATTATTGAAATGATGAGTTACTTAGCACCATAATTTTTTTATTATGAAAAGGAATATTTTAATTTTTGGCCTATTGGCCGGTTTAATTGTAAGTACGTTTATGGCGGTTAGCATGATCAAATGTTACCAATCAAAAGATTTTGAGGGTAACATGGTTCTTGGTTTTTCTTCCATGATTATTGCCTTTTCAACTATATTTATCGCTATTAAAAACTACCGTGATCATTACAACAATGGTTTAATTTCATTTAAAACAGCATTTAACATCGGGATATTAATTACATTAATTGCATCTACATTATACGTTGTAACCTGGTTGGTAGTTTATTATAATTTTCTCCCAAATTTTATGGAGTTAATGACTGCAGATTCAATTGCAAAAATTGAAGCGAACAAAGAATTGTCAGTTATTGAAATAAATGAGCAAATTGCCAGTTTAAAGCAAATGAACAAGTTATATGAAAATCCTGCCATTGTGGTAGCATTTACTTATATAGAAATTTTTCCAGTCGGATTAATTATTACTTTGTTTAGCGCATTGATTTTGAAAAGAAAAGACAATCAACTTAAAGCGGGGTAAATAATAAAAAATAAAAGGCGTTACATGCGTTTTGTAGAAATGATGTAAATTGCGCTAAAATTAAAAAGATGAGTGAAGTTAACGTAATTCCAGAATTTAAAGATTTTAAAACCTTTTATAAAAAAGCTGTAGAACCATTATTAAAAGCAAATTTAGGTATTGTTAGGTTAGATGGTAAACTAAAAGGAGATACCAAAAAAACTTTCGCTTATTTTTGGTACATGGATAAAAAATGGCGTGTAAAAGCTGATACTTTTATCGACCGTTTAAATATCGCATTTGCCGAGTCTCAAAAATCTGATGAACCTTTTGTCATCAAACCACTAAGAGATAATAAAGGAGAGATACTAACGATAAAAGGTCAGCCTGTTAGAGACGCAAAATTTTATGTTTATTTAGTGTTATAATTCTATTGTTTCGCCTTTAATTGGTTTAACAACGTGGTAACCTTCTTCTGTTAATGATTGAGCTAAAGCATCCATGCTTTTAGTTTCGCCATGAACTAAAAATACATTTTTTAGTTTTTGCAAGTCTTGTTGTTTCACGGTATCTACTAAATCTTGATGATCTCCGTGTCCACTTAATAGGTCAGTTTTTTTAATGGTAGCATATACCATCAAATCTCTATTACGCAATCTAATAATTGGATCGCCTCTTAAAAGTCGATCTCCTAAAGTTCCTTTAGCGCAATAACCTATAAATAAAATTGTGCAATAGTAATTTTGTATGTTGTGGTAAAGATGATCCTGAATTCTTCCTCCTTCTAGCATTCCTGCCGATGAAATAATAATACAAGGTTCTAAGTAATTCATTACCGATTCACTTTCTTTTCTATCCTGAACATATACTAAATTTTCGAAATCAAATTCATCACCTTTGGTTTGGTAAAAAGTTTTTGCCTCTTCATTAACCAGTTGATGGTGTTTTCTATAGATATCTGTAGCGAAATTTGCCAACGGACTATCTACAAATATTTGAACTGGTGGCAATAAACCCTTACTAAAAATTTGATTTAAGGTAAACACCAGCGATTGTGTTCTTCCAATACTAAAAGCAGGGATAATTAACCTGCCTGGACTTTTAATACAGGTTTCTTTAATTGTTTCAATTAAGGTATCTTCAAGTGTTTTGTCCTTACTGTGAAACCTGCCGCCGTAGGTAGATTCGCTAACCAAATAATCTAAAGGTGGCAATGGTTCAGGGTCAACCAAAACAGGGTAATTCTTCCTGCCAACATCGCCTGTAAAACCTATTTTTTTAGTAATTCCGTTTTCATTAATGCTAATTACAGCCGCTGCAGCACCTAATAAATGTCCTGCCGGGATAAATGTTAGTTCGATACTGCCATTGATTTTAAAGGGCTTATTAAATCCGATAGTTACAAAGCGATCTACAGTTTCCATAACATCTCTTTGTAAATACAACGGCTTAGGACCGTAATTACCTCTGCCTCTTTTTGGTTTTTTCTTTTGCTTACTTAAAAAGATATTTACTGAATCAAATAACAATATTTCTGTTAAATCTGCTGTAGGAGGGGTACAGAGAATTTGTCCGGCAAAACCTAACCTTACCAAAGTGGGTAAATTTCCAGAATGATCGATGTGTGCATGTGTTAAAATTACCACATCAATTGTACTCGGATCAAACGGAAAAAATTCATTTTCTTCCTGGTAAGTTCCTTTTTCGTAATCTAAACCACAGTCTATTAAAATGTTATAATTTTCAGTTTGTAACAAATGCATACTGCCTGTTACTTGCTGTGCAGCACCCCAAATGGTTAATTTCATGTATATTTTGTCGAAATACTTTTAAGGCAAGTTATCATTTTTTAAGAGCGAAATCATTTACAAAATGTAATATTTAAGATTCGTCTGTAAACTAAAACTCCCGCGATAAGGGCGGGAGTGAGGTTTTTATTTTTTTTCTGGTGGTGTAGAAACAATCTCACCGAATTCATTTACGTATGCCATCATGCTTTCCAAGTCTCCTCCAGTAGAGTTTTGCTGACGTTCTTGTTTACGTTCTAATTTTTCTTCTTTTTTCTTTTGTCTATTTTTTTCCAACTGCTTTTTCATGAAGGTAGCCTGCGACTTTGCCATATATTACTATTTTAATGATAAAAAGACCGTTCTCTGTTAACCCTTGGCTGATCTTTTAACCTGATTGTTAAAATGATTTGATCTAAACTTGATGTCAATCTGCATGTTAACGGTTGCATGCTAAAGATTAATGTGCTGAAATGTTTCAGTAGGTATTTGTAGAGAAAAGTATATTGATATTCCGTTGCTGCAAATATAAGCAAAATAAGCGAAAAACTAAATTCAATTATTATTGTTATGTAAAATGTAATTGAAAAAATGCTAGTCAATAAAAAAAAATATTAACAACATTAAATCTTGGCATCATTTTTACAAGATAGATTATAGTATAAATTAATTTAATTAACAGACATGAAAAAGATATTCGCAATAGTTGCATTAGCTACAGTTTTAGCATCATGCAGCAACAGTGCTAAAGAACAAGAATTAGCAAAACAACAAGCAGTAACTGCTGTTAAAGATAGTTTAAAATTAGACAGCTTTAAAAGAGCCGAAGTTGCAAAACAGCAAGCTGAAGTTGAAGCAAGACACCAAGCTGAACTAGCTGCTGCTAGAAGAAGCGCTACTACCACTAGGTATTCATCAAGCGGTGGTACTACAACATCATCGGCAGGTACAACAACTGCAGCTAAGAAAAAAGGTTGGAGTGATGCTGCTAAAGGTACTGCAATTGGTGCTGGTGTAGGTGCTTTAGGTGGTATTTTAATTGATAAAAAAGATGGTAGAGGTGCTGTAATTGGTGGCTTAGCTGGTGCTGGTGCTGGTTATGCAATTGGTAGAGCAGAAGATAGAAAAAGTGGTAGAGTACAACCTAAAAACTAAAAAGCATTCATAAATATATTTCAACCTTCAATCTGGTAACAGATTGAAGGTTTTTTTGTGCACTTTGTTTACTAAATGGTAATATTGCACTTATAATTTTTATAGATGATCTATTTTTTTGTTACGCTCGTTCTCACTCTTTTAATAGTTTTTAATTTACCTGTTTTTGGTAAACATCCTAGCGGGAAAACATTAAGGAACATAAAATTATTAAATAATTATACCAATGGTGAGTTCAAAAACCAATCGCATACGCCAACAAAACCCGATGACGTTACCTATTGGATGATGATTAAAACTATGCTAAAAGGAAACAAAAACGGGTCTCCTCAACATATAATTCCTCATCAAAAACCAGATTTATCTCGATCTAACGATTTTAAGTTAACCTGGTTTGGTCATTCTTCTTATTTAATTCAGGTAGATCAAATCAATATTTTAGTTGATCCAGTTTTTAACGAAAGACCATCGCCTTTTCAATTTATTGGCACTAAACAGTTTTCAGGAACTAATTTTATTACTGTTAATGATTTGCCAGAATTAGATATTGTGCTAATTTCTCACGACCATTACGACCATCTTGAATATGATACGATTTTAAAACTGAAGGATAAAACCAAATTTTTTATCACCTCAGTAGGTGTAGGAGCACATTTAGTACATTGGGGAATTGATGAACAAAAAATTACCGAACTTAATTGGAGCGAACAAGCATCGCCCATGGCAAATATTAAATTTACAGCAGCACCAGCCAGACATTTTTCTGGTAGGTTATTTAAAAGAAACCAAACCTTATGGTCGTCTTTTGTGCTGCAAACCTCAAAAAATAAAATTTATTTAGGTGCTGATTCTGGATATGATACGCATTTTAAAACTACAGGTAAAGAACATGGTCCGTTTGATTTGGCAATTTTAGAATGTGGCCAATATAATACCATGTGGCCATTTATACACATGCTACCAGAGCAAGTTGTACAAGCTAGTTTAGATTTAAATGCAAAATACTTATTACCTGTGCATTGGGGTAAATACAAGTTAGCCTTGCATGATTGGGATGAACCTATAAAAATATTGGTAGCAAAAGCAGAAGATTTAAAAGTTGATATTTTAACACCACAATTAGGTCAAACATTTTCATTAAGTAATGATTTACCAAAAACAAAATGGTGGTTAAATTTATAATTTGTTAAAACGAACAATTGATAATATTTTAGTGTTTACCTTTAGCAAACTAATGCTAAACTTATGAAAACAGATCTTATAGAAATTTTCCAAACAATTAGAGCAAATTTACAACCTTATACAGCTAATGGCTTTACCGCTAGGGTAAATAGCGAAACTGTGTACGAATTGTGGAGCGAGAAACTTTTTGATACTGAAGGTGAAAAAATTGATTCTCTACCTTTCGCTAGTGTAAAAATTGAAGAGGATTATGTTCACTTTTGTTTATTATCAACACAAAGTGAAGTAGAATTAAGTAAAATTATTCATCCCGATTTGATGGAACTTTCGGTGAATGACACTTCATGTTTTAATATTGTTAATCTTGATGATAAATTACTTGATCAGATAACTAGTACGCTTGGAGCCAATTTTACGGATTTTAAACAAAACGGGTGGGTATAATTGATTTGTGGCAGGATGAAGTTTTTAGTGCAGTAAATAGCTTAGTTAAAAATGCTAAATTATCATTTGTATCCAATAATTGCATAATTGACGCACAAAATGGAATTCTTGTACACTTAATTCCATTAATCAATAAATTTAATCCAGAAGACTTAATCGCACTTCAAAATAAATATCAAAACGAAAACAAACAAATAATTCATCTTTGGGAAGACATTTGGTTAAATAAGAAAAATCAAGTTTTAATTAGATTTAAATCTCTTTTTTCGCAAAATATTGGTTTTCATGCACGCAAAACGAAAATTGTAGATTTAACTATTAATGATTCCAAGGTTTTTTTAGAATCTAATCATTTACAAGGTTATGTTAAAGCTAAATATGCTTTTGGTTTAGCAGACAAAAGTGAAATTATTGCTGTTGCAACCTTTAGTGATGCAAGACCGATGAAATTAAAAGGAAATGACTATTTATCAGCGGAGCTAGTTCGTTTTGCTTCCAAAGATGGTGTAACAGTTGTTGGCGGATTGAGCAAGCTAATTAAGCATTTTTCTAAGCAAATTCAAGTAAATGATATCATGAGTTATGCTGATAAAGATTGGTCGCTGGGTAAAGGATATGAAAAATTGAATTTTCTACAAACTGCAGAAACCGAGCCCCTATACTTTTATGTTAATGCAGAAAACCTGCATAGATACACTCCTCATCGATTGCCAAAAGATATTCTTCTATCCTTTAAAGCGCAAAATAACTTAAATTTGGATGAATATTTAAAAGAATTGAACTACATCAAGGTTTTTAACACTGGAAACTTAAAGTACCATCTATATCTTTAAAATGCCATCAGAAAATTTACTTATTATTCTTGGTGCTACTGCTTCAGGCAAAACAAAACTTGCAGTAAGCATAGCTGATGAATTAAACGCTGAAATTATTAGCGCTGATAGCAGGCAGATTTTTAAAGGAATGGATATTGGGACAGGGAAAGATTTAGCTGAGTATAAAATTGGTGAAAGCCAAATTCCTTACCATTTAATAGATATTGTTAATGCTGGAGAAAAATATAACGTAAATGTTTTTAAAGAAGATTTCTATCAGGCATTAACCACAATTACACAAAAAAATAAATTGCCTGTACTTTGTGGCGGTACTGGAATGTATATTCATGCCTTGCTACAAAATCATGAATTAACTGCAATACCAAAAAACGAAGAGTTAAGAGAAAAATATAGAGAACTTGATCAAATACAACTTCAAAATATTTTAAAACAATACCCAAAAGAACATACCGCTCACGTAGATCTTTCATCTGTTAAAAGACTGACTAGAGCAATTGAAATAGCCGCATATTTGAAAGATCATAAACTTAAGCCGGTTGTTAGACCAACATTAAATCCATTAGTTATTGGATTGCAAAGCGATGTAGAAATTAGAAGAGATAGAATTATAAAAAGGTTAAATTATCGTTTAGACAATGGATTAATTGAAGAGGTTGAAACATTAATCTCAAACGGTGTTGATCCAGCTGTGCTAACATTTTACGGACTTGAATATAAATTTATGGTATCTTATTTACAAAATGAATTTGATTTGGCTTTTTTAAGAGAAAAACTAAGTATTGCAATTTGTCAATTTGCAAAACGACAGATGACTTTTTTTAGAAAAATGGAAAAAGACGGTGTTAAAATAAATTGGCTAAATACCGATCAAGATTTTGAGTTACTAAAAAGCACTTCTATTCGGCTCATTGATGCTAATTTTAAAAAGTAATTATTGCATATTTGAAATTAATTAATCAATATAATTAGCGCACAAATCAATAAAATGGATAAAAAACTAAGGCCAATCATCAAATGGACAGGAGGGAAGTATGATGAATTTGCTTTGTTTGCCGACCAAATTCCTGAATTTGAAAGATACATTGAACCATTTTTTGGGGGTGGTGGAGTTTTTTTCGCTTTGCAACCAAAAGAAGAAACTTTTATTAACGATAAAAGCACAGGTCTAATCAATTTTTACAGACAGATTGGTAGCAAAGATTTCAAATTAGAATTGCTTAAATACGCTGGTGCTTGGGATGAGTTGGGTAATATTAGTCGTAAACTTTGGCTTAATTTTGCTGGATTTTATGAAAATTATGTTGATGGTAAATTTGATCAAGCCGAATTTATTTCATTAATCCAAAATTTGATAGCTCCTAGTTTTGCTCAATCCACCACTTTTAATGATCATAAATTTATAGTTGATGACATTCTTTTTAACAAGATGTTATTGGCAAGTGTTGCAGATAAGGCGAGGAGAATTAAAAGAATTTGCCAAAAGGAAAATAGAATTTTTTCTTCGGCAGAATTGTATGATCATTTTGAAACAGGCATAAAAAGTGGCTTTTATCTTTTTACTAGAACACTCTTAAACATGGAGTACAATCAGGTATTGAAATTAAGCGCTACCAAAGCAGCTGCAAACTGGTATTTTGTGCGTGAGTTTTGTTATGGCTCAATGTTTAGGTTTAATGCCAAAGGCGAATTTAATATCCCGTATGGAGGTATTGCTTACAATAAAAAAAACTTTAGATTAAAAGTTGAAAATATATTTAAAGAAAGCATAACCGAGTTGTTTAAACAGTCAAAAATATTTAATTTAGATTTTGAGCAGTTTCTAAATCAGATTAAAATTCGAGCATCAGATTTTATTTTTTTAGATCCGCCTTATGATAGCGAGTTTTCTGAATATGATCAAAGTGCATTTACCCAAAAAGATCAGAAAAGATTAGCAGATTTTTTAATCCAAACCACTGCAAAATGGATGGTTGTGATTAAAGAAACTGCATTTATACGACAAATATATACTCATCCCTTAGTACATATTAAAACATTCGATAAAAATTATACCTATAATGTTAGAGGTAGAAATAATAGAGGTGTTACGCATTTAATTATTACTAATTATTAAACAGGGTGGAAGGCTACCAACTCATAAGTCCTTTTGTATATAACTGTAAAACTTGCCCAACACCTTGCGATGGTGTGAGTAAGATGAACTATGCTTTTGAAATTGATGCCACTTTTTCTGAGGCATACGAGCAAAAGCTAATCACTCACATTAATACGGCAACTAATTTTAACGCAAGAAAAACAGTTGAAAAGGGTTATCCAGATATAGAGGTAAGTACAGTAGATGGTTTTAAATTCTATATCGAACTAAAAGTGCAGCAAAGAACTTTTATGCGGGTAGAAAATATCATCCCGCAAAGTGGATTAAAACCTTCGGAAACGGTTGCTTTAAATTTAAGCGATTTAGTGCGTTATTTCGAACAAGAAGAGAAAGATAAATTGCAAATATTTATATTTTGGGTAGTGCTAAATAGGCCCTGTATCATTCCATTAAATCAGGAGCAATATTATTATAGACTTGTAAGCGAATTAAAACCAATTTATTTAAAAGAAAAAGATAATAGAAGGTTTAGAAGAAAAAGCGGTGAAGGCGATATTGTAAATGGGGAGCATAAAGGTGTAACCGTAAATTATCACTTTAGCTTAAAAGAACTTAAAATTTGGCAAAATAGGTTATAAAAAAACCCGATAACTTGATCGGGTTTTTATTGTTATTAAGCTTCAGGAGCAAGATATTGAGCATAACAATAGCCTTCTTCGCCATCATTAGTTCTCACTAACCACCATTGCTCATTACTTCTGTTAACCAAGGTAATTACTTCATCATGTGCAGCTTTGCCTACAATTGGTTGGTCAGTTCCTGGTCCTTTTCTAATGTTTAAATTGCTGCTTTGGGTTATCACTTTAACTTTAGTAACAGCTGCATCAATAGAAACGTTAACATTTAAAACTAAATCTCCCGAAACAAAGTTCGGATCTATTGTATTGTAAACATCCCATAATTGATCTTTTACTGCTCCATTAGCTGCAGTCCCGTCAACATAAAGTACGCCATCTTGCTCTCTAACTTGTAAATCTGTAATGCCACCGTTAATTGCGGCATCAGTTAGTTGTTTATATTTATCTTGTAAAGCCATTTTTTGTTATTTAACAGTTAATTTGTTCTCAATTTTTTTAGGTTTTAATGAACTTAAAGCCATCATTAACTTAGGTAAAGCATCTTTCTTTATTTCTCCAGTTAATAATACCACACCATCATTTATGGCTGCAACAACTGTTGGATAATCTTTAACCGCATCTTTTACAGATTTTGTTAAAACCTCATCAACTGCAATGGTAATTGGAGCGGCTATACTTAAGTTATTTACTACAGATTTTACTCCTTTAACTGCTTTTGCTGTTGTTTCAGCTAATGATTTGGCAGTTTCATCTGGTAATTGTCCTGAAAGTGAAACAACACCTTCTTTAACCTCTACAGTTGTACCAGCTAAACTTGGCACAGCTGAAATACTTTTTTCTACTGCTGTTTTAATATCGGCATCTTTTGGTTTACAACCAGTAAATAATACCGAAAAAATTAAGGCCATAAAAGCCATTGATTTCATGATTTTCATTTGATATTGATTTTTAAATTTTAATGAATTTATAAACTTTAGCGGTAGTTTTTGTTAAACAAGAATGATTATTTATCAACATAATACACTAATTTACAATTAGTTATATAATTTAACTAACAAGTAAATTTTGTTAACTATTTTGAATTAATTTTTAGTAATTAGAAATATACACTTGATTAGAAATAAGCTCAATTGATTTGACAGTTGTAGAAATACCACTCAATAAGCCTTAAATGGTAATAAATTGATCTATTTAATTAAGGCTTATGGCACACAATTTGTTTAGTGGCACGTATAAGCATGAATTTGTGCTTATTATTAACAAATAACTTAACCAAAGTATTTTTAAAATGAAAAAATCTACAAAAATCATAGCTTCTGCAGTAGCTGCAGTGGCTTTATTCTTCTCAGTAAACGCAAACGCACAATCTCCTAAATTTGGTATTGGCTTAAATGTCGGTGTACCTACTAGTGATGCCTATGGTCTGGCTATTGGTGGTGATTTACGTTATCAATTTGATATCGATAAGCAACTTTCAGTACCTCTTACTGCTGGTTATACTAGATTAGTTGGTAAAGAAATTGGCAACACAGGTATTGATGTTCCTTCTTATGGATATATTCCTGTTAAAGCTGGTTTAAAATACTTTTTTGATACAACTGGTTCTGGTTTGTATGGTTTAGCTGAGGCTGGTGCAGGCTTTGCTGTTGGAAATTATAGTGGTACTGAATTTGTTTACTCTCCAGCTTTAGGTTATTCTTGGAGCAATGGATTAGACTTAGCTGCTAAATATGAAGGTATTGGTAATACAGGTTACGCAGGTATCCGTTTAGCTTATGGCTTTAAATTATAATATTTAATAGAATTGAATTAGCCCTAACCATTTTTGGTTGGGGCTTTTTTTTTGCTTTTTAAATTATTAAATAATTTTTCTGAAAAATATTCATTAAAAGAAAACTGTAATAGCTTTCAGCTCGTATGTAGCAATATTAAACTCAAAAAATTAATTAATATTTAAACTTATGAAAATTACTACTAAAATTTTTACTGCTGCATTAGCCATTTCTGCTACTTTATTTTCAAGTAATGTAAATGCACAAACTACCATGTCTACACCAAGAGAAACTGGTTTTAAAATTGGTATTGGCGGTGGAGCTGGTATAGTTAGAGACAGCTCTCCATTTAGTTACGGAGTTGGTGCAGATTTACGTTTGCAACTAGATTTAGCTCCAGCTGTTGCTTTAACTGCTTCTGGCGGTTACACTCGTTTAATGGCTAGAGAAGGAAGTGTTTTTGCAGATTACGATTTTATCCCTGCAATTGGTGGTGTTAAAGTTTATCCTGTAAAAGGAATGTTTATCAACGGATTAATTGGTGCAGGTTTTGCCATCCAAGATGGTTCAAAAACATCATTTATTTTTGGTGGTGGTACAGGTTACGAATGGGATAATGGTTTAGAGTTAGGTATTCGTTATGAAGGTTATCAACAAGATGGTACTTCATCAACTTACCAACGCGTTAACGGTCAATATGCTGTACGTTTAGGTTACAATTTCAAATTGTAATTCTTGCTAAATTTTTTAAAAAAGAGGCCTCAATTTTTATTGAGGCCTTTTTTGTTGGCTAAAAACTTAATCATGTAAAATTAAGCTGTCTTATCATTTTTATTAGTTAGTGCTACTAAAAATATTCTTCAAACATCAACCAAATAATATTATTTTCATTATTAAATTAGGATATAAATTTTAAATATAACTATAATCTAATTTTATAGGATATTCCTTAAATTTTGACTGTTTTTTTTATGGTTTTAAAATTTTAAATGCTATTTTGAGCGCTAAACAAAATCATTGAAGTTTGATTAGTAATAATCATTGATTTTAACAAATATATAAGTATGAAAAAATATTTAAGTATTGGCGCATTATTATTGGTTTTAGCTTGTAACAGTAAAACTGATAAATCTGTTGATCAGCAAGATACAACAGCTCATAAAATTTCTACAACTTCCACTACAAATCTGAGTTTTGAAAGTGATTCAGTTCAAAATCTTTACAATGCTTACATTGGGCTTAAAGATGCGCTAGTTGCTACTAAGTTTGAAGATGCAAAACAGAAAGCTGCTGTGTTGGCTACTGCTCTTAAAAATCATTCAGGTTGCGAAAATACTGCATTAATAGCCAATAAAATTGAAAATTCGAATGATATAAAGAGCCAGCGCAAAGAATTTACAGCTTTAAGTACAGATGTAATTGCTCTATTTAAGCATGCCGAATTAAAATCAGGTACCATTTATGTACAGCGTTGCCCAATGGCAAATAATGGCGATGGAGGCGAATGGTTAGCTTCAGAAAAGAAAATCCAAAATCCATATTATGGAGACGAGATGATGGAATGCGGAGCAGTACTTGAAGAAATTAAAACAAAATAATTTTTTTAGATAAAATTAACACCAATTTAACAGTAATGTTAGGTTCAAAACCTTATTTTTAAAAACACATTAACTATTTTTGTTATTCATAAAACTATAATATATGTCAGCTATTGCAGAAATTAAGATAGACGGTAAAACTTATGAGTTTCCGGTAATCACGGGAACCGAAGGTGAGAAGGCCATCGATATTTCGAAACTAAGAGATTTAACAGGTCACATTACATTAGATTTTGGTTATAAAAATACGGGTGCCACAAAAAGTGCCATCACATTTTTAGACGGCGAACAAGGTATTTTAAAATATCGTGGTTATCCAATAGAAGAATTAGCTGAAAAAGCGTCTTTTCTAGAAGTTGCTTATTTATTAATATATGGTGTACTTCCTTCAAAACAAGAAATAGAGAAGTTTCAAAGTGATATCAGCATGCATACTTTGATACATGAAGATATGAAGAAATTTTTTGATGGCTATCCGTCAAAATCTCATCCAATGGCTCAATTATCTTCTTTAGTTTGTTCACTTTCAACATTTTACCCAGAAAGTTTAGAAGCTAATCAATCTGAAGAGCAGAAGAACGATACAATTATCAAAATGTTAGCTAAAATGACAACCATTGTAGCTTTCATCTATAAAAAATCTTTGGGGCATCCACTTATTTACCCTAAAAATAAATACGATTACATTACCAACTACGTTTGGATGACTTTTGGTCAACGTACCGAAGATTTTGAGCCAAATCCGAAAGTTGTTAGTGCAATGAACAAATTATTAATTCTACATGCAGATCACGAGCAAAACTGCTCAACTTCTACCGTTAGAATTGTAGGCTCATCAGACTGTAATCTTTACGCTTCTATTTCAGCAGGTATTTCGGCATTATGGGGCCCGCTACACGGTGGTGCTAACCAAGCAGTAATCGAAATGTTAGAGAAAATTAAAGAAGACGGTGGCGATACCGATAAATGGATAGCGAAAGCAAAAGATAAAAATGATCCTTTTAGAATGATGGGTTTTGGTCACCGAGTTTATAAAAACTTCGATCCAAGAGCAAAAATCATTAAAAAAGCTTGCGATGATATTTTAGAAAGCTTAGGTATCAATGATCCAGTTTTAGAAATAGCTAAAAAATTAGAGCAGGCAGCTTTAACAGATCAATATTTTATCGATCGTAAACTGTATCCAAACGTAGATTTCTATTCGGGTATTATTTACAGAGCTTTAGGTTTCCCTTCCGAAATGTTTACCGTTCTTTTTGCACTAGGCAGATTACCAGGATGGATTGCACAATGGAAAGAAATGAGAGAAAATAAGGAACCTATCGGCAGACCACGCCAAATTTACGTAGGTGATGTAGATAAACACTTGTAAAAGCTAGTAACTTATCAAATTCTAAAAGCCAATGCATCAGTATTGGCTTTTTTTTATGTGTTTTTTTTGAAAAAGAATGTGATGAGCTTTTGGCAAAACTAGCCCTACTGTCCACTTTACTCACCCGATGAAGAATCGGGATCGTGCTCGTTCCCATTAGGTTTATATTACAACGTTAGCAGTGCTTGGCAAATTGCAACCGCTCATTTAGCAAAAACTTTACTTAAACGGGATTGAAGCGAAAATCCTTTTTGTTTTTTCTGTTCTCGTCGTCATACCGAAATGAGGAATCCCGATTAATCGGGAAGGTATCTGCTTTTGTAGTTGTACTATCTTACAGATTTCTCCCTGCGTTCGAAATGACGCTAAAACAAAAAGATTGCAGCAAAAAGCCCGGCCGACTTTAATTTGTGTCTAAACCGGGCTTTTCTAAATGACTTATATTTATTAAATCATCACAAAACTTATGGCTATAATAATTAAAAAGCAAATTGTAAGTACAATATTATATGCAAAACTAAGGAAGAACATTTTCAATACAGTTACCCAGCGGGTACTTGCATAAAAAGTTCTTAACGATCTGTAGATGTACCAAATGATGTAAATAATGCAGGCGAAAGCTAATAACCCACTAATGTCAAAAAACAAAGCAAATAGCCATTGTAAAAACATCATCACTAAAATGCTTATAAATATAGCAGAGTGAACATGAAATGAATAAATTAAATGTTCGTAGTAATACTTTGATTTGTTAATATAAACCAGTTTTAAAATAAGCGCAAACAATGGCAACAACAAAAACATCATTTTGGGAATATTATGAAGAAAATCTTCTAAAAATTTCTCTGCTGGGTTATCGTACTGATTTAATTCAATAGTTCTTTTTACAAAATAATGTTTTACAAAACCATCTCTTTTATCTTTAGCAAGAGCCTGTTGATTTTTTTCATATTGGGCAACTGTAGTATCTGAAGAGTCCCATTTGTTCGAAAAAACTTTTCTTTTTTTTCCGTTGCCAAATCTAATACTAGGTCCATCATCTTCTGTTTTAGCATTAGTTTCTTCTTCAATAGCTTTTTTAATTACACTATCTCTTAGTCCATTAGAATTTGGTACATATTTTAAAGTTTCTTTTATTTCGCTAATTTCTGAAGCAGATAGCTCTTTTTTAGGTTTATCTAAACTGTCTTTTTTAGTAGTTGTAGTTTTAGAGGCGGTAGTATTAGTTTTTTCTTTACCATCTTGTTTTTCTTTAACACTTCCTTTTAATACTACTAAAAAGAAAACAATACTTACAAAAATGTAAAGTCTAATTGGGTGTATAAATCTTACTCTTTTACCAGCTACATATTGTTTAGTTAATTCCCCTGGTTTTAAAAGTAAAGGTTTTAAGGTGCCGAAAAACTTATGTTCAAAGTGAAAGTAATCTGCAATGGCATGGGCAACCATGTGTAAAGCATCTTCTTTAACTTCAATATTTTCTTGCCCGCATTTTGGGCAGAAATGTTCTTCTACATCATGACCACAGTTGAGACAATTTTTCTCTTTTCTAAGTTTAAAAGACGACATACGAGCTTTAATTTACGATGGGTATTTGCGATTAATGAGTAATGGCTTCAATTGCTTTTTCTTCTGCTTTGGTATGTTTATGCTTAAAGAAGATCATGAATAAAATTGTGATTGCTAAGGCGTAAATTGTAAATGAAAGCCAGATGTTGTGCCAATCTTTTACATCTAGTGCTCTACTCAAATCACCGTTGCCAGAAACAGAAATACCTTTATCTTCTAAAAATTTCAACAAGTGCGGATCTGTAGTTGTAGCTTTTACATGATCTGCCAAAGATTGGATGTTTGTATAAGCTTTAGTGAAATATTTTTGGATCATCCAGCCAGAAACTACACTACCTAAAACTGCTCCAAACCCATTTGTCATCATCATAAATAAACCTTGAGCAGATGAACGTGTTTTTGGTGTTGTAGAAGTTTCTACGAATAAGGAGCCTGAAATGTTAAAGAAATCGAATGCCATACCATAAACAATACACGAAAAAATTATCATCCATAAATTTCCCTGTGGATCGCCATAAGCGAAAAAACCAAAACGGAAAACCCAAGCTAGCATTGCAATTACCATTACTCTTTTAATGCCAAAACGTTTTAAAAAGAACGGAATTGCCAAAATAAATAAAGTCTCAGAAACCTGAGAAATAGACATAATGATAGTAGAATATTTAATTACAAATGACTCTGCATAAATAGGGAAGAGCTTAAATTCATCTAAAAAAACATCGCCATAGGCATTTGTTAATTGTAAAGCTCCGCCTAAAAACATAGAAAAGATAAAAAACAAAGCCATTTTATAATTGGCAAAAAGTTTAAAAGCATCTAAACCGAACTTTTGAGTTATGGTAGATTTTTCTTCAATTAATTTAGATGGAGGGCATTTAGGTAACGAAAAAGCATAAATTCCTAAAGCTAAAGCTGCAACACCTGCAATATAAAATTGATTTGCACTTGCTTTACTGCCAGTTAAATTAGTAATCCACATGGCAGCAATAAAACCAATTGTGCCCCAAACTCTAATTGGAGGGAAATCTTTAACTACATCTAAATCGCTAGATTTAAGTGTAGAGTAGGAAATTGAATTACTTAGTGAAATGGTTGGCATATAAAAACACATGGCTAAAAATATCGTCCAAAAGAATTGGTTAGGTGTTTCTACTTGAGGAATATAAAATAATGTAGCCGCATAAAGCACGTGTAAAATTCCGTATAGTTTTTCTGCATTAATCCACTTATCGGCAATAATACCTGTTATGGTTGGCATAAATAAAGATGCAAAACCCATGGTAGCAAATATTAACCCAAATTGAGCGCCATCCCATTGCTTAGTACCAAACCAATAATTTGCAATGGTAATTAGCCATGCTCCCCAAACGAAGAATTGCATGAAATTCATCAGGGTTAAGCGTATCTTAATATTCATAAATAGTTTTAGTTGTTTGTTTTTTTAAATGTAGCAGAAATAACTATTATTTAGAAAATAATAATGAGTTAGGGCAAGAATTATTCGAAATTATGATACAATTTCACTTTAGTAGTGCAAAATTTTATTCTGCATTTCTTTTGGCAATTTCATCTCTAATTCTTGCAGCTTTTTCATAAGCCTCTTCTGCCAATGCCTCATTTAATTTAGCCTGCAGGTCTTCAACAGATAAAGATTGGTAGCCAGAAACGGGGATAGATGTCGGCATATCTTCAGAACTATGTTCTTTGGTTATGGCATCCATGTTTTCTAAAAAAAGAAAGTCATTTCCTTCAATTACAATTCCGGCAGAAGATAATATAAATTCGTACGTATAAATTGTTGCATTAAACCTTACAGCTAAAGCAATTGCATCAGATGTTCTGGCATCAATTTCTTGAATATTTTCTCCGTTAGTACAAATTAATTTAGCGAAGAAAACACCATCTACCAAATTATAGATAATGATTTCGGTAATTTCAATTTGGTAAACTTGAGCAAATGATTTGAAAAGATCATGCGTAAGAGGCCGAGTAGGCGTCATCTTTTCAATCTCTATAGCTATAGCTTGCGCTTCAAAAGCTCCGATTATGATTGGTAAACGTCTTCTTCCATTCACTTCGCCTAGCACCAATGCATAAGCCCCAGATTGGGTTTGGCTGTACGATAAGCCAACAATATCAAGTTTTACTTTTTTCATAGATTAGATATGTCATATTGAGCTTGTCGAAATATCATCAACAAATCCTTCGACAAGCTCAGGATGACAATTTATGATTATGCTTTATGTGCTTTTAATGCAGCAATTATTTTCGGAACAACCTCAAAAGCATCACCAACAATACCGTAATCGGCCACTTTAAAGAAAGGAGCTTCTGGATCTTTGTTAATTACTACAATTACTTTTGATGAGCTAACACCAGCTAAATGTTGTATTGCACCAGAAATACCAATAGCAATATATAAATTAGGACTAATAGCAATACCTGTTTGACCAACGTGCTCAGAGTGTGGTCTCCAATCTGCATCAGAAACTGGTTTAGAACAAGCGGTTGCTGCACCTAAAAGTTCAGCTAATTCTTCAATCATACCCCAGTTTTCTGGACCTTTTAAGCCTCTACCTGCAGATACAACTAACTCTGCATCAGGTAAGGAGATTTTATTGGTAGCTCTAACAATTTCTTTTACAATAGCCGTTAAGTCGGTTGCTTTTACTTCTGGATTGAAGTTTTCTATTGTTGCATCAACTGCATTCTCTTTAACTCCAAAAGCATTTGGATTTAAGGCAATTACTTTATTTTCTGAAGTTAATGTGGTTACAGCAAAAGCCTTACCCGAAAAGGCAGTTTTTTTAACTGAAAAACCGCCATCAAAATTTGGCATTTCTACGGCGCCATCTACTAAGCCAGCTTTAAGTTTTACTGCAATACGAGGCGCTAAACCTTTTCCAGAGAATGAGTTAGATAGTATAATTAAGTTTGCACTTTCTTTTGTGGCTGCTTCTGCTATTACAGCTGCATAAGCTTGGTTTACAAAGTTTTTAAGTTGATCTGTAGCAACATTTAAAACTTTAGCAGCACCATACTTACCTAATTCTTTTAAATCAGCTTCTGCTACATTACCAATTGAAACAGCAGTTAAGCTTGTATTTTGATTATCTGCGATAGCTTTTGCATAAGAAACTGCTTCAAAAACAGATTTCTTAAATTTACCATCGGCTTGTTCTACATATACTAATACTGACATATAATAATTTATAATTTTTCCACCAGGGATTTTAATATTAAGTTAATTGTTGAACGTTAAGCGTCTTGTCTTAAGCGTTCATCAACGCTTATCGCTTAACGCAATTCGCTATATTACCTTCGCTTCGCTGTGCAATAAACCAATTAAATCTTCTGCACTTTCTGCAGCTACTAATTTAACAGCACCACGTGGAGCAGGGGTTTCAAACTTTGTAACTTTCCCTAATTCTTCAATTGCTACGGCCTCTACTACAGTTAAAGGTTTTGTTCTTGCAGACATAATTCCTCTCATGTTAGGAATTTTTGCTTCAGCAGTTCCTTCTGCACAACTTGCTACAAATTTTCCCGTAACAGTTACAACCTCTTTTCCACCTTCAATTTCACGTTCAATTGTTGCAGTTGTACCGTCAAAATCTAATTTTTTAATAATTGATATTGAAGGGATTTCTAAAAACTCACCAACCATTGCAGCAACTTGAGAACCATTATAGTCAATTGATTCTCGTCCGCATAAAATCATGTCGAAATCATTTGCTTTTGCATATTCAGCAATCTGAAAGGCAGTAAAATAAGCATCTCTTGGTGCAGCATTTACTCTTACAGCATCATCAGCACCAATTGCCAATGCTTTTCTAATGGTAGGTTCGGTTGCAGCTTCACCAACGTTAATGGCGGTTACAGTTCCTTTTCCACCTTCACATAGTTCAATAGCTTTAGATAATGCAATTTCATCATACGGATTTACAATAAATTGAACTCCCGCGGTATTGAATTGTGTATTATCGTTAGTAAAAGTTATTTTTGTTGTGGTGTCTGGCACGTTACTAATACAAACTAATATTTTCATACGTATATATTTGATTAATGGTAATAAAACCTACATTACACAATCATGTACAATGATGATTTCTTTAAAATTGTCTTTATGCAAATCTAATTAAAAAAGCAGGGAAATAAAATGCAAAATACACGTTTAGCCAAGTTATTAGAGTTTTTAGAGAACGATCCTAACGATAGCTTTATATTATACGCTTTAGCTACAGAATACAACACGTTAAATGACACAGAAAAAGCATTTATGTATTATCTTAAATTGGTAAACGATCATCCAGATTACGTGGGTACTTATTATCATTTGGGTAAATTGTACGAAAAAGAAAGCGAGAAAGAAAAAGCAATTGAAATTTATCAAAAAGGAATGTTAGCCGCAAGGGCCAAAAGAGATATGCATTCACTTTCAGAATTACAGGGTGCTTATAATTCTGCAGCTGGTTTAGATTACGAAGACGATTAACCCAAACCCTTCAAAGGGCTCAATTAATTTATGGCTAAGCGACAACTCTTATTTATTAAAAACGTATTTCTTTTTACATTTACTGCATTTGGAGGTGCTCAGGCACATATTTCCTTATTGCTTAGGTATTTTGTAAAAAGTGCGCATTTTATTACCGAAGAAGAGTTATTAGAATTAAATGCTTTAGCACAGGTTTTACCCGGACCAGCTTCTACCCAAACATTGGTTGGTATTGGTTATAAAGTAGGAGGATTAAAATTAGCTATCCTCACCTTTTTTATTTGGATTTTACCTTCGGCAGCTATTATGACATGCGCTGCAATTAGTTATGCATTGTTAGATTCGAAGAAAGAATTTCTAGATATACTTCAATTTGTACACCCAATTGCATTAGGTATAGTTGCTTATGGAGCATTTAACCTTGCAAAAAAGGTGCTTAAATCAGAAATTACTATTTTATTAGCCTTTGGTGCGGTTGTAGCTACATTGGTTTTAAAGAACGCCTATGTTTTTCCTATTGCAATTTTTGTTGGCGGTATGGTGTCATCGGCAATTGCAACACCAACAGATGAAGCTCAAATAAGGGTTCGTTTATTTGCAAATATTAATCCTCGTAAACTCAGTTATTTTATTGGTGTACTGCTTTTTATGGCTATGTTGGGCGCTTTAATTAATAGAACATCGCCCTTTAGTTTACCCATTAGGCTGTTCGAAAATTTTTACCGTAATGGTATTTTTGTATTCGGCGGCGGTCAGGTTTTAGTTCCGTTAATGTTTACCGAGTTTGTAGAAATGAAAAAGTATTTGCTCCAATCTGATTTTATTTCGGGCTTTGCATTGCAACAGGTTTTGCCTGGTCCAACATTTTCATTTACCAGTTACCTCGGCGCTTTAAGTATGAAACAAGGTGGGTACGGTATTGTTGGGCAAGCTTTTGGAGGTCTGTTAGCAGTAATAGGTATAAATTTACCGGGTTTAATTTTGGTGTTATTTATCGTTCCTTTTTGGAATGATTTGAAAAAAATTACGAGAATTAAAAAATCACTTTCTGGCATTAATGCAGTAAGTGTTGGCTTTATTTTCGCCGCTTTTATTTTGTTGATAAAACCGATAAGCTTTAATTTAATGCCGTTATCTATTATTGTGAGTACTTTTTTGTTGCTAAATTTTACCAAAATTAGTCCGCCTTTAATTATTATAGCGGGTATAATATTAGGCTATTTTTTGTAAAGCAAATACAATATAAAAATTAAAGGAAAGTCCTTTGCTTCGCTATATCCCCGAAGAAAAATCGGGGGATGCCGCTACGCCAAGGTTTAGATAACTGCAGATATTGCTACTATTTACGGTTGCAGGGAGCAGACCTAACCCAAAAGTTAATGGTTTTGTTTTTTAAACCCAATAGCAGCGCAAATACTTTTACTATCGCCACACGCGGCTGGGATTAATAGGTAAAAGATTGCCTGCGGTCAATGTCCTTAAGTTTAGAATAATTAACACGTTGGCGGGGACGCCAACATAAGAAACTTCCAGCGTTGGCGTCCCCGCCAACGCTTAACTTTATGACATTGTGCCTGCGGTAGGCAGGTAGCGAGTAGTGGGGGCAGGTTTAGCCAAGAATTGGTAACAGTCGTTTTTAAAAAAAAATATGAAAATCTAATTGTACGTTGGCGAGGACGCGAACGTAAGAAGAAGTTTTTCCAAAAATTAATTAAAATGGCGCACCATCATCATTATAATCATCCATTTTTGATGGCTTAATGATTACATTTCCAGAGGGTTTATCAAAGTTACTTGAAGGCATCATTTGGCTTTCAGATGAGAAACTATTTTGAGGCATAAAACTCTCTTCCAAATCGGCAAACTTAACGTATTTACCGATAAAGCGAAGTGGAACAATACCGGTTTCACCGTTACGGTGTTTGGCAATAATTACCTCGCCAACTCCAGCCATCGATCTTCCATTTTCATCTTCTGTTAAACCATAATATTCTGGTCGGTACAAGAAAAGTACCATATCGGCATCCTGCTCAATAGATCCTGATTCACGTAAATCGGATAACAATGGTCTTTTTCCGTTTGGTCCTGGTCTGTTTTCTACCGCTCTACTCAATTGAGAAAGTGCTAAAACAGGTACTTCTAGCTCTTTAGCAACAGATTTAAGTGCTCTAGAAATACTACCAATTTCTTGCTCACGGTTACCACCACCGCTTTGTCCTTCGCCTTTACCATGCATTAATTGCAAATAATCGATGATGATCATTTGAATATCGTACTGTGCTTTTAGTCTACGACATTTTGCCCTAAATTCGAAAATATTAAGCGCAGGTGTATCATCAATTAAAAGAGGTGCCTCTGTCAAGGTTCCAATTTTACTGTGTAATTGTTGCCATTCCCATTCTGCTAAATTTCCTTTTCTAATTTTCTCTTGTTCAATTTCAGTTTCGCCAGAAATTAAACGATTAACCAATTGTACAGACGACATCTCTAAAGAGAAAACAACCACTGGTTTCTTAAAATCTACCGCTGCATTTCGAGCACAGGTTAGTACAAAAGCGGTTTTACCCATTGCTGGTCTGGCTGCAATAATTACCAAATCTGATTTTTGCCATCCGCCAGTAATTCTGTCTAAATCGGTAAAGCCAGATGGAACGCCAGTTAAACCATCGGTTTTTGTGCGCAATTCTTCTAGTGTTGCTAAGGATTGTTTAATAATCTCGTCCATTTTTTGCGTATCTCTACGTAAATTATTTTGAGCGATATCGAATAAATTCTTTTCAGCATGATCTAAAAGATCAAAAATATCGGTAGTATCTTCGTAAGCGTTGGTAATTATTTCTGTTGATATTCTAATTAGTTCTCGTTGAATATATTTTTGAGAAATAATACGGGCATGGTATTCGATATTTGCAGCAGAAGCTACACGATTTGTTAAATTGGTAATATAATATGCACCGCCTACAATTTCAAGTGTACCTTGCGTACGCATTTCTGAAGTAACAGTTAAAATATCAACAGGTTTAGATTTTTGAAACAAAGTTGCGATGGCTTCAAATATCTTCTTATGCGCTTCGGCATAAAATACTTCTGGTTTTAAAATATCGATTACGGTAGACAAAGCATCTTTTTCTAACATTAATGCTCCTAGAACAGCTTCTTCTAAATCTATAGCTTGTGGCGGTATTTTGCCCATAGTATTCATAGAAGTGGATAATCTGCTTTTACGTGCTGATGTTGAAAGTTTGCCTTGTCCTTGCGGTTCGTTATCGGTAATCATTTAACAAAAGTAGTTAAAAGTTAAGCTTGTTGTTTTACAAGTTTTAATTTGTTTGTTAACAAGTTGGTTCTGTTGATGTTGATAAAGAATAAAATTTTCCCACTAAATCTTCATTTAAAGATAATCGTATTGAATACATCTTCATCTTAGTATCTCATATCTATTTATTACTTTTGCAATAGATAAAAAGACATGGATAAATTTAGAAGACCACAACGCGTAAAAGAAAATAATGAATTTGTTTTTGGTATTAGGGCAGTAATAGAAGCTGTAAAAGCAGGTAGAGATATTGAAACAATTTATTTACAACGTGGTTTAGCTGGCGATTTATTCACTGAATTAAAAACATTACTTCATGGCACTTTAATTCCTTTAAGTTCTGTTCCGGTTGAAAAATTGAATAGAATGTCGCAGAAAAATCATCAGGGTGTAATTGCTGTAATTTCTCCAATAACCTATGAAAATATCGAAGATATTATTCCGGCAATTTT
Organism: Pedobacter cryotolerans; assembly: GCF_005116475.1. Lineage (GTDB taxonomy): Bacteria > Bacteroidota > Bacteroidia > Sphingobacteriales > Sphingobacteriaceae > Pedobacter > Pedobacter cryotolerans. The sequence continues at coordinate 236,288 of NZ_SWBO01000002.1, read as the reverse complement.
TGAAAAAGGGGAGACGCCTTTAATACTAGTTTTAGATAGTGTTACTGATGTGCGTAACATGGGTGCTATTGCCCGTACCGCTGCTTGTGTGGGTGTTCATGCTATAGTAGTTCCTTTAAAAAATGCTGCTCAAATTAATGCTGATGCCATCAAAACATCAGCTGGTGCGTTATTTAATATCCCAATTTGCAGACATGATAATTTGAAAAAAATCTGCTTATTTCTTCAAGATAGTGGTTTACAAATTGTTGCTTGTACAGAAAAAACTACTGATTTAATTTATGCTCCAGATTACACTATGCCAACAGCAATAGTAATGGGCTCGGAAGATGAAGGCATTTCTAATGATTTACTTAGGGTTGCTAATCATTTAGCTAAAATACCAATGGCAGGTAAAATAGAATCTTTAAATGTTTCTGTAGCTGCTGGAGTTATTTTGTATGAGGCTGTTAGGCAGCGTCAATAGTATTGAGCTATTAGATTTGAGAATTTAGAAATGTCTCAAATCTAATAGCTAACTTCTCAAATCTATTATATAAACTTATTCCCAAATTTTGCTTTAACATCAGCCACAATATGTTTCACATTTTGCTCCTCAGAGCGTGGACAAATGAGTAGTGTGTTATTTGATTCTACTACGATATAATTGTGTAAGCTTTGCAGTATTACTAATTTTTCTGACGGTACATTAACCATACAATTAGATGAATCAAACATCATCACTTGTTCTGAAGGAATAACAGCATTACCAACATAATCCTTTTCGGCCATTTCGTAAATAGAAGCCCAAGTACCTAAATCAGACCAACCAAAATCAGATGGTAAAACATAAACGTTCTCGGCTTTTTCCATAATACCAAAATCTATAGAAATATTAGTGCATTGTAAATACGCGTTTGCTATAAACTGAACTTCGTTTTGACTATTATAAAAGTTTTTACCTTGATTAAAAATCTCATGCATATCTGGTAAATGCTTTTCGAATGATTTATTAATCGATTTTGCAGACCAAATGAAAATTCCAGCATTCCACAGAAAATCGCCACTTTGAACAAATGATTGCGCAAGTTCTAAATTTGGCTTTTCGGTAAAGGTTTTAACTTTATGAATTTCTTGGTCTGTTGGTAACAATTCTTGATTATATTGAATATAGCCATAACCTGTATCTGGCCTATTCGGTTTAATCCCTAAAGTAATTAAACAATTGTTGTCAGCTGCTGCAGCCATGGATTGTTCTATTGCCTTTATAAAACCTTGCTGGTCGGCAATAGTATGATCTGAAGGTGCTACAACAATTACTGCATCGGGATTAAGTTCGGCAATTTTCATTGAGCCATAAGCAATACAAGGTGCAGTATTACGCATTATTGGTTCAGCTAAAATCTGGTTATTGCCTATACTTGGAATTTGCTCTTTAATCAAATCTACATAAATATCATTGGTAACAATAAATATGTTTTCTGGTGGACAGATTTGTAAAAACCTATCGTATGTACTTTGAATAAGTGTTTTTCCGACGCCAAAAAAATCTATAAATTGTTTAGGAAATTCTGTTCTACTTACCGGCCAAAAACGGCTGCCAACTCCGCCGGCCATAATTAATGCGTAATTATTTTTATTCATGTATCACAAAGATAATTTTATTTAAATAATACCTTCTTGTAAAAGGTCATGCATATGTATTAATCCATAATACATACCACTATTAGTAACTAAAAGTTGGGTAATATTGTTTGCTTTAATAATTTCTAATGCAAGTAAAGCCAATTCGTCTTTATCAATCTGCTTCGGATTTGTATTCATTAAATCTGCTGCAGTAATATTTTCAATGTTCGTATGGTTTTCAAGCATTCTTCTAATGTCACCGTCAGTTATAATTCCTAAAATTTGATTATTTTCTGTAACAACAACGGCACCTAAACGGTTTTTGCTAATTTCAATAATCACATCTTTAACTGCCGCATTTGGCAAAATACTTGGTTTTTCATTTTTTAAAGCTAAATCACCAGCTTTTAAATATAATCTTTTCCCTAGTGAGCCACCAGGATGATATTTAGCGAAATCATTAGTGTTAAAATCTCTAGACTCCAATAAACAAATTGCCAATGCATCGCCCATGGCTAATTGAGCAGTTGTGCTTGTTGTTGGGGCCAAATTATGCGGACAAGCTTCTTTACTTACGCTAGCGTTTAAGATAAAATCTGCTTGTTTAGCCAAATCAGAGTCTATTTGGCCGAGCATACCAATTAATAAATTATTGGACTGCTTTAATAATGGGGCAAGTAATTTAATTTCGGGTGTATTGCCACTTTTTGATAAGCACATTACAATATCATCACGCTGTATCATCCCTAAATCGCCATGCACCGCATCAGCAGCATGCATAAAAATAGCCGGAGTGCCTGTAGAATTAAAAGTTGCAACAATTTTTTGTGCAATGATGGCACTTTTGCCAATTCCGGTAACAATTACTCTGCCTTTGCTGTTTAAAATTGCCTGTACAACGTTTACAAAATCATCATTTATATGGTTAGTAAGGTTTAAAATAGCATCTGATTCTAGCTTTAAAGTAGAAACAGCAGATTCGATTATATATTTTTTACTTTTCAAAGAGAATTTATTAGTATATTGATGCTTTAATTACTGCAAAATTATGTTATTTTGAACAATAATAGCACAGAATATTTGATACAAAAAATGGACGTGAAAAAGTCGTTGTTTGATAATTTACAAACTTTCTTCGGTTTCGATAATTTTAAAGGAGACCAAGAACCCATCATAACTAATATATTAGAAGGGAAAAATACGTTTGTAATTATGCCTACTGGAGGTGGTAAGTCTATTTGCTACCAGTTACCAGCATTAATGAGTGAGGGTACGGCAATAGTCATATCTCCTTTAATTGCCTTGATGAAAAATCAAGTTGATCAGTTAAGGGCATTCGGAGGTAGTGATAGTATCGCCCACTTTCTAAATTCATCATTAAATAAAGCCGAAATAACTCAGGTAAAATCTGATTTATTGGATGGGCAAACCAAATTACTCTATGTTGCCCCCGAATCTTTAGCAAAGCTAGAAAACATAGAATTTTTGAGATTACTTAAAATTTCATTTGTTGCTGTTGATGAAGCACACTGTATTTCTGAATGGGGACATGATTTTAGACCGGAATATCGAAAAATAAGGCAGGTAATTACTGGCTTAGGTGCCCACATTCCTATTATTGCGTTAACTGCAACTGCAACACCTAAGGTACAACAAGATATTGTCAAAAACTTGCAGATGACTGATGCAACCTTGTTTAAATCGTCATTTAATAGACCAAACTTATTTTATGAAATACGCCCTAAAAGGGATGTGATTAAGGAAATTATCAGATATATTAAATACAATACAGGGAAATCTGGTATTATTTATTGCTTAAGTCGTAAAAAAGTAGAAGAAGTTGCCGAAGCTTTAAACCTCAACGGAATTAAGGCCTTACCTTATCATGCAGGTTTAGAACCAAAAGTTAGGGCCGATACGCAGGATAAATTTTTGATGGAAGATGCTGAAGTAATTGTTGCAACAATAGCCTTTGGTATGGGTATAGATAAACCAGATGTTAGGTTTGTAATCCATCATGATATTCCAAAAAGTATGGAAGGCTATTATCAAGAAACTGGTAGGGCAGGGAGAGATGGCGGAGAAGGTTATTGTTTGGCATTTTATGCACAAAAGGATGTAGATAAGCTAGCCAAGTTTATGAAAGATAAACCTGTATCTGAACGTGAAATTGGCACTCAAATTCTTAAAGAGGTTATTGATTATGCAGAATCAGGCGTATGCCGAAGAAAACAGATTTTACACTATTTTGGAGAAAATTTTAACGAAACTGGCTGTAACTGCATGTGCGATAATTGCAAAAAGCCAAAACAGCAATTTGAAGCTGAAGAACATCTGCTAACTTTCTTAAAATTAATTCAATCTACCGAAGAAAAGTTTGATGATAGCCATTTACTAAACATTTTTATGGGTAGCGAAACGGCTCAAACTATTGCTTATGAGCAAAATAAATTACCAGAATTTGGTTACGGTAAAGAAGCTGGCGAGATTTTATGGAAATCTTTAATCAGGCAAGCGGTGCTAAATAATTTTGTTTCAAAAGATATTGACAGTTATGGTATCCTTAAATTAACAAAAGCTGGTAAAGATTTTATCGAAAACCCATACAGTTTAAAATTTATATTAAATGAGTTAATAGAAAGTGCAGCAGATGATGATGAAGAAGATGTAAAACATGGTTCTGGTGCATTGGATACGCAATTATTAGGCTTGCTTAAAGATTTAAGAAAGAAAATTGCCAAACAAAAAAATGTACCACCATTTGTAGTTTTTCAGGATCCATCATTAGAAGAAATGTGTACGCATTATCCGATAACTGTTGATGAATTGAAACAAATATCTGGTGTAGGCCACGGTAAAGCGCTAAAATTCGGAAGTCCTTTTATTGAGTTGATTAAAAAATATGTTGACGATAATGATGTTGAACGACCAATTGACTTAGTCATCAAAACTCAAGCAAATAAATCAGCCTTAAAAGTTTCTATTATACAAAATATTGATAGACAAATAGGTTTAGAAGATATCGCCAAATCAAAAGGCATCACCTACTTCGATATTTTAAAAGAAGTTGAGGCAATTGTAAACTCTGGTACGAAATTAAATTTAGGCTATTTTGTAGATGAAGTTATTGATGAGGATAGGCAAGATGAAGTATTCGATTATTTTAGAGCTGCCGAAAACGATTCAATTGATGCTGCATTAAATGATTTAGGCGAAAGCGATTACACTCGTGAAGAAATACAATTGATGCGAATTAAATTCATGTCGGAATTAGGAAACTAGAAAAATAGATCGGAGTATTGAGCTATGAGATTTGAGACAAAGTATTCAAACTCAAATCTCAGATCTCAGGTCTCACATCTCATAAAATGCTACAAATAGAAAAACTAAAACACCAAAATTCTAATAATTTCTTTTTAATGGCTGGTCCTTGTGCTATTGAGGGCGAAGATATGGCTTTGCAGATTGCAGAGAAAATTTTAACCATTACTAATAAGCTCCAAATACCATTTATTTTTAAAGGCTCGTACCGTAAAGCGAATAGAAGTAAAGGCAGTTCTTTTACTGGCATTGGTGATGAAAAAGCTTTGAAAATTTTAGAAAAAGTTGGAAAAGAGTTTGATATACCGACTGTTACAGATATACATGAAAGTGCTGAAGCTGCAATGGCGGCCGCTTATGTAGATGTATTGCAAATCCCGGCTTTTTTATGCCGACAAACAGATTTGTTAATTGCGGCTGCAGCAACTGGAAAGGTAGTGAACGTTAAAAAAGGTCAATTTTTATCTGCCGGATCAATGAAATTTGCAGTTGATAAAATTAAAGATAGTGGCAATGATAGGGTAATGTTAACCGATAGGGGAAATACTTTTGGTTACCAAGATTTAATTGTTGATTACCGTGGTTTGCCTGAAATGCAAAGTTTTGGAGTTCCAGTAATAATGGATTGCACACATTCTTTGCAACAACCAAATCAAAGTAGCGGAGTAACAGGTGGTAAGCCAGAATTAATTACAACTATTGCCAAAGCTGCTATTGCGGTTGGTGCAGATGGTTTATTTATAGAAACACATCCTGATCCAGCTAATGCAAAATCTGATGGTGCAAACATGCTAAATTTAGCTTTACTCGAAGAATTACTGATTAAATTGATCCGCGTAAGACAAGCAATTATATAATGATAAGCAACGATGTTTTTTTAACGGCTGAATGGAGAAAATTAATACTAATTAACTATGCAGTTGATAAGGAAATACTCCAAAAGTACCTTCCTCCATTTACAGTTTTAGATGATTGGAATGGAAAGCATTATGTAAGCATTGTAGGTTTCATGTTTTTGAATACAAAACTTAAAGGTTTAAAAATTCCTTTTCATGGTAATTTTGAAGAAGTGAACTTGCGTTTTTATGTAAAATATAATGACAATGGCGAATGGAAAAGAGGTGCAGTATTTATCAGTGAGATTGTACCTAAGCCAGCTATCACATTTATTGCAAATACTGTTTACAAAGAAAGTTACAGAACCTTACCCATGAAACACACATGGACAGAAACGAATGAACATTTAACAGTTGAGTATGCTTGGAAAACTGGTAATTGGAACAAGTTTTCAGTAACTGCTCATCCCAAAAGTGAAATTATTCCTTTAGAAAGTGATGCTGATTTTATTACAGAGCATTATTGGGGTTATACTAAAATTGGCAACAATGTTACTTCAGAATATGGAGTAGCTCACCAAAGATGGGAAACTTACCCAATCTTAGATTACAATATTGAAATTGATTTTGAAAAAAATTACGGTAAAGATTTCAGCCATTTAAAAGATGTAAAACCAGACTCAATCATGTTGGTAGAAGGTTCTGAAATTGAAGTTAAAAATGGCCGAAAAATAAGGTCTTAGCTTAGTTACATACGGTAATAATCTGCTCGCCAATTTTTAATTAGTGCTTTAATATCTTTAGCAGTTAAATTTTCTTTTATTGCTTTTTCTACAAGTGTTACAAACTCATCGTCTCCAGCAAAACGCAATGCGATAATTTGACTTTTTCTTAATTGAACTGGTAATAATTTGCCAGTTATGCTAAAATAACGCATGTTTTCTTCGGCTCTAATTACTCTATCTTGTGCTTTTAACGGAAACTGCCTTACATACCAAAAAAGAATAATCGCAATAAAAAATAAGATCAATAACAAAGCTGAGTTGTAATGATTAGCATTATTCAATGAATGATAAAAATTGATAGCTGCACCAATGGTACCAGCTAAAATTAAGAATGTGAGTACCACATGATACCCAGTTACATATTTGCTATGATTTTTTAAGTTTTGTTCCATAATTATATTTTAGTAACAATAAATTCTGTCCTTCTATTCTGTCTTCTTCCTTCTTCAGTTTTGTTATCTGCTTTTGGCTTTGTTTTTCCATAGCCTTTGTAAGATAATCTACGTTTATCAACCCCGTTGTTTATTAAAAAATCAAAAACAGCTTTCGCTCTATTTTCTGATAATTTCTGGTTTAGTTTATCCTCGCCAACATTATCTGTATGCCCTTCAATTTCTATAGCTACATTTTCATTTTCTTTTAGCAAGTCTACTAAAATATTTAATTCTGCCCGAGATGAAGCTAAAAGCTCGTATTTATTAGTTTCGAAAAAAATATTCTGCAGTGTTACATTGCTTCCTACTTTAATCTTATCGAGTAAAATTTCAACCTCGATGGGCTTATTACCTTGGTTCTTTAATAATTCAAAATGTTGTGAGTTAAATAAATAACCAGCTGCATCAACATTAAACGAGTATTCACTGCCAATTGGCATAACCGCTAAAAAATCTCCGGTTTCTTTAGATGTATAATCATTAAATACAGCATTGTTGTTTTTTAAATCAATAACCAAAACATTAGCTTGTAATAATTGCTTTGTTTCTTTATCCTTAACAATACCTTTTACATAGGTTACTGGAAATGGTTTTACACTTTCTGGCAATTTAAAATGATAAATATCTAAATCTCCAAAACCACCATTTTTAATATTCGATGAGAATAAACCCTCAGATCCATCAGCTGTAACAATTAATCCAACTTCTTCATTAAATGTGTTAATTGGGTAACCCAAATTTTTTGGAGGTGAAAACTTACCGCTTTCCTCTAATCTGCTCCAAAAGATATCTTTGTCTCCGAATCCTGGCCAACCGTTAGATGCAAAATAAAGTGTCTTCCCATCTGCATGTATAAATGGTGTATTTTCATCATAAGGTGTGTTTATTTTATCGCCTAAATTTACAGGTAAAGACCACTGACCTTCATCATTCAATAAGCTTTTCCATATATCATAACTTCCCATTCCACCAGGTCTGTTACTTACAAAATATAAGGTAGAGCCATCTGGGCTGATAGATGGTTGCGATTCCCAATATTCAGAATTGATGTTTTTACCAAGATTAATCGCTTTTCCCCATGCTAATCCTTCTTTTCTAGAAACGTAAATGTCACATCTACCTAAGCCATCTGGGCGATTACAACCTGTAAAAAATAAGTATTTGCCATCAGGCGATATAGACTGGGCACCTTCGTTATAATTTGGTGTATTAATTTGGTTGCTTAGTGACTGTGATTGCTGCCATTGGTTGTTTTTTTTGGTTGAAGTATAAAAATCTTCATTATTATTAACCACTCGAGAAAATATAATAGTTTCTCCATCTGCTGTTAAAGCCGGAAAATAATCTCTATTTGCACTGTTAATATAAAATCCCATGTTTATGGGCTCATATTTAGCGGGAGTTTTTATGGCTGTTATTGCAAACTCACAATCTAAAAGATATTTTTTGGTTTTACTGATAAATTCCTCATCAGCACCTACATTTTTCTGTTGAAATAACAAGAAGTTAGCTTTTGCTTTGGCATAATCCCCAGAAAGTAGTTCACTTTCAGCAAGCACATAATAAATACGAGGTTCAATTGTAGCAGCAGAATTTACGGCCTTCTGGTAATTTAATTTAGCTTTTGAATGGTCTTTTAATCTTCGATAAATATCTCCCAACTGAATATATGCCAACTGAAATTTCGAATCTAATTTTACAGCTTCGTCTAAAAATTTGATGCCGTCGTCAAAAATATTTTGTCTTAAATACTGCTGAGCATCTTCAAAACTTTCTTGCGCTTTTTTATTTGTAGAATTTTGGGCATTGGCCGAAAAAGCGATTAAGCAGCAAAGAAATGTTATAAACTTAGTCATCCAGGCCATCAATTTGATTATGACTAATGTAAAATAAAATATCGAATATTAAGGAATGTTTAAAAACTTATGCGTTTGCAATGAGATTTCCCACTTTGGGTTTGCCATTACATAATCTACAATTAATGGTGTCATCTCTTTAGATTTTGACCATTCTGGCTGTAAATAAAGTTTGCAGGTAGGAGAGACACTTTCTGCATATTTCTCAGCCCATTCGAAATCACTTTTGTTAAAAACAATTACTTTAAGCTCATTGGCAAAAGGAGTAATGTCTGGTCGAGGGGCTTTAAATTTCTTTGGTGATAAACAAATCCAATCCCAATTACCAGATAAGGGGTAAGCACCAGAAGTTTCTATAAAAGTTAGTATACCCTTGGCTTGTAGCTTTTTTGTTAAATAATCTAAGTTGTAAATTAAAGGCTCGCCACCCGTAACCACTACGGCTTTACCTGGAAATGTTTGAGCTTTTTCTACAATATCATCAGAAAGTGTAAGTGGATGTAGTTCAGCATCCCAACTTTCTTTCACATCACACCAATGGCAACCCACATCACAACCACCTAAACGAATAAAGTAAGCAGCTTTTCCGGTATTATATCCTTCTCCCTGTATCGTATAAAATTCTTCCATTAACGGAAGTAATGTGCCATCTTCTGGTATATTGTGTGCCATTTTGTAAATTAGAGCGCAAATATACACATTCAATAAAGTAGAAAAGATGATTTGGGTAAAGGTTTTGTCAAAACAAGAAGCTGAAAGAGATGATTTTGTAGAAATGGCAAAGGTCGAAGGAAAGAAAATTTGTATAGTTAAGCATAAAGGAAATTTTGCTGCTATACAAAATACCTGTCCGCATGCTGGAGGAATTTTAAGCGGAGGCTGGTGTAAAGAAGGACATATCATCTGCCCAATTCATCGTTATGGCTATAATTTAGAAACTGGTAGAGGTTATACAGGTCAAGGAGATTACATTGATGTTTATCCCTTAGAATTACGGGAAGATGGATTGTATATTGGTTTCAGGCAGAGCTGGATTAAAAGGTTGTTTTCTTAAGCTTGTTAGATAAGTCGTCATTGCTGACAAATCGCTTCCCCTTGTCTTCGACTACGCTTCAGACTGACAAATCTATTAAATTATTTCTACGAAATCTAAAGTCTTTCCTTTGGTTAGATTTAAAAGGGATTAAGAATAAATTTCGCCTTTGGCAGATGCTAAAGTATTTTTTAATAAACCAACAATAGTCATTAAGCCAACACCGCCTGGTACAGGGGTAATCCACGATGCTTTTTGTGCTACGTTTTCAAAGTCTACATCGCCGTATAATTTAAAGCCAGATTTTGTCTCTGTAGAAGTTTCTCTGTTTATGCCCACATCAATAATAATGGCACCAGTTTTAACCATATCGGCAGTAACAAAGTTCTTTCTACCAATTGCAGCTACAACAATATCGCCCTGCAAAACCATTTCTTTTAGGTTATGCGTTTTGCTATGGGTAAGCGTTACAGTACAGTTTCCGGGGTTTGCGTTTCGTGCCATCAAAATACTCATCGGACTACCAACAATATTACTTCTACCAACTACAACACAGTGTTTGCCGGTTGTATCAATGTTATAAGCTTGCAGCATTAGCAAAATCCCGTAAGGTGTTGCAGGAATAAAACAAGGTAAATTACGCATCATTCTGCCTAAATTCACAGGGTGAAAACCATCTACATCTTTGCGATAATCTATCGTTTCGGTAACTTTCTCTGGATCAATGTGTTTTGGTAAAGGCAACTGAACAATTAACCCATCAACATCAACATCTTGATTGATTTCTTCAATTTTTAACAATAACTCAGCCTCAGTAACCGAGTTATCATATCTAAATAATGAAGATTTAAAACCAACTTTCTCACAGTTTTTCATCTTGCTAGCTACATAAGTTTCGCTACCACCATCGTTACCAACCAATATGGCAACTAAATGAGGTTTTCTTCCACTTTGTGCTAAAAAATCTGCTGCTTCTGCTGCTATTTCTGTTTTTATCTTTTCTGATGCGAATTTGCCGTCTAATAGTTGCATATCTTGAGATGTGAGATATGAGATATGAGATGTGAGATTGGACTAGGTCTCAAATCTCAAATCTAATTTCTCAAATCTGGGGTTTAATCTAATTTTAAAACTGCCATAAACGCACTTTGCGGAATTTCTACATTACCCACTTGGCGCATACGTTTTTTACCTTTTTTCTGTTTTTCTAATAACTTACGTTTACGAGAAATATCACCGCCATAACATTTTGCGGTTACGTCTTTACGTAAAGCACTCAAAGTTTCACGGGCAATAACTTTTGCACCGATGGATGCCTGTATTTTAATCTCAAACTGCTGACGAGGGATTAATTCTCTCAACTTTTCGCAGATTTTTTTACCAAAATCATAGGCATTGCTACGGTGAATTAATGAAGATAAAGCATCAACAGGTTCATCATTTATCAGCATATCTAATCTTACCAAATCAGATTTACGGTAACCAACTTGGTGATAATCGAAAGATGCATAACCTTTTGAAATCGTTTTCAATTTATCATAAAAATCAAATACAATTTCGCCCATTGGCATTTCGAAAACCAACTCAACTCTATCAGAAGTTAGGTAAGATTGATTAATGATGGTTCCTCTTTTCTGAATACAAAGTGACATTACAGGACCAACAAAATCAGCTTTGGTAATAATATTTGCTTTAATAAATGGTTCTTCAACAGAATCTAATTTACTTGGATCTGGCAAATCAGATGGATTATTTACAAAAATTTCTTCGCCTTTGGTAGAATGGGCAATATAAGAAACGTTAGGAACCGTGGTAATTACCGTCATATCGAATTCACGCTCCAAACGTTCTTGTATAATCTCCATGTGCAGCATCCCTAAGAAACCACAACGGAAACCGAAACCTAAAGCAGCTGAACTTTCAGGCTCAAAAACAATCGAGGCATCGTTCAGTTGCAACTTGTGCATTGCTTCACGTAATTCTTCAAATTCATCTGTATCAACCGGGTAAATACCAGCAAATACCATCGGTTTTACCTCTTCAAAACCTTGAATTGAATCTAAAGATGGTCTTGCAACGTTTGTTATCGTATCACCAACTTTTACTTCACGAGCTTCTTTAATACCCGATATAATGTAACCAACATCTCCTGTTTTAACAGAATTTCTTGGCGACATATCTAATTTTAAAATACCAACTTCATCAGCTAAATATTCTTTACCAGTATTTATAAATTTTACCTTGTCACCTTTTTTTATTTCGCCATTAACAACTTTATAATAAGCAATAATTCCTCTAAATGAGTTAAAAACACTATCAAAAATCAGCGCTTGTAAAGGTGCTTCTGGATCGCCTACTGGTGCCGGAACTCTATCTACAATGGCTTGCAAAATTTCTGGTATACCCATTCCGGTTTTACCAGATGCAGGAATAATATCTTCTCTGTTGCAACCAATCAAATCAATAATTTGGTCTTTAACCTCTTCTGGCATCGCACCTGGCAAATCCATTTTATTTAAAATCGGAATGATTTCTAAATCATGCTCTAATGCTAAATAAAGGTTAGAAATGGTTTGTGCCTGAATACCTTGTGATGCATCAACAATCAATAAAGCGCCTTCGCAAGCCGCAATAGAACGAGATACTTCGTAACTGAAATCAACGTGTCCTGGTGTATCAATTAAGTTAAAATTGTACTCCTGACCATCAATTTTAAAATTCATTTGTATCGCGTGACTTTTAATCGTGATACCACGCTCACGCTCCAAATCCATATTGTCAAGCAATTGAGCCTGACTTTCCCGTTGAGAAATCGTCGCTGTATATTCTAACAACCTATCGGCTAAAGTGCTTTTTCCGTGGTCTATATGTGCAATAATGCAAAAATTACGTATGTGCTTCATCTTTGTGCAAAGATAGTTTTTTTGTTGAAATTTTAGAGCGATTAGTAGCTACACATTAGTACATTTTCACAAAAGAAAATATATTTGTGAACATTCTACTTTATATCTATGTTAGGCATATTCTTTATTTTTAGTATTATGCTCTTTGTCCGAAAGATTAACAGTTTTTTAGACAGAGATGCAACAACTTCAATTTTTCAAAAACAAGCATCAAACAACATCATTATCAATTATTTACCTTTAGTATTTCATATTACTATTGTGCTATTTATTGTAATTTCCATTTTTTCAGCTGATCTTTTAACAGAAGACCGCGTAATGGCATTGGTAAACGATGTCTCTTTTCAGTTTTACTCTACATTACTTTTGGTAATAATTAGTTTAGTTAATCCTTTTACAAATTTAAGTGAAGCTACAATTCTAAAAATTTCAGAATTTGCAACACAAACCAAAAACACTTCCTTAAATTGGGTATTACAGTGTAAAAACTTTCAATTGCTTAAGTTTTTAGTCTGTACATTATTTATTTTCTACTTCATTTATAACGATTACCTCAAGTTTCCTAGTTTTAATAATGGTATAGCATCAAGCATTGCAACTTTTTTAATTTTATTCTATCTATTTAATAGTTTAGTGCAACTTTTTAAAAATCCGAAGGACTTTAGAAACGCCAATATATTTAGATTAACTGTTCTTACTCAATCCTTAAAATTTTCATTTTTCACCATAATAGGAGTAGTGGTGCTCGTATTTATTCCTTCAGAAATTATTGGGTTTAAGTTTCAGAATAATATAGATCCTATTATTTTTGCTTTGTTGGCTTATAATATTGTGATGGTACACAATGAGTTTAAGATTTTAAAAGTGATTAAAAACTATAATGAAACGCAAACAATTAAATTGAATTAACAACTGCAACTTTTTAATTTAGAAAAGCAAAAGCGGTGGCTTTTTTGAATATTTGATCCAGCTTTTTGCTGCAATCTTTTGTGTTGCTTTCGCTTTGCTCAGCATAAAAAACACAAAAGGATTTTCGCTTCAATCTGGTTTAGATAACAAAGGTTTGTGCTACTATTTAAGGTTGCAATGTTTCAAAAGAAGTTTAAAGTCTTATTTAACAACTTTCTCCTCAACCCTTTTCATTCTCGAAAATGGATAACCATTGCAGCCTTTTTTAGGATTTTTTCTATCCACGTAAGCGGTTTTTTTAGCAATTTTTTCGGTTGCGGCATCGTAAACTGTTAAACAAAAACCCCAAAGGTAAGGCTCCATGTTGCTAAAGGTCATGTAATCGATACGCGTATATTTGTTTGCATCTTCTTTATTACTTGCAGCGTTTTTAGCTACTACATATTGTTTTTTCTTATTCCATTTTATGATATGATATTTAGTATTTGGATGTTGAATCCAAATTGTATCATTTATGGTGTAGGTTATTTTGTAATCATCGGTAAAATTACCTAAAGCAAAATCTGGCGCTTTTTGCTTTTGAGCTAAAGAAAATAAAGGAAAAAATAGGAGCAATGTCAATAGCCTCATTTGTTAGAATTTTTGTTTTTAAAACTTAAAATAACGGAAACGAAAAATGCGAAGAAAGCTATCAGCTTAAATACAAAAGCATATTCAATAATATAATAAGTGTCCTGAAAATTAATGTCTATTGTTTTTTTAACTACGTAAGATAATACGAAAAATATTATTCCTACAGTAAAACTTATGTATCTAGCATTCATTGGTTTGAAATTTAGTTTGTCAGCTGTTGTTTCACCAGCCGGAATTTTTATTTTATTTCAGTCGGTGAGACACCGACCGATAGTTTTTATTTGTTTAATTTATCTACCATTTGTTTAACTAACTCGGCAGAAGTTTGCTGGTACTGATATTCGTCTTTAATGCTTCCCATTTTGGCATCCGAATTGAGAAACTTCATTTTACTTTTGACATTTATTCTGGCAGATGAATGGAAATTTTTTGCACCTGTTTTTGTAGCGATTGTAGCAATATTTGATGGATTTATTCCTGCTCCTGGCATTATTTCAATTTTACCAGCAGCTCGATTAACTAATTTAGCAATGGTTTCTATTCCTTCAAAAGCATTATTGGCTCCTCCAGATGTTAAAACTCTTACAAAACCCAACTCTATCAATTCTTCCAAAGCTTTTTCTAAGTTAATACTCATATCAAAAGCTCTGTGAAAGGCTACAGGCATCGGCTTTGCCAATTCAATTAATGCTGCGCAACGTTTTACATCAATTTCTCCATTGTCTTTTAAAATACCAAAAACTACACCATCGCAATTTAAAGTTTTACAAATTTTGATGTCTTCTTTCATTAAATCAAACTCATCATCATTATATAAAAAATCTCCGCCTCGAGGACGAATAATTGGCCAAACTTGGATATTTAATCTTTCTTTACATAATTTGATTTGTGCATAACTTGGCGTAGTTCCGCCTTCTGCCATGTTTTCGCACAGCTCTACACGGTGTGCGCCACCATTTTGCGCCGCTAAAGCAGAGGTGTAGGAGTTGGCACAGATTTCTAACCTCCAAACGCCTAGAGGGGGCTTTGCCTCAACGGCACTACTTCTTTGATGCATATATAAGATTGCTTTTTAATATTTTTATATGCTATTGAATGTCAATAATTTAAGGATTTTTAAATACGTTGGCGGGGACGCCAACGCTGGAAATCTCTTGGGTTGGCATCCCCGCCAACGCTTAACTTCTTAACATTTGTTAGGGATTAATAATAACTTTTTCCTTTAATCACTAAATCTTGTTTTTTGGTATCGCAAACAGCATAAGAGAAACCTTTTTGTATAGCATAAGCACCATATTCTCCTTTTTTGTTTAGTGCTAAAAAGCCAACTTGGATATTTTTTGCAGTTTCTGGTTTTTTTCTAATGATACGCATAACCGCTTCTTTACATGCATCTTCAGGAGAATACCCTTGTCGCATTAATTCAACCACTAAAAATGAGCCTACGTTTCTTACTACTTCTTCTCCAACACCTGTTGATGTTGCTCCACCAATCTCATTATCAATATATAATCCAGCGCCAATAATTGGACTATCACCAATACGACCATGTAATTTATAAGCCATTCCGCTAGTTGTACAAGCACCAGAAAGATTTCCTTGAGCATCTAAAGCTATCATCCCAATGGTATCATGGTTATACTGGTTACCAGGTAATCTTTGGGGAGCGGCTTTATCGTAAAGCTTATTCTCGATATTCATCACAGGATTATATTTAGCTTCTTTTAGCCATTCTTTCCAAGCTTTTTCGCTTGCAGGAGTTAGTAAGTTTTCTTTTTTAAATCCTTGTTCTAGCGCAAATTGCAATGCTCCATCGCCAGCAAGCATTACATGTGGCGTTTTTTCCATCACTTTACGAGCTACAGAAATGGGATGTTTAATATGCTCTAATGCTAAAACAGCTCCACAATTACCCAGTTCATCCATAATACAGGCATCTAAAGTTACCCTGCCATCACGGTCTGGCAAACCCCCATAACCTACAGTCTGGTTTGTTTCATCAGCTTCTGGTACCCAAACGCCTTGTTCAACAGCATCAAGCGCTCTTCCATTTTTGCTTAAAACTTTCCATGCATCAGCATTGGCCGCAACACCAAAATCCCAAGTAGAAATAACAATTGGCTGATTTTTTATTGAAGTGCTTTTTTGAATATCATTGGCAAAACTATTTTTATTAACCGCCAAAAGTGCAGTTGAAAGGGCAGATGCTTTTAGGAATTTTCTTCTGTTAAACATTTAAGGAAACAATATGGATTGGAGAAATTTGTTAATTTAAATTAAAATTATCTGCATCATCTAAAAAAGGAAATTGCCTTCTTATTTTCTCTAATTCGGGATAATTGATGCTAAAAGTATAAAGATCTTCATCTTCTGGTTTGTAATAAACTGTATTACCATAAGGATCAATACACATCGAGTGACCACTGTGATAAATTTGATTTCCATCGTGCCCAACTCGGTTTACTGCAACAACATAGGTTTGATTTTCAACTGCTCTAGCATGTATCAACGTTCGCCAATGAGAAGAACGTTTATCTGGCCAACTAGCAACCAATAACAAAATATCGTATTCGGCATTTTTATTTCTTAACCAAACCGGAAAACGTAAATCATAACAAATTGCTAATCGAATTTTCCATCCTTTTAATTCAACAATTAGCTGCTCATTTCCTGCTTCAAAATGTTTATTTTCATCAGCCATGCTAAATAAATGGTGTTTATCGTAATATTGATATTCACCATTTGGTTTCATCCAAATCATTCTGTTATAAAAATTACCATTTTCTTTAATGATTAAACTGCCCGTAATTACACATTCGTAACTTGCCGCAGTTTTACTAAGCCATTGCATGGTTTTGCCGTCCATTTGTTCGGCCATTTCATCGGCACGCATAGTAAAACCAGTATTAAACATTTCTGGCAACACAATAAGGTCGGTTTTTTCTCTAACCCCGCTTGATAATTTTAAAGAAATGTTCTGTAGATTTTTATCCGCATTCTCCCAAAATAAATAGGCTTGAAAGACGGTGATCTTTAGGTTTTCTATATTAAGATATTTAAGATTTTCCATTTTATAATTTTTTAGGGATAAATTATATTTTCTTCAGTTTTTCTACAGCCGCTTCTAATGTTTTTTGTTCTTTAGCGAAACAAAATCTTAAGATTTTATCGTCTGTTTTGTTGGTGTAAAATGCAGAGACGGGGATACTTGCCACACCAAATTCAGTTATTATTCTTTTTGCAAATTCTATGTCACTCTCATCAGTAAGGTGAGCGAAACTAACACATTGAAAATATGAGCCTTTGCAAGGTAATAATTTAAATTTGGTCTCACTTAACAAAGTTCTAAATAGATCTCGTTTTTGCTGAAAAAACAAAGAAATATCTCTATAAATCTGATCATTAGCTAAATAATTCGCGATCCCTATTTGCATAGGTGTATTAACGCTAAAAACATTAAATTGGTGTACTTTTCTAAATTCTGATGTTAATTTAATCGGTGCTAAACAATAACCTAATTTCCAACCGGTTGTATGTAATAGTTTACCAAAAGAGGCAATGATAAAACTCCTATCCCTTAATTCTGGATAACGAGCAATACTTTCATGCTGTGCGTCATCAAAAATAACATGTTCATAAACTTCATCACTCAATATCAGTACATCGGTATCTTTGGTTAGTTTAATCAATGCTTCTATATCAGTTTTGCTTAAAATACTACCAGTAGGGTTTTGTGGACTGTTTAAAATGATCATTCTGGTATTAGCAGAAAATAGTTTTTTTACCATTTCCCAGTCAATTGTATAATCTGGAGCATGAAGTGTAAATGGTTTTACCAAACCGCCAAATAGTTTAACAGTTGGTGCATAACAATCATAAGCAGGCTCAAATATGATAACTTCATCACCAGGATTAATTACTGATGCGATTGCTGTAAAAATTGCCTGCGTTCCGCCAGCTGTTATGGTAATTTCTGTCTCTTCGTTATATTTTGCACCATAATGTGCGATCATTTTCTTCGCAACAATTTCTTTTAATATTGCCGAGCCAACCATTGGCGCATATTGATTATGGCCAGCAAGCATTGCATCATTTATTAGCGCTATTAATTTCGGGTCGGTAGGGTAGTCTGGAAAACCTTGCGAAAGATTTATTGCGTTATGTTCTTGAGCTAGCTTAGACATTACCGAAAAAATGGTGGTGCCTACTGTAGGAAGTTTAGAGTTAATATGTATCATTCAGTACGAAAATAGAAATAATCTGATAGATTATTAACGTTGTATAGAGAATGATAGGTATAGTTTTATTGATTTCTATTTTTTATCTGATTGCTGCCAATTGTTAAACACAAAACTGCTATAACCGCCGCTATAAACATAACTGCCGGCATAGGCCACACTACGTTTGCGGCAAACATGCTAATTGCAGCAGATGCTAACGCTCCAAGGCCCATTTGTAATGCACCCATTAATGCCGATGCACTACCTGCATTTTTTTGAAATGGAGCTAAAGCCAAAGCTGATGCGTTTGGATTTATAAAACCCAAACAAGCTAAAAATAATGCGATAAAAGCAACTGTAGAATAAAGGTTTAATAAATTGTTAGCCGCAGCCAAAAGAAATAATCCACTAAAAATGCACTGAAGACTTAAAGCCCAAACGATTATTTTTTTACTACTAAACCATTTTAAGATGTAACTATTTACTTGACTAAAACCTATAAAAAATACTGATAGTAAAGCAAATATCCACCCGTAACCAGTTTCTGTAACTTTATAAATGTCCATAAATACCACAGGAGATGAGGATACATAAGCAAACAACCCGCTAAAAGTAAATGCACTAATTAAAGCGTAAGTGTAAAAATTTGGTTCTTCAATAACTGTATAAAAATTATTTAAGATTGGTTTTGGTTTTAGTGAATAGGTTGGATCTGGTTTGTAACTTTCTTTTAACCAAAACATGCAAGCTAAAATCATTAAAATTGCCATTACGCCTAAAAAAACAAATACAGATTTCCAGCCTAAAACGGTAATTAAATATCCGCCAGCAGTAGGAGCTAACATTGGCGAAACTGCAATTACAAGCATTAATGAGGCAAAAACTTTCGGACTTTCTTCTACCGTAAATAAATCTCTAACCATGGCAATGGCTGCTACAGTTGCGGCACAGCAACCAATGGCCTGTATAAATCTTAACGCAATTAATTGATCTATTGAAGTGACAAAAACGCAGCTTAAACAAGAAATGATGTAAAGCACTAAGCCAAAATACAAAGGTTTTTTCCTTCCAAATTTATCTAATAATGGGCCATAAAGTAATTGACCAGCAGAAATACCAATAAAAAATGTCGCAAGAGATAGCGAAACACTAGGGACATCAGTATTTAAGTCTGCAGCAATTGATTTAAAACCAGGTAAATACATATCAATCGAAAACGGAGCCAATGCTGCTAGAGATCCTAAAATTAGGATGATGAAAAATGATTTAGATTTTGCCATTAGAATTTTTGAAGCCGCAAAGATGACAAATAAAGCGTTTGCATAAGTACAATCATTGTAAAATTAAGAGAGATTATCTCTATCTAGATCGGAACAATTTCATTTATATGAAATAAATACTATTTTTATGCACATGACTTTTAAAACTAAAGAAAGCCGATTGCTCCTTATTCTAGGTGCATTTTTTGTTGCTAATGCGATACTCTCAGAATTTATAGGAGTTAAAATATTTTCGGTTGAAGAAACATTGGGTTTTAATAAATTGGACATCAATTTATTTGGTGTGCCTAATTTATCTTTCAATATGTCTGCTGGTGTTTTAACATGGCCAATTATTTTTATAATGACTGATATAATTAATGAATATTTTGGTGTTAAGCAAGTTAGGTTTTTATCAATTTTAACTAGTATTTTAATTGGTTTCGCATTTTTAATTGTTTGGCTTGCGATGAAACTACAACCATCGGATTTTTGGGTAATGCAAAAAGTTAATGGTCAAAATGTAAACATGGTATCTGCTTTTGATGCAATTTTTGGACAAGGTATGTGGATTATTATTGGTTCTATAACCGCTTTTTTAATAGGTCAAATGGTTGATGTTTTAGTATTTCATCGCATCAAAAAATTTACTGGAGAAAGAGCATTGTGGTTAAGAGCAACAGGGTCTACCATTTTTTCTCAGTTGATAGATAGTTTTGTGGTAATTTTTATTGCTTTTTATTTAAATCCAGCATACAATTGGAGTTGGCAAATGGTTGCTGCAATTGGTCTAGTCGGTTATACCTATAAATTTGTAATCGCACTTTTAATGACACCTATTTTATATCTGGTTCATGGTATCATCGATCAATATTTAGGTAAAGACTTAGCTCACCGAATGACTAAACTGGCAAGTAGAGGATAATGATCGATTAATTATACATATTATTTTTTAGCCTCAATTTGGTTAAAACAGATTTTGCAATGAGGTGTTATACTTCATAACTTATATTTTAATATGTTGATTGGTATTTTTCTTACAGAAAATTTTCAAAACTTTCTTCTAGGTGATGTAGAATGGGGTTTCATTCCTGAAATCGCTCTGCGTACGCTAATTATGTACTTAATTTTACTTTTTAGCTTAAGAGTTTTAGGTAAAAGAGGAGTAAAACAACTTTCTGTATTTGAATTAGTTGTAATTATTAGCTTAGGCTCTGCAGCTGGAGATCCTATGTTTTATCAAGAAGTAGGTATTTTAGCTGCATTAACTGTATTTGTGGTAGTAGTTGTTGCGTATAAATTAACATCGCTAATAGTTAATAGAAGTAAAAAAGCTGAGCAAATTTTAGAAGGAAAAGCTACCTACCTGATAGAAAATGGAATGTTTTCAATTGAAAACTTTAAAAAGGAAACCTTAGCACAAGATGAATTTTTTAGCGAATTAAGATTTCAGGGTGTTTCTCATTTAGGTCAGGTAGAATTGGCAATAATCGAAACATCTGGTAGTGTAAGTTTGTTCTATTATTCAGATGATCTTGTAAAATATGGTTTACCAATTTTGCCTCATCTTTTTTGTGAAAAACATATTGCAATTATAGAAAAGGCATATTATTCATGCAGTTTTTGTGGATTTACTGAAGAATTAATTGTAAGTAATGAGATAAATTGCAAAAGATGTAAAAAAACAAAATGGGTAAAATCATTAGCAACTAAGAGAATTACTTAAAAAAAATATCAATATAATTGAAAAACAATAACTTATAATACTTTTTACTGACACTTATGTAGCAAAAATTCCATTATTTTTTCTATCTTTGTGCAAATTTTTAAACATTAATGAAGATATTTATTACAGGCCTTCCTTTAGAAGTAGGGGAAGATGAATTAACAGCCGTTTTTGGTGATTTCGGTCAAGTAAAATCACTTAGAATTATTAAAGATCGCGAAACTAATCAAAGCCGTGGCTTTGGTTTTGTAGAGATGCCAAATGATGATGAAGCTAGAGAAGCTATCAAAAGAATGAACGGTGGTGACTACAATGGCAACAGAATTAAAGTTGCTGAGGCTCAAGACAAGCCAAATACTGGTGGCGGAAACGCTGGTGGTGGTTTTAAGCGTAACAACACAAGAGAACGTAGTTTTTAATTTTTCACTAAATCAAACCAATTTTAATAGTTGGTTTATTTATGTCTTATTTTTTTGAAACTAATAAAAATGGTTTCGAATACATATTGATTGCGGGTCTTGGATCCGCAATTTTTTTACCTCAAATTTAATTGAGCTAATCATCAACTTTGTTAAATTTTAGAAATGACGGATTTTTTCTAAATTAGAGTAATGAAAGTTGATTACATTGCGTTATCTGTACCAGTATTTTTTATTCTTATAGTGATAGAATTGGCCTATTCATTTTATAAAAAATTAGGCTATTACCGGTTAAACGATTCAATTGCAAATCTAAGTCTGGGTATAGGCTCGCAAATTACAGGCTTGTTTATGAAAACAGCCTTGTTTTTTGGCTATAAATATGTTTTCGAAAATTGGAGATTATTTGATTTACCACAAACCATTTGGGTATGGATTATACTTTTTATTGGGGTAGACTTTTTCTATTATTGGTTTCATCGAATGAGCCATCAAATTAATGCACTGTGGGCAGCTCATATTGTTCATCATCAATCAGAAGAGTATAATTTAACTGTTGCATTAAGACAATCTTGGTTTCAAAGTTGGTTTTCTTGGGTATTTTATTTGCCTTTAGCTTTTGTAGGTTTCGATCCGTTAATGTTTCTTACCTTAAGTGCTTTTAATACTTTATATCAATTTTGGATACACACCAGAGCTATTAAAAGTATGGGGTTTTTGGAACATATTCTAAATACACCTTCACATCATAGAGTTCATCACGGCAGCAATCCAAAATATATAGATAAAAACCATGCCGGCTCATTAATTATTTGGGATAAGCTGTTTGGTACTTTTCAGAAAGAAGAAGAAGAGGTTTATTATGGTATTACTACCCCATTAGCTAGCTGGAACCCTGTTTGGGCAAATGTTCATTATTGGAATGAACTATGGAATACGGCTAAAAAGACTAATCATATTGGCGAAAAGTTTAGGGTATTTGTAAAACCTCCTGGATGGTTTCCAGCTTCGTTAGGTGGTTTTAAATTTGCTCCAGAAATTGATACGGTTAATTATAAAAAATTTGATACTGTACATAGTAAATATGTTATAGGGTATGTTATTTTTCAATTTCTTATTGCATTAACCTTAGGTTCTGCCTTATTGTTTTTATACGCTAAAATAAATATTTATCAAGTAGGCATAGCCTCCATTCAAGTAATTTTAATCTTATTAAGCTGTGGAGCATTGCTTGAAGATAAAAAATGGGTTAAAAAATTTGAATATGGTAGAATTGGTTTAAGCTTAGTTGTACTATTATTTTTTAAAGACTTACCCATTTTTGATAATTTATTAGTAACAGTAGTTATTTTGCAAATTGTTTCATTAATTTGGTTTTTTTATTTACAATATTTCTCTTCTAATGCTCAAAAAATATCTTGAATTTAGTTTCGCCTTTGCCATTATATTCATTATTCAATTAATTACACTGTTGGATGAAAAAACCACTCATTTAGTATTAGGAAATTTTAAATTTATCATAAAACCTTCAATTACTATTTCATTGATGATGTTTTATGCTTTTAAAACGCAACTAAATGGAAGGTTTGCGAAAAGAATTTTCATTGGTCTTTTATTTGGTTTAATAGGCGATTGTTTATTGATGTTTGTTGATGTTAATGGAGCTTTCTTTATGTACGGCTTAATAGCCTTTTTAATCGGCCATTTATTGTACATCTCAGCATTTTATTTAGATTATAAATGGAATCCATCTATAGAAAAAGCAGCTACCAGAATTGCTTTAGTTGTATTTGGTGTTTTTTGTGCAGTATTTTATTTATTCATTAGACCACATTTAGGTGGGATGAAAATTCCGGTATTGATTTATGCTTTTGTAATATCGTTAATGGCCATGATGGCTGTAAACAGAAAGGGTAGAGTAAGTACCTTAAGTTATCAATTGATTTTTTTTGGTGCTATATTATTTCTAATTTCAGATTCTGTTTTGGCCTACAATAAATTTGTAAATCCGTTTAAAGGTGCTGGTTTGGTTATTATGTCTACTTATATGTTGGCACAGTTTCTAATTACTATTGGCGCTGTTGAGCGAAAACTAAGAAAGTCTATGGCCATAGACCCTAGCAACAGATAAATTAATTGGTTTTTTTATCTTTATCCAATATTGTGAAAACCTGAACCAAACGTTCACCCTTTTCATCTACTAAGGTTAACGTATGTTTACCTGGTTGCGGACTTATAGCAATTTGATGGAAAGACTTTGTGCTACCAATATATTCTTGGTCAATGTGCCAATAAATTTTACGCTCTGTATTTCTATGTGCAGCATTTAAAATTACTTTTCCTCTTGTACCATCCAATTCTATAGGAATATACACTGTAGCATTATTTTTAGGATAAATCATATCCATTACAGCATTTCCAACAACATCACATCCTTGTTTAAATGGCGGTAAAATCTTGTATTCGCTATGTTTAATTTTATAATAATATTCCATAGATGGTGGTAAAACGAACCATTTCTGATGTATCATCGAGCTTGTTGTTTCACAATCATCTGTTACTCTAAACGTCCCTGTTTTATCTAAATGTATTAATTTATGGTAGGGGCAAGTATTTGTTTTTTCGGCAGCAAAAGACACAAGTTCTAATGATTTATCTGTACAAAAATCTCCTGCTTTATATCCACTTTGTTTACAAACAAGCATTTTCTTCAGCTTTGTTTGCGGGGTTACAAACCATTTAGATGATGGTAGTTGTCTGAAAATATCAAACAGAACGGGTGCTGCTATATCGATACCAACCAAACCCGGTCTACCTTCTCCATCGGCATTGCCCACCCAAACACAAACTACATAATCTGGTGTTAAGCCAATTGCCCAAGCATCTCTAAAACCAAAGCTTGTTCCAGTCTTCCAAGCTATGCGCTGCGATGATGAAAATTGTTCCCATAAACCTTCATCACCTGGTCGCATTACTTCTTCCATTGCATTAAAAGTTGCCCAAATAGAGCCATGATCTAAGATAGAATTTAACTCTGTTTCTTCTTTTTTGAAGGATGATTTTTGTTCTTTTGCATAAACTGGTGCATCATAATCGTGTGGATTATATTTACCTTGATATTCGTTATATTGGTTCAATGTTTTGGCCATTCCCATATAACTTTTGGCTAAATCCCACATTGTAACTTCGCTTCCGCCCAAAATTAGCGATAAGCCATAATGATCTGCAGGCTGATTTAAAGTAGAGAAATTTAATTTTTTTAATTTGTCGTAAAATCTTTCGTATTTATATTGCTGCAACATTTTTACTGCCGGAATATTCAGCGATCTGCTTAAAGCTTTATCTGCCGAGATGGCTCCATCGTAACCTAAATCGTAATTTTGAGGGGTATAACCCGAAATTTGTGTAGGCACATCTGCCACCAATGTTTTAGGCAATAACATTCCATCTGTTAGCATACTAGCATAAAGCAATGGTTTTAAGGTACTCCCCGGACTTCTAGGTGCTTTTATCATATCAACATAACTTTCAAAAGCAGCATTTTCTGGCTGATAGCAATTGCCGATGTAACTCATTACCGTTCCAGTCTTTACATCTATTACCAAGGCTGCAATGTTATTAATCCCATTTGCTTTATAGCGATTGTTGTAGCGTTTAAGTAGTTCGTTTAATTTTAACTGTAAATCGTAATCTATGGTTGTTTTTAGGCTCGTAGAACTGATTTGTAAAGATTTTCTTTCTTCCTTAAACCTGCTTAACAAATGTGGTGCATTTTGAGGCAATGGTAGTGGATTGCTCGGAATTGGTTCTGATTTAGATAGGTTCGCTGTTTGTTGGTCGATGATGTTTAGCTTTACCAACTTATCTAATAAATCATTTCGTTTTTTAATTAATCTTACTGAATTTTTTCCAGGATGAACCAACGATGGACTATTGGGTAATACTGCCAATGTTGCCATTTCGCCCCAAGATAAATTCTCTGCTTTACGACCATAATAACGCCAACTTGCTGCATCTAAACCTACCACATTACTACCAAATGGAGCATTTGCAGCGTATAATCCTATTATTTCTTTTTTGGAGTACGTAAATTCTAATCTTGTTGCCAACCACATTTCAGTTAGTTTTTGCCAAATACTACGGTTTTGCTTTCGCGATAACCGCATAACTTGCATTGTTAAGGTACTACCACCACTAACCACAGCTTTAGCTTTCAAATTTAGTTTCATCGCCCTGCTCATCGCAACAGGATCTACCCCAAAATGCAAGAAGTAACGCTTATCCTCAAAAGCAGTTATGCATTTTACAAATTTAACTGGCACGCTATCGGCAACTGGAAATCGCCATTGGCCATCGCTTGCAATTGAAGCGCTTAGTAACTCGCCATTACTGGCTTCCAATACATAAGAAGTAGGGGATTTGAAAAGTTGTTTAGGTAAGGAAAATAGGAAAATTACAAATAACAATAAGCAAATGATGTCTGAAATTAGAAGTGCTTTTTGTTTGTACATTTTGTTTTATTATCCGCTATATTTCGGTTATTGGATACACTGGTCGTAGCGTCTCGCTACGACCCTAATCTAAATCAATTATTTGTATTACGACATATTTTTTAAGTCTTAGCGAGACGCTACGACTAGAATAGCTTTGGATAGTATCGATCACTGGTCGTAGCGTCTCGCTACAACCATTTTATCAATCTATAAAAATCAAATCGATTTTACCTTTTCTTATTCCATAATAATCGCCTGCACTACTATTTAACCATTCCTCTTCTTTTTCAACAAAACCAGCTTTTACTGGGTTCTGATGAATGTAATTAAGGCGTTGGTCTAACATTTCATTGGTGCTTAATTCTATTGGATGATTGTGTTGTTGCCAAAATTGAAAATCCTTATTTCTATCATTAGCCAATCCTTGTTTTTCCATTAAATCTAACGTCCAAACTTTACGACTTTCTATTGGATTATTAATAATTTCTTTTCTAATTTGTCTGGAAGTAAAACTTTTAAAATCTCTTACAATATCTGATAATACATTATGCTCAGAGCCTATTATTAGATGGATATGATTGGTCATTATACAATACGCATAAACCTCTAAACCTTTATTTTGTTGACAATATTTTATAGAATCATAAATAATTTCTGTGTATTCGTTTCTAGTGAAAATATCAATCCAATCAATAACTGTAAATGTTACAAAATATAATTTTCTATCATCGTGAAATTTGTATTTCCTTCCCATTAGTTGTATTTTATTATTTATTTAGTTATTTAATTTTAAGTCGTAGCGAGACGCTACGACTAGTACTTTAGTGGAAACACTGGTCTTAGCTTATCGCTAAGGCCTTTAATATAAATCAATTATACATATTAAGATAGTGCTTTTTAAGTCGTAGCGAGACGCTACGACTAGTATTCGTCTCGCTACTATTGAAATCTATAAACCTATTTAACCACCTGTACCCATTTACCAGCTTTAGTTGCGCTAATATTGTTATTATACATCGCTTCGCACTGCACAGCCGATAAATAGTATTTACCAATGTAAGATGCATTTAATAATACACGATAAATCAGCGTTTCATTTTCCCGAATGTTGAAATAAGTAAATACACGATCATCTCTTACATCTCGGTAGGTATAAGGAGCAGAAGTTAAAGCACCTTCATTATCACTCAATCTCGTGTTAATAATTTCCCAACCAGAAGGGAAAATCTGTGTTAATGCCATTTGCTCATAAAAACCCATTTTACCTGGATTTTTCACTGTTACCTCTGCATAAAAATCAGTTCCTTGTTTTAATATTGTAGGATCTAAATTTCTACCATTTAATGTTTTGTAAGCCACACTCATATCTAACACATCAGCATTATTTGGTAAGAAATTATTTTGACCAGCAATTGGCTGACCTTGCAAAATTAACCTCACAAACAATACATTATTACCTGTATTTGTAATGCTTGCTGAATTGTTTTTAAATGTTAATGCTGTACTATTTAAATATTGCTCGCTATTTGTACTGCCTTTTGCACCATCTAAAATATAATTATACTGCAGTTTATTAGCCGAACTATTTTGACCGCAAAATTTAGCAATGGCTAATAAACTATATGCTGTTGTTTGGGTACTGTACCAAGTATCTTGTCCTAATCTCGAAGCAACTTTTGTTAACAATTGAGCTGCCTGGCTTTTTTTGCCCATTAAGGTTAAGGTCTCCATAATCATTGCTTCATCCCTTAAATCTGAACCATAAGTACCACTTAATTGGTTGTAAGGTTTAACAGTTTTTTCTAATCCATTAATTAATGCATTTGCCGCGGCCGCTTGTCCTGCTAGTTGATAGGCAGCAGCCAAACGCCATTTTGCAGCAACAGAAAGATATTCAAAACCACGAAGCCTATTCATAGCGGCCATTTCTGGTTTTTTAGCTAGAGCCAAAACGTATAAACGATAGGCCTGGCTAATATCGCCACCGTAAAAGTTTTCTGAATTTGGCACCCAATTATTTGCCTTTGTTTTTTGAAAGCGAATTAACTCATCAAACATCCCGGCAGGTAAAGTATAACCAGCATTTTGTGCTTCAATTAAAAAATGACCAGCGTAGTTTGTTCCCCATTCATCTGCAGTTGCATTTCCTGGCCAATAACTTAAACCGCCATCAGTAGTTTGGAAACCTTTTAATCTATTTAAACCAGTTTTAATGTTTCGCTCAACTTCTGCTTTTTTCTGTGTAGAAAGTGGTGTTAATTTATCTAACATTAGTTGAGGGAAAACACTAGAAGTTGTTTGCTCTACACATCCGTGAGGGTATTGAATTAGATAACTTAAACGTTTATTTAAATTGATAGGAGGGATAGATGATATTTCAATAGAACCAGAGTTTGTTCCTTTCATACCAATTGGTGCATATTTCATACTCCAACTTTGTTTAGGTTGGATAGTTGCCGAAACTACATTTGTGACGTATGGATTTGGATTTCGAATATCCATTTCTACATCGTAAACTGTTTTTTCGCTTCCACTTTGTGCAATAATTTTAACCTTTGCTACACCAACACTATTAGCTGCAACAACTTGGAAATAAGTCATTTGCTCGCCTGCTTGTTTAAAGCTTAATTGTTGCGTTTTTATACCATCTACTGTTAAATTACTACTCAGTAATTGTACAGATACATTTTTAAGGTTATTATTAGTTGCAAAAATATTTACAGGCAAAGTAAAACTTTCACCAGGGCCAATTACCCTCGGTAAGGTTGCCAAAACCATTAAAGGTTTTTTAACTTCTACTGCTTTTTCTGCATAACCATAAGCACCATTTTGTCCGGCAATAACCATTGCTCTAACCGAGCCGATGTATTGTGGTAAAGTAAATTTATGGGTTTTATTTTCTCCTTTGGCTAAGTAAAATGGCCCCATAAACTTAACAACAGGCTTAAATCGGTTAGCCTTTGCAGGATTTAAATTTCTATTTACTGATCCATCGCCACCGATACTTAGAATACGTTCTAAATTTCCGCCCCATGCGCCTAAAACCTGATCAAATAAATCCCATGTTTTAACGCCTAAACCTTCTCTGGCATAAAATACAGCATGAGGATCTGGTGTTTTAAAACGAGTTAAGTCTAACAAACCTTCGTCAACCAAGGCAATGGTATAAGTCATCGCTTTGCCGTTAGTTTCCGAAACTGATATAGTGCTTTCTACTTCAGGTTTTAAAGTAGCAGCCATTTTAATTACAGGTTTTAGTATAGTTTCTGGGTCTTCTATAGTTAATGGAATTGCACCATACATTCTAATTGGTAAATCATTTAAAGTTTGGGCATGAGGTTGTAATAAGGTAATATTTGCGAAAACATTTGGCGCCATATTTTTCTCAGCCTTAAAACTAAATTGTGTTTGGCCTTTTTTAGTATCAACCCAATAGGTTTTTAAAACCTTACTACCATTTTCTATTGAAACCAAAGCTTTACCATTTTCGCCTGTCGGGATGGTTAAAGTAATATCTTCACCAACATTAAACTTATTTTTATTGGCGGTAAATGATAACATTGAAGCTTCAGTTGGATTGTCGCCCTGTTCACGTTGTGCCCAACCTGGCCAATCTACATAAACAGATTTTCCGGTAGTATGACCGCCATTTTCATCCCTTACCAAAATTAAATATCTGCCCCAATTTGGTTCGTTTATGCGTAACGTGTAACTTCCTTTACCGTTGTTTAAATTTACATATTGCTTGGTAATCAGTTTGTTATATTCGTTTTGAGTAAAGTTGGCGTAACTTTGTTGATTGTCTTGTTCCCACCACCAACGCCATTGCACTTTATATAATTCAACAGTTACTGTTTTGCTACCGCCTAATAATTTTCCATCCCTGTTAACATTTACAATTTCCACTTTGTGGTCTCTATCGGTTAATAACATACCGCTCAATTTATCACCATCAGGAGCTTTAACACCTAAATAATTATTGTAAACATGGTAGGGAATGCTAAAGTTATCGATGCTGAAATTACCTCCTGGCTCAAATACTTTAGTGCTAAAATTTGCTCTCAATATACCTGGAGCGGCATCGTTTTCACTCAGATTAGTATTTATTGTTGCATTTCCGGCCGCGTTTAAGGTGCCTTCGAAAATTGTTTTAATTTGCGATTCGAAATTTACTGTCGGATTGTCAAATGAGTAACCATCAAAACTCTTAAATTTTGTTTCTGTAGTATTTAGATTTACATCAACCTTAGCCTTTAAATTTTGTGCTGGTGTACCAAAAAGCCATTTTGCAGATAGGGTAGTAGCAGATGATGAGCCATTACCTAGATAAGTTTTTCCGCCCAAATTAAAATTGATTTTTAATCTGTTAGGCATAATGGTTTCAATTTTAATCGTTTTTGAAAACGATGCACCACCCACTTTTGCTTTCACTAGCCAATTACCAGTTGGAGCAGTATTATCAGTAGCAGTTTTAAAAGTATAAAACCCATTTAAAGCTTGTGTAACTACAGTTCGTTTGGATAATTGTCCCTTTGGATTAAAAAATTCGAATGTAACTGGATAATTTGCAGGTAGTTTTTTCTGTTTGTCTTCTAAAATAAACGAAACAAAAACACTATCCCCTGGGCGCCAAACACCACGTTCGCCATAAATAAAGCCTTTTACGCCATTTTGTACAACATCACCACCAACATCAAATCTGCTTAATGGTAATGAATTGCCATCATCTAATTTCAGATACCCACGTTCATTTCCATTTCTGGCTATCAATAAAAATGGTTTTCTTTTTAGGTCAAAAATAGCCAAACCATCACCATCTGTTTTTACGGTTGTTAAAATTTGGCGTTGGTAATCTTGTAATTCTAAACTTACGCCACTTAAAGGTTTTGCAGTTAACAAATCGGTAGCAACAATTAGCATGCTATTGTCATTACCTCTTTTAGCTACCAAGCCAATGTTAGAGGCTAAAAGATTTCTGCTTGCCCAGCGTTCGTTGGTATAATAAGAAGGTGTACAAGGATTATCTTTATCGCTCCATCTGTAATTATTTGGGTAATAATTTTGGTAGGCATTCCAAAATTCATCATCCTCATCAATTTTCTCACCATAGCTATCATAATCTTCCTCATAATCATTATCACTATTGTTTGATGCAGACAAATCTGTGCATTCATAAACATTATATTCTTTCCTAAAACCAATAGTTACCCGATACATGGCTCCTGGTTCAGTTCTAATCAGTTTATCTAAATCTAAAGTAAAACGAGTTTTTTTGTGCAGATTAACCGCTTTATCTTCATCTAAACGGATAGTTTTTTGAACAACCGGTTTGGCAACTCTTCTTAATTCATTCCCTTCTTTGTAATTGTTAACCTGAAAAAACTGAGGAATGTTATTTTCATAAATTTTAATAACGGTAACATCAACTGCTTTTAGGTTTACGGCTTCAAATGGCAAAACCAATTTGCCAGAATTTGGCAAAATTGTGCCCGAACCTGCAATAGTAACAGATGGTAATTTATCTTCAAAAATAATGTTTGCTGCTTTATTTGTTTCGAGTTTTTGATCTTCTATATCAGTAATTGCTGAATTTACATTAACAGTGTAATTGCCTTGTAACTCATTTGGTGCATAAACTTTAATTTGGCTGGCATCAATTGTAAAACGAAGATCTTGTAAATCCCCTAAAGAAATTAAACCATTTAAATCTTGCGCAACATTAACCGGATTACTGCATTGTATTAAAGCATAATCTTCGGCTCCTTGTATAGCTTTAATATCCAATACTTTAAATATCGTTTTTGCAGGTACCACAATCTTTTCTTCACCTTTATCCTCATCTGCATCTATTTCTTCTCCATTCCATTTTAAAATTAAATCGGTTGCTTTATTTATTTTTTTAATACTATCAATCACAAAAACAGAACGGTGCTTTTGAGGTTCATGTGTCCATTTGATCTTTAATTTCTGGTCAAAATTTATAGCTAAAGATTGCTCTATTTTTTGCTGATCTTCATCATCAGAAGTGTTAATTTCTCCACTTAATTTCATGTAGGTGAGCGAAGTGTTGTTTTGCGAAACTAAACCGTTTTGCAGTAAATTCATCCCTGGCTTAATCACCTTAAAATCAAAATCAAATTTTTCTAAGCCTTTTTCTGTAGTAGTTATAGCGCTTAAATTTAGCGTAGCCTCATATTTTTGATCAGGTTTTAAAGGTTCATCTGGCCTAAATTCTATCGTTTGCGGATCTAACCAAAAGGTTTTTCCTTTAATATTTGGCGAGAAATCTAAAATTTCCCTTTCATCAGGTTTACCTAAATCGCTTAAACTTTTAACCGAACTGGCCAAATGAATTTTAATTGAACTCTTTTTAGAAATAGTGCCCGAAGTATACGATTCTACATATTTGGCATAAGCTTGATTATCTTGTTCTTTCTTTTTATTAAAAAATAGAAAATAAATTGCTACTAAAGACATTACGCCTACTGCAGCAAAAAGCAATTTTTTGAAAGTTGAAGAGGAGTATTTTAGACTGTTTTTCATACAAAATTACATGGGTAAATGTTGTATGAAATTTAGGTAAAAAAGAATTGGTTAAAAGAAATTATTTATCAACTAAGTTTATAGATTGTTAGTAAATCAAATGATGAGTAAATAGGTAATGGAAGCCCGTCTTTACGCTAAATCTTTTTTGGCTTTAGTGCCAAAACTTACGAAGTCTATCTTATTTCGGTTAGTGGAGACTTCGTAAGTTTGTTAAGGTATTCCAAAAAAGGATACCGCTTCAATACGGTTTAGATGGCAACAGCAGTGTAAAACACAACATTAAAACCCACCAACTAAATTTACTTAATCATCACTCCTGGTTTATTTAAAACTGGCACTCTAATTAGGTTGTTTTCTACAATACTTTCTGGGAGGAAGATAAATTTCTTATCGAAAATTGTATTGCCAATGTAATAGCTTAGCCAATATTCGTTTGTTAAACCAAATACAGCAGGATCAATGGCTTCAACACCTGCAAAAGAATTTTCTGCTAAATCACCTATAGAATGTCTAAGTAAAGATGTTTTAACCTGTTTACCATCTTTTTCTCCGTATCCTTTAGAAGTTATTAAAACATTGGAAATTGGTTCATTTTTAAAATTTACCACATAAACCGTCCAACTACCAACTTCTGCAGTTTCGCCAACTAAAGCAACTGCAATAGCAACATCTTCAACTATATTTTCTGGTAAATCTTTTTTCATACCCCAAACCCCTAAAGGGGCTTTTTGTAAAATGTGTTAATTTCCTCTATTCCCCCTTCAGGGGGTAGGGGGTTACTTCTTCTTCGCTACTACTTTCTTTTTCGCAGGCGCTTTTTTCTTAACATCAAACGCTTTAGGTAATTGTTCTACGATTAGTTTTTTAACATCATCCAAAGGTATTTCTGCTAATTCTTCTGCTGTATATTTTGCTTTAGTTTTTGGGTTATTTCTCAATTTCAACATTTCTTTACCGAAACGGATAAAAGGTCCCCATCTACCATTTTCTATCGCAATTTTCTCACTATCCCATTGCTGAATATAGCGGTTGTTCTCTTTCTCGATCTTTTTCTCAATCAATTCCTTAATATCGTTTGCAGAAAGTGCATCGAAATTATATGCTTTAGGTACATTGATAAATAGGCTGTTCCATTTGATAAAAGGACCGAAACGACCAGTTCCTTTAGTAACTGGTAAACCTTCATATTCAGCAACAGGAGCATCGGCAGTAATTTTTTCGCCAATAATTTCTATGGCTCTCGCTTGGTCAACTGTTAATGGATCTTCATTTTTTGGAATAGAAATAAATGCATCGCCCCATTTTACGTAAGGACCAAAACGACCAACCCCAACTGATACTTCTTTATCTTGGTAATCTTCTAATTGGAAAGGTAATTTAAATTGATCTAGTGCTTCTTCTAAAGTAACTGTACCAACAGATTGTGTTTTACCTAAACTTGCATAACGAGGCTTATCTTCCTCATCATCAGATAATTCTCCTATTTGAACTAAAGGACCATAACGCCCAACTTTAGCATAAACATTTTTACCAGTCGTTGGGTCGATACCTAATAAACGCTCGCCATTTGCACGATCGGCATTTTCTAAGGTATCTTCAACCTCATTGTGAAAAGGAGTGTAAAAAGAATGAAGCATTTTTGTCCATTCTTGTAAACCTTGCGCAATTTCATCGAACTGTTTTTCTACTTTGGCCGTAAAATTAAAATCTACAATTCCTTTAAAATGCTCTACTAAAAAGTCGTTTACAACTTCGCCAATATCGGTAGGGAAGAGTTTCGATTTTTCTGCTCCAGTAATTTCAGTTTTGGTTACTTTACTAATGTTTCCATTAGCCAGAACCATACTTCCAAATTCTCTTTTTCTTCCATCTCTATCTTCCTTAACAACATAACCACGATTTTGAACCGTAGAAATTGTAGGGGCATAAGTAGATGGTCGGCCGATGCCTAATTCTTCTAATTTTTTAACTAAACTAGCCTCAGTATATCTTGCTGGCGGACGAGAGAAACGTTCTGTCGCAGCTAATTCTTTTAAGTTTAAAGCTTGGCCTTTTGCTAATGGCGGAAGTAAGTTGCTATCTTCATTTTCTTCATCTTCATCATCAGTTGATTCAAGATAAACTTTTAAAAATCCATCAAATTTCATTACTTCGCCTTCGGCTAATAATTCTTCTTTTCTGGTTGATATGCTGATGTTGACATTGGTTTTTTCGAAAATTGCTTCGCTCATTTGAGAGGCAATGGCACGTTTCCAAATCAAATCATACAAGCGTTTTTCGGAGTTATCTCCATCCACACTATGCTGATTAAAATAAGTAGGGCGAATGGCCTCGTGAGCTTCTTGTGCACCAGCAGATTTTGTTTTATAAACTCTTGGTTGATGATATTTATCGCCATAAGCCGATCTAATTTCAGCCGATGCTGCATCTATAGCCGTTTGAGAAAGATTAACTGAATCTGTTCTCATATAAGTAATTTTACCATTTTCGTACAAACGCTGCGCAATTTGCATGGTTCTGGCAACCGAGAAACCCAACTTACGTGATGCTTCTTGTTGTAAGGTAGATGTGGTAAAAGGAGCTGCAGGATTACGTTTTGCTGGTTTAACTTCTAAATTGCTAACAGCAAAACCTGCATTGATACAATCTTGCAAGAATTTTTCCGCATCAGCAGCTTGTTCAAAACGTTGTGGCAATTCTGCTTTTACAATTTCTTTTCCGTTGCCGGTGGTAAATTGTGCAGTTATTTTAAATGCAGCGGTACTATTAAATTTATTAACTTCTCTTTCTCTATCAACAATTAAACGTACAGCTACAGATTGTACACGACCAGCAGAAAGCGACGGTTTTACTTTTTTCCATAAAACGGGAGAAAGCTCAAAACCCACTAATCTATCCAATACTCTACGAGCTTGTTGGGCATTAACTAAGTTATAATCTATGGTACGCGGATTATCAATTGCTTTTAAAATTGCTGGTTTGGTAATTTCATGAAAAACAATACGTTTGGTGTTGCTTTCTTTTAAGCCCAAAGTTTCGTATAAATGCCAAGAAATGGCTTCTCCCTCACGGTCTTCATCGGATGCTAGCCATACCATTTCGGCACCTTTAGCTAATTTTTTTAGTTCTGCAACAAGCGCTTTTTTATCGGCAGGTACTTCGTAGGTTTGAGAAAAATCATTTTCGATATCAATTCCCATATCGCCTTTTACCAAATCGCGGATATGACCATAACTAGACTTAACCAAAAAATCTTTTCCTAAATAACCCTCTATGGTTTTAGCTTTTGCAGGTGACTCGACTATCAGTAAATTTTTTGCCATTCAGAACGTTTTTCTGCAAATAAAACTATAAATAACGCTAAAATCAAAATTGATGAACTATTTATTTTAAAAACAGCACCTACAAATGAAGTTTAAATAGCTCTATTACACGGCTTAAACCTATTAGAATAGTATTTATATTTATTTTGTAAAAAATTGCATTAGTAGTAATATATATAGGTAATAAATCTGTTTAGTAAGTATCTTCGTATAAAGTAGGGAGAGATTAGAAAGGAGGAACTATGACTGATTTTTCATACAACTTAGCAGTTAAAACAATTAAACTTAAAATAAAATGATCAATACCTTATTATTACTAGTTACGATGTGGATTGCACCAAATCCCCCAAAATCAGTTTATGATTATACCATTAAAACAATTGATGGAAAAACAGTTAAGTTATCTCAGTTTAAAGGCAAAAAGATAATGATTGTGAATACTGCATCTAAATGTGGATATACCAAACAATACGAAGATTTAGAGAAATTGCACAAACAATATGGCAAAGAGTTGGTACTAATTGGATTTCCGGCAGGTAATTTTGGTGGTCAAGAATTAGCAACCAATGCTGAAATACAAGATTTTTGTAAAAAGAATTTTGGTGTTTCGTTTTTATTGAGCGAAAAAGTTAGTGTTAAGGGTAATGATATTACACCATTGTTTGCTTATTTAACTTCGCAAGAAAATCCTGATTTTACTGGAGACATTAAATGGAATTTTGAGAAATTCTTGATTAACGAAAAAGGTCAGTTGGTGCACAGATTTCGTTCTGCTACAACACCTTTTGATAATAAAATTGTACAGAACTTATAATTAGTATAAAATATTTTATCGAACCCAAAGCTTAATTGTTTTGGGTTTTTTTGTTATTATTGATGATGAACATTTTACCTTGGCTAATCTTATTGGCAGTATTTATTGTTGCTTTGTATTTCATATTTAGAAAGAAAAAAGTTGTTGTAGCCCAATTAAGCAAAGCTGATGTTAAACTTTTAAATGAGCACGTTGATTTTTATATCCGCCTTGATGGCGAAAAAAAGCAGCGATTTGAAAAAAAGATAGCTCGTTTTTTAGCCATTGTTAAAATAGAAGGAGTTGGACTTGAATTATCAGTTTTAGATAGATTGTTAGTTGCTGCAAGTGCAGTAATACCCATATTTGGTTTCGACGATTGGGAATATAAAAATTTAACTAACGTGTTGTTATATCCAGATACTTTTAATAAGGATTTTCAGTTTGAAGGTGGCGATAGAAATATTATGGGAATGGTTGGCAGTGGTTTTATGAACGGACAAATGATTTTATCGTTAGCTGCATTGCGACACGGATTTTCGAAAAGTGCAGGTAAAGAAAATACAGGGATACATGAGTTTGTTCATTTGTTAGACAAATCTGATGGTGCTGTAAATGGTATTCCCTCAAATTTATTGGCGCATGAATATACTTTGCCTTGGATAAAACTAATGCGAGAAAAAATTGCCGAGATTGAAGATGACAAATCTGATATTAATCCTTACGCACTCACTAATGAAGCTGAGTTTTTTGCTGTTGTTTCAGAATACTTTTTTGAGCAACCAGAAATTTTAAAAGATAAACACCCGAGGTTGTACGATATGTTGAGTAAAACTTTTGGGCAGAAGTTATAGTTAGTTCCGTCATTGCTGGCTCGACTTGCAATCGTAATGCTTTAAAAGGTAGATGGTCTCAATGCTTTACGATTCCCGCCTTCGCGGGAATGACGCAAACACCTAACTAAAAAGTAAATTACTTCTCAATCTCCTTTAAACTAGCCATCTTTTTATAAGCCAAGAAACCTTTAATGTCTTCAAAATGTTCGCGAACACGTTTGTTTCCAAATTCAAATACTTTTTCGGCTAAACCATCTAAAAAATCTCTATCGTGAGATACTAAGATTAAAGTGCCATCAAAATCTTTCAAGGCATCTTTAATGATATCCTTGGTTTTCATATCTAAATGGTTAGTTGGCTCATCAAGAATTAACATATTAACTGGTTCTAACAGAAGTTTAATCATAGCCAAACGCGTTTTTTCTCCACCAGATAAAACTTTAACTTTTTTTGTGGTATCATCGCCGCTAAACATAAAAGCACCCAGCAAATCTTTAATTTTTACACGAACATCGCCAACGGCAATCTGGTCAATGGTATCAAAAACAGTTAATTCTCCATCTAATAAAGCAGCTTGATTTTGAGCGAAATAGCCAATCTTTACATTGTGACCAACCTTTAATTCTCCTTCAAAATCAATTTCGTTCATTATAGCTTTAATCATGGTTGATTTACCTTCGCCGTTTTTACCCACAAAAGCAACTTTCTGTCCGCGTTCAATAACCATATTAGCTTTTTCGAAAACAACATGATCTCCATAAGCTTTCGTCAATTCCTCAACCATCACAGGGTAACTTCCAGAACGAGGAGAAGGAGGGAATTTTAAACGTAAGGCAGAATTATCAACCTCATCAATTTCAATTACATCCAATTTCTCTAACATTTTAACCCGAGATTGTACTTGCAAAGTTTTAGAGTAAGTGCCTTTAAAACGATCTATAAACTCTTGGTTATCGGCAATAAAGCGTTGTTGTTCTTCGTAGGCTTTTATTTGGTGCTCACGGCGTTCTCTACGCAATTGTAGGTAATGAGTGTACTTCGCTTTGTAATCGTATATGCGACCCATCGTAACCTCAATGGTGCGG
This sequence comes from Pedobacter cryotolerans, assembly GCF_005116475.1. Lineage (GTDB taxonomy): Bacteria > Bacteroidota > Bacteroidia > Sphingobacteriales > Sphingobacteriaceae > Pedobacter > Pedobacter cryotolerans. Next base: position 197,273 of record NZ_SWBO01000002.1, on the reverse strand, counting down.
TTTGTAATGTTGTCTACAAAGGCTCTATCGTGAGAAATTACAATTACCGCTTTGGCCGAGTTAATTAAAAAGTCTTCTAACCATTGGATACTTTCAATATCCATGTGGTTGGTAGGTTCATCCAATAAAATTAAATCAGGTTTTTTGAGTAAGATTTTAGCCAATTCGATACGCATTCTCCATCCGCCAGAAAATTCTGAAGTTTTACGTGTAAAATCGCTACGTAAAAAGCCCAAACCTTTTAATACTTTTTCTACCTCAGCATCGTAATTTACTTCTTCAATCGAATAAAATTTCTCACTCAATTCAGATACTCGCTCAATTAACTTCATGTAATCGTCGGTATCATAATCTGTTCGGATGTTTAATTGCTCATTTAAACTTTCCAGTTCATCACGCATCACGTAAACTTCGCTAAACGCTTTCGAAGTTTCTTCAAAAACAGTTACATCATCTTTGGTAAGCAAATGTTGTGGTAAATAGGCAATTACAGCTTCTTTCGGCCCAGAAATATGCCCGCTAGTGGCTTTACCTTCGCCAGCAATAATTTTTAACAAAGTTGATTTGCCCGCACCATTTTTACCCATAAGAGCAATTTTATCGTTCTCGTTAATAGAAAAAGATACATCGCTAAAAAGCGTTGTGCCACCAAATGATACGGAGATGTTATTTACGTCGATCAATTTTTAGAATTTTAAAATAAGCCGCAAAGATAATTGAAGAAATGGTTTTTTATAGTAATGTGTTTTCAATTTGTTTTTAATAGCTTAATGACGAATTAATTTTGTTTTTGCTGTTATGCAGTCTATCTTCGCTTACCATAAAAAGATATGATTAGTATTAAAAAACCGATTTATATTTTCGCATTTTCGGCGCTACTTTTCGGCTCTTGCCGCACCAAGTACGCACTTACAAAATCGAACAGAGAAGAGTATAAAATAAGTAGCGATATTGCTGTAGATAGCAATATTATAAAAACATATTTGCCTTATAAAGCCAAGTTAGATGCCGAAATGAATGAGGTTATTGGCAATACTGATGTGGTCTTGTCTAAAGCATCAACCTTGCCCGAATCTGTTTTAGGTAATTTTTTTGCCGATGCAGTTTTTAATCAAGTAAAAAAGTTACTGCCGCAGGTTGATTTTGTTTTTCCTACTACTAAAGGTGGCTTGAGGAATGATATTGCCAAAGGCGAAATTAAAGTTTCAAATATTTTTGAGTTAATGCCTTTCGAAAATCAATTGGTAATGTTTAATCTAAAAGGAAGTGATGTTTTAAAGGTGGTTAATTACATTGCTGCAAGTAATGGTCAGCCAGTTAGCGGATTGAGATTTAATATTAAAGATAAACATGCAGAAAATATCCAGATTAATGGGAAGGCTTTTGATGTAAATGTTAATTATTGGGTTGTTGCATCAGATTATATTGCCAGTGGTGGCGATGATGCTACTGGATTTGCTACACCAATTTCACAAAAAAATATTGGTTTATTAGTTCGCGATGCCTTATTAAAAGAAGTTAAAGAATTTAAAGCTGCTGGTAAAAGCATCAACACTAAATTAGATGGAAGAATTACAAAAAATTAATCGCCGAAATTTTATTAAAGTTGGTGGTGTTGCAAGTGCGGCAGCTGCATTGAACATAAATTCTTTAGATGCTTTTGCCAATGGGCGATTACAAAAACTGACTATTTTGCATACCAATGATGTGCACAGTAGGATAGAACCTTTTCCGATGGATGGTTCAAGAAATCAGGGTTTAGGCGGAACAGCAAGACGTTCGGCTTTAATTAAAAAAATACGGGCAGAACAAGAAAATGTGTTGTTGCTAGATGCTGGTGATATTTTTCAAGGTACACCTTACTTTAATAAATATGGTGGCGAATTAGAACTAAAGTTAATGAGCCAAATGAAATATGATGCTACAACTTTAGGAAACCACGATTTTGATAATGGAATTGAAGGATTTTATAAACAACTGCCAAATGCCAATTTCCCAGTATTAATTGCCAATTACGATTTAACGAACACGCAGTTATCAAAATCTACACAGCCTTATAAAATCTTTAAAAAGGGAGGACTTAAAATTGGCGTTTTTGGTTTAGGAATACAATTGAAAGGTTTAGTTGATCCTAAAAATTATGGTGAAACTCAATATTTAGATCCCATAGCAATAGCAAATGAAACTGCGGCGAAGCTTAAAAATGATTACAAATGTGATTTGGTAATTTGTTTATCTCATTTGGGTTATGCTTACAGAAATAATGCAGTATCTGATAAGGTTTTAGCGGCTAGTACCAAAAATATCGATTTAATTATTGGCGGACATACCCATACTTTTTTAGATATACCCGAAGATGTTAAAAATTTAGATGGTCAAATTACCACCATTAACCAAGTTGGTTTTGCAGGGATTAATTTAGGGAGGATAGATTATTACTTTGAGCCTTACAAAGCCAAAAAGATGAAGGTTGGCACGCCTTATTTAATTAATAATAAGTTAGATGCGTAGCTATTTGTCATTTAAAGCGCAGCGAAGAATTTCTAATAACAATTAACAATTTAGTTTCCTTCCCGAAAAGTCGGTACAAGCTGTTCCTCGGAATGACAAAGTTTGTTAAGTCTAACCTTTTCTTATCGGTCGGTGTCTCACCTACCGAAACTATATTTAAACGATGGTTGGTGGAGACACCAACCATTAGGTACTTTTTGTCATTCAGAGCGCAGCGAAGAATCTCTGTCCACTAATTTGTAATTGAGATTCCTTCCCGAAAAGTCGGGACAAGCTGTTCCTCGGAATGACTAAATTTGTTTTAGTCTAACTTTAGATGCTTGATGGAGATACCAACCATTAGGTACTATTTGTCATTCAGAGCGCAGCGAAGAATCTCTATTTACAATTAACAATTGAGATTGCTTCCCGAAAAGTCGGGACAAGCTGTTCCTCGGAATGACAAATGTAAGTCCCCGCCGCGGCGGGGATTTATGAGTTAAACTAAAAATCCACCACCTAACAAATCATTGCCTTCGTAAAATACAGCGGATTGACCAGGTGCAATTGCAGAAACATTATGATCAAATACCACTCTCATTTGGTCTTTTTCTTGCACAATTGTGCTTAGCATTCCAGCATCTTTATAACGGATTTTGGTAATTACATTATCCATCGGCTCGTAAATATTTTCGTATTTAACCAAGTTGATGTTTCTTACCATTGCTTCTTTACGTTCTAATTCATCGGCTCTGCCTAAAACAACAGTATTGCTTTCAGGTAAAATCTGCGTAACAAACATAGGTTCGCCAAATGCAACGCCTAAACCTTTACGTTGGCCAATGGTGTAAAACGGGTAACCTTTATGTTGACCGATAATCATACCCTGGCTATTGATGAAGTTACCACCGGCTACGCGATCTTCCAAGTCTTCTACTTTGTGTTTTAAGAAGGCTCGGTAATCATTATCAGGTACAAAACAGATCTCGTAACTTTCTGATTTTTTTGCTAATTCTTCTTGACCCATATCTAAAGCCATCTGGCGGATATCCGCTTTTGCGAAACTACCCAACGGGAATTTAGTACGAGATAAATTTTCTTGAGAAACGCCCCAAAGTACATAAGATTGATCTTTGTTTTCGTCTTTACCTTTAGAAATTACATACCTACCACTATCTTGCTGGCGGATATTTGCATAATGGCCAGTAGCAATAAATTCGCAATCTAATTTGTTAGCACGTTTTAACAAAGCTTCCCACTTGATGTGGGTATTGCATAAAACACATGGATTTGGTGTTCTGCCGGCTAAATATTCATCCACAAAATTGTCGATTACAAAATCCCCAAATTCATCTCTGATGTCTAAAATATAATGAGGGAAACCATAGTTTACAGCTAAAGTACGGGCATCGTTAATGCTATCTAAGCTGCAACATCCTGTTTCCTTACTGCTTCCGCCAGATGTGGCATAATCCCAGGTCTTCATGGTTAAGCCAATAACTTCATAACCTTGCTCGTGTAGCATTACTGCTGCAACCGAACTATCAACCCCGCCACTCATGGCCACCAAAATTCTTCCGTGTTTACTCATTATTAAAAATCAGAATGCAAAAATACAGGTTTTAGATGAATTAATTGACCAGTGGAGTCTGAGCAATGTAAAAAACACTAGGCCCTTGGTTTGGTGGATGCTCTAGATTGCAACTCGGTATCAAGTAAAATAGTTTCAAATATTACTTCATTTTTATGTTCAATTAAATGGAGTAATTGTTTAGCGGCTAAGCTTCCAATCTCGAAAGCAGGTTGATGAATTGTACTTAATGCCGGATTAAATACATTTGCTAAATCAGTATTACTAAATCCAATTAAGGCAATATCTTGAGGGATTTTATAGTTTAGTTGATTTAAAACGGCGAGGCTTTTTGTACTAATTTGATCAGTTGCAGTAAAAATAGCATCAGGCTTTTTAGCTAAACTCATTAATTGTTCAATTGCAATTTCTAAGCTTTCATTTAAATTATTGGTGTTACAAAATTTAACTAAATCTTCATTGTAAGCAATGTTGTGATCACTTAATGCTTTTTTATAACCTTCAAAACGATCGGTTGTTAAATTGAGTTTGCTTTCACTATTAATATGAGCAATTGTTTGATATCCGTTTTTTATTAAATGCGCAACAGCGTTATAAGCTCCATTAAAATTATCAACCGCAACTTTATGCGTATCAATGTGCTCGCTTAATCTATCAAAAAGAACGATAGGTAAACCATCATTTTGTAGTTGTTTTAAGTATTCAAAATCAGTTGTTTGATAGGTGGGAGAGATAAGCAATCCATCAATTCCACCAGCATAAAGTAAATGAATACATGATTTTTCTTGCTCAAAATTCTCTTTGCTTTGCATAATAATTAACTGATAATCATTAGCTGTACAAAAGTGATCAATACCATCGAGCATTTGTGAAACAAAACTATTATCGATTGAGCAAACAACTACGCCAATAGATCTGCTTTTTCCTTCTTTAAGTCCACGAGCCATTCGGTTTGGTACATAGTTATGGGCTTTTGCGTATTCTAAAACAAGTTTTTTAGTTTTATCGCCAATTTGGTAACTATCAGTTAAGGCCCTAGAAACTGTTGAAACAGATAGGTTTAAAACTTTGGCGATATCACGTAGGGTAATGTTTTGCATTTATTAAGGTTTGCTCTTGGTAAATATACAGATTTATCAAACCTTAAAAAATACGTTAACGTAAAATTTGATTTACTAAAAGGTTTTAGTTAGTGTTTTAAGGTAATTTTTATATCTTAGATTTTTGATTTATCAACCCAAAACTAAAACATGAAACAATTCTTTTTTTATGCACTATTTTTTGCAGCTTTAGGAGTTAATGCACAGCAAAATTTAGTAAAATATGTAAAACCACTTATTGGAACCGAAAAAATGGGACATACTTTCCCAGGACCAACAGTACCTTTTGGAGCTGTACAATTAAGTCCTGATACTGATACCATTCCTTATGAAGTAAATGGAAAATATAATGGCAGTGTTTATAAATATTGTGCTGGTTATAAATATGAAGACAAAACAATAACAGGTTTTAGTCACACGCATTTTAGCGGCACTGGTCACTCAGATTTGGGCGATTTTTTAATTATGCCAACTCAAGGTAAATTGCAATTAAATCCGGGTACCGCGAATGATACAAAATCAGGATATCGCTCTGCATTTTCTCATGCCAATGAAACTGCAGAGGCTGGATATTACAAAGTAAAATTAGATGATGATAACATTACCGCCGAGTTAACGGCAACAAATAGAGTTGGTTTTCATCAATATACTTTTCCAAAATCTGATCAAAGTCATATCATATTAGATTTAATGGCGGGTATTTACAATTATGATGATAAAACTGTTTGGACTTACGTTCGTGTGGTTAATGATACCTTAGTAACTGGTTACCGCCAAACTTACGGTTGGGCTCGTACACGTACGGTTTATTTTTCGATGAGTTTTTCTAAGCCATTTAAATCTTACGGACAGAAAAATTATGATGCTAAACAAGCTTACAGAGGTTTCTGGGGTAAATTTGATCAAACTAGAAACCATCCAGAAATTGCTGGCAGAAAAGTGAGAATGTATTTTGATTTTGATACCAATGAAGGAGAAAAAGTTAAAATTAAATTTGCGCTATCTCCAGTTAGTCAAGAAAATGCCTTACAAAATATGCGTGCAGAAGTAACTGGTTGGGATTTTGATAAAGTGAAAGCGCAAGCACAATCTGCTTGGGCTAAAGAATTAAATAAAATCAAAATAGATGCATCAGAAGATGATAAAATCAATTTCTATACGGCGATGTACCATGCTTTTATCAACCCAACAACCTATATGGATGTTAATGGGCAGTATAAAGGTTTAGATCAAGGTGTGCATACCGCAAATGGTTTTACCAATTACACCACTTTTTCTCTGTGGGATACCTACAGAGCTTTGCATCCGTTTTTTAATATCATGCAACCTGCTCGCAGTAACGATATGGTAAAATCTATGATGGCACATTACGAGCAAAATTCGTTAAAGATGTTGCCAATTTGGTCGCACTATGCAAACGATAATTGGTGTATGAGCGGTTACCACAGTGTTTCTGTTATTGCTGATGCAATTATAAAAGGAGTTTATAACGGTGATCCAAATGCTGCATTAGATGCTTGCATAGCGACAGCAAAAAAACGCAATTACGAAGGGATTGGTTATTATATGGATTTGGGATACATTCCCGCAGAAAAAAGTGGAGTTTCGGTTTCCAACACTTTAGAATATGCTTATGATGATTGGTGTATTGCGCAATTGGCTAAAAAGCTAAATAGGGAAGATGTTTACCAAGAGTTTATCAAACGTTCTGGTAATTGGAAAAATAATTTCGATCCTTCTATTGGTTTTATGCGCCCGAGAATGGCTGATGGAACATTTAAAAAAGAATTTGATGTACTAAATACTCACGGACAAGGATTTATTGAAGGAAACAGCTGGAATTACAGTTTCTTTGTTCCTCATGATCCAACAGCGTTGATGATGCAAATGGGTGGAAAAAAGAAGTTTGCAGCTCGTTTAGATACTTTATTTACCATGCATTTGCCTGACGAGTTTTTTGCAGATACTGAAGATATTACTCGTGAAGGAATTATTGGTGGTTACGTACATGGAAATGAGCCTGCACATCATGTGGCTTACTTTTATAATTGGACAGACCAAGCTTACAAAGCTCAAGCGCAAATCCGTAAAATTTTAAAAATGCAATATAAACCTACGCCAGATGGTTTAGGTGGTAATGATGATTGCGGACAAATGAGTGCTTGGTACATGTTTTCTTCTTTAGGTTTTTATCCGGTTTCGCCAGGTGGCGATGAATATGCTTTAGGCTCGCCATCAGTTAAAAATGCAACTTTAACTTTAGAGAATGGCAAGACATTTACAGTTGAAGCAATTAACCAAAGTGACAAAAATGTTTATGTACAAAAGGTTTTGATGAATGGAAAAGAATTAAATAAACCATTTATTAAACATAGTGATATTACATCTGGCGGAAAACTTACCTTTTATATGAGTGCTAAGCCAAAAAAGTCTTAAATAGATTTATTTTTATTAAAAAATTATAAAAAGCCATCGATTTGATGTTTTTTTGTGTTAAATACTTTAATTATTAATTAAATATTAAATTAATTTAAATATTTAAGTTATAAATTTTGAAATTATCATGTATTTATCTGTAATTTAATCAACATTATGGAAAATATAGAATATTTTAAACAATATCAGACCATAAATGGTGTTTTTGATGAGATGAAATGCAATGAAGATGTAAGAAAGCATTACGATTCATTCATGTCTGCCTTTCAAAACATCAATTCATCTGAAATGACGCTAAAAGATGAGCTTGCCAAGAAGCTTTTCTTAACTCAAGGGATCACTTTTACTGTTTACAGCAGTGGCGAAGGCATCGAAAAGATCTTTCCTTTTGATATTTACCCACGAATTATACAAGCTGCCGAATGGGATTTTATTGAAAGAGGGATCAAGCAACGCTTACGAGCACTTAATATCTTTCTAAAAGATGTTTATCATCAACAATTTATCATTAAAGATGGGATTATTCCAGCAGCGCTGATTTATTCTAGTCCTAATTATTTACGAGAGATGATGAATGTAGATGTACCTTTTGATATCTACACGCACATTAGCGGTATCGATTTAATTCGTGATCATGATGGTTCATACTATGTTTTAGAAGATAATTTGCGAACGCCATCTGGTGTGAGTTACATGCTCGAGAACCGAAACATTAGCTATCGATTGTTCCCAAACCTAATTCCAGAAAATAAAGTTCGTCCGGTAAGTGATTATCCAGATTTGTTAATGAAAAACCTTTTGGGTTTAGGCAATAGACATACCAGTAGACCAACTGTAGTTTTATTAACTCCTGGTATTTACAATTCTGCTTATTTCGAACATACTACTTTAGCTCGTTTAATGGGCATAGAGTTGGTAGAAGGAAGAGATTTAGTGGTTGATAACCATAAAGTTTACATGCGAACTACAAGAGGGTTAAAAAAGGTTGATGTGATTTATAGAAGAGTAGATGATGAGTTTTTAGATCCGCTAATTTTCCGTCCTGATAGTATGTTGGGCGTTCCAGGAATTTATCATGCCTATAGAAAAGGAAATGTGGCCATTGTAAACGCAATGGGTAATGGCGTAGCCGATGATAAAGCAATTTATGCCTACGTACCAGATATGATTAAATATTACCTCAACGAAGAACCTATCCTTAAAAACGTACCAACTTACAGAATGGAAAACGTTGATGAACGTGAATATACTTTGAAAAACTTGAACAACATGGTAGTTAAACGCACCAATGAAAGTGGCGGTTATGGTATGCTGATTGGTAATATTGCATCAGATCAAGAGTTGAAAGAATTTAGTGAAGAGATTGTTAAATCGCCCAGACAATTTATTGCACAGCCAATTATCAGCCTTTCATCAGCACCATGCTATATTGATGGCAAATTACAACCACGCAGGGTAGATTTAAGGCCTTTTGCTTTGAGCGGGCCAGATGGAATTGAGATTGTACCAGGAGGATTAACTCGTGTAGCTTTAAAAGAAGGTTCAATTGTAGTTAATTCATCGCAAGGTGGCGGTAGCAAAGACACTTGGGTGGTAGACTAGTCCAGTTTTCAGTTTCGAGTTTTCAGTTAAGGCCTAGCAACATTTCAACCTTAAAACTTTTCAACCTTTAAACAATAAGTAAATGCTGAGTAGAGTAGCAGAAAATATATTTTGGATGAGCCGTTACATGGAGCGTACCAATGTGCAATTAAGGATTTTAAGAACCTATTATATTGCATCGCAAGATGGCGTGCCATTTGTAAAATGGGATGATGTGTATAGGTATTACAACCATGGCAAATCACCCGAAAAAACCATGAATGCCAATGAGGTTTTACAGTTTATCTTGTTTGATAAAAATAACGATAGCTCTGTAGTAAATAATATTTTTAGGGCAAGAGAAAATGCCCGAAGTGCCCAAGATCATATCACCAAAGAACTTTGGCAGTGCTTAAATGATTACTATCATTTAATTAGAGATACAGGTTTGCAAAAGCAAGTTTTTGCTGGCGACCCGGTTACTATTATAGACCAACTCATTAAACAATGTATGTTGTATTACGGAGTAGTAGATGTTTCTATGTTTAGGAGCGAGGGGTTTAATTATTTAAGTATAGGTAAGTTTATAGAAAGATTGTTGCAAAGCATAACTGCCTTAAAAATGCAAATTAGCAGAACCAATGGCTTAAGTACCGATAGTATGGATATTGTAAGTTGGCGCTACTTTTTAGTATCAATATCAGGTTACGAATATTATTTAAAAGAAAATTCTGGCTCTGTAAAACCTGATTTGATTTTTAAACAGGTTTTGTACGAAATGCATTTTCCGCATTCAATAGCTTATGGTTTAAATCAAATCAATCGCTATGCGCAACGTTTAAAATCGGTAAGTTTAGACGAAAGCTTTAATAAAATAGAATTCGCAATTGGCAAAGCATCAGCAATTTTAAAATATAATAGTCCAGGTGCAGATACCGAAGCGCAAGTAGGTTTGTTAGAAACTGTAGAAAGTAATATTTTAAACATCATCCAATCTCTAAATCAAAATTATTTCGGAATAAACAGTTAGTCAGTTAACAATTTTCAGTATGCAATTTGCAACTAACCTAATGAACCAATTCAACTAAAAAATTATGCCAATTTACCACGTAAAACATACCACAAAATATATTTATCCATCGCCAGTAATTGATAGCGCCAATCAAATTATTTTAAGTCCGCCGTCTGATAATTACCAAGAAATTATTAACCATGAAATTAGAATTAGACCATCTGCAATTGTTGATAGCTATTTCGATTATTTCGGTAATAAAGTTGGTGTTTTTACCATTGTAGAACCTCATACAGATTTAGTAATTGTGGTTGATGCAGAAGTAGAAACTAAACCTGTACCTGTTCCTACAGATTTTTGGTCGGCAAAAAGCCAGTGGGAAAACATTGACAAAACTAGTTTAGAAGTAGATTTTTTAGACTTTGTTAAATATGGTACTTACCAATCATTACATGATATTAAAAACGATATAACAGCAATTGCCCATAGAGAAAAAACTGTTTTGCAATGTGTGCAAGCACTTTCAGCTTACGTTTATGAGCAAATCACCTATCAACAAGGCGTAACTGATGTAGAAACTGATATCGATAAAATTTGGGAACTAAAGGCTGGAGTTTGTCAAGATTTTGCCCATTTATTGTTAGAAATGTTGCGAATTTCTGCAATTCCTGCTCGATATGTGAGTGGTTACATTTGTCCGATGGGGAATGAGTTACGCGGTATTGGTGCAACTCATGCTTGGGTAGAAGCTTACATACCAGATTATGGTTGGTTAGGCATCGATCCAACAAATAATTGTTTGGTAAGCGACAGACACATTCGCATTGCTTTTGGACGAAATTTTAGTGATTGCACACCGGTAAAAGGAACCTACAAAGGTTCATCGGCACACACATTATCGGTTGCAGTTGTAATAACCAACGAAAAAATTAAAGCCGAAGAAGAAATCGCCTTACAGCAGGAAGCAGTTTATGTACATGAAATTTCAGAACCAATTGTAGTAACTAACTCTTATCAAAAATTTATTGAAATGCAGCAACAACAGCAGCAACAGTAAATATTTTGTCATTCCGAGGCACAGCTTGTCCCGACTTTTCGGGAAGGAATCTCAAAGCCTATCGGTAGGTGTCTCACCGACCGAAACTAAATTCTTTAATCATTTTTTTTGAAAAGCAAATACAGTAGCTTTTATAAATGTCAGTCGGGCTAATCGTTTCAATCTTTTGTCCTTCGACAAGCTCAGGATGACAAAAGGATTTACACTTATATCCCGTTTATAAAACGAGGGCTGTACTTCTATTGAAAGTTGCTGGGCGCTTAGACCTAAATAAATGCACAATACTTGCCTTTTAAACCCGGTTGTAGTGGAAATCTTTTTTGTTTTGATGTCATGCTGAGCTTGTCGAAGGATTGTAGGTAGATAGATGCCCAGTCAAGCTGAGCACAAGCGTAAATAGCAATTACAAAAACAAAAAAATTGCAACGAAAAACCTGCCTGCGGCAGGCAGGCGGGACTGAATTGACATAAAGACTACTAAAATTGCTTTTCGTAATTTTATGTACTTTCTACCAAACCTTTTTTGTATGATGATTACCAATTAAGCTGACGCTGATGCAAAAGGACAGATTTCTCCCTTCGGTTCGAAATGACGTAAAATTTAATGTAGATAACTTTAACATTGCCCACTGCATAATTTTTAGGATATTTAACCCTCCGAAAGAACTGAATATTTGATAATGAAAGTAATTATTGCCGAAAAACCATCTGTTGGTAGAGAGTTAGCTAAAGTGTTTGGTGCAACAACCAGAAAAGACGGTTACATAGAAGGCAAAGGTTATTCTTTTACTTGGGCTTTCGGGCATTTGTTGCAACTCGCTCCGCCACAAGAGTATGGCTACATTGGTTGGCGTAAAGAACACTTACCGATGCTGCCTGCAAAATTTAAACTTTCTATCCGCAAGGTAAAAACCAAAGATGGTTTTGTAGAAGACCCAGGAGTTAGAAAACAATTAGACATTATAAAAAAGCTATTTGATGAAGCAACCGAAATTATTGTAGCAACGGATGCTGGACGAGAAGGCGAATTGATTTTTAGGTATATTTACTATTACCTAAAATGTAAAAAGCCATTTAAACGCTTGTGGATTTCATCGCAAACTGATGAAGCCATTAAAGATGGTTTTAGAAACCTTAAACCTGGCACAGATTACGATACATTATTTAATTCTGCCCATGCACGTTCGCAAAGCGATTGGTTAGTGGGCATGAATGCTACACAAGCTTTAAGTCTGTCGGCTGGTAACAGATCGGTTTTATCTTTAGGTAGGGTACAAACACCAACTTTAGCTATGATTTGCGCTAGATTTTTAGAAAACAAAAATTTTGTGCCTCAAACATTTTATCAAATAGCTATACAATTAGATAAAGATGGACAATTATTTAAAGCAATTTCTGTAGCCAATTTTAACACCCAACCAGAAGCTCAGGCAGTGTTTGATAAGGTGCAAGATGTGGCTTCGGGTTTTGCAACTGGCGGAAATATTACTGCGGTTGAAGCCAAACCCAGAAAAGAACCACCACCACTTTTGCATGATTTAAGTAGTTTGCAACAAGAAGGTAATAAGAAAAATGGCTTTACGGCAGATCAGACTTTAAATCTATTGCAGAATTTATACGAGAGCAAACTAGTTTCTTATCCGCGTACTGGAAGTAGATATATTGGAGATGATGTTTTTGCAACTGTACCTCAATTAATTAGCACATTAACAGATCATCAATTATTTGGTAATCAGGCTACTTTTTTGCAAACGGCAACTTTAAATAAACGAAGTGTAAATGCTAAAAAAGTAACAGATCACCATGCGGTATTAATCACGGGTGTAAAACCTTATAACTTAAGTAAAGATCATCAAGCGATTTATGATATGGTAGCAGGCAGGATGTTGGAAGCTTTTCATCAAGAATGCGTAAAGGAGATTACTAAAATTACGATAGAAAGTGGTTCGGTATTTATTGCCAACGGAACTGTAATCCGCTCTGCGGGATGGCGTTCGGTATTTAATGAAGTTGAAGATGAAAAGAAGGACGAAGAAAATCCGGCTTTGCCCAAAGTTAAAGTAGGAGAGTTATTGCCAATTGTAAATAAAGCTTTGTTAGAAAAACAGACTAAACCAAAAGCTTTGTACAACGAAGCATCGTTATTAAAAGCACTTGAAACATCGGGTAAAGAAATTGAGGATGAAGAGTTGCGATATGCAATGAAAGACAGTGGGTTAGGTACTCCAGCTACTCGTGCTGCAATAATTGAAACATTACTTACTAGAGAATATATTAAGCGAGAAAAGCGCAGTTTGGTGCCAACACAAAAAGGTTTAGCCGTTTATGAGGTGGTAAAAGACAAAAAAATTGCCCAAGCAGAATTAACTGGGCAATGGGAAAAACGTTTAGAAGAAATTAGAACAGGTGCATCTGTGGAAGAATTTAAAGCTGAAATTTGCGAGTACACCAAAACTATTACGCAAGAGTTATTATTGGCGGGTATCGGTATTTCGGCTCAGTTTGCCGAGGCAGCAGTATAATAAATTAGGTTTTGAGTAATTTGTTCTCTAATTTTTTGCTCACCTTTTTGATAAAGAAACCTGCAATAATTTTTGTTAAAAATCCCTGTTTATTTAATAAAGTAGCGTTAATTCCTTTTGCTAAAATCCTACCTATCGGATTAGCTACAGCCTTAGGATTTAAGGTTTTATTTTTATTGCCGAGCATGATGTTTTTAGGAATGCTTTTAACATAATTTTTGGTGTCGCTTATCATTCCGTTTTCTTGTTGTTTCATTTCTAAACGCATACATTTAAGTTGCAATTGTAGTGTTTGATGATTGTTAAAAGTAAGGCATTTTTTCATAGGCTGTAATTTACTACACTGTTTTAACAGGGTTTATTGAACTAAGTTTTTATTAAATAATTTTTTGTTACAACTCATTTGTGTACCTAAAAACTGCTTTTTCAGTATTTGTTCGATATTTTTTATATTTAACACCATGAACCGCAAATACTTTTTATCATCTTTAATTCCTGCAAGTTTAATGTTGCAATCTTTTAAAAGTTACGCATCAGTTGATACTTTAAAAGAGCAGAAAAAAAACAAAATACCAGATTATCTAATTCCAGGAGATACAATTGGAATCACCTGTCCGGCTGGATATATTACCGCTAAAGAAATTGAGGCTTCAGTTATTAGGATGAAAAGTTGGGGATTTAACGTTCTTATTGGTAACACGGTTGATAAAAGAGATTTCACCTTTGGTGGTACTGACGAAGAACGTTTAACAGATTTACAACAAATGCTGGATAACCCCAACATCAAAGCGATTATGTGTGCTCGTGGTGGTTATGGCGCCATTAGAATTTTAGATCAATTGAATTTTAGTAAGTTTAAATCATCGCCGAAATGGCTAATTGGTTTTAGTGACATTACAATTTTGCACAGTCACATTAATACTAAATACCATGTGGCCACCATTCACTCAAAAATGTGCAATAGTTTTCCGTCTGATTGGGCTTTGGCAGAACCAATTCAAATTGAAACCATTAATTCTATTGAGCAAGCCTTAAAGGGCGATAAAATGAAATATTCAACTCCTTACAACATAGATAATAGGACGGGAGTAGCAACTGGAGAATTAGTTGGTGGTAATTTACGCTGTATTGAAAATTTAGCGGGTAGTAAATCTGAAATTGATACGGATGGAAAAATTTTGTTTCTGGAAGATACTGGCGAGTATTTGTATAGTATAGATCGAATGTTTTACAACCTAAAACGTAGTGGAAAACTAAATAAACTAAAAGGATTAATTGTTGGAGGTTTTAAAATTAAAACAGATAGCAGTAATGATGGTTTTAGTAATACCTTAGAACAGATTGTTTTAAATAAGGTGGCTGGTTTAGATTTTCCGGTATGTTTTGATTTCCCAGTAGGGCACCAAAAAGCAAATTTTGCTTTAAAATGTGGAGTTAAACATAGATTGGAAGTTTGGGAGAGCGGAACAAAGTTGGAAGAGGTTTAGATATTTTTAATCACCGTCATTTCGAACGAGTTCTTCACGAGGAGAAACCTCTATGTTTCTTGAGTGATGTATTAAGTTCTTGCAGTAACAAAATTAATGCAAGACAAAAAAAGATATCTCGTCGCTGCGCTCACTCGATATGACGAAAAAACTACATCAAGCAGAAATATAATAAACCGGTGTTTCCTGCAATCTTGATGCTACAACAATCTCAATTCCGTTTGCATGTTCATTAAACATTTTGCTCACTAAATCAGGGCAATTGTTATCCTTACTTAAGTGAGAAAGAAAAAGGTGAGACATGTAACTTGGCCTATGCGCCATAAATAAATCTAATGCTTTTTGATTAGATAAGTGACCATTACCTCCGCGAATGCGATTTTTTAAAAAGTAGGGATAACTGCCGTTGTTGAGCATTTCATCATCATAGTTTGCTTCTAAAAACGCTGCTTTGCATAACTTAAAATTATTGATTACATGCTCACAATGATCGCCAATATCTGTAAAAACGCCTACAGTTACCTCGTTGCAACAAACTGTAAAACTATGTGGCTCTGCGGCATCGTGTTTTTTTGGAAAAGCTGTGATGCTTAAATTACCAATTTTAACAGGCTGATAAGCTATAAAAGATTGAAGTAGATGAATTGGTAATTGTTGTTTTGTGCCCGTAAAAGTTTGGCTGGTTATAAAAACAGGTAACTGATATTTTTTCGCCAAAACTGGTAATCCACGAATGTGATCACTGTGTTCGTGAGATATAAAGATAGCTTTAACCTTGCTCATACAAAGTGATAATCTTTGCATCCTGATTTCGGTTTCTTTGCAGCTTAAACCAACATCTATTAAAATAGCTTCATCGGCATTGCCAATGTAAAAACAATTGCCATTGCTTCCTGTATTTAGTGAAGTGATAAATAAAGCCATAACTTAACACAAAGGAAATCATTTTATCCTATCAAAATCAGCATATTTATAAACATTGTGTGAATTGTGAAACAAGTAATAGAAATTGATGTTTTTATAACAAAAAAAGATAATGGAAGAGAAACATAACTACGCTACACCTCAAAGACCCGAGGGTGCAAGACCGTTAGATGCAGGTATTATTCCGATTGATATTGAAAAATTTTGTGAACAAATTAAAAATGAGGAGGCTTATCACAAAAACGGCAAAAATGCAATTACGGTATTCAAATCTGATAAGGTTACCATCACAATCATTGCTTTACAAGCCACACAAAAATTTCATCCTGGTAATGAAGAAAATGAAGCAACGATGAGTTTGCAGGTACTAAAAGGTAATTTACAATTCGAAAGTTTTGGAAATGAAATTAACTTAAGCGATGGGGAGTTATTAACTTTACATCAACAATTATCGTTTAAAGCAACCGCTATTAATGATGTAATATGCCTTTTAACTATGGTTAAATAAGGTTTTTTGTTTTTTTTTGTTTTTTTTTAATTTTTTGAATTATTGCTAACGAATTGCAATTCAGTAGGTTTTGTAATTTATATCATTATTGTGGCGAATTATCATGTTGTTAAATTTTTAAAAATGCTTGTTTATTCTGTTTAAATGATATATTTGAATTCAAAATAAAAACTAAAAAAATGGAAAAATTCTCAAAAGTTAAAGAAGTAATTGCTGCTATCGAAGCAGATGTTGAAAAATTTTATAACGGTGGTAACGCTGCAGCTGGAACAAGAGTACGTAAAGCAATGCAAGATCTTAAAGGTTTAGCTCAAGATATCCGTACTGAAGTAACTGAGAAAAAAAACTCAGATAAATAAGATATTTAGCTCATTCATTACAAAGAAAGACTTTGCTAGGGCAAGGTCTTTTTTTTTTATGACATGATTTTACGATTAAAACCACATTAGTTTTACATTATTATTTGTAAGTTTAAATAATTTCAAACTAAATAAAGAGCATCTATGATTTCGGTACACATAAGTTATACGGTAAAACCAGAGTTTGTTCAAAAAAATAAAGAGAATATTGCGCTGTTCTTATCAGATTTTAAAAATTTACCTCAATGTAATTTTTTATATAATGTTTTTATAAAAGAAGATAGGTTAACATTTGTACACATTGCCATGTATGAAAGTGAACAAGATCAAGATAAAGTGATGAATGTTCCTTCATTTCTTCAATTTCAAAATGAAAGAGATGAAAGTGGCTTAGTTGAAAATCCAAAAATAGAATTTATTGATTTGGTAGGTTCTTCATTGAGTTTGCTATAACTTATTGTTTAATAATACTTTATATATGATTTAAAACTTTTCTGTTTAGTTGCTTGTTTGTAACAAAAAACATTTAAGTTATGAGATATCCATTATTAGCAACTTTTGCGTTTGCTGCTGCAATACTTACCCAAGGTTGTGTTAGTAACAAAAAATTTCAAGAATTACAATCAAATAATTCTAAACTTCAACAAAGTAATCAGGAGTTAAATAAACGTTTGCAAGACAGTGAATCTGATGTTTCTGGTCAGAAAATAAGAGTTAAAAGTTTAGAAGAGCAAATTGAAGCTCAAAAAGCAAATGTAACTTCCTTACAAGCCGCTTTAGATAAGTGTTTGAATTCTAGTAACCAAGGTAATGTGAACATATCTAAATTGGTTGATGAGATTAATTCATCTAACAAATACATTCAGCAATTGGTAAATGCCAAAAATAAAAGTGATTCGCTTAACATGGTGTTGACTAATAATTTAACCAGATCTTTAAGTCGTGAAGAAATGTCTGATGTTGATGTTAAAGTATTAAAAGGTGTTGTTTATATCTCCTTATCAGATAATATGTTATATAAATCTGGAAGTTATGAAATCTCTGAAAAATCTAGTACCACTTTAAGTAAAATTGCCAAAATAATTACAGATTATAATACTTACGATGTGCTGATTGAAGGTAATACCGATAATGTGCCTATTTCTATGCCAAACATTCGCAACAATTGGGATTTAAGTGCATTAAGAGCTTCATCGGTGGTTCAAGCTTTGCAAAAAGATTATAATATTGATCCTAAACGTTTAACTGCTGGAGGTAGAGGAGAATACAACCCAATGGTAGCAAATGATACACCCGCTGGCAAAGCACAAAACAGACGTACTCAAATTATAATTACACCTAAGCTAGATCAGTTTATGGAGCTAATTGGTAAAGCGCCAGAAACTAAACCATAAAATTGAATGTAAAACAATTTAAGCCTTACAGAAATGTAGGGCTTTTTTTTATTTAGGTTTAATTGTTAAGCTCAAAAACGATTGAAATTGAGCCTTATGTTTCTGCTTATCTAATTTAAAGTAAAATGCTCCTCTTCTAGAGCTCGATTTATCTTTTTCGGGCTGCTTAATTAACAAACCGCTTGCTGTAATTTTACGAATAAAATTTCTATTGTCTATTGGCGAATCATATACTTGCTCATACAGAGCTTGCAGTTGCGGAATGGTGAATTTTTTTGGTAGCAACTCAAACAAAATAGGGTGTAGGGCAGCTTGATACCTTATTTTATTCATAGCAGCTACAACCATTCTATCATGATCAAATATCAATTTGGGTACTTCCTTAAGTTTAAACCACTCGGCATGATATTGATCATTAAGCTGTTTATTGTATTTATTGATATCAATTAAAGCAAAGTATGCAACAGAAATTGTTCTCTCAATAGGGTCTCTATCTGGAGTTCCATAAGCATGTAACTGCTCTAAATATACATCATGTAAGCCTGTTAATTCTAACAAAATGCGCTGTGCAGCACCGTCTAAATTTTCATTTTCGCCAATAAAACCACCCATTAAACTCCATTTGTTTTTTTCGGGTTCAATTGCTCTTTTAATCAATAAAAGTTTAAGATTTTCTCCATCGTAACCAAAAATTATACAGTCTACCGCAACAAGAACAGGGTTTTGATTTAAATATTTTGCCATTAAAAACTGAGCCATTTAAATATGTGTACTGTCGCCAAAATTAGAGCATTTTTTTGAAGTTTTTGTCATCAATATCAATATGATTAATTTAATCGTTACATTAACGTTAATATTATTTCTTATTTTAGCAAAAACCAAAGTAAATTTTATGAAAAGAATTTTTTTAAAAACCCTACCAATTGCTGCCTTTTGTTTAACTATTGCATTTTCATCATGCAATTCAAAGCCAGAACAAAATAAAACAACCCAAACAGATACAGCAAAGTACAACACTACTATTGCTGGTAAATCGGTTAGTTTATACACATTAACCAACAAAAACGGACTTTCGGTATCCATTACAAATTTAGGTGGTAGAGTGGTTTCGTTTATGGTGCCAGACAAAGACGGAAAATTAACAGATGTTGTTTTAGGTTACGATAGCGTTGGTACTTATCTTAAAAAAGGCGAGCCATTTTTTGGCGCTTTAATTGGTCGCTATGGCAACAGAATTGGTAAGGGTAAATTTACATTAGATGGAAAGGAGTATCAATTGCAATTAAACGATGGTGTAAATACCTTACATGGTGGTACCGATGGTTTTTACAATAAAGTTTGGGATGCCAAACAAGATGGACAAAAATTAGAATTAAGCTATGTTTCTGCCGATGGCGAGGCTGGTTATCCTGGTAAATTAGATGTAAAAGTTGTTTATACCTTAACAGACGACAATGGTTTGCAAATTGATTATACTGCAACAACTGATAAAACTACCATTGTAAATTTAACCAATCACGCTTATTTTAACTTAAATGGAGAAGGTAATGCAACTATTTTAGATCACGAATTAATGATTGCTGCAGATGCGATTACGCCAGTAGATAGCACATTGATCCCGACAGGAGAGTTGCTACCAGTTAAAGGAACAGCTTTTGATTTTAACGTAGCCAAAACAATTGGAAAAGATATCGATAAACAAGAAGAGCAATTGAAGTTTGGTAAAGGATACGATCATAATTTCGCCTTAAAAACCAACGATGGTAAAACGCCAATTGCAAGCTTAAAAAGTACAGTTACTGGTATTAAAATGGAGGTTTATACTACAGAACCTGGTTTGCAATTTTACAGTGGAAATTTTTTAACCGGCCAAACTAAAGATGGTAAAGGTGGCAAAGCTTATGCTTACCGTTCTGCCTTATGTTTAGAAACGCAGCATTTTCCTGATGCACCAAATCACGCTAATTTTGATAGTACAGTGTTAAAGCCAGGCGAAACGTATAAAACCAGCACAACATATAAGTTTAGTAAATAATTAAATATTTAGAAGCGCAATTATAGTGGTGCTTGGCAAAACCAGTCCCGCTAACGCTTCAATCTTTTATCAATCCCAAAAGCCGAAAAGCTTTTGGGATTTTTAATAAAAGGATTTTCGCTTATATCGGGGCTAGAGATTTAAGGTTGTGGTTTTGGGGAGGGAAGTATGATAAATTGTTGTGATTTTAGATATTGGCGAATGCAGAGCAATCAAAGCAATCCGTTAGCTAATTGATAAAAGTCTTACAGAATCACAAAAGCCGAAGTTTACATTTTAACCATGCTTTTCAAAATACCTTGTTAACGAATTCCCTTTGTTTTACTAATCTTCTATTTCAAATTCGTTTTAAAAAAAGTGTCCATTTTGTTAAACGGAATTACATCTATTTTATCATATAAATCTACGTGAACAGCGTTTGGAACGATGATTAATTCTTTTGGTTCATTGGCGTTTTGAAATGCGGTTTCACTGAAATATCTTGAATGAGCTTTTTCGCCTGCAATAATTAAAACCGGTCTTGGCGAAATTTCTCTGATATATGTCAGGATAGGCATATTCATAAATGCTAAAGGCGTAGTTGCTGTCCAAGAATTTCCTGAATTTACCGAACGCTCGTGAAATCCTCTTTCAGTTCGGTAGTAGTCATAATAATCTTTTAAAAACTGTGGAGCATCGTCATTTAATGCTTTGTTTCCTTCTGGTCCATAAGCAAATGTTGCTGTTTCTGCATCTTTCCAACGTTGTTCGCCTAATTGTTCTAACATTTTTGAGCGTTGTTCCAACGTTACCTCATCATTGTAACCTTTCGACATTACTCTGGTCATATCGTACATTGTGGAAGTTATAACGGCTTTTATGCGTTTGTCAACCGCAGTTGCGTTTAGGGCAAAACCTCCAAATCCACAAATTCCGATGACGCCGATTTTTTCTCTACTCACATTTTTTTGAAGTCCTAAAAAATCAACTGCCGCACTAAAATCTTCAGTATTAATTTCTGGCGATGCCAAATTTCTCGGTTCTCCACTACTTTCGCCTGTGTACGATGGGTCGAATGCAACAACCGCAAAACCACGTTCCGCCATTTGGTTAGCATACAAACCAGACGATTGTTCTTTTACAGCTCCAAAAGGTCCGCTGATTGCCAAAGCAGATAATTTTTCTTTACCAGCATTTTTTGGAAGATACAAATCGCCTGAAAGCGTTATGCCATATCGGTTTTTGAAAGTTACTTTTTGACGTGTAACTTTGCTGCTTAACTGAAATGTATAATGTTCTTTTGGTGTATTCATTTTCTTTGAATTTTTATTTTGTGCAAAGCTTTGTCCAATAGTCATCAGAAATACGATTGCTATAATTGCTACTCTTTCCATCTTATTTTTCATTTGATTTTTTAATTGAATATTGTTCATCCGTTACCGCTTCGTTCCATTCTACAATTCCTTTGTCAGTTTTTGGAATGATGTACAATTGTTGTAAACCCACATCAGCACTTGCTCCATGCCAATGACGTACATTTGGCGGACATTTTACAACGCTTCCTTTTTTAATAATTTCAATTTCTTTTCCTTCTATTTGATGGTAGCCAATTCCATCAGTAATAATCAAAATTTGACCAGCAGGATGACTATGCCAATTGCTTCTTGCTCCAGGCTCGAAATAAACGTTACCAACTAAAGTATTGTAAACACTATCTGCATCTACCAAAGCTGTTGGATAAGCGTTTCCTGTAAATAAATCGTTTGTACCTTTTTCACCTTTTGGAAAAATTTCTGTTAGTTCGCTTGTATTTGTTTTCATTTTTTCTTGATTTTGATTGCAAGCCAACATCATTGTTGATGCGATGATTGCAAATGTGATTTGTGATATTTTCATATTATAATTCTTTAATAATTTTTGCAGGAATTCCGCCCACAACTGCATTGTCTGGAACATCTTTTGAAACTACCGAACCTGCCGCTACAATCGCATTTTCGCCAATCGTAACACCTTGCAAAATGGTTGCATTTGCACCAATCCACGTATTTTTTTTGATGTGAATAGGTTTCGGAATTAGCGATTGTCTTTCGTTAGGATTTAGCGGATGACTTTCGGTAAGCAAACTTACTTTGGGTGCAATCTGTACATTGTCTTCGATAATAATTCCACCTAAATCCAGAAATACACAATCAAAATTGATGAATACGTTTTTACCGATTTTGGTGTGTTTTCCGTAATTGATGTACAAAGGCGTAAAAATGGTTACACTTTCGTGAATTTCTGTTGCTGTAATTTCACTTAATATTTCTCTGATTTCATCAGGATTTGCGGTGTTGTTCATCTTTAGCAACAATGCTTTTGTAGCAAAAGAAGCTTCACGCATTTTGTACGCTTCAGCATCGTTTGAAGAAATGGTTTCTCCGTTTTGTAATCTTTCAAAAATATCTGTTGACTGCATTATTCTTAAATTAATACTGCAAAGTTAAAAGAAATTGAAAGGTGTTTTGTTACATTTATAACGTAATTAATGTTAAATATTACCTATTTTTGCTTTCAAATTTTTAATTTGGATAAATATGGCAGAAAATCAAAAAGTTATCTTGTACAAAACTGCATCAACAGCTCAATTTCCAGTTGATTTTCAAACTCGGTTTCATACTCATATTTATTGCCAAAGCGGAACGGTAAAATTTAGTTTCAATGGAAGGCAATTCCATTGCAAAAAAGGCGAATTTATTTTTTGGTTGGCTGGGCTTTCCATTTCAGACCTGTCTTTTTCATCAAATTTTAAAGCAACAATATTGTTTGTAGATAGTGATTTATTGACCAAAAATTTACCAAATGCAAACGCAAGTATTGATAGTTACATCCATTCTAAAGAAAACCCTATTTTGCATCCTGAAAAAGAAGACAAAGAGAAAATCTTAAAAAATTTTCAATTGTTGTACAATAAATCGCAAGAAACAAACCACCGTTTTTACGAAGAAATGTTGAAGCTCCAGATGCAAATTTTCTTATTGGAAATGTGGCACATTTTTGAAGATGAACTCGACAGGCGAAAACGCAGTTTGCAAAGCGGAACTTTGTATGAACGGTTTTTGCAATTGGTTCAACTACATTGTATGAAAGAACGAGAAGTGCGGTTTTACAGTGATAAGCTGAACATTACACCCAAATACCTCAATTATATTTGCAAAGTAAATACCCGAATTACCGCTTCGGAATGGATACAGCGTTATGCCAAAGAACGGATATTGCTTTTGTTGCAAAACAAAGAACTAAACATTTCCGAAATTGCCGATGAAATGGATTTTTCAAGCCGTTCTTTTTTTACAAGGTATGTGAAGAAACTTTTGGGTGTAAGTCCGAGTGAGTTTAGAAATCGGGTTAATTAGTTTGTGAATGTTGGTTATGCGGTCTATTTGGTATGGTTTCCACTAACGGTTTGGGGCTTGCCGAAGTGGGGGATTAGAAGTACAAATGTTCATTAAACCACAAAAGTTGATAGTATTACAAAAGTTCAATTTAGCACTTCTGCCCCCATTTTGGCAAACCCTTGTTATGCGGTCGCTTTTCTACTATCCGCATATTTGATTTTTTAATTCATTCGGAATATTTGTCCAATTAGTCTCACTTGTTATTTTAAGTTCACATCCATATTCGCCTTTTGTGGCTAACAAAATTTGCCTAAACCAATCAAAATAGGTCATTTCTGTTGGTTTGGGTGAATAAAGGAATTGTCCATTGATGTCCCAATTAACACCTGATGCGTCTCTATAAATAAACTCAAATATTTCAGTTTTCGGTATAACAAATAAACGTTCTTTGTAGTCAATCCCAATTTCTAATATTGTGTCTGTCATCATTAGCTTTCTTTGAATTGTTCGTTGTACGATTTAACGTGTTGAGGGAATTCTTCTTCAAAAAATGGATAAGCTACTCCTTCCAATGTAATTTCAAATTCGTCTTCATCCATTCCACTTATTTGATTTCCTATTCCTTTAATTTCAATTCCGTTTTCGTTTACAACTTTTAAGTTCTCAATTGTTCGAGTTGATATTAACTTGTCTTCTGGATAGTCGTCAGCTAATTCAATGTTGTTTTCAAAGCAATATTTTTTAAAAAAGTCGTACCCGGAAATAATATTGTTAAACTGTATTTGTCCAAATACAACTCCCATTGGTGCGTCTGCTTTTTCAAGTTCAGTCGTACCGATTTTTAGGTCTTCAAGAAATATGTCATACCGTTTTGTTGTCATTGGTAGTGTGTTTCATTTTAAAATGCCGCATAACTTACTTATATGCGCAATCTAAAAATAAAATTATGGTCTAAATATAGTTTAAACACAATTTTTAAATTTCGCATATATCCGTGTATAAACGATTATACACGCTTTTAATAGTTTAATTTTCAATTGATTATTTAATGTGAAAAAAACGATAATGATCAAATGTAACAAAGAGTTATTGAGCTTTGCAAATAATTTGAGATAAACTTTTATGGTAAACTACAGCTCATAAACAGGTTTACGTGTACCTATTTTTCTGTATTTTTAACAAATTGTTGCTGTTGAAAGTGCCACTAAATTTTATTTATTCGCCATGCCCAGCTTCAATAGCAGCAAAAACCTGCGTAAACCAAACCTGATAGAGCCAAATAGCCCGCGGTGAGGCACGAACAAGGCTATAGGCGATAGCAGGAGGGAAGCAGCTATGAAAAACTGCCATTCGTTTACAAAAAAGAACTATAAAAATCAACGCAGTACTATTGCACCAACCATAAAAACTAGTAAGATATGCTAATTAGATAGCCGTTTTTATGATTAATATATTTAGATTGTAATCTCTATAAACAAGATGTCTTACAGTTCTGAAAACAATCTCATGATTAGAGATCCTTCTCCGCCGCGGCGGATCTGGATGACAAAATGTTTATTTCTCAATCAACCTATCTTTAAACTGAGCTACACCTTCAATGGTTAATTGCTGCATAATCTGATACAAATGTGTTTTAAACATATTGATGGTATGTTCGCCACCCTCGTTGCCCAACGCACCAACGCCATACATAAATGGCCTGCCCATAAAGTTAAACTCTGAACCTACGGCATGTGCTCTAGCCAAATCTACACCAGAGCGAATACCACCATCTAACATAATTTTGAGCTTGCCTTTGTAAGCTGGATTGTTGGCTAATTTAATTAAAGATTTGATAGATGATTCCCCAGCATCAATTTGTCGACCACCATGGTTAGATACAATTACGCCATCTACACCAATTTGGATGGCGGCTTGCATATCTTCATCGGTAGCAATGCCTTTTAAAACTAAAGGGCCTTTCCAAATATCGCGGATAGCTTGAACTTTTTCGATATCTACTTTGCCGGTAAAAGTTCTGTTCATGAACTGACCAAGCTGGCTCATGTCCATTCCTTTTTCCATGTAAGGTTTTAGGGTTGCAAAAGAGGGGATACCGTGCTGTAAAGTTTTAATGCCCCAAAGCGGACGGGCAAATGCCTGCAAAATATTATTGATAGACATTTTTGGTGGAATAGATAGACCACTTTTAATTTCTTTGTACCTTAAACCGAATGCGGGTACATCTACCAAAACAACTAAGACAGGGCATTCTACTGCTTTTAAACGATTTAAAATGTCATCTCGCAGCCTGTTTTCTGTAGGGTGATACAATTGAAACCAAGCTTTACCTTCAGAAACTTCGGCAATGCGTTCGATGCTGCTTGTTGAAACGGTGCTTAGTGTATAAGGAATATCTGCTTTAGCTGCTGCTTTGGCTAAAATTTCAGGCGCATTTGGCCACATTAAACCTTGCAAACCAATCGGCGAAATGCCAAAAGGAGCACTGTATTTTCTTCCGAATAATTCTACCGACATATCAATCTCGCCACCAACCCTAAGGTAGTTTGGCTTTAATAAAATGTCATCGAAATCATTTTCATTTCTGGCTAAATTTAAACCTTCGTTACAACCACCTTCTAAATAATCAAATGCAAATTTTGGGATACGCGACTTTGCTTTGCGCCTTAAATCGGCCACAGATGGGTATTGAGAATTGTATGGGAAGGTGATTTTTTTGCTCATTGTATTTGGTTATGCTTTTGGAAATGGAAAATTATTGTTTTATGTTAAATTTCGCATCCTGTACTATGGGGTGTGTTTAGAAAATTTGTCATTCCGAGGAACGAGGAATCTCATGTAATGAATTAATTTATAGAGATCCTTCTCCGCCGCGGCGGATCAGGATGACAAAACTGTGAGGCTATAAAACCTTTCTGCATTTCCACAAAAAATCTTCATTTTATCTTCCTCACTAAACTGCGCAACATATTTCTGTACCAAATTAAACCAATCTGTATATGGTCTGCTGACTAAAACTACTGGCCAATCGCTGCCATATAATATTCTATCTACGCCAAAGTATTTAAATACAATGTCGAAGCAGCTAAAGATTTGTTTTTCTGTAAAGTTTAGCCAATCTGCTTCGGTTAATAAACCAGAAATTTTACAGCTTACCTGAGGGTTTTGCGCAAGTGTTTTAATATTTTCTTCGTAACTTTTTAGCGCTTGTGTTTTTACATCTGGTTTACCACAATGATCTAAAACCAAAGGTTGCTCAGGTAATTTATCAACCAATTTAATAATTGCTTTTAGCTGGGTATGGTAACACAACAAATCGTAAGTGTAACCAAATTTATCTAAAGTTTTTACACCTTTTGCAAAGCGATCATCTAAAATAAAGTCATCTTGTTCTGCTTGTAAAACGTGTCGCCAACCTTTTATTAAGTTAAATTTTTTCCAATGTTTTAATCGCTCTGCTAAGTTTTCTGCTTTTAAATCTGTCCAGCCTACAATACCTTTAATAACTGGATTTTCTGCTGCAAGATTTAGCAAAAATTGAGTTTCTGATTCACTTTGGTTGGCTTGTACGGCAATGCAACCTTCCATGCCAATTTCCTGATAAGTGCTTAAAATATCATTCGGTATAAAATCATTTCTGATAATACCCATGTCTTCCGTAATCCAATTGTCTCTTACCGGGTCGAAATTCCAAAAATGAACGTGACTGTCTATCATCTTATAATTCAAATATTTGATCCATCATTACCCATTTTTCTCCGGTTTTTACCCAAGGTAATTTTTGTTGGAAGTTCCACATCAGTTTTTCCCATTCCTGAACTTTGGCATTGGCCAAATCTGCTTTGTTTTTAGCTTCAAAAGTAAAGTCATCATCAACTTCCATAATCATAAATAAGCGATTGGCTACCAGATAGATTTCTAAATTAATTACTCCAGCATCTCGTAAACTATCTTTAACCTCTGGCCAAACAGAACGATGGTACTGTTTGTAAGTATCAATTAATTTTTTGTCTTCTTTTAGATCGAGGGTAAAACAATATCTATCCATGTTTGATTTACGATTTTAGATTTTAAAGTTAATTTGTCATCCAGATCCGCCGCGGCGGAGAAGGATCTCTAAGAGATTCCTTTCCGACTAATCGGAACAAGCTGTGCCTCGGAATGACAAAACGATACCTACGAATAAGCCTTTACATTTTGTTTACTGCTACCTAAGCCATCAATTCCTAGTTCCACTACATCACCAGGTTTTAAATACCAAGGTGTAGGTTTTTGCCCTAAGCCTACTCCAGCTGGCGTACCTGTTGTAATCACATCGCCTGGCAACAAGGTCATAAACTGACTGATGTATGAAACCATAAACGGTACATTAAAAATCAGATTGCTGGTATTTCCATCTTGTAAAGTTTTACCATTTACAGTTAGCCATAGGCGAAGATTGTGAACATCTTCAATTTCATCTGGTGTAGCAATAAATGGCCCTATAGGAGCAAAAGTATCTGCACTTTTTCCTTTTACCCATTGCCCGTTTCGTTCTAATTGAAACTCACGTTCGCTATAATCATTGTGCAAAACATAACCAGCAATATGGTTATACGCATCAGCTTCTGAAACATATTTAGCCTTTTTGCCAATTACAACTGCTAATTCAACTTCCCAGTCTGTTTTTACGCTATTTTTTGGTATTTCTAAATCGTCATTAGGGCCAACAATAGCAGTAGTGGCTTTAAAAAACAAAATTGGCTCTGTTGGTATAGCAGCATTTGTTTCTGCTGCATGGTCTTTGTAATTTAAACCAACACAGATAATTTTCGATGGTCTTGCCAAAGCTGCACCCAACCTCACATTTTTTTCTACTATTGGTAAATCAGCAGTTTTTATAGATTCTGCTAATTTGTTTATTTCATCACCAGCGAAGAAATTTTCATCATAATCACTAACTAAACTAGAAACATCGTAGTAAGTTTCGTTAATAATAACTCCTGGTTTTTCTGCTCCAGCTTCGCCAAATCGTATTAATTTCATTGTATAAAATTTTGTATAATTTAATTATTTAAAGTTGTAAACCCACCATCTATCGGATAATCGCAACCGGTTATAAACGAAGCTTCGTTGCTACATAAAAATAGAGCTAAAGCACCAACTTCTTCTGGTTTGCCCATTCTGCCAATTGGCTGAGATTTTGATAATTTCTCAAACATTTCTTCGATGTTATCTGGATAGTTTTTCTGTAAAAATCCATCAACAAATGGCGTATGTACTCTTGCTGGTGAAATAGAATTACATCTAATATTATCGTTAATGTAATCTTTTGCCACGCTCATGGTCATTGCTTTTACTGCCCCTTTTGCTGCGCTATAGGCAAAACGATCTGGCAAACCAATTAATGCGGCAATAGAAGCCATGTTGATAATTACACCACCACCATTTATCCGCAACTGCGGGATAGCAGCATGCAAACAATTATACACCCCTTTTACATTTACGTTCATCACCCTGTCAAAATCGGTTTCTGAAGTGGTATCTACTTTGCCTACGTGTGCAATGCCAGCGTTGTTAATCAGTATATCAATTTTGCCAATTTTACTGAATGTGGCTAAAACATCTTTATGATTGGCAACATCACATGCATAACTATAAGCAGTACCGCCTGTTGTTTTTATTTTTTCTAGCGTAGCTGATGCTTGCTCTAAACCTAATTCTATAATATGAACTTCGGCGCCTTGTTTTGCTAAAATTGTTGCGATAGCTTGCCCAATTCCACTTCCTGCGCCAGTAACAATTGCCTTTTTACCGTTTAATGAAAACATATTTATATTGGTTAATATTTTTTTATTGCGATAGCTAGTTTATCTAAACTATGGATATCTAAATTCAAATTTGATTCGCTTTACAAATAAAATAGTAAAACTACACCTTTAATTATATCAAGTTGCCAAAAAATTATGCAATGTTGGCATCTGCGTTCACTTTCTTGTTACAAAATTCCATTTACTAAAATAGTATAGTAATTTGTAAAAATGTTACAAAATTGAACTCTTGTAATACTTATATTTGAATATTATTTTTATATTTAAATAATTTTATAACCAAATATAGTTTAATTCTGTTAAAAATGAATTAAACAATTGAACCTAATTGAATGAGAAATTTTCTGATTTTTATTTCCTTGTTATTAATTGCTCCAACTTTTTCTTTAGCAAAACCTTTGCAAAAAGAGCAAAAAACAATCTATGTTTCATCGCAAAGCGGACAAAGAGCTTTATTTGGCGCAAAGCGATTGATGAGCAATTTAAGCAAATTTGGATATGCTGTAAAGCTTACGGTAATTGATAGTAAAACTAAATTTCAAAAAGGAAAATCTGCAATTGTAATTGGTACAGCAACAGATCAGAGTTTTGCCAAATTTTTTCCTCAAACCATTAAAAATAAAGCAGCAACTGCTGGAAAAGAAGGATATGCAATTGCACATGATAAAGACGGAACACTTTACTTAATTGGTGCAGATCAATCTGGAACTTTGTATAGTTGTATAGATTTGGAAGAGAAGATCGCAGCTAACAAAAATCAAATTCCAAATCAATTAAATTCGGTTGATAAGCCTCACATGGTTTTGAGAGGTACATGCATTGGTTTGCAAAAACCAGATTATTTACCCGGTAGAGATGTGTATGAATATCCTTACACGCCAGAAAGTTTCCCTTGGTTTTACGATAAAAATCTTTGGATCCAGTATTTAGATATGATGGTTGAGAACCGTTTTAATTCGCTGTATTTATGGAATGGTCATCCTTTTTCTTCTTTGGTAAAGCTTAAAGATTATCCTTACGCTTTAGAAGTTGATGAAGCGACTTTTAAAAAGAACGAAGAAATGTTTCGTTTTTTAACAGCAGAGGCTGATAAAAGAGGAATTTGGGTAATTCAAATGTTTTACAATATTTTAATTCCGAAACCATTTGCCGAAAAACATAACTTAAAAACCCAAGATAGAAATAGACCAATAATACCTCTAATTGCAGATTATACCAGAAAATCTATTGCGGCATTTGTAGAAAAATATCCAAATGTAGGTATAATGGTTGCTTTAGGCGAAGCAATGGAAGGTGTTGGTCAGGATGATATAGATTGGTTTACCAAAACAATTATTCCGGGTGTTAAAGATGGTTTAAAGGCTGCTGGAATTAAAGAAGAACCACCTATCGTTTTACGGGCTCACGATACTTATGCACCAGGAGTGATGGAAGCCGCCTTACCAATTTATAAAAATTTATACACCGAAAACAAATTTAATGGAGAAGCTTTAACCACTTACGAACCTCGTGGTGCGTGGGCCGAATTAAATAGAACCTTAAGTAAAATAGGTACCATGAATATTTCTAATGTTCATATTTTAGCCAACTTAGAGCCTTTTAGGTATGGTTCTGCAGGTTTTATCCAGAAATCTGTTACAGCGATGGATAAAATTTACGGTGCTAAAGGTTTGCATTTGTACCCTCAATCTGGTTATTGGGATTGGCCTTATACTGCCGATAAAATTGTTGAAAGACAATTGCAAGTAGATAGAGATTGGATTTGGTATAAAGAATGGGCAAGATATGCTTGGAATCCTTATCGCGATAGAACTAAAGAAATTAATTATTGGGGCGCTCAACTGGCAGATAAATTTGGTACAGATTTAAATGCAGGCAAGGCCATTTTAAATGCTTACGAAGAAAGTGGAGAAGTTTCACCAAAATTATTGAGACGTTATGGCATTACTGATGGCAATAGACAAACCTTAACCTTAGGAATGTTGATGACCCAATTAATTAATCCTTACCGCTATAATTTGTTTACCCTAATGTATGAATCTGAAGCTCCGGAAGGCGAAATGATTATTGAATACGCAGAAAAAGAATGGAATAAACAAGGTCACATTGGCGAAACCCCAGTTCAAATTGCAAGAGAAGTGGTAGAGCATAGTAAAAAGGCTTTAGCTTCGATTAATCAGGCATCAGCAACTATTACCAAAGACAAAGAAGAATTTAGGCGTTTAAAAAATGACATGTATTGTTATGATGCCATGGCTAATTTTTATGCTGAGAAGGTAAAAAGTGCCTTGTGGATTTTAAGATATAAATATTCTAACAATGTTGAGGATTTGGAAAAAGCTTTACCATCATTAGAAAAAAGTGTAAATTTTTATGCTGATTTAGTAAAACTTACTGAAGATGAATATTTATATGCCAATAGTATGCAAACTAAACAGCGTAAAATTCCAATGCGTGGTGTCGACAAAACTTTTATTCATTGGAAAGAAATGTTGCCTGTTTTTACGCAAGAGTTAAATCATTTCAAAAAAAGTATAGACTCTTTAAAATCCGTAAAACCTGGTGCTGTTGTTAAAGTTATTCCTTTTCAAAACGCTGATGTGCAGCTAATTTCTCCAAATTTAACTTATCAAGTTGCTAAAGCCGCAACTGTTTTTAGTGATACCACTTCTCAAATTAAAGAAGTTACAGAAAAGTTAGATGGTTTAAAAGCAGTTCAATTAGCGATGAAAAGCCAAATTATTAATGGAACTGAAATCAAGTTTAGTACAAAAAATCCTGTTAAGTTATTGGTGGGTTATTTCAATGAGAAAAATCCAAAATATGCTCCTGCTCCGCAATTAGAAATAGATGCAAGTGCAAATAATTACGGTCAATCTGAAATTAAAATTGCTAACGGAATAATTATAAATGGATTTCCACCTGTTAATGTTCATGCCTATTCATTTGCAGCCGGAAAACATACTTTAACCATTAATAAAGGAGCTTGTTTGGTACTTGGTTTTATAGATGATAAACAAGAATTTAGAATTTTTAACGCTGGGCTTGATGGTAGAGGTAGGGATATAGATTGGTTATTTGAATAATGAAAAGAGAAAAATATTTTTTATCAACCCTGTTGGCCTTACTTTTAACGGTAACTGCTTTTTCGCAAGAGAAAACGATGCTGGGTGCCGAAAAACTAAATAAGTATGTTAACTATTTCAATAGTATTGATGATGAAGCGGTTAAGAATTTTGTGCCTAATGCTCAAGCTTTTGATTTTCTAGCTGCAAATATTCCGTTGTTAGATTGCCCTGATGAAATAATTGAACAGAATTATTATTACCGTTGGTGGTCTTTTCGTAAACATTTAGTTAAAACTCCTGATGGTTTCATTTTTACGGAATTTATTGAGCCTGTAAAACATGGTGGCAAACATAATTCCATCAGCTGTGCTTTAGGACACCATATTTACGAAGGTAGGTGGTTAAAAAATAATACCTATTTAAAAGAATACATTAATTTTTGGTTATATAAAGCAGATGTTGGCCAAACCAAACCTCGTTTTCATCAATTTAGCAGTTGGGTAGACGATGCCGTTTATCAAAATTATTTGGTAAAACCTGATGCTAATTTTCTAAAATCAATTTTACCAGATTTAGATGCAGATTATGAAAAATGGGAAGCAGAAAGAAAATTGAAAAGTGGTTTATTTTGGCAACATGATGTAAAGGATGGAATGGAAGAATCGGTAAGTGGTTCTAGAAAGGATGAAAATAGAAGGCCAACCATCAGTAGTTACATGTATGCCAACGCTAAGGCTTTGGTAAATATCTCAACTTTGTTGGGTAATGAAACCTTAAAAAATAAATATCAAGTAAAGCAAGATGCCCTTAAAAATCTGGTTCAAGATAGTTTATGGGATTCTAAACATTTATTTTTTAAAACTAAATTAGCCAAAACAAATACCTTGGCAAATGCTCGTGAAGCCATTGGTTTTATTCCTTGGGATTTTAATTTGCCTGATGATAAAGCAGTTTATGCCAAAGCTTGGGATCAATTGTTAGATACTGGCGGATTTAATGCACCTTGGGGTTTAACCACCGCCGAAAGGAGAGAACCCACTTTTAGAACGCGTGGCTCTGGTCACAGTTGTGAATGGGATGGTGCTTTATGGCCTTTTGCAACCTCGCAAACCCTAAAAGGATTATCGAATTTATTGGTTAACTATAAAAACCATGGTAAAATGACACCAACTGTTTTTTATAACGAATTGCAAAAATATGCAAAATCGCATACTAAAAATGGTAAACCTTATATTGGCGAATACCAAGATGAGAAAAACGGTGAATGGCTAAAAGGCGATAATCCACGAAGTAGTTTTTATAACCACTCTACCTTTGCCGATTTGGTAATTAATGATTTAATTGGTTTTAAACCTCGTGCTGACGATGTTTTGGAAATTTATCCGCTAATACCAAAAGGAAAATGGGATTGGTTTATGTTAGACAATATTTCTTATCATGATAAAATCATTACTTTATTGTGGGATAAAACAGGTAAAAAATATAACAAAGGTAAAGGTTTCAAAATTTATGTAGATGGTAAATTGCTGCATAAAATGAATAGTTTAAAACCTGTTAAAGTAGCGATGAATTAATAAATTTTTTCGTCATTGCGAGGAGGAACAACAGCCAGTCCCGACTTTTCGGGAAAGCAATCTTTCCTGCAAGTTTATAGCTAGAAAGATTGCTTCGCCTTGATTAAAAATCGAGACTTGCAATGACGAATGAAGAATTCATAATTAGAGATCCTTCGACAAGCTCAAGATGACAAAACGTAAAAAAAGAAATAAAATGAAAAACATCATAAAGTCTCTGGTCATAACAATTATCGCTCTGTCATTTTCATCCGCCAATGCGCAAGATTACTATAACGTGCTTAAATATGGTGCGAAAAATGATAGTAGCAAACTAGCCACAACAGCCATTAAAAATGCAATTGATGCTGCAGTAAAAAAGGGCGGAGGTACTATTTATTTCCCGGCAGGTAAATATTTAACTGGTCCGATACATTTAAAAAGTAACATTACCATTTTAATAGATGCTGGTGCCGAATTGCATTTTAGCGATAATTTTGATGATTATTTGCCAATGGTAAAAAGTCGTTACGAAGGTGTTGATGTAACTAGCTTTTCACCACTTTTTTATGCGTATAAAGCAGAAAATATTGCCATTAAAGGTCGCGGATTAATAGATGGACATGGCAAAAAATGGTGGGATTTTGTAGAGGGTTACAAAGAAGGGCAAGAACGTTCAAAATGGCAACACACATTTGATGATTTGAATAAAGACATTCTTTTGCCAGATGACCCAAAACAAATGAAACGTGGTTTTTTACGTCCACCTTTTATTCAATTTATGCATAGCAAAAACATTATCATAGAAGGTATTACCATTCAAAATTCTCCTTTTTGGACGGTCAATCCGCAGTTTTGTGAAAACATAAAAATATATGGGGTAACCATATTTAATCCGGCTAAAAATGCCCCTAACACAGATGGTATCAACCCAGAATCATGTAAAAATGTACATATCTCTGATTGCCACATTAGTGTTGGCGATGATTGCATTACCATTAAATCGGGCAAAGATGCACCCGGTAGAAAAATGGCAACGCCTGCAGAAAATTATACCATTACTAATAGTACCATGTTATCAGGCCATGGTGGTGTGGTAATTGGCAGCGAAATGAGTGGCGATGTAAGAAAAATAACCATTTCGAACTGTGTTTTTGATGGTACCGATCGCGGGATAAGAATTAAATCGGCTAGAGGAAGAGGAGGAATTGTTGAAGAAATTAGAGTGAGTAATATTGTAATGAAAAACATTAGAGATCAGGCGATTGTGTTGGATTTACAATATGCAAAAACTACAGTTGAGCCTGTTTCTGAACGAACACCAAGATTTAGAAATATACATTTTAGCAATATTACGGGACAAGTAAATCAGGCTGCTTTTTTAAATGGTTTAGAAGAAATGCCAATAGAAAATATCACCTTTAGCGATATCAATTTAGATGCAAAATCTGGCTTTGATATTTCAAATTCTAATCGAATTGAATTTCATAATGTGCAAATTAACACAGAAATTGGTGCAGCAATTAAAGCCAACAAAGTGAATAACCTAACTATTGATAATGTAAAAAGTTATTCGCCATTGGCTAATTCGCCAATTTTAGATTTGAAAAATGTAAACGATGCTTTCATTTACAACTCAAACCCTTTTTCTGGTACTGGAATTTATTTGCGTTTAAGCGGTGCAGAAACAAAAAATATAAGTTTAGGCAATAATAACTTTAGAAATGCAAAAATGCCGATTAAAAAAGAAGAGGATGTTAAGGAAGAAGTGAAAGTAATTTCGGGAGATAAGTAATCCTTGGGGGCAGTCGTCACCCTGAATTTATTTTACTGCGTAGCTTTCCGCTTCGCTACAGGTCAGGGTCTTTCTTGCAGGGAAGATGCTGAAATAAATTCAGCAGGACGAGATGGCTAAGAAAAGTTTACAATGAAAATCAATATGCTAATGAAATCTTCAACCAAATACATCATTGTGCTATTCCTAATCTTTTCTAGCTATAATTATGGATTTTCCCAAAACGATCATCGCCTTTGGTACAATAAACCCGCAAAAATATGGACGGACGCTTTGCCAATAGGCAATGGTAGGCTTGGTGCTATGATTTATGGTGGCATTGCTCAAGAGCAAATTCAGTTTAACGAAGAAACCCTGTGGACTGGTAAACCTAGAAATTACAACAGAAAAGGCGCATCACAACATTTAGCAGAAATAAGAAGATTACTGGCCGAAGGCAAACAAAAAGAAGCCGAAACTTTAGCAGAAGCTGAATTTATGGGCCTAAAAAGTGAAGCTGGGGATAGACAAAAATGGGTATTGGAAATGAAAGCGGGCAAAGGAATTACTGGAAATCCTGCTACAATTGACTACGACGACAAACTTTGGAAAACCATTCAAGTTCCATCTTACGAAGGTTGGGAACTGGTTGGCTTAGCAAATGTAGACGGGGCAGTTTGGTTCAGAACAACTTTTGAAGCACCTGCAAATTGGAACGGAAAAGATTTAGTTTTAGATTTAAATAGAATTCGAGATCAAGATTTTACTTATATTAACGGAACGTTGGTTGGCAATACCGATAATCTGGATGCAAGAAAATACACCATTCCAGCAAAGCTGATAAAAACCGGAACAAATACCATTGCCATACAAGTTTTAAATTATTTTGATAAAGGCGGGATAGCTGGTTTTAAGGATACAAAAAGGCACATCGGTATTTATCCGGTAGGTTCAAATGTTGAAAACGGCGTGTCTTTAGTAAAAAGATGGAGGTACCTAATCCAAAATACCCAACCGCCAGAAGTTGCTCAATATCAAGCAAGTTACCAGCCATTTGGTGATGTGATCTTTAAATTTGCACACGAATCTACATACACCAATTATAAACGTTCTTTAGATTTGAACACTGCTATTGTAAATACTTCTTATACAGTTGGTCAGGTTAATTACAATCGTGAATACTTTGCTAGTGAACCCAATCAGGCTATAGTAATGAAAATGACAGCAGATCGTCCGAATTCAGTTTCTTTAGACGTTACACTCTCAAGTGTACATCAGCATGCGGAGACAAAAATGTTAAATGATAGCACTTTGGGACTTTTTGTAAGGGTAAAGGATGGAGCACTTAATGGTGAGGCTAGATTAACTGCTCTTGTGAAAAATGGATCACTTAAAGTGGTTGATCAACATCTTGTGATAGCAAAGGCTGATGAAGTAATTTTCTATTTAACCGCAGGTACAAATTTTGTAAGCGACACTAACGTAAATGGGCGAGCGGCAAATGCCAATGATATTGCTTGGTTAAATTTAGAAGGAAAAAAATATGATTTAATTAAGAAACATCATTTAGGGGAGTATGGGCAATACTTTACTTCTTTTAACGTAAATTTTGGCACATCAGCCAATGCTAAGTTACCTACCGACCAAAGAATTGAAAAATTTGCAACTGAAAAAGACCCTGCATTAATAGCATTGTACATGCAATATGGTAGGTATTTATTGATTTCAAGTTCTCGTAAAGGCACACAACCTGCTAATTTGCAAGGTATTTGGAATGACATGCTTACTCCGCCATGGGGAAGTAAATATACTACCAATATCAATTTTGAAATGAACTATTGGCCTGCCGATGTACTTGGCCTTGCTATATTAAACGAACCATTTTTTAGCAAAGCCAAAGCTTTATCGGTAAAAGGAGAAGAAACCGCAAAAGAATATTACAACGCTAAAGGTTGGGTTTTACATCACAATACTGATTTGTGGAACGGTACTGCACCAATTAATGCATCCAATCATGGTATTTGGGTTGCTGGCGGTGCTTGGTTAACGCAACATTTTTGGGAACATTATTTATTCAGTAAAAACGAAAAATTCTTAAGAAACGAAGCTTATCCGATCATGAAAAAATCAGCAGAGTTTTTTGTAGAGTTTTTAGTAAGAGACCCAAAAACAGGTTGGTTAATTAGTACGCCATCTAACTCGCCAGAAAATGGTGGTTTAGTTGCAGGTCCAACTATGGATCATCAGATCATCAGATCATTGTTTAACAATTGTATTGAAGCTTCGCAGATTTTAGGGGTGGATGAAAGTTTTAGAAAATCGCTACAAGAGAAGGTAAAATTGATTGCACCTAATCAGATTGGTAAATACCAGCAATTGCAAGAATGGTTAGAAGATAAAGATGATACGACAAACAAACATCGTCATGTTTCACATTTATGGGGAGTTTATCCTGGTAGCGACATTACCTGGAGTAAAGATGCCAAAATGATGGAAGCGGCAAAACAATCATTATTATACCGTGGAGATGATGCTACTGGCTGGAGTTTGGCTTGGAAAATAAATTTTTGGGCAAGATTTAAAGATGGAGAACATGCCATGAAATTGGTAAAAATGTTGTTAAAGCCTGCTACAAATGGCAGTGCTGGTTCTTATGTGAACTTGTTCGATGCCCATCCGCCTTTTCAAATCGACGGTAATTTTGGTGCTGCCGCAGGTATAGCTGAAATGTTGATTCAAAGCCATCAAGATTATATTGAACTTTTACCTGCATTGCCATCAGAATTGCCTTTCGGTAAAGTTAATGGAATTAGAGCAAGAGGCGGGTTTATGCTAAATTTTAACTGGAATGAAGGCAAATTAAATGAAATAGAAATCTTACCGAAAGTTGGTGGTGTTTGTTGGCTACGTTATGGGGAAAATGAAATTAAATTAAATACAGAAGTTGGCAAAATTTATCGTTTAAACGGAAAGTTAGAAATTATATCTACTAAGTCTATCTACCAATAAAAGCTAAAATAGAAATGAAATTAAAGGCATTGTTTTTTTTAATCTGCTCTGCATTAAGTATAAATATTTTTGCACAAAACATTCGTAAAGATATTTTGCTCAATGCAAATTGGTTAAGCATAGCTGATGAAAAAAATATCAATGCAAATAATGGCTTTGAACAAACTAATTATAAAACGGCTG
Organism: Pedobacter cryotolerans; assembly: GCF_005116475.1. GTDB lineage: Bacteria > Bacteroidota > Bacteroidia > Sphingobacteriales > Sphingobacteriaceae > Pedobacter > Pedobacter cryotolerans. The sequence goes on along the minus strand of NZ_SWBO01000002.1, from coordinate 158,024 downwards.
ATTGGAAAAAAGTAAATGTACCGCACAATTGGGATCAGTACGGAGGATATCAGCGTAAATTACACGGCAACAAACATGGTTACGCTTGGTACCGTAAAACTTTTAAAAGCAATGAAGTAAAAACTGGAAAGAAATTTTTTCTATATTTTGAAGGCGTAGGTTCTTATGCAACCATTTGGTTAAATGGTAAAAAAGTGGGTTATCATGCTGGCGGAAGAACAACTTTTACTTTGGATGTTACCTCGACAATTAAACTCAATAATCAAGATAATTTATTAGCTTTAAGAGCCGATCATCCTGCAAATATTATGGATTTACCTTGGGTTGATGGCGGTTGCTCAACCGAGCGAGGTTTTTCTGAAGGCTCGCAACCTATGGGTATTTTTCGTCCGGTTCATTTAATTGTAACCAACGATGTTCGGATAGAACCTTTTGGTGTGCATATTTGGAACGACGATCAAATATCTGAAAAATCAGCTTTGCTAAATTTGGCGACAACGGTTAAAAATTATGCTGCAAAACCAAAAACAATCACTATTTATAATCAATTATTTGATGTTGAAGGTAATATTGAAAAAGCATTGTCTAAAAAAATAATTATCCCAGCCGGACAAGAAATTGTTATAAAACAACAAACAGGTGAAATTAAAAACCCAAAATTGTGGTCTATAGAAAATCCGTATTTGTATACTTTAAAAACATCGATTATTGAAAATGGAAAAGTAATTGATGAACTAAAAACGCCTTATGGAATTAGGTGGATTAGTTGGCCTATAGGCGAAAAAGCCAACCAAAAAGTGTTTCTTTTAAACGGAAAACCAGTTTTTATCAATGGAATTGCAGAGTATGAGCATTTGCTAGGTAACAGTCATGCGTTTAGTAATGAGCAAATTAAATCTAGGGTTATGCAAATTAAATCGGCGGGTTTCAATTCTTTTCGCGATGCGCACCAACCACACAATTTATTGTACCAAACCTATTGGGATCAACTCGGAATTTTAAGCTGGACACAAATGGCAGCCCACATTTGGTATGATACGCCAGCGTTTCGAAAAAACTTCAAATCTTTATTAATCGATTGGGTAAAGGAAAGAAGAAATAGTCCATCAGTAGTGCTTTGGGGCTTAGAAAATGAAAGCACTTTGCCCGAAGATTTTGCCAGAGAATGTACCGAATTGATTAGAAGTTTAGACCCCACAGCTTCATCACAACGTAAGGTTACCACTTGTAATGGCGGCAAAGGTACTGATTGGGATGTGCCGCAAAACTGGACAGGAACTTACGGGGGTAATCCGCAAACTTATGGTGAGGATTTGCAGAAACAGGTTTTGGTAGGCGAATATGGTGCTTGGCGAACGTTAGATTTGCATACTGCTGATCCGCAAATTAAAAATCCAACTCACACCGAAAATTACATGACCGAATTGATGGAAACCAAGGTGCGTTTGGCAGAGTCTGTCAAGGATAAAACCGCTGGTCATTATTTTTGGTTGTACAGTTCGCACGATAATCCGGGTAGGGTACAAGGTGGCGAAGGGTTACGAGATTTAGATCGAATTGGTCCAGTAAATTACAAAGGAATGTACACACCCTGGGAAGAACCAACCGATGTTTTTTACATGTTTAGAGGCAATTTTGCACCAAAAGAAGCTGAACCGATGGTTTATGTTGTTTCACATACCTGGCCAAACAGATGGTCAAATCCGGGTATAAAAGATAGCATAACTGTTTATTCTAATTGCGATGAAGTTGAATTGTTTAATGATATAAACGGACAATCTTTGGGCAAAAGAACGAAGAATGGAATTGGTACACATTTTAAATGGGATAAACCAAATATTATATACAATGTACTTAATGCCATTGGTTATGTAAATGGAAAAGCTGTCGCTAAAGATGTAATTGTGTTAAATAGTTTGGCAAAATCGCCAAATTTTGGGGCTTTGGTTAAGGATGACCATATTACAGAACCAGTTAAAAATTACAAGTACATATACCGTTTAAACGCTGGCGGACCAAATTATAAAGATAAAAATGGAAATGTTTGGTTGGCCGATCAGCAAGCAAGTAAAAATAAATATGGCTCTAGCTCATGGACGGCTAATTTTCCGGGTGTTCCGTCTTTTTTTGCTAGTCAAAGAAGAACTTTTGATCCGATTGATGGAACTGCCGATTGGAAGTTGTTTCAATCTTTTAGGTATGGAAGAGATCAATTAAAATTTCAGTTTCCGATAACTGAAGATGGAGAATATTTGGTTGAAATGTACTTTATTGAGCCATGGATAGGTATTGGTGGTGGTTTAAATGGCCAAGGAATGCGGGTTTTTGATATTGCAATTAACAATAAAACTGTAATTAAAGATTTAGATATTTGGGCAGCAGTTGGAACAAATAAACTACTAAAAAAGACAGTTAAAGTTTTTGTTAAAGCTGGAAAATTGGAGATTTCCTTTCCTCAGGTTAAAGTTGGTCAGGCTTTAATTTCTGCTATCGCGATAGCAAGTTTAAAACAAAATTTAAAAATTACTAATCAAGAAAATTCAATTATTGAAACATCTGCTCAAATTCAAAAATCTACTTGGATGGATATTGGCGATAAACAATATTCTGATGAAGAAATTGAATTTACTTCGTTGCCTTCAAATTTATACGGAGCCGAATGGATTAGAACTTCAAATAAAACTAAACAAATTATTGATTTTAAGGTAAATACATCAGCTGATGTTTTTGTATTGGTAGATGAAAATTCTAAGCTGACTTGGCTGTCTGGTTACGAAAATACAAAATCGGTTGCGGTAAATAGCGCAGGTGTTAAGTTTAATGTATACCGTAAAAGGTTTGCCAAAGGCGATAAAGTTAAATTAGGGGAAGAATCTTTAAATACAGCAATGTATACGGTAGCTATTTTACCACCAACAAATTTAGAACCTGCTTATGATTTAAAAACCGTTACAAGCTACAAAGCTACAGAGGCACATTTAAAAGGAAATGGTCTAATGAAAAAAGATTTAATGGGCAGAGCGAGAGTGGTTTTTAATGAGAATGAAAATAGTGTTTTAGAATTTAAAATTGCTACTGGCGTTGCAGATGTTTATTCTTTAACGCTGAAATACCATAACCCATTTAATGAAAATTTAAAAGCTAAGCTCGAGTTTTTGTCAGCCGATGGTACTTTGATGAAAACAGAAAATTTAGAACTAATGCCAACAAAAGAGGGGAAATGGAATTATGTAAATACCAATACAGGCAGTATGATAAACGCGGGTAGTTATTTGGTGAGAATTATTGCAACTGAAACCAAAGGATTGTATATAGATGCTTTGGATGTGCAGTAAGAGAAGACCGTCACCCTGAATTTATTTCAGGGTCTTCCTTGTTTAGTGGATGCTGAAATAAATTGAGTATGATGTATTATAATTAAACATATAAATTCAAACCCAACAAGATAACATCATACAATACCTAGCTAAAATTTGATAGGAATATTTAGTGTTATGCAGTGATATTTGCTTTAACCAACTATAAATCAATTACAAAATGAAGGGTCTGCCAATACTCGATTTAGCGATAATCGTCATTTACCTAATAGGGATGATTTTAGTTGGCGTTTATTTTTCTCGAAAAAATAAAAATTCAGAACAATTTACAAAGGCCTCAGGCTTAATACCAGGTTGGGCTATAGGTTTATCAATTTACGCTACATTTTTAAGTAGCAATACCTTTTTGGGTGTACCAGGTAAAGCTTTTGGCAGCAATTGGAATGCTTTTGTATTCAGTATTTCTATGCCATTGGCAGCATGGATTGCTGCAAAATATTTTGTGCCATTTTACCGCTCAACTGGCGAAATATCTGCTTATACCCATCTCGAAAATAGGTTCGGGCCATGGGCAAGGGCTTATGCTGTAATATGTTTTTTATTAACCCAATTGGCAAGAATGGGTTCTATATTTTTTGGTATAGCACTAAGCTTGCAAGCATTAACAGGTTATTCAATGCAAATCATCATGATTGTGATGGGTATTTGCATTATCATTTACACCGTTTTAGGTGGTATAGAAGCTGTAATTTGGACAGAAGTTGTGCAGGCGGTTGTTAAAACTTTTGGAGCTTTGCTAATCTTATATCTTATCATCACAAATATGCCCGGTGGTGTGGCAAAAGTGATAGAGATTGGCAAAGCAGATAGTAAGTTTAGCTTGGGTAGTTTTTCTCCAGATTTTGTAAATTCCTCATTTTGGGTGGTCTTGTTGTATGGTTTTTTTATCAACCTAAACAATTTTGGTATGGATCAGAATTACGTTCAGCGTTACCATACTGCATCATCAAGCAAAGCGGCTTCAAAATCAATTTGGCTTTGTGTTTGGTTGTATATACCTGCTTCTTTATTATTTTTTGTCATCGGCTCTGCTTTATATGCTTATTATCAGGTTCACCCAGAGTTAATCGAAACTATTAAGCATCAAGTAGCTGTAGAAAGGTTGCCAATATCAGCCTCTGCTGCAGAAATTTTAACTGTACAAAATAATTTACAGCCAGCAGATTATGGCGATAAAATTATGCCTCATTTTATGGTTACAAAAATTCCAATTGGATTGGTAGGCTTAATAGTTTCAGCAATTTTATCAGCTGCAATGAGTACAATCAGTTCTGGTATGAATTCATCAGCAACGGTTTTTACAGTGGATATTTACAGAAGGTATTTCAAAAAAGACATCACCGAAAAGCAAAATTTATCTGTTTTACATATCGCCACAGTAGTTTTTGGTTTAATGGGCATGATTGCAGGTATAGCCATGATAGGTGTAAAAAGCATTTTAGATGCTTGGTGGGAACTTTCAGGAATTTTTGCCGCTGGTATGTTAGGTTTATTTCTTTTGGGAATCATCAGTCGGCAAACCAAAAATCACGAAGCTAAACTGGCCACAATCATCGGTATAGTTGTAATTATCTGGATGACCTTTTCTTACCTTCTTCCGCCAGCATACGAAAATTTTAGAAACCCGCTGCACAAAAACATGATCATTGTTGTAGGTACGCTAGCCATTTTCTTAACAGGATTATTTTTAACCAAACTAAAATCTCAGCAATCAAATAACTGAAAATATAAATTCAATAAAATATCATCTCATTTAAAATAATGGAAAACTCAACAAAGGGGTTCATCCCGGTAATGCTCACGCCCTTTTCGAGCAATGGAAGTATAGATTATGCCGCTTTAACCCAATTAACAGAGGTTTATTTGCAGGCAGGAGCAGCAGGATTATTCGCCAATTGTTTATCTAGTGAAATGTTCGAATTGTCTGATATAGAGCGATTACAAGCAATTAAACATGTGATAAATGTAGTTGGCGGCGAAGTGCCAGTGATAGCAACTGGAACATTTGGCGGAGAAATTACCAAACAAGCAGATTTTGTAAAACGAGTTAAAGAAAGTGGGGTAGAAGCAGTAATTGCAATTACTAGTTTACTTGCGGATGAAAAAGACAGCGATGAGATTTTTGAAAAAAATGTGTTCGAATTGTTAGTTCAGACTGATCAAATTCCATTAGGTTTTTACGAATGCCCAGTACCCTACAAAAAGGTAATTAAGCCAAAACAACTGCAACAATTTGTAGCTACAAACCGAGTTATTTACCACAAGGATACAAGTTTAGATTTAAATCAGATTAAAGAAAAATTGGCTTTAACGCAAGATTATAAATTTGGTTTGTACGATGCTTACATGGCTCATGCTGTAGATTCGCTTAAAGCAGGTTCTGCAGGTTTATCGTGCATACAAGGTAATTATTTTCCAGAACTAATTGTTTGGTTATGCGATCATTATAACGATGATAGTTTAGCTGCAGAAGTTGAAGTTGTACAACAATTCATCATTGATAATATGGATGTAATGCACAATGTTTATCCGATAGTATCTAAATATTTTCTTCAAAAAAGAGGTTTAAATATAACAACATTTACCCGAAGGGAAGTTGGAACATTTACACCTAAAATAGTGAAAGAGATAGAAAGTTTATATACAGATTATACTGCTTTGCTAAATGATTTTAATATTAAGGTGATTATTTAAGAAGTAGGGCGTAAAGAGTCTTGCGATAAAGAGTTTATGTTTCAATATTTAGTTTGAATTACTCCCTCTCCTTTGGAGAGGGTTGGGGTGAGGCATTACTCATTCAAATACTTCCTCTTGTAATCTAAAGGGGTTAAACCTGTTACCTTTTTAAAATGCCTGTAAAAGTTAGATACATTGTTAAATCCACAATTAAAGCAAATCATCTCGGTTGGTAACTTGTTTTCAATCAAAAACCTACAAGCATGACTAACGCGAATTTCGATTAAAAAATCGTAATAGGTTTTTTTAGTCATGAGTTTAAAATACCTGCAAAATGAAGTGATACTCAAGTTACTTAATGAAGCAACTTCTTCTAAAGTAATGTCGTTTTTATAATTTGTTAGCGTATAAGTACAAATTTTATTGATCCTCAAAGTTTCCGATTCGTTAGATTGATAAAATGTACTTTTGCTCGTAATCAGTTCAAATTCATCAGTTTCTGCTAAGGTTTTTAAGATAGTTAAGAGGATAATAATCCGTTCTAAATTAGTGGCATGTACCGCCTTTTCCATCAGCTTTGCTAAAGAAACTTTCGTTTTGCCGTAAATAATCATTCCGCTTTTTGCTTTTTCGTACAATTTCGGAATTAGATAAGCCTCTGGTAAGCTTAATAAATGTTTACCTAAACAGTCTGGCAAAAAATGGATCACCATTGCTTCTACATTCAAATCTGGATTATTCTGAAAATATTCATCTTTACAACGCCAAGTATGTGGTAAATTTTCGCCTAATAAAACCATCTCATCAGCAGCAAAATTACTGATGTTATCGCCGATAAATCTTACCCCTTCTCCCTTAACATTGTAATGCAATTCTAACTCAGGATGATAGTGCCAAACATTACCAAAATCTGGTTTAATATCATGCCTAATACTAAACGAACTTTGTAAGGTAATCGGAACTTTGTGAAAATGAGGTTTCATCTAAAAAATTGAAAAATTGAAAAAAAATCGGTTCTATAATTTTGCTAAGTTTCTATCAGGCAATGCCTAAAGATAGGTTCATTTATGATAATATCCTATATTAATTGGATAAAAATTTAGAGTAAATAGCGTTTTTGTTTGTTGAGTTTTGTATATAGCCCCATAGGCGATAACCAAATATAAAACCTACAAACTCTTTTTATATAAATTGTTTGTTCAGTAATGAATTATGAAACCGGGTGTACAAGGACAAATTCTATTAGTTTCTAGCGGAGATTTAAGGCTTTCGGCAAATCAAAATTGCTGGGCTGCTCAAGCTCAAATGGAACAAAATTTAACAGCTGCAATTGAGAAATTTGGCTGGACTGTTAAGCGTGCTCATCCTTACAACACCACAAAAAAACATGGCTTTATCGATTCGCAAAGAATGGGTATGGATGTATTTCGTAAGATCGATCCAAATCAGCCATTAATTGTTGCCGAAAGTGTTTGGCAATATTCACATCATGTATTAGCTGGTTTGTTAACCCATAAAGGTCCAATTTTAACAGTAGCAAACTGGAGTGGCCAATGGCCGGGCTTAGTGGGTATGTTAAATTTAAATGGTTGTTTAACTAAAGCTCAAGTAACTTACAGCACGCTGTGGAGCGAAAATTTTGATGATGATTTTTTCACAGATGGTTTGCAAGAATGGCTTGCTACTGGTAAAATAAGTTATGATCAAAGTCATGTAAAAAGTTTTGCGTTAAGTAAAATACCATTAACCGATGATAAAAAGGGTAGAACTTTTGCCCGTAACTTAAGAGAGCGAAAAGTAATAATGGGTGTTTTTGATGAAGGTTGCATGGGTATGTACAATGCCATTATTCCCGATGAACTTTTACACCAAACCGGTTTTTTTAAAGAACGTCTAAGTCAATCTGGCTTATATGCTGCCATGTTACAAGTTACAGATCAAGAAGCAGAAGCTATTTTGCAATGGTTGTTAAAAAAAGGTATGCAGTTTAATTGGGGAACCAATGAAGAATCCGAGTTAACTAAAAGCCAAACTTTAGCGCAATGCAAAATGTACATTGCAGCCGTTCGCATAGCGGATGAATTTAGTTGCGATACCATCGGTATTCAATATCAACAAGGTTTAAAAGATTTAACTGTTGCCAGCGATTTAGTAGAAGGTTTATTGAATAATCAAGATAGACCACCAGTATATTCGCTACAAGGAAAAGAACTTTTTGCTAAAAAAGCATTACCTCATTTTAACGAAGTGGATGAGTGTGCTGGATTAGATGGCTTGGTAACTTATCAACTATGGAATGAGCTAGGCATGTCTGGCGAAAATACTTTGCATGATATTCGTTGGGGAGAAAACTACAAAGACCAACATATTAATGATTTTGTTTGGGTATTTTTAATTTCTGGTGCAGCACCGCCAGCTCATTTTATTGATGGTTATGCAGGTGCTAGTAGCGAAAGACAACCAGCCATGTATTTTAGATTAGGTGGCGGTTCATTAAAAGGAATAAGCAAACCAGGTTTTATTGTTTGGAGCAGAATATATGTTTGCGAAGGAAAATTACACTGCGATTTAGGTGTAGGAGAAGTTGTAGCCCTACCCGATGATGAAACACAAAGGAGATGGAATGAAACCACATCAGAATGGCCTATTATGCACGCCGTATTAAAAGGCATTAGCAGAGACCAAATGATGGCAAGACACAAAGCTAATCATATTCAGGTGGTATATGCCAATTATGAAGCAAGTGCACATGAAGCTTGTAGAATTAAAGCAGCAGCTTTAGATGAATTAGGTATTACAGTTCATTTTTGTGGTGAGGTAAACCTAATCAAAAAGAAAAATTAATTTAACTTTAACGAAAAATGAGAACCTTTTATATCCTGCTATTTATTTTAATAAACGTTACTAATACGTTTGCGCAAAAGCAATCTCCCAGCGAAAGAGAAACTTACGTTAAAGTAATTACAGAGAGAGCAGGCAAAATCACCGCTGTATTAGGAATTAATGAGGCAAAAAAAGCTGAAAAGGTTACTGGAATTATCAGAGATCAATACAGTAGCTTAAACGATGTTTACGCCGCTCGTGATGCAAAATACAAAGCCACTAAAGAAACTAATAAAGACAACAAGATTTTACAAGACACCTTAATAGCTCAGGAAAATAGAAAAGTAGAAGCTTCTTTAGCAAAACTTCATCAAAAATACCTTAAAAATTTAGCTACACAATTAAATACAGCGCAAATAGAAAAAGTAAAAGATGGGATGACTTATGGTGTTGTGCCTTTAACCTATAGAGCTTACCAAGAACAATTATTAAATCTAACAGCCGAGCAAAAAAAGCAAATCTTAGTTTGGTTAACCGAAGCTAGAGAAAAAGCGATGGATGCAGAATCAGCAGATAAAAAACATGCAACTTTTGGTAAATATAAAGGCAGAATAAACAACTACTTATCTGCCCAAGGTTACGATTTAAAAAAGGAAGGCATTGAGTGGCAAAAAAGAATAAAAGCTGCTCAAGAAGCAAATAAAAATGCGAACAAAGTAGATTAGACAATTATATTACGAATACTCACTAACCAAATTAATAAATTATGAACTCAAAAATTTTACAAAAAATTTCATTGTTCTTGCTGTTAATGCTAAGCACAAGCACAATTTTGTTTGCGCAAGTGCGAAGGATAACGGGAACAGTATCCGATGCTTCAGGGCCAATTCCTGGAGTAAACGTTGCGTTAAGGGGAATGCCCAGTAACGTAAGTACAAACGCACAAGGTGTGTATACTATACAAGTTAATTCTGATGCTGATGTATTAGTTTTCTCTTATGTGGGTTACGTTAGGCAACAAATTCCAGTAGGAACAAAAACCAAAATTGATGTTACGATGGCTGCGGATAGTCAAGAATTAACTGAAGTTGTGATTAACGTTGGTTATGGCACAAAAAAACGCTCTGAAACTTTAGGATCTGTAGCTATTATTTCAGGAGAAGAACTTCAAGACATTCCATCTCCAAATATTGCTGGTGCAATGAGAAATAGAATAGCTGGTGTAGGTGTTGATCAAACTTCTGGTCGCCCAGGTTCACCAATTACATTAAACATACGTAATTCATCAGTTTCGGGGTCTTTAGCTGGACAAAATGTTGGAGGAACATCTGAGCCGCTTTATGTGGTTGATGGAATTACGGTAACACGAGATGATTTTGATAATATCGATGCATCAATGGTTGAAAATATTTCCTTTTTAAAGGATGCTTCAGCTGCAATTTATGGTGCTGCAGGTGCAAAAGGGGTCGTTTTAGTTACAACTAAAAGAGGTAAGGTTGGTAAAATTGGTATTACTTATAACGGTTATCTAGGCTTATCTGATTCTGCAATGGAACCTGAAATGTTATCTGGATTGGAACACGCTAACTTATTAAATGACACTTATCGTATTAGTAATGCACCATTATCTAGTTTTTTCTTACCCGCCGATTTAGATGTTATTAGTAATTTAAATTACAAAAGCTGGTATGATGAAGTTTGGCAGGCAGCTTTAATGCAAAGACATAACGTAGGTATTTCTGGTGGTAATGATAAAATTACATTTTTTGCTGGGGGAAGTTTTCAGAATGAGAACGCAAATTATGCTGGATTAACAAATGATAGGTATGGATTTAGAAGTGGTTTAACAGCAACACTTGCCAATGGATTAAAGGCTGATGTAGGCTTTAATGTTGATTTTAACCAAAGAACTGCACAACACAGTACTTCAGACAATGATGCTAATTTTTTTGAAAGGATTGTAAGTACACCAAGATGGGTACCAATGACACTTAATGGTTTTAATGTAAATTATGATGGTGCGCTTAATCCTAGAGCAATATTAGAATCTGGCTATTATCAGAACAGTTCTACAAAAGGATATCGTATTAATACAAGTTTAACCTACCAACCAACCTTTTTAAAAGGCTTTACAGCTAGAGTTCAAGTTTCTCAAGCAAGTGGATCGGGAAAAAACACACAATATGTGCCACCTTATCAAACCTATAATTTCGTAAGACAAGGTAATAATCAACAATTATTTACAGATCAGTTTATCAATACATCTTCAACATCTAATGTTTTTAATGTAGTAACCCCGCAAAATGCAAGTATAACCCCAAGAGTATCTGAAAATAATAGTTATCAGGGCTTTATAACGTTGCAATATGCAAAAATCATTGCTAAACATTCATTTGATTTATTAGTGGGTGGTGAGCAAAGCGAAGGAAATTTACAAAATTTAGGTGTTCGCTATACTAATCAACTCATTCCAGAAATAGACCAGTATTGGGCGTTTGATGCAACTACATTAGCTCGCCAAGATTTTACAAGGAATGCAGTTTCTAAACGTTCATTTTTTGGTCGTTTTAATTATGATTTTGATAAAAAATATTTATTAGAGGTAATCAGCCGTTTAGATGCTTCGTCAAATTTTGCTACTGGAAATCGCTGGGGTTTAGCTCCAAGTGTAGGTCTTGGTTGGGTAGCCAGTCAAGAAAAATTCTTTAAAGATTCGAAGTTTTTAAGCTTTATTAATTTTGCGAAGTTGAAATTAAATGTAGGTATTACGGGCGATGATAGGGTTGCACAACGTTTATGGCAAAATAGATTCTTAATCGATGTTACTAATGGTTATTTATATGGCAACTCAAACCAAAATAGTTTAAATCGTTCGCGTTTAGCAAACCCAGATATTACTTGGGAGAGAAAACTTACCTACAACCTTGGTTTAGAAACATCGATGTTTGATAATAAATTAGATTTCAGTGTTGAGGTGTTCAGAAATTATAATTATGATGCTTTTGATTTGGGTGGGAATAATCTTTATCCTCAATATTTTGGTAACCCAGCTGCTGTTATCAATTATAGAGAGACTTATAACTGGGGTTCTGAGTTTAGCATCGGTTATAGAGCTAATCTAACATCAGATCTAAAACTGAGTGCTAGTATGAACTTTGGTTATGGTAACTCTGTTGTTGACCAAGTACTTTATGCTCAAGGAAATTTAATCAACAACGTTGCTCCTGATTGGCAAACGCAATTCGGAACCGATCCAAGAGTTTATTCTTCAAGTAATATCGGATTAAAAACCATTGGGATGTTTAGAACACAGGGAGAGGTTGATGCTTGGATGGCAAAATATCCTAACTATAGATTATATGACCGTATTCCTCAACCAGGTTGGCTTTATTTTGAAGATTCCAATAATGATGGTGTAATTTCTGATAGTGATATGTTGCCAATGTTCGATAATACAAATGCATTTTTCTCATCTGGTATTTCATTAAATTTTTCGTATAAAAATTTCGCATTAAACACCAATATTAATGCCCGTTTTGGAGGTCAAGTATATTACGATGGTAGAGCAAGAATTGCCCCTTCTGCAACTAGAAATGTCTTAACACTATGGCAAGATCGTTGGACACCTGAAAACCCGAATGAAGGAAGATTTCCACGATTTGATGACCCATCTTTAACTAGGAACTCCGATTTTTGGGCAGAAGATGGTACGATGATCCGTATCAACACGATGACCTTAAGTTATAGAGCACCAGCAACATTTGCTAAAAAAATTGGTTTAAGTGGCGCGAGGTTGCTATTAACTGGAAATAATTTATGGACCATTGTAAACCCACTTCCATACAAAGATCCTTACACTTCGAGTGCTTACGATTACCCGATGTTGAGAACAATTTCTTTAGGATTAAGTGTTAACTTATAATTTTTGAAAAATGATTAAGCAATTAAAAAACAATATAAAAAAGGCTGCAGTAATACTAACTTTAGTAGCTTGTGTTTCTGCCTGTGTAAATAAAGATGAGTTTTTCTTTCTTGAAGACACCGAAGGTATTGATGAAGCAATTTGGGATTCAGAAGGTTCTGTTCAACTTCATTTGAATAGGGTATATGATGTAACAATCATTCCATTCCCTATGCAATTGACGCCAGATAGATACGGTGTACATTTTGCTAGCGATGAAAATTATTTACCTAGTGGCGATGCCAATGCAAGAGCTGCATTGGGTCTAGAAGGTATTTTAGGTAATAATGATGTAAGATTTACTGGCAATACCTATGGTGGTAATCCTGGTAACAATAAATATTGGGATATTGCTAGATGCAATGATGCCATTGCCAATATCCCCAAAGGAACTATAGCAACTGCTGTTCAGCGTCAGTTATTAGGTCAATATCATGCCTTAAGAGCTTTTACTTATTTTGAATTGGTTAAGGTATATGGTGGTGTTCCACTTCCTCTAGAGCCACAAACCCCAACTACTGTTTATAATGGTGGTAGAAAAAGCGCAAGAGAATGTTTCGCGGCAATCATAAACGATTTAAATACATCAATGACCATGTTAGAAGGGTTTAATCCTTCAGATGGTGATGGAAGAGGTAAAATTACAAAATTAATTGCAGCCTGTTTAAAGGCAAAAGTTTTATTGTATTGGGCTAGTCCACAATTTAATCCTACTAATGATCCTAAACATCCATATCAAGCATCGAGATGGACAGAGGCTTTAGCTGCAAATAAAGAAGCGTATGATTTATGTTTTGCAGCTGGCAAGAGATTAATGCCTAATTATTTAGATATATTTCGCACAGAAGGAAGCACAAATACTGAAGCAATTTTAGTGAGAACCTATTCAAATACAATTCCAAATAGAGGTCATGATGGAGAACGTCGTGTGAGACCTTTATCAGAAGGAGGTTCGTATAGCAATTTTTATGTCCCAACAACTAAAATGTTAGATGCTTATCCTATGAGAGATGGGAAGCCTTTAAATACATCTACTGCTTTTCCTTATGATGCAGTGATGTTCTGGCAAAACCGTGATCCGAGATTTGAAGCAACATTTGCTACAAATGGAAGTGTCTATCCATTAAGTGGTAATGCGACAAGAAAACAATGGACTTACAACACCGCTGTTGGTGAAACCACTGGTAACGCAGTATATGTTAAACGTTTTGCTACACCAAGTTTAACATCAGGTAATGTGGCTTATTCAAATGGTACAGGTGGTGGAAGTGGAATGGATTGGATTGAAATGAGGTTTGCCGAGGTAATGTTAAACTATGCAGATTGCTTAAATGAAACAGGTAATATAGGTGAAGCTAAAAATATGGTGAGAACAATTAGAATGAGAGCAGGTGTTGTCGCTGGGGATTCTGATTATGGATTAGGTTTAGCAAGCAGCACATCAGCTATGCGTAATTTAATTTTAAATGAAAGACAAATTGAGTTTGCCTTTGAAAATAAACGCAATGCAGATTTAAGAAGATCTCGTACAATGCATTTATTAACTGGAAATATGTCTAAATTAGAGATAGCTTTAGTTTCTACAGCCAATAAGGCAACATTAGAAGCTTCTACAAATGGTGTGATGTTCAGAGAAACTATTAATGTGAATAACAAAGCAACTTATCAAACCTATTTTAGGAATGTTACGGTTACTAACACTACTTATTTGCCATATAATATTCCTGAATTCCATTATTTTTACACTTTCCATAATGATTTTGTGAATTTCGGTTCAGATATACTTCCAACTGTGGGTTGGGCCGGTGGTTTATTTGATCCATTAGATTAATATTTAGAAATTTCAAACTCAGATTTTCTGACTCAAAAAATATAAAAATGAAAACAAAAAATATTCAAAAGTTATTTCTCTTTGCATTGAGCGTGTTCATATTCGCTTCTTGCAAAAAGGAATCTGAAAATATATTTACCATGTTTACCGATGTTACGGTAACTTATAACAATAGTGATCCTCGTTGTGTTACGGATTATAAATTGGTAAATGATAAAGATGAAGTATGGATTGATTTTACTATTAATTCTGCAAATGAAGATGTGTACTCTTATGTAGTAGAAACTTCTTCTGGAACACAGCAGCCTCAACGCATTACTTATCCAATTACAGATGAAACCAAACGTAGAAGTTTTTCAAATATCTTAAAACTAACTATGAACCGCGATGGTAAATCATCTTACCGTATTTATGCACTAAACCAAAAAGGTATATTTATAGGTGATGGCAAGAAAAATGTAACTGTAGAGGTTAATCCCAGTTATATGATTTATGCAAATAGAAATATTTATCTACCAAATCCTGAAGGGACAGTGCCTAGTTTTTTCTCTTTAACTGATGCTTCGGGCTACAGTTACACAAATGCAGCTCAGAATGCTGCAAAAATTGATTTTGGAATCTTTGCAAGATTAGCTTCAAATTCTACTCCTTCGGTTGTTTCTGTTGTGCTTAACCTTTATTCTTTGAGTTCTGCTACCAACCCAATTCCAGCTTTTGATATTAGTGGTTTCAACCCAAAAAGAACAACCAAATTTAGTGCCCCAGTAACTGGTCAAGCTAATGCATTTTTAACAAGTGCAGTGTCTGGTTCTACTATTGAAACATTAGCAAAAGCTCGTACAATTAATCTTGATCAAACAAACGCTACACTTTTAGCAAATGGATTAAATGGTGGTAATGGAGTGTTTTTTCTTACTCAAGAAGGTAAATACGGTATGTTATATATTAATGCAGTTACTTCTGATTACGAGGGAAGACCTTATATAAATGTAAGCGTTAAAATCCAAAAATAGATTTTAAATGAATTCTTAAGTAATTTAAAAATTTTAGTTTTAGTATATTTTTGTAAAAGGGATGCGAAAGCATCCCTTTTTTTATTTGGAAATGTTACATTTATATATAAATAATTTAAGCTTTAATTGTTATCTTGCATTTGCAATGAAATACTATTGTTACGCTAAAATTGGCCAAATGGCAATATGTTATAATCTTTTGAGAAGATGATAGATAAATAAGCCATATACAGCCATTATTTTTGAGATATAATACACAATCTAACCAATATAAATTACTCGGTTATATCAAAAACAACATTCGAACTAATCCTTGGATGTAGGTTTTTAACGATAACCTATGAACAAATCAATATGAAAATTAAATTTCTTAGCCTTTTAACGTTAGCATCTGTAGCACTAGTTACAAATTTCGCTCAGGCTCAATACCCTAAAATTCCTGCTGATGTTCAAAAAGTGTCAGATGATATGATGGCTGAAGCCAGAAAACAGTCTGATGTTGCTTGGGAAAAAGCTAAAATAATTATTGCGCAAGAAGCTAAACAAGGTAAACCTTATGTGCCTTGGGCTGGCCGACCAACAGATTTACCACAATCAGAATTATTGGCTTTTCCAGGTGCCGAAGGTGGTGGTGCATATAGTTTTGGTGGTAGAGGCGGAAAAGTTATCGTTGTTAAAAACTTAAATGATAGTGGTCCGGGTTCATTACGTGAAGCTTGCGAACAAGGTGGAGCTAGAATTGTGGTTTTCAACGTTTCTGGTATCATCCGTATTAAAACGCCATTGGTTATTCGTGCACCGTATATTACCATTGCTGGTCAAACAGCACCTGGAGATGGCGTTTGTATTGCAGGCGAATCAGTTTGGATCAATACCCATGATGTAGTGGTTCGTTTTATGCGTTTTAGAAGAGGTGAAACTTTTGTAGGCAGAAGAGATGATGCCATTGGTGGTAATCCTGTAGGAAATATCATGATAGATCACGTTTCTGCAAGTTGGGGATTAGACGAAAACATGTCGATGTACCGCCACATGTACAATGACAGTACAGGCAAAATTGAAGATAAATTAGCTACTGTAAATATCACCATACAAAATTCTATTTTTTCTGAAGCTTTAGATACTTGGAACCATGCTTTTGGTAGTACATTAGGCGGAGAAAATTGTACGTTTATGCGCAACCTTTGGGCAGATAATGGTGCAAGAAATCCATCAATAGGATGGAATGGTGTTTTTAACTTCGCCAACAATGTAATTTTTAATTGGAACAATAGGTCTACAGATGGTGGTGATTATACTGCATTGTATAATATCATCAATAATTATTACAAACCCGGACCAGTTACTAATTTAAAAGAACCAATTAGTTACCGTATTTTAAAGCCAGAATCTGGTAGAAGTAAATTGCCTTATGTTGTTTATGGTAGAGCCTATGTAAATGGTAATATTATAGAAGGCAACGAAAAAGTAACCAAAGACAATTGGAATGGTGGCGTACAAGTAGAGGATAAAAAAGGCGAGTTGATGACTTATGAACAATCTCAGCCTTATTTTGCTGCAATGCGTTCGGCTAAACCTTTTCCAATGGCTAAAATTACTTTAATGCCAACCTTACAAGCGAAAGATTATGTGCTTAAAAACGTAGGTGCTAATTTACCAAAAAGAGATCCTGTTGATATTAGAGTTATCAAACAAGTACAAACTGGTAAAATAGATTATATCGAAGGTGTTAAACTACCTGAAAAAGATTTCGAACATCGCCGTTTGGCAAAGGATTCATATAAACAAGGTATCATTACTGATATCAGTCAGGTTGGTGGTTACCCAGAGTATAAAGGAACGCCTTATGTAGATACTGATAATGATGGTATGCCAGATGCTTATGAAACTAAAAATGGTTTAAATTCAAAAGACCCTGCAGATGCTGTAAAAATTTCTAAAAGCGGTTATGCAAATATTGAAGTATATTTAAACAGTGTGGTTCCAATTGCATCGGTAAAGCCATAATCTTTCCGTCATTGCGAGGTACTGCCTGTTAAAATTGTTCAGAAAACCAATGTAAATGAGATAGCTAAAATTGGATGATTTTGTTGAAATTTAAAAATAATTAATGAAAAGGTAAATTTGGCTTACTAAGCCTCACCCTATCAATGTAGGTGGTTTTTGTACTGTCAGATAATCCCTCTCCTCAAGGAGAGGGAAAGCAAAGGAATTGCTTTTAACCCAAACGTTGATAGGGTGAGGTAAATAAGGAGATGCCACACAAACAAAAATTTGCAAGCACTTCATATTAAACATCACAAAATGAGAGAATTAAATGCTAAAAACTAATCGAAAATATATTTATAGAATATTGTCAGTTATGGCAATGCTTCTTTCGTTTTCATTTTTTTCCTCAGCCCAAAAAAAAATCATCCCACCAAAACCTATTTTTAAAGGTAGCGATGGCAAATTAGCTTACACACCAGATAGTTTAGGCAATCGAATACCTGATTTTTCTTACAGTGGTTACATGGCTGGCGAAAAACCTCTTCCAACTGCATCAGTAAAAATAAGTGTACCCATAAAAGAGGGCGATGCAACATTAAGAATTCAATCTGCCATTAATTATGTTGCTAAATTATCTATCGGGAAAGATGGTTTGCGTGGAGCAGTTTTATTAGAGAAAGGCATACATCAGGTTTCTGGAATTTTAAAAATTGAACAATCTGGAGTTGTAATTAGAGGCGAAGGATTTTCAACTAACGGAACCACAATTTTAGCTTCTGGTTTAGATCGTATTGGGGTAATTAGAATTTCTGGCAAAGCCGATAAAATTGAACAAGGACCAATCCAAATTACGGATAAATATGTGCCTGTAAATGCAATGAAATTTACGGTTGCGAATGCATCAACCTTAAAAGTTGGCGATCGGATAACCATTCATCGTCCATCTACTAAAGAATGGATTGAAACATTAAAAACTTTTGAATTTGGAGGTGGCGAAAGTTCGCTTGGTTGGAAACCAGGAACAAGAGATGTTTTGTGGGATAGAAAAATTATCAGCATTGCTGGAAACACAATTACAATTGATGCGCCAATTACAACTGCTTTAGACCAAAAATTTGGTGGAGCAACAATTGCTAAATACCAATGGGATGGAAGAATTAGCCAATCTGGTGTTGAAAACCTAAAACTACAATCTGTTTACAACACAGAGAACATCAAAGATGAATACCATCGCTGGAATGGCATATCTTTTGAAAATGTGCAAGATGCATGGGCTCGTCAAATTGTATTTCAGCATTTTGCTGGTTCTGCAGTTTACATCGCCGAAACAGGTAAAAGAATTACTGTTGAAGATTGTAAATCATTAAATCCAATATCAGAAATTGGTGGCGAACGCAGAAATACATTTTACACCGTTGGTCAACAAACGCTTTTTCAAAGAATTTACGCCGAATATGGTTTCCATGATTTTGCTGTTGGCTTTTGCGCAGCTGGCCCGAATGCTTTTGTGCAATGCGAATCAAAATTACCTTACAGTTTTAGCGGCGCAATTGATAGCTGGTCGAGCGGAACATTGTTTGATATTGTAAATGTTGATGGAAATGCCTTAAGTTTCATGAACCGTGGACAAGACGGACAGGGAGCTGGTTGGGCAGCTGCAAATAGTGTTTTTTGGCAAAGTACAGCTGCAAGGGTTGATAATTATCAGCCACCAACAGCGCAAAATTGGGCATTTGGTACATGGGCACAATTTGCTGGCAATGGTCATTGGGATATGTCTAATGAGCAAATTCAACCGCGTAGTTTATATTACGCTCAGCTAAAAGATAGAATTGGTAACGAAGCAGATCAAAGAAATATTGTATTGCCAGTTGAAACCGAAGCATCAAGCAGTCCACAAGTAGATGTAGCAACAAAATTGACTAAATTAGCAGAGCAACCTGCTTTAACTTTACTTGAGTTTATTGATAAAGCACCTGAAAGAAACCCAATTACACTTGATAAAAACGATGCAAAAACTATAGATGCCATTGGCTTAGCTAAAGTTGAAAAACCAGAATTTGCTGCAGCAATGACTATCAAAAATGGTTGGTTAATTCGTGGCAATTCGCTAGTAGCAGGCAACCGACAAGATGTGCAATGGTGGAGTGGAAATACAAAATCTATCGGTATCAAAAACAGCAAAGCTCATATTACTCGTTTTGTACCGAATAGAGAAGGAAAAGGCTTAACAGATAATTTGGAGGTAAATACAGATTTGATGAAAGCCAGTTCTACCAAAGTTTTAGAACACAATTACGGACTGTGGTACGATAGGAGAAGAGATGATCATGAGCGTATTCGCCGTATGGATGGCGATGTTTGGGCGCCATTTTACGAATTGCCATTTGCCCGTAGCGGAAAAGAATTAGCTTGGGATGGTTTAAGTAAATATGATTTAACTAAATACAACCTTTGGTATTGGGATAGATTAAAGCAATTTGCCGATTTAGTCGATCAAAAAGGATTGGTATTAATCCATCAAAACTATTTTCAACATAATATTATTGAAGCTGGAGCTCATTATGCAGACTTTCCGTGGCGTACAGCAAATAACATCAACGGCACAGGTTTCCCAGAACCTGTACCTTATGCAGGCGATAAAAGAATTTTTATGGCAGAGCAGTTTTATGATGTCAATGATCCAGCAAGAAGGAAATTACACAAGGCATATATCTATAAATGTTTAGAAAACTTTAACGATAACAATGGTGTAATTCAACTCATCAGCGCAGAATTTACTGGTCCACTTCACTTTGTGCAATTCTGGATTGACACCATTAAAGAGTGGAAAAAGGAAACAGGTAAACATCCAATAATTGGTTTAAGTGTTACTAAAGATGTACAAGATGCAATTTTAGCAGACCCAAGCAGGGCAGATGTTGTTGATTTGATTGATATCAGGTATTGGCATTACCAAGCAGATGGAAAAGCGTATGCACCAAAAGGCGGACAAAACTTGGCACCTCGGCAACATGCTCGTATAATGAAAAACGGTAAAACTTCATTTGAGCAAGTTTATCGAGCCGTTTCAGAATACAGAACTCAGTTTCCTGATAAGGCAGTAATTTATTCGGCAGATAATTACCCAAGTTACGGTTGGGCTATTTTATTAGCAGGTGGCTCACTTAGCAATGTGGCAAACAATACCCTTTTAAATACTGCAGCTACCATGCAACCGTTTTTACCTAATGCAAATAAAATGCAATATGGCTTGCAAAATGCCGGCAAAGCATACATTCTTTATAACGCATCGGCGGATGCCTTCACCTTAGATTTAACTAAATATAAAGGAAGTTTTACTACGCAAATTTTAGATTTAAAAAACAATTCGGTGTTAAAAGAAATGAAAATTAATGCAGGTTCGGAGTTAAAAATCAACAAAGTTGGCAATGGTGATGAAGTGATCATCCTTAACAAAATATAAGATGAGTTTAAATATCAAGAATTTTTTATCAACCCTAATTGTTATTGCAATATTCATCGGCTGTACCCAAGAAAAAAAGACCCAAGAAAACGTAGATGTTAAAGGTTTAAAAGTTTCAGCTAACGGAAGATACCTGATGACTGCTGACGAAAAACCATTTTTTTGGCTTGGCGATACAGGATGGTTATTATTTGGTAAGTTAGATAGAGATGAGGCTGTAAAATATTTAGAGGATAGAAAAGAAAAAGGTTTTAATGTAATTCAGGTAATGGTTTTGCATGAAGTGCCTTCCGTAAATGTTTATGGAGATTCATCTGTGCTAAACAAAAATGTGGCAACTCCTGCTGTTACTCCAGGAAAAGATTTTAATGATTCTACGCAATACGATTATTGGGATCATGTAGATTATATCATAACTGAGGCTACAAAAAGAGATATTTATATGGCTTTGGTGCCAGTTTGGGGTACAAATGTAAAACAAAAGCTGGTTACCAAACAACAAGCCGAAGTTTATACCAAGTTTTTAGTAGATCGTTACAAAAATAATTGGAACATCATTTGGCTTAACGGTGGAGATATTAAGGGAAGTGAGCAGATGGAGGTTTGGAAAACGATGGGTGATATTTTGCGAAAAAACGATCCAAATCATTTAATCACTTTTCATCCTAGAGGAAGAACGGCTTCATCAGATTGGTTTAATAATGAGCAATGGATGGATTTTAACATGGTGCAATCTGGCCACAGAAGATACGATCAGGATACTTCTAAGAATGAAACGAAACATTATGGAGAAGATAATTGGAAATTTATTGAGGCCGATTATGTAATGAAACCTGTTAAACCAACAATTGATGGAGAGCCATCTTATGAACATATTCCGCAAGGTTTGCATGACCCAAAAGAAATACGTTGGGCACCTGAAGATGTAAGAAGATATGGCTACTGGTCTGTTTTTGCAGGTGCTTTTGGCTATACTTACGGACATAGTTCAATCATGCAATTTTATGAAGTTGGTGATCCTGGAGCAAACTACGGCGTAAGCATTGTTTGGCAAGATGCAATGAACTCGCTCGGTGCACAGCAAATGAAGCATTTAAAAAACTTGATGCTTTCTCGCTCATTTTTTGATCGTGTGCCAGATCAAAGTTTAATAGCTGGCTTAAATGGCGAAAAATATGAAAGAGTAATTGCAACCAGAGGTGATAATTACATCATGGCTTACACTTACACCGGGAAAGATTTTAGCATCAACATGGGTAAACTTAAAGGAGATAATGTTAAAGCAACATGGTTTAATCCAAGAACTGGAAAAGAAACCGATTTAGGAGAAATTGTAAACAAAGGCGTGAAAAAATTCAATCCACCAGGTGAGCCAAAAAATGGTAATGATTGGGTGTTGATATTGGAGAAGTAGAAAAATTTTATCGTGTTGTCAGTCTGAGCGTAGTCGAAGACACTTAAATAAAAATGTATAAAACAAAGTTCATATCATCTTATCATTTAGTCATTATTGGCTTGATACTTTGTGCAATCACATCTTGTTCAAAAAACGCTTACATTTTCACCTCATTCCGCGAACCTGCAAATGAAGGTTTACGGCTTTTATATTCTTATGATGCCAAAAACTGGACAGACCTCAATAAAGTTTTCTTACAACCAAAAGTAGGAACACAAAAAATAATGAGAGATCCATCAATAGTTCAAGGTCCTGATGGAACGTTTCATTTAGTTTGGACTTGCAGTTGGAAAGGCGATAATGGGTTCGGCTATGCCAGCTCAAAAGATTTAAAAAACTGGAGCGAGCAAAAGTTTATTCCAGTAATGCAAAAAGAACCTACAACCGTGAATGTTTGGGCACCAGAAATATTCTACGATGATGAAGCTAAACAATTTATCATCATTTGGGCATCAACCATTCCGTTTCGTTTTGCCAAAGGGATTGAAGATGAAGACAATAACCACAGGATGTATTCGATCACTACAAAAGATTTCGTTTCCTTTTCTGAACCAAAGTTGTTTTTAGAACCAGGTTTTAGCGTTATTGATGCAGTAATTGTAAAAAGAGCAAGCAAAGATTATGTGCTAGTTTTAAAGGATAACACCAGACCAAATAGAAACTTAAAAGTTGCTTATAGCGAAAATGCTTTAGGTCCTTACACTAATATTTCTGATACTTTTAGTCCTAAATTAACTGAAGGCCCAACAGTAATGGAGAAAGATGGGAAATACTTAATTTATTATGATGCTTATGGAGATAAAAAATATACAACCTTAAGCACAGCAGATTTTAAAACTTTTGAAGAGGTGAGTTCTTCTACAACTATACCCGAAGGACATAAACATGGAACAGTTATTAAAGTTAAAAAGAAAATTGTTGAGGAATTGAAAAAGTAAATAGACTCGTCATTGCGAGGCACGAAGCAATCCTAAAGCATTAGCATTTATAGAGTTGTAAGATTACCTATCGGTTGGTGTCTCACCAACCGAAAAACAAACTCGTCATTGCGAGGCACGAAGCAATCCTAAAGCGTTAAGCATTCATGGTGTTGTAAGATTGCTTCGTTCCTCGCAATGACGGCAACATAAAAAATAATGAAATTAAAAAAATTATATATCATTCTAGCCTTAGCAATCGCAAGCACAACTTTGCAAGCACAAGATTCGGTGCGTTATACTGGTAAAACTTTGGTTAATGCAGATTATCATCATGGGCAGTTAACACCAGTAGTTGGTGTACACAGCATTCAAACTTTTAGGGCAAATAGAGAATATCCGGCTTTAGCCGAAAATTTTGGCTGGACTTACAACCACGCCCCAATGATTGCCTATTGGAACGATAAATTTTATGTAGAATATTTGAGCGATAAATTGGGAGAAAGCATCCCGCCAGGACAAACTTTTTTACAAAGCAGTGCTGATGGATATACATGGACAAAACCTGATGTTATTTTTCCGATTTACAGAATTACAGATGGCACAACAAAAGAAGGTAGAACCGATGTTGCTAAAGATTTAGATGCAGTAATGCATCAACGTATGGGTTTTTATATTTCAACAAAAAATGTGTTTTTGGTTTTAGGATTTTACGCCATCAGTTTTGATGCCAAAGACGATCCGAATGATGGCAATGGAATTGGGAGAGTGGTAAGAGAAATTCAGCCAGATGGCAAGTACGGACCAATCTATTTTATTCATTACAACCCGAAATGGTCTGAGAAGAATACATTATATCCTCATTACACCCGAAGTAAAAATAAAGCATTTGTTGAAGCTTGTAAGGAATTGTTAGCAAACAAGTTAATGACACAGCAATGGAATGAAGAAGCAGATAGAAAAGATCCTTTAATTACCTTGCAAAAACAATACAAAGCTTTCAATTATTACCATTTAAATGATGGCAGAGTTGTTGGCTTTTGGAAAAATGCCTTAACTGCTATTAGTACCGACGAAGGTAAAACTTGGCCAGAAAATGCACATCGTGCACCTGGTTTTGTAAACAGCAACGCTAAATTTTGGGGACAAAAAACTGCTGATGGCAATTATGCAACAGTTTATAATCCATCAGAATACAGATGGCCTTTGGCAGTTTCGACAAGTAAAAATGGTTTAGATTATAATAATTTGTTGTTGGTAAATGGTGAAGTTGCTCCAATGCGTTATGGTGGTAATTACAAATCTTACGGACCACAATATGTTAGAGGGATTATAGAAGGTAACGGAAAACCAAAAGATGGTAAAATGTGGCTAACTTATAGCATGAACAAGGAAGATATTTGGGTTTCATCAGTTACGTTGCCAGTTACCGAAGTTGTAAACGAACCTGTAAATGATGATTTTGCCAAACTTCCTGATGCTACTGCGTTATCAATGTGGAATATTTACAGTCCGCTTTGGGCACCAGTAAAATTAGAAAACAAAACTTTAGTTTTAAAAGATAAAGATCCATTTGATTACGCAAAGGCGGAAAGAGTTTTTCCTTCATCTAACAAGGTAATTACCGAGTTTTCGATTACACCAAAACAAAACAATTTCGGTTTAATGGAAATTGAATTGCAAGATGTTAGAGGAATGGCAACAGTTAGGTTAACATTCGACTCAACAGGAACATTAAGTGCAAAAGCTGGTGCTCGTTATAAAAATTTTATGACCTATAAAGCTGGCGAGCAATACAATATTAAAATTAAGCTTGATGCTTTTACCAGATTTTACACCATAACTGTAAATGGAAAAGATGTATTAACAAGTCTGGCATTTCAACCTGTAGCAGAAGTATCTCGAATTGTTTTCCGCACTGGCGAGGTACGTCGTTTTCCGCATGTAGATACACCTGCAGACCAAACTTATGATTTACCAAATGCTGGCGAAAGCGAGAAAAATGAAGCTATTTATTCAATTCAATATTTAAAAACGAGTAAATGGTAAGGCAGTTGGCAGTTTTCAGTTTTCAGTTTTCAGTTTTGGTACGTAGCCAAAAAAGAAGGTCCTCATTGCGAGAGACTGCTCCGACTTTTCATCGGGAGAAGCCTGCCTACCGGACAAGCAGGCAATCTCCTGCCAAAATGTTACTAGTTGCATTTTTAACTTTATTCACTCTTTCCGCCAATGCGAAAATATTATTACCTCAAATTTTAGGTAACGACATGGTTTTGCAACGAGAAAAACCGGTAAATATTTGGGGTTTTGCAACAGCAGGCGAAAAAGTTACTGTAAACTTTGCTAAACAAACCAAAACTACAATTGCAGATGCCAACGGAAATTGGATAGTTACTCTTGCACCACCTAAAACATCGGCTGTGCCACAACAAATGACCATAACAGGCAGCAACCAAATTATTTTAAATAACATTTTAGTAGGTGAGGTTTGGTTTTGCTCAGGTCAATCGAACATGGAATACGCCATGCGTAAATTGGTAAAAATTCCCACGCCAAAAAATAAGGCTTTGGGTTTTCCGAAGGATGAAGTTGCCAATGCAAAAAATAACCAAATCAGAATATTTTTAGTGAACCGAAAAGCATTGATCAAACCAGACTCTGTTCATAAAAGTTGGGCTATTGCACAAGATTCAGCTTTGCGAAATTTCTCTGCTGTTGGTTATTTTTTCGCTAAAGAATTGCAAGAAAAACTGGGCATACCAATTGGTGTAATTTCATCGGCTGTGCCTGGTAGCGCAATTGAACCATGGATCAGCAATGAAGCTTTTGCTGCTGAACCTTATTTTGTCTCAAAAAAAGTTGACAATGACCCTGGTAAATTTTATACGCCAATGGTAGAGCCGCTCATTAAATTTCCTATTCGAGGTGTGTTATGGTACCAAGGAGAAACAAATTGTTTTTTGGGCGAAACCATCAGCTATACTTATAAAATGAAAGCTTTAATTAACAGCTGGAGAAAAGCATGGAACAATGAAAAAATGCCGTTTTATTATGTGCAAATTGCACCATACAACTATTCTGCCACCAAAGGTAAGGTAGAAATGACAGCCGATACCGAACCTGAATTTTGGGAAGCACAAGCTCAGCTTTTACGTTTGCCAAACACAGCAATGGTAGTAACAACCGATTTAAATGATAATCAGGAAGATTTGCACCCAACCTACAAATGGGAAATTGGCAGAAGACTATCGCTAATTGCATTAGCAAAAGATTACGGCAAGAAAATTAATGCTGTTGGACCAATTTTTATTAGCGATAATTATTTAGACAGTACAGTTGTGTTAAAATTTGATAATCTGAAACAACTTAAAAATACAAATTACCCTTTAACAGGCTTCGAAGTTGCTGCAGAAGACGGAAAGTTTAAACCAGCAACAGCAAAAATTGTAGGAAATATGGTTTTAGTTAAATCAATCGATGTTAAAAAACCAACTGCCGCTAGATACAATTGGACGGAAAATCCGACTGGTAATTTTTACCAAAATGGATTACCAGCATTGCCTTTTAGAACAAATAATCCGCTTACCAAACAATTTAACATCAACTAATGAGACTTAGATTTTTACTTGCTTTATGTTTAATATCGATGTTTTGTTTATCAAAAGCACAGCAAACAGAAAAAATTTATCTTTCTGGTACGGGCAATGACCAAACTGTAAATTGGGACTTCTTTGTAACTGGAGGCATGAATGCCAATAAATGGTCTACCATCCCGGTACCTTCAAATTGGGAGTTGCAGGGCTTTGGAAAATACAATTACGGCTTTGATAAAGATAGTTTGAGAGGAAAGGAAATAGGCTTTTATAAACACAAATTCACAGTGCCCAGCGATTGGAAAAGTAAAAAAATCAATATCGTTTTTGAGGGATCAATGACAGATACAGAAGTTAAGATTAACGGAAAATTAGCTGGTTCAATTCATGAAGGCTCATTTTATGTGTTTAAATATGATATTTCTAAATTATTAAAATCTGGGGAAAATTTACTTGAAGTTAAAGTCGCTAAACATTCTGCAAACCAATCTGTTAACGAAGCAGAACGTAAAGCAGATTATTGGATTTTTGGAGGAATTTATCGACCAGTTTATTTAGAAGCTTTACCAAAAGCTCATATAGAGAGGGTGCAAATTAATGCACAAGCAGATGGGCTATTAGAAGTTAATTTGTTGGCTACTAATGGAGCAGATAAAGTAGGTATTCAATTGTATGATGCTAATGGAAATGCTTTCGGCGAAAAAATTGAAACTGCCATTAAAAAACAAATTAGGTTGCAAAGAGAGTTTGTAAACCCTAAATTATGGTCAACAGAGTTCCCTAATTTATATACTGCAAAGTTCACTTTGTATAAAGGAGACCAGCCATTGCACGAAATTTCTAAAAAAGTAGGCTTTCGAACTGTAGAAGTAAAAGAACGTGATGGCGTTTACATCAATGGGGTTAAAATGAAGTTTAAAGGTGTAAATCGCCATTCATTTTATCCAAAATCTGGCCGTACAACAAGCAAAGCCATTAGCATAGCTGATGTAAAACTGATGAAAGAAATGAACATGAATGCTGTTCGTATGGCACATTATCCACCCGATGGACACTTTTTAGATGTTTGCGACTCACTTGGTTTGTTTGTAATGGATGAATTGGCCGGTTGGCATGGCAATTACAATACCAAAACTGGTACAAAATTGCTAGCAGAAATGATGGAGAATGATGAAAATCATCCATCAATTGTATTTTGGGCTAATGGAAACGAAGGCGGACATAATCGAGAATTAGATCATTTATTTGCAGAGCAAGATATACAGAAACGGCCATTAATTCATCCATGGGAAGTTTTTGGTGGTTTTGAAACGACACATTACCGTGATTACAATTACGGTATTGGCAATTACGATCACGGTCACAATATTTTAATGCCAACCGAATTCTTGCATGGCATGTGGGATGGCGGTCATGGTGCTGGTTTAGAAGATTATTGGAAAGCGATGTGGAGTAATCCATTATCTGCTGGCGGATTTTTATGGGATTTTGCCGACCAAGGTGTGGTACGAACAGATAAAAATGGTATGATTGATACCCAAGGTAACCTTGGCCCAGATGGAATAGTTGGTCCGTACCACGAAAAAGAAGGTAGTTTTTACACCATTAAAGAAGTTTGGAGCCCAATATTTTTTGAGCATAGAGAAATTGCCAATGGTTTTGATGGTTCGTTCAGTATAGAGAATAGGTATGCTTTTACCAACATCAATCAATGTACTTTTACTTGGACTTTAGCATCTTTTAATTCAACAGATAGGGTTGAAACTTCTGGGAAGATAACAGCACCAAATATTAAACCTTTCGAAAAAGGAGTATTGAAAGTTGATTTGCCCGAAAACTTCAAAACTTATGATGTTTTAAACATCATGGCAAAATCGCCCAATGGCGAAACTATTTTTACTTGGAGTTTTTCTATTAAAAGACCAAATGAAGTTATTGGTAATGAATTGGTTAAAAATTTAAAATCTAAATTAGATTTTAAAAATAACACATCTAATTATTTAATTTCAGCTAATGGAATTGAAGTTGCTATTGATAAAACAACGGGTTTATTGCAAAAAGTAAAAAATGCAAAAGGTGTAATTCCTTTTAGCAACGGCCCAATTTTGCAAGAAGGTGTAAATAACTTCAAAAACTTTACCCATAAAATGGATGGAGATACTTTAATTATCTCCTCAACTTTCGATCGTAAAGAGAACTTTAATACGTTGCAATGGAAAATTTATCCCTCTGGCATAGTAAAAATGCAGGTTAACTATTTTCCTGCAGCTTATTTTACCACATTTGTGGGAATGAATTTCTCTTATCCAGAAACTGAGATTAAAGGAATTGAATACAGAGGCAAAGGACCAAACAGAGTTTGGAAAAATAGAATGAAGGGCAATGAATATGGTATTTGGAAAAAGGATTTCAATAGTACAGCAACTGGCGAAGCACCTTATATT
This sequence comes from Pedobacter cryotolerans, assembly GCF_005116475.1. Classification (GTDB taxonomy): domain Bacteria; phylum Bacteroidota; class Bacteroidia; order Sphingobacteriales; family Sphingobacteriaceae; genus Pedobacter; species Pedobacter cryotolerans. The sequence continues at coordinate 128,478 of NZ_SWBO01000002.1, read as the reverse complement.
TATCCAGAATTTAAGGGTTATTATTCAAATTTATATTGGTGCGAATTTATCGGTAAAAACAATAACTTTAAAGTATATACAGATCAAGAAGATGTTTTTTTAAGGTTGTTTACGCCTAAAAAATCAAAAGATACAACCTGGGATAACATGAACCCAACTTTCCCTGATGGAGATATTTCGTTTATGAATGGTATTTCGGCAATTGGAACAAAAACCCAAAAACCCGAAACTACTGGCCCAATGGGAATGAAACACGTATTTTATGATTTTGAGAAAGAACCAGCAAGGGCATTAACCATGAGTCTGTATTTTGATTTTAGTGGAGAGAAATAGTTGAAACGTTGGATATGAATTGAGACGTTGAAAAGTTTGAATGTTGAAATGTTTTGGATGGTTAAAGAGCCTCGAACATTAAAACAGTACAAAAATAAAATAAAGTTAGAAATTTGTTTAATTGGATGCTTAGAGCATTCCAACCTTGCAACTTTCCAACCTTAAAACAATAAAAAATGGTAAAAATTTGTATTTGTTGGCTGATTAATACGCCTCGAACATTCCAACTTTACAACATTAAAACCTTGCAACATTAATAAAAAATGAACCTAAAAATATATATCATCCTATTTGGCATATTGCTGCTTCCATTTCAAAAAATGGCACCAGTAGTTAGTTTGCAAAATACCACTTGCGAAATGTTGGTCAACCCGATGGGTATTGATGTGGTAAAACCTAGGTTTGCTTGGCATATTATTTCTGCAGAACGAAATGTAATGCAAACCGCTTATCAAATTTTGGTATCCTCAACAAAAGAAAAACTCGATGCCAATGAAGGCGATTTATGGGACAGCGGCAAAGTAAAGGAAGAAACATCAATCCATGTAAAATATGATGGAAAACCTCTACAAAGTCGCCTGAGAGCGTATTGGAAAGTTAAAACATGGACAACCGCTGGCGAAAGCGAATGGTCGGCTACTAATACTTTCTCTATGGGTTTATTGTTTTACAAAGATTGGCCAAAGGGATGGATTGGATTTGACAGAGCTTTTGCTGGGGATAACATCAAAACAGATTCGCGATTATCCGCCAGGTATTATCGAAAAGAATTTAACAGTACCAAACAAATCAAACACGCCACCGCTTCAATCATCGGTTTAGGTTTATATGAGTTGTTTATTAATGGTAAAAAAGTGGGTAACGATGTTTTAGCGCCAACGGCTACAGATTATACCAAAAATGTAAAATACAATACTTTCGATGTAACCGAGCACATTAAAACTGGCAAAAACGCAATCGGAACAATATTAGGAAATGGTCGTTTCTTCGCTATGCGCCAAAATGAAAAGCCGTACAAAATTAAAACCTTTGGCTTCCCAAAAATGCTGATGAACTTACATATCGTTTATACCGATGGTTCTACAGCAAATATAGATACTGACGATAGTTGGAAAGGAACAGCCAATGGACCAATTCGTGCCAACAATGAATATGATGGCGAAGAATATGATGCAACTAAAGAATTTGTAGGTTGGAATAATATTGGTTTTGACGACACTAAATGGCAAAAAGCAGAGTTTGTGCAAGAACCCTCGGGCGTAATTGAAGCGCAAATGAACGAGAACATGAAAGTGATGAACACTTTAAAACCTGTTTCCATCAAAAAATTAAGTGGCGGAATATACATTTTAGACATGGGTCAAAACATGGTGGGCTGGTTGCAAATCAAGGCAAAAGGCCTAAAAGGAAAACAGATTAAACTTCGCTTTGCCGAATCGTTACAAGATAATGGCGAACTGTTTACAGCTAACCTTCGCAATGCGAAATGCACCGATTTATATACTTTAAAAGGCAGTGGATTAGAAACTTGGGAGCCTACTTTCGTTTACCGTGGTTTTAGATATGTTGAACTTTCTGGCTACGCTTATCAGCCAAAAATTGATGATTTTGTCGGTAAAATGGTTTACGATAATATTAAAACAGTAGGCACTTTCGAAACTTCTGATGCTTTAACCAACCAAATTTTTAAAAATGCTTGGTGGGGCATTGCTGGTAATTATAAAGGTATTCCGATCGATTGTCCACAAAGGAACGAGCGCCAACCTTGGTTAGGCGATAGAGGTGCGGTGGCTTATGGCGAAAGTTTTGTGTTTGATAATGGAAGATTTTACGCCAAATGGTTGCAAGACATTAGAAATTCGCAAAAAGAAGATGGCGCCATACCAGATGTTGCTCCAGCTTTTTGGCGCTATTACAGCGATAACATGACTTGGCCAGGGGCGATGCTGTTGGTTGCCGAAATGTTATACAAACAAACTGGTGATGTATCGGCTATAAAAGAAAACTATCCAGCAATGAAAAAGTGGTTGGCTTACATGCAAAATCGTTACATGAAAGATTACATCCTCACTAAAGATAGTTATGGCGATTGGTGTATGCCGCCAATAACCGTAGAGTTTGGCATAGGTAAAAGTGCAGATAAAAAATACCCATCTGAGCTGTTATCAACTGCTTATTATTATCATTTTACACAACTGATGATCCAATTTGCAAAAGCAAGCGGTAACGATGCAGATATAAAAATTTATGAAACGCTTGGCAATAATATAAAAGATGCTTTTAACGCTAAATATTATAACGAAAAGGGTTATTATGCTACCAATTTACTAACGGATAATATTATTCCGCTTTATTTTGGTATGGTGGCAAAAAACAATGTAGAAAAGGTTTTCAAAAATATTACGTACACTGTTGAAATAACGAATAAAGGTCATTTAAGTAATGGTTTGGTAGGCATACAATGGCTAATGCGTTGTTTAAACGATTATGGCAGACCAGATTTGGCTTACACCGTAGCTACTAAAAAAACTTACCCATCTTGGGGATATATGGTTGATAATGGCGCAACTACAATTTGGGAATTATGGAATGGAAATACCGCTGATCCGAAAATGAATTCGCAAAACCACGTAATGATGTTAGGCGATTTGCTGATTTGGTATTATGAAAACTTAGCAGGAATTAAATCAGCCGATGCTGCATTTAAAAAAATAACCATGAAACCAGAAATGATTAATGGTTTAAATACCGTAAATGCCAGTTACAATTCAGTTTATGGGTTAATTAAAAGCAATTATAACAATACCGCAACTCAATTTACTTGGAAAATCTCGGTACCGGCAAATACAACCGCAATGGTTTATTTACCGTTTGCCAAAGGCGATGAAATAACAGAAGAAATAAAAAATATTAAAGATTTAAAAATGATAAAAAATGAAAATGGAAGAGCGATATATGAAATTGGCTCAGGCGATTATTCGTTTGTAGTGAAGAAAAAATAATTTGAAAAATTGTCATCCTGAGCGTAGTCGAAGGAACTTTTGATGAGGAATTAAAATGTCTTCGACTACGCTCAGACTGACAAAAACACTAAAATAAACAATGATGAAAAAATTATTCCTATTTACAATTTTAGCTTTAGCCATCACATTCGCCAAAGCACAAACCCAAGCCGATGAGCAAAATTTGCAAAAAGCAGCTGAGTGGGTAGCCTCATTAAACTTAGGTGATGCAGCAAAAGAAACCCGAGTAAAAACCGTTATCGCCGAACATTTAACCGCCGTTAGAAATTGGCATAATGCACATCCAGCTGCTACAGTTCCTGCCGGGATAAATCCTGTTACTGGTACAAAATTAAGCGATTTAGATAGAGAAATTATTGCTGATAGCGCCATGCCAAATTCGGTTCACACAGCTTTAATGGATGGTTTAAAAAAGGATTTAACTACAGAACAATTAGAAGCAGTTTTAGATAAATACACCATCGGTAAAGTTCAATTCACCATAAATGGCTATAAATCAATCGTTCCAGATTTAACTGAAAAGGAAGAAGCCACTATTTTAGGTTTTATGAAACAGGCACGCGAACAAGCGGTAGATTATAAAAATATGAAACAAATCTCAGCCATTTTTGAGATTTATAAAACTAAATCAGAACAATATTTAAACAATAACGGTCGTAATTGGCGTACCATGTACAGCGACTATACCAAAAAGATAAAAGCAGAAAAAGCGGCAAAGGAAAAAGCGAAACAGTAACCCAGGTTCGTTCACTCCCTGGCTGGTGTCCTCACCAGCCAATAAAAAGAGTAACACACTGGCTGGTGAGGACACCAGCCAAGGAAAATGAATGACGAAAGCTAAAAAGGATATGTCCCATGGTTGGTGTCCTCACCAGCCATTAGAGAGATTAATAAAACAATAACACTCTAACACACTGGCTGGTGAGGACACCAGCCAAGGAAAATGAATGACGAAAGTTAAAAAGGATATGTCTCATGGTTGGTGTCCTAACCACCCATAAGAAAGATTAATAAAACAATAACACTGTGGCTGGTGAGGACACCAGCCAATGAAAAGCCAAGGAAAAAAATAAAGACTATGAATTTAAAAAAAACATACATCACCTTAAGTTTAGTTTTCGCAGTGGCGATATCATCCAACGCTCAATTAGAAAAATGGCAAAAGGGCGTAATTAAGCAAGAATACCTGTACGACAAGGCGCCATTTCCATCTTGCCATTCGGCAACATTAGTAGAAACACCAACAGGTTTAGTAGCCTCATTTTTTGGAGGCACCAGAGAGCGTGATCCGGATGTAGAAATTTACATCAGTCGCTTTGTAGATGGAAAATGGTTAGCGCCAGTTTCTGCTGCAGATGGTGTACAGCCTGATGGTAAAAGATTACCTACTTGGAACCCAGTTTTATATCAAGTTCCTGGTGGCGAGTTAATTTTGTTTTACAAAGTTGGACCAAAACCATCAGAATGGTGGGGCTTGATGAAAACCTCAAAAGATGGCGGTATCACTTGGTCGACTGCTACAAAATTGCCAGATGGTTACATTGGTCCGGTAAAAAACAAACCGATTTTGTTAGATAATGGAAATTTATTTGCGCCATCAAGCAAAGAAGGTGATGGTTGGAAAATTCATTTCGAGGTAACAAAAGACAATGGCAAAAATTGGCGAACAATTGGCCCAATTGATGGCAGCGGCATGAATGCTATTCAGCCAAGTATTTTGGTGCATGGCAATGGCAAACTGCAAATTTTAGCCAGAACAAGAAACCGTGCAATTGCCGAATCATGGTCTATGGATAATGGAGAAACATGGTCGCCACTGGCAAAAACCAATTTACCAAATAACAACTCTGGTACTGATGCTTTAACTATGAAAGATGGCAGACATGTATTAGTTTACAACCACGTTTTACCTCCAGGCGATTTAGCAAAAGGAGCAAGAACGCCATTAAATGTTTCAATTTCTAAAGATGGAAAACAATGGTCGGCAGCTTTAATTTTAGAAGATTCGCCAATTAGTCAGTATTCATATCCAGCAGTGATGCAAACTTCAGATGGGATGCTTCATTTTATTTACACTTGGCGTAGAGAAAAAATTAGTCATGTGGTGGTTGATCCAGCAAAGCTGAAACTAAAAAAGATTAAAAACGGCATTTGGCCAAGTATGAAAGGTTATGTAGCTCCCGTATTAACCGAAACTAAAAGCGAAGAACCGTGAGAAAGACAATAAATATTTCTACACCTTGTGCGTCATTGCGAGGAGGAACGACGTGGCAATCTATCTTGCCAAAAAAGATTGCTTCGGTTGATGAAAAATCAAATCTCGCAATGACGAGCTACTTTTTTAAGCATTTTGCATTAGCAATTATAATAATTGTCTTTTCAAATTCTCAACTTTCTGCACAAAGTGGAAACACAGATAACCAATATCAAAAACCACTAGCACAAGTAATTAAAGAAATCGAAATTCGATTTGGTGTAACCATTAAACACAGCGAAGCTCAAGTAAAAGATAAAATAGTAAAATATGCCGATTGGCGATTTAGAGCTGACCTAGACAAAACTTTGGACAATGTTTTAAAACCTTTAGACATGAAGGTGAATAAAGAAAAAGACAAGGTCTACAAGCTTAAAGAATACGAATATAACCGCTGGGAAGTGCAAGATGGCTGGGATTATTTAGATGTTTTGGGGGCAAAGTATAATGATAAGCAAAGCTGGGAAAAACGCAAAGCAGAAATTAAACCCCAGCTTTTTGAAGCTTTATTGTTATCGCCATTGCCAGCAAAGCCAAATAGCAAACCTATAATAACAGCTAAACGTGTTTTTGATGGATATACAGTAGAAAATATTGCTTTAGAAATTCTGCCTGGTGTTTATGTAAATGGATCGTTGTATAAACCAATAAAATATAAAGGCAAAATTCCATTGGTTTTAAGTCCTGATGGACATTGGGCACAACAACGGTTTAGACCAGATTGCCAAATTAGATGTGCAACAATAGCCAAAATGGGAGCTATGGCTTTTAGTTACGATCTTTTTGCTTGGGGCGAATCGATGTTGCAGTTTAAGTATGAAAATCACCGAAAGGCTTTAGCGCAAACGGTACAAACATTAGGCGGTATCAGAATTTTAGATTATTTCAGCTCGTTAAAAGATACAGACACGGCAAAAATTGGCATCAGCGGTGGATCTGGAGCAGGTAGCCATTCAATTTTAATGACAGCCATGGATGACAGAATTAAGCTAAGCGCTCCGGTTGTGGCCATGTCGTCATACTTTTATGGTGGTTGTCCTTGCGAGAGCGGTATGCCAATCCATTTTTGTGCTGGCGGAACAAATAACGTAGAACTGGCTGCTATGGCTGCACCAAAACCGCAATTAATTGTATCTGATGGAGGCGATTGGACGGCAGAAACACCACAGCATGATTTTCCTTACTTGCAAAAAATGTATGGTTATTATGGGCTAAGCAACAAAGTTGAAAATGTACATCTACCAGAAGAAAAACACGATTTTGGAATAAATAAACGCATCGCATTGTATGATTTTTTGATTAAAAACTTCCAGCTTGATGCTACCAAAGTAAAAGATAAAAATGGCAAGTATGATGAAAGCAAAGTGACGATAGAACCCGAAAAAGCTTTATATGTTTTTGGAGATAATGGCGAAAAATTGCCTAAAAATGCCATCATCTGTTTCGAAAATTTAAAGAAATTATTTCCAAATTTTAAAGATTAACATGCAACAGCAGGATAGAAGAACATTTATTAATTCATTGACTTTAATTACCGGAAGTTTAATGTTACCTAGTGGATTTCTATTTGCTGCCGCGAAAAAATCAACCTATAAAATCGCCGTAATTGATTTGATGATTTTAAAAAGGCAGAAATTGAGTGCCTTGCCATTAGCAAAAGAAATTGGTGCCGATGGTTTGGAAATTGACATGGGTGGTTTGGGTAATCGAGATACTTTTGATAATAAATTGGCAGATCCAGTAATTAGGCAACAATACTTAAACACTGCTAAAGAATTAGGAATTGAGTTTTGTTCGCTGGCTATGACGGGTTTCTATGCGCAATCTTTCGCCACTCGACCAACTTACCGAAAAATGGTGCAGGATTGTTTGGATACCATGAGGCAGATGAATATTAAGGTTGCTTTTTTGCCTTTAGGTGTGCAGGGCGATTTGGTTAAAAATCCAGAACTAAGAAAACCAATAGTAGAGAGATTAAAAGTGGTAGGTAAAATGGCTCGCAAAGCAGGGGTAGTAATTGGAATTGAAACTTCGCTAGCTGCCAAAGGCGAAGCAGATTTGTTGAAAGAAATTAACTGTAAATCGATTAAAAGTTATTTCAACTTTTCCAACGCGATTAAAAATGGAAGAGATTTAAATGAAGAGCTCAGGATTTTAGGTAGAAAAAATATCATCCAAATTCACGCAACAAATGAAGATGGTGTTTGGTTAGAAAATGATCCAAAAATAGACTTGGTAAAAGTTAAACAAACTTTAGATGAGATGGGCTGGAACGGTTGGTTGGTGGTAGAACGTTCTCGGGATGCAAAACAGCCAACTAATGTTAAATATAATTTTAGTGCAAACACCGCTTATTTAAAGCAAATTTTTCAAGCCACATAAAATGAGAAAAGCGAACTTTCTATTTGGTGTTATTTTTAAGCCTTGGTTCATGTCTACACAAACCAATCAGTTTGTTCTTATTATATTATTTAGCTTAATCAATTTAACATCAACTGCTACAGATATTTATGTATCTTCAAAAGGAAATGATTATAACGTTGGTAGCAAAGAAAAACCATTGGCAACTTTACATTCCGCTTTGCGGAAAGCCAGGGAATTACGTCGACTAAAAGACCCAACCATACAAAATGGAATAAAAATATATGTAGAAAATGGTGTTTACCAACTAAGCGAACCCATCGTTTTACGACCAGAAGATTCGGGTACGAAAGAGAGTAGGACAGAAATCATCAATTTATCAAACCAAAAGGTAATTTTTAGTGGTGGTATAACATTAAAAGGCTGGAAAAAAGTAACAAGCAACGTTGCTGGATTACCAAAAAAAGCTATTGGCAAAATTTGGAGTGTCGATCTTCCATCGCCTGGTGGCCAAAATTTATTGTTTAGACAGCTCTGGGTAAACGATAAAAAAGCAATAAGAGCAAAAGATAAAAATGGCGATTCGATGGGTAGAATTTTGTCGTGGGATGCTAAAAATCAAACCTGTAAAATTCCACTTGGTCAAAACATAAATGTTGCTGCAATGGCAGGCATGGAAATGATTATTCACCAATGGTGGGCAATCGCCAATTTGCGCATTAAATCTGCCAAGGTAATTGAGAAAGCTATAGAATTAACTTTTATGCAGCCAGAAAGCAGAATACAATCCGAGCATCCTTGGCCAGCACCATGGATTTCTGCTAAAACTGGTAATTCTGCATTTTACCTCACTAATTCTATTCAGTTTTTAGATGAACCAGGAGAATGGTTTGAAGATTTACGCAACCAAAAATTATATTATTGGCCAAGAAACGGAGAACAAACATCAACTGTAAAAGCCGTTGTACCACAATTAGAAACGCTGTTAAAAATTGAAGGAACGATAGATCACCCTGTTCAATACATTACTTTTAGAGGGATATCTTTCCAACATTCAACTTGGCTTCGACCTTCAAAAGAGGGGCATGTGCCGCATCAAGCGGGAATGTATATGCTTGATGCTTACAAGCTGAAAATTCCTGGAACAGCAGATAAAGCCACTTTAGAAAATCAAGCTTGGGTTGGCAGACCAGCATCAGCAGTGCTTTTAAATTATGCAAACAATACCCTTTTTGAAAACTGCAGGTTTGAGCATTTTGCCTCGACAGGTTTAGATTTAAATAAAGGAACAACAGAAAATATAGTAAGAGGCAGTTTATTTAAAGACATTGGTGGATCTGGAATTTTAGTTGGTACTTTTTCTGACGAAGCCACTGAAGTTCATTTGCCTTACAACCCGAAAGATTTACGAGAAGTAGCTACAAATAACACCATCGAGAATAATTTAATTACAGATGTTACCAATGAAGATTGGGGTGCTGTGGGCATTGGTGCTGGTTATGTGAGCGATCTAAAAATCATCAACAATGAAATTAATGAGGTTAATTACAGCGGTATAAGTATGGGTTGGGGCTGGACAAAAACTCCAAATGTGATGAAGAATAACTTAATCAGCGCTAATAAAATTCATCATTATGGAAAAAAAATGTACGATGTAGCTGGCATTTATATGCTTTCTGCGCAACCAGAATCACAAATAGTGAATAATGCTATTTTCGACATTTATGATGCAACTTATGCCCATTTGCCAGATCATTGGTTTTATATTTATACCGACGAGGGTTCATCTGGAATTACCATTAAAAACAACTATACACCTGCTCAAAAATATTTGCAGAATGCCAACGGACCTGATAATGTTTGGGAAAATAACGGAGCTGATGTAGTTAAAAGTATTAGAGAGAATGCAGGTTTGCAAAAGGATTTTCAATATTTATTGAAATACAATTCATCTCCTTCGGCAACACAAAAAATAAAAACTGCAGAAGCAAAACAAGTAGTCTTTGAATTGATATTTAAAGATAAAAATGTACCTAGCGAAAAAGAAATTAGCGTTTTTGCCCGAGAAAATAATCTTTTGCAAACTGATTTTTACCAATGGAACAATAGGTTATTAGTTTACACTAACAGTTTAAAAATAGAGAGTTTAAATCAAACTTTGAAAAGATTTAAGGCTACTGAATTGAAATTATATGATGATCTATTTTACAATTTTAACCGAGAAAAAAATTGTGGCTTAGCAACTGTAAAAGAATGGGATCATGTGATATTATCGGCCAATTTAGTGGCTGATGAAAAATTGCAAAAAGAGTATTTAGCCTATCACAAAACTCAATTTGAAAAATGGCCAGAACTTTCTAAAGGCTTTTGTAATGCAGATTTTCAGCAATTGGTAATTTTTAAAAATGGAAGGCAATTAATGCTAATTATCAGCATCCCGAAAGGAGCAAACTTAGATGAATTAAATCCGAAAACAACAGAAAATAATCCTCGTGTTGATGAATGGAATAAGTTAATGAGCAAATACCAAGAAGGATTTGAAGGCGCAAAAAAAGATGAAGTTTGGGTTTTCTTTGATAAAATAAAATAAAAATATAAATATCGTCATTGCGAGGCACGAAGCAATCCTAAAGCATTTTACAGGCTAACCCCTAGTTGTAAGATTGCTTCGTGCCTCGCAATGACGAAACAAAAAAAAAATGAAATTAAAACTAGGAATATTAGGTTTAGGAGAGGGCAGAAGTACGATTTCGGCTGCATTGGCAAGTAATGCGTATGAGTTAAAAATGATGTGCGATGCCAATGAAGAAACTTGTAAAGCAAGGGCTAAAGAATTTGATTTTCATCAATACACAACCAGTTATCAGCAAATGCTGGATGATAATGAAATTGAGGTAATTGCGATTTATACTCCTGATCATTTACATGCCGAACATATTAAACAAGCCTTGTTGCATGGCAAACACGTAGTTTGTACCAAACCTTTTATCGACGATTTAGCGCAAGCACAAGAATTAATCGAAATCAGTAACAGATCTGGTAAAAAAGTTTTTGTTGGACAAAGTTCTCGTTTTTTTGAACCTGCAAAGCGACAAAGAAAAGATTATGAAGATGGTTTAATTGGAGAGTTGATTACTATAGAAGCACAATATCATGCCGATCATCGTTGGTTTCTAGCTAAAGGATGGTCTTTAAAACAATCGTTTAAATGGCTATACGGTGGTTTAAGTCACCCGGTTGATTTTATACGTTGGTATTTACCCAATATTGAAGAGGTTATGGGTTACGGTATGCTAAGTAGTAATGGCGCAACAGCGGGATTAAAAAACCATGATACCATGCATTTTATTTTTAAAGCTACTGATGGCAGAATTGCTCGGGTTAGTGGTGCTTATACTGGGCCAACTCAACCAGCTTATCGTGATAGCGGAATGAGCACTATTTTAAGATGTACAGAAGGCGCTAGTCAGGCAGATTACCACGAACTTCGATACGCGGTTACTGATAAAACCGGTGAAGAAAAAATTGTGGTTTGGGGCGATTCTGCTTTAAAACATTATTTCAGGTTTGAAGGGCAAAGTCACCATGCAGGCGAATACCAAAATTACTTAGAATATTTTGCTGAGAGCATTCATAATGATACCGTAGCTTACCCAGATTTAAAGGAAGGAATTGGAACGGTAGCACTTTTACAAGCAATGGATAGGTGTTTAGAAACTGGTTTGCCCGTGAAAATAGCAGATATTTTAAATGAATTTGGGCTTAAAAAAGAAGAGTTAGGGATGTAATGAAAATTAAACTTTTGATTGGTGAGGACACCAACCATGGAATAAAAGGAATGAAATAGTTTACTACAGGATCTCATTAGCGTGATGTCATCCTGAGCGTAGTCTAAGGAAAGTTTTAGGATGTTTGTTAACTAAATTGGTCTTCGACTACGCTCAGACTGACAAATCTGCTTAGTAGAGGATATATCCTTACTAAAACATTTTAATTAAAGAATGATATCATTTGATAAAAACTGATTTAAATAAAAACAAACCAAAATGAACCAAATCCATACTTTTTTAGAACCCATAGATTACGTAGTAATTGCTGCCTATCTATTTATTCTCATCGCCTTTGGCTATTATATTTCTTTTGTTAAAGATAAAGGCAATAACGAGAATATATTTTTAGCGAGCAACACATTGGGTTGGACTAGCATTGGTTTAAATATGTGGGGTACAAACGTTGGTCCTTCAATGCTTATTGCCTCAGCAAGCGTTGGTTTTACAAGCGGTATTGTGGCGGGTAATTTCGCTTGGTATGCTTTTATTTTTATTCTTTTATTGGCAATGGTTTTTTCGCCACGCTATTTAGGAGCAAAGGTTTTAACATTGCCTGAGTTTATGGGCAAGCGCTTTGGCGACTCTACAAGGAACATACTTGCTTGGTACACAGTAATTACCATTTTAATTTCTTGGCTTTCGTTAACACTTTTTGCAGGTGGTATTTTAGTAAAACAACTGTTAGATATGCCTATGTATTTATCAGTGATATTGATGGTTGTTTTGTCTGCATTTTTTGCTGCTGCTGGCGGATTAAAAGCAATAGCTTATACCAACGTTTTTCAAATGTTATTACTCATTGCGGTTTCTCTATTATTGGTTGTTTTAGGTGTCAATAAAGCCGGTGGTCTTTCTGCAATTTATACCAACACACCAGGTTCTTATTGGAATCTGCTACTTCCAGCCGATGATAAAAATTACCCATGGATCGCAATTTTATTGGGTTATCCGATTATGGGCGTGTGGTTTTGGTGTACAGATCAATCAATGGTGCAATCTGTTTTAGGGGCAAAAAATTTAAAAGAAGGACAATTAGGTGCCAATTTTATAGGTTGGTTAAAAATATTAGATGTGCCACTATTTATCCTGCCGGGAATAGTTTGTTTTGTGCTTTTTCCTCAACTTAAAAACCCTGATGAGGCATATTTAACTATGGTTACACAATTATTCCCGATAGGACTTAGAGGATTAATAATTGTAGTATTAATTGCGGCTTTAATTAGCACCATCGGCTCTGCCTTAAACTCATTAAGCACTGTTTTTACAATGGATATTTATGTTAAAAAATATCAACCTAATGCAAGCCAAACTACAATTAAAAAAACAGGAAGATTAGTGGTTTTATTTGGTTCTTTACTTTCCATCTTTATCACTTTAGGTATTGATAGCATTAAAGGTTTAAATCTATTCGATGTGTTTCAATCCGTATTAGGTTTTATCGCTCCACCAATGTCTGTAGTGTTTTTGTTTGGCGTATTATGGAACAAAACTACCACCAAAGCTGCAAACTTTGTGCTAACATTTGGTACGGTAATTAGCTTAGGTACAGGTGTTTTATATCTTTGGGTTTTTCCAAATGGCACCTACAATTGGCCACACTTTTTATTATTGTCATTCTATATTTTTGTAGCATTATCAATCTTGGCTTTTATCATCACTGTAATTGATAAAAACAGTCAAAAAGATCATCAAGCTTTGCTTAAAATAGACCCTGCAGCTAAACCAGATTTTCAAGTGAAATTTTTATGGTTTTTATTAACTATTGTAATGATAGCATTATATATTTTCTTTAACGGACATTAAATCAATTCGTCATTGTCCCGATTTTTCGGGAAAGCAATTTTAAAGCGTTTTGAATATATTTTAATTATTTGACATGAAAAATTTAAAAAAACTAACTCTACTATCCATTTTAATCTGTTTAACCTTTCCAATTTTTGCTCAAAAAGCACAATGGATTTGGTATCCTGGCGATTTTGATATTTATATGGGTAATGTAATGCAAAACCGCAGAACCGAGAGAGGTTCATTCTTCCCAGTGTTCTGGAAAATGGATAGCCATTACGTATTGGTAGATTTTCATAAGGAATTTAATTTGCCAGCTGCAGAAGAGGTTAAACTTTTTGTTGAAGGAACTTACAATGTTAAAATTGATGGTAAAGCAATAAGTGGTTTTCCAAAATCGATTACCATCCCAGCAGGTAAGCATAAATTAAGTTTAAAAGTTTACAGCACTGCGCAAGTGCCAGCAATTTTTGTGCAAGGTAAAACTGTTGTTTCTGATGAAACTTGGTTAGCTACTTTTGAAGATAAGGAGTGGATTGATGCTAGTGGGAAAACATCTGACAAATCTGGAACAACCTTTGTAAACGCCGGCAGCTGGAATATGACTGATCCGTTAAGTCTTCCATCAAAGTTTAAATTACCAACAAAGCCAATTATAGCGGTAAAAACTGAAAAAATCAACAAAGGTTTTGTAACCGATTTTGGTAAAGAAACATTTGGTTTCATCAAAATTCACGGTCTAAAGGGAAAAGGAAAACTGAATATTTATTACGGGGAATCTAAAGAAGAAGCTTTATCTGTATCGCATTGCGAAACTTTAGATCTGCTTGAGCTTGATTTAGCCAGTAAAACTGATTCGGTAATGGAATTGTCTAAAGCTTTTCGTTACGTAAATATCCAGCCAGAAGGATCTGTTTCATTAGACTCAATATCGATGTTATATGAATATTCGCCTGTGGCACAACGTGGAAGTTTTAAAAGCTCTGATGCTGAATTGAATAAAATTTATGAGGTTTCGAAGTATACTTTTGAGTTAAACACTCGAGAGTTTTTTATTGATGGCATTAAACGCGATAGGTGGATTTGGAGTGGCGATGCTTACCAAAGTTACTTGATGAACTATTACTCTATTTATGATGCGCCAACCGTTAAAAGAACTTTATGGGCACAGCGTGGAAAAGATCCGGTTACGGCTCACATTAATACCATTATGGATTACTCTTTCTATTGGTTTTTAGGGATTTACGATTATTATCAATATTCTGGCGATCAGAAATTTGTACAAGATATTTATCCGCGTATGAAAAGTTTAATGACTTACATAGATGGTCGTAAAAACAAAAATGGTTTATTAGAATGGATGCCAGGCGATTGGATTTTTATTGATTGGGCAGATAAATTAAGTAAAGATGGCGAAGTTAGTTTTGAACAATTACTATATTGTAGAAGCTTAGAAACCATGGCTTTGTGTGCCAAATTAGCTAACGATGAGGCTAGTGCAGCCATTTACAGTAAACAAGCAGCTGAACTAAAATCCAAAATTTTTGAGTTGTATTGGAATAAAGAAAAAAGTGCTTTAGTTCATAGTCGCATTGATGGAAAACAAACCGACAATGTTACCCGTTACGCAAATATGTTTGGCATTTTCTTCGATTATTTTACGCCTGAACAAAAATTAGCAGTAAAGCAAAATGTGTTGTTAAATGATAAGGTTGCCAAAATTACAACGCCTTACATGCGCTTTTATGAGTTAGAGGCTTTATGCGCCATGGGCGAACAACCTTATGTATTAAAAGAAATGAAAAGCTATTGGGGTGGCATGTTAAAGTTAGGTGCAACTTCTTTTTGGGAAGAATACAATCCTGAAAAAAAAGGAGACGAACATTTAGCCATGTACGGTCGCCCATTTGGTAAAAGTTTATGCCACGCTTGGGGCGCTAGTCCGATTTATTTATTAGGTAAATACTATTTAGGTGTTAAACCAACATCTTCGGCTTATCAAACTTACTTAGTTGAACCAAATTTAGGTGGATTAGAATGGATGGAAGGAACTGTGCCAACTAACAATGGAGAAATCGCATTATCAGTAAGCAAAAAAGAAATTAAAGTGAAAGCAGCAGAAGGTATAGGAACTTTGAGGTTTAAAAGTGCTGTTAAACCAAGTGTTAAAGGAGCTGTTATTAAAGAAGTTGCTAAAGGGCTTTATGAAATGACCATCCAAAAAGGAGTGGAATATGTGGTAAAGTATCAGGGGTAAAATATAGATCGTCATTTCGAACCGCAGGGAGAAATCTCAGAGTCTTTACCACTGTCTTTAGTTTTTATCACTGGTAAATAGGAAACAGATTTCTCCTCGTGAAAACTCGTTCGAAATGACG
Source organism: Pedobacter cryotolerans (assembly GCF_005116475.1). GTDB lineage: Bacteria > Bacteroidota > Bacteroidia > Sphingobacteriales > Sphingobacteriaceae > Pedobacter > Pedobacter cryotolerans. Next base: position 112,514 of record NZ_SWBO01000002.1, on the reverse strand, counting down.
CATTGTTCGTTGACTTCAAAAGCACCTTTAGGGGTTGGGGTTTTATTCTATCGGCTGGTTTCTCACCATAACTGTTCGAACAAATTTTTAATGATTATTTATCACATAGAGATTTAGAAAAATTGATAAAAATACGGACTACGAGTGCAACTAAGATTTATTAGAAGTTATTTTAGATCTCAGAGAGGTCTTATGTCTATAGCTAATGTGCAATTATGGTATGCGACCCCAGCTGGGGTCGAATGTATGCCTTGCAATTGCTATACAGATATTATCCCGCTGATATAATTGAACCCTCCGTGTAATTTTCTAACCATAATAAGACATTGAAAACATAGGCTAGCACATTTTTTCATATACTAACTATGTGCCTATGTGTTTAATTTTTAATCTTCCGAATACTAATGGTGTCTCACTAGCCGAAATCATATATACAGATTAATGCTCTACGTACTCGACTTTAACTATATCGCCATAACTACTAACCTGATTATATTTATTAAGTATCTCGTAGTCACTTTTCGTTTCTACAACAACGGTATTGTCATTTCTCCAGTAAGTTTTTATGGGTAACTTTTCACCTAATGCTGCATAAATTGTTCCTGATCCACCTTTTAACTCAATTACAATATAGGTTAAAGCATGCTCACCGTTTTCACTATGTTGTATCAATAGCTTATTAACGCCATTCGGTGCAATAACTTCTTCTAACAACCAATCTTTACTATTTTCCTTATAAAACTGTTCGTAATCTTCATCAGCAACTGTCCAGCTTTTTTTACCTTGTATTATCAAATGGTAGCTTTCTGTAATCACTTCATCATCTTTACATAAATCATTCAAATAGGCTTAACGTTTACCTTGCAAATTTTTGAGAATGGCAATGTTGTCTTGTTCATTTGGGTTAGTAGAATAGGCTTTCATGTAATATTCTACTAAATAAACATCGTTATGATTTATGCTGCCTTTTTTAATGATAGGAAGAACATCATTCTTAAATTTTTCAAATATGTCGATATCGTAATTGGTCTTTTCTTTAATGTAGTTATTGTAACCTTGATCAAATCGACTTTTTAATAGGGAAATATGTAGATCAAGTCTTCGTTTAATCCGTTGTGATCTAGAGTTTTTGATATCCAATTCTGCTTGTTTAAGCTCCTGTAAATACCATTGTTTTGATGGACTAAAATCATCGAAAACCATATCTTGAGAATGGTATTCGAGCAAATAATTAAGCGTAGCGATTAATAATATTTTATTAAGTTCTCTTTCTTCTTTGCTGAAAGCCATTTTTGAATGATTTTTTTGAGTTAACTAAAAGCCCCTTCAGGAGTTGGGGGTTTACAATCCCAAAACCCCAATCCTTTGTTCAATTTTTTTAACGCATTTATTTGCTTCTGCTAAAATCTCTTCGTTTTTAATGTTTTTATTAATGTTTAAGGTGCTTAACATCGAGATGGTTAAACAAGCGATAATGCCATTGTTGCTGTGTTTTCCAATCGGAACAGAAATATCCGAAACTCCTTCAGCCAAATCGCTCGGTTTAATGTAAGATCCCGTGGCTTTTATATCTGCCAATGAAGCTAAAAATTCATCCCTTTTAGGCTTAGCATATTTTTTAAAGATTTGATTATTCTTTAAAATTGTACTTCTTTCGGCATCATTCATATAAGCCAACAAAACCTTGCCAGATGCTGTTAAAGGCAATGGAAATAAATTTCCTTCCTCAATAGAAAGCGCAATTGGCCCCGGACTTTTGGCATGTATAATTACCATTACTTGGTTCATATACAATATACTCAAATGGCAAGATTGTCGTACCGTATCAGCCAATTCCTCTAATGGAAATTGAGCTGCTTTTCGCAATTCATCAACAGGAGAGTGACGGTGAGAAAGGTAAAATAACTTTAAAGATAAACGATATTTTCCCGAAACTTCATCTCTTATAATGTAACCTCTGCTTTCTAAACTCATCAGCATTCGGTAAATCTCGTTAGGCGTTTTATCAATGCCAATAGCAATTTCCGACTGTGAAAGTGGAATAGACTGTGCTGAAAGATATTCTAAGATATCAAGACCTTTATCAAGAGCGGGTGCCTGATATTTTGATTCGTTTTCGTTCATTGTACCAAAAAGTTATAATTGTTACTTCTTCAAACATACAAAATGCTTATTAATTTCTTATTTTTCGTTAAAAGTAATTTTTTGGAGATAATAATTTTCATATTTAAAAAAATAATTTATATTTGAATTAATGCTTAATTGTATTTTGCATTAATAAATCAAATGTAAACCAATAACTTTTGTATCGCAGGGCGATTATATTTAGCTGAAGAGCTAATTTAATAATGATGAACAGATTTATAGCCGTTTTTGTATTGGTATTAAGCTCAATGGTAACTTACAGTCAGCAACTAAAAGTTGATGCACTAAGTTGCGAGTATAAATCAAATCCATTAGGCTTAGATATTCTACAACCAAAGTTAAGCTGGAAATTACAAGCTGAAAATAGGAATACATCACAAACGCACTTTCAGATTTTAGTTTCCGATAACTTAAAAGATCTACAAGCAAATAAAGGAAATGTTTGGGATAGCAAAAAAATAGCTTCAAACCAATCGGTAAATATTATTTATAGCGGAACTAAACTAATTTCTACTAAAAAATATTATTGGAAAGTAAAAGTTTGGGATAATCACAATCTTTCTGTTTGGAGTGAAACGGCTTATTGGCAAATGGGTTTATTAAGCAAAGCTGATTGGAAAAATGCACAATGGATTGCTTACGATAAAATTGCTGATAGCAATGTAAATATCCTTCCGGTAGATGGAAAGAAAGATACTTTTAAAGAAAATAATATTTTACCAATTTTCCGTAAAAGCGTTAATGTTATCAAAACCGTAAAATCTGCTACTTTATTTATTTCTGGTTTAGGGCATTTCGAATGTAGCTTAAACGGAAAAAAAGTAGGGGATGATTTTTTAGCACCTGGATGGACAAAATACGATAAGGAAGCATTATATGTAACTTACGATTTAACAAATTCAATTAAAACAGGAGAAAACGTTTTTGGTGTGATGTTAGGAAATGGTTTTTATTATATTCCACCAGTTTCTGGCAGATATAGAAAGTTAAAAGTTGCCTTTGGTTATCCGAAAATGATTTGCAGACTGGCAATTGAATATACAGATGGAACAAAAACTGATGTTGTTTCTAACTCAAGTTGGAAAACTGCTCCATCTCCAATTACATTTTCTAGCATTTTTGGCGGTGAGGATTACAATGCCAACTTAGAGCAAAAAGGATGGAATTTGCCAAAATTTAACGATAGCAATTGGAAATCAGCTTTGCCTGTTGATGGACCAGAACTAAACGCTCAAAAAGAAGAACCAATTCAAATTTTTGATCGCTTTGCGGCTAAAACAATAACTGAGGTTGCAAATAAGGATTGGATTTATGATTTTGGCCAAAATTCATCGGCCATTATTGAGTTAAAAGTTAGTGGTAAAAAAGGCGATACCATTAGAATTACGCCAGCAGAATTGTTAAAAGAAGATGGCTTGGTTACACAGAAAAACATAGGTGGCCCATCGTATTTTAATTACATTTTAAAAGGCGATGGTATAGAAACTTGGCGACCAAAATTTATGTACACAGGTTTTAGGTATTTACAAGTTAAAGGTGGTGTTCCGAAAGGAAAAAATAATCCTTCAAATAAAGCTGTAATAGAAGATTTAAAAGCTTTGCATATCCGCAATGCAGCAACAACAGTTGGAAGTTTTTCTAGTTCTAATGAGCTATTTAACCAAACTTTTGATTTGATCAATTGGTCTGTCAAAAGCAACATGATGAGCGTTTTTACCGATTGTCCGCACCGCGAAAAATTAGGTTGGTTAGAGCAACTGCATTTAATGGGTAGTTCTATTAGTTATAATTACGATGTCGCACCGCTATTTAAAAAAGCTTTGCAGGATATGAAAAACTCGCAAACTGCAGATGGTTTAATTCCTGAAATAGCGCCAGAATACGTGAAATTTGAATGGGGCGGAGATATGTTTCGCGATTCGCCCGAATGGGGAAGTAGCAGTATTTTGTTGCCTTGGTATTTGTACAAATGGTATGGAGATCAGCAAGCAATGGTAGATTATTACCCAATGATGCAACGCTACATCAGCTATTTAAAAACTAAAGCAAACAACCATATTTTGTCGCAAGGTTTGGGCGATTGGTACGATTTAGGTCCAAATGCGCCAGGTGTTTCGCAGTTAACACCAATGGGCGTTACCGGCACAGCCATTTATTACTACGATTTAAAAACATTGGCAAAAATTGCAACAAAAATTGGTAAAACTCAGGATGCTGAAACTTACGAAAAATTAGCTGTTGAAGTTAAAAAAGCATTTAATCATAAATTTTTTAATGCAGAAACTAAACAATATGCAAGTGGTAGCCAAACGGCTAATGCAATGGCTGTTTATTTAGGTTTAGTAAATGAAAAAGATAAAAAAGCAGTAGTTGAAAATATTATAAAGGATATTAGAAATAGAGACAACAGTTTAACAGCTGGTGATATCGGCTACAGGTATTTATTACGTGTTTTGGAAGATGAAGGAAGATCTGATGTGATTTTTGACATGAATAGCCGAGCTGATAAACCTGGCTACGGAATGCAATTGGCAAAAGGAGCAACCGCTTTAACCGAGAGCTGGGCAGCTTTAACAACCGTTTCTAACAATCATTTAATGTTAGGGCATTTAATGGAATGGTTTTACAGCGGCGTTGGTGGTATCAGACAAGATGAAGAATCCATCGCTTGGAATAAAATTAAAATTGAACCAGAAATTGTTGGCGATTTAACATCGGCAAATACGAGTTACAATTCGCCATACGGCACAATTGCTAGCAATTGGAAAAAAATTGGAAATGTTTTTGAATTGGAAGTAACTATCCCAGCAAATACAAATGCCGAAATTTATATTCCATTTAGAACAAATCAAACCTTAACTGAAAGTAATCAGAAAATTGAAAAATTTGGTTTAGAAACAAACAGGGCAATAGTTAAAATAGGATCTGGCACTTATTTATTTAAGGTACAATGATGAAAACAAAGCTGATTTTATTTATTCTTTCGCCTTGGTTCGTGTCTTCACGAAGCACATGTAGCATTTTACTTTTATTAGCGCCATGGTTTGTGTCCCCACGAACCACATATAGAATTCTTTCGCCTTGTTTCGTGTCTCCACGAACCAAATTGTCTATTCAAACCTTTGTTTTGATGCCTTGGTTCGTGTCTCCACGAACCAAGAACTTTAAATTACTTGCTCTAGCTTTTTTCCTGTTCTTTTATGTGCCAAATACAAATGCTCAACAAAAACAATCCGTTTCGCAAACTGAGATGGAAAGTATTTATCAGGAAGTAAAAACACCTTTTAAATACGGTTTGGTGATGGTGCCAAAAGACAATGAACATAAAATGGATTGCCCAACAATTTTTAGAAAAGGAAAATTTTGGTACATGACTTATCTAATTTACAGTGGTAGAGGTTACGAAACTTGGTTGGCAAAAAGTAAAGATTTATTGAATTGGGAAAATTTAGGCAAGCAACTTTCATTCGGTGATAATGGCAATTGGGATGATAACCAAAAAGCGGGTTACAATGCCTTAACCAGTACAAAATGGGGTGGAAACTACCAATTAAGTAAATATGATGGAAAATATTGGATGTCGTATTTTGGAGGTAAGGAAAAAGGTTATGAAACTGAGCCTTTATCAATTGGCATTGCTTACACTACTCAAAATCCGTGGTTTGCACACGAGTGGCCAAGAATAGCAAAACCAGTTTTAACTTCAGCAGATGCTGATGTAAGATGGTGGGAAAATAGAAATAAATTGTTTAAGAGTTCAATTATTGAAGATAAGGAGCGTTTAACAGGTCATCGCTTTGCGATGTATTACAATGCCGTTGGCGATTCTTTAAAAGACAATAAAAAAACGCGTTGGTACGAGCGTATCGGGATGGCAGTTTCTGATGACATGATAAACTGGAAAAGATTTCAAAAAGATCCTATTGTTCATCACCCAGTTGGGATAACAGGAGATGGTGTAATCCAAAAGATAGGGAAAAACTATGTGATGTTTTATTTTGGGGCTTTTTGGGAGGATAGAAAAGGAGCATTTAATCGTTTTGCCGCATCAAAAGATTTAGTTAATTGGACAGACTGGAATGGCGAAAACCTGATCCAATCATCAGAAAAGTACGATGAATTGTATGCACATAAATCTTTCGTGTTAAAACATAAGGGCATAGTTTATCACTTTTATTGTGCTGTTAATAAAAAAGATCAAAGAGGAATTGCTGTTGCAACTTCTAAAGATTTAGGGAAAAGTAAAGTAAATTTTGTAGGAGAGTAATTGGATGTTAAGAGTAAATATAAAATATAATTTTTTTATCTTTTTGATTTGTGCAGCTTTTGCTTCGGATCATTGCTTTGCTGCGAACCACACTTTTTCGTCATTGCGAGGAGGAACGACGAAGCAATCTATCTTGCAGAAAAGATTGCTTCTCCCGATGAAGGATCGGTATCGCAATGACGGAAATCGTAGCAGAGAAAGCTTTAACAAAGATTGGAAATTCTTTTTGGGCGATGAACCAAATGCAAAAAACACAGTTTTTAATGATGCCAACTGGCGAAAATTAACTTTACCTCACGATTGGAGTATTGAAGGTAAGTTTGATGAAAAAAATCCGGCTAAACCAGAAGGTGGTGGTTTACCAACCGGAATTGCTTGGTACAGAAAAGATTTTATTGCTCCTGCAAATTTTGAAAACAGAATTACCACCATCGAATTTGATGGCGTTTATAAAAATTCTGAAGTTTACATTAATGGCGTGTATTTAGGTAAGCGTCCTTTTGGTTATATTTCATTTAGCTATGAATTGAGCAAACATTTAAAACCTGGCAAAAACACTATCGCTGTAAAAGTTGATAACTCTGCACAACCTGATTCTCGATGGTACTCAGGTTCGGGAATTTATAGAAATGTTTGGTTAACATCAACAGCTAAAGTTGCTGTTGCACATTGGGGTTTAAGCGTAAATCCAGAACTTTCATCAGACCTTAACACAGTTGTTGTAAAAATTAATGCTAACATTTTTAATAGATCTAATAAAAGCCAAACAGTAACATTAGCTAATTCCATTTTCGATGAAGAAGGTAAACTGCTTAAAAAAGGGAATGCAATTAGTTTAAAATTAGATACTTCGAACAAAAATATATCGACTGAATTAAGCTTTAAAAATCCTATTTTGTGGTCGGTAGATAACCCAAAGCAATATAAGCTAGTCACCGAAATTTCTCTAAGAGGAAAAGTAATTGATCGTCAATTAACATTATTTGGTGTTCGTTCTTTCAATTTCGATGCGCAAAAAGGATTTTCATTAAACGGCAAATCCATGAAAATTCAAGGTGTTTGTTTGCACCATGATTTGGGTGCTTTAGGTGCTGCTGTAAATACCAGAGCAATGGAACGCCAGCTCGAAATCATGAAAAAAATGGGTGTAAATGCCATTAGAACAGCACACAATCCGCCAGCGCCAGAGTTTTTAGATTTGTGCGATAAAATGGGTTTTTTAGTAATTGATGAAGCTTTTGACATGTGGGCCAAAAGGAAAAACAAATTCGATTACCATCTAGATTTCCCTGAATGGCATAAAAGAGATTTAGAAGCAATGGTAAAACGCGATAGAAACCATCCATCTATCATTTTATGGAGCATTGGTAACGAAATTAGAGAGCAGTTTGATAGCATGGGTATTGCATTGACTAAAGAATTGGTGTCCATTGTCAAAAATTTGGATCAAACTCGTCAGGTTATCTCTGCTTTAACAGAAACCGTTGCAGCTAAAAACTTCATTTATCAAGCTGATGCTTTAGATATTTATGGCCTAAACTATAACCACAAAAAGTATAAAGATTTCCCTACAAACTATCCAAAAGTTAAGTTTTTAGGTACAGAAACTACATCAGCCTTGCAAACAAGAGGGTTTTACGATACAGCAGACACCATTCGCCGTTGGCCAAAAGATGGTAAAACTAAATTTACCGAAGGCAACAAAGAATTTGCCGCTTCTGCTTATGATAACGTTTCAGCCTATTGGGGATCAACACATGAAGAAACGTTAAAGGAAGCTAAAAAATACGATCATGTGTCTGGTATTTTTGTGTGGACAGGGTTTGATTATTTAGGTGAACCTTTGCCTTATCCATGGCCAGCCAGAAGTTCATATTTTGGGATTGTAGATTTGGCTGGCTTCCCTAAAGACAGTTATTATTTATACCAAAGTGAATGGACTGATAAACCAGTTTTACACATTTTGCCACATTGGAATTGGGAAAAAGGCAAATCTGTAGAAGTTTGGGCTTATTACAATAATGCCGATGAAGTTGAACTGTATTTAAACGGTAAATCGTTAGGTAAAAAAAGTAAACAGGGCGAAGAAATGCATGTAATGTGGAATGTGCCATTTGAGGCTGGAACTATAAAAGCTATTTCTCGCAAAAGCGGAAAAGATGTTTTGGTTAGAGAAGTTAAAACCGCAGGCGCTCCAGCTAAAATAGAATTAATTGCTGATCGTAAAAATATCAAAGCTGACGGTAAAGATTTATCTTTTCTCACGGTTCGAGTTTTAGATAAGGATGGAAATTTAGTGCCAAATGCCAATAATTTAGTGAATTTTAAAGTAGAAGGCGAAGGTTTTATTGCTGGAGTTGACAATGGTTATCAGGCAAGTTTAGAACCATTTAAAGCAAACTACCGAAAAGCATTTAATGGTTTGTGCTTGGCAATAATACAAGCTAAAGAAAAAGCAGGAACAATAAAAATTACAGCAACAGCTGATGGATTGCAAGGTTCATCGGTTTTGCTCACAACAAAATAGGGATTAGATCTATCGGTTGGTGTCTCACCGACCGAAATATATTTAAGATGCTTGGCGGAGACACCAACCATTAAATGAAAATTAAAAATGTTCGTGGAGACACGAACCATGGCTAAAAAATTAAAAAAATTAACCACATAGATGACATAGAAAAATTTAAAAACTATGTGGTAAAGACAAAATTATATTTAAGATGCTTGGCGGAGACACCAACTATTAAATGAAAATTAAAAATGTTCGTGGAGACACGAACCTTGGCTAAAAAATTAAAAAAATTAACCACATAGATGACATAGAAAAATCTAAAAACTATGTGCCTATGTGTTAAAAAAATAGAAAGTGAGCAAAAATATCATATTAAAAGGAATTACTTGGAACCACAGCAGGGGTTTGTTACCAATGGTAGCAACCGCTCAGCGATTTGCTGAGCTAAATCCTGGTGTAGAAATAACTTGGGAGAAAAGAAGTTTGCAGCAATTTGCAGATTTTTCTATTCAAGAATTAGCAGAGCGATTTGATTTACTGGTTATCGATCATCCTTGGGCGGGTTTTGCTTCAAAAACAAAATCAATTATCCCTCTGGATGAATATTTAACAACTCAATATTTAAAAGATCAAGAAATAAATTCTGTTGGTGCATCTTACGAGAGTTACAATTTCGATAATCATCAATGGGCATTACCAATTGATGCCGCCACCCCAGTAGCAAGTAGCAGACCAGATTTACTAGCAGAACACGGTTTATCATTGCCAAAATCATTTGATGATTTATTGGCATTGGCCGATAAAGGTTTAGTGGCTTTTGCTGGTATCCCGATAGATGTGCTGATGAATTTTTACACCTTATGCTGTTCTTTAGGCGAAGATCCTTGTCAAACAGATGATGAAGTGATCTCTCAAGAAACTGGCGTTAAAGCTTTGAAAATGTATCGCCAATTGGCAACAAAAATAGATGATGCTAACTTCAATAGAAATCCAATTCAGGTTTATGAAACAATGACAAAAAGTGATGATATAGCTTATTGTCCATTTGCATATGGTTATTCAAATTATTCAAGAAACGGCTATGCTCGTAAGCTTTTGCATTTTCACGATATGATTTCTTTAGATGGAAAAACCAATTTAAGAAGTACTTTAGGTGGAACTGGTTTAGCTATTTCATCTAAATGCGAAAATTTATCAATCGCAGTTGAGTATGCGAAATTTGTGGGTTCACCAACTTGCCAAGCTAGTTTGTATTTCGAAAGTGGTGGACAACCAGGACATTTAGCTGCTTGGAAAAACGATGAGGTAAACAGACAAAGTGCCAATTATTTTACCAATACTTTGCCAGCGCTAGAAAGAGCATTTCTTCGTCCACGTTACCATGGTTCTATGTTTTTTCAAGATCATGCTGGTGATGTGGTGCGAGATTATTTAATGAAAGGTGGAGATGAAAATGAAGTGCTTGCAGAAATTAATAAATTATATAAGGAATCTAAAACTTTAACAGTATCATGAACAGACCGTTAGAAGGAGTTTTGGTTTTAGAGTTTTGTCAGTTTTTAGCGGGGCCATCTGCTGGTTTAAAATTGGCAGATTTGGGCGCAAGGGTTATCAAAATTGAGCGACCAAAAACTGGAGATGCTTGTAGGCAATTGTCTATCAAAAATCTTTTTGTAGATGATGATAGCTTGCTTTTTCATACCATAAACCGCAATAAAGAAAGTTATGCAGCAGATTTAAAAAACGCTGATGACTTGCTGAAATTAAAAAAACTAATTAGCAAAGCTGATATTATGGTGCATAATTTCAGACCTGGTGTAATGGAAAAAATCGGATTGGATTATCCAGCAGTTCAAGCCATCAATCCTAAAATTATTTACGGAATGGTTACGGGTTACAGTAATGAAGGGCCTTGGAGAAACAAACCTGGTCAAGATTTGCTTGTTCAATCTGTTTCTGGTTTAGCTTTTTTATCGGGCAGCGCTGTAGATGGTCCTGTTCCATTTGGTTTATCAGTTTCTGATATTATGTGTGGCAACCATTTAGCGCAAGGTTTGATGGCTGCACTAATTAAAAGAGCAAAAACTAAAAAAAGTGTTTTAGTAGAAGTGAGTTTGCTTGAATCTATTTTAGATGTACAGTTTGAGGTTTTAACAACTTACTTAAATGATGGTGGGAAATTACCCGAACGCAGTACTGTAAAAGGCAGTGCCCATGCTTATTTAAGCGCACCTTATGGCATGTATCAAACTAAAAATGGTTACATTTCATTGGCCATGGGCGATTTAAATCAAATTTGTAACATTATAAACTGCGATATTTCTGATTTATATACAGAAGCAGATGATGCATTTGGAAATAGAGACCAATTGATTTTGCGACTGGGAGAAACCTTTAAACAACAAAATACCGAATATTGGTTGAATTTATTAGAGGCTGAGGGGATTTGGTGTGCAGCTGTGTTAAATTATCAGGAAGCAACCAATTTAGATGTTTACCAGCACCTAAAAATTGAGCAAACTTTAAATTTACCTAACGGGGAAAATATAAAAACAACTGTTAGTCCGATTAGATTGAACGGTGAAAAATTACTTTCAGCTAAATCGGCACCAGCATTGGGAATAAATACTGCTTCGATAGATTTGGAGTTTGAGTTAGGATAGTTTAATACTTTGTCAAATTTGGTAAGCACCATGCTATTAATTTGACAAAGTTGAATAAATAGAATTGGAAAATATTAGTTCGTGGAGACACGAACTAAGGCAAAAAGCTAAGGTACGTGTCTTCACGTACCTTTAAAAAATAAAATATGAGACCGCTTGAAGATTATTTAGTAATTGATTTTAGCCAGTTCCTTTCGGGGCCATCGGCAAGTTTGCGCTTGGCAGATATGGGCGCTCGTGTCATCAAAATCGAGCGATTAGGTGTTGGCGATATTTGCCGAACACTTTATACTTCAAACTTAATAATGAATGGCGAATCATCAGTTTTTCATGCCATTAACAGAAATAAAGAAAGTTTCGAAGTAGATTTAAAGAACGAATACGACTGCGAAATGGTTCGTGAGCTGCTTAAAAAAGCAGATGTAATGATTCATAATTTCAGGCCAGGTGTAATGCAACGTTTAGGATTTGATTATCAATCCGTTTCGGCAATTAATCCAACCATCATTTACGGAGAAATTTCTGGTTTTGGTAATGAAGAAAGTGAGTGGAAAAATAAGCCGGGTCAAGATTTACTCTTACAATCTGTTACCGGCTTAACAGCTTTAACAGGCAATGCCGATAGCGGTCCGGTTGCCATGGGTTTATCAATTGTAGATATGTTAACCGGTGCACATTTAGCTCAAGGTTTATTGGCAAGTTTATATCGCAGGGCGATAAATAATCAGGGCGCTTTTGTTCAAGTAAGCATGTTAGAATCAGCTTATGATTTCCAATTCGAAACCATTACTACTTTTATGAATGATGGCGGCGAGTTACCAAAAAGATCAGCAAAAAACAATGCCAATGCTTATTTAGGCGCTCCTTATGGAATTTACCAAACAAAAAATGGACATCTAGCCTTAGCCATGGGTTCTATTCCAGTATTGGGTAATTTATTGGGTTGTGTAGCAATTTCTGTTTACCAAGATGTTGCCGAAGCCTTCGATAAGCGTGATGAAATTAAAACCATTTTAGCTGATCACCTTTTAACGGAAACCACCGAAAAATGGCTTAGCATTTTAGAGCCAGCAGATATTTGGTGTGCCGATGTTTTAAACTGGAAACAGTTATTGGCGCATGATGGGTTTAAAGTTTTAGATATGATTCAAGAAGTAGAAATGCTCGATGGCTATAAATATGAAACCACACGTTGCCCAATTCGTATAGATGGCGAATTGTTAATTTCATCAAAAGGATCACCAAAATTAGGTCAGGACAATGAAAAAATAATTAAGGAATTTAATTTGAAAACCATTGCCAATGCCTAATTATACTGACACATTTAGAATTGCGGTTCGCAAATTTGCGCCATTTGAAAAGGCTATGCAGCTATTTTGGGATAAATATTGTCAGTTTTCTGGATGTAAATTGAAATTGGATATGGTGGTGATGGATTTACACGAACTTCACGAAGCTACATTAACGAATAAAGGTTTAGCCAATGGAGATTTTGATGTGGCGCATATCAATACCGATTGGATTTACGAAGGCTTTGTAAATAATGCTTTTGAAGTATTGAATGATAAGATAGAACAAAATCCGCCAACAAATTACCCAGAGGGATGGAGTAAATCTCTTTTAGGTTTACAAAATTTTGATGGTCAAATTGTAGGATTACCATTTCACGATGGGCCAGAATGTTTAATCTACAGAAAAGATCTTTTCGAAGATCAGCAGGAGCAAAAAAAATATCAAGCTAAATATGGCAGGGCTTTAAAAGTTCCACAAACTTGGGATGATTTTAAAAGTATTTCTGAATTTTTTCATCGCCCTGCGCAAAATTTATATGGAAGTATTTTTGCCTGCTACCCAGATGGCCACAATACCGTTTTTGATTTTTGCTTACAATTATGGACTCGCGGAGGAACTTTGCTTGATGAAAACGGAGCCATAAATATCAATACAACCGCAGCGGCAGAAGGATTGTCGTTTTACAGAAAATTTGTAAAGGATCAAAACTTGGTTCATCCAAATTCTGCTAATTTCGAATCGGTTGCTGCAGGTTTAGCATTTATGAATGGTGAAGCCGCCATGATGATCAACTGGTTTGGCTTTGCGGCTATGTGCGAAGTAGACGAAAACTCTAAAGTAAAAGGTAAAGTTGATATCGATTTATTACCAGCAAATATTGAAGAAAAATCAGCTTCGCTTAATGTGTATTGGTTATATACAATTGGTAAAGGAAGTAAAAATAAAGCAGTTGCTTATGATTTTCTTCGCTTTGTAACCAACCAACAAAACGATAAATTATTAACGCAAACGGGTGGTATTGGTTGTCGCATTTCTACATGGAATGATAAAGAAATTAACCAGCAAATTCCATTTTACCATAAATTGGATGCTTTACACGAAGTTGCAAATACATTACCTCAAAAAGAAAATTGGGCTAAAATAGCTACCGTAATTGATGAGATGGTTTTAAATGCAGTTAATTCAACTACAAAATCTGAAGATTTAGTGCAAATAGCGCAACAAAAAATTAATGAGTTAGAAAAATGAGTATCAATATAAAATATAAACCTGAGTTACCGCTAACTGAGCAGCCAATTATTGTTATTGGTGCTGGTGGAATTGTAACCGACGCTCATTTACCGGCTTACAAAATTGCTGGTTTTAAAGTGCATGGTATTGTAAATAGAACCAAAGCTCGTGCAGAAAAAGTAGCAGCAGATTTTGGTATTCCTAATGTTTACAATTCTGTTGCTGAAGCTGTTGAGTTAGCTCCTGCTAATGTGGTTTACGATTTAACGATAATGCCCGAGCAATACATCGAAACCTTAAATCAGTTACCAAATGGAAGTGCAGTTTTAATTCAAAAGCCAATGGGCGATGATTTTAAGCAAGCAAAAGAAATTTTAGAACTTTGCAGAGCGAAAAAATTAAAAGCTGCAATCAATTTTCAATTGCGGTATGCACCATTTGTGAGTGCCGCTAAATATTTAATTGATGCTGGACTAATTGGTGAGGTTTATGACATGGAAGTTCGGGTAACCATCAAAACACCTTGGGAGATTTTTCCTCACGTAATTGTACATCCTCGTTTAGAAATTCAATACCACAGCATCCATTATGTAGATTTGATTCGTTCATTTTTAGGTAATCCGATAAGTGTATTGGCAAAAACATTAAAACATCCAGCCAAGAATTTATCATCATCTCGTAGTACGATATTATTAGATTATGGTGACACTTTACACGCGGTTATCAATACCAACCACGATCATGATTTTGGAGCTAAACACCAAGAAAGCTACATTAAATGGGAGGGAACCAAAGGCGCAATTGTAGCAAAAATTGGTTTATTGATGGATTATCCGCATGGGGTGCCTGATGTGTTTGAATATTGTATGGTTGAAGAAGGCAAATCGCCCGAATGGCAAACGGTAAAATTAGAAGGTTCGTGGTTTCCGGAAGCTTTTATTGGCACAATGTCTAATTTAATGAGATTTATTGAAGGTTCAGATGAAGTTCTAAATACCAGTGTAGAAGATGTAATTGATACGATGGCGGTGGTAGAAAGTGCTTATCAATCGAGTGATAATGGTGGGGGGCCTATCCCTGTGTAAGCAAGTGAGATTGGGTTGGTAAGTGCTTCCCTTTCCAAAGGAAAGGGAAATCAAGTAATTGCTAAGAAATTAAACCTTTTTCCTCGGTTGGTGTCCTCACCAACCGAAACAAAATAAATAACAAGAGTTAATCTGGTGAGGACACCAGCCAAGGAATAAAAAATGTCATCCTAAGCTTGTTGAAGGAATTTTTTGATAAAGGTCTTCGACAGGCTCAGACTGACAAAATTTAAAAAGAATAAAGAATATGTATTTCAAATCAACATTTTTTGAAGATTACCAATTAAACGAAAAACGTGTAACCTTGGGCAGAACCATTACAGAAACTGATTTTGTAGTTCATGCTGGTCATACTGGAGATTTTTTTCCGCACCACATGGATGCAGCTTGGTGCGCTACACAGCCTTTTAAACAACGTATTGCCCACGGAACAATGATTTTTGCAATCGGCATTGGTTTAACGGCATCAGAGATTAATCCAGAAGCAATGTCTAAAGGTTATGATAAATTACGTTTTGTTAAACCAGTTTTTATTGGTGATACCATCCATTCTGAAGTAACCATATCAGAAATGGCAGAAAGTAAAAGACCAGAATATGGCACCGTAACCGAACATGTAGCAATTATTAACCAACATGGCGAAGTGGTTTTAGTATGCGACCATCTTTTAGTGGTTAAGAAGAAATAAAATAAACCAAACTTTAAGTCTCCGCCGCGGCGGAGATTTAGGGGTAATAAACCAAAATATGAACCACAGCAACCAACCCGAAATTATTACTGCCGATGAAAATTCATCAAGTAAGAAATATTTGTTACCTTTTATCTTAGTTATAAGTTTGTTTTTCCTATGGGGAATGGCCCATAACTTAGATTCTATTTTAATTCCACACCTTAAAAAAGCGTGTAATTTAAATAATAGTCAATCTACATTAATCGATACATCTGTTTTTTTAGCATACTTTTTAATGGCCATTCCGGCAGGAATGATTTTAAAAAGATTTGGCTATAAAGCAAGTATGATAACCGGTTTATTGGTTTTTGCTTGTGGAGCATTCTTATTTGTTCCTGCTGCAAATTCGCTTTCATATATTACATTTTTAATTGCGCTATTTATTATTGGATGTGGTTTAACAATATTAGAAACTTCGGCAAATCCTTATGCAGCCGTTTTAGGAGATCCTGCCAAATCTACCAATCGATTGAACTTAGCCGCCTCATTTAATGGTTTGGCTGCTATGATTGCACCAATTGTGGGTTCATTATTTATCTTATCAGGAAAATCTTATACACAAGAAGAATTATCAGCAATGCCAGATACAAGCAGAACAGCCTATTTTTTAGAAGAAGCCGCGGCTGTTAAAATGCCCTACATAATTTTAGGGTTAGTATTGGTAGCTATAGCGATATTATTTTATTTCAGTCGCTTACCAGAAGTAAAAACTAAAAGCACAGATGGCATTAATTCAATTCAAGGCAGTTTTTTCGGTGCTTTAAGACATAGTCATTTACGTTGGGCAGTGATTGCGCAATTTTTTTATGTAGGTGCTCAAGTGTGTGTAACTAGTTTTTTCATAAGGATGGCACAACAAGGTGGGGGATTTGATGAAAAAACTGCAGCATATTATTTAGCTATTTATGGTTTTCTATTTACTGTTGGTCGCTTTGCTGGTACAGCGATGTTGCAATTTATTAGTTCAAATAAATTATTGGCATTTTACGCTATGGCTTCTATTTTATTATGTGCTGTAGCCATTTTTGGCAATGGTGCCTATGTTGTTTATGCTTTAGGCGGGTTGGGATTTTTTATGTCAATTATGTTTCCAACTATTTTTGGATTAGGTATTCAAGGTATAGGCGAAGACACCAAGCCTGGCTCATCTTGGTTAATCATGTCTATTGTAGGTGGTGCAATTTTGCCTTATGCTATGGGAAGTTTGATTGACCATTATGGTGATAATATTCAAATTGGCTACAGTATTCCGCTGGTGTGTTATTTAATCATTCTTTATTTTGGTTTAAAAGGTTACAAAATCGCTCATAAATGATAAAAATTTACGTCATTGCGAGGAGGCACGACGAAGCAATCTTACAACTATAACTTGTTTGTCGCTTTAAGATTGCTTCGCAAAGCTCGCAATGACGATAAAATTAAAAAAATACAATGAAATCAACGTTTAGTAAAACACTTCTATTTCTTCTGTTTTGCATTTTTAGCATTCAGCTTAATGCGCAACAAAATGAGAATGCTAAACCTTGGGTGTTTTGGTATTGGGTGCAAGCTGGCGTATCAAAAAAAGCAATTACTGCTGATTTAGAGGCTATGAAAACTAATGGCATAGGTGGCGCTTACCTCATGACCATCAAAGGCGGAAAATCTTCCAATCCATCATTATATGAAAAACCAGTTGAACAATTAACGCCAGAATGGTGGGAAATGGTGAAGTTTGCCATGGATGAAGCCAAACGTTTGGACTTAAAACTTGGGATGCATGTAAGCGATGGTTTTGCCTTAGCTGGCGGCCCATGGATTACACCAGAATTATCAATGCAAAAGGTAGTTTCATCTAGGATAACTATCAATGCTTCAAATACTAAGATTAAATTACCTCAACCAGAAACTAAAGAAAATTATTACAAAGATATTGCGGTTTACGCCTATCCATCGCCGATAGGAATAAACCAATCTACACAAACTATTATTCCTAAAATTACTACCAGCAATGGTACGGATGCAAGTGGATTAATTAAGCCAGGCAACAAACAGAACTTTGGTTCGAGCGAGCCGCTTTATATGCAATATCAATTTGAAAAGCCATTTACTTGTAGAACAATTAAAATAAAAGTAAACGGCAATAATTACCAAGCTCAACGTTTAAAAATTGAAGTAAGTAATGATGGTAAAACTTTTCGTTCAATTGGCAGGTTAGAATCACCTCGTCATGGATGGCAAGATACAGATCAAGATGTAACACATTCCATTGTGCCAACAACGGCTAAATTTTTCCGTTTCGTGTACGATAAATCTGGCTCAGAGCCAGGATCTGAAGATTTGGATGCAGCAAAATGGAAGCCATCTTTAAAATTAGTAAACCTAGAATTGTTTGCTGAAGCCAGCATCAATCAATATGAAGGTAAAAATGGGTCGATTTGGCGTATTAGCAAAAGGACTACAAATGAGCAATTGCCTAGCAATTTATGTGTGCCGCTTAATAAAATCATTAACCTAACGGGAAAATTAAAAGCTGATGGTAGCTTAGATTGGAAAGCTCCAAAAGGAGAATGGACAGTTTTAAGAATTGGGCATACCTCAACTGGACATACCAATGCCACCGGTGGCGGAGGAATAGGGTTGGAGAGCGATAAATTTAATCCTACGGCAGTTAAATTGCAATTTGATAGTTGGTATGGCGAAGCTTTAAAACATGGCGGACCAGAAATTGCAGCTAAAGTGTTAAGCATTTTTCATGTGGATAGCTGGGAATGTGGAAGTCAGAACTGGTCATCGAATTTTAAAGCTGAGTTTTTAAAACGCCGTGGTTATGATTTAACCCCGTATTTACCAATTATGACAGGTTTGCCTGTTCAAAGTGCATCAGTATCTGAAAGTTTTTTGTATGACGTGCGTAAAACTATTTCTCAATTAGTAGTTGATAAATTTTACAAAACCTTATCGGCTTTGGCAAAAGAAAAAGGTGTGACTTTTACTGCTGAAAGCATTGCTCCAACCATGATGAGTGATGGTTTATTACATTACAAAACAGTTGATGTGCCGATGGGCGAATTTTGGTTAAACAGTCCAACTCACGATAAGCCAAACGATATGTTAGATGCAATTTCTGGCGCTCACATCTACGGCAAAAACATCATTCAAGCAGAGGCTTTTACTACGGTAAGAATGGACTGGAATGAAAGTCCGATGAATATGAAAACTTTACAAGACAGAAATTATGCCTTAGGTATTAACAAATTGTCTTACCATGTTTTTACACATAACCCTTGGATGGATAGAAAACCCGGAATGACCTTAGATGGTGTAGGTTTATACTTTCAACGCGATCAAACTTGGTGGAAAGCCAGTAAAGCTTGGGTAGATTATGCCACAAGAACACAAGAATTATTGCAACAAGGCAAACCCGTTGTAGATATTGCAGTTTTTACTGGAGAAGAATTACCTCGCCGCTCGGTTTTGCCTGATCGATTGGTGAGCACTTTACCGGGTTTGTTTGGCGAAGAAGTTATTGCAGCAGAAAAGAAAAGATTAGCAAATGTGGGTGAAACTTTACGTTCAATTCCATCAGGTGTTTCTCATTCAGCTAACATGGCCGATCCAGAGAATTGGGTAAATCCGTTACGTGGTTATGCTTACGATAGTTTTAATCCAGATGTATTAAGCACAGCAAAAGTTGTCAACAAAGAAGTTGTTTTTGAAAGTGGCGCAAGTTATAAGATTTTGGTAATTCCTGGTGACATGAAAATGAACCCAAATTATCAATATATGAGTTATCAAGTAGTAAAAAAATTAGTTGAATTGGTAAAATCAGGAGCAACAATTATTGTAGGAGAAAAACCATTATATCAGATTGGTTTACAAAAAGTTAGCGATGTTGAGTTTAATAAAGTTGTTAATGAGATTTGGGGTGGAGATTTTGATGTTCTAAAAAATGATGGTCATTCAATTTTATCTAAAAAATTAGGTTTAGGTAAAATAATTGAAGCGCCTTTTTTTGCTAGAGATTTTTCTGCGCTTGGAGTGGAAAAAGATTTAGAGGTTACTTATTTGCCGTCGGTAATTAGCTCTGTTTTTGTTCCAGCAAATGGGATTACTTATGCACACCGAGAAACTAGTTTAAAAGATTTATATTTTATCTCTAATCAACAAAATGAAGAAAGATTGTTAAAGTTTTCTTTCCGAATAAAAGACAAAATTCCGCAATTGTATAATCCAGTTACCAATGATACAACAGAATTAGGCCATTGGTCTATTAATAATGATAGAATAGAAGTTTCTTTAAAAATGCCAGCTAATGGCTCATTATTTATAATTTTTGAAAAACCAATTCTAATAAAACCTAAAAATGATAAAGGTAACTGGAAAGCTTTCAAATCTATTCAAAACCTCTCTACCGATTGGCAAGTTCAATTTAATCCCGAATACGGCGGGCCATCAGAACAGGTAGCGTTTAAAACTTTAACCGATTGGTCTTTAAATGCAGATAGCACTATCAAATATTATTCGGGTACAGCAACTTACAATAAAACCTTCAACTATGTTGGTGAAAATAAAGGCAAAGTTTGGATAGATCTTGGTGCTTTCTCTAGCATTGCTGAAGTAAAAATTAATGGAATTGATTGTGGGACTTTATGGACCGCTCCTTTTGAATTAGAAGTTAGCAAAGCTTTAAAACAAGGTGAAAATAAAATTGAAATACAAGTTAGCAATACTTGGGCTAATCGTTTAATTGGCGATAGTAAATTGCCTGTAGAAAAGCGAATTACAAATACAACCGCACCTTTTCGTTTAGAAGGAAAACCACTAAATCCTGCTGGTTTATTTGGGCCAGTTACACTTAAAATTGAGGAGAAATGATGATAAAAATAATTAAAAATTTGGTTGACCGATTTTCGTTTTTCGTTGCTCGTCTAAATCGCCATATCTTCGGGCATCTAACTTCCCAACTTTCCATCTTCCCAACTTCACAACTTTCGGTCTTCCGGTCTTTCGGACTAATTCTTCTATTCTCTCTAGCCATAACCTCCAAAGCCCAACAAAACGCTTTAACTAATAACTCCAATAGTCCGTATGCTAAATTAAAAAGTGTAGATATGGCAGCTGTAAAATGGACAAATGGTTTTTGGGCAGATCGTTTTAAAGTGGCAACCGAAACCATGGTGCCAAATATGTGGGCTATTTACAATGATCCGAAAATCAGCCATGCTTTTAAAAACTTTGAGATTGCTGCCGGATTAGATACAGGAAGACATAAAGGTCCGTCTTTTCACGATGGTGATTATTACAAAACCTTAGAAGCGATGGCAAGTTTATACGCTTCAACAGGCAATGTTAAACTGCTTGAAACCATGGATAAAGCCATCGCTGTAATTACCAAATCACAACGTGAAGATGGTTATATCTATACCAAAGCAATGATTGAGCAACGCAAAACCGGCTCAAACAACCAATTTCAAGATCGTTTAAGTTTCGAGGCATACAATATTGGGCATTTAATGACTGCCGCTTGTGTGCATTATCGTGCTACGGGAAAGACCAATTTATTGGATGTAGCCAAAAAAGCAACGGAGTATTTATATAAGTTCTACAAAACTGCTTCGCCAACTTTAGCGCGTAATGCCATTTGTCCATCTCATTACATGGGTACAATAGAAATGTACAGAACTACTAAGGAGCCTAGATATTTAGAGTTAGCCAAACATCTCATCGCAATTAAAGGTAAAATTGAGGATGGCACGGATGACAACCAAGATCGAATTCCGTTTTTGAAACAAATAAAAGCAACCGGACACGCAGTTAGGGCAAGTTATTTATATGCTGGAGTAGCCGATTTATATGCAGAAACTGGAAACGATAGTTTAATGAACTCTTTAAATTTGATGTGGAATGATGTAAGCAATCGAAAAATGTACATTACTGGCGGATTAGGCTCTTTATATGATGGCACATCGCCCGATGGCACTTCCTATAACCCAACCGAGGTTCAAAAAATTCATCAAGCCTTTGGTAGAGATTATCAATTGCCAAATTTTACCGCTCATAACGAAACTTGTGCTAACATTGGCAACGTACTTTGGAATTACAGAATGCTACAAATAACAGGTGATGCAAAATACGCCGATGTAATGGAACTAGCCTTATACAACAGCGTTTTATCTGGTATCAGCCTAAATGGCAAAAACTTTTTATACACCAACCCTTTGGCACAAAGCGATAATTTACCGTTTCAACAACGTTGGAGCAAAGATCGAGTACCGTACATCGGTTTATCAAATTGCTGTCCACCAAACGTGGTACGTACTATTGCCGAAGTAAGTAATTACGCCTACAGTACAACTGAAAAAGGCATTTGGTTTAATTTATATGGAGCAAATAACATCAAAACTCAACTGAGTGATGGTACTAAAATTAATCTCAATCAAGCCACAAATTACCCATGGGATGGAAATATAAAAGTAACGATAAACGAAACTGCTAAAAAAGCGTATGCTATGTTTTTCCGCATACCGGGATGGGCTTCCAATGCCAAAATAAACGTTAATGGCAAAGCTGTAGAGGTTGAGGTTAAATCGGGTTCTTATGCAGCGGTAAATAGAATTTGGAAAGCTGGCGATGTGATTGAATTGATTTTACCAATGGAAGCACAGCTGATTGAATCAAATCCGCTAGTTGAAGAGAACAGAAATCAAGTTGCCGTAAAAAGAGGGCCTGTTGTTTATTGTTTAGAGTCGAACGATTTTGAAGGTAAAAATATCTTCAATGCTGTCATTCCTTCATCAATAGCCCTAAAACCAACACCAATTACAATTGATGGTGCACAAATGATGAGTTTAGAAGGTACAGCAAAGCTGAGAGATAAAACAGATTGGAATAATGTTTTGTATCATCCAATCTCAAAAACAAATGAAAACACCGCAATTAAATTAGTTCCTTATTTTGCATGGGGTAACAGAGGTCATTCAGAAATGTCGGTTTGGTTGCCATTGAGTAGGTAAACTAATTTCAAATCGTCATTGCGAGGAGGAACGACGAAGCAATCTCCTCTAAGCATTAGCTTTGTACAATAATTAATAAAAAATGAAATTAAAACTTATTATATTTTTTTCTCTCGCAATATTTACCAATGCTTTTGCAAAGGTAAAACCAGCATCCATTTTTACTGATCACATGGTTTTGCAGCAACAAAGCAATGTGGCACTTTGGGGTTGGGCAAAACCATCTTCAAGTGTTAAAATTATCACATCGTGGAATAAAAAAACATATTCAGCAACGGCTGATGCCAAAGGAAAATTTAAAATAAAAGTAGTTACTCCCAAAGCTGGTGGTCCATTCCAAATCAGCTTTAACGATGGAGAATTATTGGTTTTAAACGATATTTTAATTGGCGAAGTTTGGTTTTGCGGAGGCCAATCTAATATGGAAATGCCAATGAAAGGTTTTAAATCTCAACCAATTATTGGTTCAAATGAAGCAATCCTAAAATCTAAAAATTCATATATTAGGATATATACCGTTCCTCGTTCATCAATTACTACCAAACAAGAAAACAGCAAACCATCAGATTGGAAAGCAGCAAGTCCAGAAACCATAGCTAATTTTAGTGCAACAGCTTATTATTTTGGTTCCTTATTAAATGAAATGTTAAATGTTCCTATCGGATTAATCAACGATAGTTATGGTGGTTCATCTATCGAAGCTTGGATGTCTGCAGAAGATTTGCAGGCTTTTCCAGAAATAAAAATCCCTAAACCTGCTGATACGATTAAAGAAGTAAGCAGAACGCCAACCACTTTATACAATGGAATGTTATATCCCGTTATTGGCTATGGTATTCGTGGTGCAATTTGGTATCAAGGCGAATCGAATTATGAGCGACCGACACAATATTTAGAGTTGTTTCCGCTAATGGTTTCGAATTGGAGAAAAGCTTGGGATATTGGTGAATTTCCGTTTTACTATGCACAAATTGCACCTTTTAATTATGCTTCCTTTCATGATAAACCTGCACCAGCGTACAATTCTGCTTATTTAAGAGATGCACAGCGTAAATCATTAGCAAAAATCGCAAACAGCGGTATGGCAGTTTTGATGGATGTAGGCGAATTTAAAAATATTCATCCCGCACATAAAAAACAAGGTGGTGAACGATTAGCTTATATAGCATTGGCTCAAACTTACGGCATTAAAGGTTTTGGTTTCGCTAGTCCAAATTACGAATCAATAACTATTGATGCAGACAAGGCAATTATCAAATTTCAAAATGTAGCCAATGGATTAACTTCCTTTGGTAAAGATTTAGCTTTATTTGAAATAGCTGGCGATGACCAAAAATTTTATCCTGCTAAGGCTGCAATAACTGGAAGTAGTGTAACAGTAACAGCTACAGAAGTAAAAAATCCTGTTGCAGTACGTTATGCCTTTAAAGATTTTGTAGTAGGCGATTTATTTGGTAACGATGGCTTGCCAGTATCATCATTTAGAACAGATAATTGGTAATTTAGCAAGATGAGTTTAACCATTAATAAAAAAAGAAGATCAATTGAGGGAGGTAAAAACTTATATTTCCTTAAATGCCTGATATGGTGTAAAACTAATATGTGTAAACTTCACTTTCCGTTCTTATATTTTTTGCGGTTGATAAATATCAAGCTTGTCTCAGTTTTCTTCTTTTCTATTTGGTTTAATAACATCGCAAATGCGCAACAAAGAAACATAATTTGGAATACCCAAAGCAAAAATTCATCAGAATCGATGGCTGTAGGCGGTGGAGATATTGGTGTAAATGTTTGGGTAGAAAAGGGAGAAATTTATGCCTATCTCTCAAAAAGTGGTGCATTTGATGAAAATAACACCTTACTTAAGCTTGGACGAATAAAATTGAAATTAACTCCAAATCCATTTCAAGGAAAAGATTTTAAACAAGAACTGCTTTTAAAAGATGGTTACATTCAAATTTATGGAAAGAAAGGTAAATTAACTGCTAATGTGAAAGTGTGGGTAGATGTATTTAGTCCAACTATACATTTTGATGTAGAATCAAATCAAAAAATTCATACAGAAGCAAGTTATCAATCTTGGCGTTTTCAAGATCGGATTACAAAAGGAAAAGAAAATAATCAAAACTCTTATAAATGGGCACCACAAGGTGAAGTTAAAACCTTAAAAGATTCTATCTATTTTCAGAATAATATTGTTAATTTTTATCATACCAATAAAAAAACAGTTTTTGATGTAGTGGTTAAACAACAAGGGTTGGAAAATTATATCAACGAGCTTTATAATCCTCTTTTTAATAGAACGGCTGGAGGTAGCATGTGGGGTAAAAACCTGCATCAAGCTGGTATAACTGAAGGTGAATATTTAGGTACTCCATATCGAGAGTGGAAGTTGAAAACTATAAAATCGGTAAAAGTCAGTAATTTAATTGTAGATCTATTTGCTGATTTTTCTTTTAATGTTCCGATTGTAGGGGAGCGTGTAGCGCCCGATATTGCATTTAAAGCAACAAAAAAATGGTGGAATGACTATTGGAATAAAAGCTTCATTTACATCAACTCTGTTGATACTTTAGCAAACCAAGTAAGTCAGAATTACCAATTATTCAGGTACATGTTAGGTGCAAATTCAAAAGGCAATTGGCCAACAAAATTTAACGGTGGCTTATTTACTTTTGATCCTCAATTAACAGATACATCTCTAAAATATACACCTGATTTCAGAAATTGGGGAGGCGGTACCCATACGGCTCAAAATCAAAGATTGGTGTACTGGCCTATGCTTAAAAGTGGCGATTTCGAAATGATGAAACCTCAATTTGAGTTTTACAAACGCATTTTACAAAATGCTGAATTAAGAACTAAAGTTGCTTGGGGCCATAATGGCGCTAGTTTTACCGAACAAATAGAAAATTTCGGTTTGCCAAATCCAGCAGAATACGGTTGGAAACGCCCTGAAGGTTACGATAAAGGCATGGAATACAATGCTTGGCTCGAATACGAATGGGATACTATTTTAGAGTTCTGCATGATGATTTTAGAAACAGAACGTTATAACAATCAAGACATTACAGCATACATGCCGTTGATAGAAAGTTCGCTTACGTTTTTTAAAGAACATTACACTTATTTGGCTAAACAAAGAGGGGCAAAGGCTTTAGATGCCAACGGACATTTGGTTTTATATCCAGGTTCTGCAGCCGAAACTTATAAAATGGCTTACAATGCTACCTCAACCATTGCAGGATTAAAAACTGTTTTGCAAAGGTTAATAGAACTAAAATCAGCCTCTGAAGAACAGAAAAAAAATTGGCAAACCATTTTAAATACCATTCCGCCAATTAGTTTTAGAGAATTTAATGAGAAACCAACGATTTCGCCAGCTAAATTATGGGAGCGAGTTAACAATACCGAAAGTCCGCAATTGTACCCAGTTTATCCATGGGGGATATATGGTGTCGGCAAACCCGGATTAGATACTGCAATAAACACTTATCAGTTTGATACTGATGTTTTAAAATTCAGAAGTCATGTTGGCTGGAAACAAGACAATATTTTTGCCGCAAGACTAGGTTTAACTGATGAAGCTGCAAGATTAACAAAGTTGAAACTTCAAAATTCTGGCAGAAGATTTCCAGCATTTTGGGGTCCTGGATTTGATTGGGTTCCAGATCACAATTGGGGCGGATCTGGGATGATTGGTTTACAAGAAATGTTAATGCAATGCGATGGAAAAAAAATCATCTTGTTTCCGGCGTGGCCGAAAAACTGGGATGTGCACTTTAAACTCCATGCACCATACCAAACTACTGTTGAAGGGGTTTTAAAAAATGGAAAAATAGAAAGCTTAAAAGTTATACCAGAAGAAAGAATAAAAGATATAATAAAAATGATAGAATGATTGAAGGATTGAATGAGGGAATAAATAGCAAATTTTTCAAACTCTCTCATTCGGTCATTCTCTCATTCAATAATTTCAAAATTTATGAACTTAAACTTAAAAGATAAAGTTATCATCATCACTGGTGGTGCAAAAGGAATTGGCAAAGCAATGGCAGAGCTTTTTGCCAAAGAAGAAGCTATAGCTGTAGTTGTTGGTCGCAAAGCGGAAGATAATTTAAAAGTTACCGATGCGATTAATGCCAATGGCGGTAAGGCATTTCAGTTTGTAGCAGAATTGGCAAAACCAGCAGACTGCGAAAAAGTGGTTAAAGAAATTATTACACAATTTGGTAGAATTGATGGTTTGGTGAATAACGCAGGTGTAAATGATGGAGTTGGATTAGAAAATGGAAACTATGAAGATTTTATGGCTTCATTACACAAAAATGTAGTTCATTACTATTTAATGGCACATTATGCTTTACCAGAGCTAATTAGAAGTAAAGGAGCAATTGTTAATATTACTTCTAAAACTGGCGAAACCGGACAAGGAAATACTTCGGCTTATGCCGCTGCTAATGGCGGTAGAAATGCTTTAACCAGAGAATGGGCAGTTGAATTGTTAAAATATGGTATTCGTGTTAACGCCATTATGGTAGCCGAATGTTGGACACCAGCATACGAAACATGGATCGAAACCTTGCCAAATGCCCAAGAAAAATTAAATGAAATCACTTCGAAAATTCCGCTAGAAAACAGAATGACAACTGCCGAAGAAATTGCTAATATGGCGGCTTTTTTAATGTCTGATAAATCAAGCCACACAACTGGACAAATTATTCATGTAGATGGTGGTTACGTTCACTTAGACAGAGCTTTAGCTAATGCTTAGTTAATTTTGAATGATTGAATTTTGAATGATTGAATTTTGAATGAAGGAATAATTTGTAATTCCTTGATTGGTGTCCTCACCAATCAGTTACAACAAAACTTTGTCATCCTGAGCTTGTCGAAGGACTGCTGTAAACTTTGTCCTAATAAAATAATATTAATCCACTTCCTTGGTTGGTGTCCCCACCAACCATTGATAAATCTAACATATCGGTCGGTGGAGACACCGACCAAGGAAAAGACTGACAACAATTAAAATGAAAACCCTAACCTGCACAACACCTGGAAACTTCGAGTATTCAGAAACAGAAAAACCTCAATTGCAAAAAGGCCAAGCAATTATCAAGATTAAACGCATTGGCATTTGTGGTACAGATTTACATGCTTTTGAAGGCACACAGCCTTTTTTTAATTATCCACGAGTTTTAGGTCATGAACTTTCTGGCGAATTAGTTGAAGTAGATGGAAATGATGAGTTTAAAGTGGGCGAGAAGGTTACGTTTATTCCTTATTTTAATTGTGGAGAATGTATCGCTTGCCGAATGCATAAGCCCAACTGCTGTGTAAAAATGCAGGTTTGCGGTGTTCATGTAGATGGTGGCATGCGTGAATATTTATCAGTACCAGCTAAAACTTTACTACATGGTGAAGATTTAACTTACGATGAATTGGCTTTGGTTGAACCTTTAGCCATTGGTGCTCATGGAGTTCGCAGAGCGGATATAAAAAAAGGCGAATTTGTATTGGTGATTGGTGCTGGTCCGATTGGATTAGGAACTATGGAATTTGCCCGAATTGCAGGAGCAAAGGTGATTGCTTTAGATATTAATGATAGCCGCTTGGCATTTTGTAAAGACAAACTAAAAGTAGATTTTGTAGTAAATGCTTTATCTGATGATGTGTTAGCTCAATTGAGCGATATTACCAACGGAGATATGCCAACAGTTGTGATTGATGCAACTGGAAACCAGAAAGCAATTAACAACGCGATTAATTACATGGCGCATGGAGCAAGATTTGTATTAATTGGTTTGCAAAAAGGTGATTTAATTTTTAATCATCCAGAATTTCATAAACGTGAAGCAACCTTAATGAGCAGCCGAAACGCAACTATAGAAGATTTTGAACATGTGATTAAATCGATGAAAGCTGGTTTGGTTAACCCAACCAACTACATTACCCATAAAGTAGATTTTGGTGATGTTAAAGATCAGTTCAGCAATTGGTTAGATCCTAAAAATGGAGTAATAAAAGCTATGGTGAGTTTAGGTGATTAGTGGTTTGTTTATAACCTTTACATCGATAATTAAATCTTTTTAGTGTATTTAATAACGCTCTTTGTATATAAATAGCAAAGCAATTCAGCGTTAAATATCCTAAAATAAGCACTATTTTTTGAACTTAAATAATAATTAAGCTAAAGTTGCTAAACCATTCTAATTTTTTTTCGAGTTCTCGAATTTCAATATCAAAAGCCAACTCATTATTATTTTAAAATTTTAATATCGAAATATATTTTATTAAAGAAATTTTCAAACATTTAGCTTATTAGATGTGTGCTAATGCTTTACAATATTGTAAAATCGGCTGCCGTCTTTTTTACAACAATTAATACATTATCAAAAAGAAATATCCATTTGGTTATTACGTATTTTGTTGTATTTTAGACCACAAATCAATGTTCAAACATCTATAAAATAAACGTTCAATCAATCTAACTTTGAAGACTTTTCTATTGGTCAGTTTCTTGTGTCTAGTTACATTAACGTGTAGTGCACAGCGTATAACTCCTTCTGTAATAAATGCTGGTGGTGGATCATTTACCAATTCGGCTTATGTTTTTGAGTGGAATATTGGCGAACTTGCTCTTGTAGAAAGTATGGTGACTTCTAAAGTGAGCTTAACCAACGGATTTTTGCAACCTCTACCGCCACTTTTTATTCTTACGCCTAATTTATATGTTGTTGCAACAAATATATTAACCCCAAATGCAGATGGATCAAATGATACTTGGATCATTAGGGATTTGGATAGGTACTCAGAAAATGAGGTTACTATAATAGACCGAGGTGGTCGTATTCTTTATAAAGTAAAAAATTACCAAAATGATTGGAAAGGTGATTTTAATGGAAACCCTCTTGCCGAAGACACCTATTATTATATACTAAGTTTAAAGAAAAATAACCAAACTGCCATTCAACGTGGTTTTATCACTCTTATTAGATAATCTAAAGCTCCAATTATGATTAAAAAATTTACCTACTTAAAGTTTTTTGTGTTAGTTTCTATTTTTGTAACATTTTTTAGTTATGTATCAGTAGCTCAACAGATTAACCAAATAAATTATCAAGGTGTGGCCCGTAAAGCAGATGGTAGTCCTGTTGCAGAGCAAAACGTTACACTACGTTTATCAATTCATGATGGCGGCGCAAACTCCCCAGTTGTTTATTCAGAAACTCGAACTATTTTAACTAATAAGTTTGGATTATTTACCGCCTTAATTGGTAGCAGTGGTGCTAGTTCACAAACTGGGAATTTTAGTACAATAATTTGGGCTACTGGTAATAAATTTTTACAAGTTGAGATTGATCCAACTGGAGGTAACGGTTTCCTAAACATGGGTACATCGCAATTACAGTCGGTGCCTTACGCCATTTACGCTAGTCAAGCTGCTCCTGCTGGAACCGCATCTGGTGATCTTAGTGGATCATATCCCAATCCTATAGTTAGCAAAATTCAAGGTGCTCCAATTAGTGCAACAGCTCCACAAAATGGCCAAGTACTAAGATGGAATGGTTCGCTATGGATACCGGATAATTTACCTACTTCCGTAACACAACAGCCAATAACCATTTCAGCAACTACTCCATTAAGTGTAATTATTGGAAACGGAAATGCTAATTTAAGTTTAAATAGAGCAAATGCCACTACAGACGGGTTTTTGTCACAAACAGATTGGGTGCAATTTAATGATAAAACATCAAAAGCTTATGTTGATGCAGCTGTAGCAAACGCATCAATTCCTGATGCAAGCCTAACTATTAAAGGAAAAATACAGTTATCTGGTGATTTATCAGGTACAGCAGATCAACCAGTTATAGCAAACGGAAAAATAACCAATAGTAAAATTGCCGATGGCGCAATAACAACAACCAAATTAATTGATGGC
Organism: Pedobacter cryotolerans; assembly: GCF_005116475.1. Classification (GTDB taxonomy): domain Bacteria; phylum Bacteroidota; class Bacteroidia; order Sphingobacteriales; family Sphingobacteriaceae; genus Pedobacter; species Pedobacter cryotolerans. The sequence goes on along the minus strand of NZ_SWBO01000002.1, from coordinate 81,652 downwards.
GTAATAACTGATGCAAAAATTGCTAATGGCATTAATGCTTTTAAAGTTGGTCTTGGAAACGTAAATAACACAGGCGATCTCGATAAACCAATCAGCACAGCTACACAAACAGCATTAAATTCAAAATCCAGCACAGCTGATTTAGCTTTAAAAGCACCAATCGCTTCACCAACTTTTACAGGTACAGTTTCTGGTATTAGCAAAGCCATGGTGGGTTTGGGCAATTTAGATAACACAGGCGATCTCGATAAACCAATCAGCACAGCTACACAAACAGCATTAAATTTAAAATCCAGCACAGCTGATTTAGCTTTAAAAGCACCAATCGCTTCACCAACTTTTACGGGTACAGTTTCTGGTATTAGCAAAGCGATGGTTGGTTTGGGCAATGTAGAYAACACAGCCGATTTAGATAAACCCATCAGCACAGCTACACAAACAGCATTAAATTTAAAATCTAGCGCAGCTGATTTAGCTTTAAAAGCACCAATCGCTTCACCAACTTTTACGGGTACAGTTTCTGGTATTAGCAAAGCGATGGTGGGTTTGGGCAATGCAGATAACACAGCCGATTTAGATAAACCCATCAGCACAGCTACACAAACAGCATTAGATTTAAAATCCAGCACAGCTGATTTATCTTTAAAAGCACCAATTGCTTCACCAACTTTTACAGGTACAGTTTCTGGTATTAGCAAAGCGATGGTTGGTTTAGGCAGCGTTGATAACACCGCAGATTTAGATAAACCCATCAGCACAGCTACCCAAACAGCATTAAATTCAAAAGGTAGCGCTACTGATTTAGCTTTAAAAGCACCAATAGCTTCACCAACTTTTACGGGTACAGTTTCTGGTATTAGCAAAGCGATGGTCGGTTTGGGCAATGCAGATAACACCGCAGATCTTGATAAACCAATTAGCACAGCTACCCAAACTGCATTAGATTTAAAAGGCAGTACAGCTGATTTAGCTTTAAAAGCACCAATCGCTTCACCAACTTTTACAGGTACAGTATCTGGTATTAGCAAAGCGATGGTTGGTTTGGGCAATGTAGATAACACAGCCGATTTAGATAAACCCATCAGCACAGCTACACAAACAGCGTTAGATTTAAAAGGTAGTGCAGCTGATTTAGCTTTAAAAGCACCAATAGCCTCACCAACTTTTACGGGTACAGTTTCTGGTATTAGCAAAGCGATGGTTGGTTTAGGCAGCGTTGATAACACCGCAGATTTAGATAAACCCATCAGCACAGCTACACAAACAGCGTTAGATTTAAAAGGTAGTGCAGCTGATTTAGCTTTAAAAGCACCAATAGCCTCGCCAACTTTTACGGGTACAGTTTCTGGTATTAGCAAAGCGATGGTTGGTTTGGGCAATGCAGACAATACCGCTGATTTAGATAAACCCATCAGCACAGCTACACAAACAGCATTAGATGCACGTGAGCTAATCAGTAATAAAAGTTTAAATATAATTACAGATGCCTCTTCAGATATAAAATATCCTAGTGTTAAATCGGTAAAAGCTTATGTTGATGCTGCAGTTACAGCGGTACGTGAAGTTGCAGATGAGTTTACAGCTACTGCATCACAAACTTCTTTTTCGTTAACACAAACGCCATCTTCCAACAGTAAAATAAAAATGTACGTAAATGGCATAAGAATTAGTAATACGGCATATACTTCAACTACAAGTACCTTAACTTATGTACCTGCTAACAACGGTGGTTATGTATTAATTTCTGGAGATCGTATTCAATTCGACTATTTTTATTAAGGACATGAAAATTTTAACGAAACGAACGGTAATTATTCTGCTGTTAATTGGGTTAATTACTTATGGTGTTATTGGAGTAAAAGCTCAAAATACCTTAGACTTAGCTGGCCTAACAAGCAGTACCCCAGCTTATGTAGCTTTCTCTATGAGAAAACTTAGCTCAGCTTATAATGGTAACGCCATTCAAGTAAGGCGAAGTAGTGATAATGCCACACAAAATATTGGGTTTGTTGGTAGTGAACTTGATATAACATCTCTTAATACATTTATTGGAAGTAGTAACGGCTATGTCACGATATGGTATGATCAAAGTGGAAATGGGCGTAACATGTCTCAACCAAATGCAATTAACCAACCTCGAATTGTAAATGCAGGGGTGTTAGATACAGAAAATGGAAAGCCATTTATTCGTTTTTTTAAATCTCCATCTACTTATAACTCACTTGAATTGGCAACTGAAATGAATGTTGTAGGAATGGTATCTGTTGTAAATAAATTTGCAGCCGGTGCTCGTGGATTTTTGCTTGGTCACTCTACTCAATACAATTGGCATGATCAACCACCTAAATTATTTGCTACTTATGCATCCCAAAGTATTATTAATAGCACAGTTTATCAAAACGGAGTAACAACTACTGGTAGCCAAGCACTTTGGAATTCTACTTTAATGGTAAATACCGTAATTCCGCTAACACCTAATTCGGGTACAGCTTGGGATAATATAGGTAGAGATAGAACCATATATAACCATACACAAGCTGGTGGAGGAGATACAGAGTTAATAGCATTTACTACAAATCCTTCATCTTTAAACCGAAGTCTGTTAGAGAAAAACCAAGCAGCATACTATGGTATTTCCTTAAATAACAACTATTTAAACCGCAATGGTAAATTAACTAGTGCAATTAGCGAACAATTGAATAAGTTTGGTAAAACAGGTGTTTCAGGAATGCTTCCAAATGGGCAAACTGCTCCTAATGCATTACCAGCAACACCAATTGCCAGTAATTTAGCCTTAATTGGAACAACAGCAAATCTAAATGTAGTTATGCCATTTTATGATGGTGCAAATACAACAATAGGTATTTGTTGGGGAACCAGTCCTAATCCAACAATTGCGGGTACACGAAGCAGTAGCCAATTCTCAGGATCAAGTGTGTCTGCAAATTTAACTGGCCTTTCTAGTGGAACAACTTATTATGCTCGTCCATACGCTACCAACACACTAGGCACCACTTATGGTACAGAAATTAGTTTTAGCCACTTAGCTATAGGTATGAGCTTTAGAGGTGGTAAAGTTGCTTACATTTATCAACCTTCAGATCCTGGATATGTTGAAGGTGAAGTTCATGGTATAATTGCTGCAAATGGTGACCTTGGATTGGGAAATTTTGGATGTAGTGGAACTGTTTTGGGTGCAACAGCAACTGCTTTAGGAACTGGTGCTACAAATACAGCAACTATAATAACAGCTTGTCCTACAGCCGCCGCTGCAAGCAAAGCTAATAACTACAGTGTAGTAGATGGCGGAGTTACCTATTCAGATTGGTATTTACCAAGTATCAACGAATTGAGAAAATTATGGGATTCAAGAGCAGTAGTAGGTGGTTACGCAACGGTTAGGTACTGGTCATCAACAGAAAGTGTAGTCATCCCTTCAGGATCTGCTCAGGTTATAATTTTTAATACAGGCTTAATAACAGATGCTTATTCTAAAAACAACTCCACTCCAAACGTACGAGCGATACGGTATTTTTAACATTCCTTCAAATGAAAATTTATAAAGTTTTTGCAAAGTTTACATTTATGATGTTATTTGCTGGGTTTACATTCGCTGCTAAAGCTCAGCAAAGTACTTTAGGAGCGATTTTTTACCAAAATCAATACCTCGCCAACCCATCATTAGCTGGTAGATATGAAGGCTTGAATGCTAGTTTATCCTATCGCCAACAATGGAGCAGAATTGAGGGTGCTCCAGTAAATCAGGCATTAACGGTAGATTGGAGTGGTGGTAAACGTGTTGGATTAGGACTTTTAATATATAGTGACCAAGCTGGTTTATTAAATCGTACCCGCACAATGGCTACATATGCTTATCATTTGCCATTAGGCGAAAATCAGCAATTGCATTTTGGAATATCATTCGGTTTTATGAGCCAACGCATTAAATATGAGGATTTAATAGGAGACTTAAAAGATAATTCGTTGGAACGATTTGACAATAGGCAGGTCTTTTTAGATGGTGATTTTGGGCTAGCTTTTACAACTAGTAAACTTAATCTGCAACTTGCAGTTCCCAATTTAAGAGTAATGTTTAATAACGAAGAGAATATTGCTAGGCTAGACCGTACTACATTTTTTACTGCAATAAGTTATAAAATTCCGTTCGAAAATTTTTTAAATGGGATGAAAGTTGAACCGAAAATTGTGTATCAAGGTGTTAAAGACTTTGATGATTTACTAAATATAGGTGCTAATGTTACTTTTTCTGATGAAAAGTTGAGTGTAATGACAATATGGAGTAGTTCAGATAACTTAACTTATGGGATCGGAATAAACCATAACCGTATTTTTTCTTTTACTGGGATGTACGGAAATAGCTTTAAAGAAATTCAGGGTTTTGATAATGCCTATTTTGAACTAGGTATAAAATGTAAGATTTTTTAACTGAATTTTCTATTACACCATTAAAATTTTTGCTTCACGAAGTACTTAATTTTACGCTTACAACTATTGTGTTTATCGCTGGTTTTGCTTCCTAAACCTTATTGCAATGAAAAGCCTCAGTTTTCCCGATTTTATCCTATCGTGTGGACACATCTTTTTGCTCATTGCCTGTTGGCACTTTGCTGAGTTCCTTTAATAAATACACAAGTTTCTACCAAGAACGACCGTCAATCCCTAGTGCCGGGGAAATCAAAAAACAGGAGCACAATAGAACAAACACCACTACCAAACCTTAAACGCAGTGGTTTTGTGTTCGAGTTAGCAGATGCTTTTATTTATCATATGCGAACAAAACGAAGTGCCACTGTTTTTTGATGAGCGAGAGCCTGTGAAAAGGCACATAGCGGATTGACAAGCATTTTTATTTACTTTTGATGCCTCAAAAGTAAAATGCCTCGCGGCATAGAGCGAAAAAATAAATCAATATTTGTGTCCACGCGATAGGATTTTATCGGGATGAAAAATTGAGCTTGTAATGTAAACCAAGGCTAACATTAATCTTCTCCCAATAATTGCTTTTCAAAATAATTACTAACATATTTAGTTAAATATCTTGATAACTTGTTAATATATACTAATATATTTAGTATTATATTTGTTTATCAATTTATGGATTTCGGCGATAAACATATTATACACATGGATCAGGATGCTTTTTTTGTTTCGGTAGAAATAAAAAAGAATAGCAAACTAGCGGGTTTACCGGTTATTATTGGCGGTACATCTGATAGGGGCGTGGTGGCATCTTGTAGTTACGAGGCCCGTAAATTTGGGATACACTCGGCAATGCCTAGCAGAATGGCTAAACAGCTTTGTCCGCATGCTATTTTTGTAAAAGGCAGTATGGATGAGTATAGTTATTATTCGCATCAAATTACTGAATTATTGCATGAAAAAGTGCCTTTATTAGAAAAAGCGAGCATTGATGAGCATTATATAGACATGACCGGGATGGATAAATTTTTCGGTTGTATGAAGTTTGCCCATGAGTTGCGACATTCGGTAATGGATCAAATTGGTTTGCCTATTTCTTTTGGTTTATCTATTAACAAAACGGTATCTAAAATGGCTACCAATGAGTGTAAGCCAGATGGCGAGTTACAGATACAAAAACTTGAAGTTCAAACATTTTTAAATCCTTTATCTATAAAAAAAATACCAGGTTTGGGTGATGCAACATTTCTTAAATTAAGCGAAATGGGAGTGCGAAAAATACATACCTTAACTCAAATTCCGCAAGAGTTGATGTTTAAAATATTGGGGCAAAATGGCTTAAGTCTTTGGCAAAAAGCAAACGGAATAGATAACTCGCCAGTGGTACCTTACCGTGAGCAAAAATCTATTGGCAAGCAAACTACTTTTGAAAGTGATAGCATGGATATTGCAGGTATAAAAATCATTTTAACTGATATGATTACAAACCTAGCTTTTGAATTAAGGCAGAAGCAAAAGTTAACCGCCTGCATTACGGTAACCATTCGTTATGCCAACTTTGAAACCGTTACACAACAAGCTAAAATACCTTATACTTCGTTAGATAGTACGCTGATTGCCAAAGCAAAAGATCTGTTTGATAAAGTTTACAGCAAAAGAATGTTATTGCGATTGGTGGGTGTAAAATTATCGCATTTGGTAAGCGGCAGTGAACAGATTGATTTATACGGACCATCTGAAAAAATCTATAATCTTTATCAAAGTATGGATAAAATGCGTTCTCGCTATGGTATTGATGCTGTTAAATTAGCAACGGTTTTACCTAATAAAGGTGATACAAAGAGTAAAAAAGCTTCTTTTATGAACAAAAATTCTTAAGGTTTTGCAAAAACAGTTAATTTGCAATTGTCGTAATCTTAATCGATAAAACATGTTAAAAATCGCCTATCATCCTATTTATGCACATCCTTTGCCCGAAGGTCATCGTTTCCCGATGCTTAAGTACGAGTTGATACCTGCTCAGTTGCTGCATGAAGGAACGATTACCGAGGCAAATATTTTCGCTCCAGATGCTTTACCTGAAAAAGATATTGTGGCAACTCATGATAAAGATTATTGGCTTGCGCTTAAAAATTTAACTTTACCATACAAAGAACAACGAAGAATTGGTTTTCCGCTCGATGCGCAATTGGTAGAAAGAGAAATTAGAATTGCGCAAGGAACCATTGATTGCACAGCGTTTGCAAAAGAATTTGGTGTTGCTTTTAACGTTGCTGGTGGTACACACCATGCAGGTAGCAATTGGGGCGAAGGTTTTTGTTTGTTGAATGACCAAGCTATAGCGGCAAACTACCTTTTAAATAACAACTTAGCTAAGCGTATCTTAATTATAGATTTAGATGTGCATCAAGGAAATGGTACTGCGCAAATTTTTGCAAATGAGCCAAGCGTGTTTACGTTTTCTATGCATGGCGATAAAAACTTTCCTTTCAGAAAAGAACAGTCAGATTTGGATATTGCCTTGGCTGATGAAACTGGGGATGAAGAATTTTTAAGTAAATTAAGTGAAGCTTTAAAATTTGTATTCGAAAAGCACAAACCAGATTTTGTATTTTATCTCTCAGGGGTTGATGTTTTAGCAAGCGATAAGCTGGGAAAACTATCACTTAGTAAAAATGCTTGCAAGCAACGCGATCAATTAGTTTTTGAAGCTTGTATTAAAAATCAAGTTCCGGTGCAGGTGAGCATGGGTGGTGGTTATTCTGAAGATATTAAAATCATTGTTGATGCACATTGCAATACTTTTAGAGTAGCGAGGGATCTATACAGCTAGTGTCACCCTGAGCGTAGTCGAAGGGTTATTTTTGTAATATTCGCCTTAAGATCCTTCGACTACGCTCAGGATGACAAACCCTCATAGAATGACGCAAAATCCTTATCTTCGCCAAATGTTAGAAATTGTTTACCAAGATGAACATTTAATCGCCATCAACAAACCTCATGGCTTATTGGTTCATCGATCTAAAATAGCAAATGATGCAACAGAATTTGCCTTACAAATATTAAGGGATCAAATAGGTAAACATGTAAGTCCGGTACATCGTTTAGACCGTAAAACGAGTGGTTTATTATTATTCGCATTTGAAAAAGACGTAGAAATCGCCATGCATAAAATGTTTCAAGAAAGCGAAGTGAGTAAAAAGTATTTAGCTATTTTACGTGGTTATGCTCCAGATGAACTGGATATCGATTATCCATTAGCCAAAGAAAATGGCAATATGCAAGAGGCATTCACTGCTTTTAAAACTTTACAAAGGGCCGAAATAAATGTAGCTTTTGGTAAACATCTTACATCAAGATATTCATTAGTAGAAGCTACACCTAAAACAGGTAGAATGCATCAGTTGCGTAGGCACTTTGCGCATATTTTCCATCCCATAATTGGCGACAGAAAACATGGCTGCAATAAACAGAACAAGTTTTTTAAGGAAGAATTCGAAATGACAACCATGTTATTACATGCCTCAGCGCTTTCGTTCGTTCATCCGGTTACAGGTAATTTAGTTAATTTAAAAGCAAACCTGCATGATGAGTTTAAAAGAGTGATGGAAATGATGAATTTTACCCATTAAACAATATTTGGCTCAACTATTGAGTTTAATTAGCAATATGAAATCAAATTTACTAGCAATTTTACTTTCAACAATTTTATTAAGCAGCTGCTCATCTATTTACATGCCAAGTGTACCTAATACGCCAATGCTTACAACACAGGGCGAAATTGCAGCTGGTGTACATATGTCGCTCAAAGGAAATTTTAATTTTAACTCTGCTTATGCAGTTACTAATCATGTTGCTGTAATTGCTAATGGTTCTTTTATGCAAAATGAGGCAACCAGAAAAGATGTTAAAAATAAATCTGTTGAAATTGGCGCAGGATACTTTAATACTTTTGGACCAGATAATAACAGAATAATTGAAATTTACGGCGGTTTAGGTAGCGGCAAGAGCGATCGATTTTTTAGAACGTTTGATAATGATGTATTGATTGCTACTGATAATCAGGAAGCTAACTTTGATAAAAAATTTATACAAGTAAATTACAGCTCTAAACGTAGAAGTAATTTGCGTTTATTTGGTGTAGATTTTGGTTTAAATTACGGTACCGCATTGCGGATGAGTTTCATAAATACCAATAATTTTTACCGAAACGGGATTTTACAAGCAAATGAAGACAATATTTTTATTGAGCCTGTATTTTTTACCAGAATGATTTTAAGTGAGCAAGTTCAATTACAATACACCAGCGGAAGTAATTTTGGCTTAAAGAGTAGAAAATTCTTAAATGCTGGAAATTCTGTTTTCAGTATTGGTGCAGTTGTAAATTTGGGTAGAGCGCCTAAAAAATAATCAGCATTGCTTAAAATTATTTAACTTCACTACAATCAGTTATCAACAGGTGTAAGTTTAGTGGAAATTCAAAATAATATTACCGTTCGTAAAATTATCCATATTGACATGGATGCTTTTTACGCAGCTGTAGAGCAACGTGATTTTCCAGAATATAAAGGTAAACCATTGATAGTTGGCGGCTCGCCAGAAGGTAGAGGTGGGGTAGTTGCAACTGCAAGTTACGAGGCCAGAAAATTTGGTATTAAATCTGCAATGACGAGCAAAAAAGCACAACAACTTTGCCCTTATGCACTTTTTGTTAGACCAAGATTTGATGCTTATAAAGAAGTGTCGAAAAAAATTAGAGAGATTTTTAGCAGATATACCGACTTGATTGAACCTCTATCATTAGATGAAGCATATTTAGACGTAACTGAAGATAAATTGAACATCGGCTCTGCCATAACTATTGCCGAACAGATTAAACAAGCCATTAAAAATGAATTAAATTTAACTGCCTCGGCTGGAGTCTCTATTAATAAGTTCACTGCTAAAATAGCGTCAGACATGAATAAACCTGATGGATTGACTTTTATTGGTCCCTCTAAAATGGAGAAATTTATGGAAAAACTACCTGTAGAGAAATTTTATGGTGTTGGGAAAGTTACTGCCGAAAAAATGAAAAGACAGGGTTTGCATACTGGTTTAGATCTTAAAAAACAAACAGAAGCAAGACTAACTCAATTATTTGGTAAGAGCGGAAAGTTTTTTTATAATATTGTTAGAGGGATTGATCATCGCCCTGTGCAACCACATCATGAAATTAAATCTATTAGCGCAGAAGATACTTTTGCCGAAGATTTGGATAAGGGCGAAGAACTAGATGATTGTTTAACTAAAGTAGCTCATTCTGCATTTGCACGATTAGAGCGCTATAAAATTTATGGTAGAACATTAACTGTTAAAATTAAATTTGCAGATTTTAAACAAATAACCAGAAGCTTATCGCAAACAACCCCAATAAATGATATAAATATTGCACTAAGCATTTGCAAAAATATAATTGCTAATACAGATTTTGAAGGAAAGAAAGTGAGGTTATTAGGTGTTGGTTTTTCTAATTTTGGAGAAACAAAAATGAGAGATCGTTTAGAGGGCTACCAACAAACGCTATTTCCTGAAATGAATAAAATTTAATATACAGTTAATTTTAAAGCCAAACTAATTGGTTACATTTACGTTTTAAGTAAAAAAGCAAACTTTATGGAATTTAATGTAGTTACAATTTCGATTTTGGTAATAGCAATAGCGCTATTCATCGTGTTTGTTATTAAGAGAAACAAAAAAGACCGAAAAGATTTAGAAAAAGAATTAAATCAAAAAGAACTTACACCTGATAAAAACGATCAAAACCTGAAGATCTAATTTGATAAATTAAGCTGATCTTCTAAAGTTTCTAATAATGAATCAATATCAAATGGCTTTTCAACAATCTCATCAGCACAAACATCTTTAACTTTGTGTATTTGCGGATGAGTGGATAAAACAATTACCGGAATGTGGCAAGTTTCTTTAACATCTTTAAATTGTCTGCAAAGCTCAGTGCCTTCATCAGTTACCTTTAAAATATCTAACAATATCGCATCTGGTTGTAAGCTAATGGCTTGCTCTAGTATATCTTGGTCATTTTTTGAGGATATGACTTCGTAACCTGCTTCATCTAATACCAAAGAAATAAGCTCAAGAATATCTTGGTTATGTTCAATTACCAGAATGCGTTTTTTCATTTAAATGGGATGAATATTTATTTTGCAAATATAATAAAATTATTGTGGTAGTTGGGGTATATCAATTTTTGAAGTTGGAGAAGAAAGAGAATGGAGAAATGCGATAACTGCATTAATTTCGCTACTGCTTAATCTAATTCCTCTAAGTAATTTATCGTGCTTAGGCAACAGCGGATCATCTAATTGAGCCAATGTAAATGCCGGAAAAGGCATTCCCATGTTGTACAAACCCATTAAATTTTCCATGCTATTAATAGAGCCGTTATGAAACCATGGACCGGTTTTCATTACATTTCTTAAGCTGGGAGTTTTAAATTTACCTACATCTTCTGGTTTTTTGGTAGCTAAATACCTGCCTAAATCCTGATTTTTTTCACTAAAATTTGACAATCCTAGGTTATGAAAATCCTGATCGGTAAATAATGGGCCGAAGTGACAGTTCATGCACCTCGCTTTTGTTCTAAATAAATTTAAACCTACAATTTGCTGGTCGGTTAATGCTTTATCTTCCCCTGCTAAAAATTTATCGAAGTTAGATGTGCCGCTAATTAAGGTTCTTTGAAAATCAGCAATGCTTTTAACCACTCGATCATTGTCAATTACTTCATCACCAAAAGCAGCTTTAAATAATTTGCGGTAGCCTTTTATTTTACGCAACTTTTTAGGCAATACTTTCATGTCTTGGTGCATTTCAATTTCTGATGAAAGTGGCCCATTTGCTTGTTCTTCTAAGGTTTTTGCTCTTCCATCCCAAAATAAACTGGTGTAAAAAGCAACATTTTCTAAACTAGGAGAGTTGCGTGTATTTTTAGCTTTTTTGTGCCCTAAAGAAACATCCAAACCATCTGTAAAATGTAGTTCTGGCTTATGGCAGTTTGCACAAGAAATTTCATTTGAAGCTGAAAGCCGTGGATCAAAAAATAAGATTTTGCCTAATTCAACTCTGTTTCTGTTGCTATCTACACTTAAGTATATTGAAATTTCTGAAAGTAGCCCAAACTCTAAGTAGTTAACTCCTTTATCAATGGTTGGTTTTGGCCATTTGCTAATGGGTTGAGCATATTTTTTGCGTAATGAATCTACCGTTTCTCTATTTCCAATAAACTCTACCGATCTAAAAGATAACACCAGTAAAAAACTAATTACCAATGCAAAAATGATAAATAGCTTTTTCAATCTATCTTAATTTTTTGTTGTATAAGTAATCTTGTTTTAAATTGAAACCTAAAAAAGAGTAAAATTGAGGCTGTTAATAAGCCAAAAGTTAATCCGTACCAAATTCCTTTTTCACCTAAGTTAAAATGAAAGCCCAAAATATATCCTACCGGGATACCGATGATCCAATAAGACAAAAAGGTGATAATTGTAGGAACGTTTACATCGCCAATGCCACGTAAAACACCTAAACCAATTACTTGGGTTCCATCAAACAATTGAAAAAAGCCAGCAATAATTAGCAACTGAGCGGCAATAGCAACTACTGCTGTGTCTTTGGTATAAATATAAGGGAGAATTGTATTTGCTAAAACAAAAAGTAAGGCAGTACATAACATAAAGCCAATAACTATGTGATAACTAGCAATTGCAGATCTCCTCAAGTCGGTAAAGTTTCGTTGTCCTAAATAATTACCTGTTTTAATGGTTGCCGATGATGCGATACCACTCGCAATCATGTAAGTAAACGCGGCTAAATTTATGGCAATTTGATGTGCAGCTTGCTCAGCCGTTCCAATAGTACCAATAATTATAGCTGCACCGCTAAAGGCGCTAATTTCAAAAATGTACTGCATGGCAACAGGAGCACCAATTCTTATAATGGCTAAACTTCTTACTTTATCTAGCGCATAAATTTTAAACTCTTTTAAAAATATTTTGAAGTTTTTAGATTTAAGCACATACAATGCCATTACAACAGCCATTAAAGTTCTGTCTATTAGTGTACTTATACCAACTCCAGAAACACCCATTGCTTCAAAACCGAACATACCTCTTACTAAAATGATACCGATTACAATATTAATCACATTACCAAAAATCGAAATCAACATGGCTTGTAATGTAAAACCCAAACCTTCAGCAAATTGCTTAAAGGTTTGAAATATCATTAATGGTACAATAGATAACGAAAGATAGGCTAAATATGGTTTTGCATGAAATACCACATCTGGCGATTGCCCAATATTATTAATTACTGCAAGTGTGCCAAAATGTATAAAACAATATAAAAATATGCCAGTTATCACATTGATAATTAAACTATTAGAGAGCAGTCTACCGCATTCGTTATTGTCTTTTCTGCCATTGGCTTGGGCAATTAATGGCGTTAAGCCATAAGAAATACCCAATCCTAAAACCAGCACCAACATAAACAAACTATTTACCAAAGAAACGGCTGCCAATTGTACGGTACCAGCAAATTGACCAACAATAATGCTATCGGCCATGTGTACCGCCATGTGCCCAATTTGCGAGCCAACAATAGGCAAAGCAAGAATTAAGTTTTCTTTATAGTAAGGTTTATATTTGGCAAAAAGCGTTTGTAACATACAATTACAAAATTGATGTTTTTATTCGTAATCTTTTATTTATTCTTTAAAATTTGATATGGTTTTAGGATAGTTAGTGCTAACTAAATTATCAAGTTTTATTTTGAAAAGCAAAATGGCATTATTATTAATGTTAGTCCTGCCAATGCTACAATCTTTTCTTCACTTCGACTGCGCTCAGTGTGACGAAAAGGATTTTCGCTTATGTCAGGTTTATTTTACACGTTGTTATGCAATTATTTACGGTTTACCTGCACAAGCTTTAATTATAGCTCTGATTGCAGCTATATTTACAATTTTTGTTAAAAAAATTGGAAATAAAAGCGGAAAGCAGGAGCAAAGAAGATAGAAAGCAGTTGCCTTGCGCTTCTAATAAATAAAATTGATTTTCGGCTGGTGAGGACACCAGCCGAGGAGAGTAGAAGTTATTTTTAGACCTCAGAGAGGTCTTATGTCTATAGCTAATGTGCAATTATGGTGTGCGACCCCAGCTGGGGTCGAATGTATGCCTTGCAATTGCTATACAGATATTATCCCGTTGGGATAATTGAACCCTCCGTTTAATTTTCTAACCATAAATAGACAATGAAAACATAGGCTAGCGCATTTTTTCCTATATTAACTATGTGCCTATGTGTTTAATTTTTAAACTTCCGAACACTAATGGTGTCTCACCAGCCGATAGGTTGGAAAGAGATAAAAACGCAAATTATTTTAAATCAACTGCAGTAAAATATTCTTCCTTTTCTGAGGTATGTGGCTGTAAAACACCAGTTAAAATTAAACTCACGATAATTTTTTGCGCTTTTTTATAGGCACTTCTAGTCAATTTGCTATATTCTTTTAGTGTGATCCTGCCATGCTCTTGTAAATAGGTTAGCAATTTCTTTTCATGATCTGAATAGTTGATGAGCTGGCCTATTTCGCTATTACGTTCTTTTAAAACATCGATAATGATTTTACTTGCCAAAACACTTTTGTCTTTCACTCTAAAATAAACCCACCACTTTTTATTTTCATCCATGGCGTAATGCGGTTTTAGGTTGCTTTTTTCAATTTCGGCTACCAGTACTAACTTATCGTCAACATAAATTTCATCAAATTTTGGTTCTAATGCAGGTTTACAAAAAACATGAGCGGCTTTTGTAATCATGTATTTTTCTTCATCTTCATCTTTTACGCCTTTAATGCTTCCATCATCAGCTATGCCAATTAAAAGTTTTCCGCCTCGGTTATTTGCAAATGCGACCAGCGTTTTGGCAATTTTTTGGCTGCTGCTAATTGTTTTTTTAAAATCTAAGCTAACGTTTTCGCCTTCCAGAATTAATCTTTTGATATTCATACGTTAGCATTTTAAATGGCAGCAGTTTGGTTTTCGCCCGGAAACTTGTTTCTCAAATACACTTCATTCATCACCGTAGCACATAATTCGCCTTTTGTATTAAACAATTCCATTGGGTATGCTTTTACAAACTTTCCTGTTTCTTTTAACGAATTTTCTGCTTCTGCAATCATTTCATCAGTTATTTTAATGGTAAAAAACAAATTGGTTAAACCAGGTTTTAAATAATTAATAGCTGCACTTTTAAGCCAAACCCTAACTTTAAAACCCCTGCGTTGCATTAACTGATCAAAAAGTATGGCGTAAAATGGATCTGTTGCTGCATAAATTGTTCCGCCAAAAATAGAGCCATTGTAATTTCTATTTAAAAAACTGTTGCTTATTTTAACATCAACTCCCAAAAAATCTTTATGAAATTTTTTTACCCAAATGCGCTGAAATAATAATGGTGGATAGGCATTCATCGCCCATTTTAAGGTTCTTTCTGAAACTTTCATGATGTTTTAAATATCAACAATACAATTGATGTTTAAAAATTAATTGCCCAACATCTATTATTTAACTATAAATCAACTTCAATAAATTTTACATTCTATCAATTATTCTAATTAAAAACTTTACAAAACTTTAGCACAGTTAACTTAATTTTGACGACACATCACTTATTATATATATTTTGAAGAGAATTTTCGCTTTTAAGGTTTTTATAGTTTTAATTTTAATTTATTGCTCTAGCGCAACCGTATTATTTGCTCAAAAAAACTATACGGTTAATGGTATTGTTAAAAATGCATCAACTGGAGAAACATTAATTGGTGCAAGTGTAAAAATTTCTGGCGTCTCTCAACTTGGCACATCCACCAATAATTACGGATTTTACAGTATAAATTTACCGGCTGGCCAATATAAATTTGAGATTTCGTATGTTGGTTATGTTACTCAAATTAAGGAATTAAATATTACAGCCAATACCAAACAAGATTTCAGCATCGAAGAATCTAATAACCTAAGTGAAGTTGTAATTACGAATATTCGTAGAAACGAAAATTTGGTAAAGCCGCAAATGGGTGTAGAAAAACTGAATGTGAAAGACATACAGAATATCCCTGTTCTGTTTGGTGAGAAAGATATTTTAAAAACCTTACAGCTTTTGCCAGGTATTAAATCTGCTGGAGAAGGCAATAGTGGTTTTTATGTGAGGGGTGGTGCAACCGACCAAAATTTGATATTATTAGATGAAGCGCCTGTTTATAATGCTTCACACTTACTTGGCTTTTTCTCTACCTTTAATTCTGATGCCATTAAAGATGTTACCGTTTACAAAGGTGGTATGCCTGCTCAATATGGTGGTAGATTATCATCAGTTTTAGATGTAAGAATGAACGATGGAAATAGAAAAGAAACCACTTTTGAAGGTGGTATTGGCTTAATTTCATCGAGGTTAAAAGTAGAAGGACCTTTTGTTAAGGATAAAAGTTCTTTTATGATTAGCGGAAGAAGGACTTACGCAGATGCATTTTTGGCTTTTGCTCCAGATACCTCATTAAGAGAAAACACGCTTTATTTTTATGATTTAAATGCTAAAGCGAACTATCAACTTGATGATAAAAACACGGTTTACCTATCGGGATATTTTGGTAGAGATAAACTCGGATTAAGTAATACTTTTGGTTTTAACTGGGGTAACGCAACAGGTACATTACGTTGGAATCATTTGTTTAGCAATAGATTATTTTCAAATACTTCATTAATTGTAAGCAAGTACGATTATACAATCGAAAATTTATTAAGTGGCAGCGAGTTTAAAGTAAATTCAAGCATCAGTGATTTTAACCTGAAACAAGATTTCAACTTTTCGCTAAATAATAAACACGAGTTGAAGTTTGGTTTTGATGCCATTCACCATACCATTGCTCCTGGAGAAATTTCATCGCCAAGCACATCAAGCGTAAATGAAATAAAAATTGAGAACAGAAAAGGTATAGAATTGGCAGCTTATATTTCTGATCAGTACAACTTGAGCGATAAAATTAAATTGGTTTACGGGTTAAGGATTTCTTCTTTCTCACTTTTAGGTGGTGGTAATTTTAAAACATTTGATGTTGATGGAATAGAAACAAGTTCAACATTTTATAAACCTGGCGAAATTGTGAAAAGCTATGTTAATTTAGAACCTCGATTTTCTGCAAGTTTCCAGCTTGATGACACCAAATCGATCAAAACATCGTATACCAGAAATGTACAGAATTTGCACCTCATGTCAAACTCTACGGCAACATCGCCAACAGATTTGTATATTATGAATAGTTTAAATACCAAACCAGAGTTGGCAGATCAATTCTCGTTAGGTTATTTCAATAATTTTAAAGATAACGATTACGAGTTTTCTGCTGAGGTTTACTACAAACCCATGCAAAATCAAATTGAATATAGAAATGGTACTGATTTGCGAGGTAACCAAAACGTTGAGGCTGATTTAATTTATGGTAAGGGAAGAGCGTACGGACTGGAATTGTTTTTTAAAAAGAAGTACGGCAAGTTTAACGGTTGGGTAGGTTATACATTATCAAAAACCGAAAGACAATTTGACTTAATAAGCGATGGAAATTGGTTTAATGCCCGTCAGGATAGACCACACGATGTTTCGGTTGTTGGGATTTATAAACCTGGCAAGCGTTGGATATTCTCATCAACTTTTGTTTACAGCAGTGGCAACGCCGTTACTTTCCCGATAGGTAAATATGTATTAGACGGACAAACAGTTTTCTTTTATGGCGAACGCAATGCCAATAGAACACCCGATTTTCATCGTTTAGATGTTTCTGCAACTTTAGAGGGCAAACCAAACAAGAAATTTAAATCTAGCTGGAATTTCGGTATCTATAATTTATACAATAGAAAAAATCCTTTTGCTATTAATTTTCAGGATAATCCAGATAATACTACGCAAACTCAAGCAGTTCAAACTTCTTTATTCGGCATTATTCCATCAGTTACCTGGAATTTTAAATTTTAAACATGAAAAATTTTAAACAACATCTATCATTCATAATATTTGCTGGTTTAGTGATTATTTTCTCATCATGTGAAAAAGTAATAGATCTAAAACTAGATAATGCAGCTCCAAAAATAGTGGTTGAAGCAATTTTAACAGATTTAGATGTTAGACAAATTGTATCGCTTTCTAGTACAACAAATTTTGAAGCCAATAATACAAAAGTGCCGGTAAGTGGAGCAACAGTAACAATTAAAGAAGAAAATGGACCAACTATAACCTATTCAGAAGTAACACCTGGTAATTATGTATCAACTAGATACAAAGGTATTCCTGGTAAAAAATATACCATTACAGTTACGGCTGGCGGACAAACCTATGTGGCAATTTCAACAATGCCAACGCCTGTTCCTATTAAATCACTTAGTCAAATAGAATTATCTGCCTTTGGCGAAACACGCAAAGTGGTACAAGTTAATTTTAATGACCCAGCTGGTGTTGCTAATTATTACTATAATAGAGTTTTCATTAATAACTTCAAAAATGATCGTTATTATGTAGATTCTGATCGTTTTACTGATGGAAGAGAAGTTAAAAATAATATTTTTATTGATGAGCCAGAGTTGGTAACTGGCGATAAAGTTAAAATTCAGCTACTAACAATTGATGAAAAGGTGTACAAATATCTTTTCTCTATTACTCAGATAACAGGCAACGGCGGTCCGCCAACAACTCCAGCCAATCCAGAATCTAATTTTAATAATGGGGCATTAGGTTTTTTTAGTGCTTCAAGTTTTACGGTAGATTCTTTGGTAATTAAATAAACAACTTATCGTCATCAAACTTTATTTTTTATTGCAAAACCAAGCATCATTTTATTTCGTATGTAGTTGAAACAAAACTTAAAATCAAATAAAATGAAAAAACAATTCTTAAGCTTGGCAATGGGTGTTGCAATTTTAGCAATGACTAGTGCTTGTAATTCAAACACTTCTGATTCATCAATGGGCGATACTACAGCAGTAGATACCATGATGGCAGATACCTCAATGACAGAAACAGGTGTTGAAGTTGGCGGTGCTATGATGGTTCCTTCAAAAAACATTGTTGAAAACGCATTGGGATCTAACGATCACACTACTTTAGTTGCAGCTGTTAAACAAGCTGGTTTAGTAGAAACTTTAAGCGGAACAGGTCCTTTTACAGTATTTGCTCCAACAAACGCGGCATTTGCAGCAATTCCAAAAGCTACTTTAGATGGTTTAATGAAACCAGAAATGAAAGCTGATTTAACTAAAATTTTAACTTACCATGTAGTTGCTGGAGCTGTTAAAGCTGCTGATTTAACTGATGGACAAGAATTAACTACTGTACAAGGTGGTAAATTAAAAGTTTCTATTAAAGATGGTGTAGTTATGATTAACAATGCAAAAGTTACTATCGCTGATGTTGTTTCTAGCAATGGTGTAACCCATGTTGTTGATGCGGTTTTAATGCCAAACTAATATTTCTTAATAATTAATTAATTTTTTAAGCCTTTTTTCACAATGTGGAAGAAGGCTTTTTTGATTAACCCTATTTTTTTGTTAGTTTAAGCCCACCAAACTTAATATATAATGAACCAAACTAACAAGCGTAATGTTACGCTTATTATTATCGTGGCCGCACTAGGCTATTTTGTAGATATTTACGACCTTATTTTATTTTCTATCGTTAGAGTTAAAAGCCTTAAAGAATTAGGAGTTGCTGATGCCGATTTGTTAGATATTGGTGCTACTGTAATCAATAGCCAAATGTTGGGGATGTTAGTTGGTGGTATATTATGGGGGATATTAGGCGATAAAAAAGGAAGATTAAGTGTTTTATTTGGTTCAATTATTTTATACTCATTGGCTAATATTGCAAATGGCTTTGTTACTTCTGTAACTTGGTATACCATTATTCGTTTTATAGCGGGTGTTGGTTTGGCTGGCGAACTTGGTGCTGGTATTACCTTGGTAACCGAAAACATGAGTAAAGAAAACCGCGGTTATGGCACAATGATCGTTGCTGGTGTTGGTTTATTGGGTGCAGTTGCAGCAGCTTTAATTGGCGATTACTATACTTGGCAAACCAGTTATTTTATAGGTGGTGGCATGGGCTTATTGCTATTGCTGTTACGCGTAGGCTTAGCAGAATCGGGTATGTTTAAAGAAGTTAAAGAAAGTGCTTTTATTCGTGGTAATATGCTGATGCTGTTTAACAATAAAGTTCGTTTTAAGAAATATTTATGCTGTATTTTAATTGGTTTACCATTGTGGTTTGTGGTAGGTGTTTTAATTACATTTTCTCCAGAATTTGGTAAAGCATTAGGTGCAAATGGCATCATCAACGCAGGCGAGGGTATCATGTACTGTTACATTGGTATTGCCGTAGGCGATGTTGTTGCAGGTTTATTAGCTCAGGTTTTAAAATCTCGCAAAAAAGTAATGCTTATTTTCTTGTTGTTAAGTGGCGTTGCCATAGTTGTTTACCTTTATTCATTCGGATTAACGCAAAAAACTTTTATTTGGTTAAGTTTATTTTTAGGTTTTGCATCCGGCTATTGGGCTACTTTTGTAACCATTGCATCTGAGCAGTTTGGCACTAATTTAAGGGCAACGGTTACTACCACGGTACCTAATTTTGTACGTGGCTCTTTGGTAATTATTCTAATTGCTTTTCAGTTTTTTAAGGATGAATTTGGCATTTTACAAGGCGCTATGATTGTTGGTTTTATCTGTTTGGCAATTTCTTTAGTTGCTTTAAGTCAGTTGAAAGAAACATTTAGCAAAGATTTAGATTACGTGGAGGTTTAAGACCTCACCCTGTTAAAATTTCTACTATTTGTTTTGCATCACGATGAGGATATATCAGAATAAATCTATAAGATTGAATGACAGAATAATATTTTGTACGGTCGTCATTCCCGTGAAAACGGGAATCGTAATGCATTAAGAAGGTCAATGATTAGCATTAATTAAGCGTTTTACGATGCCCAGTCACGTGTCCCGAATTTACTTCGGGAAGCTGAACATAACGAAACCCCAAAATTTAATTTTCCTCAAATTTTGAATTTTTAATTCTGATACAGCTTCAATTAAAGGGTGAGGTAGTATGTCAAAAAATAGTAAATCTAAAACTTATACCGTTTTTAGCATTTCAATAGTCTTACCTTTATGCAATAAATAGGGTGTAAAAATTTTTGAGTTGTAGCTTGTTTTAATTGTTGTATTCAAAATAACAACTTTTCAACCTTACAACTTTAGAACATCGGAACATTTAAACAAAAAAGCATGTTTAGGGACGAAGTAGCGTTAGCATATCAGCAGATACAAGATAGCATTTGCGAAGGATTAGAAATAGCAGATGGAAAAGCTAAATTTGAAGAAGAATTATGGCAACGCGATGGTGGTGGTGGCGGCAGAACACGTGTAATGCAAAATGGCAATGTGATTGAAAAAGGTGGCGTAAATTTCTCTGCAGTACATGGTAAATTACCAGAAGCTGTTAAAAACGCTTTTAAGGTTGATAGTGACGATTTTTTTGCAACAGGTGTTTCTATTGTTATGCATCCCGAAAATCCATTTGTGCCCATTATACACATGAATATTCGCTATTTTGAAATGGATGAACAAACCCGCTGGTTTGGTGGTGGTATAGATCTTACACCTCATTATGTAATTCCAACTGATGCTCGTTTCTTTCATCACCGTTTAAAACAGAGTTGCGATGAGTTTGATGCATCGTTTTATCCTAAATTTAAGGCAATAGCCGATGATTATTTTTTCATTAAACACCGTGAAGAAACTAGGGGAGTTGGTGGTATTTTTTATGATAGATTAAAGCCAGAAACTACTGGATTGGATTTTTATCAAATTCTTGAGTTTTCTAAAGCAATTGGAAATACTTTTTTACCAGTTTATGCCGAATTAATAGATCGTAACCGTGATCAGGAGTTTACTGAAGCGCATAAAGAATGGCAATATTTACGTCGTAGCCGTTATGCTGAGTTTAATTTAGTTTATGATGCTGGTACCAAATTCGGTTTAGAAACCAATGGAAGGATAGAAAGTATTTTAATGAGCTTACCGCCAACTGCAAAATGGAATTATAACCCAAAAATTGAGGCTGGAAGCGAAGAGGAAAAAACACAAAATTTCTTGAAAAAGGGGATTGATTGGGTTTAATCTTTGCGGTTGACCAAAACCTGATGTTTTAAATATTTGGGCAGGGGTGAACCCATTCCTAATGTAATTTAGTTAAGAATTTTAAATACGTTGGCGGGGACGCAATAGTCGGCAATAGCATCAACGATGACAAGTTTTGTCATTCCGAGGAACGAGGAATCTCATTTAAGAATTTAATGATAGAGATCCTTCGCTGCGCTCTGGATGACAAAACTAGCTAAAATTCAGGGCAATTAATCAGCTTATCCTCAGATTGATATAATTATTTCAAATTAAAAAATAACTGTAATTTCAGCCCCAACAAAAACATTCGTTATAAAGCTTCTTTATATATTAATTGTAACCTGAGTTCGGTTTTTAATAATTATTCGCTACGTTTTGTAGTATGTTTAATAGGAGTGGTCATCACCCTGAATTTATTTTACTGCGTAGCTTTCCGCTTCGCTACAGGTCAGGGTCTTTCATGCTGGAAAGATGCTAAAATAAATTCAGCAGGACGAGCTAGCTATATTTAGAGCAAATAAAGCGAGAATATAAGAAATTAATAATCTAACTCAGACTTTTAGATTTTACGCACCTTGCAACTTACCTAAGAACTAAAAACGTTGTACTATAAACCCTATTGAAACGTATGCCGTTTACACAAACTTTCATTGTGCTTACTAACAACGGCAGCAGTGAAAAGAGGGGCTACGTTTGCGATGAAAATGTACCATTGTTTTTCAAATAATTTTACTAAAACTTATCATATAAAAAAAGCGATAACCAATTAAGATTATCGCTTTAATGAGATCGTTATTTATATTACCAGAACCTAACGTAAAGCATAATAATAATAAGCAAGGTAATTACAATCATTGCTAGAACACTATTAGAAACTTTAAACATCGATTTATCAATTTCGAAAGCCTTAGGGTTAACTTTTGGTCCGGCTAAACTTAAAACAATCATAATGAGCATGGTAAAGGCGAATGCCCAGCCCATCCAAATTAAAAACGGAATTTCATAAACGCCATCTTTATTTAAATAGGCGGTGTAAAGCCAAGTTTCGTTACCGAAAATTGAGGTTGCAAAACTATTAAAGAAGAACGAAAATGCGATACCTGAAATTAAACCAGCAACGGCGGCAGTGCCTGTAGTGCGTTTCCAGAACATACCTAAAATAAACATAGCAAATACACCAGGACTAATAAAACCTGTATATTTTTGGATGAATGTAAAACCACCCTCGCCACCAATACCTAAAATATCATCCCAAGTAAACACAATGGAAATAAACATGGCAATAAAAATGGCTAAGCGACCAACAATTACCATGTTTTTTTCTGAAGCACCTTTATTTAGATATTTTTTATAAATATCTAAAGTGAAAATGGTAGAAATACTATTTGCTTTACCGGCCAACGAAGCTACAATTGCAGCCGTTAATGCTGCCAATGAAAGTCCTTTTAAACCTGTTGGTAAAAATGTTAAAATAGCTGAGTAAGCATTATCGGCAATAACTTTACCATTTGGCGCCATTTCTGATTGTAATGCACCGTTTTTATGCAATACATACGCTGCTATACCTGGTAACATTACAATAACTGGCATACCTAATTTTAAGAAACCAGCAAATAAAATCCCTTTTCTAGCAGTTTTTAAATCTGCACCTAAAGCTCTTTGGGTAATGTATTGGTTACAACCCCAATAGTTTAAATTCACAATCCACTGACCAGCAAAATACATGGCGATACCTGGTAGTGATAAGTATTTATTTACGTACTCTTGGGTAGAGTTGGCATCGGGTTTATCTAAAATCATTTTAAAATGATCTGGCGAATCTGTCATCAACATTTTAAAACCTGCAATTGCATCGGTACCTAAACCAAAATGCTGACTTACCAAAGTTAAAGCAATGTACGTAGTTGCTAAACCACCGATGATTAAAACAACAACTTGTATTACATCGGTAAAGCCAATTACTTTCATCCCGCCTAGGGTTATTAGCAGCGCAAAAGCAGCTAAGGCGATGATGATATATTTAAAGTATTCTGGATCTACAATACTGCTAATCGCGATAGCACCTAAGTATAAAATAGAGGTTAGGTTTACAAAAATGTACAAGAATAGCCAAAAAATAGCCATAATTAAACTTACCGTTTCGTTGTATCTGTTTTGCAGAAACTGCGGCATGGTAAAGATTTTATTCTTTAAGTAAATGGGTATAAACCACACTGCTACAATAATTAATGCAATTGCGGCAATCCATTCGTATGCGGCTACAGCAATACCCACACTAAATCCTTGTCCGCTCATGCCAATAAATTGCTCGGCCGAAATGTTAGATGCAATTAAAGAAGCGCCGATTGCCCACCAGGTTAAAGAACCCTCTGCTAAAAAGAAGTCGTTGGTACCTTTAACTGCTGTATTTTTTTTGCTTCTGTAAATCCAATAACCGTAGCCAGAAATTAAGATAAAGTAAAAGATAAAGACTGCATAGTCTATTGCCGAAAGATTATTCATATAAGTTTATATTTGGTTTAGGTTGTAATTTTATTTGTAGAATACTTCATTCCAGTGAAGTTCATTTCTAAATTGGTTCAATTTAGTATCAGCTCCAATGTTAATGTATTCTAGTCCAGCAATATTAGCAAAATCTAGCAAATGTTCGGTACTTAAATTTTGACTATATACAGTATGGTGAGCACCGCCAGCATAAATCCAGGCCGCACACCCTGTTTTCATGTCTGGCAGTGGTTTCCATAATACTCTTGCTACTGGTAAATTAGGCAATTCGTTTTCAACTTCAACAGCTTCTACTTCATTAATCAACAAACGGAAACGGTTGCCCATATCAATTAGAGATGCATTTAAAGCATTGCCACCAGCAACGTTAAACACCAAACGAGCAGGATCTGCCTTGCCGCCAATACCCAAAGGATGCACTTCTAAACTTGCTTTTCCGTTTGCTAATGATGCATCAATTTCTAACATGTGCGAGCCTAACACCATTGAGTTTTGCGGGTCGAAATGATAAGTATAATCTTCCATAAATGCATTTGCACCTGGCAAACCTGCACCCATTACTTTACAAGCACGTACCAAGGCTGCTGTTTTCCAATCGCCTTCGCCAGCAAAACCGTAACCATCGGCCATTAAGCGTTGCGCAGCAATGCCAGGTAATTGGATCATGCCATGCAAATCTTCGAAAGTATCAGAGAAACCTTTAAAGTTACCATCAACCAAGAATTTTCTTAAGCCTAATTCAATTTTTGCAGCTTCATAAACCGATGAATGTTTAGCACCGCCAGTTTTTAAATCATCGGCCATGGTATAAGTTGCTTCATATTCTGCAACTAATTTCTTTACATCTTCATCGCTAATTGCGTTAATAAGTGCAACTAAATCGCCAATACCATAAGTGTTTACAGAGAAACCGAATTTCATTTCAGCTTCTACTTTATCGCCATCGGTAACAGCAACATAGCGCATGTTATCTCCAAAGCGAGCAAATTTTGCACCTTGCCAATCGTTCCAACCGGCAGCAGCACGGCACCAAACATCAATCTGTTTAGCAACCTCTTCATCTTGCCAATGGCCAACCACAACTTTTCTGTCTTTACGCATCCGCGAAACCATAAAACCAAATTCTCTATCGCCATGTGCGCTTTGGTTTAGGTTCATAAAATCCATATCAATGGTGTTCCAAGGAATATCACGGTTAAACTGTGTATGCAAATGCAGCAATGGTTTTTGTAAGATATTTAAACCTCTAATCCACATTTTGGCAGGAGAGAAGGTATGCATCCAAGTAATTACACCAATACAATTTTCATCAACATTGGCTTGTTGTAAGGTTTCAAAAATTTCTTCGGTAGTTTTTACAATAGGTTTGTAAACTACAGTAACACTGATATTTTTATGATCACTTAGCGAGTTAGCCACTTCTTGTGCGTGTTCAGCAACCTGCTTTAAAGTTTCTTCACCGTATAAATGTTGTGTTCCAGTTACGAACCAAACTTGTAATTTTTTTAAATCAATCATTTTTATTTTGTTTAATCGTTTTTTATTTAGTCTTTAATCTTTAGTAAAGCAATGTTCAGTTTTCATCGGTTCCGAAAGTCCTGCTTTTCGTTTTACTCGCCTGTGTGCCGCAGGCTCATGCTCACTTCAATCAGGTTTAGTTTACTTCAGCAAACCTTTCAAATCTAAACCCGACAGCAGCGAAAATCTTTTTTGTCATCCTGTGCTTGTCGAAGGACAAAAAAATTGTAGCGAATGGCGGGACTGAATTTTCAAAAGAACTACTGTCTAAGCTTTACAAATTATTTAAATTACTTTATCTAATTATTCTTGTTCCCAATTTGATTTTTCATTGCACTAGGATTGCCAGTCGCTTGTCCCGTATTTACTTCGGGAAGCCAGCAATGACGTTCTGCCTAACTATTCTTGACCGTAATAGGCATCAGCACCATGCTTACGCTCAAAGTGTTTTTTAATTAATGAATCTTTTAATCGTGGTGCGTTTGGATTAATTTGTTGCGTTAGCAATGCCATTTGTGCCGTATATTCTAAAACCGCACTGTTGTAAACTGCTTTTTCTGCAGTTTTACCCCAAGTAAAAGGAGCATGGTTACCTACCAAAATCATCTCTACTTCTTTATAGCTTAAACCTAATTCAGTAAAATGATTAATGATTTGAAAACCAGTTTCATATTCATAATTTCCTTTTATCATTTCATCAGCCATGGGTGGCGCACAAGGAATATCTGTAGTTAAATGATCGGCATGGGTTGTTCCGTAAATTGGAATTGGCATTTGCGCTTGTGCCCACGATGTTGCGTAAGTAGAATGTGTGTGTACGATACCTTCTATTTCTTTCCAATTTTTGTATAAAACGGCATGAGTTTTCGTATCAGAAGAGGGTCTTAAACTGCCTTCTACAATATTTGAGTCAAAATCTACCACAACCATTTTGTCTGCTGTTAAAAGTTCATAAGGCACTCCACTTGGCTTTATAGCAAAAACACCTCTAGCTTGATCTGCAGCACTTACATTACCAAAAGTAAAAAGCACCAAGTTTAATTTTGGCAATTGCATGTTGGCTTCATAAGCCTGCTCTTTTATGTCTTGGTAACTCATGATTGGTAAGGTTTTACATCTCTTTTATTGTATTTTTCTATGTATCTGCCAAAGCCTAAATATTGCTCGTAATGTTCGCGATACATTTTTTTATTCTTTGCATTTGGTTTGTATTCTTTTTCGAAACCAGTGCCCATTTTTTCCATAGCCTCTTCAACAGTAGGGTAAATGCCCGCTGCAACTGCCGCAAACATGGCTGCACCTAATGCGCAAGTATGCTCAAAACGATGTATGCGAATTGGCATTTCTAATACATCGGCCATCATTTGCATAATATAAGGCGATTTTTTTGCCACACCACCAATGCCGATAATTCCTTTTACAGGTACACCTTCTTCTTTAAAACGATCTACAATATTTTTTGCACCAAAACAAGTGGCTTCGGCTAATGCCCTAAAAATTCGAGGCGCATCAGTACCTAAACTTAACCCTTTTATTGCTCCTTTTAATTCTTGGTTAGCATCAGGAGTTCTTCTACCGTTTAACCAATCCAACGCAACTTCTGCATCGTAATCTTCTGTTAAAGCTGCAGCTTGCTCACTTAAAGTTGCTATAATTTTACCTTCAATTTCTTCTTTTAAAGCTAATGCAGTTTGCTGATCTATTAATGTAGTTTGGGTAAGTAAATGATTTAAAGGCCAGCTAATTAAGTTTTTAAACCAGGCGTAAGTATCGCCAAAAGCAGATTGACCTGCCTCTAAACCAGCCATGTTTGGGATAACAGAACCATTCACTTGTCCACAAATACCTTTAATCAGCTTACCATCGATGTCTTTGTTGGGGGCAACCAGAATATCGCAAGTACTAGTACCCATTACTTTGCTTAAATAATAAGGTTCAATTTGTCCGCCTACAGCACCCATGTGTGCATCAAATGCGCCAACACCTACCACAACATCGGTACTTAAGCCTAAATGCTCGGCCCATGCACTGCTTAAATTTCCAGCAACAACATCAGAGGTGTAGGTTTCGGTAAATAACTTTTCTCGATATCCTTTTAACAATGGATCTAATTTACTGAAGAAAGTATCTGGAGGTAAACCATCATATTCTTCGGCCCACAAAGCTTTATGACCAGCAGCACAGCGACTGCGTTTCATTTCCTTAACATCAGCGGCGCCAGTTAATAAAAAAGGGACCCAATCACAATGTTCAACCCATGATGCAGTTGCTTTTCTTACTTCTTTATCAATACGAAGTACGTGTAAAAGCTTTGCCCAAAACCATTCTGATGAATAAGTACCACCAACGTATTTTAAATAATTTATTTTAAATTTTTTAGCGTGGTTATTGATTTCGTTTGCTTCGCCAACCGATGTGTGGTCTTTCCAAAGCACAAACATGGCATTTGGGTTTTCTTCAAAACCTGATGTTAATGCTAATGGAACGCCTTTTTCGTCGACTGCAACCGGACTAGAGCCCGTTGTATCTACAGAAATACCTTTAATCTGTTGAGCAATATGCTCGCCACCAGCTTTTTCTATACAGTTTTTTATGGTTGCAGTTAATCCCTCAATATAATCTAAAGGATGTTGTCTGAACTGATTTTTTGATGGATTACAATATAAACCCTTTTGCCAGCGTGGGTAAAAAAATACTGAAGAGGAGATTTCGTTTCCGTTGGCTGTATCAACAATTACTGAACGTACTGAGTCTGTTCCATAATCTACACCAATTACATAGTTTGCTTCGTTCATACAAGAAATAAATAAATGTCTAAATAACGTTTATTTATTTACAAATAAAAATTTAAGTTCATTTTTATCACAATCAATTGTAATATACTAAATACTATTATTGCCATTTTTTAATTATTTGTTAAAACTTAAGCGTTAGGAAACAAAAATTTTCCTTAAAGTATATTTTTTCCTACCTTGCCTATCTATCAATACAACGCTCAATTAATGTATATTAGATTAAAATCAAGATTAAAACCATACGTTCAAGATTTCTTTAAACGTGTTTTTAATAGTTTAAATTTCCATACTAAAAACACACCATTAGTAGGTAAAATAGCTTGGGGAGATTTTAATCGTATAACACCAATCAGTAGTAATTTTGGATTCGATCGGGGTGGAGCAATAGATAGATATTATATAGAAAGCTTTTTAGCCTCAGAAGCATCATTAATTAAAGGTAATGTTTTAGAAATTGCAGATAATTTTTATAGTTTAAAATTTGGCGGTTCTGCAATTACCAAAAGCAACATACTTCATTTAAACGAGAATGCACCTGGTGCAACCTACGTTGCAGATTTAGGTCAGGAGAATAGCATGCCATCAGACTATTTCGATTGTATTATTTTAACACAAACATTGCAATACATATATGACTTTAAGTTAGCCCTTAAAAATTGTTATCGAATGTTAAAAAAAGGAGGCACGCTATTACTAACTGTACCCGGAATTAGTCCGATTGAAGCTGGTGAATGGCGAAAATTTTGGTTGTGGTCTTTTAACGAAGCCTCGATACATAAAATTTGTACTGAGCTGTTTGAAGGTGAAGATTATATAATTAATAGTTACGGAAATGTATATGCAGCAATTAGCTTCTTGCATGGTATAGGAATTTCAGAGGTTGATAAAGCAAAACTTGATGTACGTGATAGTGCCTTTGATGTGGTATTAACACTACGTTTAACAAAATAGAAATGAAAATTCGCTCACTTTTCTCTTCTTTTCGAAATAAATCTACATTAACTGGAGTTGTTTTAATGTATCATCGCATAGCGGATGTTTCATCTGATATTTGGGAGCTTGCGGTAAGTCCGGCTAATTTTGAAGAGCAATTACAAGTGTTAAAACGATATAATGTGATTTCACTTGATAAGCTCAATGATTTAATCACGCATCAAAAAAATATAAAAAACAATGTTTCCATTACTTTTGATGACGGCTATCGTGATAACTACACGACAGCTAAGCCTCAGTTAGAGAAATACAATATTCCTGCAACTTTTTTTATTACAACTGGTTTTATCGGTTCTGAGATAGAATTTTGGTGGGATGCCTTGCAAAGAATTTGCTTAGAAACTGCTAATTTACCATCAAATTTAGAAATTAATACTCCAGTAAAATTTTCTTGGCATATAGGTTTTGAAGATCATGAAACCAAACCATCAGATTTATATCTTCAGCTCTGCGAAATTTTTAAAAAACTACCTGCTCAAGAACATCAAGCACTTATTAGGTATTTAGAAAAGTGGGCGAGTAACCATATCAAAAGAGCAGCATATCTACAAATGAACGAAGAGGAGTTATTAGCCCTTAATGCAAATCGTTTATTTACAATTGGTGCACATACTAAAACCCATCCTTTTTTACCAAACTTCTCCTACAAATATCAAGAAGAAGAAATTAATAATGGGATAAATACCTTAGAGCAATTAACCAAGGGCAAAATAAAATATTTTGCCTATCCACATGGTGGATGTAATGATGATACCATAAAAATTATTGATAAAACCGCCATTCAATTGGCTTTTACAACCAATCCAGATGGATTAACAAATAGCACTTATAAATTTACTGTTCCACGCTTTCAGGTTAAAAATTGGAATGGTAAAGAGTTTGAACAACACCTTATGAATTGGTTATCGAATAAAAAATAATGAACAACGAGAACATAAAAAATGATACCATAAATTGGCAATGGGAAATAAGTCCTGCAAAAAGCTGGTTTAAATTAGGCTTAAAAGAGCTCTTTAATTACCGTGGATTAATTTTGCGTTTTGTACGTAGAGATTTAATTGCGAACTATCAGCAAACTGTTATTGGTCCGATTTGGATATTTTTACAGCCGCTACTCACCACACTAATTTACTTGGTAGTATTCGGTAATTTTGCTAATGTATCTACAGATAGAGTTCCAAAAATTTTATTTTACCTATCGGGCACTATAATATGGACGTTTTTTTTTGACAATATTTCGGGTACGATGTACACCTTTATTACCAATGCACATATTTTTAATAAAGTTTATTTTCCGAGATTAGTTGTACCAGTAAGTAATATCATTACACAAAGTGTGAGATTAGCTATTCAAATGGTGCTTTTTATCATCATATTTTTATTTTATTTCTTTGCGTATGATATGTTTCAACTGTCATTTAAAATGTTACTAATACCCTTTTTAGTAATTTTAACTGCAGGTTTTGCTTTAGGCTCTGGCTTATTAATAGCTGTTTTTACTGCTCGTTACCGCGATATTGATACATTTTTTCAATACATTTTAAGATTAGGCATGTTTATTACTCCAGTAGTATTTCCTAGTTCTATAGTGCCTCAAAAATTTCAGCTTTTGTTTTGGTTAAATCCATTAACACCAATTATTGAAACATTTAGAAGCATATTTTTTAATCAAAATGCCATACGATATGATTTTTTGTTAATCGCGGTTGCGGAAACCATTATTTTGCTCATAGCAGGATTAATTTTATTTAAAAGGCGTGAAGTTGAAGTAATGGATATCATTTAATTTTTAGTAATGAGTAATATAATATTAAAAGCAGAAAACATATCTAAATACTACAAATTAGGCGTAATTGGTACACGTTCTTTTAAAGAAGACATACAAAGTGTATGGAAAAAAGCATTTAAAATTAATAATAATTTAAGTGCAGATGAGCAAGCTAATGAAGCTCACAAAAACGAACTTTGGGCATTAAAAGATGTAAGTTTTGAAATTTTTAAAGGTGATGTTGTAGGTTTTGTTGGAAAAAATGGCGCTGGAAAATCAACTTTGTTGAAAATTTTATCTCGAATAACATTGCCAACTTCAGGTTCGATAAAAGGAATTGGCAGAATTGCTAGTTTATTAGAAGTTGGTACAGGCTTTCATGCAGAACTTACCGGAAGAGAAAATATTTTTTTAAATGGGCAGATACTTGGCATGCACAAGAAAGAGATCATGAATAAGTTTGATGAGATTGTGGCTTTTTCTGGTATTGAACGTTTTCTAGATACTCCAGTAAAGCGTTACTCGAGTGGGATGTATGTTAGACTAGCTTTTGCAATAGCAGCACATTTGGATCCAGAAATATTAATTGTTGATGAAGTTTTGGCTGTTGGAGATGCAGAATTTCAGAAAAAATGTTTAGGCAAAATGAAAGAAGTTTCTGCCGAGCAAGGTAAAACAGTTCTTTTTGTTAGCCATAATGCACAAGCGCTAAAAAATTTATGCAATAAAGCCATCCATTTAGAAAAGGGTAGATTGTTAGGTATCGGAAGAACACAAGAAATCATTACAAATTACCTTAAAAATGAACAAATCCACGAACTCCAAAAAAAGTATAACGATCCCGATCAAGCTCCTGGTAATGATAATATTCGAATTAAAAAATTAGAATTAATACCTCAATATCTTGATCAAAATAAAATTATTGATATCAGAACACCTTTGGTTGTCGAATTTGAATTTTGGTATCTTCCTTCAGAAATTATTGACCTAGGTGTAAGCTTAACTTTAAACACTGTTTTGGGCGATTGCATATTTGATGTTGATTCTGTTGCCAAGCCATATAAAAAAGGTGTTGTAAAGGGGAGATGTAAAATTCCTGGCAATTTATTAAACAATGGTTCTTATACCATAAGTTTATTTTTTGTGAAAAATACTAGTGCAGCCATTTTTGAATTCGAAGAGTGTTTATCTTTTGATATAGAAGATTTTAGAGAAAATACAGCCTGGTATGGCGATTGGCCAGGAGCAATAAGACCACAATTTAAAGTGCAATTAGAACAGGAAGAAGAATAATGATGGATAAATTTAAACCATATAGCATAGAACATATTCAGTTAAGTGATTTTCATAACTTTATTCCAATAGCTAAAAATTATTATGTAGTTATTTGGTATTTAAATATTCCATTAGGTCATATTTGGTTAGATGATCAACTTTTGGCGGCTGATAGAAAGAAACTAAATCAACTAGCAGTAAATTCTGTAAAAACAACATTTGAATATTATGTTAGCCAGCATCCTCAAAGTGATAAACTTAACTGGCAAACTTTATTTTTTGAAAATAAATCAAAGGAATTAAATAAAGTATTAAGTGATATTTTTAAAAGAAATGATTTAGTTATTTCCGATCATAAACTTTCTGTTGTGATTTGTACCAGAAACCGCTCTCATGCTATTGAAGGTTGCATCAAATCGTTGCTCAATTCTGCTGATAAAGATTTTGAATTAATTATTGTAGACAATGCACCAGATGATGATTTAACAGCGGAAATTGTCAGTAAATATCCAAACATAAAATATGTAAAAGAGCCACGTAAAGGCTTAGATATTGCTCGTAATACAGGTGCTATATATGCAAAAAATGAAATTGTTGCTTACACTGATGATGATGTAATAGTTGATAAAAACTGGACTAAACAATTAAAAACATTATTTACAGCGCCAAAAACAATGGCAGTAACTGGTCTGGTTATTCCAATTGCTTTAGCAACTAAAGCTCAATATACTTTCGAAAAATTTTGGGGCTTTAATAATGGTTATTTACCAAAATTATTTGATGAAAAGTATTTTGCCGACCACGTAAATGAAGGTGTGCCAGTTTGGAATATTGGAGCAGGGGCAAATATGGCATTTAGACGAGAAATTTTTGAACAAGTTGGTTGGTTCGATGAACGCTTAGATGTTGGCGCATCAGGTTGCAGTGGTGATTCTGAATTTTGGTATAGAATTTTAGCAGAAGGTTACCATTGTCATTATTTTCCACAACTGTTTGTATTTCATCAACATCGTGAAGAAATACAATCGCTAAAAAAACAAATTTTTAGTTACATGCGTGGGCAAGTAAGTTCAATTTTAGTGCAGTATGAAAACTATCGCAATGATGGGGATATGTTTAGGTTGAAAAAAATTCTTCCTAAATATTACGGCAAAAAATTATTGAGTGATTTTCTCCACTTAAGACCAAATTCTCTTTTTAATACAATTAATGAAGTTAGAGGTTGTATTTCAGGCTGGTTGTATTACCGAAAAAATAGAAATGTAGAGCGAAAGGGTAACTTATTATATCTAAAATCCCTAAAAGAAGAGGTAATCATCAGTCAAAATCCATTAGTTTCTATAATTATTCCATGTTACAATCATGGAAAATATCTTCCCCAAGCAATAGAAAGCGTGCTGAAGCAATCTCATCAAAATTTCGAAATCATAGTAATTGATGATGGATCTACAGATGATACCGCCGAAGTATGCAAAAATTATGCTAATGTAAAGTACTATAAAGCCAATAGGTTAGGCTTATCAGCAGCAAGAAATAGAGGTGTATTTTATGCAAGAGGCGATTTCTTTGTGTTTTTAGATGCGGATGATTTTCTCTATCCAGATGGTTTAAAAATCAACCTTAATCATTTTCAAAACAACAAAAAGGTTGTTTTTGTATCAGGTGCGCATGATAAGGTAAATGATAAAGGAGAAATTTTGCCATCTTCTGTGCAAATAGAAAAGTGGGCTGATAATTTTGAAGGTCTTTTACATGGCAATTATATAGCTATGGAAGGTACTGTGATGTATAGGAGTGCGCTTTTTTATACATTTTATTTTGATCCTTTACTAAAGGCTTGCGAAGATTACGACATCAACTTAAACATTACAAGAAATTTCCCATCAATTACGCACAGTGGAAAAATTGCGGCCTATCGCATACACGATTATAACATGTCTGCAGACAAAAATTTAATGCTTGATAATGTAATTAAAGTACTCCAACGGCAGCACAAATATCTTACAACAGATAAAGAAATGGATGCCTACCAAAATGGATTAAAAAATTGGGAATACTATTACTCAAATTAATAAACAATAAGTGATGCTTGTACGTACACCTCAAACTCCACCACAAATTTTACCATTACCACAAAGTGATGATAGACCTTTATGGTCTGTAATGATTCCTAGTTATAATTGTATCAACTATTTAAGAAAAACAATTGAAAGTGTACTAATACAAGCAGAAAGCACAACTTTAATGCAAATTGAAGTTATTGATGATTTTAGCACTGACGGAGATGTTGAGGCTTTGGTTAGAGAACTTGGAAAAGGAAGAGTTGGGTTTTTTCAGCAGTCTGAAAATGGTGGTAGTTTAAGAAATTTTGAAACTTGCATTAATAGGGCAAAAGGTAAATATGTACATATTTTGCACGGCGATGATTTGGTAAGACCAGGTTTTTATAAAGAAATAACAAATCTATTCGAAAAATATCCAGAAGCAGGCGCTGCATTTACGGGCTGTACAGAAATAAATGAAAATGATGAATATTTATGGGATAGCAAAAAAATATTAGATGAGCCAGGAATTATAAAAGATTGGTATCTTCAAATTGCTACCGGACAACTTTTACAAACCCCATGTATGGTTGTAAAGCGTGAAGTTTACGAAAATTTAGGCAGTTTTTACGCAGTACATTATGGCGAAGATTGGGAGATGTGGAACAGAATTGCAGCAAAATATCCAACAGCCTATACTCCGCTAAAATTAGCATCGTATCGAGTTCATTCAAATAACATAACGGGCAATGCTTTAAAAACCGGACAAAATTTAAAAGATATTGCTAAAGTTATAGATATTATTCAAAATTATTTACCAGAAAATTATAGAAAATCTTTAAAAAAAACTGCCAGAATGAACTATTCTATTTATGCAGGTATACTTTCTGATCACATTTACCACAATCAAAAAAATCCTGCAGCAGCAACTGTTCAAGTATGGGAAGCATTTAAATTGCACCCAAATAAGCGAAGTTTAAAGCGATTAGTTAAAATTATATTTAAAAGAGTTATTTTTTATAAAAGTTAATGCGCTTTAATTACTT
Source organism: Pedobacter cryotolerans (assembly GCF_005116475.1). Taxonomy (GTDB): domain Bacteria; phylum Bacteroidota; class Bacteroidia; order Sphingobacteriales; family Sphingobacteriaceae; genus Pedobacter; species Pedobacter cryotolerans. Next base: position 45,997 of record NZ_SWBO01000002.1, on the reverse strand, counting down.
CATCTAAGTAATCTAATACTTCAACATCAACGCTATCATCAAATTTTCTAGCGTAAAATTTGCCAGAGTTAACCATAGCTTCAGCATCTTTAATGGTAAGTACATCAGGTCGGTAAGCGCCTTTATTAAATCTTATAAATCTCATATAACTATTAACTATTTCTTCTTTGTACATAGAGTTTACTAAAATCGTTTGAAATACCATTTCATCAGCTCCCCAAGTATAAAAATAGAAATTTCTTACTTTTTTGTTAGCTTTTAAATATTCAATTACATATTTAGCATGTATTGGTGTAATGGTTATCCATTGCGATAATCCATAGGGTTTTAGATCTGCTGGAAGTGTTTTTTTTGGCAGGATTTTATTAATAAAAAATTCTAATTTATACTTAAACCGGAAATTGTAATTACTAAAGTCATATCTGTTAAGTCGTGGCAAGGCATCTCTCCAGTTTTCAGTTATACAACGATATTTCATGAAACTAATACCTTGATTAGCGATAAAAAAGTCTGTTATTTCTTTTGCGTTTTTTAAAGGATAATCTTGACCGCTCAATAAGTTGATATGGCTATATGTTATTTTAGTGTCTAAAATTTGTTGCATGCTACACAAAGTTGCTTCAACCATACTATAAGCTCCCCAAGTAACCTTACACCTTTCCTTTATAAAAAATACGTTTGGTATTAATGATAAATGACTAAATTCTTTAAGGTTGCTTTTTTTATCTATATGGATATAAATATCAGCATTTGGATTACTTATAGCATTTACTAAACGTTTAAGTTGCGAGGGATTTGTGTGAGCAATGATAAGGTGAGAGAGCCTCATTGATATTAGCGTTAGGTGGAAATGATTGATGCTAAAATACAGGTATTTGTTTTAACATCAAATTATCAATTCGATTTTAATTAATTAAAAATAATATCAAAAGCTTTATAATTTAAGTTTTAAGGAACTTTTACGGTTTAGCTGACTAATATTTTTACATTAGAACCTCGTGAAATTATAATTTTAGCACCACTAATAAAGGTTTATCCTTAATATTGCTACATAATTTCAATTCATGCAATCTTCCATACTCATCATAGACGATGAAATTAAAATTAGGAGCCTGCTTGCTCGGATTATTGAGCTAGAAGGTTTTGTGGTTTATCAAGCCGAAAATGCCAAAGAAGGATTAAAAATTGTAAACAGCGAGGATATTGCTGTTGTAATAAGCGATGTAAAACTGCCTGATGCTAATGGGGTTGAGTTGGTAAAGCAAATCAAGGCTCTAAAATCATATATCGAAATAATAAATTTGACTGCTTATGGTACCATAGCAGATGGTGTTTTAGCCATTAAAAATGGAGCATTTGATTATTTAACCAAAGGTGATGATAACGATAAAATTATCCCACTGGTTTATAAAGCCATTGCCAAAGCACAATTGCAACAAAGAGTTTTTGAGTTAGAAAACAAGATTGCTGTTAAATACAGTTTTAAAACAATTTTAGGTCATTCTAAACCTATAAAAGAGGCTGTCGCCCTAGCAGAAAAAGTTGCAGTTACAGATACAACCGTTTCATTGTTGGGCGAAACCGGAACTGGAAAAGAAGTTTTTGCACAAGCCATCCATTACGAAAGCCCCAGAAAAAACAAACCTTTTGTAGCATTAAATTGCAGTGGCTTTAGTCCAGAATTGTTAGAAAGCGAGTTATTTGGTTACAAAGCTGGTGCTTTTACAGGAGCAAATAAAGACAAAAAAGGATTATTAGAAGAAGCCAATGGCGGCACACTCTTTTTAGATGAGATAGGAGAGATGAACCTAGATTTACAGGCCAAATTGTTAAGGGTTTTAGAAAATCAATCGTTTATTAAAGTGGGTTCTACTACTACAAGTCAGGTTAATGTGCGAATTTTGGCGGCTACCAATCGAGATTTAAAAGCGCAAGCAGAAGCTGGGCATTTCCGTTTAGATTTATATTACCGTTTATCGGTTTTTACCATCAATTTGCCAGCTTTAAGAGAACGCAAAGCGGATATTAGCTTGTTGGCAGATTTTTATTTGAGGGAATTTGCAAAAAAAGTAAATCGCCCTGCGCTAAAAATAGACGAAGAATTATTAGCCGTTTTAGAAAAACACAGTTGGAAAGGAAACGTTCGTGAGCTTAAAAATGTAATTGAAAGGTTAGTGATTTTGGCAGATGGAGATGTTTTAATGGCTAATCAATTACCAATAGAGTTCTTTATTGATGCGCCAATTACAAATGCTTTCGATTTGCAAACTATAGAAAAACAACATATTCAAAAGGTTTTAGCACACACCAAAGGCAACAAAACAGAAACTGCTCGATTGTTAAATATTGGCTTGACAACGCTTTATAGGAAAATTGAAGAGTACCAGATTGGGGAGGTTTAATAAATCTAGTCGTAAATCTAGTCTTAGCGTCTCGCTAAGACAAATGGATGAACTTAGGAAACTGAACTTTGGTCTTAGCGAGACGCTAAGACCAGTGATTTTAACTATTTCAAGCATTTAAATTAATATATTGAAATTTTTTTTGTTAAATTTGGTATATGAACATTCAATATTTATCAAACGAGAACGGATTAGTTACTGCTGTTCAACTTCCAATAGAAGAATGGGAGAAGATAAAAAGTATATATCCTAATGTAGATAGTGTCGATTTTTCCTTGCCTGAATGGCATAAAGAAATTCTAGATAGCAGACTACAAGCTATTGAGGATAACCCAGAGAGGGTAAAACCAATATCCGAATTGATGAGTGAACTTGATAAATAAGTATGGGTTACAACTTACATTATTTTGATGAAGTAAAGTTTGAAATACAAGAGGCAAAAAATTGGTATAAAGGCAAAAAAATAGGATTAGAAAAACGCTTTGCTCAAGAAGTTAAAAGAGCATTGGTTAGAGTTCAAAATAATCCTAAAGGTTATGAGATAAAATATAAAAAAATAAGATCAGCTTTTACTGATGTTTTTCCTTACGCTATCCATTTTTTTATCGATGATGAATATAAGAGGATAGTTATTGTTGCTATTCTGCATCAAAATCGTAATCCCAAACTACATCAAAACAGATAAATCACAAATGCTTGTCTTAGCATCTCGCCAAGGCTTATAAATTTTGGACTTAGGTATTAGCGAGACGCTAAGACCTGTGTGGGCACTATCACTTTTTATCGCATTACGATACCCAATCGAGTTGGGTATGACGAACAAATTACCATTTTGATAAAAACCCTTCCATTTTGGAAGGGTTTTTTTATGCTTAAAATTCACAGTATTATCTTAACTATTTGTAATTCAATATTATATATAGAAGTAGGTACTTTTGGTTTAACAATTGGTATAGGGCTCGAAATTAAAATCACTATGTACACAATTGTCTTATTGCTCACCCTCATCATCTTTTGTTGGATCATTTACAAATCCATCGATTGGTTCGAAAACATTTAAATTATGTTAGCATTATTTATCGTCTCCATTGCCGTATTCCTTTATATGGTTTACGTGCTTATCAAACCAGAAAAATTTTAAAACCAATTGTCGTCTTAAAAGCATCGAAATTATCCTTCGACTACGCTCAGGATGACAATTAACCGAAAAAAAATGAACACAGAATATCTCGGCATCATTGCCACATTCATCTTAACACTTGTAATTGCTATTCCGCTAGGAAAGTATTTAGCCAAGGTATTTGCAGGAGAAAAAGTCTGGACAGACTTCCTTAAACCGCTAGAAAGTGGAATTTATAAACTTTCAGGCATCAATCCAAAAGAGCAAATGGATTGGAAACAACACTTAAAAGTTTTATTGCTCATCAACACTGTTTGGTTGGTTTATGGCTTTTTTGTTTTGTTATATCAAGACAAATTACCACTTAATCCAGATGGTAACCCAGGGATGACACACGATTTGGCATTTAACACTATCATCAGCTTTGTAGCAAATTGTAATTTGCAGCATTATTCTGGCGAAAGCGGTGTGAGTTATTTGAGCCAACAATACGTTTTAATGTTCTTGCAATTTGTAAGTGCTGCAACTGGAATTGCTGCTGCTGTTGTGCTATTTAAAGCTTTTAGAGATAAAACTACCACAACTTTAGGTAATTTTTACGAGTTTTTTGTGAAAGCAATTACTCGTTTGTTATTACCACTATCTATTGTTGTTGCTTTGCTTTTAACATTTAATGGCACACCGGCAAGTTACGAGGGCAAAGATCAGTTCATTTCTATGCAGGGCGATACTGTGAATGTTTCTCGAGGACCAGCTGCGCAAATGATTGCCATTAAACATTTGGGTACAAACGGTGGTGGTTACTTTGGCGTAAACTCTGCGCATCCATTAGAAAACCCAAGTTACTTTACCAATATGGTAGAGATGATTGCGCAAACGATTATCCCAATTGCAATGGTTATTTGTTTTGGTTATTTCATTCGCAGAAGGAAATTAGGATGGATGATTTTCGGTGTAATGACCATCGGAATGTTGTTATTAATGATACCTAGTTTAACATCAGAATTGGGTGGTAATCCTGCGCTTGCAAAATTAGGAATTACACAAAAAACTGGCGCAATGGAAGGCAAAGAAGTTAGGTTTGGCCCAGCTGCAACAGCTTATTGGAGCACTTTAACCACCATCATTTCTACTGGTTCTGTAAACGGGATGCACGACAGTACAATGCCTTTAACAGGTTTATGGCAATTATTAGGAATGATGATTAACGGCCTTTACGGTGGTTGTGGCGTCGGAATTTTAAACTATTTCATTTATCTCATCATCGCTGTATTTATTTCGGGCTTAATGGTTGGCCGTACACCAGAATTTTTAGGGCACAAGGTGGAAGCTAGAGAGATTAAAATTGCAGCGATTATTACTTTGCTCAGTCCATTTTTAATATTGGCTGGCACAGCTTTGGCATCTTATATTTTTACCAATAATGGCGATGCGGCCTGGGCAATTCAGCCTAAAAACTGGCTCAACAATCCACAATTTCACGGTTTTTCAGAAATGTTGTACGAGGTAACCTCATCAAATGCAAACAATGGCTCTGGCTTTGAAGGTTTGGGAGATAACAATATGTTCTGGAACCTTTTAACAGGAGTTATCATCTTACTGGGTAGATTTTTACCAATTATTGGGCCGTTGGCAATTGCAGGTTTATTAGCAAAGAAGAAATTCATTCCAGAAAGTGCAGGTACATTAAAAACAGATACCAAAACATTTGCGCTAATGACTTTCGCGGTAATCCTAATCTTAAATGCACTTTCTTATTTCCCTGCTTTGGCATTGGGGCCAATTGCAGAATACTTTACGATGCTAAAATAAAATATGTCCCACTGAGCTTGTCGAAGTGCTTTCGATAATCCCTGCCTGTCGGGCAGGCAGGATTCGACAGGCTCAGGCTGACAAACACTAAAAAATTAATCCTTGTAATCATTCATCTTGGAGATCCTTCTCCGCCGCGGCGGATCTGGATGACAAAACATAAAATCATATTATGAAATCAACAAAATTATTTGAGCCCGCACTTGTGCAAACAGCGCTCAAACAATCCTTCATCAAACTTAACCCAAGGGTGATGATTAAAAACCCAGTAATGTTTACCGTAGAGATTGGAACATTGGTTATGGCTTACGTAACCGTTTACTCTATCTTCAACACCAGAGAGGGTTCGCCAGTATATAATTTCTTCATCTTTTTGGTGTTATTGCTAACCGTTTTGTTTGCCAATTTTGCAGAGGCAATTGCCGAAGCAAGAGGAAAGGCACAAGCAGACAGTTTACGTAAAACGAGAGAAGAAACGCCTGCTAAAGTTGTTTTAGTAAATGGAAGTTACGAAATCCGTTCATCAAATACATTAAAAAAAGGAGATGTTTTTATCTGCGAAACTGGAGATATCATTCCTACAGATGGAGAAATTATTGAAGGTATTGCAACAATTGACGAGTCTGCAATTACGGGAGAGTCTGCACCTGTAATTAGAGAAAGTGGTGGCGATAAATCATCTGTAACGGGAGGAACAAAAGTGTTATCTGATGAGATAAAAGTTAAAGTAACTACCGAAGCCGGTGAGAGTTTTTTAGATAAAATGATTGCTTTAGTTGAGGGTGCTTCTCGTCAGAAAACACCGAATGAAATTGCTTTAACCATACTATTGGCAAGTTTTACCTTGGTTTTTATCATCGTTTGTATTACTTTAAAACCATTTGCAGCTTATGCCAATACACCAATAACCATTGCAGCTTTAATTTCACTGTTTGTATGTTTAATTCCGACAACCATAGGCGGTTTACTTTCTGCCATCGGCATTGCCGGAATGGATAGAGCGTTAAGAGCAAATGTAATTACCAAATCTGGTAAAACGGTAGAAACTGCTGGCGATATTGATGTTTTGCTATTAGATAAAACGGGAACAATTACCATCGGTAACCGCAAAGCGACAAATTTTTACCCTACTGCAGGTGTTGATGAAAAAACATTTATTGATGCTTGCGTATTGAGTTCGTTGGCAGATGAAACCCCAGAGGGAAAATCTATTATTGAACTGAGCCTCACCCCAACCCTCTCCAGAGGAGAGGGAGACAGGGCGGAAATAGAAAATTTGATAGCAAACTTTAAAGCCCTCCCTTCTGGGGAGGGTTTGCCTGCCGGCCGGACAGGCGGGGGTGGGGCTTTTATCAAATTCACAGCAGAAACTCGTTCGAGCGGATTAGACACCGTTGATGGTAGAAGAATTAGAAAAGGTGCTTTTGATTCCATCAGAAATATCGTTCAAAAAGCTGGCAATGTTTTTCCTCTTGATATTGAAGAGAAAGTAAAATACATCGCTTCTAATGGCGGAACACCATTGGTAGTTTCGGAAAATGAAAAAGCATTGGGTGTAATTGAATTGCAGGATATTATTAAACCAGGCATTAGCGAACGTTTTGAGCGTTTACGTAAAATGGGTGTAAAAACGGTAATGGTAACAGGCGATAATCCTTTAACAGCCAAATATATCGCAGAAAAAGCTGGTGTAGATGATTTTATCGCGGAAGCAAAACCTGAAGATAAAATGAACTACATTAAAGACGAACAGGCTTTAGGTAAGCTAGTTGCAATGATGGGCGATGGAACAAATGATGCACCTGCATTGGCTCAAGCAGATGTTGGCGTTGCAATGAACAGCGGAACGCAAGCTGCAAAAGAAGCTGGCAATATGGTCGATTTAGATAACGACCCAACCAAATTAATTGAGATTGTAGAGATAGGAAAACAGCTTTTAATTACCAGAGGAACGTTAACCACTTTTTCAATCGCTAATGATGTGGCCAAATATTTTGCTATTGTTCCTGCTTTGTTTATTGCCTCAATTCCTGCTTTGCAAAGCCTAAATATTATGGGTCTGCATACACCAGAAAGCGCAATTATGTCGGCAGTAATTTTTAATGCGATTATTATTCCAATCTTAATTCCATTGGCACTTAAAGGCGTGGCTTACAAACCAATTGGAGCAACGGCTTTGTTAAGAAGAAACCTACTTATTTACGGAATTGGTGGAGTTGTAGCTCCATTTATTGGTATTAAACTTATTGATTTAGTGGTGGGGTTATTTGTGTAGGATTAAAAAGCTTTGACAACTTTATTACCAAAAAGCAAATAAAGTTGTCAAAGCTAATCAATAATAAAAAATCAGTGTAATCGCTAAAATCGGTGTAATCATCCGCGAAGCGAGAAAATAAAATTAACATTCATCTTCGAGATCCTTCTCCGCCTCGGCGGATCTGGATGACAAAACTTAAAAAAAAATGAAAAAATATATCATTCAATCAGTTCGCTTAACAGTAGTATTATTAGTGTTGTTGTGCGTAGTTTATCCAATCAGCATTGCCTTAGCAGGAAAATTTAGCAAAGGCAATGGTGGTGGGGAGAAAATCACTAAAAATGGAAAAGTTATCGGTTATGCCTTAATAGGTCAATCGTTTACTAAACCACAATATTTTTGGGGCAGACCATCGGCAGTAAATTACAATGCAGCAGGTTCTGGCGGTTCAAATAAAGGACCATCAAATCCGGATTATTTAAAAGAAGTTTCCAATAGAATTGATACGCTATTGAAATACAACCCAAGCATTAAAAAAAGCGATATCCCTGCAGATATGGTTACCGCATCTGGTAGCGGATTAGACCCAAATATTTCTGAACAAGGAGCTATTATTCAAATTAAAAGAATTGCTGCTTATCGTAAAATAGACGAAAGAAAGGTAGCAGAATTAGTGGTAGCCAATACACAAAAACCATTTTTAGGTTTTTTTGGACCAACAACTGTAAATGTGTTAAAGTTGAATTTTGCTTTGGAAGAGTTTGGTAGTAGGAAATAGAAAAAGGTGGAAATAGGAAATAGAATTAGTAGGAAATAGGGAATAGACCAAGTGCGATAGTATAGTCCTTATGCATCCTGTCAATTCCCCATTTCCCATTCTCTATTCCCTGTTTCTTAAATTAACCATAATAGCTATGCATCCAGCTAATTTCCCAATTCTTATTCTCTATTTTCCCAAATAAATCTATTTCCCAAAAAAATAAAAAAATGAAAAAACTTATCACAATAATTATAGCCTCATTAATAGGCATTAGCGTACAAGCTCAAGAAGCATCAAAAATTAAAGTATCAGGATATTTAGAAACTTATTATGGTTACGATTTTAATAAACCTGTGGATAATAATAGACCATCATTTGTTTATTCGCATAACAGACACAATGAAGTAAACCTAAATTTGGGTTTTATTAAAGCGAATTACGACAGCGAAATGGTTAGGGCAAATATCGCCTTAATGGCAGGAACTTATGCCAATGTAAATCTTTCGGCTGAGCCTGGTGTGCTAAAAAACATTTACGAAGCCAATGCAGGTTTAAAATTAAGTAAAACTGAAAACCTTTGGCTTGATGCAGGAATTTTCTCATCGCACATTGGTTTTGAAAGTGCCATCAGTAAAGATTGTTGGGTATTGACCAGAAATATCTCCTCAGAAAATACACCTTATTATGAAGCTGGGGCAAAATTAACTTATGGCACAGCCGATGGCAAATTAACAGCCACAGTTTTATACCTAAACGGCTGGCAAAAAATTAAGCGATTGGATGGAAATAGCAAACCAGCAGGTGGATTGCAATTAACTTATAAACCTACATCACAACTTACCTTAAATTACAGCAACTATTTAGGTAAAGAAGGATTAAATGCGGTTGCCGTAACTAGAATTTATCATAATTTTTATGCAATTGCACAACTTACAGATCAATTTGGTTTAACTGGCGGATTTGATTACGCAACGCAACAAAAAGTAAAAGGTCAGTCGGCAAAAAGCGAAGTATTGTCTCCAGTTTTAATAGCGCAATATAAGATTGATCCAAAATGGGCAATTGCTGGCAGGACCGAATATTACAAAGACAAAGATGGAGTTTTCATCGCCACTGGCACACCAAACGGTTTTAAAACAATGGGGTACTCTTTAAACTTAGATTATGCGCCCATCAGCAATGCGGTAGTTAGGTTGGAAGGCAAAGTTTACGATAGCAAAGACAAAGTTTTTGTAAGAGATTTAAGTAATGTAAACCATAATGCAAGTGTAACGGCGAGTATAGCGGTTTCATTTTAAATTGATAGTCCGGAAGTCGGGAGGTCGGAAAGTCTGAAAGATTATGAATGTAAAAATAAAATGTTTCAAAATTAAACACCCCGCCCGTTGGGCACCCCTCTAAAAGAGGGGAATTAAGGTCGCAATTCCCCTCCATTGGAGGGGTGGCCGCCGCGGCGGACGGGGTGGTTCCTAAAATCAATTTAAAATATGCAAGACGTTCGTGATTTTCTAGATTTAGTTAAAAAAAACCGCAGGGGTAAGTTAAAAATTTACATCGGTATGAGTGCTGGTGTGGGTAAAACTTACCGGATGTTGCAAGAAGCGCATTCTCTTTTACGCAACAACGTTGATGTTAGAATTGGCTATATCGAAACGCATTTCAGAAAAGAAACCCACGAATTATTAGCTGGCATTCCGGTTATTGCTAGGAAGAAAATCTTTTATAAAGCCAAAGAGTTAGAAGAAATGGATGTGCATGGAATTATCAATGCGCATCCAGAAATTGTGATTGTAGATGAATTGGCTCATACCAATGTAGAAGGCAGCAAAAATGCAAAGCGATGGCAAGATGTTTTAGATATTTTAGAAGCTGGTATCAGTGTAATTTCGGCGGTAAATATTCAGCATTTAGAAAGTATTAATGAAGAGGTAGAGCAAATTACGGGCATCCCGATTACGGAAAGAATTCCTGATAAGATTTTAGAAATTGCTGATGAAATTGTAAACATAGATTTAACCGCTGATGAATTATTGAACCGATTAAAAGAAGGAAAAATTTATCAAGCCAATAAAATTGAGCAAGCTTTGAATAACTTTTTTAAAGCCGAAAAGATATTGCAATTGAGGGAGTTGGCTCTAAAAGAAGTTGCCCATCAGGTAGAGCGGAAAGTAAATATTGAGGTGCCTAAACAGGTTAAATTAAGGCAAGAACGATTTCTGGCGTGTATCTCTTCAAATCAGGAAACAGCAAAAGTTGTAATTAGAAAAACGGCTCGTTTGGCTTCTTACTATCACTCGCCTTGGTTGGTTTTGTATGTACAAAGTAATAATGAAACCGCTGATAAAATTAAGTTAGACAAACAACGATATTTACTTAATAATTTAAAGTTAGCAACAGAATTAGGGGCGGAAGTCATCAGAATTAAAAGCAATGAGATTACAAAAACAATTATCAATTTAGCAATGGAAAAAGAGGTGACTACCATTTGTATTGGCAAACCGCATTTCAATCTTTTTCAATTGATTTTGAGTACAAGTGTATTTAATCAGCTGCTAAAAGCGATGGCAAAAACAGAAACAGATTTAGTTATTTTGTCTTGATAAAAAATGAGTTTAATCAGTCTAAAATTTAAACACCCCGGTTTGCAACCACCCTCAGATTTTTCATCGGAGGGAATGTAAAACGCAATTCCCCTCCTTTGGAGGGGTGCCCAAAGGGCGGGGTGGTTAATATTTAAAACAACTATTATAGTAAAATGAACATTAAAACAAAACTCAGACTTGGTTTCGGCTTTTTATTCTTGGTGGTAATTAGTTTCGGAGGTATTTCTCTATATCATATCAACCAAATTTCAGAACGTTCTAAGGTTATCTTAAAGGATAATTATAAATCGTTAATTTATGTAAATGAGATGCTAACTGCATTGGATAATGAAAATGGGAACATCAACTTAAAAAACGTTTCGGCGTTTGATAAAGCTTTAAAATTAGAAGAAAACAACATCACCGAAAACGGAGAAAAAAATGCTGTTATCGCATTGCGAAAAGCATTTGTAAGTATTGCCAATCCTAATAATGCTATTGAGGCAAAAAATAATGCAATGGCTCAAATTCGGTTGCAATTGCGCAATATTGACGAACTGAATATGAATGCCATCGTTAAAAAAAATGATGAGGCACAAAAAGCTACGCAAAAAGCAACTATTTACTTAAGCGTAACTGCATCAATAACTTTCATCATTCTATTTAGTTTTATTGTAAACTTTCCTGGGTTTATTGCTAATCCGTTACGAGAATTATTAGCAGGAATTAAGGAAATAAGTCGTAAAAATTACAGACAGAAGCTTGATTTTAAAGGTAGTGATGAATTTAGCGAATTGGCTTTGGCTTTTAATAAAATGGCAATCGAGTTAAAAAACTGGGACAATAGCAATGTTGCACAGCTCATTTCAGAAAAACAGCGAATAGAAACCATAATTGAGCAAATGCAAGATGCAATTATTGGACTAAACGAAAAGCAAGAAATCCTATTTTTAAATAAGGTTGCAAGTGAGTTATTAAACTTAAACTCGGCCTATGTAATTGGTAAAAATGCTGTAGAATTGGCTCAAAAAAATGAATTATTTAAAAGATTGTTGACAGAGAAAATAGGCGATGAACCAGTTAAAATTTATGCCAATGAAAAGGAATCTTATTTCATATTAGAAAACAGAGAAATTGTTATTCCAAATCTGGATGACCCGAATGAGCAAACTTTAATAACCGCTGGCAAATCTGCAGGTAAAGTTTACATCCTTAAAAATGTAACTAAATTTAAGGAGTTAGATGAAGCTAAAACAAATTTTATTGCTACGGTTTCTCACGAGTTAAAAACGCCATTATCATCCATAAAAATGAGTTTAAAATTGCTAAATGATGAACGAGTTGGTGTAATGAATGAGGAACAAAATCAATTGGTAAACCACATTAAAGAAGATAGCGAAAGGTTATTAAAAATTACCAGCGAGTTGTTGGATTTAGCGCAGGTAGAAACTGGAAACTTGCAGTTGAATTTAGTAAAAACTAATCCTGTAGAAATTGTAAATTTTGCTTTGGCTGCAGTGCAATTTCAAGCCGAGCAAAAGGGTATAGATTTAGTGTTTAACAGTACAAATAACCTGCCTTTTGTAAATGCCGATGTTCAAAAAACAGCTTGGGTAATGGTTAATTTTTTATCAAATGCGTTAAGGTACAGCTCAGCTAAATCTAAAATTATCATTGATGTTTTTGAGCAAGATAAATTCATCACATTCTCTGTAAAAGATTTCGGCAAAGGAATTGAAGAACAGTACCAAAAACGATTATTCGACCGCTATTATCAAGTACCAACAGACGGGCAAAACAAATCTGGATCTGGTTTGGGTTTAGCTATTTCTAAAGACTTTATTGAAGCAGAAAATGGCAATATTTGGGTAGAAAGTTCGGTTGGTGAGGGAAGTAAGTTTAGTTTTCAATTACCTGTTGCATAGGTAAAATGGAGTTGAAGCAAAATTTGAAATTCAACAAGCGTTATAGTTAATTCCCAGTTTTCTCAAACAACAGAAAATGTTGCAATGGTAAAAATGTGCCGTTTTTAACCAACTTAAAACCATTTGCAGCGAGTTCCTTTTTCGTTTGTTTTACGCTCATTTTGTGTTCAGGTTTAATGGCTACCATCGGATCTTCTTCCTTGTACTCTAGCAACAGTAATTGTCCATTGGGTTTAAGTGCCTTGCTCAAGGCTGCTAAATAAGCTGCAGGGTGTTGTAGTTCGTGGTAAACATCTACCATAAATGCCAAATCGATAGAGTTGGCGGGTAAATTGGGTGTCTTTTCAGTACCTTTAATTACTTCCACGTTGGTAAGTCGGTCATCAAGTGCCTTTTTTTTGAGGTAGGCAATGGCATCATCCTGAATCTCTATCGCATAAACTTTGCCCTTTGGAATGCGCTGGGCAACTCGAAAAGTGTAAAATCCAGAGCCTGCACCTACATCGGCCACTACACTATTGTTTTTGAGCGGTAGGGAAGCCAAGGCTAGTGTCGTATTTTCTTCCTGTGTTCGGCTGTTGCGTTCCAACCAATCTACACCCTCAAAACTCATTACATGTGCAATCTCTCTGCCCATGTAAATCTTACCAGTGCCATTTGCAGATGGCTTTTTGAAAGTATAAGGTGATTGATCTTGAGCACAGGCAGTTTGCAGCAATATCAAAAAGCAAAAGGATAGGAGATATGGTATTTTCATAAAAATTTGATTTATGGTTTGATTTCCTTTGCTTGCTTTTCCTGTTCTTTGGCTCTTTTTTTAAAAAATCCCCTCAATAAAAAATTGCTTTGCAGGGCTTCCAAATTTTCATCCAGCTTTTTACTTCCAGTTTCTAAGTTGCTCACAATTGCCTTAATTTGTTCAGCAGTTTTGGCATCATTCAACAATAAACCTGCTGCATTATCACTCGATTTTAATTTTGCTGATGCTGAGTTCAGGTTCGCAGCAAGTTCTTGTGCAGATTGTGCTGATTTTTGCAGTGATTGTGCAGATTGCTGGAATTTCGTAAAAACAGCTGTATCGGTTAGTAATTTATTCATCAACCCATCTTTTGTATTTAATGTACCTGCAAATTTGCTCATTTCATCCGCAGTGCGACTTGTTGCTACAGCTGTTTTATTTAAATTTGCCACCATTGCCTTAAAATCATTTGCAATTTGTTGGTCGGTAAGCAATGCACCTGCAGCTCCTTTTCCTTCTACCAAATTTCTGGCAAGTAATTTAAAATCACTAGTAATTTCTACTAAGTTTTTATTATTTACCTGCAGGGTTTTCATCATATCATCAGTAGAAATAGAAGCGTCCACTTTCAATTGGTCTCCATCTTCTACAAATGGTAATTTTGGATTTCCGCCTGTTATTACCACAATCTTATTACCAATTAATCCATCGGCACTAATGCTTGCTCCTGCATCTTTGTGTATATATTGATGCACATCTTCCTCAATACTCATTAATATTTTAACCTGAGAAGTGCCAAAAAATTCAATCTTTTTAATAGTTCCTATTTTCACACCAGAAAACCAAACATTATTGCCTTTTTTCAATCCTTGGATATCATCAAATATTACACTAAGTGTAAAACTTTTTACAAATGTTTTTTTCTGCGAGCCCAGCGTAAAAATTCCAAGAATAAAAATAAGAAGGCCAAGGGCGATGAAAATCCCTACTGTTATTTTTCTACGGTTGTCTGTTAATGCCATGTTTTATTGGATAAAATTATAATCATAAAATGGTTGGGCTGCTAGGTCTCCAGAATTAAAAACATCTTCAAAAGCACCCTGTCTTTCAAAACGCTCATCAGCCAGCATGGCGATTCTATTTCCTACTTCTTTGGCGCAGGTTAAATCGTGTGTAATAATGATGGCGCTGGTATGAAAACGTTCCTGAACATCGTTAATCAAAGTATTAATTTCTATGCAGGTTACCGGATCTAACCCAGCGGTAGGCTCGTCGTAAAGCATAATCTCTGGTTGTAAAATAAGTGTTCTGGCAATGCCAATTCTTTTACGCTGCCCACCAGAAAGTTCTGAAGGCATTTGATTTAGTGTTTTGAGTAATCCCACTGCATCTAACATTTCGTCAACACGTTTTGCGGTTTCGGCTTTGGTAAGCAATCGCTGATTTCGAACCAATGGAAACTCTAAATTTTGCTTTACAGTCATGCTATCATATAATGCGCTGTTTTGAAATGAAAAGCCAACACGTAAACGCAAAGCTAAAAGTTCTTTGTAGCTAATTTGGTCTACAGTTTGCCCCAAAACGTTAACAATTCCACTATCTGGCATTAGCAAACCCACAATAATTTTAATAAGTACCGATTTACCTGTACCAGATTTCCCTAGTATAACTAGGTTTTCACCTTTCATTACATTTAAATTCGCAGCAGATAATACATTAAGCTTTCCAAAAGATTTGTATAGATCCTTTATCTCTATTACCTTTTCGCCATTTAAATCGGTTAGTTTTTTTTGTACCATAAATACCTAGTTTAAAAAGAGGCTAAAAAATTGAACACAGATTACTTCCTCCACAAAAATTAAAAACATGGCAATAACCACCGAGGCATTTGCGGCTTTACCAACTCCTTCGGTACCTTTAGTTGAGTTATATCCCTGAAAACAACCAACAATACCGATTGTAAAACCGAATAAAATAGCTTTAATGGTAGATGCGGTAATATCTAAAAAAGTAATACTTTCTAATGAACTTTGAAAAAAAGCACTGGCACTTGTTCCTTCGTTCATTGAAACGTTGAGAAGCGAACCCAACATACCAATCATTGCAGTATAAAATGTTAAAATAGGTAAGGTGATGGTTGCTGCAAGTACCCTTGTTACCACTAAATATTTAAAAGGATTGGTTGCCGAAACTTCCATCGCATCAATTTGTTCGGTAACTTTCATCGAGCCAAGTTCGGCTCCAATGCTCGATCCAACTTTGCCAGCCGCTATTAAACCGGTTAATAAAGGCGCCAAGGTTCTAATGAGTGCGATGCCAACCAAAGAAGGTAGCCATGAAGTAGCGCCAAACTCTGATAAGGAAGGTCTGGATTGTTTTGTAAAAACTAAACCTGTAATAAAACCAGTTGTAGAAATGAGCAAAGCTGATCGATAACCTATTTCATAACACTGTCTCATCAACTCTTTTAGTTCGTATGGAGGGAGAAAAGCTTCCTTAAAAAACCTAACGATGAAACGATAGACCTCATAAATGGTTAAAAACATCGTAGCAAATTTTCCTGGTGGCTGAATAGTAGCTTCCTTTATTTCTACTTCGTGATCATTTGATTTTGTTTGCATCTAATATCTTGCTGTAAAATATATTAACCTATAGGTGATTTTTCATTTTTTAAGTCCATCTACATTAAATACGGTGATAGTAATGCTAAATAGTTTTAATAGTTTCTCTGTTTTTAGCCAATTAAACTGCTGTTGTTTATTTATAAAATATTGGTTTTCAGAATAATGATAAGCTTTAGCTTACAGACAATCGACTACTAAGTTTTGTTTTGGAAATATGGATAAACAAATAAAAATTTAAAGTTGTAAATAGCACTTTTTACATCTATCTAGCTATCATTATTAATTCACAGTTAAATAACTATTTGAATGAAACTATATACCTAGCTATATAAAAATTAGCACTTTGAAATTTGCACAACACAAAATAGTGTAAACGATATGTGAGTTTAATGGCAAACTGTTACTTGGTTAAGCAGAAAGGGTTTGGGTATAAGAAGCATTATTAATGAATTAAATATGATTGTTTATAATTGAAATGTATATTTGAATTTCGCAAAACGATGACGAGCATTACTATACGAGAATTTTACAAAGAAATATTCAAAGAAACCTGTTCTGATTTAGAACACTTTCTAGCCGAAAATTTAAATAAAGATATTGGTCACTTTAATGTTTTTAATATTAAAGACATGTACAAGTCTAGTGCAGGTAAGCCTGATATGCCCTATAACAGAAGGACTTACTATAAAGTGAGTTTAATTAACGGAGAAAATCTAGTGGAATATGCAGGTAAAACTGTAAAAATAGATACATACGGCTTGTTGTTTGCAACGCCAAAAATACCCTATCGATATACGCCAAATACAGCTACAGACCAGTCTGGTCATTTTTGTGTTTTTACTAAAGATTTTGCACCTATTTCTAAGATAGGTTTGGATATTGATTTACTTCCTGTTTTTTCTAATCAAAGCGATTTTGTATTTCAAATTTCTGGAGAACAATATAAAGCTGTTGAACAAATTTTTGACAAAATACATTTAGAGATGGCTTCTAGTTATCAATATAAGTATGAACTGCTTCGCAACTATTTAATGGAATTAATTCATTATGGTCAAAAACTTAAACCTATTGCCCCGCAAAATAATGTTAAAACAGCCACTACAAGAATAGCATCTTTATTTATTGAATTGCTAGAAAGACAGTTTCCAATTGAAAATATAGCGCAGGTTTTGCAGCTAAAAACACCAAAACAATATGCCGATGCTTTGAACGTTCATGTTAATCATTTAAATAAGGTACTTAAAGAAACCATAGGTAAAACAACTGGAGATATTATTGGAAGTAGGATTAATCAAGAAGCCAAAATTTTACTTCAGCAAACCAATTGGAATGTTTCTGAAATTGCCTATAGTTTAGGCTTTGAGGAAGTTGCCCATTTTTCTAACTTCTTTAAAAAGAACAACAGTGTATCACCTTTGGTATACAGAACGTAATTATTTGATTTTTGCAAATATTAATTTGAAACATGCAAACTTTTCATTTGGTTTATACGCAATTTTGGGGTGTAAATTAAATATACAAAACATGTTTCAAAATTTAAATAAAATAGCCTTAGTTACTGGCGGAAGCCGTGGGTTAGGGAAAGATGCTGCTTTACAATTAGCTGCAAAAGGTTTTGATGTAATTATCACTTATCAAACAAAAATTACCGACTCAACAGAAGTAGTGGAGCAAATTAGTTCATTAGGAAAAAAAGCTGCTGCTCTACAACTTGATCTTTCAAGTTCGGCTAGCTTTACTGAATTTCAAAATCAACTGTCAGCTTTGCTAACCAATAATTTTAATGGCAGAAAGTTAGATGCATTAGTAAATAATGCCGGAGTTGGCCTAAACATGCCATTTGAAAGTACAACCGAGGATGCGATAGATGCCATGATGAATATTCATTTTAAAGGCCCTTATTTACTCACCCAAAAGCTACTTCCACTTTTAAATGATGGAAGTAGTATAGTGAATACCTCGTCTGGTTTGGCACGTTTTTCATTCGCTGGATACTCTGCTTATGGACCAATGAAAGCAGCTGTTGATTCATTGTCGAGATATCAAGCGGTGGAATTAGGATCAAGAAAAATTAGAGTTAATTCTGTGGCGCCTGGCGCCATAGCTACCGATTTTGGTGGTGGTTTTGTTAGGGATAATACCGAGTTTAATCAGGTTTTGGCTAGTCAAACAGCATTAGGTAGAGTAGGTTTACCAGACGATATAGGTTCTGTTGTTGCATTTTTATGTTCGGATGAATCGAAATGGATTAATGCGCAACGAATTGAAGTTTCTGGTGGATTTAACGTTTAGCTAAACAAGCCTTCTGATAAAGCCTACTTAATTTATTTTAGGTAGGCTTTTATGTTTTTATAGATCCACATTGTGGAAACAAAATATGATGTTGATAATAAAATTTGACCTTAAATTAAAATTATGTAACCTTCGTGCAATAAAATATATAAATGGAAGATTTAAATGCACTAAGCCAAGTTTCAGAATTTCATAAAACCTTTAAACATCCAATTTTAGAGAAGGCAACCATACCAGCTAAAGAAAGAAGCCAATTAAGGGTTGATTTAATTGCGGAAGAGCTAAAAGAGCTACAAGAAGCAATTAATGATAATAACATGGTAGAAATTGCAGATGCATTATGCGATTTGCAATATGTATTGGCAGGTGCAGTTTTAGAATTTGGCTTAGGAGATAAGTTTAAAAATTTATTTGATGAAGTTCATCGTTCTAACATGAGCAAAGCCTGCAAAACTATTGAAGAGGCGAATGAAACAATTGCGCATTATAAAAATACGGCAAGTGTTGAAGCGTACCATAAAGAAATTGATGGCTTGTTTTTAGTGTACAGAACTAATGATCATAAAACATTAAAATCAATTAATTATTCGCCCGCAAATTTAGGTAGTTTATTAAAACAATAATGTTATTTTAGCGCTTATTACAAGAAAAAAAAATATGGTTATTGTTAATAGTTACGCAGAGTTTGAAGCTTACTTAGGTAAGGAAATTGGTTTGTCGCATTGGCATACCATCAATCAAGAACAAATTAATAAGTTTGCAGATGCCACTTTAGATCATCAGTGGATACACACAGATAAAGAAAAGGCTGAAAAAGAAGGACCTTTTAAAGCTACTATTGCACATGGCTATTTAACTTTATCTTTAATCCCATATTTATGGAAGCAAATTGCTGACATTAGAAATATTAAAATGGAGATTAACTATGGTATCGAAAATTTTAAATTTGGGCAGGCTGTAATAGTTGATAGTGAAGTTCAGTTAAAAGCCAAACTCAAATCTATCGTTAATTTAAGAGGCATTACCAAAGTTATTATTGAAGCAACCTTAAGCATAAAAGACCAAGCTAAACCAGCTTATACTGGCGATGTAATGTTTTTATATCATTTTAATTAGAATACAAAGGCTATTGAATTACTTCAGTAGCCTTTACATTTTTAAACACATTGCCATTTAACTTATTGTTAAATGGTGCAACGTTTTGCATAACGGGTGATGGATACCGCTTGGTGTCGAATTTGCCAGTCCAATCTTCATTTTTATTATCACCTACTAAAATTCCATTTTGGGCATTGGTTATTTTATTGTTTGATATTATACAATCACTTGCCGCCACATAAAAGCCAGTTTCATTTTTACCCTTTGTCATTCCGTACATTAACCTAATGGCTGTTTTTATGTTTTTAATTTTGTTATTACTGATGATATGGCCAGTTCCATTAATTCTGATTCCTCCAGTACCGCTGTTAAAAATGTTTCCTTTAATAATGCAATCATGTCCTCCACGCATAACCAACTCACCATCACATTCTGTAAAATAATTGCTTAAATAAGTGTTTTTACTGCTTTTATTACTGATAATTTCATTTTCACCATCGCAGTTGTAAAATTTGTTATGACTAACTAATGTGTTTGCTTCCATATTGCCTAACAAAATGGGGTCTTGACCTATTTGTACACATTCGCCACCATTTCCATTTTGCCACGTAACCTTTGGTTTGTTTTTAAAAATATTATAGGAGATAGTAGAAAACTGAGGGGCACTTTCTTTTGTTATTTTAACCTGTATGTCTTGCACATCGATGTTTTGTTCAAATAAACATTGATCAACTTTGTTTTTAAAACCATTACCAGCTATAATTACCAAAGGCGAATACTGAATTTTTGAATTGTTTTGTTTAAAAACACATTTTGTAATTATGCAGTTTTTGGTGTTGCTCATTTCTATTAACACAGCGGTTTTTCCTTCTTTTTTTGTTAAAATACATTGGTTAAATACTAAGCCACTTAAGGTAATGTAATGACCAGTAATTTTAAAAATAGTTCGATGAGTTTCGCCATAAAAAATAACCGAACCTACATTTTCTGCCTTAAATACAATTGGTTTTGCTTTAGTGCCATTGCATGTAATTTCTACCGCCCAATTAATATATTTTCCATTAGCGATAATTACTTCATCGCCAGGTAATAAATTTGGCATTAAGTTTTTTAGTTCATCTGCAGAATTAACCTTGTATTTAGCGGCACTAGCGAGTTGATAGCTGTTGATGAGCAGGAAGAAAATGAATAGTTTTTTCACAATTGATAATGATATTAAACAATAGGGTAAGGTATTTAATTTTTTGTTAATATATTTAATCAATAATAAGAAGCTGTTTAAAAATGATAGGTTCAATTTACACTTGTAAACACTTACCGCGGCTTGGTGCCTTGGTTACTGTTTTCAAGAACCAAACAATTTATTCGTGCTAAATTTAAACAGTTTTAAACCAAATCATTTTTAACATCAGGTATGAGCCATATTTTAAATATAGTAACTGATTATAATTTACAAATTAGTTAATATGTTAAGAAAAGTTATAAACCGTTTAGTTTACTTTTTTATTTTTTTTAGTGCTCATCAGGTTATAGCACAGCAAGTTGTTAATATAGATACCAATACAAAAGAACATATTTTTGTAAATAAAGAGATCGTTTGTTTAGAAGATATAAATCGAAATTTAACGATTGAAGAGGTTAAAAGTGCGGCTTATCAGGATAAGTTTATTGCCAATAAAGATTTTTATCCTAAAAACTATAACCGTAAGGCTGCTTATTGGTATCGGATAAAAGTTAGGTTTAATGAAAAATTGGGTCACTCTGCTATTATCGAGTTCTTCGATCAGATTACTGATCATGTGGAGGCGTATTTGCCTGACGAAAATGGTAATTATGTTAAAAGTAAGGCTGGTGCCGATTTAAGCTTTAGAGAGCGCTCATTTCATCATAAAAACTTCCAATTTTTAATTAATACCGATAAAAAAGGAGAGTATTTTTATTACTTCAGGGTAGAATCTAAAGATCAGGTAAACGTTATTATTGTTTTTAGAACAGTAGAAAGGTTTATCGGTTATGCGTTATCAGAATACATCATGTTTGGTTTTTTCTATGGCATGATTGTAATTTTTAGTTTCCATAATTTATTGATGTTCTTAGCAGTGCGAAGACGGCAATATCTGTTCTACATTTTATATGTTTTAAGTGTTGGAATGTTCGAAATGTCGACCGATGGAATTGCTTTTCAATATCTATGGCCAAACCAACCTGTTTGGAACGAGTATGCGTATGGGGTTTCGCTTTTTTTCTTAAGCACTTTTGGCTTAATTTTTACCAAAGAACTTTTGCATGTTAAAATAAAGGCTCCAAAAATTAATACGGTTATCAACCTTCTAATTATAATCAGGTTAATCTATTTTTTAGTTTGTCTTTTCTATAACACCGATTGGTTCAAGTACAAATTTTTAGAGTTTATTCCATTATCGCTTTGCTTTTTTACTGGTATTTACATCTGGTGGAAAAAACAATATGGCCCCGCTAGGTTTTTTGTTTTGGGCTACTTTTTTCTGTCGCTCGGCTTTATCATCAAAATTGTACACATTTTAGGCTGGTCTAGGTTATTTATAGGCAATGTTGTTGGTTACTACAGTTTAAGCTTTGGCTTTTTACTAGAGATGGTTTTTTTATCTTTTGCCATTGGCGATCAGGTAAGGATTTTAAGGCGTAAAAAAGAAAATGCTCGCAAACAAATCATCAAACAAATGCAGGTTAATGCAGAATTGAAAGATAACATTAATAAGGAATTAGAAGATAAAGTAGTAGTGCGAACAAAGGAGGTGCAACAAAAATCGGCCGAGTTGCAGCAGAAAAATATTACTATCGAACATCAAAACGAAGAACTTTTATCAAAAAATACTTTGTTAGAGCATCAAGCTGAAGAGATTTCTAGGATGAATATTTTGCTGGAAAAAGATAACATCAATCTAAAAACAAATATAGAAAAGGTAAGAGAAGCACGTGTAAATGCAACAGAGGTTGATTTTGAAGAGTTTAGTTTAAAATATCCAGATAAAGATTCGTGTTATAAATTTTTAGCTGATATGAAATGGGAGAATGGTTATGCCTGTATCAAATGCAGCAATACGAGCTATTGCAACGGTAAAGTTCCATTTAATCGCAGGTGCACCAAATGTGCTTATGAAGAATCAGTTTTACACGATACCATTTTTGAAAACAATCGTATTCCAATTAACAAGGCCTTTTATTTGGTTTATTTAATGTACAACCATAAAGGTGCCATATCTTCTCATAAGCTTTCAGAAAGGATTGGAATAAGACAAAGTACCTGTTGGACCTACGCTTCGAAGGTTAAAAAAGTAATGGAAGATCGCAAAAAAGACATTAAAGGCAGCGGTAAATCTGGTTGGAGCAAGCTCATCATTAATAAATAACTGCTGCAAAAGAACTAAAATCAATGTTTAAGCCTTCAGTTAATCGTTTTTCTAAAAAATATTTCATTTTTTTTTAATGTGATTTTAACGTATCAGCACTTTTTTTTTAACGTACCTTATGTATAAGTAAATCAATTACTTAATGAAAAGTAGTAGTGCGCATAAAGCGTATTAAAAACTTTATAACTAATTAAATATCAGGTATTTATGAAAATTAATATTTGCATATACGAATGTGATTATTCTATATTTACCAAACCAAATATTTTGGAATACTAATCAACCAAATTAAACTGTATGAGGAAAATTCTATTAAAAAGAATTTTGCGGAAAATTTCAATTACACTGCTATGGTGTTTGTTTCTGCAAATTAGTGCTTCAGCTATTACTATTAAGCATAGTATCAAGCTCAATTATCTAACTACATCTGCAATCAAGTTAAAAAAGAGGGTAAATCAACCCAAATCTTTTTTTGCCGATGTTACCGGCGTAGTTTTAGATACCAAAGGTTACCCATTACCAGGCATTGGTGTTAAGGTAAAAGGAACTCAAAATGCCATATCAACAGATGTTGATGGTAAATTTACTTTGCGTAATGTAGATGCTCAGGCAACTTTAGTAATTACGAGTATTGGCTATAAAGAGCAAGAAGTTGCTTTAAGAGGAAGAACAACCATTCAAGTTACTTTAGAAGAAGATGCAAAAGGATTGGATGAGGTAATTGTTGTAGGTTATGGAACACAGAAAAAAGCCAGTGTTACCGCAGCAATTTCTCAAATTAGTTCAGAAGACATTTTAAAATCTCCAACCCCAAATCCAACCAATAGTTTAATTGGTAGGTTGCCGGGTTTAATTGCAGTTCAAACAAGTGGCCAGCCCGGAGCAGATGCTTCTACCATTAGAATTAGAGGTATTGCCACACTAAACTCAGCTTCTGCTTCGGCAATTGTTGTTGTTGATGGTATTGAACGCCCAAGCTTTGCAGATGTAGATCCGAATGAAATTGAAACAGTATCGATATTAAAAGATGCTGCATCTACAGCAATTTATGGTTTAAAAGGAGCAAATGGCGTTATCGTAATTACCACCAAAGTTGGTAAAATTGGTAAACCACGTGTAACATACACAGGTAATCTTGCAGCACAAACTTACACGGGTTTAGCGGTTGGTTTGCCAGCCTTAGAGAATGCAAAATTGTTAAATAGATCCTATTTAAATGATGGAAAGGCGGCTCCATTTTCTGATGAAGCCATACAAAAATTTGCCGATAAATCTGATCCAATTGGATACCCAGATGTGCAGTGGTTTGATTATTTAACCAAGAAATATTATTCTCAAACCCAACACAACATTAACATTAATGGTGGTACTAAAATTGCAAAATATTTTGTTTCGGCTGGATATTCTTTTCAAGATGGTATTTTCAAAAAATTTGATTCGCCTTATGGCATCAATACTGTACCCAATTACAGTAGATACAATTTTAGGTCAAATGTTGATTTAACATTGAGCAAAGATTTAACCGTAGGAATTAAACTAGGTGGTCGTTTTGCCAACCGTTATCAACCATCTGGTTTATTGTCTGCC
Organism: Pedobacter cryotolerans; assembly: GCF_005116475.1. Lineage (GTDB taxonomy): Bacteria > Bacteroidota > Bacteroidia > Sphingobacteriales > Sphingobacteriaceae > Pedobacter > Pedobacter cryotolerans. The sequence goes on along the minus strand of NZ_SWBO01000002.1, from coordinate 21,410 downwards.
TCAGCTTTTTCGTATGATACAATTGAGGGGATGATTTCTCGTATTTTGCAAGTGCCTGCTTATGCTTATCCGGTTACGTTGCCCGATGGAAGAATTACAGCAAACCCGAACGTTGGTACAAACATTTGGAACCCATTTGCCATTTTAACACGTTATGGCACACGTAACGATGATATCAATACCATAGAAAGTACTTTTAATTTAGATTACAAATTAGATTTTGTAACTAAAGGTTTAACGTTTAAAACCATTTTTGGTTACGATTCTTACTACAACAATGTGGAGAGAAGAAATGCCAACTGGGCAGCATGGGTTTTTAATCCAGTTACTAGAGAGGCAACCTTATCAACCGATACCCGTAACCGAGATGAGCCTTTAGGTGCAGTAGTAAATGGCGGGGTAACTTCTGGTAGCACCAATATGAACATCCAAACCTCTTTTAACTATACACGTACTTTTGGTAAACACAGTGTTAACGGGATGTTGTTAGGTAGGAGAGAACTTATTCGAACCACAGGCGATAATTCATTTAGTGCACCACCAAGAGCAGCACAGGGTTTGGCCGCACGTTTCTTTTACGAATATGATAGCCGTTACATTGTTGAGGTAAATGGAACTTATAATGGTTCAGAAAATTTTGCACCTGGTTTAAGATATGGGTTGTTCCCATCGGTATCGGCAGGATGGACTGTTACAAACGAGCCTTTCTTTAGGAAAAACAATACCTTAACTTATTTAAAAGTAAGAGGTAGTTATGGTTTGGTAGGAAATGATCGAATTGCAGATCAGCGTTTTCTATTTTTAACAGCCTATGCAAACGGAACTACAAACGGTACTTCTGGCGAGGGCTTTTTAGCGCCATTTGGAAATCCTTTATCAATCACAAATTATCCAACTATTTGGTTGCCACCTAATGCATTAGGAAATGATTTAGTGACTTGGGAAACTGGCTATAAAAGAAACATTGGCTTAGAAGCAAGGTTGTTTAAAGATAGATTTAAAGTTACTGTTGATTTATTTGACGAAACCCGTAAAGATATTTTAACCAATGCACTAAGTGGTTTAGAACTTTTTGGTCATGCCTATCCGCGTTTAAATGTTGGGGAGGTTTATAACAAAGGTTACGAGGTTGAGTTAGATTATCAAGCAGTAGTTGGGCAGGTGTCTATTGGTTTAAATGCACAAGTAGGCTACGCTAAAAATAGAATTGTAGAAAACGATGAACCAGATGGTTTGCCAGATAGAGATGCCAGAAAGGGTAAAAGTGTTGGTCAGTTTATTGGTTATAAAACTGATGGTTTTTATGCTTCTCAAGCAGATATTGATGCTTCGCCAAAACAGCAAGGTTTTAATCCGATACCTGGAGATTTAAAAATGTTAGATTTAGATGGTGATGGGCTCATTACAACTTTAGATCAAACCTCAATCGGTTATACCAACAACCCAGAGTACGTTTATAGTTTTACACCAAGGGTTGCCTTTAAAGGTCTTACTTTATCGGTAATGTTTCAAGGCGCTGCAAATGTAAGCTCAAATGTAATTTTATCAGAGCAAAACAATGGTCAGCAAATGTACCCTTTTATGTTAAACGCTTGGACGCCAGAAAATCCAGCAACGGCAACTTGGCCAGCTTTGCACTCTAGAGGTACGGCATCGTTAAATTATGCTTTAAACGATTTTACCTTACAAAATGCTGCTTACCTAAAAATCAGGAACGTAGAAGTTGCTTATAATTTGCCTAAAGCTTGGTCTACGGCTTTAAAATTAAGCAACATTAGGGTTTTTATGAATGGACAAAACTTGTATACCTGGACAAAATTCAAAATGTACTTAGATCCTGAAAACTTGAATGTGGTCAATCAGACCTTTCCTCTTCAATCGCTTTATCCATCTTCAAGAGTTTACAATTTTGGATTAAACATTAATTTCTAAAATGATGAAAAAATATATCAAAACTATACTAGTCTTTTTAATTACTGTCGGCTTTGTATCTTGCAAAAAAGACTTTTTAGAAAGAACACCAGGTGTAGCCATTAGCGAGGAAGAAATTTTCGCTAACCCTGCACTGGCTGCAAGATTTGCAGATAACGCTTATAACTATCTTATCCATAAATATGTACGCTTTAACGATCACCGGGGTTGTGTGGCTCAAGCTTCAGATGAGGCAGTTTCTGGTAATTCAGAAGGAACAGTTACTTCATTAAATCGTGGTTTGTACCACGAGCATTCTACACAAGCCTCTTTAAATGATATTGGAGATATCTGGGAAAGAATGTATAAAGGCATAGCCATTACCAATAAAATGTTGGCTAAAATCAATGATGTTCCACCTTCTCCAAACGCAACTGTTCCAATTTTCGATCCTAAACGTGTTGAAGGAGAAATGCGATTTATTCGTGCCATGTCTTATTTCGAACTAACCAAAAGATTTGGTGGTGTACCATTAATTGATAAGGTTTATGAAGTAAATGAAGACATCAACTTGCCAAGAAAAACCTTTCAAGAAATTACAGATTATATATTGGCAGATTTAGAAGTAGCGGTAACTAAATTAGGAAATGACGAAGATTATAGCACATCTAACTATGGCAGGCCAACAATTGGAGCGGCACAAGCTTTAAAAGCTCGTGTATTACTTTATGCAGCCAGTCCTTTAAATAATCCATCGAGTGATAAAGCAAAATGGAAAGCAGCGGCTGATGCATCTTTGGTATTAATGGATGGTAGATATGCATTACAACCAACTTATGCAGATATTTTAAACGTTCCAAACTCGCCAGAATACATCATGATCAGAATTAAAGGTAATACCCCTTTAGCTGGAGAAATGATGCAGGATTTTTCGATGTCTCCAGGTTCTGGAGGTGCACAAGGCCAAATGAACCCAACACAAAACCACGTAGATATGTATGAAATGGCTAATGGAAAGCCAATTACAGACCCAACATCTGGTTACAATGCAGCAACTCCGTATGTAGGTAGAGAGCCACGTTTTTATGCCAATATTATTTATAACGATTTACCTTGGCAGGGAAGAAGAATCCAAATGTGGGCAACAGGTACAGCGCCAAACTTAAGTTATGGTGTAGATTGGGATCCGAGAAATATCACCTATACAGCAACAAGATATTATTGTAAAAAATACTGGCCAGAAGTTTATAGAACTGTTGGTGGCAGTACCACCTTGCTCAATTACATTTATTTCCGCTATGCGGAAGTTTTATTAAATTATGCAGAGGCACAAAATGAATTTTTATCAGCGCCAGATGCTAGCGTTTACAATGCGCTAGTACTTATTCGCCAAAGAGCAGGTATTGCTCGTGGTACTGGAGTTTATGGCTATGGTTTAAAAGACAACATGACTACAGCAGAAATGCGTGAAGCAATTAGACATGAGCGTGCTATTGAATTGGCTTTTGAAGATCACCGTTGGTACGATATTATGCGCTGGAAAATTGGCGCAACTACTATTGGTGTGCCTATGAAAGGAATGGATGTGTTTAGAAACAGCAATGGGTCTTTCACTTACACTGTATTCACTTTAGGTAACAATTTCCAAAAAACATGGAATGAGCGCCAAAACCTTTACCCAATTCCTCGCCCAGAGATTTTTAAAAGTAAAGGAGTATTAACTCAAAATCCTGGTTGGGAGTAAGCTGTCTATTCAATTACGCAATAAGATTTTATTCAATTATGAAATTATCAAAATCAAAATATATCGTATGTCTGCTATTTTTATGGATGGCTGTACTGCATGTTTATGGGCAACAAAACCCCGATGAACAAATTACCATTAAAGGAAAAGTAATTGATCAGGATAAAAATCCATTACCTGGTGTGGCTATTTCTATTCAAGAAGATAAAAAAAATAGAACAGTAAATACCAATGCCAATGGCGAATATACCATTGAAACCTCTACAAGTGATGTATTGGTTTTTAAAATGATTGGTTACGGTACAGTTTATAAGCCAGCTGGCGAAGTGAATAATGTTTCCATTACTTTAGCAAAATCATTAATAGATGCTGGAGACGATGACTTGGTATATATCCCATTTGGGGTAAGAAAAAAGAGAGAAGTTACAGCTTCTATCAGCACCATTAGCGCCGAAAACTTACCTCAAATTCCATCCTCATCATTAACTAATGTTTTTACAGGTCGCCTACCGGGATTAAATATCTACCCAAGCGGTTCTCAGCAACCAGGTTACGATGAATCGAGCTTTTTAATTAGGGGAAGATCATCTTATAACAGTAACCAAGAGCCCTTAATTTTGGTGGATGGGATAGAGCGTAGTTTTACCGCAATGGATTTAGGTGAAATAGAAAGTGTAAGTGTTTTTAAAGATGCTGCAACTTTAGCTTGGTATGGCATGTATGCCGCAAATGGTGTAATTTATGTTAAAACCAAAAGAGGTAGTGCTACATCTACAAAAGTTACTTTTGATGGGCAAGCAGGCTTACAAGCTCCATTGAATATTGCAAGTCCGCTTGATGCTTTTAGCTATGCAACCTTATACAACGAAGCCTCAATTAATAGTGGCGGTACAGCAATTTACGATGCTACCGCTTTGCAAGCTTATCAAACAGGTTCAGATCCGATCAAATATCCAAACAATAATTTTGTAAAAGATTTTACCAAATCTGTTGCACCAACACAACGTTATGTGGCAAGTGTAAGTGGTGGTAACGCATTTATCAAATATTATACTTTGCTAAGTGCTTACCAACAAGGTGGCTTTTACAAAGGTGGTTTTAACGAAACCTACGATGCAAACACGAATTTTAGCAGGTATAATTTACGTACCAATTTAGATTTACATGTTAATAAAAATCTGGATGTTGCTTTAGATATTGGCGGGAGAATTACCAATTTAACTTTCCCTAACCAAGGTACTGGTCCATTTTTAAATGCTGTATACAGTACTCCAGCAAATGCTTTTCCGGTATTAAACCCTAATGGTTCTTATGGCGGAACTTCCATTTTCCAGACTAGCAATCCTAAAGCGATGCTAGAGGCACGTGGAGCCAGTACTGATTTGGTTAGAAATATGATTGCTACCATTAGTGCCAGACAAAAAATGAATGGCATTTTACAAGGATTAACAGCAGAGCTTTTTTATGCTTATGATATTTCTGGTGCCTATCGTTCGGGTTTTTCTCAAACTTATGAAACATCAGAACTGTTGCCAACTGGCTTATATCAAACCTATGGTACTGCCAATAAAGTAGATTATCAGGCTAACAGTTTTTCTGGCAATATTAGAAAAAGTGAGTTTTGGGCAGGTTTTGATTATGATAGAACTTTTGGAGATCATGATATCAAATTTAGTACGCGAGTATCTAGACAAGTTTATTCTACATTCGGAAACTTGGATGTAAAACGCCAAGGTATTTCTGGTCGGATGACTTATGGATTTAAGCAACGCTATTTTATGGATTTAACGGCTGGTTATTCTGGTTCAGAAAACTTTGCGGTTGGCAGAAGATTTGGTTTCTTTCCGGCAGTTTCAGCAGGATGGATCATTTCGGATGAAGATTTCATGAAAAATTCATCAAGTTTTCTTGATTTCTTAAAAATTAGAGGTTCATTTGGCTTAGTTGGTAATGATGCAATTGGCAGTGCCAGAAGATTTGCTTTTAATGATTTCTTTGCGAGAAGCTCAACTGGCTACACGTTTGGCACAGGATATACTGGTGTAGGTGGTTCTGCACAATTGGCTTTAGCAAATCCTTTTTTAACATGGGAAAAAGCCTACAAATCGAGTATTGGCTTTGATGCTAAAATATTTAAACAATCACTTTCAATTAGTGCCGATTACTTTTACGAAAACAGAAAAGATTTAACTACAGGATCTTTATTGCCGAATATTTTAGGCCAAAATTTAATTTTTGTTAATGAAGGTCAAGCATCATACAAAGGTTTCGAAACTGGTATCAATTACAATAAAAAGATTGGTGAAGTTAACTTGAATTTGTTTGGTAACTATACTTATCAGGTGAGTAAAATTTTAGCTATTAACGAAGCTGCAAATTTACCAGAATATCAAAAAGCTTTAGGCAGACCAATTTCGAGTGTAATTTCACCAGCTGCAACGGCAACTACAGGAGCTGGTTACATTAACAGCATGTTAATTTCTAATGGTATTTTTCAAACTCAAGCAGAGATAGATGCCGCCCCAACTCAACTTTTTTCGAGAGAAGTTAAACCGGGAGATATCAGGTACGTAGATCAAAATGGAGATGGAATTATCAATGATTTAGATCGTGTTAAAACCGATTTTAACTTCGTGCCAAAATCTGTTTATGGTTTTGGAGCTGGCGTTGCTGTAAAAGGTTTCGATTTAAATTTTTTATTGCAAGGAACATTAGGTAGCTCAATTACTATTCAACAATTGGTTAATGCAGGCAATACCAACAACGGATTTTTAAATCAATACAGCGTAGATAGATGGACACCATCAAATCCGAATGCACCATTCCCTAGATTGTTATTGGCAGATAGAGGGAACAATACGGTTAACTCAGATTTTTGGATCCGCTCTGGCGATTTTTTAAGATTGAAAAATATCGAGCTAGGTTATTCATTACCAGATGCATTTGTAAAGAAACTAAAACTTCAACAATTGAGATTTTATGTAGGTGGTTTAAACTTGTTAACCTTTGATAAATTGGGCGATTTGGATATCGATCCTGAACTACCAGAATCAGGTTACAATTCATCATATCCTTATATGAAAATCTATTCATTCGGTTTAAACTTGAAATTTTAATGATTAAGAAGATGAAAAAAAATATATGCTATATATTCCTCGCTGCAATTTTAATTTCAGCAGGATGCGAAAAAGATAAATTTCTTCAGGATGGATCATTCAGTGGAACAAACGATGTTACTGAGGCTCAATTGTGGGCAAATCCAGATTATGCCAGAAATTTTTTGAACAATGTTTATGCATCACTCTCAGATCGATATAATTTGGGCGATGGCGCACTATTGGCATCTGCAACTGATGAGGCGGTTAATTCAAATTTAAATTCGGGCATTAACACTTTTACAAATGGTACATGGAATGCCGCCAGAACAGTTGATGATGTGTATACGGATATGTATACTGGTATTCGCAAGGCGAACATGTTTTTAGAAAAAGCAAATGGAAGTGCAATTATTCCCATTGATGAAGTTTTGCCTGCAAATGTAGCAGCAAACCAAACTTATGATGCTCAAATACAACGTTTATTGGGTCAGGCTTATTTTTTAAGGGCATTTTTCCAGTTCGAATTGTTAAAACGCTATGGTAGTTATGTCATCGTAACCAAAACTTTATCAGTTAACGATGAGTTAGATTTACCAAGAAATACTTTCGATGAATGTGTTAAACAAATCTCAGATGACTGTGAAGCAGCTATTTCAAGATTACCATTATCACCAGTTGAGTGGAGAACAGTTGATAGAGGTAGAGCAACGCAAACTGCAGCAATGGCTTTAAAAGCCAGATTATTGTTGTATGCTGCTAGTCCGCAATACAATACCACCAACAGTTTAGTAAAATGGCAAGCAGCTGCTGATGCGGCCAAACGAATTATGGATACCGGCAAACATGGTATTTATAGTTCTTACCCAAACATTTGGTTGTGGAATACTGCTGGAGCATTTAATAACGAAACAATTTTTGCCACTGCAACATTAAATACCACAGCTATCGAAACCAATAATGCGCCAATTAGTTACGATGGTGCAAATGGTCGCACTAACCCAACACAAGAATTTGTTGATGCTTTCGAGATGAGAACTACAGGCAAACCAATTTCTGATGGTACTTCTGGTTACAATGCAAACGCACCTTATACCAACAGAGACCCACGTTTAGGTTTTACGGTATTATTTAACTCGGCTTCGGTACAACCTGCAATAGCAGCTACCAATTTTAAATCTCGCCCTGTAGAAACTTTTGTTGGCGGTAAAGACGGTTTGGGGTTAAATGTAAATGCAACTAAAACAGGCTATTACATGCGTAAGTATTTAAGCGAGAGTGCATCTTGGGCAGGTACAACTACAAATATTCGTCGCCCTTGGATTTTCTTTAGATATGCAGAGGTTTTATTAAATTATGCTGAAGCACTAAATGAAGCTCAAGGAACTGCTCAGCTTACAGAAATTTTAAGGGTTGTTAATTTGGTTAGGGCAAGAGCTGGTGTGGCAATGCCAGCTTTGCAAACTACAAATCCGGCAGGTAATGCTTATGTAGCGCCAACCCAAATTGAATTGCGCAAAAGAATTAGAAACGAACGCAGAGTAGAACTTAGTTTTGAAGAGCATCGCTTTTTTGATGTACGTAGATGGAAAGAAGGCGAAACTACTTTTAACGGACCAGTTACAGGCATGAGAATTACGCCAATTACGGCAACAACTTTTACCTATACTCGTTTTACTGTTGATAATAGAGTATTTGCAGCCAGAAATTACCTTTATCCAATTTCGCAAAACGAATTAAACAGATCACCTAAACTTGGCCAGAATACAGGTTATTAACACTAAAAATCAACAGCTCGTAGGTTCTATTAGCTGTTGATATTATACTTAAAAATCTCATCACCATACTATGCTAAAATTAAAAAATAGAGTACTCATCATCTGCTTTTCCCTTCTTACCACATTCAGTTACGCTCAAGTTAACTCTATACAAAATATACAATCTCGTAAAATCCTCAGCCTCAATGGCAAATGGAATTATATTGTAGATCCTTATGAGAACGGATTTTACGATTACAGGCATGATCCCTTTGATCAGTCTAAATCAGGTTCTGGCGGTTTTTATGATGATAAAGTTCAAAAAAATAAAACAGAGTTGATTGAATACAATTTTGATTTATCTCCACAAATGAATGTACCTGGCGACTGGAATTCGCAATCGGAAAAGCTAGAATTGTATGAAGGTACAGTTTGGTTAAGGCGTAAGTTTAATGCACAGCCTGAAAAGGGGAAGAAATACTTGGTGTATTTTAGTGCAGTAAATTATGAAGCTCATGTATATTTAAATGGTAAAAAATTAGGTATACACAAAGGTGGATTTACACCTTTTCAATTTGATGTAACCGATAAACTAAAAGCAGGTGAAAACTCTTTAGTTGTTAAAGCTGATAACACTAGGAAACCTGATGAAATACCAACCGTAAATACAGATTGGTGGAATTATGGAGGCATTACCAGAGATGTGTTTTTAGCAGAACTGCCAAATCATTATATCCAAGATTATAAACTACAATTGATTAAAGGTAGCAACAACACCTTAAAATTAGATGTGAAATTGGAAGATGCCACTGCCGGACAAGAAATTACCCTTACTATTCCTGAATTGAAATTAGAAAAAAAGTTTACAACAGATAGCGAAGGTAAAATTAGTGAACAATTTCAGTGGAATAGGCTAAATTTTTGGTCGCCAGAAAACCCTAAACTTTACGCGGTTACCATAAAATCGGCCACAGAAACGCTGCAAGACAAAATTGGCTTTAGAACAATAGAAACTAAAGAAAATAATATCTTGCTAAATGGTAAATCTATCTTTTTAAGAGGAATTTCTATCCATGATGAAAACCCTTTATTGGCTGGCAGATTACGTTCTGAAGGCGATATGCGAATGATGTTGCAATGGGCAAAGGACATGAATTGTAATTATGTGCGTTTAGCTCATTATCCGCATAACGAAGAAATGGTTCGATTGGCTGATGAAATGGGTTTATTAGTTTGGGCAGAAGTGCCAGTTTACTGGACTATAAGTTGGGAAAATCCTGGTACTTATGCCAATGCAAAACAACAACTTACCGATTTAATTGTAAGAGATAAAAATAGAGCAAGCGTAATTGTTTGGTCTATTGGAAACGAAACGCCATTGAGCTCGCCAAGACTAAGTTTTATGAGCAACTTGGCCGAAACAGCCAGAGGTTTAGATGATACACGTTTAGTTGCAGCAGCTTTAGAAGTGCATAGAGAAGGTAAAACCATTATCTTAAATGATCCATTGGGAGATAAAATAGATTTGGTAAGTTTTAATGAATACGCAGGTTGGTATTGGGGTGGCACACCAAGTGAAATTACCAGTTACAATTTCGATATTAAATACAATAAACCTGTAGTAATTACCGAGTTTGGGGGCGATGCCTTAGGAGGTTTTCATGCAGATGAGAATACCCGTTGGAGTGAAGAATATCAAGAGGCATTATACAAAAATCAAATTATCCTGTTAAGTAAAATTGATGCATTAAGAGGCATGACCCCATGGATTTTGGCAGATTTTAGATCACCCAGAAGACAGCACCCTGTTTACCAAAATTTTTGGAACCGAAAGGGCTTAATTAGCGAAACAGGAAAGAAGAAAAAAGCTTTTTTCGTGCTACAAGATTATTATAAGCAAATGCAAGCTAAATATAAATAACATGAAAAAATTTGGATTGGTTATTGGATTATTTACGCTCTCGATCGTATCACTCAATGCTCAGGATAGTTTAGATTTTAAGCTAAAAGTTGATGCTAGAAAAGTAGAGAAAAATTCTTCAGTAAATGCTTATTTTACTCCTTATAAGCCATTTTTAACAAGAACACTGAATAGTTTAACAGGGTTTAAAGCTAAAACAATTAAAAACGATGTTTACGGTGGCAGATTAGATCGTAAAGAAAAAGCTACGGGTTTTTATCACACTAAAAAAATTGATGGCAGATGGTGGGCTATCGATCCGAAAGGACATTTATTTTTGCATAATGCTGTTGTGGCTGTTAATTATGGCTCATCAGAGAGAAATAAAAATGCATTTGGTAAACAGTATAGTGATGAAAAAGAATGGATTGCAAAAACGCAAAATTACTTAAAGGAAAATGGCTTTAATGGGGTTGGCGCATGGTCTAATACAAATGTGATTACCAATTCTCCCCTACAAAAAACAAAACCATTAGCTTACACCATCAACCTCGATTTTATGAGTGCTTATGGCGATAAAAGGGGAGGAACTTATGTGGTACCTGGGCATAAAGGTTATCCAAATAACGTCATCTTCGTTTTCGATCCTCAGTTTGAAGAGTTTTGTGATGGACATGCTAAAAAACTATTGGCCTATAAAGATGATCCTAATTTGTTTGGCTATTTTTCTGATAATGAAATGCCGCTGGGCATTAAAAATTTAGACGGTTACTTAACGTTAAAAGATAAGAATGATCCCGGTTATTTGATTGCCAAAAAATGGATTGATGAAAGAGGGATTGATGCCAATAAACTTAGCGATGCCAATCGACTTGAATTTTTGTCTGTAGTGGCTGATAAGTACTTTTCAATAGTTTCTAAAGCAATAAAAAAATACGATCCCAATCACATGTATTTGGGATGTAGGTTTCATGGTCAGCAAAGTAAATGGGAGCCATTGTGGCGTTCAGCAGGTAAATATATCGATGCAATTTCGATGAATTATTACAACGCTTGGACGCCAAATCAGGCCGAAATGGCAAACTGGGCAAACTGGTCTGGCAAATCTTTTCTAATTACCGAATGGTATGTAAAAGCAGATGATTCTGGTTTGGGCAATACCGCAGGTGCAGGATGGGTGGTTAAAACACAAAACGACAGAGGTTTATTTTACCAAAACTTCACCCTTGGTTTAATTGAATCTAAAAATTGTATTGGCTGGCATTGGTTTAAATATATGGACAATGATCCAGATCAAAAAGGAGCAGAGCCATCAAATACCAACGCAAATAAAGGAATTTTAAATAACGATTATCAACCTTATTCGCCTTTGGTTGATAAAATGAAAGAACTTAATCTGCAAATGTATCAACTCACCGATTTTTTCGATAAAAAACAACGCTAGATATGAATAGCTATATCAAAATCATCTGCATTTCGTCTTTAACTTTTTTAGTGTGTTCTAAAAAAAGCCAAACCTCAATAGCTCCAACTATTTCTCCAGAAATTGTGGTAATTGGAGATGGTACTTTGAAAGAGAAATTGCCCTTTCCGATAGGAGCAGCATTAAACATTGGTTTGCTAAAAAACAACAGCAATTATCGTAATTTGGTAATTAAAGAGTTTAATAGTGTGACTGCAGAAAACGTAATGAAAATGAACGCATTACGACCATCTGCAACCACCTACAATTTTACGGATGCCGATTACTTGGTTGATTTTGCAAAAGCAAATGGAAAAAGGGTTCATGGGCACACTTTAAATTGGTATAAATCATTACCTGATTGGGTAAACAACTTTAATGGTACAACTGCAGATTGGGAAAATTTGTTAAAAACACATATCGAAACTGTAGTTGGTCGTTACAAAGGCAAGGTTACTTCATGGGATGTAGTAAATGAAGCCTTGGAAGATGACGGAACTTATCGCAATAGCATTTGGGTGCAAAAATTGGGCGTTGGTTATATTGAGCGAGCTTTCCAGTATGCCAGAAATGCAGATCCAGATGCTTTGTTGTTTTACAACGATTATGGACACGAATATAGTGCAACCAAAAGAGCAGCCATCGTTAAATTGGTTACAGATTTAAAAGCCAAGGGCGTGCCTATTAATGGCATTGGTTTACAAATGCATACCCGTTACAACCAAACCGATGCCAATCTTGCAGCTGCAATAAATACCGCTGTAGCAACAGGGTTGAGGGTTCACATTTCAGAGTTAGATATTGCATTAAATCCAGACAATAATCAATCACTTACCTATACCACAGCTTTAGGCGAACTCCAAGCAGCAAAATATAAGTTCATCGTAAAAACATTTAATGCTATTCCAAGAGAACAGCAATTTGGTATAACTACTTGGAATGTAACCGATGCAGATAGCTGGATTCCATCAAATTATAATCGCCCAGACTGGCCAATGCCATTTAATAACCTATACCAAAGGAAAGCTGCTTATCAAGGCATTTTAGATGGAGTAAAATAAAAGAAACAAGCAAAAATGATTAAAAATAAAATAACAGCAATCCTGTTTTTAGGGTTTGTATTGCAAATAAATTCAGTTTCGGCGCAAAAAAGAGCTGTTGATCGAATAGATTTAAAGGTTGATTCTGTACTAAAATTGATGACATTGGATGAGAAAATCGGGCAATTAAATCAATATACTGGCGACAGAGATGCAACAGGGCCAATCACCAATAGTCCGAATAAATTAAAAGAAGTTCGGGACGGCAAATTAGGTTCAATGCTTAACGTTCGTGGCGCCAAAGAAACTCGGGCTGTACAAGAAGTTGCGATGCAATCTCGTTTAAAAATTCCTTTGTTATTTGGACTTGATGTGGTACATGGTTATCGCGTTACATTTCCCATCCCTTTGGCCGAGGCAGCAAGCTGGGATTTAGCTGAAATGGAAAATGCAGCTAGAGTTGCGGGTAGAGAAACTGCTGCCTCTGGCATACATTGGACATTTGCACCAATGGTAGATATTGGTCGCGACCCACGTTGGGGCAGAGTAATGGAAGGCGCTGGGGAAGACACTTATTTAGGATCAAAAATAGCCTATGCTAGGGTTAAAGGCTTTCAGGGTAAAGGATTGGGTAATTTAGATGCAGTAATGGCTTGTGTTAAACATTTTGCAGCTTATGGCGCCGCAATTGCGGGAAGAGATTATGCTGCTGTTGATATGAGTGAAAATGCGTTATGGGAATATTATCTTCCTCCTTTTAAAGCTGGTTTAGATGCTGGTGCTGCAACTTTTATGAACTCTTTTAATACCTTAAATGGCGTACCTGCTACTGGGAATAATTATTTGCAACGCGATATTTTAAAAGGGAAATGGGGCTTTGATGGTTTTATGGTTAGCGATTGGGGCTCAATTGGCGAAATGGTTGCTCATGGTTTTTCAAAAGACAAAAAACAAGCTGCCGAACAAGCGATTAAAGCAGGCAGTGATATGGATATGGAAAGTAGAAGTTACTTGCCATACCTAGCTCAATTGGTTAAAGAAAACAAAGTTGATATTGCTTTAATTGATGATGCGGTTAAAAGAATTTTGCGTAAAAAGTTTGAGTTAGGTCTTTTTGATGATCCTTATCGTTTTAGTGATGTAACTCGCCAAGAAAAAGAAATTAATTCGGCAGCAAATAAACAAGCAAGCTTAAGAATGGCCGAAAAAAGTATCGTATTGCTTAAAAATAATAAACAAACTTTACCGCTTACCAAAAGCTTAAAGAAAATTGCAGTAATCGGTCCACTAGCAAAATCTGAAAAAGATATGCAAGGTTTTTGGTCGGTTTCTTGGCAAAACGATAAACTCATCTCCTTGTACGAGGGCTTGCAAAATAAAGTAGGCAAACAAACCGAGTTGCTTTATGCCAAAGGTTGTGAAATTACTGACACCAGTAAAACAGGTTTTGCAGAAGCAATAGCAATTGCCAAACAAGCAGATGTTGTAGTTATGGCTGTAGGCGAGGCTTACGATATGAGCGGTGAAGCAAAAAGCAAAGCAAATATTCATCTACCTGGTATACAAGAAGATTTAATTAGAGCCATAAAAGCTACTGGTAAGTCTGTTGTAGTGTTAATTATGGCTGGCCGACCATTGGTTTTTAATTATACGGCTGATAACGCTGACGCCATTTTGTATACTTGGTGGTTAGGTAGCGAAGCTGGAAATGCGATGGCAAACGTGCTTTATGGCGATTACAATCCGGCAGGTAAATTACCGATGACTTTTCCTCGTGATGAAGGACAAATACCCATTTACTATAACCATTTAAGCACAGGTAGACCAGCGAAAAATGATCAGGATACGAGGTATCGCTCTGCGTATCTAGACATGCAAAACAGTCCGAAATTTGCTTTTGGACATGGTTTAAGCTACACCACTTTTGATTATGCGGATTTAAAATTAAGTACGAAAGAACTTTCTCAGCAAGCGAAAATTAACATCAGTTTTACGCTAAAAAATACTGGAAAATTTGATGGTGAAGAAGTCGTTCAACTTTATTTGCAAGATAAATTTGCATCCATTACCAGACCTGTTAAAGAGTTAAAAGATTTTCAAAAAGTAATGTTAAAGCAGGGTGAAAGTAAAACCATCAACTTTGTAATTGATAAAGAAAAACTTTCCTTTTATAATCAAAAATTAGAATGGGCTGCCGAACCTGGCGATTTTAAATTAATGATTGGAACGGCATCAGATCAAATTAAATTGGAGAGCGAGTTTGTATTAAAAGATGAATAAATCATTAGATGTAAGATTAACAAAGTTCTTTTCAAATCTATAATTATGAAAAAAGTAATTTTATTTTTTGTGCTGATTTCAATGTCTTTAATCGCCTTTGGCCAAAAAGATATCATTAAAGCGCAAACAATTGAAGTTTTAAAAAAGCAGGTTTTAACTGATGCAAATTGGGCTTTGCAGCAACAGCCAATTACAGTTACTGCGCAAAATTCGCCCAGAAGTGCTGGCGGTAAACACGACTTCTTTTCTGAGGCCGATTACTGGTGGCCAAACCCTTTAAATCCTGACGGCCCTTACGTTAACAGAGATGGAGAAACTAACCCCGATAATTTTGTTGCACACCGCAAAGCCATGATTAGGTTTAGCGAAATTATAGGTGCATTGGCGTCAGCTTATCAAATTACTGGCGATGAAAAATATGTAAAACATGCAGTATTGCACTTAAAAGCATGGTTTGTAAATAAAGAAACGCTAATGAACCCTAATTTACTTTTTGCCCAAGCGGTAAAAGGGGTGGCAACAGGGAGAAGTTGGGGTATTATAGATACCATACATTTAATGGAAGTTGCCCAAGGAATAATTGTAATGGAAAAGGCTAAATCATTTAATCGAGAAGATTTAGCTACCATAAAAAAATGGTTTGCTGCCTACACGCTTTGGTTAAATACAAGTAAGCCCGGTATTGCCGAAAAACTATCAAAAAATAACCATAGCGCATGTTGGGTAATGCAAGTTGCATCATTTGCAAAATTATGTAATGATCAGTTAATGCTTGATTCTTTAAGGTGGAGATATAAAAATGTTTCACTACCTCATCAAATGGCAGTTGATGGCAGTTTTCCTTTAGAGTTGGCCAGAACAAAGCCTTATGGTTATTCGATTTTTAATTTAGATGCGTTTACCATGATCTGTCATATTTTATCTACCCAAAAAGATAACCTTTGGGAGTACGAAACAGCTGATGGAAAGTCGATTTACAAAGGCATTACTTATCTTTATCCTTACGTGGCAGATAAAAGCAAGTGGACTTTAAAACCTGATGTAATGTATTGGAACAATTGGCCAGTGGCACAACCTTTTTTAATTTTTGGAGCAAATAATTTTAATAAACAACATTGGTTTAATACTTGGAAAAGTCTCGATTTAAAGCCATCTAACGAAGAAGTAATCCGTAATGTTCCTATCAGGCATCCCTTAATTTGGTTATAAATATGAAAATTTTAAATAAACTAAAAGTAATTGTTTTATTGAGTAGCCTATTTTTATTGCATGATGCATCGGCCCAAAAATTATGGGAATCGAAATACATTAAGCTTAAAAGCGATGGTAAATTAGCTTATCGGCCAGATGAGCAGGGTAATATTATTCCAGATTTTAGTAGGGTAGGTTACCAACAAGGGCAAAAAACTATACCAAATGCTCCGGTAATGGATACGCTTTATGCCACCGGAAATGATGATCAGCAAAAAATACAAAAAGCAATTGATGAACTCAGTAAAATTCCAGTAGATAAAAATGGAATCCGCGGTGCTATTTTACTAAAAAAAGGAGTTTATAAAATTCCTGGCAGCATTAAAATCACTGCAAATGGCATCGTTTTACGGGGCGAGGGGGAGGAAACGGTATTATTAGCCACAGGTAAGGGACAACGAAAAACGATCATCGCCTCTGGCAACGGCAAGTTAGAGGAAGTGCCCAATACTAGAATAAAAATTACAGACAATTATGTACCCGTTGGTGCAAAATATTTTAACGTTGCCAATACTAAAGGCCTAAAAGTGGGCGATAAAATTGTAGTATTTAGACCAGGCACAGCCAATTGGATTAAAGATTTAAAAATGGATCAGATTGAGGATAAGCCAACTTTGGTGCAATGGAAAGCCGATGATTATCATCTAGAATTTGAAAGGGTAATTACTGCAATTAAAGGCAACAGAATTGATATTGATAATCCGATTGTGATGGCCATGGAAACTCAATATGGCGGCGGAGAAGTTTATAGATACACTTTTGAGGGAAGAATTAACGAAGTAGGTATTGAAAACCTTGCTTTAGAATCTGAATACAATGGCGATACAGATGAAGACCATGGTTGGGACGCCATTTCATACAATAGAATTGAGAATAGCTGGGTGAGTGGTGTAACCAGCAAATATTTTGGTTATTCGTGTGTTAATTTGGGCAACTTTAGTAAACAAATTACCGTAAAAGATTGTAAATCACTTTCGCCAAAATCTCAGATTATAGGAGGTAGGAGATATTCTTTTAACAATGATGGACAACTGAATTTAGTGATGAATTGTTATGCAGCAGAAGGAAGGCATGATTATGTTACAGGTGCTAAAGTTGCCGGACCAAATGTTTTTTACAATTGCAGATCAGAAAACGCCAAAGCAGATATTGGTCCGCACCACCGTTGGGCTGTTGGTACTTTATACGACAATGTAGTTACCGATGGTGAAATTAATATCCAAGACCGGGGTAATTGGGGCACAGGACACGGATGGTCTGGGGCAAACCAGGTACTTTGGAATTGTACTGCTAGTAAGGTAGCTATACAAAACCCTTATGTAAGCGGTAAAAATTATGCTTTTAGTTTAAATGCAAATTTGTACGATGGTAGATTAAAAGGAAGACCAGTAGGCATTGTTGAAGGATTGAATAAAAAGGGTTTAATGCCTCTGTCATTATATTTAAAACAAGTAGAAGAACTTAAGAAAAAATAAATCATGAAAATGAAGTTAAATTTAATAGCAATAATGTTGCTAATGTGTACTTATGTGCAAGCTCAAAAGCTTAATGTAAAACAAGCATTTAACCATGCGATGGAACAAACACAAGTATTGGTTAAAAACGTAGACTCAGCAAGGCTGATTAAACCAAATTTGGTATCGCCAAGAACGGTAGAAAATGGTCAGTTTAAGATGGTGGTTTCTAGAGATTGGACGAGTGGATTTTTTCCTGCACAATTGTGGTTTTATTATCAATATACCAAAGATGAAAAATGGTTAGATTTAGCTAAAAAATACACTGAAGACATTAAAAAAGAGCAGTTTAACACAGGTACACATGATTTAGGTTTTATGATTTATTGTCCTTTTGGTAATGGCTATAAATTAACTAAAAATGAAGCTTATAAAGATGTGATTGTCCAAGCTGCAAAATCACTTTCTACACGTTTTAATGCAAAAGCTGGTGTGATTAAATCGTGGGATCACAATACAGATAAATGGAAGTTTCCTGTAATAATAGATAACATGATGAATTTAGAATTGTTATTTGAGGCTACGAAATTTACAGGTGATTCTTCATTTTATAAAATAGCTGTTTCACATGCTGATCAAACTATCGCCCATCATTACCGTCCAGATTTTAGCTCTTACCATGTCATCGATTATGATACGATCTCGGGTAATGTTCGCAATAAATTAACTGCGCAAGGTTACGCAAATGAATCGGCATGGGCTAGAGGCCAAGCTTGGGGTTTATATGGTTATACTTTATGCTACCGTTACACTCAAAACTCTACTTACCTTAACCAAGCTGATGCCATAGCAAACTATATTTTAAGTAGCAAAATTACGCCAGCAGATGGTATTCCTTATTGGGATTACAACGACCCTCAGATCCCGAATGTTTCTAGAGATGCATCTGCGGCATCTATAACCGCATCGGCACTTTATGAGTTGGCAAAATTTAGTAAGGCTAATGCAAAAAAATACAAAGCTGCAGCAGATAAAATATTGATCTCGTTAAGTTCTACTTATGCAAGTGCACCAAATGCCAACTATGGTTTTTTATTAGAACATAGCACAGGTCATCGCCCTGCGAAATCTGAAATTGATGTACCTATTAATTATGCTGATTATTATTACATCGAAGCCTTGTTAAGGCGTAAAAACAAAGGTTATTAATAAATTATGAAGCGCAGTTACATTGCATGCTAGTTACTTTGTTCCTGCTTTCCGCTTTATTCTCTATTTTTCTCCGATCAAATCGAAAAAAAATAGGGAGATATCGCTACAACCAGGGCTATAATTAAAGGTGGTGCAGTAAAACCTGCATAGGTGCAAAAAACCAGTTACCTAAACCTGACATACGCGAAAATCTCTTTAAACTTTTCCCAATGAAATTGGGAATAAAAAGTTTGAAGAATTGTAGCATTGGCGGGGCTGCCGTTAATAGCAGTACTGTAACTGCTTTTCAAAATAATTAATGATTTAAACATTTTGTTAGTTCAATCTTTTAGGTTTTGTTCCTCAATATCTGTTAAATGATCATAAATTTAATGCCGCTAGCTTAATGAACAATTGAAATTATGAACCAACCTTACGCTAACGTTTCCGTAATTATTTTATGCACATTTTAAACATGAACTTTGTTTTTCACTTATATTGGTAAAAAATTTATTTTACTAGGCATTAAGCAACACTATGAGTACTATAAAACATAAATTACAACAAACTTGGCGTTGGTATGGGCCAATAGATCCTGTAAGTTTACAAGACATTAAGCAGGCGGGAGCAAACGGAATAGTATCTGCATTGCATCATATTCCGCATGGCGAAATTTGGCCAATTGAAGATATTAAGGAACGTAAAAGAATTATTGAAGCAACTGGCTTAACATGGGCTGTGGTAGAAAGCGTACCTGTGCATGAAGCTATTAAAACCCGCAGACCAAATGCCGAGCATTATTTGGCTAACTACAATCAGTCGCTTAAAAATTTAGCAGCTTGTGGACTTAAAACCATTTGTTATAATTTTATGCCGGTGCTGGATTGGACACGTACGCAGTTAGATTTAGAAATGACTGATGGCTCTAAAGCTTTATATTTTAACTGGACAGACTTAGCTATTTTTGATCTTTATATTTTTAATAGAGTTAATGCTGCTGACGATTATGATGAAAATATTTTAGCAAAAGCCAAAGCTAAACATGCTCAAATGACTACAGCAGAGCTGGATGAATTGCGCACCAATGTTTTAATGGGAATTCCGAATGAAAAGGAAATTGAAATAGAAGCGCTACGTGCAAGTATTGATGAGTATAAAGAGATAGGTAGGGAAGGATTAAAGCAAAATTTAGCTTGGTTTTTAAAAGGTATTGCTGAAACTTGCACTGAAACAGGAATAAAGATGACTATTCACCCAGATGACCCTCCATATCCAATTTTAGGCTTACCTCGTATTGCAAGTACCAAAGAAGATTTAGTAGACATTTTAAAAAGTGTAGACCAAACATTTAATGGCATTTGCTATTGTACTGGTTCTTTGGGTGCAGGTATGAGTAACGATTTGGTTGATATTTTTGAAGCCATAAAAGAGCGTGTATATTTTTTGCATCTGCGTAATGTTACTAAAGATGAAGAAGGAAATTTTTATGAAGCCGATCATTTAGGTGGCGATGTGAATATGTATGAAGTAATGAAGGTAGTAACAGCAGAAAATGCTAGGAGAGCAGAACAAATTCCTTTTAGACCTGATCATGGTCATCAGATGTTAGATGATTTAAATAAAATTACAAATCCAGGTTATTCTGCCATTGGTAGGCTAAGGGGCTTAGCAGAACTGAGGGGACTTGAAGTAGGGGTAACTGGAAATTATTAAAAAGATACTTTAACTGAATTATTCTTAAAAGCTAATTGGTTATTAATCAACCTAAAATAGAGATGTATGCTTTTAAAAGCATATAATTTTAAAAAATTATTCTAATTATCCTTTTGAAATTATATCTTTGCAGCATTAACCAATAAATCATTGATGAATTGGTTTAGGATGCCTCCATAGCTCAGCTGGATAGAGCACCGGTTTTCTAAACCGTAGGTCATAGGTTCGAATCCTATTGGGGGTACAGCTAAAGGCTTTTAGATTATTCTAGAAGCCTTTTTTCTTTAGGCGTGTATTGGCAATCTGGTGCTTTTTACGGACCAAGCGTAAAAGTTGGGGAGGAATAAAATTTAATTAATTTTGCCTGAAACACTTGACTTTTGAATTCAGCACTACTTTCCTTAATACTTCCCCAAGGGCTTAGCGACTACTTTGATTTTGATAAAGTAGAAACGGTTAATGGCTCCACTTATATTTATCTCATTGAAAAGAATATCCATCCCCAAGAATTTGTTGGTGAGAAGCTACTTTCTAAAGGTTTTTTTGAGGAGGTTTCAGTTCGTGATTTTCCATTGCGTGGAAAGCCCTGTTTTTTGAGGCTAAAGCGCCGTA
>NZ_SWBO01000019.1 GCF_005116475.1 Pedobacter cryotolerans | reverse complement strand
GAAAATGCGTTTATATAGTTTTTTACAGTATTACGGGAAACACCGGTATGGGTGGCAATGGAAAGTTTGCTCCGCCCTTGGCTGTACATTCTGAGTATCTGTCTTATCTTGCTCATGCTAATCGTGGAATTGGCCATTTCGGAGGGATTATATATCCATCAAAAATAGGGTTGCTCCAATAGCATTTGGCCCCGTTCCAAACTGGTCAGTTTAGTCCGAAATCAGGTGGTCAGTTTCCAGCGGAATAGGTGGTCAGTTTAAACCGAAATGGGGTGGTCAGTTTCAGCGAAATCTCCACCATCGTAATTGATTTAAATTAATGAATGGAACCCTACAAGTTTTCTGGCCAACTAAGCAAAGGAGGAACGGAATAAATGGGTTGAGCGCAAAGGCCACTTGAGCGTTTATGCCGTAGTTCCTTTAGGCGTGTTGGGCCAGAAAGCTTAATTTTGGGGAGTGATTAATTAGTCAACCTCAATTAGATAGAATTAAATATCTAATGAAAGTGATTTTGAACGGAGTGATGTTAAAGCTATCCGCGGAAATCTTATTTTATTTGCTTTTAAGCTGATTAATTTCCGAGCAAAGCATATCCAAACCACCACAACATCATTCATCAGCTCTTTAAATTTAGACATTGCCACACTAACAATGGGATCAGCTGCAATAAATCAGATACACTTAAAAATGAAGCTTTAACCTCGGTAAGAGCTAAAGAGAATCGATTTAATTCTCTTTAGTTTAGATGAATATTTGTCTTTCAATCGAATACAACCGATGGTTTTCACAAACTATCAACCTTCTCTATCATCGATACTGTCCTAGCTTATTAACAACATAATCATACTTATTAATTAAACTGGATTTCCAATTGGGAGTTTACTATTCAACCAGAATCGATGTACAGGAAGAGGTCATTCGCAAAAGTAGGAAATCGAAATTAGCTTTTTAAAAAAGCTAATAGCTACTTGACCAGTCTCAAAGCGGAATCCAAACGCATAGCCACATTATCCCAATTGATGATATTAAACAGAGCATCTACAAAATCTGGACGTTTATTTTTGTACTTGAGATAGTAAGCATGTTCCCATACATCTATTACAAGGATAGGGATCGCTCCCCATTGGGTAAGTTTCTCGTGGTTCTCACATTGAAGAACGGTTAAACTGTCGCTGTAAGGCTGATAAGCTACAATCCCCCAGCCATTACCATCTACATTTTTTGAAGTTTCAGCTATCAAAGACTTCAACCTCTCAAAACCTCCAAAGTTCTTTTCAATCCTTTTGAGCAGTTCACCCTTGGGCTCACTTTTTTTATTGGTAAGATTTGTCCAAAAGATTGAATGCAGCACATGGGAAGAAAAGTGATAGGACAATTTTTTAGTCCAAAAATCTACCGTTTCCAAATTATTATCGTCCAATGCTTTTTTGATCATCTGCAAGTCCTTGTTTGCCGCCTTTACTGCACCTCCATGGTGAAAGGTATAATGAAGGTGCAATGTTTCCGAATCCATATAAGGTTCCAAAAAACCTTCACTATATGGCAAAGGCTGATGAAAATAGTTGCCATTAACATCTACAAGTTTATCAATATCGTTGCTAACTATATTGTTAGAAAATGCATCTGAGTTTGGGAGCACCAATCCAGCACCGGCCAATGCCCCTGTTCTTAAAAAA
This sequence comes from Pedobacter cryotolerans, assembly GCF_005116475.1. Classification (GTDB taxonomy): domain Bacteria; phylum Bacteroidota; class Bacteroidia; order Sphingobacteriales; family Sphingobacteriaceae; genus Pedobacter; species Pedobacter cryotolerans. The sequence continues at coordinate 23,664 of NZ_SWBO01000019.1, read as the reverse complement.
TCTGATCTGTTCATATAAATAATTTGATGATGATGCCCAATAAGGCAGCAATTGCGATAATGTACGGTTCCTTTAATTTCTTGATATAAATTAACGAAAATATACTGGCAACAGCAATTAATGCTGTCGGGATATCAGTGATACTTCTTGTGGCTATGATTACTACCGCACCAACAAGAGCTCCCACCACAACTGCGGTAATGCCATCCACAAATGCCTTGATACTGGCATTCTTGGCAATTTTCTTAAATGAAGGTGCCAATGCCACTGTAAAAAGATAGCATGGCAAAAAGGTAGCAAAGGCGGCAATACAGGCTCCAGGAAAACCTGCCACAAGATATCCTATAAATGCAACAGTGATTACCACAGGCCCTGGGGTAATCATCGCTACGGCAACCGAATCCACAAATTCCTGTTCTGTCAGCCAGCCAAACTGTTCTACAACACCCCCATGCAAAAATGGAACTATAGCCAGGCCGCTACCAAATACCAGTGCCCCAGCCTTCAAAAAAAACCATCCTATATCGTTAAGTGTCTTTCCCTCATATTCCCAAAACCCAGTTCCGACAATAAGTAATGATGGAAGCGCACTGGGTTTTTTCAACCATTTCGGTGGAGCTTTTACCAACATATATACAATTCCACAGGCGGCAAAAAGCAATACATCTTCCTTTTTTGTGATAACCGTTACCACAACTCCGATTGTATAAAAAAACCACAGTAGCCATTTGCCTTTTAACTCTTCGATGGTAAGTTTGCCAACAGACTTGATCGTCAACCGATAGGCGCTGATAGCAATTATACCAATTACCGCTGCACTCACGCCATAAAAAACTGCCAGCATCCATGGCAATCCACTATAAACTTTATAGGCCATTCCCAATAGAACCACCATAATAAAGGACGGTAGCACGAAAGCAAGCCCGACGAGCGTTGCCCCTAAAAATCTGTAATGTACAAAACCGAAATAAATCCCAAGCTGTGCAGCCAACGGGCCTGGAGCTAGTTGGGCAAGTGCCAAACCTTCCTTGTACTCTTCATCGGTAATCCACTTTTTGTTCTCTACCAAATCGGTGTTCATGTATCCGACCAAGGCAACAGGTCCACCAAATCCCCAAGTCCCAAGCTTCAGGAAATAGATGACCAGGTCACTAAGTTTATATGCCAATTTTTCTTTTTCCATCACTTAAAAAGCTATACCAAATTGAAATGCAACTGTAGTGGAAAACGGCCTATCGTTTCCAAACCTGAAAGGTACTGGTACAGCGGCAAAGAAACTACTATGCTTGTTCTTTATGATTACCTTATTCAACACCGGCGTAAATCCATATCTGCCTGAAGTTTCAAATGCGGCTCGGCCGGCAAAAGTAAATCCATTGCCGAGTGACACCAGCACTCCCGGGTGAATGAGCAGGTTCGACATTTTGCTCGAACCATCTTCTGCCCTTACATAGGGAACTACCTCAAAAGAAAATCCTACTTTTTTGCTCTTCCATAGGTTGATGCCGATGGGCATACCAACTACGTAATGGTCATCGAAGTTGAAGTCTGTACCAGCCGAGCTGAAAGTTGCGATGGGGTGTACAATACCTACATAACCTGCGACCTTTGGATAGTTTTCCTGAGCGGAAAGTGAAAAGCTGGTGATAAAAATGGCAATGAAAACGATGTATTTCTTCATGGCATAAAATTACCTGAGAGAAATGCGGCAAAATAGAACTGAATTAACTATTTGGTATCCTTTTTACCTTTCCTAGAAATTTTCCTATAGGCCGAAGGGTTTTCTCCAGTCTGTTTTTTAAAGATCCTGGTAAAATGGCTCTGGTCTGAAAATCCTGTGAGGTAGGCAATCTCGGTCAATGGATAGCTTGTAGTCTCTAAAAATGAAATGGCCTTGTCGATCCGCATCTTACGGATGTAATCACCGAAAGACAGGTTATCAAAATACTTGGAAAACTCTCTTGAAAGATAGGCAGGATTGATTTCCAGTTCATCTGATGCCTGCCTCAAACTGATGGACATATTGGTATCCATCTGGTCCTGTATCATTTCCCGAAGTTCCCTGGTCCAAGCTGGTGCTTTCTTTTTTCCCTCTTTAAGGTATTTATGGTAAACATCAAGTAGCAACTTTTCGACAGGGGCCTGGGTATGTTTTTGATTGAACAAATGCTTTGCCCAGGTATATAGGCCGTCATAGATCTTCATCCCTACTTCCAAAAGTTCATGGTCATTGTGTATATTATGGGAAAGCCCCAGGAATATGGCCGAAAGTCCAGCAGCTTGTGGCGCAAATTCCAACCGATCGGTATCAGCACCACGTATAATGGCTGCGATACGATCTAATCCCTCATCCTTCAGCTTGTGTTTTTTCAGAAAATAGTCAAAGGTACACTGGTCATCGTAATGGCTGTACTCCACTCCCGGTAGATCAAAAGGTATCGCATCAAGTTCCTTTGCTTTTAGCAAAACCTGTTCAAAAGGCACATAGATAATTTCAGCATCGGTATCAATAAAACGTTTGATCAGCCATGGGCATGCGATGCGATCTATCTTTGGTCGTTCACGGGTAATCCATTTCATAGTGGAAGACTTTAATGTAAATATTGTTTCAGATAAGACCGATCCCTTCAATAAAGAAAACGGGGAACGATCTGACCGACCATCCCCCATTTTTAATTAACGCTCTCGATAGCAAATATAATCAGGTGCATTTGAAAATCCAATACCTCAAAGCATAAATTTATACAGTTTTGCTATTGCCTGCTGCTGTTGAAGTTCATATTCAAGATAGGTATCCTGGGTCTTGTAAAGCGAGATGATCTCATTGTAATACTGTATCACCGATATTTCTCCATATTGAAGGGCTTTGGCCAGCAAACTTTCAGATTTAAGCTGATCCAGCAGCGATTTGTATTCTCCAACTAGGTAACTAGCCTCTTCATATTGTTGATAATAGATCTGGTTCTCCTGCCGGTGTTCCAATCTGTGATCCTCCATACGATCGTTGGCGACAAGCTCCTCCAGTTTTTTTTGCTGTACCGTATTCTTTTTCTCCCAGAGGGGAATACTTATTCCAAAATGGATTCCCCTGTAGTTCTGCCCTAGGATTGACTGGCTATGGTAGCCAGCCTGTAGACCAGGTAAGGTAAGGGATTTACTCAGTGATGTCTCCCTAGCGGCGATAGACTGCTGAACTTCATAGATTTTTAGGAGCGGATCACCTGCCTCGATAAGGCTGTCCAATACTTTGAAGGAAGGTATGGTTTCGCCTTTTGGGTAATCAACTGTATTAACCTCAACCAAACTGCCACCACTGTAGTTCACGAACTTCTGCTTCAATTGAACGGTTTGTTCGATATTTCGCTTTAGTTGCGTTTTTGTTTCCAGAAGCAGGATTTTAAGTTTGTTGAGGTCAAGCATATTTCCATCTCCTACCTCCATTTTCTTTTGATAGGCAGAAACCAGTTTGGTAACAGTAGTTAACCGCTCGTTATACCGTACCGTCATTTTGTTAAGATAGATCCATTTTAGCCAATCGAGCTTTACCTCAAGCAGTAATTGTTGGCTTTTTGAACGGGCAATATAGCTTGTCTGCCTGATTTTTTCATTTGCGGCCTGTTTACGGTAACCATAACTGGTCGGAAAATCAAAGCGTTGGGTCAGTGCAAAATCCTGCTGATTACCTGCATCTCTGGGCGTCCCAAAAAGCATTTCATATTCTGCAGTTGGATTTTCTGGATTCAGCCCCGTGCGGAAGGCCATAGAATTTGCTTCCCTTTCGGATTGATAAACTTTCAATGTTTTATTTTTGCTGCGTACAAGGTTTAATATGGAATCTAGTGTCTGTGCTTTTGCGAAGCTTAATCCCAGCACCAAAAGCAATGTTATTGTTATCTGTTTCATCTTATGCTGGATTAGTTTGCTGATGACTGTTTCTCTTTTTCATCAGGCTATTGTATACAATGGGTACAATGAAGAGGTTCAACAGCGTTGAACTCAATAGTCCGCCCAAAATCACGTTCGCCATCGGACTTTGGATCTCATTCCCGGGCTGGTCACTGGCCATCGCTAGTGGAATTAAGGCAAGTCCCGCTGTTAGGGCAGTCATTAGGATTGGGCTCAAACGGTCAATTGACCCTTTGATTACGATATCCAGATTGTACCCACCTTTTTCCTGCTCTAAGTGCCTGTAGTGTGAAACCAGCAAGATACCGTTCCTTGTGGCAATCCCAAACAGGGTAATAAAGCCAATGATGACCGGAATACTGATGATGCTTCCCGTCAGCCAAACACTTACTATTCCCCCAATAAGTGCCAAGGGAAGATTAATCAGGATGATCAATGACAAGGCAGAATCCTTGAATTCATGATAGAGTACCAGGAATATGGCAAGCAATGCAAAAATAGACGTCAATACCAAGGTTCGAGAAGCTTCTGCCTCTGCCTCAAACTGCCCACCGTACTCAATCCGGTAGTTCTGTGGCAACTTTATTGCTGTCATTTTAGCCTTGATCTCCTCAACGGCAGATAACTGGTCTCTACCGGCAACATTCGCCGAAACGACCAGTTTACGTTGGGCATTTTCACGATTGATCGTGTTAGGACCTTTGGTAGAAACAATTTCAGCCACGGTGCCCAACGATACCTTTGAGCCATCTCCGGCATCTATCAGCAGATCTTTAAGGTCTTCTATCCTGCTCCTTGCAGATTCTTCATAGCGAAGCACCAGATCAAATCGTTTTCCAGTTTCATAAATATCACCCACTTTTTCGCCACCAATGGAAACTTCAACAAATCTGCCGAAATCTTCTAGGCTAATTCCCTTGGCAGCAAGCAGGTCTCTTTTTGGCCTGATCTGTATCTGTGGGATTTGAATCTGCTGTTCAACGGAAATATCAACCAAACCCTCAATACCTTCAATTGCACTTTTGGTCTCATTGCCCAAACGGTATAGCTGGGCAAGGTCTTCGCCAAATATCTTAATGGCAATATTTGCCCTTGTGCCCGAGAGCATGTGATCTATACGGTGGCCGATTGGTTGGCCAATGGTAATATTGGCTCCGGTAATGCCTGCCATTTTTTCCCTCACATCTGTCATAAACTCCGCCCTTGAGCGCTCATCAAGATAGAACGGCACATCAATTTCAGAAGCATTTACGCCCTGTGCATGTTCATCAAGTTCGGCCCTGCCGGTTCTGCGAGTGGTGGTTTTTACCTCAGGCAGACTAAGCATTGCCTTTTCTACCTGTTGTCCGATGCGGTTACTTTCATCCAGTGAAATGCCTGGCATCGTTACTGCACTGATTACCAGCGAACCTTCATTAAACTCTGGCAAAAAACTCCTCCCAAAGCTGGATAACAAAAAGATTGCTCCTACAAAAAGTGCGACCACCAAGCCAACCAGCAGTTTTCTGTAAGTAATCGCTTTTTTCAACATGTTATGGTAGCCACTGTTCAGATGTCTAACCAGCCAGCTTTCCCTTTCTTTTCCATTTAGCGTTTTATCAGATGTTAAAAGATAGCTGCAAAGTACGGGAGTAAGGGTAATGGCAACAATGAGTGAGGCAAAAAGAGCAACAACAAATGCTACCCCAAGCGGTACTAAAAGTCTTCCCTCCATGCCTGTTAAAAAGAACAATGGCGTAAAGGCAATGATGATGATAAATGTCGCATGGATGATCGACGAACGTATCTCTGTAGAGGCATTATAGATAACAGTTAGCTTGTTTTGCTGCTCTGCCTTTGGCAGCATTGCGTTCTCTTTTAACCTTTTGAGTACATTTTCTACATCTATGATGGCATCGTCCACCAAATCTCCAATAGCGATGGCCATGCCTCCAAGGCTCATGGTATTGATGGTAAAACCCATCCATTTCAAGGTTACGATGGCAACAAGCAAAGAGATCGGTATAGCAATGAGGGAGATAGCCGTTGCTCTCCAGTTTAAAAGGAAAATAGAAAGAATGATCACAACGAAAATAGAGCCTTCTATCAACGTTTTTTCGATGTTTCCGATTGAGGCCTCAATGAAACTGGCCTGACGGAAAATCCTGGTATTTACCGTGACATCTTTTGGCAGGCTTGTCTGTAGTGAAGCGATCGTCTGGTCGATCTTTTCTGTCAGTTCCAGCGTATTGGTATTGGGCTGTTTCATCACCGTCATGATCACCGCAGGCTGTGCATTCAGCGAGCCATCGCCAAGCTTTACCGCTGCGCCAATCTGCACGGTGGCCACATCGGAAAGTTTTACCGTTTTGCCGCTGCTAGTCCTGATCAACGAATTTCCGATATCTTCAGGCTTATTGCTGCGCAAAATCCCTTTGATCAGGTATTCATTACCGTACTGGTTGATCAGTCCGCCAGAAACATTCTGTCCGATAAGGTTGGTCGCTTCAAAGAGTTCATTCATCGAAACACCATAAGCCTTGAGCATTGCAGGCTTTGCCAAGATCTGGTACTGCTTAAAGTCGCCACCTATAACCACCACCTGCGAAACACCTCCAGTGGCGAGTAGTACCGGTCGTATATTCCAATCGGCAATGCTCCTTAATTCCATCAAACTGGTCTGTTTTGCGGTAATGCTAATGAGCATGATCTCGCCCATGATCGAGGTATTGGGAGCAAGAACGGGCTGGCTAACGCCCTGCGGGAATTTTCCAGATAGGGTAGCTAATTTTTCGGCAACGATCTGGCGTGCCTTGTAGATGTCTGTTCCCCAATCGAACTCTACCCAAACGATAGAAATACCGGCAGAGGCCGAAGAACGGACACGCCTCACATCTGTTGAGCCATTTACAGTAGACTCAATCGGAAAGCTGACAAGCTGCTCGACTTCCTCTGGTGCAAGCCCATGTGCCTCGGTAATAATGGCTACCGTGGGAGCTGTTAAGTCTGGAAAAACATCAACTTCCATTTTCACTGCGACGTAACTGCCTCCTATGAGCAGTAGCATCGATGCCAGAAGAACCATTAATCGGTTCCCCAGGGCAAATTTTATAATCTGATTTAACATAGCAGGCGATTAATGTTCATGTCCATGTGCTGGTGCTGATCCCTGTGCGGCTGCAAGTTTGAGATAATAAGCACCCTTGGTTACCAGAATATCTCCTTCCTTCACTCCTGAAATCACTTCAACCATCTTTCCGCTAGATTTACCGATTTTCAGATCACGCCTTTCGAAATGTTCTCCATCGTTATGTACGTAAACAAAATAGTTTCCCTGATCTTCCATAATTGCAGTTTCTGGCACCTGAAGGGCCGAAGTTTTGGAAGAGGTCAAAAGAAAGGCTTCCACGGCTACACCTGGTACAAATTCCGAACGGTTTTGCAACGAAAAGATAACTGGCAGCAGTCCTGATGGGGAAATCGAACGACCATAAGAAACCAGTTTTCCTCCAAGTGATGAAAGTTCATAAACCTTTTCGCCTATCTTAAAATTGGCCGTTTGCACATTGCCCAGCTGCCCGGCATAACTGGCGGGCACATCAACAGAAAGCTGTACGTTTTTACTTGCCGCTACGATTGCCAATTGCTGTCCAGCCTGTACATAATCACCTTCTTTTACCAATAAATCGGTCAGATAGCCAGTTCCAGTGGATCTTATAGCCACGCCGTTGCCAGAGAAATTACGTGTAAGTTTGCTATAGTTCAGCTGCTGCTGCTGGTAACTGTTCAACGCCGCCTGATAATCCCTTTCGGAGATGATCTGATCTGGACGTAGGGCCTTTGCCCTTTCATACTCCGACTTTGCTTTTGCCAAGGCAAGTTTGGCCTCCTGTATGGCGGTATTGAGGTTATCGCCTGTAATGCTGGTTCCCGAAATCGAAAACAGCGATTGACCCTTGTCCACAGCAATACCGGAAGTGAGCGGACGTTGGAACTTGATCACTCCAGCGGCCGTAGCGACTACGCTCTGTTGGTCGCCGGTTGCAGGGATGATTGTGCCTGGAGCCTTGATCACTCCCGAAAAATTATCTTTTCCAATCCTAGCAACACCAAAATCAAGCTTCCAGCTCTGCTCCTTTAAAAACGTAATCTCACTGGCAGAGCTTGATGCCGGCTTATGCTGCGCCGCAAATTCTTCATAACTACTGAACACTTTTGCAGGAATTTTGAACCTGTGCGAAATCCCGTTCAGTACGATATCAAAGCTGAGCGTACCACTCCCTATAGACTTTGGCGTAAGTGAAATCTTGTAGATACCGGGTACGGTCGAAGAATCCAAAACTTTTCTCACACCCTTATCTCCAACCACGAGGCTAGTGCTAACCTTGGCAGTCTTCACTGGTTTGTAATCGGCAAGTGTAGTTAAATGGATGGCAAACTTGGAAATAGAGTCCTTAACGAAAGGATCGTATTCTGCAAATATTTCGACCTGTTGATCCAGGTCAGTTAGCGAGAGTTTAACCTTTTCTCCAGCGGCAGCTTCCGACTGGGATCTCTGCTGGCAGGAACTAAAAAGCACTGCAGCTATCATTATTAAATATATTCTTTTCATGGTCTTTTAATATTTTACCAGTTATGGCTTAATGCCATAACTGGTTGGATGGCTAGTGCGTGTGCGACTTTCCATCATCATGTGAATGTGCAGCAGTATCTGCCGCTACCGAGTCAACTTTAAATTCTTCCTGTTTTGTAGTATCAACAGGGGTTTCATCATGGTCGGCATGTGTTGAGCCATCTTCATGCTGATGGGCACCTTCTTCTTTTTTTTCGTTACTGCACGATGCAGCAAAAAGTCCAATGGCAATAGCCAATGAAAGCATAGTCTTTTTCATGTTCTTGAAATTTGGGTTTAAAAAAAAATGGATATAATTAGGCCATTGCAGGCGGGCCTCGCCTGCTTTTGAAAAGAATGACGTGTTGTTGGGGCTTGTGCTCTGGTGGAGTATAGCCAAGTGAAGTTAGCTGGTAATCGTCGATAGCTAACTCAACCATTGCTGTAGCGGCAACAGGTAGAATAGAGATGACCTTACAGTAATCAACTTTGATCTGGCTACCTGATTGGACAGGGCTGTCTGCCTTACCATGGTTGATCAGCGAAAGCAGTTCATCTAATATATTTTTGTCCTGTTGTGGTTTGCTATTTGTTTCAGCCTTATGGTGGTGATGATGGTCGCTACCTTCTCCATGAGAATGGGCTTTGGCAATAACTGGTTGATGGTGGTGGTGCGGAAACAGCTGATGGGCAAGGTGCAATGAAAATGCGCCAAACAGTAATACCAGCAGAAATTGTTTCTTACCAAACATCATGCAATATTACAAATTATTAAACAGAATAAGGCAAGCTCCTGTTGGTTTATGTTATATTTGCCATCACCTTAATACCCAAAAATTTGGAAATTCTGATCATTTTTATCCTTACCCTTCTCAACGGGTTTTTTGCCCTATCGGAGATTGCACTTGTTTCTGTAAAAAAAAGTAGGATTGAACACCTCGCTGCCCAGGGAAGTTCCAAAGCCAAAATGGTACTCAAGTTGTTGGAAAATCCAGAAAATTTTCTCTCATCGGTACAGGTCGGAATTACCCTGATCGGTATTATTTCGGGCGCATACGGTGGGGCAACGCTTACCGATGATATGGAAGGCATTCTTTCCCAGTTCACGTTCTTGGGAAGTTATGTACACCTTGTTTCATTGTTTATCGTCATCGGTGGCATCACCTATTTTACGATCGTAGTTGGAGAACTTGTGCCAAAAACAATCGCCATGAACAACTCAGAAAGTATTGCGCTATTTTGTGTGCCAATTATAAGGGTATTTACAATGATAACCTTCCCATTTGTAAAACTTCTTTCGTTTTCTACCAACCTGATCCTTAAACTATTTGGTGTTAAAGAGAATGATTCGGAAAGGGTAAACGAAGAAGAGCTTCGTTTTATGCTCAAAACAGCGGGCAAACAGGGAGTGCCGGAGAGTGAAGAAAGCCAGGCGATGCAGAACCTCTTTTCTTTTACAGACCAGACGGCCAAATCACTGATGACCCATAGCTCGGAGGTAGAATGGATCAACTATAATTGGGACAAGCAAACTATCTTCAACAAGATAAAGGAAAGTGCGCATTCACGTTTCATCGTAGCAGATGGGACGCTAGATGTACCAAAAGGGATGATCAACATCAAGGATGTGCTGGAAAATTATAGTAACGAGGACTTTAGCATAGACCAGATCCTGACAAGGCCTATTTATGTGATACAGAATACACCAGCTTTTAAAATATTGGCACTATTTAAGGATAGGAAACAATATTTAGGTGTGGTGGTTGATGAATTTGGTAGTGTGCTGGGGATCATTACACTTCACGATCTGATTGAAGCCATTGTTGGCGACCTGCCAGATGAGGACGAAACCGATGAAAAGCATATTATACCCCGTGAGGACGGAAGTTATCTTCTCAATGGTCGAACGTTGATCTTCGAACTCAACCAGTATTTCTCAAAAGAAGTAATCGAGGACAATATCAGTAGCTATTCAACAGTTTCTGGCTTTATGATAGAGCGATTAAGAGCGATGCCACATGCAGGCGATATTGTTTTATATGAAGAATATAGGTTCGAGATTGTGGATATGGATGGCGTTAGGATTGATAAGCAACTCACCTTAAAAAACGAAGAGTTTACAAGGCGTTTTAGTCTTCATATTTTACCCAAACGTTTTGTAAGAATCAGGCATTACGGTATTTTAAGTAGCAGTTGGAAACGTGGCAAACTGCAACAATTACAACAAGATTTAAATATCATTCGACCTGAAATCGAAACCAAAACGCAACTTAAAAAATGTTATTGTTGTAAAGTTGGAAATCTGGTTACGTTACATGTCTTTGGGCAACGAGGTCCGCCAAAAGCATATCTTATCGAGAATACACTTGCCTATGTGAATTAGTTTTTACGGGTAAGGGAACTTGTATTTAATTGCGTCGGTAAATCGAAAAATAACAATAAGACAGCACAAGTTCAACCATAAAAAAAGCAGTAATCGTAAAATTACTGCTCATATATCTTAAAGCTACACTTCGAAAACTCCATAATACGTATTAAGCTTCCTGCGGTTCCGTTCAACGGGCTTTCATCTCGTGCCCTCCGGGCAAGACGAAAGCTTAGTTATTGTGGGCTGGGTTTCTTCGTCAGTCTAAGCTTAATTTATTATGAAGCTGTTTTGTAAACAAAGGCAACCTGTCCAAATTCATTTACAGAACTTTGACAGGCTGCCATTTTATAATAATTGTGGTATGTTTATTTAACCGCTAAAACGTCCAATTTCTCAATAGATGGTGCAGTAGCCAACAATTCAGGTGCATTTTCCATTAACGCCTTTGCAATCTTACCACCAAGATGTGCTTCTCTGCCTTCTTCATCTGAAAAAGTGTCAAAAATGCCAAATGTAGAAGCGTCAATACGGAACGCATACCACGTAACAGTACCTGCTTCTTCATTAGCGAGTGGCAATGCACTTGTGATAAAGGCTTCAACATCTTTTTCTTTTCCTGCTTTAGCTTCTAGTCGAACTAATAATCCTAATTTTTTCATGTCTTTTTATTTTTAAATTAAACCAATTTTGTTTTAACAAATGTAGCACCTTTAAACTTGTGGTGCTTTTTTATTTAGTTCAAAAACTTATGAAAAAGGTCAAGTTTTCATCATGTTTTTTGGACTGTAACCAAATTCGTTTTTAAAGGCTGTGCTAAAATTTGATAAGCTGTCATAACCAAAGTCCATATAGATTTCTGATGGGGTTGCTTCATTATTAAGCAATAATTTTTTGGCTTTGTTGAGTCGTTTTAGTTGAAACCATTTTCCTGGAGACTCTTGATATAATTGTAAAAATTTCCGCTTAAAAGTAGACAGACTCATATTACATAGAAAAGCGACCTCGTCAATATTCAAACTCGTGTACAGATTTTTTTCAATGACCATTTTAAAAGATAATTCTCTTTCATTGATTAATAATGAATGTAGATAAACAAAAAAACTTTGCCCATACTTATCAGCCAGATACAGCATAATTTCTTCAAATTTCAATTCCAGAATCTTTTGAGAGATTGTTTGATTCAAACCATAAATTTGTTGAATAGAATTAATAAAATGGATAATAAAATTGTCTTTTTCCATAAGGAAATAGGGACTACTGGCCGCTGATTTATTTAAGTCATTTGGGTTAAATAAATGCCCATATTTCAATAAAAAATCATTAATGTTTTTTTGAGAAAAGAAAAAGAGTAGGCAACTATAACTATTTGCCCCTACAATTTCTGTTGTTAAAAAATTCCCCGATGCAAGAAGCAAGGATTGTGTATCATCGATCGAAACGATGTCATTAGAAAAGTGAATGTCCTTTTGTCCGTCCAACAAAAAACTGAATAAATTTTTGTTTAGGTTAATCTTATTTTTGGAAACAAGTTTATACGCCTCGTAGTTAGCAATTTGCAGGTCTGAAGTGTCCGTGTAGTTATTTTCAAATAAATCTTCTGGCAAATTTGTAATGTCCATGATAGTGTTGTTTTAAAAAACATTTTGGCATTGTAAATATATTAAAATTCTATTTCAATAATTGTTTGCTCAAGTTTGGATGAATAGGTCGTTTACCCTTGCACACAACGTTCCGGCGCTTGGCGAGGTTGCGAACTTCGGAACTAATTATTTTCTATTAAAGATAAAATTTCTTGCGAAATGTAAACGTGAATTTACTACAAAATTCGCAATCTTGCCAAACGCCTGTTGAACTAAACCTCCGGTAGCTTTCGCTGCGATGATTTAGTACCTTAGTATTTATTAACGTTTAAATAATTGATAATATGGTAACTAAAAAAAATCTCCTGAGGAATTAAGAACGAACAAATATTTGAATCGTGCTTGTAATGAAATTACAGGTTTTTCTGAACTTCTGCAACGTTTTGAGCGAAATATTTCTATTTTAGGACGAAGCAAACGCACTTTTGAAAATTATTCGCGCCATGTGGCCGCAATGGTACTTCATTTTGGTGCTTTACCAACCGAATTACATCCCGAACAAGTTAAAGATTATCTCTTTGAACTGCAACAACGTTCCAATTCACCTTCGCAATCGTATTTTAAACACACTGTTGGACAAACCAATACATTTGACCCCTTCTCGCCAATTTGCTAATATTCTGCCAAGCAACAATTTACAGCAAATTTATTTCCGGTGAGACGGGGTCAATCTACTCTGGTTTATCCAATAAGGCGAGTTTCCCTAGATTTTTGTTTGTAAAGGCGGTGGCCGATGAAATCGCATTGAATACTTTCAGCCTATCAGTTTCATCGGGTTTGATCTTGATCAACGGAAAGATAAAAGATTCAGGATCGGGATCGTCGGTATTCTGTTCGTAGCCTTTGTAGAAATGAAGTATCTCCAATGATTTTTTTGGCAGCTTTATACTCAACTCCTCCCTACTTTTTCTGATCTGGAAGTGAAGATGGGTTCCATTGAAATTCTTCCAGCGCATCATCAGTAGGTCGGAAATTCGTACTCCTCCGGAATATGAACTGAAAACATAGAGATTTCGATGATGGTTAAGAATGGATTCCTCTTCCAGTTCCAAGCCTTCTAGCCTTTCCAATTCACCATTCAAAAGGAATTCCCTAAAAGTTTTTTGTCCCTTGAGCTTGATCTTATTGAAAGGGTTCTTTACCGACGGCATCAGCTCTTCGTCAATTGCATCGCAGATCATTTTTCTGATTGCTTTAAGATTAGAGTGTACCGTATTGATCTGGTTTTTCAGGTCTTCGATCAAGAAATGCTGAAAGTCCCTAATAAACCTGACATTGATTTCATCAAAGAACAGTTTTTCGTTTTCAACAAATTTTTTAAGTTTGGCAAGGATGCTCTTTAACCGCCTGATTGTGCCTATACTCAATTCTTCAGATTGCGCTTTGATCCTTGCTTCCATAAATTCGAAAAAATCAGTTGGTGGTCTACCGATAATTCTTGACTTGATGTCAGATGCAGTAATAAACTTGGATCTGGTTTCCATCTCCAGGGCAATAGATTCCGCCTCTGCTTCCTTGGATGAAAGAAAGCTGTTAATCTGGTTCGCATTCTTTGCTCCAGCTCTTACCTTTCCGGTTTTCTCGTTCCAGTCATTTGGGTTGATATATACATCCAGCGCGATGTACTTCGATTTTCTGTTTTTGGTTAGACGTATATAGATTGGTACTTGCCCGTTTTTATTTACTTTGTCCAATCTGGGGTATACTTTTACTGATGCCATATCTATTATTTTAGTTCGTTTGTTGAATTAAATAATAAATATTAAAACCTCGTTTAGGCAAAAAAATAAATATGATTAATACTAATCCAATTTCTTAACTACCAACTTTCCAATAAGCGGTAGCACCAGGTTTTCTTTCATCTGTCGCCCTAACAACTATTGTATCTCCCACTTTTATATCACCAAAAACCTCCAATCCTTTTTCAGTACTCATTCCCTGGCGCACATCAATCCATTCAGCTTTCCCATTCCTGACAGCGATTACAAATTTACGTTCCTGATTGGTAGCAATGGCACTTGGAGCAATCACAAAAGAAGATGCATTTCGTTGGAGGTTAAGTTTTACATAGGCAAAACTTCCAGTCTTTAACTCATTGCTTGGGTTGTTAAATTTATATTCCCAGGTTTCTGTACGGTTTTTCGGATCAACAGCCCCGCTTTTACGAGCCAGTTGTGCAGTAAAACTTTTATTGGGATTACTTTCAACCCTAAAACCAACTTCCTTACCCGCGGTTTCAGCGGACATGTATGTTTCAGGAACTGCAACCCTCAATCTCAAGGTACTGGTATTCTGAACGGTGAAAATTGGTGATTGCTGACCCACCAATGCCCCACGATCGGTGTTCCTGGCGGTAACAATTCCGTCAAAAGGAGCTGTGATGACAAGATAGCCCGCCACCTCACTATAGGATTGCGCCAGACTTCTGGCACTCTGAAAGGCAGCGCTGTCGGCGAGCTTCTGGTTTCTGCTTTTTTCCAGATCAACTGGGGCGACAATACCCGAAGTTTTGGCCTGAGAGGCCCTGAGCAACCTGTCATAAACATCCTTGCTCGACTGATACCTGGACTGGGCAGAAGATAGGGCCGATCTGTATTCGGCAGACCTGGTTCTTACCTCTGGAGCATCAATAACCGCCAGTACCTGTCCCCTGCTCACCCTGTCACCAATATCTACCCTGATATCCTTGATGTATCCCTGCACCTTGGGGGTCAGGTCTGCCGTTTCATAGGGAAGCAGCTCTGCTGGCAGTTCGATGGACTTGCTGACCTGGGTACCGGATAAGATAAATACGGGAACCGTATCGGTTAACTCGGCCGTAGCCGGATTTTGGGGAATTTTATTTTCTGTACATGCAGCAACGCATAGCACAACTATTGATAATTTGAATATTAGCTTTGTCATTTCTTTATGGCTACAGTTTAACTATTTTTGAAAATTTACTATTGGGATCATCAGGATCTAGCGATGAATTGCTGTGGATCTTGTTTCCTACCGCTGTCTGATAAACCGAAGGCAGAAAGAACAGCACACAGATGGTAGAAGTAATTAAGCCTCCAATTACCGCAATCCCAAGAGGGGCAATCATTCCATCTCCGATAGCCATCGGGATCATGCCAGCGATCATGGCCAAGCTGGTCATAACAATAGGCCGCAAACGGTTCTGGGCAGATTTCAGGTGCGAGTTATTATTATCCCCATCCTTTCTCAGCACTTCTGCATTGGTCACAAATAGCACAGCGTTTGCAATGGCAACACCAACTGCCATAATGGTTCCCATATAGGATTGGATGTTCATGGACTGCCCGGTTATAAGCAGTAGCAGTAAAGACCCCGATATTACCGCGGGGATAACCGAAAGCATCACAAAGCCGATACGGAACGACTGGAAGAATATCGTCATCAATAAAAAGACAACAACAATGGCTACAAGCAGTCCAAATGCCAGCGAGCTAAGAGTTTTATCCAACAGTTCAGGCTGACCCCTCATCAATATCTTCGCTCCCTTTGGCAGGTTTGCCCTTAGCTTTCCTACGATCTTTTCCGACCCGCCGAAGGCAGCGCCCAGATCCTTATCATGAACATTGGCGGTAACGGTAATATATCGCTGCTGGTTCAGGCGGTCATATTCACCGGGCATCGAAATCTTTTTCCATGATGCTACCTCGTTCAACAAATGGCCGTTCCCATTTCCCCCACCAACCGGTATCATCTCAATTTGGGAAGTTGAGTTCATTTTATATTCGGGATACTGAACCTGAACGATGTAGGCATTGCCAGTAGTCTTATCCAACCAGTAGCCCGGCGACATGAAACGTGTGCTTGATGTTGCGGCAACAACCGAACGGGAGATCTGCTCGGAGGTCAAATTAAGCTGCCCTGCCTTAACCCTGTTGATATCTATTTTGATGGCTGGATAATCCAGTGGCGTTGCAATCTGCACATCACGCATATAGGGCAATGCCGAAAGTTCTGAAACCAGTTTTTTGGCCGTAGCCTTTCCCTGATCCAGGTTTTTATTTACAACAGCAATCTCGATCGGATTGGTAGTGCCCATGTTGAGCACCTGGCTGGCAATATCGCCCGGTTCAAAGGATATGACTGCCTTGGAAAGCTCTTTTTTGACTTCCGCACGCAATTTTTCCTTAAAGTCATCAATTCCAATAGCTCCTTTATTGAGTTTTATTTTAGTTACACTTTCATGCGGACCACCAGTCCACAGGTAAATATAGTTTACCGGAAAACTAGAGGGCTGGGTACCTACAAAAGCTGAGGTAATTTCAATATTTTCCCTGCCCGCTATCTTTTCAGACAGCGCCAATAATTTCCTGGTTGCATCTTCCGTTCGTTCCAACCTGGTACCAACCGGTAATCTAAGTCTGACCTGAGTTTGCCCGGTGTCCACTACCGGGAAAAGTTCGGTGCCGATCAACATGAAAAACAGAATTACCAGTGCCAATGAAAGCACTACAAACAATCCGGTAACACGACCGGTATGTTTGGAAATACGGATAATATTACGCTCGTACCAAGCTTTAAATTTATCAAAGGTCTTTCCAGAAGAGGTTTTTTCAACATGACCTTTCATCATCCAGTTGGCCATAACAGGCACAAAAGTTTGTGATAGGATAAAAGAGGCAATCATAGCGAAGGCAACTGCGAGGGACAAAGGAACAAACATTGCACGGGGAACGCCATTCATAAATAGAGCGGGAACAAAAACGGCTAGAATACTTAACAATATCAAAAGTTTTGGTACAGCGATTTCCTTAGAGGCATCTGCAACGGCACGAGCCTTGGTCTTTCCCATCTCCAAATGGCGGTGAATGTTCTCTATGGTTACCGTGGCCTCATCAACCAAAATACCGACAGATAGGGCCAGTCCACCCAGTGACATGATGTTGATTGTTTGCCCCATCAGATAAAGTACCGTTGCCGAACACAGCAGAGCAAGTGGAATGGTCAGCACAACGATCAATGCCGCCCTTCTATCGCCAAGAAAGAGCAGTACCATAAGTCCTGTGAGAAAAGCCCCTAGTCCCCCTTCGAAAAGCAGGTTTTTCAGGGCATTTACCACATAATCAGACTGGTCAAACTCATAGGAAACCTTGATGTCATCGGGAATAGCGGCCTGCATATCGGGCAGAGAAGCCTTTACAAGTTTTACCACATCCCAGGTCGAGGCATCTGCCCTTTTGGTTACGGGTATATAAACGGACCGTTTTCCGTTTACCAGTGCATAACTGGTCGTTACGTCAGAACCAATGCTTACCGAGGCAATATCCTTCACATATACCGAGGCGCCACTTCCCTTTTGCAAAGGCGTATTCTCCAGGTCTTGCAGATTTTCAATAACGCTGTTCTGTGGGGTCAGGTATGTACTATCTCCTATACGAACATTACCGGCCGGAGAAATGGTATTTGAAGTGGCCAGTGACTGCATCACCTGCTCCGGTGTAAGCTGGTAATTACGGATCTTATCGGGATCAACATTCACGATTACGGTCTTGTTGTTCCCTCCAAAAGGCGGTGGCGCTGAAACACCTGGCAATGTAGAGAACATCGGCCGAACACGAAATAATGCCAGATCTGAGATCTCTCCCAATGTTTTGGTAGTGGAACTGAAAACCAACTGTCCCACAGGCACACTTCCGGCATCGAACCTGGTAATAAAGGGTGGCACCGTACCCGGTGGCATAAAAGCACGGGACCTGTTCACATAACCCACGACCTCTGCCATGGCCTGTGCCATATCGGTACCTTCATTGAACTCGATCTTGATCAGTGCTGCACCTTGGATAGACTTTGAATCTACATACTTGACCCCTGTGATATAGAGGAAATGGTATTCATAATAAGAGGTAACAAAACCTTCCATCTGCTCGGGTGACAAACCACCATAGGGCTGGGCAACATAAACAGTTGGCAATCCCAGTTTGGGAAAGATGTCTATCTTACTGTTGCGTATGGAAATGTAAGAAAAAAATGCAATTGCGATAACGGCAACTAGTACCGTTATGGGTTTTCTGAGTGCGGATATAACGAGGTTCATCTGTTATCGGATCAGTTTAAAAAATAAATCTAAATCTCCCTTTGCTATACTGATATCCAGCAATGAACGCTGAAGGACAAGTTGTGCACCTGCACTGTTCATTTCGGCCTGCTGAAGTTCATATTGTGCCTGGGCCAAACGTGAAAAATCGATCAGTCCACTCTGGTAGCTAAGCTTTAAGCTGTTGAAAGCTTCGGTTGTACTTTTTAGCCGGATAGCAAACTTACTTAAAATCGACACATTAGATTTGTACTGTTGCCAAGCAAGGTTGTTCTGCTTATTTAGGTCAAGTTCAAGTTGCTTTAGGTTAAACTCGTCTGCCCTTAACAATTCTCCATACTGCCTTTTTTTTGCATTGACCTGATAGAATTGAAAAACAGGGAAACTGATCTGCACGCCTGCACCAATATTATCCCTTGTCAAATTAAACCCTTCTGATTTATTGATGGCCCCCACTGCGTTTATGCCCGAACCACGGCTATATATGTTTCCCCAAAAGTCCAATTTTGGTCTCCATATTTTTTTTACCTCCTCTAATTTGGCTTGCGTTAGGTCCTTCTGTGCGGCAGCGGTCATAAAATAGGGATGTTGGGCAATATTTAGCGATCGGTCAGCAGAAACATCAACGTTATTAAAAACCGTATCCACGAGTATCAGGTTACCGTTTGTTTCTTGGCTGCCGATAAGTGAAGAAAGGTTGATCAGTTTCTGCTGATAACTGTTTTCGGTCTGGAGCAGTTCAATTTCTGCCTGTGCGAGGGAACTTTGCAACTGGATGGTATCAACCCCTGGCCGTAAGCCCGTTTTAGCCAGTACGAGTGTCTGTTCCAAACTGCTCGAGTAACGTGTGATACTAGCCCGATGGCTAGAGATCAGTGTTTTTAAAAAAACCGCATCAAGATAGGTGCTTATGGCATCAATTTGATACCTGAATGTTTGTTCATTATAATTGGTATTGGATAATTTAAACTGTGCTGTAGCTCTTTCGATTGCCGCACTGCGCTGGCCAAAGTAAATTGGCCTCCAGGTCAAAAGTGCTGCTGCCGCTGTCCCAGGTACGAAGTTCATTTCGTTGCTAAGGGACGGCGGACCGCTGATGGGCATCATCAGGCCCGGATAGTTCATTCCGGTAATATTGTTGAAAGTGGCAACATTTGCCTGATAGCCTACGGTAAGTTCGGGCATCAAGCTCCGCTTTTCATAATCTATTAATGATTTATCTGCCGCTACATTTGCTTTTGCAGCATTCAGTTTCGGTAAATTAGCTTGGACAAGGGATGGCACATCTTTGAGGGATAGTCGTTGTTGTGCCTTCGCCCAAAAAGATGGCAGCAATAACACCGAAGACAAAAAAACAAGCCTATAGGGCATTCTCAGAACTTTTCTCATCGAAAGTTTTCGGATTAAAATGAATAATCAAAAATGCGGGTTAGCAATTGGATTACGTGGTATATTTGAAAATACTATGGTGTTATTACTGCTCTGTTCGAAATATTTTAGGGGTTATTCCCGTAAAACGCTTGAAATATTTCACAAAGTGGGATGAATCACTGAAACTCAGCAGAAAGCCAATTTCTGAAATCGTCTTATCGGTATAGATAAGCAATCTTTTGGCCTCACTGATGATGAATTCGGAAAGCACCTCCGCAGCAGACAAATTTGCAGCACGCCTGCAAACTGCATTAAGGTTCTGCGGCGAGGTGTTGAGCTGTGTTGCATAATATGAAACGCTGTTTTTTAGCCTACCTTCTTGGCTTAAGAGTTCGCGGAACAAATGATAGCTGTCTACTTCCGAATTGTTTTTGATTATTGATGAGTTATCTTCCAATAGCAGCTTTGCCAATAAAGCTTTCAATAAGCCTTCTACAACAGGGTTTGAAGTAGTAATTTCGGCTAAACTTTCCTTTACTAAAAGGTCAAACAAGATTGTTATAGTGTCTATTTCCTTCAAATGCAATATTTCAGTCTTACTGAGCTTATACAAAAGCGTTTTAATTTCCCTATCAAGACTTAGTTCTACAAATTTCTTTTTGATGATCAGTACATAACCTTCAGGTTCGGTGTCCAATTCCCAATAGTGAACCTGTTCCTTTCTTACAAAGAAGACAATCGGTGTTGTAATCTCATATTTATTCGAATCAATAGAGTGAAAGCCCCCACCTTTTGAAAGAAAAATAATCTCGAAATAACTATGGTGCTTATGTGGCCTGGTAACCCGGACCTCCTTCTTAAAAGGCGCTATCTTGATGATCCTCCCAGAACTTATCTTATCGTTTATAGCAATGGGATGCTTCATTTATTTAATTTGGGTGCCAATACCGTTGTATTTTCAAATATACCATATTATTTGATTGGCACGGCCTTAACTTAGCGAGCATTAAAAATTTTACAGATCATGTTACAAAAAGTTATAAAAACCGATAATTCTGGCTCAACTATAATCATCCGTTTAATGGTGGGTGCAGTATTTTTATCTGAGGGAATACAAAAATTTCTTTTTGCGCCTAAACTCGGTGCTGGACGTTTCGAGAAGATAGGACTACCTAACCCTGATTTTCTGGGCCCTTTTGTTGGCAGCATTGAGATAGCTTGCGGCATATTGGTCTTGACAGGTCTTTTTACCAGAATAGCAGCAGTTCCTTTATTGATCATCATGTTGGTGGAATTGCAATAGTAAAGTAGAGACATTTTAGGCAGCTTGTGTTTTGTTTTTCATCATTGCTCTTTCAACCTGTACTGGAGTTTGATAGTCAAGTGCCGAATGTATTCTTTTTCTGTTGTACCATACCTCTATGTAATCGAATATCTCAAGCTTTGCCTGTGCCCTGGTTTCAAATTTTCTATGGTATACCATTTCCGTTTTCAAGGTCTTGAAGAAGCTTTCCGCAATGGCATTATCCCAACAATTTCCCTTTCTGCTCATGCTTTGCAATACAGGTAAGCCCTTAAAACATCTGCGGAATTCATGGCTGGCATATTGGATTCCGCGGTCACTATGAAAAATGAGCTCATCTTGTAGGGGCCTGTTCTTTATGGCCATTTTCCAAGCATCTACAACGGTTGAACCAGCACTCATGCTATTGTCCATGCTCCAACCGATTATTTTTCGATCTGCCAGATCCATGACAACAGTCAGGTAAAGCCATCCCTCACCAGTCCTGATATAGGTAATATCACTTACCCATTTCTCCCCTGTACCAGTAGTACTAAAATCCCTTAGCAGCAGGTTTGCATTTACCGGATAAAGGTGGTTGGAGTTGGTGGTTATCCTATATTTCCGCTTAATGATGCTTTTTATGCCGTTTCTGCCCATTAACCTCGCTATCCGTGGACGTGATACCTTTATTCCATCGGCATTCAGTTCCTTGGTAATGCGTGGGCTGCCGTAACGCCCCTTGCTCATTGAATATACTGCTTTGAGCTTAACCAGTAATTCTGAGTTCTGTTGTTGCCAAAAGCCTACTGGATCTTTTGACCATTTGTAATAGGAACTGCTGTTGATCCCAAAAAATGATGACATCTTCTCTACGGGGTAGATTGCCTTGTGATCAGCTATAAATCTGTATATCTCCCGTCTCCCTTGGAAAAGATGCCTACCGCCTTTTTTAGGATATCACGTTCAAGTTCGGCATTCTTCAGCGCCTTTTTCAATCTCCTGATCTCCATCTGTTCCTCGCTAAGACCAGCGATGTCCATCATTATCTTTCCACCGTTGAAAGTTGGGTTGTTACGCCATTTGCTCAGCCTGGATGGATCAATATCAAGTTCTGTAGCCGCTTCCTTTACAGAACTTTTCAATTTGGATAGCTCTACGGCCATCTTTTTGAATTCATCATCAAATACTCTGTGTTTCATATTGTCAAATTTAAAATTACTCTTTTAAATCTGCCCTATAAATGTCTCTACTCAAAGGTAGCAACTCCAGTCCTTATATTCCCTGAACATAAAATGGGCTGATGAGAAAGCCGTAGCCGTATGTCCGGAAGGGAAAGAAAAATTATTGGAACCATCGGGGCGTTCTTCGCCTACGAATTGTTTTGTGGGCAATACCAATGCTGCAGAGATTAATTGAGACGTAGCATAGATAATGGTTCTATCTTTAAAATTATGTTTTCCTTTAACTCCGGCAAGATTAAGTCCATATACCGCTGCTGCCGGAGCATATTGCATATAATTGTCTATGGTTGCTCCGGCAATGATATGTTCCCGTGTTTCGTAGCGTGTGGACTGGTTCAATGACTTTAAATCATCAGACATCAAACTCAATGCTCCGTATGAAATCAAAACAGAAGGAACGATCAGTTTCTTTGCCGAAAATTTATACGCTTTATCTTCAATGCTTAATGTGTCTTTGCCTACTGTTTGAGCTTTTAAGCTCAACGCATACAAGAAAGTAATCAATAACAATATAGGTTTCATCTTAATCTTCTGCTTTATTTTTCAATGCCATTAACAATGTATAGGCTCCTTTTTGGGCGATTTTTTTACCGCTTAATTGGTTTTCATTGACAATCTCTATCCAGCCATCTCCAGAGGAACCGATTTCTACTGCTGTCATTCTGAAACTGTTCTTTTCCAGTACTTCAAAGACATAATGTTTTCCTTCAAAAGTCACAACGCTTTCCTCCGGAATTGCTAATGCTTTGATTTCGGGTATGGGAACTTCGGCATTCATATAAAGACCAGGAATAAGTTTTGCGTTGTTTTCCGTGAAATGGGCGTGAACCTCCACCGCCCCGTCTTGGAAAATATTTTTACCGATTAGAATGATTTCGCCTCCATATTTCTTCTCCGGATTGCTGTTGGTGTATTGACCTGAAAAACTTCTTTGATGAAGTTGACCATTGTTTATTACTGAATTTAATCTACAAAAAAGTGAAATGCAAAGCTACGATGCAACTGATACGCAAATGGCTCAGAGCACCGATTAAAATCAACGGAAAGCTACAAAAGAGAAGAAAAGGCGTTCCGCAAGGAAGTCCTTTAAGTCCATTATTGTCGAACATTCTACTGCATCAATTGGATAAGGAAATGACTCGAAGAGGACATAAATTTGTGCGTTATGCGGATGATTTTAGTATCTATTGCAAAAGCCACAATCAAGCCA
>NZ_SWBO01000018.1 GCF_005116475.1 Pedobacter cryotolerans | reverse complement strand
CATTTGAACATAGTAGTGGCATCAGTATTAAAGGCAAAACCAGGGTTCATAGAATGGCCAACAAGGAACTAAAAAGACTGTTGCATCTATGTGCATTATCTGCTATCCAATACAATCCAGAAATCAAAAATTATTACAACAGAAAAAAGGATGAAGGCAAGCATAGCATGGCAGTTCTAAATGCTGTTCGAAATAAAATAGTGCTTAGGGTAGCAGCTGTGGTAAAAAATCAAACGCCTTTCAAAAATAATTATAAAATGGCAGCATAATACTTGTATATATCATAACAATCATGCTGAGCTTGTCGAAGCACAAATACCGAAGCAATGGCGGGACTACATTTACCGAAGAATTACTACCACTGTTTTTCAAAATAATTAAAAGCATATCGGTTCCATTTTCCATCTTCCATCTTCCATTTTGCTTTTACTAACACAAATTATACAATTATATGCCTTTTGTATTTGACAATCTATTTCAATTAGCTTAAGTTTGCAACAAAAAAATAGATATAATGAGTGTTTTAGTAAATAAAGATTCAAAAGTAATTGTTCAGGGTTTTACTGGTAACGAAGGTACTTACCATGCTGAGCAAATGATAGCTTACGGTACAAACGTTGTTGGCGGGGTAACACCTGGTAAAGGCGGTCAGACACATTTAGATAAACCTGTATTTAATACAGTTAAAGATGCGGTTGATAAAGCTGGCGCTAATGTATCTATTATATTTGTACCTCCTGCATTTGCTGCAGATGCAATTATGGAAGCTGCCGAAGGCGGTATTAAAGTAATTGTTTGTATTACTGAAGGTATTCCAACTAAAGACATGATTGCTGTAAAATCTTACCTAAAAGGAAGAGATTGCCGTTTAATCGGTCCAAATTGCCCAGGTGTTATTACTGCTGATGAAGCTAAAATTGGTATTATGCCAGGTTTTATCTTTAAAAAAGGTACAGTTGGTGTTGTTTCTAAATCTGGTACTTTAACTTACGAGGCGGTAGACCAAGTTGTTAAAGCTGGTTTAGGTATTACTACTGCAATTGGTATTGGTGGTGATCCGATTATTGGAACAACGACTAAAGAAGCGGTTGAGTTGTTAATGAACGATCCAGAAACTGAAGGTATCATCATGATTGGTGAAATTGGTGGTGGTATGGAAGCTGAAGCTGCTTTGTGGATTAAAGAAAATGGTACTAAACCAGTTGTTGGTTTCATTGCTGGTCAAACAGCGCCTCCGGGACGTAGAATGGGCCATGCTGGTGCAATTGTTGGTGGTGCTGATGATACTGCTGCGGCTAAAATGAAAATTATGGCTGAGTGTGGTATTACTGTTGTTGAAAGCCCAGCTGAGATTGGTGCTGCAATGGCTACTTTATTGAAAAAGTAATTTTTAACCAAATATATTTTAAGAGCGTTTCGCATTTTTGTGAAGCGCTTTTTTTGTTTAGAAGAGGTTTGAGATGGGTGATAGTTAATAGCTGATGGTTCATAGTCTAGTTCATTCCATGGTCTATCAACTATGAACCTTCTTAACCAAAACCTTTACGCTTAAATGAAAATGATTAACCAGGTATTAATTATATTTGTTTTGTTTGTAAGTAAAATCTAAAACGAACGACAAAACGTATATTACTTACAAAACACACGAGATATGAAAACGATGATCAATAAAACATTTTTGGCACTTTGCCTGTTGATTTCTACAGGTTTAGTTGCATGTGCACAGAAAAAACAAGAGAAAGAAACCACTTCAAAAACGACCAAAAAAATGGAATACAATAAATTAACCAAAGAAGAAGAAGATGTAATAGTTCGCAAAGGAACTGAGTGGGCAGGTACAGGTAAATACGATAAGTTTTTTGAAAAAGGAACTTACATTTGTAAACGTTGTAATGCACCACTTTACGAATCGGATACCAAATTTGATGCACATTGTGGATGGCCAGCTTTTGATGATGAAATTAAAGGTGCGGTTAAAAAACACAGAGATGCAGATGGAAGTAGAACTGAGATTGTTTGTGCAAAATGCGATGCCCACTTAGGTCACGTTTTTGTGGGAGAAGGTTTAACAGCTAAAAATACGCGTCACTGTGTAAACTCAATTTCAATGACATTTGTGCCAGCTACAAAAAAATAAATAATCAATTAATTTGATTTTGGAATGCCTTAGCGAAAGTTAAGGCATTTTTTTTGTATTTCTTTACCCTAAATTTATTTCAGGGTCTTTGATGCTAAACAGATGAATTTCAGGATTAAAAATTTAGAAGAGTTATCTTTGGAAGTTTCGTCATGCTCAGCTTGACTGGGCATCGTAATGCGTTTAACGGGAGATAAGAATTAACCTCCTATAGCATTACGATTCCCGTTTTCACGGGAATGACGATCGAACAAAATTTTATTCTTCCAATCAATCTTTAATATCAATCTTGATACAGCCTGCAGATTTCTAAATCAAACTCATTCGTCTACAATATTTCACCAAATTCTCAATAAAAAAGGAATTTGTATATTTGCCATCCGCTTACTAAATAATATGAGGATAAAGTTAACAATTTTACTTTTTTTAGGTTTTGGGTTTTCTGTAGCTATAGCACAAGAAAACTTAACTAAACAACCTGATACGGTAGTAAAAACAATCTTCACTACCTACTACGCTAAAAAGTTTGAAGGCAGAAAAACCGCAAGTGGCGAAAGATACCGAGCAGCTAAATTTACTGCCGCTCACCTTAAACTTCCTTTTGGTACTATGGTTACCGTTAGAAATTTAGTTTCTGGAAAAACTGTTACGGTAAAAGTTAACGACCGAGGTCCGCATAGTAAGAAATTTTCGTTAGACTTATCACAGTCAGCAGCCAAAGCCTTAGGTATTTACAGGTTGGGTTATGCCAAGGTAGAGATCAGTTACGCTCGACCAAAATAATCTCAAAATATTTGCTGTTACAACACATTTTTTAAAATTATTAACACTCGTTTTATTTTACTAAGTGCTTAAAAAGAAATAATTAGCTTTTTATTGAGTTGTTTCTGACAAAAATCTGATTGAAAAACAGGCTTCTCCCAACAACATGTTAACAACTTTAAAGCGCAAAAAATCGCTCAACTTCTATATTTGTTAAACAAAGTTCTTTAAAAGAAACCACTCCAAATATTATTTAAGTACTTAATATTTAGTTGATTAAAAGCGGTGAAATTTTCAACGTTTTTATAATTCTGAAAACTAAATAGGTTTTTGTTGGCGGTTATATTTTTATAGAACTATTAAGAGTAAAGGTTTACTTCTGTTTGAAGTAAGTATTAAAGCAATTTCTAAACGTTATAAATTTTGAGCTAATGGAGAACGAGTTATTATTAAGAGAAAACAAAGACAGATTTGTGCTTTTGCCAATTAAGTATCCAGAAATTTGGGAGATGTACAAAAAGAGTGAAGCAAGTTTTTGGACAGCAGAAGAAATTGATTTGTCTGATGACCAAAAACATTGGGATAACTTAAATAGTGGTGAGCGTCATTTCATTTCTCATATTTTAGCTTTCTTTTCTGCTAGCGATGGTATTGTAAACGAAAACTTAGCTGTAAATTTTATGAGTGAGGTACAGTTACCAGAAGCTCGTTGTTTTTATGGTTTCCAAATTATGATGGAAAACATACATGCAGAAACTTACGCTTTGTTAATTGATACTTACATCAAAGATCCAGAAGAAAAAGACAGATTGTTTCATGCTATTGATACTGTTCCGGCAGTAAAAAGAAAAGCAGAATGGGCTTTGCGTTGGATAGATAATGGGAATTTTGCTGAGCGTTTGGTTGCTTTTGCTGCGGTAGAAGGTATTTTCTTTAGCGGTAGTTTCTGCTCAATTTTTTGGTTAAAAAAACGTGGGTTAATGCCAGGTTTAACGTTTAGTAATGAGCTGATTTCAAGAGATGAAGGTATGCACTGCGAATTTGCTTGTTTACTTTATAGCATGTTGGAGAATAAACTATCAGAAGAGCAAGTTCATGGTATTATTCGCGATGCGGTAGAAATTGAAAAAGAATTTGTAACGGATGCTTTACCAGTGAACCTGATTGGTATGAATGCAAAATTAATGCAACAATACATAGAGTTTGTAGCCGATAGATGGGTTGGAGAATTAGGTTATACAAAAATATATGGAGCTAGTAACCCATTTGATTTTATGGAGATGATTTCGCTGCAAGGAAAAACCAATTTCTTCGAAAAAAGAGTTGGAGATTACCAAAAAAGTGGAGTTTTGACTTCTACAGAAGATAAAGCGCAAGCTTTTTCTTTGGATGAAGACTTTTAGAAAGGTAAAATCATTGAATGATAGAAGGATTGAATGATAGAATTTGACAGGTTGCAAATATTCACTCATTCAAAATTCACTCATTCAAAATTAAATACTAAGGTTAGAAATGATAGAATTAGCAGGTATTCATTCATTCAAAACTCACTCATTCAAAATTAAAAAGAAGAATATAATAGGCTAAAACAGAAGGTTAGGGAGCTGTTTTAACCATAAAAAATAATTATTGAATTACAAGATTTAACATGTTTGATTTGTCTCAAATCTCACATCTCAAATCTAAAATCTGATTAAAATATGTTTGTAATAAAAAGAGATGGCCGCCAAGAAGTGGTAAAGTTTGATAAGATAACAGCTCGTATCGAGAAGTTGTGTTATGGTTTTAATGCCGAATTAGTAGATCCAATAGATGTTGCCAAAAAGGTAATTGAGGGTTTGTTTGATGGCGTTACAACCTCAGAACTTGATAATCTTGCAGCAGAAACGGCAGCCTCTTTAACTACAAAACATCCAGATTATGCTTTGTTAGCCTCTCGTATTGCGGTATCTAACTTGCATAAAAATACATTAAAGTCGTTCTCAAAAACGATGGAAATGTTGTACACTTACGTTGACCCAAAAACAGAAAAACCATCATCGTTAATTGCAGAAGATGTTTGGCAAGTTATAAAAGACAATGCCGACATTTTAGATAGTACAATTATTTATGATAGAGATTTTGGCTTCGATTATTTTGGTTTTAAAACATTAGAGAAATCTTACTTACTAAAAGTTAATGGTGTAATTGTAGAGCGTCCGCAACATTTGTTTATGCGTGTTTCTGTTGGTATTCACAAAGGTGATATCGATAGTGCTATAAAAACATATAACTTAATGAGCGAGCGTTGGTTTACACACGCTACACCAACCTTGTTTAACGCTGCAACGCCAAAACCTCAAATGTCATCGTGTTTCTTGTTAACCATGCAAGATGACAGTATCGAAGGAATTTACGATACCTTAAAGCAAACTGCTAAAATTTCACAAAGTGCTGGTGGTATTGGTTTAAGTATCCACAACATTCGTGCTACGGGAGCTTACATTGGCGGTACAAACGGCACAAGTAATGGTATTGTGCCAATGCTAAAAGTGTTTAACGATACTGCTCGTTACGTAGATCAAGGTGGAGGTAAACGTAAAGGTGCTTTTGCTATTTATTTAGAGCCATGGCATGCCGATATTTTCGCTTTCTTAGATTTACGTAAGAACCACGGTAAAGAAGAGATGCGTGCTCGTGATTTATTCTATGCACTTTGGGTTTGCGATTTATTTATGCAACGTGTTGAAGAAAATGGCGATTGGAGTTTATTCTCGCCAGATGAAGCGCCGGGTTTAGCTGATTGCCATAGCGAAGAATTTAACGAACTATATACACGTTACGAAAGAGAAGGAAGAGCTCGTAAAACAATTAAAGCACAAGAACTTTGGTTTGCTATTTTAGATTCGCAAATTGAAACTGGTACGCCTTATTTGTTGTACAAAGATGCAGCAAACAGCAAATCTAATCAACAAAATTTAGGTACAATTAAGTCTTCTAACTTATGTACAGAGATTATCGAATATACTTCTAAAGACGAAGTTGCGGTTTGTAACTTAGCTTCATTGGCTTTACCTCGTTTTGTAATTAATGGCGAGTTCGATCACCAAAAATTATACGAAGTAACTTACCAAGCTACTTTGAACTTGAATAAAATTATCGATTACAATTATTACCCAGTAATCGAAGCACAAAACTCTAACTTCCGCCACCGCCCGGTTGGTTTAGGTGTACAAGGTTTGGCAGATGCATTTATTTTATTGCGTTTACCATTCGAGAGCGATGCTGCTAAACAATTGAACAAAGAAATTTTCGAAACCATTTATTTTGCTGGTATGACAGCTTCGGCTGATTTAGCAGTTCAAAATGGACCTTACGAAACGTTTAAAGGTTCGCCACTATCTAAAGGTAAATTCCAGTTCGATTTATGGAATGTAACACCAGATAGTAACCGTTGGGATTGGAGTGCTTTACGTAAACGCGTAATGAAAACTGGTGTGTACAACTCATTATTGGTTGCACCAATGCCAACTGCTTCTACTTCTCAAATTTTAGGAAACAATGAGTGTTTCGAGCCATATACTTCAAACATCTACACTCGTAGAGTATTAAGTGGAGAGTTTGTGGTAGTAAACAAACACTTATTAAAAGATTTAGTTGCCCTAGGTTTGTGGACACCACAAATGAAAGACAGAATTATTTTAGCAAACGGATCGATCCAAGACATTGCTGAAATTCCAGATTATATCAAAGAATTGTACAAAACAGTTTGGGAGATCAAGATGAAAAACATCATCGACATGTCTGCTGATAGAGGTGCATACATTTGCCAATCTCAATCGTTAAACTTATTTATCAATGCGCCAAATACTTCAAAACTAACTTCAATGCACTTCTACGCTTGGAAAAAAGGATTGAAAACTGGTATGTACTACTTACGTACACAAGCGGCTTCTCAAGCGGTTAAATTCACAGTAGAAAATCAAGGTGGTAAAGCAATTGAAGCTGTAATTCCGGCAGAAATGACACAAGATCAAGTTGCAGAAGAAATTGTAGACGGACCAACTTGTTCAATGGAAGAAGGTTGCATTAGCTGTTCTGGGTAGTCTATTTGTCATTCTGAACGCAGTGAAGAATCTCAAAAATGAGATTCCTCGTTCCTCGGAATGACAAAATATATATTTAATGTAAGGTTCTGGACATAAAGTTCAGAACCTTATTTTTTGTTGCTATTTTTGTGAAAGATAGTCCATAGCTAATGGTCAATAGTTTGGATAACAGAGGCTCTCAACTATTAACCATTGACTAAAAAAATATGTCATCACATTCAAACCATAGCAAACACGAAATCATTCCCTGCGAACGTTGTGGAACCGCTATTGAGTGCAAGGCAAACTCTTATGCCAAATGCCAATGTAGTGTTGTTCAGCTCAGCATTAACGAAGTTCAGCATATCTCTGAACTTTATGATGGCTGTTTATGCGCTAAATGTTTGTTCGAGTTACAGCAAGAATATCGAGATACGTTAGTTTAGCTTACGAAGTCTCCAAAGCCAATGCGTCGCAAGACTTCGCCAGTTTTTTAATTAAACTAGCATTGTTTTTCTGAAAATGGCCGTAAGTTTTCCATCGCAATTTCAGTCCCGCTTTACTTACAGCCCCATAAAAAATGTGGCTTTCATCCAATCGGGTTTAATTTATTACGGTTGTAGGTCTTGGCAAATTGCAACCCCTCATAGTAGTACAAACCCAAGTTTAATAAACTGGATAGTAGTGGAAATACTTTTTTGTTTTTTTATCATACTCGTCATACCGAAATGAGGAACGATTGAGGTATCTGTAAGTTTGTGGTACGGACAAAACAGATTTCTCCCTGCGGTTCGAAAGGACGATAACAAAAAAGATTGTAACGAATAGCCAGACTAACATTAATCTTAATCACTGTATTTGCTTTTCAAATCCTCTTCCTTCACTTTGGTCTTTATCCTTTCAACCTTCCACCTTTTTGCCTAACTTTGCCATCCAATTATGAATGATAGAATTTTGAAAGATTGAATTTTGGCGACTACTCAATTCAATTATTCTCTAATTCAATCATTCAATCATTTTTAAGATATGAGCAAAGTAAAAGTTGGCTTGGTGCAAATGACTTGTACTAAGGATAAACAAGAAAATTTAGATAAAGCAATTACACAAGTAAGAGCGGCAGCAGCAAAAGGTGCACAAATTGTGTGTTTGCAAGAGTTGTTTACTTCGCTATATTTTTGCGATGTGGAGGATTATGACAACTTCGATTTAGCAGAGAAAATTCCTGGTCCGAGTACAGATGCTTTGCAAGATGTTGCCAAAGAATTAGGTGTGGTAATTATTGCATCTTTATTTGAGAAGCGTGCCGAAGGTTTATACCACAATACTACAGCAGTTTTAGATGCGGACGGAAGTTATTTGGGCAAATATCGTAAAATGCATATTCCAGATGACCCGGCTTATTATGAAAAATTCTATTTTACGCCAGGCGATTTAGGTTATAAAGTGTTTAAAACCAAGTTTGCCACCATTGGTATTTTAATTTGTTGGGATCAATGGTATCCAGAAGCTTCGAGAATTACAGCTTTAATGGGTGCTGATATTATGTTTTATCCAACAGCAATTGGCTGGGATACTACGCAAGATGAAGAAACCAACCAAGATCAATACAATGCTTGGCAAACGATACAACGTTCGCATTCGGTTGCCAATGGCTTACCTGTAATTAGCGTAAACCGTGTTGGTTTTGAGCAAGAAGGAAGAATGAAATTTTGGGGAGGTAGTTTCGCAACCAATGCACAAGGTAAATTATTGTACTTGGCATCTCACGATCAAGAAGAAACCGAAGTAGTGGATATTGACTTAAAACAAAGTGATTATATCCGTAAACACTGGCCTTTTTTAAGAGATAGAAGAATTGATTCTTATCAGCCAATTACAAAGAGATATTTGGATGGGGATTAGGCTTTGATCCGCCGCAGGCGGAGAAAAGACTAAAGACTAAAGCGGAATTCCTTAAATACTGTCATCCTGAGCTTGTCGAAGGATCTCTATAAAAAAACACAATGTCAATTACAGTTATAAATACTTCAGAGCAACCAGAATTTGCAAATTCACCAAAAAAGCAGGGTTTTCAATTCCCAGCCGAATGGGCTAAACACGAAGCCACTTGGTTAAGTTGGCCACATAAAGAGGCAAGTTGGCCAGGTAAATTAGAAACAATCTATAAACCCTATTGTGAGTTTATTAAAATTGTGGCTACAGGCGAAAAAGTGCGCATTAATGTAAAGGATGGAGCAATGAAAGCTTTTGCAGTTTCTGAATTAGAAAAAGTAAACGCTGATTTGAACCAAATTGAATTTTACTTTAACGAAAGTAACGATGCTTGGTGCCGCGATCATGGGCCTGCTTTTGTAGTTAAAGGAAATGAAAAAGCAGTGGTTGATTGGGGTTACAATGCTTGGGGAGGAAAATATCCACCTTACGATTTAGATGATGTAATACCGACTAAAATAGCAAAACATTTTAATTTGCCTTTGTTTACGCCAGACATTGTAATGGAAGGTGGTTCGGTAGAATTTAACGGAGCGGGAACAATTTTAACCAGCACGGCTTGTTTATTAAACGAAAACAGAAATCCGCATTTAAATAAAGAGCAGATTGAAACTTATTTAAAAGAGTTTTACGGTGCCGAACAAATTTTATGGGTAGGAGATGGCATTGTTGGCGATGATACTGATGGTCATATTGATGATATTACTCGTTTTGTAAATGAAGATACCGTTTTAACGGTTTTAGAAAGTAATCCGTTAGATGAAAATCATTTGTTGCTGCAAGAAAACTATGATGCATTAAAGAAAATGACCTTGCCAGATGGTAGACCATTAAACATTGTGAAATTACCAATGCCATCTCCAGTTATTTTTGAAGATACGCGTTTACCAGCGTCTTATGCAAACTTTTATATTGCTAATGCGGCGGTTATTGTGCCAATTTTTAACGATGTGAATGATCAAAAAGCTTTAGACATTATTCAAGGGTGTTTTCCTGATAGACCAGTTGTGGGTATCAATTCTGTTGATATTATTTGGGGTTTAGGCAGTTTTCATTGCTTGAGCCAGCAGGAACCAGCGGTATAGTTTTTATGATTCATGTCATCCTGAGCTTGTTGAAGGATTAATAAATTATTAGGAAAATAACAATTTTTAATCGATTGTCATCCTGAGCTTGTCGAAGGACGAGCAGTAGATAAATTAATAAAAAGATGTCCTTCGCCAGGCTCAGGATGACAAAGTTTATTAACTTAATGCCAAAATTAATAAATGGCAACTATTCACAACTACTTCGTTTACATTTTAGAATGTTCTGATAAAAGCTATTATACTGGAGTTACAAATGATCTAGAGGTAAGATTATTACAGCATGAAAATGGAGACGATCCACTATCTTATAAATATTTTAGAAGGCCATTAACTTTAAGATATTGGCAAAGATTTGATTATATTGAACACGCAATAGAATTTGAAAAACAGGTAAAGGGTTGGAGTAGAAAAAAGAAGGAAGCACTTTTTAATGAAGATTGGAACGAGATAAAAAGATTATCTAACCTTAAAAAGAAATAATAACTTTGATAATTAAAAAAACCAAGAATGTCACCCTAAGCTTGTCGAAGGGCAGCATTATTTTATAAACTTAGCTTCAAGTCTTCGACAAGCTCAGACTGACAAAACGTATAAAAAATGAAATTACTAGAAGGAAAAACAGCACTAATTACTGGTGCATCAAAAGGAATAGGTCGCAAAATAGCCGAAAAATTTGCAGAACAAGGTGCTAACGTAGCTTTTACTTATCTGTCATCGGTAGAAAAAGGAGAAGCTTTAGAACAAGAATTACAAAGCTTTGGTACAAAAGTAAAGGGTTATCGTTCTGATGCTTCAAAATTTGATGAAGCAGAAAAATTGATTAATGATATTGTAGCAGAATTTGGAACAATTGATATTGTAGTAAACAATGCTGGTATTACCAAGGATGGTTTGTTAATGCGCATGAGCGAAGAGAACTGGGATGATGTGATGAACGTTAACCTAAAATCTATTTTTAATGTAACCAAAGCTGCTTCTAAAATAATGATGAAAGCTCGTAAAGGCGTATTCATTAATATGAGTTCTATTGTTGGTGTTACAGGTAATGCTGGTCAGGCAAATTATGCAGCTTCTAAAGCTGGTATCATCGGTTTTACCAAATCGGTTGCTAAAGAATTAGGCTCACGTAACATCCGTGCAAATGTAGTTGCTCCAGGCTTTATCCGTACAGAAATGACCGAAGTATTAGACCCTGCAGTTGTTGCAGGCTGGGAAAAAGATATTCCATTAAAACGTGCTGGCGAAACTGAAGATATTGCAAATGTTTGCGTGTTCTTAGCTTCAGACATGAGCGCTTACGTAACCGGACAAACTTTATCTGTTTGCGGCGGAATGCTGTAAAATCCCCCTAACCCCCAAAGGGGGATTATGAATTTGCAAGTCCTCCCCTTTGGGGAGGATTTAGGTGGGGCTTATTTTACCACATAACTCCCCTTAACATGGGTAATTACAGGCAAGGTTTTATACTTTTCGAAATAAGCATAACCATGCTGTAAATTTTGCCAAAATTTTAAATGCTGCGGATATTCTGCGGCATATTTCTCTATGTTTTTTGTAGTCATTTTAAAAGGAAAAATGTAAATAGGAATATGATTTTGACCATAATTTATCGCCTCAACTCCTAAAATGTAAACTTCCTTAATTTTATCATCAGTTAAAGGTATGCAACCAACCGTTACACAATCTCCGTGTATGTAAATTTCACCACCTATTTTTCTGTTCTTGCCAGTTCTAGCTTCGTCTAATGCATTAGGGTAATCAATCCCTAAAGAGAGATGGAACTTACTCATCGGATTAAAGACATTAATTTTATAAAAACCTTCTGGTGTTTGTAAATCACCTTCCATAACCTTGGGCCCTAACTTGCCAGAATGTGCACAAAAATCGTAGGTTTTAAATAGTTTAAACTGATTTTGTCCATTGGCCTTTAACCAAATTTCTACTTTGCCTTCCGCTTTATAAGCGGCAATAAATAATTCGTAATTGCTGGTAAAGCCATCCTTGTTTAATTCCTTTTGTAAAGCTTTACCTTTTTCGCTAAATGCATTGCTAACCCGCTCAAATTTAAGTTGATTTTGTTTGAAATTGCTTTGTGCAAATGAAGAGGTAACCATAAAAAATAGATTTAATAGATATAGATATTTCATTGCAACGTTAATTAGGTATTTAATAAACAAATTACGATGTATTTTTTAGAAAATTAGCATCTTTACGTTTAAGCTATGGGCAATTTTTTTTCAGCAACTTCAATATTTACTTTTTTAGCTTGCCTTTTATTGGGTTGTGCGTATGCTTGGTTGTTGTATGGCACGAATAGAAGCTTAGCAAAAAATTTAAAGCTAAGTTTAGCAGCGCTTAGAATTCTTGTAGTCACGCTAATTGGCTATTTAATATTTGCTCCGCTTGTTAAAACATTAAGTTATAACCCAGAAAAGCCCATCATAGTCATTGCAAATGATAATTCGATTTCTGTTAAAGAGATTGTCGCAAACGGCTTTAATCAACAAAAATACCAGCAAGATTTAAATACTTTGGTCAATCAGCTTGCTGAAAAATATGAAGTAAAAACATATAGTTTTAGCGATAGTGTAAAAGATGGGTTAGACTATTCTGGTAAAGGAAAACTGAGTAATGCATCGGCACTGGTTAGTAAAATAAATGATGAATTGCTAAACCGAAATGTTGGTGCAGTAATTATGGCAAGTGATGGAATTTTTAACCGTGGTGGAAATCCTTTATATGAACTCAATAAAATTAAGGTGCCAATTTATACCATTGCCATGGGCGATACCATTGCCCGAAGAGATGTGTTAATTGCAAATATCAATTATAACAACCTAGCTTATTTGGATAATGAGTTTATGTTAGATATACAAATACAAGCGTTTGAAAGTAAAGGAGAAACTGCCCAACTTACCATAGCAGAAAATGGAATAATTATAAAAAAACAGAATTTAAATATAGATGCAGGCAGTTTTGTAAAGGATGTTGAGGTAAAATTAAAAGCAACTAAAGTGGGTGTGCAAAAGTACACCATTGCTATTTCGCCCCTTAAAAATGAAATCACTACAAAAAATAATACGCAAACTATTTTTATTGAAGTAATTGATGGTAAACAGAAAGTTTTACTAGCATCAGCTGTGCCACACCCAGATTTGGCCACTTTTAAACAAGCTATTGAGCAGAACAAAAATTACGAAGTTACGCTAGCATTGGCCGAAGATTTAAATACTATAGACCCTAAATTGTTTAGTTTAGCCATATTGTATCAATTGCCAGATCAAGGAAGTATTGCTAATACTTTTATGACTAAGTTAACCAACTTAAATATTTCAACATGGTATATTGTTGGTGCACAAACTAATATTTCAAGTTTAAATCAGGTTCAAAAGATATTAAATTTAGGTAGGGGAGGAAATAGCGCTACGCAAGAAATTTTTGCATACCCAGAGCCTAGCTTTACGGCATTTAATTTAGCTGAAGAAAGTTTAAAACAACTTAACGATTATGATCCTTTGCTCATGCCATTTGGTAATGTTAGGATTAATGGCAATTACACTACCGTACTTAACCAACGCATTGGTAAGGTAAATACTCAAAATCCGATGCTCTTTTTTGTAAATGAAAATAGTAAAAAAACAGGGTTTTTATTAGGTGAAGGGATTTGGAAGTGGAAATTAGAAGAGGCAAAAAACGAACAAAATATCCCTTTGGTTAATGAGTTGATTAGCAAAACAGTACAATATCTTTCTGTAAAAGACGATAAAAGAAAGTTTAAGGTTTACAGTAGTAAGAGCACCTATGATGAAAACGAGGATGTGATTTTAAACGCAACGTTGTATAATGATGCTTACGAATCTGTAAATACGCCAGATGTAAAATTGCAATTAAAATATGCGGGTGGTAAAACATTTAACTACACATTTTCTAAACAAGCTACAGCATATCGTCTAACTATTGGTAACTTACCTCAAGGTAATTACACGTATGCTGCAAAAACAGTTTTGGGTAATAAGGAGTATTCAGCAAATGGCGCATTTTATGTGAGTGCAATAATTGCAGAATATCAGCAAACAACCGCAAATCATCAACTTTTAAACACCATGGCGCAGCAAAGCAATGGCAAAATGCTAATGCCAGCTAATCTATTAAGCATAGCTTATGAAATTGAAAAAAGTGGACAAGCTAAAACCATTAGTTACGAAGATAGAAAGTATGAGGAATTGATAAGTTTACAATGGATTTTTGCGCTTTTAGTAGTATTGCTAACTGCAGAATGGTTTTTTAGAAAACGTAACGGCGAAGTCTAATGGAAATAACAACAACTTATGCCATTGAAATATTAGGAACTATTTCCTTTGCCATTTCTGGAACTTTTGCGGCAATGCAGAAGCGTTTAGATCCATTTGGTGTATTAATTATTGCTTTTGTAACTTCAATTGGTGGTGGTACGGTTAGAGATTTGTTGTTAGGCGATACACCAGTAGCATGGATGAGAAATGTAAATTACTGCTTACTCATTTTAGTTACTTCTATGTTAACCATGTTTTTTAAAACCCAAATTAAAAAATTTAAGGTAACGCTATTTCTTTTCGATTCGCTCGGTTTAGGTTTATTTACTTTAGTAGGCGTACAGAAAGGCATTGTTTTTGGTTTAGAACCAGGTATTTGTGTAGCCTTAGGTACCATAACTGGTTGTTTTGGAGGGATTATTAGAGATACTTTGTTAAACACAATTCCGCTGATTTTTAGGAAGGAGATTTATGCAACCGCCTGTATTTTAGGTGGGATTTTATACTTCGCTTTGCTTTATTTTAATCTAAAAGCAGATGTTGCAAAAATATTGGTGATTGCATTTATAACTACTCTAAGAATAGTTGTTGTTAAATATAAATTAGCCTTACCTAAGTTTGGCTATTGATCAATTGTTTGAAGGATATAAATAAGTTGACAACTTGCTCTTTTGATGCGCCTCATTGAGTTGCCAAAGATCGGTGCCCCATGTTTTTTTATCCTCTTGATTATTTAAATAGGGAAGTACAATATTAAGTGCTCCGAGTATCTTAATTTTTTGATCTTTAAGATCCCTATTTTCTAAGCTGAATTTTGTTAAGCCTGCCATGTACATCAGCATCAAGTCTGCATCGGTATTAAAGTAGCTTGTTTCCTTCTCTTCTAAATAAAAAGTGTAATCTGGTGTACCATTCATCCATTTTAATAAAAATTGCCCAGCCTCTGCTCTAGCTTTGTTTTTTTTATCTATTGGAGTATTAAAAAGATAAGCAATTGTAAGATTTACAGCTGGTTCGGCTTCTTTAAAGTGAACTCGTTTGTTCAGTTTAATCTGCTTGAAATTGGGTAAAACTTGAGAAAATGAGCTAAGACCTATAAAAATTAAAAAGATAAATAGTAGTCCTTTTCTCATTTTATGTTAAGGATTAATATATGCTAACTGAAGCTTAAAATAAATTTTTAGTTGAATATTAATTTTTTTGTTCGCCATTTACAATTACAAAAACATCTTCATTGTCTCTCTTCATAAAATATTTCTCGCGAGCAAATTTTTCAACGGTGTTTAAGTTGCTATCTAACTCCTTTAAGTCTTTTTGTACTGTAGCAATTTCTTTAGTATAAAAGTCTTTCTCTTGTTGTAGCTTGTTTACTTGCGAGCGATATTCATATTGAGATATCATATCGTTTCTGTCAAAAAACATCATCCATACTGCAAAACCTACAACAGTTAAAAAGTATTTATTGCGTATCAGTTCAAGTAATTTTTTCATAATTTTCTAAAAATCTTCATTGCGAGGTACGAAGCAATCTTAAAGCGTTAAATAAAATTTTTACAAACACATTTTTGTAGGATTGCTTCGTACCTCGCAATGACGTAAATGTAAATAAAAACATCCGAAGGTTTTAAATCTTCGGATGTTTTGCAAATATGTTTATTAACTTATTAACACCCCAAACCCCTAAAGGGGCTTTTGGATTTTGGTGAAGTCCCCTTTAGGGGATTTAGGGGTTATTTTTTAGCGTATTTAAAGTTTTTGCCGATAAAACGAGCTGCTTCACCTAGTTCTTCTTCAATACGTAATAACTGATTGTATTTTGCAATCCTATCAGAACGAGAAGCCGAACCAGTTTTAATCTGACCACAGTTTAATGCAACAGCTAAATCAGCAATTGTAGTATCTTCAGTTTCGCCAGAACGGTGGCTCATTACCGAAGTATAACCAGAGTTTTGAGCTAAACTTACTGCATTAATAGTTTCAGTTAAAGATCCAATTTGATTAACTTTTATTAAAATAGAGTTAGCAGTTTGGGTATCGATACCTGTTTGTAAACGTTTTACGTTAGTTACAAATAAATCATCACCAACCAATTGTACTTTATCTCCAATTTTATCAGTTAAACTTTTCCAGCCAGTCCAATCGTTTTCATCCATACCATCTTCAATAGAAATAATAGGGTATTTAACAGAAAGATCAGCTAAATATTGAGCTTGCTCTTCGCTTGAGCGAATAACACCAGTTGCGCCTTCAAATTTAGTATAATCATATTTGCCATCTTTATAAAACTCAGATGCAGCGCAATCTAAAGCCAAACAAATATCAGCACCTGGTTTGTAACCTGCTTTTTCAATCGCTTTTAAAACGGTTTCGATTGCGTCTTCAGTTCCATCAAAAGTTGGAGCGAAACCACCTTCGTCACCTACTGCTGTAGATAAACCTCTATCGTGTAAAATTGCTTTTAGGTTATGGAAAACCTCTGTTCCCCAACGTAAAGCTTCAGAGAAAGAAGGAGCGCCAACAGGCATAATCATAAATTCTTGAAAAGCAATAGGAGCATCAGAATGAGAACCACCGTTAATGATATTCATCATCGGGATTGGTAAAGTATTGGCATTAACACCACCAACATAACGGTATAAAGGTTGTCTGCTTTCTGCTGCTGCAGCTTTAGCAACTGCCAAAGAAACACCTAAAATTGCATTAGCACCTAATTTTCCTTTGTTTTCTGTTCCATCTAAATCGATCATTAATTTATCGATCAACACTTGTTCAAAAACATCAACACCTTGCAAAGCTTTAGCAATAACTGTATTTACATTTTCAACGGCTTTCAAAACGCCTTTACCCATGTAAACTTTCTTGTCGCCATCACGTAATTCTACAGCCTCGTGTTGGCCAGTACTTGCTCCAGACGGAACGGCAGCACGACCCATTTGGCCATTCTCAGTGATAACTTCAACTTCTATTGTAGGATTACCTCTCGAATCGAGGATTTGTCTTGCATGGACATCAATTATTAAACTCATTTTATTTTGGTTTTGATTATTAATTAGCCTTAGTGTAAAAAGTACAATTAGTTAAGGCTTTTTCAAAGTTAAAATAATTTTTAAATATTAATGCGCATCCCTTGTTTTTTTATCTTTTTTTAAATTTAAATGTAGATTATCAGTTAATTAAACAAAAAACGCCATTTAACTTTAAGCTAAATGGCGTTTAATATAAGTTGCTAATTTTTAGTTTTTAGCGTCGAAATAAAATTTATAAACCATGCCTGCTAAAATTGCACCTACAATTGGCGCAACCCAAAATAACCATAGTTGACCAACAGCATCGCCACCTACAAAAAGTGCCTGACTTGTACTACGAGCTGGATTTACCGAGGTATTGGTAACCGGAATGCTAATTAAATGAATTAGAGTTAAACATAAACCTATGGCTAAACCTGCAAATCCCTTTGGTGCACGCTCATCTGTTGAGCCTAAAATAACCAATAAAAAGATAAAGGTAAGTACCACTTCGGTTACCAAAGCTGCTAACATGCTATATTTGCCAGGCGATAATGCATCGTAACCATTGGTTGCAAAACCGCCAATGCTGCTGCCATTACCAGTTGCAATAACATATAAAATACCAGCTCCGGCAACGCCTCCTAATACTTGAGAGATAATGTAAGGTGCTAAATCTTTGGTTTCTAAACGCCCCGCTACCCAAGCACCAACCGATACCGCTGGGTTTAAATGTGCGCCAGAAATATGCCCAAAAGCATAAGCAATTGTTACAACGGTTAAACCAAAGGCTAAAGAAACACCTATAAAGCCAATACCCGCATCAGGATAATTACAAGCTAAA
The DNA here is from genome assembly GCF_005116475.1 of Pedobacter cryotolerans. Taxonomy (GTDB): domain Bacteria; phylum Bacteroidota; class Bacteroidia; order Sphingobacteriales; family Sphingobacteriaceae; genus Pedobacter; species Pedobacter cryotolerans. The sequence goes on along the minus strand of NZ_SWBO01000018.1, from coordinate 27,680 downwards.
ACTGCACTCCCACAGCCGCCAAGTACGAGCCAAAGTGTTCCAATAAATTCTGCTACTAATTTTTTCATTTTATTTTGTTTAAGTTTTCGATAGGTTTATCGGTAGCTCAACTAAACTAAAATGAAGGTAGCTTTTAGTCTATTCCATCTTTTGTTTAGCCTCTATCCACCAAATGAGCTCAGCAACAAAACTTTTAGCTTTTTTATCTGTTGCTTCCTTATCGCTTGGGTTGCCATTTTCATCAAATGTTTTATCAATCATTGCAACAGGAAACATAGCTGGTACTACTAAAGCGCCAATTTTCCATAAGGTAAATTGTAGCGAAGTAATTACTTGCGAGCCTGCAAATGCACCAGCAGAAACAGTGGCAATACCAATTGGCTTGCGTTTCCACTCAGCATACAATAAATCAATTACATTTTTTAAACTAGCCGGATATCCACCATTGTATTCGGGAGTTACAACTATAATACCATCAGCATTTTTGATGTCGTCTGCTAAGGAAAGCATAGCTTCGGTAGGTTCGGAAATGAATTTTAAGCGCTCTTCAAAAATCGGAAAATCGAGTGTTTTTAGATCGATGATTTTTACATCAGCAATATCGTTTTCTTCTAGGTAATTCTTAAAATAAAGGGCTACGCGGTGACTATTTCGGCCATTTCTTACACTTGAAGAAATAATTGAGATGTTTTTCATAAGCTTAATGTTTATGGTTTTAACTTTAAAATTTGATTGTTGTAATGATAACAAAAAATGTTTAATTGTGTTGCGAAAAAGCTATTGAGCACTAATTGTTGCTGGGGATTTTATTGCTCGCAAATGGATAAGAATAACCCCGTTTTTAAAAGATGATGTAAAGCAACAGCAGTTATAATGGCAACAGCAGTCCCGTTGTACGCTAAATGTTTCCCCTAAATCCCCGAAGGGGACTTAAGCGAAAGGATATCGCTGCCACCGGGTTTAGCGATTAACGCTTTGTGCTTTTGGCAGGTTTTAATAGCATTGGCTTTAAAAACAGCCCTGGGTGAAGTGGTACCCTGCAGCGAGGAGAGCAACGACGAAGCGAAGCGTACAAACGAAACACAGGAAAACAATTTGTAAAAAGCAGTGTTCTTGCGCTTCAAATTCTTAAATTATTCCCACTTAAAAGTTTTTACGGCAACGGCGTAAATTCCAATTCCCCAAATAAGCATAATGAAGATTTGTTGTTTTACATCCCAAAGTCCGGCACCTTCAAAAGCAACTTTACGCATGGCATCATTTAAATAAGTTAAAGGCAAGGCTCTGCTAATAGGTTGCAACCAAGTTGGAAATGCATCTATAGAGAAAAATGTACCTGAGAGTAAAAATTGCGGCAAAGTGATGATGTTAGAAATAGGAGGGATGGTACTTTCGCTTTTTGCAATACCAGATACCACAAAACCAAACCCCATAAAAACCAGCACACCAAGCGTTGATAAAATGAGCATATTGGCTACGGTAATTGCGCCATGAATTAGCGTAAAATGAAAAAAGAAATGACCAATTAAAATGATGAATAGCGCACCAAGCAACGCGAAACCGATACGGGCAATACCTTCGCCAATTACGATACTTGATCTTCTGACAGGTGTAGCAAAAAATCTTTTGATGACTAAGTTTTGGCGCAGACTAAAAAATACAAAGGCAGTACCAAAAACACCAGTGCTTAACAACGAGAAACCTAACTGACCTGGTAAAATAAAATCGATGGTGCGATATAAACGTCCGGTTACGGTACTTGCTCTAATTTCTGTAACTGTTGGTTTTAAATTTTGTGAGTTTAAATTGTAGGAGATTTCGTTTAAAATAGATTTTAAAATATTGCCTTTATCTAAAGAAGCTGAGGTATAAGTTACGTTGGTAAAATAAGCAGGTACACCATTTGGGTTTTTCTCTACCTTAATAACTGCATCGTAATTGCCTTTTTCGAGCTTGCTATCAATGTTTTTTTGGTCGTCGTTTTTGGTTAATCTAACTAAGCCTGTTTTTTCTAAAGCAACAACTACAGGGTTTTGTATGTCAGAACCTGGTGCTAAAGCAATATCTAGTTTAGTGCCGCCGCCTCCTAAAAAGCCAAAAACTAAAATAAAAATTAATGGAAAGGCTAAGGTAAAAACCACCGCCGATGGGCTGCGCATGATAGAGCGAAAACTTGCTTTTGCTAATGCTAAGGTGGCTTTTGTGTGACTATAACCCCCAACCCCTAAAGTGGAGCTAGTATTTTGATTAGATGGTCTATCGTTATTAATCATAATGCTTTTTTTGTTTGGTATTAGTTGATTTTGAAGTCCCCGCCGCGGCGGGGATTTAGGGGTTTATTCACGCCACTCTTGGCCGGTTAGATTGATAAATACATCCTCCAGATTTGCTTTTTTAACCTCTTTTTTGCGTTCAAAACCACTTGCTATCAAGTTATCTATCAATTGATCTGGTGTATCTAGGGCAATAATTTGTCCTCTTTCTACAAAAGCTACCCTATCGCACAATTGCTCAGCTTCATCCATATAATGTGTTGTAATTACCACTGTTGTACCTTGCTTACGGATTTCCGAAATTAAATCCCATAGGTTTCTACGGGCTTGCGGATCTAAACCTGTGGTTGGTTCATCTAAGAAAATAATTTTAGGTGAATTGATTAGCGTAGTTGCTATAGAGAAACGCTGTTTTTGTCCACCAGATAAAGCTTTATATTTTGCTTTTGCTTTGTCTTGTAAGTTAACCTTGGCCAACATATCCATCGGATTTACATTTACGCCGTACAAGCCCGAAAACAGTTCTAAAAGTTCTACTAAATTTAAGTTTGGATAATAACCAGCTGCTTGTAACTGAACGCCAATAATTCGTTTAATTGAACTGGGGTCTTTATCGACTGAATAACCATCAACAATAACTTCTCCTGATGTTTTTTGACGAAGTGTTTCTATAATTTCTAAGGTAGTTGTTTTGCCAGCTCCATTGGGGCCTAATAAACCAAAAATTTCATTTTCGTAAACATCAAAGGTTAAACCTTGTACTGCTTTAAAATCATCGTAGTTTTTTACAAGATCTTTTACACTAATGATGGCATTTCTTTTTTCCATTATTTTTATTTGATAGCGTTAAGCTGAGGTTGTTTCTATAATGCTAAAGTAAGAAGCTTTATATGAATAGTTGATGAATTTTAGCTAATTGGCAGTAAAATGTCGATAAAATGATGTTTGATAGGGATGAGTTGATAATTGTCTGGAGCAGGATTTACAGGATTAAAGGATTTTCAAGATCAAAGAGCAAAAATGTAATCAAACCAAAAAGGATGTCTGCATTTAACAAACATCCTTTTTATATAATGTTAGGTTTTTGCAGTTTAGGCCTTAAACCTTCTGCCTTCCAACCCTCAACCTTTATCTACCAAACTAAATCGCCTTTAATTAAATCAACAAAGTCATCAAATAAGTAACGAGAATCATGTGGGCCAGGAGAAGACTCTGGATGGTATTGTACCGAGAAAGCTTTTTTACCTTTCACTCTAATTCCTTCAATAGAATCATCATTTAAGTTTACGTGGGTAATTTCCACTTTATCAGATTTTCTAACCTCATCTGGTATTACACCAAAACCATGATTTTGTGAAGTTACTTCGCAGTGGTTTTTTATGATGTTTTTAACAGGGTGATTTAAACCACGGTGACCGTTAAACATTTTCATCGTGCCAATTCCATTAGCTTCTGCCAATAATTGGTGGCCTAAACAAATTCCGAATAATGGCTTATCTGCCTCCAAAATAGATTTAACTGTGTCGATAGCATAACCCATAGCAGAAGGATCACCAGGGCCGTTAGAGATAAAATATCCATTAGCTCCCCAATCGTTCATTTCGGCAAATGTAGTTTTAGCCGGGTAAACCTTTACATAAATATCTCTATCATCAAAGTTGCGCAAAATGTTTTTCTTGATGCCCAAATCTAAAGCAGCAATTTTATATTTAGCTTCAGGATTACCATAATAATATGGCTCGTTAGTACTTACATGAGAAGAAAGTTCTAAGCCATCCATATCTGGTACATCAGCTAATTTCTTTTTTAACTCTTGTAAATCAGTTATTTCTGAAGAAATAATGGCATTCATAGCACCTTTATTTCTAATGTGGCGTACCAATGCTCTGGTATCGATTTCAGCAATGCCAACAATATTTTCGTTTTGGAAATTATCTTGAATAGATTCTGATGCTTCTTTTCTACTGTAAATAATATTATAGTTTTTGCAAACTAAACCAGCAATTTTTATCGATCCCGATTCTATTTCTTCTTTATGCATACCATAATTGCCAATGTGTGCATTGGTGGTTACCATAATCTGACCAAAATAAGAAGGGTCTGTGAAAACCTCCTGATAGCCTGTCATGCCAGTATTAAAACAAATTTCACCAGTTGTTGTACCAATTTTTCCGGCAGCTTTACCGTAAAAAACAGTGCCATCGGCCAATAACAAAATAGCGGGTAACTTTGTGTAGTTAGTCATTTGAAATACAATAAGAATATAATTTAAAATACTCCTTCTCCTTTAGGAGAGGGTTGGGGTGAGGTATAAAAGAATGGAATTTCGTAACGGTTTTGCCGTTTTTGTAAGCTAAAAAAGAAGTCTGATTGAACTCATTCATTTCAGGATACAAAGGTAGCTTTTTGAACGGCTTTTTCAAGATTTTTTTTAAAAAAGTATAGCAAATGGAGATATACACATGGACATTAAAACTTTACTTGTAAAATCTTAATTGCGACAGCTGTGTTTATCTTTCATCTTTGTTATGTTGGCTTTGTTTGGTTTACAATAATAAAACCTAATTTTGCAATACAAAACAAACAACATGTCTGTAAACAAAGAAATTAAGCGGATAACTACCCACATTTTACAAGAAATGAAACAACGTGGTGAAAAAATTGCCATGTTAACCGCTTACGATTATTCGATGGCTACCATTTTAGATGATGCCGGATTAGATGTTTTATTGGTAGGCGATTCTGCATCTAATGTAATGGCTGGTCACGAAACTACTTTGCCAATTACCTTAGACCAAATGATTTACCATGCACAAGGCGTTGTTCGCGGTGCTACCAGAGCATTTGTGGTGGTAGATTTGCCTTTCGGTTCGTACCAAGGCAATTCTAAGGAAGCTTTAAATTCTGCAATCAGAATTATGAAAGAATCTGGTGCTCATGGTGTAAAGTTAGAAGGTGGGGTTGAGGTTGTTGAATCTATACAGCGAATTATTACTGCTGGCATACCTGTAATGGGGCATTTGGGTTTAACGCCACAATCTATTTATAAATTTGGAACCTATACAGTAAGAGCTAAAGACGAGGAAGAAGCAAATAAGCTGAAAACAGATATTTTAGCTTTACAAGATGCAGGTTGTTTTGCAGTTGTGTTAGAGAAAATTCCGGCTAAATTAGCCAAAGAAGTGAGCGAAAGCTTACATATACCAACAATAGGAATTGGTGCCGGACCAGATTGCGATGGACAAGTTTTAGTTGTTAATGATATGATTGGCTTAACCAAAGGTTTTAGACCACGCTTTTTACGCCAATATTTAGATTTATACGAAGGAATTTTAGGCGCTGCACAATCTTATATTAAAGATGTAAAAGCAAAAGATTTTCCGAACGAGAAAGAACAATATTAAGTTGGGAGTTGGGCGTTTTGACTTGATTTGAAAAGCAGTAGTAGTGCTTCTCGGATACATCAGCCCCGCTTTCCGTTACAATCTTTTTGTCAATGTCATCCTGAGCCTGTCGAAGGATGATGCAACAAAAAGGATTTACACTCCAATCGGGTTTAAATAACAAAAGCTTTTTACATAACTCAAGTCTTGATACTTGATACTAAATACTACGAATGCCAATAACCGAAGCAGATATTTTATACGAAGACAACCACTTAATTGCGATTAACAAACGCTCTGGGGATATTGTACAGGTTGATGAAACAGGTGATGAACCGTTGGATGAGATGGTGAAGAAATATATCGCTGCCAAGTATAACAAACCAAATGGTGCATTTTTAGGTGTAGTACATCGCTTAGATAGGCCAGTTAGTGGCGTAATTTTATTTGCTAAAACAAGCAAAGCTTTAGAACGAATGAATGCGGTTTTCAAAAATCGTGAGGTTCGAAAAACCTATTTTGCAGTAGTAAGAAATAAACCTGCTCGATTAGCAGGTAATTTGGTTCATTATTTGATTAAAAATCCTCAGAAAAATGTAGTTGCTGCTTATAATAAAGAAGTTGCAGGTAGCCAAAGGTCTGAGCTAAATTATAAATTAATAGGCGAACTTGGCGGTTTTCAGCTCTTACAGGTCAACCCAATAACTGGTCGCTCACATCAAATTAGAGTTCAGCTTTCTACAATGGATTGCCCAATAGTTGGCGATAATAAATATGGATATCCTCGCGGTAGCAGAAAAGGAAGCATTTGTTTACATGCTAGGCAGTTAGAGTTTATCCACCCTGTGCAAAAAGAACCCGTTAAAATATTTGCACCATTACCTGTTGATGGCTTTTGGGAAAGGTTTGAAAATTTTAATGTAGAAGATTAATTATTGGCAATCAACTTTTTTAAAAACAATAGAATTACCAAAAATCAGTTTAGATTTATCTTTAAAAACAGTTTTTCCATCTTTTTCTTCCACATCGCCAAACCCTTCAATTAACTGATTGTTCCTTTTTAAAAAAACAACTTCACGAACAGATTCTGAACCTTCAGAATCAAAAGTATAATCCACAATTAAGGTATCACCTTTCATTTCACCTTCTATAATACCTTTATTTTTATCTTTTTGGTATAAATGGTAACTCAATTCGCCAGTAGTAATTCCGTTCGTATTAATAAAGTTTAGCTTTGCTGTATCGTTATTTTTAATAAAACTGTAACAGTAAGTTTCGCTAATATTAACTTTCTCCGAAGTTAAGGTTGAGTCAATGCTTTCTTGATTACTTTCGCTTTGGCAGGCGGTAAATATTAGTGTAACAAGAACTAAAGGTAGGATGATTTTTTTCATAAGTAATTTAACAAAACAATAGGGGAAAGTTTAGTTAGCTTTTGCGCAAGATATCATAATTTATTGATTTTAGTATGCCCATAAAATAGAAAATCCCGACAATAATCGGGATTAACTAAATCAATCATTAAATGTGTAATGAAAATCTTTACCAAACAAAGGTGCCAGCGGCGCCTGCAGGCAACATGGTAGTTACTATTTTGCCATTGTGTTTGATGTTAAAAGTTTGATCATTTGAACTTGTATTCATCACAACCAATGCTTTTTTGCCATCTGGAGTTTTAAAAGCAACATTGCTTAATACGCTGTTTAAGGTAGAACCAATTCTAACTGAACCTGGCCTTACAAATTTTGATGCATGCGCAATTACATAATAAGCAACATTTCTAGAAACTGCTGGGGCTATTGTTATGGCTCCTAAACAGCTAGTACAGCCGCCATCAGGCGTATGTGGGTTATAGTTAGGGTCGGCAGCTAAATTCCATTCTAAAACATTTTTGCTCCAATTTCTAGTAGCCCCAACAATTAAAGTAGATATATGCCATTTCAAATCTTCGGCAAAATTACCTGGTCCGCCCACCCATTGCTCAGTAAAATAAATATTTTTGTTTGGGTATGCATTACGAACGGTACTTAATGCAGAAATTTGACCTCCGTATAAATGAAATGCCGAACCATCAACATATTTGCTAGCGGCTGCATCGGCTAAAATTTCCATCGGATAGTCTGGTCTATCTGCATTATGATCGTAAATGATAATTTTAGTAGTAATGTTAGCTGCTTCAAAAGCTGGGCCTAATGCAGTTTTAATAAAAATTGCTTGGTCTTTGGCTTCCATATACATGCTTGGGTTATTGCCAGGGTGCAAAGGTTCATTTTGAATGGTAATTGCATCTATAGTAATACCCTGAGCTTTCATAGCTTGTATGTATTTTACAAAATATTTTGCATAAGCAGCATAATATTCGGGCTTTAAACTTCCGCCTTTATAGGCATTATTAGTTTTCATCCAAGTAGGTGCTGTCCATGGTGAGCCCATAATTTTAATATTGGGATTAATCGCCAAAATCTTTTTAAGGATAGGTACCAAATCAGTCATTTCTGAAGCAATGCTAAAATGATCTTGATTTACATCTGTTTGTCCGTTTGGACGCTCATTATAGGTGAAAACATTTGCACTCAAATCAGACGCACCTACGCTTAACCTCAAATAACTAACACCAATTGCATTTTCTTCTGTGCCAAACAATTCTTTAATTAAAGCATCTTTTTCTGTTGCTCCTAAACTATTTATTAATGTTGCACTTCCGCCAGTTAAAGTATATCCAAAACCATCTATACTTTGAAATACTTGAGCTTCATCTATCTCAATACTTGAATAAGAATTATTGGTAGCAGTAAAATTTAGTGCTACGTTTTGCTTTTGTAGCAGCGCTGATTTATCTCCTTTGGTTAGCCAAAAACTTACATCACTTGCTACAGGATTTGTAACTGGAGGTGTTGTTGCTCCATCTTCTACTTTTGCGTTTTTTGTGCTTTTTTTACATGCACACGAACCTAAAGAAATGAGGCACGAAAAAAGTATGATTGTTGAAAATCTCATATCGTTGGTTAAAGGGTGTAATTGAATTTAATTTTTTTGTTTCCTAATAGAATTTCAAACTCACCAGGTTCAGTAATTTTTTTCAATTCAGAGTTAACAAAAGCAATATCATCTGGTGTAATTTTAAAAGTTATTGTTTTGGTTTCGCCTGCTTTAAGCTCAATTTTATCAAATCCTTTTAAACGTTTTACATCTGGACTAATATCACTAGCTACTAAATCTGTTATAAATAACAACACGCTTTCTTTACCAGTTACTTTACCGGTATTGCTTACATTAACACTAATAGTTAAAGTTTGCCCCTTTTTTAAGGTAGAGGTGCTTAATTTAATATCACTATAATTAAAAGTGGTGTAGCTTAAACCATGACCAAATACATACTGCGGATTGTAATCGGCGTTGTAATTGTAAATTCCTTCTGTAGTTTCTCTAGATTCTGATGGTTTGTGGTAATAGGTAAACAAAGCATTTGGAAATTGAGGATAAGTGTAAGGGAGTTTTCCTGATGGATTAACATCGCCATATAAAATATCCGCCAATGCGTTACCACCAAAATTACCAGGTAAATAGGTTTGTACAATAGCAGCCATCTTTTGCTCAAATTTGCTAATAATGCGTGGTCTGCCTTCATTTAATACCAAAATGATAGTTTTGCCAGTTGCAGCTAGTTTTTGAGCTAATTCTGTTTGTAAATCAGATAAATATAGGTCGCTTAAATTGCCTGGTGTTTCTGTATAAGAATTTTCGCCTAGGCAAAGCACCACAACATCAGCGTTTTTTGCTGCCGCGATGGTTTCTTCTAATTGGTCGGCATATTCTTCATAATATTTGCCATCCATTTTATAGCTTACACCGGGTAAATAGGTTACATTTTGCTTACCAATTTTGTTTTCTAAGGCTTCTAAAATGGTATTGTATTTTGCTGCAAAATCTTCCACTTTTTCACCTTGCCAAGAGTAAGTCCAAGCGCCATTTAAGGTACGCATCGAGTTTGCATTTGGTCCTGTTACTAATATTTTAGTCGATTTTTTAAGCGGTAAAACATTATCGTTATTTTTTAACAAGGTAATAGATTCAGTAGCAGCTTGTTGAGAAGCTTGCTCAAACTCAACACTTCCAAATTTTGGATAATCTTTAATATCTGTAGTGGGATTGTTAAATAAATCTAATTCATATTTAACTGTTAAAATTCTTCTAACAGCATCATCAATTCTACTTTGTTTAACTTTCCCTTCCTTTACAAGTGCAATTAAATCATCGCAAAAAGGTTCGTATTGGTAAGCAACCATAGACATATCTATACCAGCATTAATGGCCATCATTACGGCTTCTTTATTGTCTTTTGCTACACGATCTCTTTTATGCAAATTCTCAATATCTCCCCAATCGGTTACTACTAAGCCCTTAAATCCTAATTCTTCTTTTAGTAATTTAGTAAGGATTTTATAGTTTGCATGAACAGGTACGCCGTTAATTAAGCCAGAATTGATCATAATTGTACGTGCTCCAGCTTCAATTGCTGCTTTAAATGGTGGTAAATGGTATTCTCTAAGCGCTTGGTCTGATATAATCGCAGGTGTTCTGTCTTTACCAGAAACTGGAACCTGATAGCCTAAAAAGTGTTTTATCGATGCGGCAACTTTGGTTGGGTTGGCAATGTTATTGTCTTTGCCTTGAAAACCATAAACCATTTGTTTACCTAATTCAGTAATTAGATAAGGATCTTCGCCAAAACTTTCCCATTGGCGAGGAAAACGAGGATCGGCACCTAAATCTAACAGTGGCGAAAATGCCCAAGGAATAGAACTAGCACGAGTTTCATAAGCAGTAATTTCAGCTCCTTTATAAACCAATTCTCTATTAAATGTTGCTGCTTGGCCAATTTGCTGCGGAAACATAGTTGCACCAGCAGTGTAAGTTTCGCCATGTATGGCATCTATACCATAAATAACAGGTATAGCATTTTTGTTGCTCATTGCAACTTTTTGAATTTTTGTGATTACTTCTAACCAATGCTGCGGAGTTCTAGCTCTGTTATTTGATGCGTTTAAAACAGAACCTAGTTTGTATTGAACCAATGCTTTTTGCATGGCCTGCTCATCTAGTGTAAAAGGTTCATCGCTACTAAAACGATCTTTGCCGTTTCCAATTACATCTAAAGTAATTTGAGCCATCTGACCTACTTTTTCTTCTAAGGTCATTTTTGCCATTAAGGCGTTAACTTTTAATTCTAAAGCAGTTTGTTTTGGTTTGGGTTGTGCAAAAATTTGAAAACTACTAAGCAACAATAATAGCGTTAAGCTATAGTTTTTAAAGTTCATAATTAGCGTAGTGAATGAATATGTATAAGTCTTAAAAAATTGAAGAGGCTATATTTGGTGATGGTAAACTTAATCAAATTTGATTGTTGAAATCAAAATTTATTTTTAATGAAATTCTCGAAAAACAATAAAATTTTAGAGTAAATTATTTTTTAAATATGCCTCTATGTTGTATTAAAAGCAGTATTTGATCGATTTATAACCCTAAAAATTTTTTATAAATTTTTAGGGTATGTAGTAGAAAAGTGCAGTATAAAAACAGTGAAACTATATTATACTGCACTATAAAGTTATTTTAAATTAGGGTTTCGGTCTAATTCTGCCTGCGGAATTGGGAAAAGTAATTTCGCGGCTGTAACATTATAATTTAAGTTAGCGCCACTACCATTCTTTTGAGCATTCATAACTACAACTGCTCTATTGGTTCTTAGCAAATCGAACCAACGGTGACCTTCAAAAGCTAGTTCTAACCTACGCTCATTTTCTATAGCCAAACGCATAGCGGCTTGGTTATTTGCCGGAGTTCCACCTAGGTTAACACGTAAACGAATTTCATCTACAATGGTTTTAGCTGCAGACCAGCCCGATGTGCTAGCTTCATTCAAAGCTTCTGCTTTTAATAGCTTAATATCAGCCAAACGCAAAATGTATGAATTTGCCAAATCATCATTACGGTATTTATTTATGAAGGGATAATTAGCTTTACTCCAATAATCATCAGACCATCCTTCAGTACTTACATTTCTAAAATTAACGCTAGAGTTTTTACGAATAATATCGCCTTCGGTATCAAATGCGGCAATTAAATCGTTTGTTGGTGTACAAAAACGTTTCCAACCTGTGCCAACAATTACGCCAGTCATCCAATTTCCGCGGCCGCTCGGACCACCCCAACCATCATACTGCATTTCCCAAATAGATTCGCTGTTGTTTTTATGTGCGCCATCAAATAAATGATCAAATGTGCCCACTAAACTATAACCACCAGCAATAGTTGCATCAGCATATTGTTGTACTTTTGCCCAATCTGGATTAGGTTTAGCAGCATAAACTTTTGCTAATAGTGCATTTACGATGCCTTTAGTAATGATACCTTTATTTGGTGCCGAAGTACGTACGTTTGGTAAAGCATATTCTAAATCTTTAATTATTTGAGCATACACTTCATCAACAGTAGAACGAGGTTTTTGCATTTCTTCTAAGTTGGTTGGCGATTTTAAAATTAAAGGAACACCACCCCATAAACGAACCAAATGGAAGTAGAAATAAGCTCTTAAAGTAGATGCTTCTCCTAAAATTTGGTTTCTTCTGCCATTGGCATCTAATGCCTGATCTTGAATGTTAGGAACGTTTTCTAAAACTTCATTTGCATTTTTGATGTTTGAATACAGTCCGCCCCAATCACGACCCACATTACCGTTTGTAGAATTTGCTGTAAACAGATCTATTTGAATGTTTGCAGGGTTATCTCCACCTGCATAAGCATTGTCAGATGTAACATCACCATTTACCATGTAATCCCAGATGTGGTAATCATTATACATGCCACCATAAGCACCGGCCATTAATTTTTCAGCTCCTGCTGCAGTTGTAAAGGCAACATCACCAGTAACCTGATTAAAGGGCTGTTTATCTAGAAAATCTTTTTTGCAACCGCTTTGCAAAGTAAGTGCAATTGTGGCGGCTGCTACTAACGAATATATATTTAATTTCATTTTCTTAATTCTTAAAATCCAACATTAACACCAAATAAAATACTTCTCGATTGCGGATAAGTACCATAATCTACCCCCATAGAAGGGCCATTTGCAGAGTTTACATTTACTTCTGGATCTAAGCCTGAGTATTTTGTAAATGTTAATAAATTATAGCCACTAGCAAATAAAGTTATTTTGCTCATTTTTAATTTTTCAAGTGTGGCAGTACCAAAGCTATAAGCTAGCGTAGCAGTTTTTAAACGCAAATAAGATGCATTTTCTACAAAGCGGCTAGAAGTTAAAGAGTTTTCTGAACTGGCTCTTAAAGCTTTAGGTACATTGGTAATTTGGCCTGGTGAAGTCCATCTGTCTAATACTGCTGCAGATTGGTTTTTAGCATCAAACATGCCTTCTAAATCAATTCTAGAGGCGTTAAATAATTGGCTGCCTTGCACACCTTGAAAAAAGATATTCAAATTCCAGTTTTTGTAGGTAAAATTGTTAGTAATACCATAAATAAATTTAGGTTGAGCCGAACCAATAAAAGTTCTATCACCTGGATCTGCAGAACCTGTAACACCGTTTCCGTTTATGTCTGCATATTGTGCAGCGCCATTTGTAGGGTTTACACCTGTAAAAACATAACCGTAAAAGCTTCCCAATGGTCTGTCTTTAACCACACGAACAGCATCATCGCGTTCGTAAATGCCTGCAAAGTTTAACGATTGAGTGGTAGTACCCAAATCTGTTACTTTATTTCTATTGATAGAAAAGTTTAAATCCGTGTTCCACTGAAACTTTTCGCGATCGAAGTTTTTAGTAGACAATACAAACTCTAAACCTTTGTTTTCCATAGCACCAACATTATATGCTTGGCTACCAAAACCAGATGATGGCGGCAATTGAACATTGATTAATAAATCATTTGTTTTTTTAAGATAGGCATCTGCTGTAAAAGTTACCCTATTGTTAAACATGGTTAAATCTAAACCGATGTTAGTTTGTGTTGTTTTTTCCCAAGATAAAGCATTGTTTGCAGGGTTTTGAAGGTTGTATTCGCCTTGCGCATTTACACTATATAACTTCATGTAAGCATAGTCTCCAATACCTTCGTCGTTACCAACTTTACCCCAGCTACCACGAATTTTTAAATCGTTGATGCTTTCGCTGTCTTTCATAAAATTCTCGGCAGAAATTCTCCATCCTGCAGAAACTGAAGGGAAATAACCAAAACGGTTTTCTTTAGCAAATCTCGATGAACCATCTGCTCTAAAATTAGAGCTAAATAAGTATTTATTATCGTATGAGTAAGAAATACGGGCCAAATAAGATTGTTTACTCCATTGTGCTCGTTGCGGTATAGTTAATGCAACCGACGGCGCAATCGGGTTTCCAGAGGTATCATAAAAACGAGTTAATTCATTATTGTTGTATTGCCAATCTGATGATTGTAAAGTGTATCCTCCAGTGGCTGTAAATAAGTTTTTGCCAAAGTTTTTGGTATAGTTTAATATATTTTCATTTAACCAAACACTTTCGTTTACGCTGTTATCACGATAAACACCACGTTCTTGACGACCATAAGTTGTTAAGAAGTTATCTGTATAATAACGATAGAAATTCTGATTAGAGTTTGTACTGATGGTAGATTTGAAATACAAATCTTTGGTGAAATTAACTTGAGCACCAAAAGCACCAATAAATCTAAAATTTCTATTTCTATTGTTCGATCCAAATGCCAAGGCTAAAGGATTGTCCCATCCACCAGCATTAGGTATGGTAGTATATTGTCCGTTTGGCTCGAAAATGCCAATAGTAGGAGGTGTTGTTAAGGCACCTAATATAACGCCACCGCGAGAAACACTACTGTTGTCGCCAACATCTATAGAGTTACTTGATGTTAATACCGCATTACCAGTTAACTTTAACCATGGGGTGATGTTTTGAGAACCATTAAAGTTAGCGGTTATACGATCAAGTTTAGCTGGTGCTACAACACCTTTATCTTGTTGGTAACCAGTTGAGAAATAATACTGACCGCCTTTTACACCACCCGATAAAGAAACTTGATATTGGTTTTGTGTTCCGGTTCTAAAGGTTTCATCTTGCCAGTCGGTTTGGTTATTACCACCAAAGCTGGTGTAGCCTAACTCTGTCATTAAAGTAACGTATTGATCTCTAGACAATACATCTTGTTTCTGCCAAAAGTTAGAAAATCCAGAAAATGCATTAAAGGCAACTTGCAATTTACCAGCCGAACCTTTTTTAGTGGTAATTAAAACTACACCATTTGCACCGCTAGAGCCATAAATTGCAGCAGCAGATGCATCTTTTAAAATAGTCATTGTTTCAATATCGTTAGCATTTAAGAAGCTGGCATCTCTTGATGTAACCCCGTCAATTACATATAAAGGGCTGTTTGAGGCTGTAATTGAGGTATTACCTCTAATACTTATAGAAATGCCTGCACCAGGTTTACCCGATTGCGAACTTACTTGAACACCAGCCGCACGACCTTGTATGGCTTGCAATGGATTAGTAATTGGTTGGTTTTCTAAATCTTTTGAAGAAACTGATACAACCGAGGTAGTTAAATCTTTCTTAGTTGTTGTACCATAGCCAATTACAATAACTTCATTTAGTTGATTGTTATCTTCTGATAAAATTACATTGGCCGATGTTCTTGAGTTTACATTTTCTTCAATGGTTTTAAAGCCAATAAACGAGAATATTAATACTGCGTTTGCTTGTGCTTTTAATTGGTAAGTTCCGTTATTTTCTGTTGATGCCCCATTTTGGGTGCCCTTAACTTTTACTGATGCACCAGGAATTGGTAAGCCTTTCTGATCTTTTACCTGACCAGTTATTGTAATTTCTTGTGCTAGGGTATAACCTATGCTACAAAAAATAAGTACAATAAATAGTGTAAATTTTTTTGTCATAATCTTTTGGTTAGTTACTATTTATAATTAGTTGGTGTTAAAGTTAAGGTCATTTTAAGGTTAAATGCAAACAATTAGAATAAAAAATTCACCATAACTTACTGATAATAAGGATGTTATTATCATTTCGATACGGTTTGATACCCTAATTTATAGAAGTGTTTTAGTACTGATTTACAGTACGTAACCATTTTATTTAAGCTTTGTATGTGTATAACCTGATACGCTTAAATACCCTTGAAATGAATTTGCATATTAAAAGATAAATAACAAAGAAATGACAGAGTGAAATACTAATTAATCTAAAACAAGTAAGCTCCAACCATTTTTATTAGCTTTTTTTAACACCGATTTTCGTTCTTCCATAATTGTTTTGATCCGGCTACCGTAGGTCCAGCACGTGCTTTGTCTGATATTTAATATTTCAGCAAGTTTATGAGATGAGATTTTTCCTTTGGTAGAATAGATTAGAAAAACCATGTAAAATGCTTTATTTATTGGAATACGCGTATTATGAAAAACAGTATAGCTTGTAACAGATTCTTCATAGGCGCATTTGCTACAGCGTCTACTGTAAGCAACATGTCCATTGTAAAAATGGGTATTTTTGCATTTTTTACACACATAACCGTTTTTCCATTTTAGCTCTGCTAAAAATTCATTACAGCTTTCCTTATCAGGATATATTTTGCTAAATTCTTCAAAATCAACATCAGCAGACATTACCCTGTCTCTGGTTACTTTTTCAACGTTAATTTGTAATTCTTGATTATCTTGTGCCAACAACACATTCATTCTCGAAATTTCTTCTGCCTGTTGTTGCAGTTGTTCATTAGCAAATAGCAACTCTTCGTTTTTAGCTTCAATAATTATCGATTTATGAAAAACTTCCTTTGTTCGCTCATTAACCTGACGTTCTAATTCTTGATTAAGGTTATCTTTAAGTTTGCCATTAACGGCCATTTGCTGTATCATTTGCCGCTGTGCTTTTTCTTTCTTTTTTTTAAGTATGCTTACTTTATCTCCAATGGCAAAAGAGAGAAATACCATTTCTAATACAAAACAAATACTTAAGCTATAGTAAGAAAGTGCACCAAAATTTAACCAGCTTATGCCTAGCATAATTAGTAGCTTTAAAACAAAGCCAAAAAATAAAAAGCTATAGCCTACTACAAAAAAACGAGCTGGTTGGTAACCTTGTTTAAAAATATAGATCCCAGTAAAAAATGCTACCGATAAAGGAATAAACTCTAAGAACTTATAATTGAATAAATTTTGATCAAAAATTAAGCAATAAATGAAAAATAGGGTTCTAACTATAATTAAGCCAATAATTAATTGATTAAGTTTTGGAGCCTTTGCTTTTACAAATAACAATTCTTTAGTAAATAATAAGGCGAATATGCTAGTTCCATAAAGAAAAAAGGCATAAGCAATCTGATTCCATATTGGCGCATTAGGCCACAAATATTGATAGGCAATGCCATCGCTACTCATTTCGAAAAGGCCTACACTTAAATTATACAATACATAAAAAAGGTATTGTTTTTGGCGCATGGCCACAAACATTATCAGGTTGTAAAAGCTAAAAACTAATATCATTCCGTAAAAAATACCGAAATAGAAATATTCATCTAAGGCATAAGAAATGAACCAATTTACCGATCTTAAAACGATAATTACATCTGATATTTGCGACGAACGAATTTTGAAATAGTATGTCTGTGTTAAATTGTTGTCATTTGGAATGTAAACTTCAAAATTTTTGTGAGTTAGGGTTCGCTCCGCGAAGTTAAGTTGATCGCCTAGTTCTTTAACCACATAAGTGCCATCACTTTGTGGCATGTAAACTGTTATATGATCAATTGTCTGATCAAAAAATTCTAGTAAAAACCGGTTGCTAGATTTATTATTGTGTTTGATTTTAATTTTAGCCCAATAATTTGTGTTTAGTGAAATAGTTTGCGGGGTGCTTTTATTGCTCGGACTAAACTTTTCTTCGAAAGCTTTACTTTTAATTTGGTTAAAAGTTAGCTTGTTTTGCTCATCTTTTAAAATTTCTACCTCGGCAAAATTAAAAATATGCTGACTAATGCTATCGTTAATATGAACAAATTTTTGAGCCCATGAATTTGAGAAAGAGAGCAAAAAAATAGCAATGAGAATTACTTTATTTAAAACAGATTTTAGCCTAACCATTCTTTGAGATGAGCTACAAATATAGCAGAAACTGATTAGACACAGTTATGAGAAAAAATTTAGCGTCTCATTTTTACTTAATCTGGCTTTAAAAACTCATCGGTAAAATGCTGCTTGTGTTTAGCTTGAGCAAATTTATCATCATTAAAACTCTTCGAATTCCCCTTTGGGATAGATAGTGATTTCCACTGTGTGCTACAAAAAATTTTACCCAAAAAAACAATTTGGCCAACATGGTATGGATAATGTGCCAATTGCCTATTAATGGCTTCGATAACCGTATGACCTTGATTTCTGATGTAAATTTCTTTTGTTAAATCTTCATTTTTTAAACTATCAATTGCCTCGAATAAGCATTGCCAACCCTCATTCCATTTGGTTAATAGTTCTTGTCTTGAAGTTATATCGTTTTCAAATTCTGCATCTCTCTGGCGCCAATTTTTTTCTCCATCTGTGGTTAAAAAACCTGTCCACCTTGATAACATATTGCCCCACATGTGTTTTACAATAGTGGCAACACTGTTACTTTCTTCGTTAATTTGATTAAACAATTGCTCATCATTTAATTGAGCAAAAGTTTGATCGCCAAGCATTTTATAATATTCAAACTGTTTTTTAATGCTTGCTAAATAATCTTTTTCCATCATTCTTTAACTCTAACTAATGATCCGTTGGCAATGTTACTTTGGTCTAAATCAAATATTTGTTTTCCAACAGTTGTTGCATTAGCTAAAGCATTATTTGTTTTTAAATCTAAAAACCGATCTATTGAGGTAAAGTTGGCTTTATCGCTTTTGCGAATTTCTGCCTGCATTTCGGTATCAACAACACCAGGATAAATGGCAATAATTTTTGCTCCATTTTCAACTTCATCTTGTTCTAAAGCAATAGTTTTGGTCATCATATCTATAGCAGCTTTAGATGCGCAATAAACTGTCCATCCGCTATAAGGCTTATAGGCTGCACCAGATGAAATATTGATGATGTGCTTTTTGGCTTTCCAATTTTGGGTTAAGGCTAAAAATGTTGAATTTATAATAAGTGGGGCAATGGTATTTAGTTTAAGGGTATTTTCTATTTCATTAATGTCTTCTATTTTGGCAATTTGCCCTACCGTTCCAGCATTGTTTATCAATGTTATTTTTTCAACTTCGTTGGATTTGATATTTTTAAATAATTCTATTAATAGATTTTTAATTCCATCAGTTTTACTCAAATCATATTTAAATTGATTAACGTTTAGTAGGTTATGATTTTCACTTCTAGAAATAGAAAATATTTGGTAATCTTCTGCCAAATATGCCTCAATAATTCCCTTTCCAATACCTTTACTTCCACCAGTAACGATTAATATTTTACCCATCTTCAAATTTAATGTTTTAGCAGATTTAAAAAGCAATAATGTTAAATGAAGGTAAGGTGAATTACTTTGCTTTAGGTAGGCTAAGGTAAAATTTAGTGCCTACACCCAATTCACTTTCTAGCCATATTTTACCACTATTTTGCGAAATCATGTCTTTACACAAAACTAAACCTAATTGGTAACCTCTTTCGCCAGATGTTCCTGTACTTGTTTGATGAGATAGTTTAAAAAGTTTATCTATTCTTTCTTTAGCAATTCCAGTGCCTGTATCGGTAATGGTGAATACAACATTTGGCTCATTAACCTCCGCGTTAAAGGTAATTTTATCTCCTACATTGCAAAATTTAATGGCATTGGCAAGCAAATTTCTAATCACAATATTGATCATGTTTGGATCTGCAAAAAGAACGATATGATTATTAATGTTGTTTTCTATAATTAAAGATTTAGATTTAAATTGAGATTCGGCTAAATTTAAATTCTCAGTTACTAGCTGATGAAGTGAAAAATTGCTCGGTTTGATATTTATTCCATCTAATTGATTTTTAGACCATTCTAATAAGTTGTCTAAAAATCCTGAAGTATTGTAAATGGTCTCTTCTAACTTCAGCAATAAATCATTTAATTCTTGTGCATTTAACTCTCCTTGACGATAAAGTTCAAAAAGTGATTTAAGATTATACAATGGGCTTCTCAAATCGTGAGATACGATAGAAAAGAACTTATTTTTCACGGTATTTAGCTTCTCTAATTCTATGTTTTGAGAAGAAACGATGTTCATTTGAGTAATTAACTCTTCATTTAAAGCACTTAACTCTTCATTTACCTCTGCAATTTCTTGTTTTTGCTTTTTTAATAAAATGTTATTTGTTTTTTTCTCTTCATTTCGCTCATAATAAAGTATCAATAAAACTGCTACAATAATTAATAAAGCAGTAATAATGGAAATAGCAATTACATAGTCGGCATTTTTTTCGACGATATTTTTATTGTCACGTACTAAATTTTTATTGTCTGAGTTAACACGATTTAAATCATTAATAATTACACTCTCTTTGGTATGGTTATGGTCTAAACTATCCTTAACTTTAATATAATCTGACTGAAGTTTTAAAGCCTCTTCAAATTTATTTTGTGCGGTAGAAATTTCTACTAACAATTTTAATGCTTTAGAGGTTAAACCTTTAGCGTTACTATCATTTGCTCTTGTTAAAGCCAATTCGCCAATGCTTTCTGCTTTTTTGTAATCTTTAAGTGCCAAATAAGTTTCAGAGAGCGTCATTAAAATTACGCACTCTTGATAAGGATTTTTTAAAGTTTGATTAGCTTTTAGCGCAACATTAAGCTGTTTTATTGCTTTTTGATATTCTTCTTTTTTTAAAAAGATTTGGCCAATACCCCAATTGCTCAGTGCGATGCCGCTTAAATCACCAATTTTTTCTCTTAAAGCTAAGCTCTTTTGATAAAATGTTAGTGATGGTTTGATATTGCCTAATTTAAGATTAGAGTTGCCTAAAGAAAATAGAGCATTTCCTAATCCGATTTCATCTTTTGGGTTTTCTTTAACGGTTTCTAAAACTTGCTTAAAATAATTATGTGCAGTTTTGTACTCTCCAAGGTCAAAATAAATTGAACCTAAGTTGATGATATTTTGACTAATCCCTTTTTTATGATTTAGGTTTCGATAGAGTTTTAATGAAGCTTCATAACTTTTTACCGCTTCTTTTTTTCTTTCTAAACGATCAAAAGCATAACCAATATTTGCATAACTTCTGGCAATGCCATTGGTGTAATTAGTTTCTTGAGATTTTTTTAAACCTAAATTAAAATAGTGTAATGCACTGTCTAAATTACTTCTTATGCCATGCGAAATGCCCATATCTAAAAAGGCACTAGCAACAACAGAATCTATCCCATTTTTTTCGGCTAATAATCTATATTGATTTGAGTAATAAAATTTCTTTATCGGATCTACCGCAGAATAGGCTATAGAAAGCTTTCTCATGATAGAGATTTGTACGCTGTCCGTATTGTTTTTGTTTAATTGCCCAAGTAATTCATCTACTTTGGTTGTTTGGCCAATTGCTGAAAAATTACCTAAGAGTAAAGTAAAGAAGAATAAATGTACTTTTATTTTAGTAATTGCTTTTGGCATGTGCGAGCGTTACTTTAGGGATGAGTATAGCGTACAATAACCTAAAGTTAGCATTATATTTGTTCAAACAAACAAAAAATATTCCTTTTAGGAGTGTTTGTTTGCTTGTTTAAGCCGCTTGCCGAATTACGAAATTTGATTTAAAAATTATTCTTTTAATAAAGGATAATACTTGGCTCTATTCTCATACATAATCCAAAATAAAATTAATGCACAGACAGCAGCAATTGGAAATCCACTTATATTGGTTACCGTGTTGGTTAAAATTATTCCAATCATTACCGGAAAAACAATTAATGCACCCAAAGCTCTTGTTTTTGGAAAGATAATTAACAATCCACCTAAAATTTCTGCAATTGCAACTAACGGCATAAGCCAACTAATTTCCATCATTGCTGTCATTGCTTTAACCAAGCTTTCTGGCATATTTTCGGGCATTGGCATATAGTTAAAAAACTTGTTTAAGCCAGCGTTGATAAAGAAAAGTCCAAATATTAGACTTAAAACGAAGGTGATTTTGGTTTTCATTTTAGTTGTTTTTAGTTTATTATTTTAAAATAAAGTTAACTAAAAATTGATGGATTATAGGGTTAAAAGAGACAAATTGAAAGGGCATTTGAGTTTAATTTGGCTTAACAATAAAACAGAATTAAAATTTGCTAGAGTTTAAACACCTTTTAAGCAGCCTTATAAAGGAGTTTGAAATAAGTTTTGAGTAGGATTTGATACCCTTATAAACGCTTAAACATTGATGATTTTGTTTTTTTGCGCTTTGCTATACTCTAATAGTTGCACAAACCTGAGTAAAATAAACCCGACAAAAGCGTAAATACTTTTGCCAAAGCCTTGCCTTGGCATGGCTTTAAAGGTAAAAGATTGCAGTGTTTGGCGGGGCTGAAATTGCCGAGTAGCATTGGTATTGTTTTTCTAATAAATATAATTCAGTTTAGGCAAACCCAATAATTTGTTAGCTTTACGTTATGGCAAATGGCAATCAGTATGAAAATTTACAGTTAAGTACCAATTTAGAGATTTTGGCTCGTCAGGTAGTAGAGGGTTTTATTACTGGTTTACACAAAAGCCCGTTCCATGGCTTTTCGGTAGAATTTGCCGAACACAGATTGTACAATACTGGCGATAGTGTTAAAAATATTGATTGGAAATTATTCGCCAAAACCGATAAATTGTTTAGCAAGCGTTATGAGGAGGAAACCAATTTACGTTGCCAATTTGTAATTGATACTTCATCTTCTATGTATTTTCCGGATGAAAAATACAATAAATTAACTTTTGCAGTACAAAGTTCGGCTTGTTTAATGTATTTGCTTAAAAAACAACGAGATGCTTTCGGGTTAAGTTTGTTTACTGATCAGGTTACTTTAAATACACCGGCAAAATCTACCAATACGCACCAAAAATATTTATTTGCACAGTTAGATCAGGTTTTGCAAGCATCAAAAAATAATGTAAAAACCAATTTGGCTTTGGCTTTGCACCAAATAGCAGAGCTGATACACAAAAGATCGTTAGTTATTGTATTTAGCGATATGCTGCAAACTGTACATGATGATGATCAGTTAGCTCCCTTGTTTGCTGCTTTACAACATTTAAAGTTTAATAAACATGAAGTGGTTATTTTTAATGTTACCGATAAAAGCAAAGAGGTAGATTTTAAATTTGAAAATCGACCTTATGAATTTGTTGATATGGAAACAGGAGTAGTTTTAAAAGCCCATACCAATAAAGTTGCAACTGCTTATATTGGGCAAATGAATGCATACCGCAAACTGCTAACGCTAAAATGTGCCCAATATAAAATAGATATGGTTGATGCTGATATAAATGAAGGCTTTGATAATGTTTTGCAGGCTTATTTAATTAAAAGGCAAAAAATGGGTTGATTTTTTCGTCATTGCCAGCTTGACTGGCAATCGTAATGCTTAATGACTGCATTTAAAAATAAAATCAAGAAGAAATCGCTCAACACTAGAAGATTAGTTTGTTTTGTCAGTCTGAGCGTAGTCGAAGACCATTTAAATTTTTCGAGCATTATCAAAAAGATTTCCTTCGACTACGCTCAGGATGACATCTTTTTTTAACACTTTAATGAGCAGCCACATCATTTATATTTTTTAATATAATTTCACAAGCTGCTCTAATTTCATCTTCAGTAATAATCAGCGGCGGTGCAATACGCATCGAGTTGCTGCAGTGTAAAAACCAGTCGGTTATAATTCCATCTTCAATACAACCGTCAATAATTTGCTTTAAAATAGGGTAACTTTCAAATTCTGCAGCTAACATTAATCCTTTGCCTCTTACTTCTCTAATTGCTGGGTGTTTTAATAAACTTTTAAAAAGTTTACCTTTGGCTGCTACATCTTTTACCAAATCTTCATCTACTATGGTTTTTAAGGTAGCTAAACCAGCTGCACAACTTACCGGATGCCCGCCAAATGTGGTAATGTGGCCTAAAATTGGGTTTTCTGAAAATACCGACATGATTTCTTCTGAACTGATGAATGCGCCAATTGGCATACCACCGCCAATGCCTTTTGCTAATAATAAAATATCGGGCACAATACCAAAATGCTCAAAACCGAACATTTTACCAGTTCTGCCGAAACCACATTGTATTTCGTCTAAAACCAATAAAGTTCCTGTTTCGTTACATTTAGCTCGTAAAGCTTTTAAATAACTTTCATCTGGAATTCTGATGCCAGCTTCGCCTTGTATGGTTTCTATAAAAACAGCTGCGGTTTTTGTAGTTATTTTAGCTAAATCAGCAAGTAAATTAAATTCTATAAATTGTACATCTGGCAATAATGGGCGATAGGCTTGCTTAAATTCTTCGTTGCCCATTAAACTTAAAGCGCCTTGTGTGCTGCCGTGGTAACTGTTTTTGCAAGCAATTAATTTCGTTCTGCCGGTATATCGCTTTGCCAATTTCATGGCGCCTTCAATAGCCTCGCTGCCCGAGTTTACCAAATACGTACAACTTAAATTTGCTGGTAAAACCGATGCTAAGGCTTTGGCAAAATCTACCTGTGGACTTTGCACAAACTCGCCATAAACCATTAAGTGCATGTAGGTTTCGGCTTGTTTTTGTACTGCCGCCACAACTGTGGGATGACAATGCCCAACATTACTAACGCCAATACCTGCAATTAAATCCATGTATTTTTTGCCTTCAACATCATACATATAAATGCCTTTTGCTTTTACAAATTCTAAAAGTAGCGGGGTAGTAGAGGTTTGGGCGTTGTGCTTAAGGAATAATTGGCGTTGTGTTAACATGGTACAAAAATAGGGATTTTTGAAGATGTTTTATGCCTACAAAAAATCCCGTAAGCTTCATAAACTACGGGATTTCAAAAATTAATCAATTTATTTAAATTATTGTTTATTCTGGCCACCTCTAAAGCGGCTTAACAATTCTTTTTTAAATGCTTCTTGGGCTCTATAAAATTTGCCAATTTGTTTAATCGATAAACCACTGGCTTTAAATTTGGCATAATATTTTTTCTCAATATTGAGGTCTTTTTGTCTGAAATCGAAATCGCCAGCAATTAGGTTTTGTACTTGGCTATCAGATAAATCATCAATTTCAGTTACTTTTCTAAAACTGATCATACTTTTGTGTCTATCTCTTCTTAAAGCCCATAATTCTTTTTGGTAATCGTTATAAATTGGCCAAAAAATCTTTGCTTCATTGGTAGTTAAATCGAGTTTTTGAGTAAAAAAAGCAATTTTTGCAGCTTCAATTTTATCATCGCCTGGGCGTGAACCCTGAGCAAATACCATTGCTGGAAATAAAATAAATAAGGCTAAAATTAAGTTTTTCATTCTTGTTAGATTTGTATTTTTATGATAAATATTTGTAATACAGTTTATTCAATTACAAATTATTAGATAAGTCTCTCGCTGAGTAATTTTCTAAAATATAATTTTCAATTTCAGTGTCAGAAGCCAAAGAAGTATTCAGGTTTTCATTTTCTTGCAAATGTTCTATAATTACACTTTCGTCAATATCATATAACATTTGCTCGCTAGCCATATCTGCAGTAAGTGCAGGCAAAACCGAACTTTTTTGATTAAAATATAATCCTGTTGCAGTTGCAATTACAAAACATGCAGCTGCTGCATATTTTGCTAAATCAGACCGCCATAAACTAATAGTTTTAGTTTTTGAAGAAGCATTTATCGTTTGATCTAAAATTGCAGTGTTTAACTTTTCGAAATAGTTTACTGGTGTTTTAAAACCTTCTTCTTTAACTAACAATTTAATATTTTCTACTGCAATTTTGCTTTCAATTTGCTCGCTCAAATTCTCGAAATAGTTTTGTGGTACTGCAAAACCTTGCTTTTCTTTTTGCATCAAGCCAGCTACAAAAACAGACTGGTTGATACGAGCTTGCAAATCATCAAAATAATAATCTGGCACGCTATATGGCGTAGAACGAGACAAACTCGCTAAGTGCGATGCTTCCTTTTCCCAATCCATATGTTCATCTTTTATATTCATCACGTATTATTGATGCTTTTTATAGCAAAAGGTTTAATAGCTAATCTTGATTTATTAAAATACTTTCAATTTTTTTTACTGCGATATGAAATGAAGCTTTTAAAGCACCAACACTTGTGCCTAAAACTTCAGAAATTTCATCGTATTTCATATCATCAAAATACTTCATGTTAAAAATGATGCGTTGTTTTTCTGGCAAGGTTAGTATGGCTTCTTGTAATTTGCGCTGTATTTTATCTCCATCAAAATAAGAAGATGAAGCTAAAGTTTCAGCAAGTTCACTACCTACATCATCTAATGAGATGTTGTTTTTGAGCTTTTTCTTGTTTAAGAAAGTGATTGATTCATTTGTCGCAATGCGATAAAGCCAAGTGTACAATTGCGAATCGCTACGAAAATTGGCCAAATTTTTCCAAACCTTAACGAAGGTTTCTTGTACTAGATCATCCGTGTCATCATGGTCGATAACTATTCTACGGATGTGCCAGTAAATTTTTTGTTGATATTTATTTAAAAGCAAATTGAAGGCTTCATTTCGTGTTTTTTCTACACTAAATTTTTGCAATATTTCTGCGTCTTCAACTTGTTTCATTTATTTTTAGATAGGAGTGTTGAGATGTGAGATATGAGATTGAACCTATAAAGTCTCAAATCTCATATCTAACGTCTCAAATCTATTTTAAACTTTTCTTTTCATCACTTTTTGAGCTGCTGCAACAATATCAGCTGGATCAAGTTTATATTTTGTCATCAACTGATCTGGCGTTGCGCTTTCGCCGAAACTGTCGTTAACCGCCACAAATTCCTGAGGCGCTAAATATTCGGTAGTTAGTAAACGGGCAACACTCTCGCCTAATCCGCCAAATTTGTTATGCTCCTCGCAAGTTACCACACAACCAGTTTTCTTAACAGATTTTAGAATAGCTTCTTCATCCAAAGGTTTAATGGTGTGGATATTTATAATTTCTGCATCAATACCTAATTCTGCCAATTGCTCACCAGCTTCAATTGCTCTCCAAACCATGTGGCCGGTTGCAATAATGGTTACATCAGTTCCTTCGTTTACCATCCAAGCTTTTCCAATCTCAAACTTCTGGTCTTCAGGTGTAAATACTGGAATTACTGGTCTGCCGAAACGCAAATAAACCGGGCCTTCGTAATCCATAATGGCCAATGTTGCCGCTTTGGTCTGGTTATAATCACAAGGATTGATCACTACCATGCCCGGTAACATTTTCATCAGACCAATATCTTCTAAAATCTGGTGTGTTGCACCATCTTCGCCTAGTGTTAAACCAGCATGAGATGCACAGATTTTAACGTTTTTGTTAGAGTAAGCAATCGACTGGCGAATTTGATCGTAAACACGACCGGTAGAAAAGTTGGCAAAAGTACCTGTAAATGGAATTTTTCCGCTAATGGTTAAACCAGCGGCAATGCCCATCATGTTAGCTTCGGCAATACCAACCTGCACAAATCGTTCAGGGAAATCTTTGATGAAAGCATCCATTTTTAACGAGCCTACTAAATCGGCACAAAGGGCAACAACGTTTTCATTGCGTTTACCTGCTTCATGCAATCCTGCTCCAAAACCCGAACGTGTATCTTTTTTTTCTGTATATGTGTATTTTTTCACGATGTGTATATTTTAAATTATCTGCGTTCAAGCTTGCTTCGCAGGTTTTCATTTTTGTGAGATATGAGATGTGAGATATGAGATGTGAGATGGGGTTAGAAATTTTCCCTCCTTCATATCTATATGTCAAATCTCTTTTTAACAATATTATAATGAAATTGGAGTTTCAGAAGTCTCAAATCTCATGTC
>NZ_SWBO01000017.1 GCF_005116475.1 Pedobacter cryotolerans | reverse complement strand
AAATCGGCACAAAGGGCAACAACGTTTTCATTGCGTTTACCTGCTTCATGCAATCCTGCTCCAAAACCCGAACGTGTATCTTTTTTTTCTGTATATGTGTATTTTTTCACGATGTGTATATTTTAAATTATCTGCGTTCAAGCTTGCTTCGCAGGTTTTCATTTTTGTGAGATATGAGATGTGAGATATGAGATGTGAGATGGGGTTAGAAATTTTCCCTCCTTCATATCTATATGTCAAATCTCTTTTTAACAATATTATAATGAAATTGGAGTTTCAGAAGTCTCAAATCTCATGTCTAGTGTCTCAAATCTAATTAATARTCCCCAGCTGTTTCTTTTAACTGACCCAATGCGGTTTCAAGTTGCYCGTTGCTTGGTGCCGAACCATGCCATTTGTGCGTRCCGACCATAAAATCAACKCCGTAGCCCATTTGGGTGCTCATTAAGTTTAAAATTGGTTTGCCTTTRCCTGTTAAMGATTTTGCATAATGTAAAGCTTTTACAATTTCGGCCATGTCGTTTCCATCAGAGGTAATTACATGCCAGCCAAATGCCTCGAATTTTGCTTGTAAATTTTCTAATGACAATACCTTTTCCGTCGGACCATCAATCTGCTGACCGTTGTAATCTACACTTGCAATCAGGTTATCCACTTTGTGAAAAGGCGCAAACATTAACGCTTCCCAGTTTTGGCCTTCTTGTAATTCTCCATCGCCCATTAAAGCATAAACTAAAGATTTATCTCCGTCCATTCTTTTAGCTAAAGCTGCTCCGATGGCTACTGAAAGTCCCTGACCTAATGAACCAGAGGCGATACGAACACCAGGTAAACCTTCATGCGTTGTTGGGTGACCTTGTAAACGAGAATCTAATTTTCTGAAAGTTTTAAGTTCGCTTACTTCAAAATACCCAGATCTTGCCAACACGCTGTACCAAACTGGAGAGATGTGTCCGTTTGAAAGAAAGAATAGGTCTTCGCCAACACCTTCCATTTTAAAGTCTGGATTGTGGTTTAAAACCTCGAAATATAATGCAGTAAAAAAATCTGCACAGCCCAAAGATGCACCTGGGTGGCCCGATTGTACGGCGTGTACCATTCTCAAACAATCTCTTCGCACCTGTGAGGCGATATCTTCTAACTCGCTAATTGTATGTTTCATTAATGTAATATGTTTTTGTTGATGAAGCAATTATGGTAAAAAAACGTTGCGTCCATCTATTTATAAATTGTAACTGTTTAATAAAGGCAAGGTAATTATAAATAATTAAAGGTATTTCTACTTTTAAGAAAAGTTTTATCTCTTTGCCTAAATTTATTGAATTAACCTTAAAAATTTTGCCAACAATAATACTGATTAGTAAAATTTTTATTTGATTAATGCTAAAACTTGTGCAGTAGGCGCTTTAGTATCAACCTTTGTTAAAATGTGAGCGATATTTCCTTCTTCATCTATAATAAATGTTGTGCGATTGGTACCCATGTATTTTTTGCCATACATGCTTTTTTCACCCCAAACCCCATAAGCTTCTACTATAGATTTATCAGTATCAGCCAACAAAGTAAAAGGTAAATCGTATTTAGTTATAAATTTCTGGTGAGATTTTTCATCATCAATACTTACCCCTAAAACCTCAATTCCTTGAGCTTTTAAATCTTGGTAGTTATCTCTAAAATCACACGCTTCGGCGGTGCAACCAGGTGTGCTATCTTTTGGGTAAAAGTACAATACCACTTTTTTCCCTTTAAACTGGGCTAAAGAAATAGCATTTCCATTTTGGTCTTTTGAAGTAAATTCTGGGGCTTTATCGCCTTGGTTAAGTGTACTCATATTTCTTTTTTATTGAGTTGTTTCATTGTTGGTTTGTAATTTACTAACAATTAGCGATTTAGCAATTCAACAATCTTTTTAATTATCTGTAAAAGTCTATTGCATAACGCTTGGTATTATCTTTCATATCAACCACAATTAACTCTAAACTATGTTTACCTGGTTTGGTTTGCTCATCAAAGTTATGCCATAAACTTGCTGTTTTAGCATCAAATTCCATCAGTACCCATTTACCATCAATATAACCGTTAAAACTTTTTATTCCTGATAAGTTATCGCTAATTCTGAAACTCATCTTACTTAAGCCAGCCATGTTTTTGCCATTGGCGATATTAACTGGTACAATTGTAGGGGCTAGGGTATCTATAGCAATAAAAAAGCTTCCAAAATTACGTGGTTTGGTTTTTACGTAACCATTTTCAAAATATCCACCTTGTGATGAACGATTGGTGTTTACAATTAAAGCTTTATTTCGGTATTTAGCCAAAGTGCTATCAGCTTTAATCCAAATTTCGAAACCTAAATGTAAAGGAGTTAAGTTATTATGTATTTGATGTATGGCAGAAAAGGCGTTGGTTTGAGGTTTTGCTGATTTCTTGTAAACAAAATTTAAATCATTATATAAAGTTCCTTTTGGTAAAATAACTTTTACATCTTCCTTATTATATTCATTAACATTTACATATTGATAAGTAGTGCCATTTGGTAAAGCAGGCGTTGGTATAATTGCTTTTGCATCTGCTTTAACATTAAAAGCTAAAGTACTTTTATTGCCTTTACTATCGGTAATAATGTATTTAACCTGATGTAATTTGTCGTCTGTAAAATTAATCCTTCCGCTATTTACCAGGTTACTATAAATCTGTAATGGGTTTCCTGGGTCGACAAAGCTTTTTTGTATGCTCCTTTTTATATTCAGCAAAGCTGGATAATCTACGTGTGAGTTAATGCCCTTGCTATTGGCAAAGCTAAATCTTTCTAAGGCTGAGGTAAAAACTGCTTTTCCATCAACTATTAACTCAATAGAATAAACGCCATTTAAACCAGAATTTCCACTATGTTTATCAGTAGCAACTATGCCAAAGCCAACTTCTCCGCTTAGGTTAATTGTTGTTACTTTGTTTAGGCTATAATTTCCATTACCGCCAGCAACCTGAAAATATTGTTTTGGTGTAAATTCATTAAATGGTTTGCCATTTAGGCGATAAACATACATAGCATAAATAACCGGAGGGATATTGTCGGGGATTTGAATGCCCAATAATTGCGGATTAACAGTTGCTTCTGTTTTTGTATCTCGTAATTCGAAATGCAAATGTGGTCCACCAGAGCTCCCAGTATTGCCAGAATATGCGATAATTTCTCCTTTACGAACAGGTATAAAGTCGGCATTAGGAAATTCATCAATTTCGTAAGATTTTTTTTGGTACTGAATTTTTTTAACCTCTTGTGCAATTTTAGGATTAAACCTAGCCAAGTGACCATAAACAGAGGTATAGCCGTTTGGATGATTGATATATAAAGCCAATCCAAAACCACTATTTTGAACTCTTAATCTCGAAATAAAACCATCAGCAGTTGCGTAAACAGGATAGCCAGTTCGTTGGTTCGTTCTAAAATCTACACCAGAGTGAAAATGGTTTGATCTTAATTCACCAAAAGAACCAGCAAGTGCAGGTGGTATGATGTCTAAGGGTTGTCTAAAATCAGTTAAAGGATAATTATTGTTGCTAAAAACTTGCTGTGCATCAGCCTTGATGGCGAAAAAAAGAAAAATAACAGCCCAAAAAGATGGTTTAAACCTAAATAGGTTTTGAGAATTTTTAAAGTATAACATTAATCTATTTAACGCTGAAATTTAGTAATTGTTTGCCCTCTAGCCAAGCTTCTAGCTGATCGCCTTGCTTAACTTGGCCAACTCCTTCTGGTGTACCTGTAAATATTAAATCTCCTTTTTTTAAGGTGATGTATTGAGATACGAAGGAAATAATATTTTCGAAAGAGAATAATAAATTAGCAGTATGGCCTTGTTGACGGCTTTCCTTATTAATTTGTAACTCAAAATTAAGATTATACATGTCTGAAAAATCTGCCTTTGGCAAAAATGAACTTACAGCGGCCGAATGATCAAATGCTTTTGCTAACTCCCAAGGTAAACCCTTTTCTTTGTGTTGCGTTTGAATATCTCTAGCTGTAAAATCAATACCAAGTCCTAGCTCATCATAATAATTGCTGGCAAATTTTTCAGCAATATGCTTTCCTTCTTTGCAAATTTTTAAAACTACTTCTAATTCGTAATGTATATCTGAAGAGAAATCAGGAATGTAAAAGGGTTTATTGTCTTTTAAAACGGCAGTATCAGGTTTTAAAAATATAATAGGTTTTGTAGGAACAGCATTGTTCAATTCTTTAGCATGCGCAGCATAGTTGCGTCCAATAGCAATAATCTTCATAAAACAAAAATAGGAAAAGAAAATTTGGAAATTATAAAACAGAAATCCTTTTTACTACAGGCTCGCCGCCAGCCACAATTTTTAAAAAGTAGATGCCAGTATTTAATCTGTTTGGAATGGTGTAAGTTTTGGTTTGTTCGCCAGCTGGCGAGCGCTCATTTGCTAAGGTTACAACATCATTACCAAGCATATCAGTAATTTTAACCACAAAAGTTGTTTCTCTTTCTAGTTTTAAACTAATATTAATCTGTTCGCTAACAGGATTAGGATAAACTTTTAAAACGGTAATAACTTTACCAGATTTTAGGGGAGTGTTTAGTGTAGTTTGATTGCTTATTGAACCTAAACCTATATTGCCAACTTTATATGGCGTAATGTTAGCTTTAATTTGTGGTACCCTGCTAACTACTTTAGGTTTTGGTTTGTAAGAAATTTTAGCAGTATCTACTTTTTGAGCAAAAACGCTAGAACCCATCAAAACAACCATGCAAATTATGCATAGTAAACTCCATGAGAACGCTATTTTTGGCTTTAAATTCATCTTAACTGCTAGCAAAAATATAAATAATTAAATAAAGAAATTAAACAATTTGTTGTTTAAAGTATTATTTAACACTATTTAACACCCAAGATTTTTACTGTATTTTTTGCTTCAGATCTATCAAAAATAATAATCTGCTTAATATTAATTATTTAATTAATTTTGCATCCAAAATTTTATAGCTGTGTCAAATCATAAAAACGTTAATGCGCTTACGGCGGGTGGTGTTCTTGTAAGTTTAGGTATTGTTTTTGGAGATATTGGAACTTCGCCTTTATATACCTTAAAAGCAATTTTTAAATCGGTTTTTAATACGGGCCAAGCAATTAACCCAGATTTAGTTTTGGGTGCTTTGTCTTGTATAATTTGGACATTGACCCTGCAAACTACCATAAAGTATGTGATTATAACTTTAAGAGCTGATAATAAAGGCGAAGGTGGTATTTTTTCCCTTTATTCTTTAGTTCGTAAAAAGGCAAAATGGTTAGTGATACCAGCCATTATTGGGGGTGCTGCTCTGCTTGCCGATGGTATGATAACACCGAGTATAACCGTTACATCAGCAATTGAGGGTTTAAAGTTAAAATTTCCACAAGTTCCAGTTTTACCTATTGTAATCAGCATTATTACGTTATTGTTTGTAATACAGCAATTTGGTACAAACTTAGTTGGTAAACTATTTGGCCCGATTATGTTTGTTTGGTTTGCGGTACTAGGGGTAACAGGCGTAATGCATATTTCTGATGATCTTTCTGTTTTAAAGTCATTAAACCCTTATTATGCGATTAGTTTATTAATTAACAACCCGAGTGCTTTATTAATTTTAGGTGGTGTGTTTTTATGTACAACAGGTGCCGAGGCTTTATATAGCGATTTAGGTCATTGCGGTAAGCAAAATATTCGCATCAGTTGGATATTTGTAAAAGCAATGCTTATTTTCAATTATATGGGTCAAGGAGCATGGGTTTTAAGTAATCCCAGCTATAATCCAAATAATCCCTTAGATAACCCATTTTTTAAATTAGTGCCCGAAAGCATGGTGATTTATTTGGTTATTTTGGCTACAACAGCTGCAGTAATTGCATCGCAAGCCATGATATCTGGTTCATTTACCCTAATTTCTGAAGCAGTTAGATTAAACCTTTGGCCAAAAGTGCGTATCAATTATCCTAGTGTACAAAAAGGACAATTATATGTCCCATCTATCAACTGGTTGTTGTGTATAGGCTGTATTTTAATTGTGCTTTATTTTAGAGAATCTGATAAAATGGAGGGTGCATACGGCTTGGCAATTAACCTTACGTTTTTAATGACTACCGTTTTGATAGCCGTTTACATGATTAGGAAAAAATTTCCTAAATACATTATTGTAATCTTTGTTGTGGTTTATACCGCAATAGAACTTACCTTTTTAATAGGTAACATGGCTAAGTTTTTACATGGCGGATGGGTTACATTATTGTTAAGCTGCGCTTTATTAAGCGTAATGTGGACCTGGTATAACTCTCGAAAAATTAAAAATCGCTTTGTAAAATATGTAGAAATTGAAGATTATTATGAGATTTTAAAAGAGCTAAGTAATGATGAAAGTGTTCCTAAATTTTCGTCTCAATTGGTTTATTTAACAAGCGCTAACTTTAAAACTGAAATAGAATCTAAAATTATTTATTCTATTATACAAAAAGAACCTAAACGTGCCGATGTGTACTGGCTGGTACATGTTGATGTAATGGATGAGCCTTACACCATGGATTATAAAGTAGAGTTTTTAATTCCTGGTAAATTGATCCGTATCGATTTTAAACTCGGTTTTAGAATTGAGCAAAGAGTTAATTTATTGTATCGTAAAGTGGTTGAAGAGTTGGTTAAAAATGGTGAAGTTGACATTACAAGCCAATACAAATCTTTAAATAAACATAAAATTACGGGCGATTTTCGCTTTGTGTTGTTAGAAAAACATTTATCTAAGTTTACAAATTTGAGCTTTTATGAGCGCACCATAATGGATTATTATTTTGTGCTTAAGCGCATTAGTTTATCTGAGGTGAGCAGTTTTGGCCTCGATTCTAGTTACGTGGATGTAGAGAAAGTACCATTAATTTTCGTTACACCAGACGATATTGAAATGAACCGTTTACCCGTTTAAATATTAAAAACCCAGTTAAAAGCTGGGTTTTTGTTTTATAAATATTTTCTAATTTTTTGAAGATCAATTGTAGTGGTTTTTCGGTTAAAGCAGTCCCGCCACCGCTTCAAGTCCTCGGTTCGTTCCTCACCTTGCGGGCTTTTTCGCTCTGTCGGGTCTAGTTAACTTGGGTATACCTAAGTAATTTAAGCCTAACAGGAACGAACATGCATTGTCATTAAGTTAAGGAGAAAATAAAAAATAATTGTCATCCTGAGCGCCTGCCTGCGGTAGGCAGGTAGTCGAAGGACAAATTGTTTTTTATTTTCGCTCTTCGAGATGTTCTGAAAGGCATCTCGAAGAATTGGATAAAGTGGATTTGAAATCCACTACTATTTTAAGTTCGAGATGCGCTTCGCTTAACATCTAGATTTGCATTAACAGCATAAGACAGGGTCAAATAAAGTGAATGGCAGAACTTTCGGAACAGATGAAATGCAACACCTTCGCTTTACAAATAGTATTACCCAACTATTTTTTTTAAGCCAATTTTTTGTAAGCAAAATATAAATAAACTTGAAATAGCTAAACATAATAAAGTGGTCAGCAGAATGCCAATTGCTGGGCCGAAAACAGCACCATTTACGCCAAATTTGTTTAGCCAATACAACACTAAAATATGAATAAAATAAATGCCAAAACTTTGTTTATTGATAAATTTAAACACATTTTTTAAAGTAGGATTAGATAGTTTAGTGTGTTTAAACCATATAAATAAACCAATTGCCGCAAGTATTACATTTGGAGAAAAATAAGTGTATAAATCTATCCGCATGCGACTGCTATTTACGGATAATAAATAAGTGCCCATAAAAGTTATCGCTACGCCAAGTGCAAAAATTAAAATAGATTTTAATTGAATGTGTTTAACATGATTAAAATTGCGGATTGATAAATAATATCCCAAAACAGCATATCCAATAAATCCGCCAAAATATTTTAAATTAAAGTAGGGGATGTATTTAGCTAATAACGGGTGTGTAAGTGTTATAGCAACAAACCATAAAATTAAAAAGTAAATAATTTCTTTGTGTTTTGCGTTTTTTATCCATCTACCAACAATTGGGATTAATAAATAGATGATGATAATCATGTAGATATACCAAAAATGATAAGTTGTTTTATTGCCATTAGCAGATTCTGAAATGGTTAGCATCTTTACAAATGGAAGGTCAAATCCATCTTTTAACAATAATAATATGTGTAATGAATAAACGGTGATCCAAAACAGAAATGGGTAAATTATTTTGGCAACGCGTTTTTTTAAATAATCATTCAGTTTAAAGTTTTTTGGAAGCAATAAAGCACCAGTAATCATCACAAAAATCGGAACGCAGAACCTAACAAGGCTATCGAAAAAATTAGCTGTAAGCCAATTAACACCAGAAAATTTTGTGAATTTGTAAAGAAGGGGAGCGGTTACATGTAGTAAAATAACGCTAATTGTAGCGATAACTCTTAAACTATTTAACCACGATGTATCTTCTGAAGCTTTAGAATTGACCATTATTTAAGGCAAAGGTAGATTTTATAATAAATGGTTAAAGAATTTTATTCGATTTGAGGTTTTATAAATGGTTTTAATCGGCTTAACTCATTTCTCTTCCCTCTTTACCAATAAAACTTCATCATTTTCTAGCGGAAGATAACCTTGCTCATAACAGAAATAATAAACCTGACCTTTTTGAGTAGCGTAAGTGTGGGTATGATAAGTGAAATCGAAACCTTTTCTTAACAAAGTTTCACGTTTCAATTTAATTTTACCTTCTGGATTTTTATTACGTAGAATATCTCTGTTCTTCTTCAGAATTCGATTTACCTCATTCAGATAGCTATTATCTTCAGTACGTATTCTATTGTTATAATTTGTGCGACATTGGTCATCACAAAACTTCTTATCGGCCCTGCCATTTAAAACAGCATGGCAGTCTAAACATAAACGTTCCATAAAAATTGGTTTAGCTAGGGCTGATGATTAAATCTACAAAATTATTTACCCAATTTAAAAAAAATAAAATCTTTGAAATTTTGCTTTTTAAGGCATATTATCCGTGTATAAACGTTTATACACGGCTATAAACGTTTAATATCCGACTATTTTTTCTGCCTGTTTGCACCTTTGTTCTGTCGGTAGCAATGGTCGTTACTGTTCGTTAAAAAATAAAGAAACTTAAATTTAAACATCATGGAAAACGTAGTAAACAAAGTAGTATTAAGCGGTTGTGCAGGTAGCGATGCCGAAATTAGAGTAGTGGGTGGTAATAGTAAATTAGCTCGTGTAAATATGGCTGTAAATGAAAGCTATAGGAATAGTACTGGCGAAGAGGTTAAAAAAACGCAGTGGTTTTCGCTTACTTTTTGGGGTGCAAAGGCAGATATAGCAGAGCTGAAAATTAAAAAGGGCACACGTTTTAGCATCGAAGGTAGATTGCAAACCAACAATTACGAAGCTAAAGATGGTACTAAACGTTATACTACAGAAATTGTGGTAGATGAAATCGTAATTAAAGAATTGGTTGTAGCGAATTAGTTTGCTCTTTAAAAATGGAAACAGGTCAAATTAGAATGATCTGTTTCTATTTTACCAACCTCAATTCGATTGTTATCGAGATATTTAGATTTTTTTAGCGCGGATATTTT
Organism: Pedobacter cryotolerans; assembly: GCF_005116475.1. Classification (GTDB taxonomy): domain Bacteria; phylum Bacteroidota; class Bacteroidia; order Sphingobacteriales; family Sphingobacteriaceae; genus Pedobacter; species Pedobacter cryotolerans. The sequence continues at coordinate 36,923 of NZ_SWBO01000017.1, read as the reverse complement.
GGCATCCTGGATTTAAAAATTTATAATTAGATAAATCTGCCGTTCCTTCATGCTGTCCCGTACGTACGGGATCAGCATCTGTTTTACAGTAAAAACTGATTTTTGACGAAGCGGAAAGCTACAAAACGAAATTAATTTGTAGTGACACTTTAACGTAAAACAAATTTAAACTGCCTAATCAAACATTATAATCGAACTCAAGATTTATAATGTTTTTATAAAGTCAAGCCAATATTCGCATAAAAATTCCTTTTCATAGCTGGGTTGAAATAACGATTGGCTGCAGCATTTAAATCATTTCCTAAACTGTAAGTTTGGTTAAGTAAATTGTTAATGCCAAATGAAACGGCTAAAGCTGTTTTACCAATACTTAAATCTCTAATTCCAGTTTTAATATCTACTAAATGATATTTTTGTGCAAAAGCAGTATTAGCATCATTTAATGGAATGCTTGAAGTGTAATTATGTTGGGCGAAAAGAAAAAGTCTCTTGCTGAAATTTAGCTCTAAACTACTTACAACAGTATGTTTTGGCACACCCGTTAAATCATTTCCTGAAAAATCATTTCCGGCATTTTGAAATTGATCGAACTTAAAGCGGCTATAGGTAAAACTATTTCTCATTAATAAACCATTTAAAAAGCGATTTTGCGTTGTTTTGATCAGCCAATAACTGCTCTGCAATTCTGTTCCTAACTGTTTTGTTCCTCCTGCATTAATAAAGAACTCAGTATCATTTTCGTTCAATCTTCTTACAATAGCATCTTGTAGATTAAAGTAGAAAACATTCCCATCTATATTTAATCGCTTGTTTTTAGTTTGATAACGCAAACCCGCTTCGTAATTCCATCCAGCTTCGGCTCGTAAATCATTATTAATGATATTATCTGATGACCTCACTTCTGCTAAAGTAGGAGGGGAATAACCTTTACTTATTGAAGCTCTAAAACTAACGCTCTCATTAAATAAATAGGATGCAGCCAATTTTGGCATCAATCTGGCACTGAAGTTTCTGTTTTTCTCGACAACTGCAACAGGAAAATAACTTTGATAGTTGTAATTAAAGAAGTTTAAACTAGAGGCAAGTTCCACCAAAAGTTTTTTATTTACATCGATATTTAGTTTCAAAAAGCCAAACGTTTGGTTAGCTTTTAAATCATCTGAAGCTATTAAATTAGCGGCGATTCCCTGTGCATTAGTAAAATTGTTAACGTTGGTAGTGGTACTGGAGCTTTCTAAGCCACCTTGTATGTTGTACTTAATATTGTTTTGTAAGGCAGTAAATTCAATAAACGATCTCAATCCAAAAGTATTTTCTTCGCGTTTTTCGTAATTGGTAATAAACGGATTTTTAAAATCTGTATTTGAGTAAAATAAAGCCACTACATGATTAAAATGTTCATTTAGCACATAGTTATTTGATAATCCCGCAAAAAATGTCTTATTGTAAATTGCTGCTTTTTGACCAATGGCACTTGGTAAAGTTGGTGTTGCTGGTCGTGCGGCTTGTGGGTTAGCCGCAAATTGTGCTGCTGTTAAACCACCTGGCGTTTGGTAATCTAAATCGCTATAAAAAATAAAAGCTTTTAATTTGCCTTTTACGCTATAATCCCAAGCTTGCGAAGTTTGGATGTATCTCCTTTTTAATGCACTATTTGCTCTATAACCATCGCTTCGCTGATATCCGCCAGTAAAATTGAAACTGTAATTTTGAAAGTTTTGATTTACACTTGCAATTTGATGAAACAAGCCGTAAGAGCCTGCGGTGGTAGACAAGCTTACTTCATTTTTGTTTTTTAACAAAGAATTAATCAGTACTGCTCCTCCAGTATTTGCACCAAAAATACTTGCCTCGGGTCCTTTGTAAATCTCTAAACTGCTAATGCCTGCCATATCAATAGCGTTCAAATAAGTGTTTCCGCCAGCGTCCGTTAATGGAAAATCATCAATATAAATTTTTACGTTTCTAATCCCAAAAGGCGAACGCAACAGACTACCCCGTAAAGAAAGGCGGTAACTGCCTGGCGAACGTTCTTCCATTCTAACACCAGGAGCAGTATTTACTAAACTAACTAAAGAATTTCTGGGTTGATTTATAATCTGATTGCTATCTAACAAACTAACCGCCCCTAAAGCTCTTAATATAGGTTGCGGATTGTAGTAACCCTTTACATTGATTTCATTGAGTCGTTTTACTGAATCTGTTTGCGCAAACGCAGCCGAATTAATCAAAAATAGGAGGGCAAATAATGGTTTTTTCAAGTTATTTTTTAAAAAAGCCGTCATGTCGAAATAGGAACTTTGGAGCTATCTTTAAGGATGTGTGATACAATTTAGTCACAATTAACAGATTTCTCCTCGTGCCTCGTTCGAAATGACGGATGGTTTGTAAACGTTGAGCTTTTTAAAAAAAATTCCGATAGGTTTTTCGACAAGCTCATGAAGACTGATAAATTATTTCGCGGCAACTCTCCAGATAATTCCGCTAACATCGTCAGCAACTAATAAAGCGCCATCTTGTGCAACTGCAACACCAACAGGTTTACCATAAACTTCTTTTTCGTCTTTAATAAAACCAGTTAAAAAGTCTTCGATTTTACCACTTGGTTTACCATTTTTAAAAGGTACAAAAGCAACTTTGTAACCAACAAATTGTGAGCGGTTCCATGATCCATGCTGCCCAATAAAAGCACCACCTTGATATTTTGAAGGGAATTTTTTAGCAGTATAAAAAGCTAAACCTAATGATGCAGTATGTGCTCCCATTGGTACGTCAGGTACTAAAGCTTTAGCAACTAATTCTGGCGCTTGCCCTTTCAAACGTGGGTCTTCATTTTGTCCGAAATAAGAAAATGGCCAGCCGTAAAAAGCACCCTCTTTCACGCTGGTAATGTAATCTGGCACCAAATCATCACCCAATCCATCACGTTCGTTCACTGCTGTCCATAACATATTTGTGCCTGGTGCCCATGCCATGCCAACAGGGTTGCGCAAACCGCTACCGTAAGTTTTCTCTCCAGTACCATCTGGATTTACTTCTAAAATTGCAGCTCTTCTAATTTCGTTTTCTAAACCTTTTTCTGCAACATTACTGCCCGAACCTACAGAAACATATAGTTTACTTTGATCCGGTTTAACAATCAAGTTTCTAGTCCAATGATTGTTGTAACCTCCAGCAGGCAATGATAAAATCTTTTTACCTTCGCCAGTTATTTCTGTATCTCCAGTTTTGTAAGGATACATCCAAATGCCATCTGTATTGGCTACATAAAATGAATTGCCAATAAATGCTGCGCCAAAAGGCTGATTTAATCCTGATAAGAAAGTAGAAATGATTTCTGGTTTACCATCTTTATTGGCATCTCTAAATAGCATTACGGTGTTTACACTTTTACCCTGTACTTCAGATTTTGCTTTACCGCTAATTTCGTTGGCAATTTGCTCAACCTTAGTACGTTGCGAGTTAGAAAGAACTACAATTATATCGCCATTTGGTGCAACTACAATGTTCCTCGGACTTTTCATGCCTTCGGCAAATTTGGTTACAGTAAATCCCGCAGGTGCGGTTGGCGTTTTACCTTCTGGCCATGGCACAACTTTACTAAAATTGGTTTTACTTGCTTTAGTATCAGCCTCTGGTAAGGCTACCGTAATACCTGCGCCAGTTTTTACAGTTGCTGCAGGTGTAGTTTGGCTATAAGATTTTAATCCGCTACCTAAAAGGATAACAGCGGATGAAAGTGTAATGGAAAGGAATTGATTTTTCATAATCTAATTAATATGTATAATCTAACAGCCAAATGTAGAAGTTGTTTTTCTGATTTTTGCATATTTAAGTGATGTATTGATTTTGTTGCGGATAAGAACAATTCGATTATTTTATCACTTAAGACACCTGAGTTACTTAACGCATGGATTTAGAAATTTTATTAAAAAACAGCACATATAAACCTTTTAAAAAATTAACTTAGGTTTTCTTAGGTTACTTAGGTCGTGGAAATATTGTGATCAATCAAACTTCAATCGCCAACTCAATAAATCTTCCTCGTCAGCTACCTGTACAAAATTGTTTTTAGCTAAAATATGCCAAGATGCTGGATTATCTTTAGCGGTTTGCGCAAAAATTGATTTTACATTGTCTTGCCTTTTTGCCCATTCAATAATGCAAGCAATGGCTTCGGTCATGTAACCTTTGCCTCTGTAATCTTCATAAGTGGCATAACCCAATTCAATTTCGCCATCTTCGGCTGGTTCACCAACAAAACAAATATCGCCAACCATTCTACTTTCTGCTTTTAAAATGATAGCCCACAAAGAAGAAAATAAATGGTTTTTACCAGCATCATCAATGTTTGGCAAAATGGTTTCTGCTAAGGCTTCTTTAATGGATGGTGTAATTTCTTTAATTGTTGGATTTAATTTCAACTCTCTTTCTAATGAACCATCATTTGCTATATATTTAATCAGTTGCTGATGATTTAATGGTTTTAAGATAAGGTTTTGGCTAGAAATCATTGCTATAAATTGCTTGCCAAGATAAACCATTTTAGTTTCTGATTGTTCGTTTTATGCTATAAATTTTTTGAAGAGCAAAACCACTGCTCATCGGTTATAGCAGTCCCGCCATCGCTACAAGTCCTCGGCTCGTTCCTCACCTGCGGGCTTTACGCTTTGTCGGGTCTATGTTACTTAGGTTTGCCTTACTATTATAAATCCACCTCGGCGGACAGGCTCTGACATCAGCGAGCACGTAGTGGTAACCCTTGTGGTTGCTAACGAAATAAAGCGGATGGCAGGACTTTCTTTACCGAAGGATCACTAGTGCTGATTTTCAAAAGAACAAGAGTAGTTTTTACATTAAGAATAAAATAGGTCAGTCTGAGCTTCTCCAAGACCGTTTGTAATCCTTCGACAGGCTCAGGATCAATGTGATTAGGTTAAGCGTTGGCGGGGACGCCAACGTTGGAAACCTCTAACTTTGGCGTCCCCGCCAACGTATTTAAGCCCCTAACTTAATGACATTAGGCTCAGGATGACAGCAAAAATATTCATAATAAAATATACTTTAATGGCTCTAAATCTATAATTAACAATTCAATGTCTTTAAATTCAATCGTTTCTTTTATCTTTAGGCGATTTTAAGGATTGCCATGTTAATTGGTTAATTCTGTTTAAATAAATATATAAATTATGTCGAATACTTCTAAGATTATCTACACCAAAACAGATGAAGCGCCAATGTTGGCAACCTATTCTCTACTTCCAATTGTACAAGCTTTTACAGCTTCGGCAGGCATAGCTGTAGAAACCAGAGATATTTCATTAGCTGGAAGAATTTTAGCAAACTTCCCAGAATATTTAAAAGACGATCAAAAAATTGGTGATGCTTTAGCAGAACTTGGTGCTTTGGCAACCACTCCAGAAGCTAACATCATTAAATTACCAAATATATCTGCTTCAATTCCGCAATTGGTTGATGCCATTACAGAGTTACAAGCACAAGGTTACGCTTTACCAAATTATCCTGATAACGCAAAAACCGATGAAGAAAAAGCCATAAAAGCAAAATATGGTAAAGTTTTAGGTTCTGCGGTTAACCCAGTTTTACGCGAAGGTAACTCAGATCGTAGAGCGCCAAAAGCGGTTAAAAATTACGCAAAAGTAAATCCGCACTCAATGGGAGCTTGGTCTGCAGATTCTAAAACTCGTGTAGCAAGCATGACTGAAGGCGATTTTTATGGTTCAGAAAAATCTGTAACTGTTGAAGAAGCAGCGCAATTTAAAATTGAGTTTGTAGCTGAAGATGGTGCGGTAACTGAATTAAAAGGTTTAGCTAATTTAAAAGCTGGTGAAGTAATTGACAGTTCGGCTTTAAGTTTAAGTGCATTAAAAGCATTTGTTGCAAAAGAAATTGAAGCTACAAGAGCAGAAGGAACTTTATTGTCGGCCCACTTAAAAGCTACGATGATGAAAGTTTCAGATCCGCTTATTTTTGGTGCGATTGTAGAAGTTTATTTTGCAGATGTATTTACAAAATATGCAGATTTATTTAAGGAATTAAACATTGAAACTAGTAATGGTTTAGGCGATGTATATGCGAAAATTGCTGGTCATGCGCAACAAGCAGAAGTAGAGGCAGCATTAGCAGCAGCTATTGCAAATGGCCCAGCTTTGGCAATGGTAAACTCTGATAAAGGAATAACCAACCTACATGTGCCAAGTGATGTGATTGTTGATGCTTCGATGCCTGCAATGATCCGTACATCTGGACAAATGTGGAACGCAGCAGGCAAACCACAAGATACAACTGCTTTAATACCAGATCGTTGTTATGCTGGTGTTTACACTGCAACAATTGATGATTGTAAAACAAACGGTGCTTTTGATGTGACCACAATGGGTTCTGTACCTAATGTTGGTTTGATGGCACAAAAAGCAGAAGAGTATGGTTCACACGATAAAACTTTTCAAGCAAAAGCAAATGGAACTATTCGCGTAACTGATGCTGAGGGTAATGTTTTCTTTGATCAGCAAGTACAAACAGGCGATATTTTCCGTATGTGCCAAACCAAAGATGCTCCTATACAAGATTGGGTTAAATTAGCAGTAAATAGAGCTCGTTTATCTGAAACTCCAGCTATTTTTTGGTTAGATGAAAACAGAGCACACGATAGTCAAATTATTGCAAAAGTGAAAAAATACCTAGCTGATCATGATACCAATGGATTAGATATTCAAATTCTTGCTCCGGTAGAAGCTACAAAATATACTTTAGAAAGAATTAGAAAAGGTCAGGATACGATTTCGGTAACAGGTAACGTATTAAGAGATTATTTAACAGATTTATTCCCGATTTTAGAATTGGGTACTTCTGCAAAAATGTTATCTATTGTGCCTTTAATGAACGGTGGTGGTTTATTCGAAACAGGTGCTGGTGGTTCTGCTCCAAAACACATTGAGCAATTTATTGAAGAAGGTTATTTACGTTGGGATTCATTAGGCGAATTTTTAGCCTTGCAAGCTTCTTTAGAGCATTTGGCGCAAACACAAAACAATCCTAAAGCGCAAGTTTTAGCTGATGCATTGGATGAAGCAAATGCTTTGTTCTTGGCAAATGATAAATCGCCAGGTAGAAAATTAGGTACCACTGATAACCGTGGATCTCATTTTTATTTGGCTTTGTATTGGGCACAAGAATTGGCAAACCAAACCAAAGATGCAGAATTGCAAGCAAGATTTGCTCCGTTGGCAAAAGCATTAGCTGAAAACGAAACTAAAATTGCTGAAGAGTTAATCGCATCACAAGGTAAAGTACAAGAAATTGGTGGTTACTATCATCCGAATGATGAGTTGGCATTTAAAGCAATGCGCCCAAGTGAAACTTTGAATAATACTTTAGCAAGTTTGTAAATGGTTAACTGCAAAGAGGCGAAGATCTCAAAGGTTAATTCATAGTTTTTGCTTATAAATTCCTTGGTTGGCGTCCTCGCCAACCTTTTATAAATAATTAGTCGTAGCGTCTGGCTACGACTTTTTAAGGCCTTGGTTGGTGTCCTCACCAACCACGCATAATTACTAGTCGTAGCGTCTCGCTACGACTTTTTTGTTTTAAACATTAATACTTTTGTTATTCCGAGGAACAGCTTGTCCCGACTTTTCGGGAAGGAATCTCTATTTTGCTGGTTGTTTCAACAATTCATTTTATAAAATCATTAGCCTGAGAAGCCATCACTTTTTTATTTTTAACCATAGATCTACACAAATTAACACAGGTTTTATTAATTCGAAAATCTGTGTTCATCCTCTTTCATCTGTGGTTAATTTTCTATCCACCTATATGCTAAAAAAATCTCAAACAAATAGAATATCCACTTCGTTATGTTTATACTAAAACATTGAAATTATGAACACAGATAATAGCAACCAACCTAAACCAGCTAACGATAAATTACATTCTAGTGATTTAGGTGAAACTAAAGATTTTAACGATTTATCTTTTGATAAAGATAAACAGAGTTACGAGTTTGATGTAAAAGGAGAAGATAAGGATTACGATCACCCAATGCCTTACGAAACTGTACCAACTGGAGCAGTAGATGATAATTCTACATTCGATGAAGCTAATCCGTATGTAGGCGATGAATATGCTAGAGACGAAGAAAAAGTAAATGATAAATTAGATGAATTAGGAATGCACATCGATACCAAAGGCGAAAGTGTATTATTAGATCCCGAAGATGAAATTTTAGCTAGAACAGAAGAAGATTTTAGAGATGATTTAGACGAAGAAGGTTATCCTAAAAACGATGCACCTGTTAACAGTTAACGGTTTTCAGTTTACTGTGGATAATTGAGAATTGAAAACTGGGAACTGATTAAGGATTAATATCAAGATTAAACCTTTTTCTCAACTCCTCCAATTGCGGATTTTTATCAACCAAGTGAGTATACTTATCTTTGTTGGTGTAAATCCGCTTTTTTGTGTTATTTTCTGCCCTTTTGGTAGTTAGCTGAATATCGAAATTCTTCAAACTACTTCTTAAAAAATTAAGCAAATCTACTTTCTCGCTTTGCAATGTACTTTCTAAGGCAGAATTTTCTACCAATACCGTAATGTTGGTTCCTTCAATAATCGGGTCGTTGTTCATTAAGGTATACAAATGAATTTTATGCTCATCATTTGCTTTTTTGGTATAAACTTTCCAAAGTTCTAAAAACTGTTCGGGTGTAAATGGTTGTTTTTCGTTTCCAGAAATTAATTGGGGTTCTTTTTCTTCCTCGCCAGTGGCAATACGCTCTAAATCTGTTAAAGATGGAATTAAAGAAGCTGTATTTTTAGCGTTAGGTGGTTGAATTTTAATAGAACCAATACTTGGTAAGCTTCCAATTGGTTTTTGTACAGGCTCTAGTGCTTTGGTTGGCGGCGGAATGTTAATGTGATCTGGTAAAGACTGAATTGATGGCTGAGATTTTGGTGTTAGATCTTCGCCACTTCCCGAATTTCCGACTTTCACTTCGCTTTGCACTTCAACTTCCTTACTTTCCAACTTCCCAACTTCCTGAACTTCGGTCTTCGCAACTTCTTGGCTTCCCGATTTAATTAAAGTTTTTTTTTTATCCTGATCTAAATCAGTTGCTGTAGGTTGGTTTGCAAGTTGTATTACCGAATTAACATGGCACATTTTAATGAGCGATAGCTCTACCTGCAACCGTTGATTTTTGCTGTTTTTGTAAACCAAATCGCACTGGTTTGCCAAATTTAAGGCAGTTAAAATAAAGCCTAAATCTGCAACTTTACTTTGTGTTAAATATTTCTGTTTAATATTTTCACTAACTTCTAAAAGCTGTACGGTCTGCGCATCTTTAGCTACTAACAAGTTTCTAAAGTGACTAGCTAAACCGTTAATAAAGTTATTACCATCAAAACCATTATTTAAAATTTCGTTAAACAAAAGCAAAGCCTCGCTCACATCGCCATTGCTTAAATAATCGGTTAGTTTAAAATAATAGTCGTAATCTAAAATATTCAGATTGTCTATTACAGATTTGTAAGTTAAATTTTTATTGGTATAACTTACAATCTGATCAAACATCGAAAGTGCATCACGCAAACCACCATCAGCTTTTTGCGCAATAATGTGTAAACCATCAGCTTCAATAGCAATATTTTCGCGTATCGCAATCTTATTTAAATGCCCTGCAATATCCTCAACCTGTATCCTGTTAAAATCAAAAATCTGACAACGAGATAAAATAGTTGGTAAAATTTTGTGTTTTTCGGTAGTTGCTAAAATAAATATCGCATAACTAGGCGGTTCTTCTAAGGTTTTCAAAAATGCATTAAATGCACTTTGCGAAAGCATGTGAACCTCATCAATGATATAAATTTTGTACTTGCCAGCTTGTGGCGGTATACGAACCTGCTCAATTAAACTCCTAATATCATCAACAGAGTTATTAGAAGCCGCATCCAATTCGTGGAAATTGAAAGAATTACCGCTTTGAAAAGAAATACAGCTTTCGCAAGTTCCGCAAGCCTCTTGTTCAGTAGTTAAATTGGTGCAGTTAATGGTTTTGGCCAAAATACGGGCACAAGTGGTTTTGCCCACACCTCTCGGGCCGCAAAACAAAAATGCCTGAGCTAATTGGTTGTTTTTAATGGCATTTTGTAAAGTTCCCGTAATATGCTGCTGGCCAACTACGGTTTCAAACGTAGCCGGACGATATTTACGTGCCGAAACAATAAAATTTTCCATTGGGACGAAAATAGGAATTTTTGTTGAGGTTGAAATGTTGAAATGTTGGAATGTTGAAAAGTTGCGTTTCAGCAATAATTATTTGAAGACTATTTTTTGTGAAACGAAAGCAAGTAGTTATTTTCAAATTCTAGCCCTGCTGTCCGTTTCAATCTTTTTTAATTTATCCTTCGACAAGCTCAGGATGACAATCAAAAAAGGATTTCCTCTGCCATCAGGTTTATAAATAGAGGCTTGTGCTAATAACTTATGTTGCAACGTTAAAGAGCACTGAGGGGAAATTGTTGCCAAGAACTACTTACTTTGTAATATAAACCCGACAAATGGCGGGGCTAAAATGGAAATGAAATACTGACATTGTTTTTCAGATATATTTAGAGATGAGGAAATTACTTAATCATCGATTTTAACTCCTTACGATATTGCAATGCGCTTTTGCCGGTAAATTCCTTAAACAATTTATTGAAATGACTAAAGTTATGAAAGCCGCTTTCGTAACTCACATTAGCAATGCTAATCGGTTTTTCTGCCAGTAATTTCGATGCATGAACTATTCTGTATTCATTAACAAATTTGGTAAAAGTTTTTTTAGTCATCTTTTTAAAGTACCTACAAAATGAAGGGACGGTCATACTTGCTCGCTCGGCAATATCTTCTAAACTAATTTCTTCTAAAAAATGATCTTTCACGTAATTAAAAACCATGTTAATTCTGTCGTTATCTTGAACCTGCATTTCTAAAGAAAAATGCTGTGCATTTAATAAGGTGTAATCGGAGGCTTGCTCTAATTCTTTTAAAACAGTTAGTAGAGCCAATAATTTTTCGAACGACCATAAATTGCTCATCTTTTCTAAAATCGGTCCAACCAGTTTTATGGTGTCTTTGCCAAAGGCGATACCATATTTTGCTTTTTCGAATAAATTGGCAATCCCTTTAGTTTCTTTTAAGGTTAAAAAATCTGTTCCTAAAAATTCGGGAAGCATTTGGATCACCACTTCATTTTTATTACCTGTAGTTTCGCTGGTAAAACCACAATGGGGTAAATTACTGCCAATTAAAATCAGATCACCATCGGAGTAATAAGAAATATGACTGCCGATTTGCCTTTTACCCGAGCCTCCATTTACAAATACCATCTCAATTTCTGGATGATAATGCCATAAGTGCGCCTTATTATTGGTATTTACATTAAATTTCGAATAAGAAAATGAACTCCCAAACGAAGGTTCTACAATTTCAAAACTTGGCTTTAATGTTTTCATAATTACTCAAAATTACCATAAAAAATATGTTCTATTGTTAAGTTTATGTAACTAAAGTTGTTTGTGGGGTAATTTTGCATATAAATTGGTCAATATGACACATGATATGTGTTTGTTTTCTGTTTACATTTGTGTTGTTAATAGATTATTACTCATTTAAACGAAAAATAACATGAAAAATTTACTAAAAAACAGTTTGATTTTAGCTTTAGTGCTAATTTCTTCTATCGCTTTTGCTGATGATGCAAATATTTCGGTAAAAGTTAAAGCTGAGAATGAAAAATCTATAATTTTTTCATTAGATCAGGCAGAAAAAATTAATTTATCAATTTACAGCTTAAATGATGGTATAATTTACGAGCAAAATATTAAAACCGATAAGGCTACAACTAAAACTTATAACTTAGAAGCATTTCCTGATGGAAATTATATCATTAAATTAGAAAATGAAGAAAAATTAATTGAATATCAGGTAAATATTTTTAAAGGTAAAACATTAATTTCTGAGCCAATTGTTACTGAGTTTTTTAAACCTATTTTAGTTAAAGATGAAGACTTCATCACAATTGATATGAAGTACGTGCCGCATGGCGAAGTTGAGGTTAAAGTATTTAACGAGTATAACGATGAAATGTATGCAAAATCATTTGCTAGCAAAGTAAATGCGGTTAAAAAATTCAACATCAGCAAAACTGATGCAAAACAATTAACTTTTTTAATTAGATCTAAAAATCACGAGTTTATTGAGACTGTGGTATTAAGATAGTTAGCAACATCTATTTAGTAAATGTCTATTTCGAGGAGAGATAGACATTTTTTTTCACCCTATTTTTGGATTATTATGTTGGGTGTGAATTTTTGTTTTTCTCTCCGTTGTCATTTTATTCTACTGGATATTGTCCAACTGCCTCAACTCCTTTGTCTGTAAATTTCAATATTTCTGTTGTAATTGGATAACCTGATTGTTTATATTCGTCAACAACTACTTTACCAATTCTAACTGAAAAGAATTCAAAGTCTTTTTCGGAAAAAATGTAGCAAAAATCTCTCACAGGAATTACTGCGTAAAAAGGAAATCCAAAGTCTGTCTTAATTTTCTCTTTCATTGTTGGTGCAAAAAGTAAAGCACCTTTTAATGTTGTATGTTCAACTTCTATTAATCCAAGTTTTCGATTTTCAATTGTGTCAAAAGTAATTGGCGTAATTTTTAATAATTTGTCAGCATTATTGTTCGCTTGAATATCAAGTTCAGTTTCTGTTATATTCCATTTTTTCAAATCGTCCTTGGTTATCCAGGTTAGTTTGTCTTGTTCGCTATGAACATACACTTTGCTAAATTCATCTGTTATTTTGGCGTGTAAAAACTCTTGAAAATCGTTGTCGTTTGGAAAAAGCGAAATGTAGATGTCTTCTTTTGCGTCTTCCCAATTTTTAGGAAGTTCAATTGAGTACGAAACCAAAGTTTGGACAAGGTCAGAAATATGACTTTCATCTTTATCTCGTTCGTAATTTCTGCTCACATTATCCAAACTTATTTTAAGTGTCAGTTCTCCTTGTGAAATATAAATAAGTCCCGTTTCATCAACAGAGTCGATTTTCATTCCTTTACTCTCTATTTGAGATTTGAATTCGTCAAATACAAAGTCTTTATTTTTGTTGTCTTTACATCCAAATAGTCCGAGCATTATTGTCAGTGTTATTATGTTTATGTAGTGTCTCATTAAAATGGCAGGTAACTCTCAAATATACGCATGTTTTTTACACTTTAAATTAAATCATATGCGCTGAAACATGTATACAACCATTTTACTGAAGGTACAGCGTTGGGTTTTTTGAGCAAACTTTATCCATGTATAAATGGGTATAATCGTTTATACATGGATAAGCTTTTTTCTTTTTAAGCTCTGATAAACTTTAATAGTTGCAGAACCCAAAGTTAGCTAAACCCGGTAGCAGTGTAAATACTTTTTTTATTGCCAAAATGCACATCGGTTAATAGTTGCGCTAATGTTAATAGGATGCTGAGATTTTAGTTAGCCACGAAAAAAGATTGAAACGAATAACGAGGCTGAACTTACCGAAAGGTGTTGGCTTAGCTTTTCAAATTTAAGTTATTGTAAGATAGTTTAGTAGTAACCAACTAATCATTTCTCATCTTCCCAACTAATCAACTAACCACCTTAACATCTAAACCTTCAACAAAATTTCACATTAACCCTTTGATTTTAAGAATAATCTCCCTACATTTGCAACCCGTTTTAAAGCGGAATTAAAAATTAATTAAACATTTAAATAACAAAGATGAATCAGTACGAAACTGTTATCGTTCTTACCCCGTTGTTATCAGAAGATGTTGCGAAAGAGGCTTTAGCCAAATTCAAAAGCATTATTACTGATAGCGGAGCCGAAATTGTTGCAGAAGACAATTGGGGTTTGAGAAAATTAGCGTATCCGATTGCAAAAAAAGCAAGTGGATTCTTTCACCTTACAGAATATAAATCTGATGGTGAAGTAGTTAGCAAATTAGAATTAGCGTTAAAACGTGATGAGCGTGTTTTACGTTTCTTAACTGTAAGATTAGATCGCCATGCGATTGCTTATAGCGAGAAAAAACGTAGCGGAGCTTTTAACAAAAAACCTAAGAAAGAGGAGGCTGGAGCATAATGGCAAAAGATCAAATACAATATGTTACCGCTCCAAAAGTGGACGATAACAGAAAAAAATATTGTCGTTTTAGAAAAAACGGTATTAAATATATCGATTACAAAGACGCAAACTTCTTGTTAAAATTCATCAATGATCAAGGTAAAATTTTACCTCGCCGTTTAACCGGTACTTCATTGAAATTTCAACGTAAAGTTGCTCAAGCTGTAAAACGTGCTCGCCACGTAGGTTTGTTACCTTTTGTTACTGACCAATTAAAATAAGCGCAGAGAAATGGAAATTATTTTAAAGCAAGATATCAAATCACTAGGTGAGAAAGATGATATCGTAACGGTAAAACCAGGTTATGGTCGTAACTACCTAATTCCTCAAGGATTTGGTATTTTGGCTACAATTTCTGCTAAAAAAGTATTGGCAGAAAACTTAAAGCAAGCTGCTTTTAAACAAGATAAAATTAAAAAAGATGCAGAAGGTATTGCTGAGCGTTTAACTGATGTGAAATTGAGCATTGGTGCTAAAGCTGGCGAAACTGGAAAAATCTTTGGTGCTGTAAATACAATTATGATTGCTGATGCTTTAAAAGCTAAAGGCTTTGAAGTTGATCGTCGTCGTATTACTTTTGAAACTGAACCTAAAATGGTTGGCGAGTATATCGCAAACTTAAACTTACACAAAGAAGTGAAAGTGAAAGTTCCTTTCGAAGTTGTAGCAGAGTAATTCAGCTAACACTAACAAAAAAGTCCTTCATGATTTTCATGAGGGACTTTTTTGTTTATAAACTTTGTCATCCTGAGGAACGAAGGATCTCAAAAATATATTATTATCGTCATTTCGAACAAGTTTTTCACGAGTAGAAATCTGTTGCACCCTCAATCAATAAGGGTTGATAACGTGAAACACAAATCAATACAAATTTACTAAAAGATATCTCCTCGCTGCGCTGCGTTCGATATAACGGTCTATTGTGGCGTTGTTGGTCTAATCTCAACCTTACTCGGTAAAGTTCTTGTTGGCATTTTTAACATGCTTACTACCAATTCGCCAATATCCTCTGGCTGGATCTTCCAACTATCTTTTTCTTGGTCTGGTTGATGATCGTTAAAATAGGTAGCTACCGAACCTGGCATAATGGTACTTACTTTAATGCCATGTTTTCTTAAATCTAACATTACGGCTTGGGTAAAACCTGTTAAGCCAAATTTACTGGCATTGTATGCAGAACCTCCCGCAAAAAAGTTAGTTCCTGCTAAGCTTGAAATGGTAAAAATGTATCCTTTAGTTTTTTTTATGGCATCAAGCGAAGCTTTGATACTGTAAAAAACGCCAGTTAAATTGGTGTCTATGGTTTCATTCCAATCATCAATTGTTAAATCTTCTATGCTGGCAAAAGCACCTACACCTGCATTTGCAATTAGTACATCAATTTGCCCCCATTTTTCAATCACTAAATTAATGGCATCTTGTTGCGATTGGTAATCTTTTACATCAGCCTCGATGGCTAAAACATCTCCAAAAGTAACCAGCTTACTTGCTGCTTCATTGGCACTTGTTATGTTTCTACTTGTTATGGCTACACAATAGCCTTCTTTTAAAAGCGATTCGGCAACGCTGTATCCAATTCCTTTACTTCCTCCGGTAATAACGGCAACTTTCATAATTTTTTAATTTGTTTGTTTTACAACGTATGGCTGGTTAAAAATGTTTGTATTAAGCTTTTAGTGTTTTCTAATAATTTGCCTTAAGTAGAGTATTACAACAAAAAAAACAATTGATAAAACAAAATAAGCGATGGTTAAAAAGGTACTTTGTTTTTTTGTTTTTTTTGTTTCGTTTTCAAATTGCTCCATAATTCTAAAATGGTAACCTCTAACGTTTAAGTAATAATAAAGAAGCAAGAGAAGCGGACAGATTGGTATTAAAGGCCAAAAGTATCCATGTGTTTCTCGGGTTGGGAGTATGATGTTTTTGTTCAAGAAAATGTCAAAAACTAGAGTGAATAAAGTTAAAATATTGAATAAGAAAAATACTGTGATAGTAGTTAAAGTGCTAAACTGAGGTAAATTTCCGCCACTACTATAGTATTTATACATTCTAAAATAATAATAGCTTATGAGATATTTCATTTACACGTTATTTTTGATTGTTAAGATATAGAATCTACAAATTTAAATAATTATTTACCTTTGCCCAAATGGCCAAAAGAAAATCAGCTACTGCTAAAAAACCAAGTTTAATTAAACCAATTGCAATGCTTGCCGCTAAGGTTTTACTTTGGTTTGTGGCATTTAGTGTGCTTTGGGTGTTAGCTTATCGATTTATCAATCCGCCAATAACTGCTTTAATGATACAGCGCAACTGGGAGCGTAAAGCAAACGATAAACCTGCCAAAGCAGAACGTAAATGGGTAGATTTTGAAGACATTTCTGACAACATGAAACGTGCTGCGGTTTCGGCCGAAGATCAGTTATTTTTAAAACACATGGGTTTCGATCTCAAAGCGATTGAAAAAGCTTATGCCAATAATGCCAAAGGCAAAAAGATAAAAGGTGGCAGTACCATTTCGCAACAAACTGCTAAAAACGTTTTTCTGTGGCCAGGTAGATCTTACATCAGAAAAGGTTTTGAGGCTTATTTTACTTTACTCATCGAATTGCTGTGGAGCAAGGAGCGCATTTTAGAAGTTTACCTAAACGTAATTGAAATGGGCGATGGCATTTACGGAGCTGAGGCAGCAGCACAAGCTTATTATGGTAAATCTTGCACCAATTTAAGAAGGGGGGAAGCAGCTCTTATTGCAGCCTGTTTTCCAAATCCAAGAAAGTGGAGCCCCAAAAAGCCAACCAGTTACATCAGGCATCGCCAATATTTAATTATGCGTAACATGAGAAGGTTAGGACCGCTGGATTTTTAAATTTTGAATGATTGCATTTTGAATGATGGAATGATTGAATTCTGAAGTATATAATTATTATAAAATCCTGAATATATTCCTTCATTCACTCATTCCTTCCCTCTATCATTCACTCATTGAATAATTCAAAATTAATTTAATCGTGGTCTTTATTCCATCTCACTTTTAATCCGCCTTTGCCATCGTCTATTGCTTTTAGGTGCAAAACAATACCCTTCATTCTGGCTTGTCTACGTTCTTCTCTGTTGCTTAATTCTTTGTCTTTTTCAGGATTTCTTAACGGGATATCCATCGCAATATCAGTACCTCGCTCTAAGCCATAAATGCCTTTCATGTTAAAGTTTAGCACACTGGTGTTTACCTGCATCGGGCTAATGGTAATTTTATCGCCGTTTAAAATCAATGTACCATCCAAATTATCAATGGCAATATTAGTGAAATCTCTATTGGCGAAAGCTAGTTTTTGCACCATTTGTAAAGGTTCAAAATTTACCAAAGCAGCTTTACTTAAGTTGAAATTTACTTTTCCGTACATCGATCTTTTAACGATTGTGCCATTATCAGTGATGCTGCCTGATGTATTTACTTTTGCTGATAAAAAACCTTTTAAATTTTTATTGGTAATTGAAGTCTGACCAAAGTTTTCGAAACCATAAAAGAATTCTTTTACATTCACTCTACTCACTATGGCATTCATCGTAAACTTGTTAATTGCTCCGGTCTGCTTTAAATTACCAGTCATGCTTAAGCTACCACCCGCATGTTTAACACTTAATTTATTAAAGTAAATTCCATCTGTAAGCATGGCGATGTTAGCGTTTAGGTTTGTAGCCACGAAACGCTTATAAATTGCTCTATTTACATTCAATTGAATATTAACTTTAGCCGCTTCAAGCACGGCACTCAGTTGATCTGAAACTTCTTTAATGGAGTTTTTGGAAACGGGTTTTCTTTTAACAGCTTTCCTTGTAGCCAAAAATGGTATAAATTCATTTAAAGACAATTGCGGACTGCTCAATTTAAGGTTTACTAATATTTTGGATGGGTCTGTATAATAGAAATTTAGGAAATTTTCTATTGATAAGCTCATGTTAAGTATGCTATTACCTAACTGAAATCTGCTGCCAGTAATGTTTAAATCCTTTTGGTTAAAATTTAAGGTTAACGAGCTGTTTACCAATTTCATGTTTCTGGGTATGTAAGTTATATCGGCATCTTTAATGTCAACCGTGCCAGAAATTATAGGTTTGGTAAACATAAAATTATCAATATCAGCTTTGCAATATAACCTCATGTTTGCGGTTCCTTTTTTAAAATTAAAAGTTTCGCCACCAATAGATTGGTTTAAGTTTGTTAACGGAAATTGAGCAGTTACCAAACCAGCGGCCAATGGTCTGGCTAAATTGGTAATAGAAAAGGTATCTATTTTTAATGGCGCATTGTAATAATTGCCAGTCAGGTTATAAAATCGAATGGCCGAATTTTCATCGCCAATGGGTTTGTTAGCGACCTCTCTATTTTTAAAAGCTCCTGTAAAACTGCAATCGGTAAGTTGTCCGCTTGGAATGGTAATGGTGTTTTTCTTCACCGTCATACGCACATCAATTAACGGGTCTGAGCTGTTTTTGCTTCCATCATCTATGATGTTACCTACAACCGCAATAGGCTCGTCGATAGCAAATTTTAACAATTTAGAGGAGATGTTTGGAGACAGTAAAAGTGCAATGTTTTTATAAAGGATTTTATCGGCTCGAACGCTTATGGCAAAAGCCGATTGATCTTTAGCCAGATCTATTTTAGCGCCGATTATAAATTCATCACCACCGATTGATAGCTTTTTTGGCTCAATGGTAACCGCTTTAGTTTCGTTATTATAATGAGCCACCAACGTACCTTCTAATTGTTTGTCTTTTAAAAAACTTCCTTTTTTAGTGTTAAAAGCAAAGTTTTTAACCAAGGTTTTGAGTTTAATGTTTCCATTCCATCCCGAATCTGGATAATCGATATTCCCATTTAATTCTTCCACTAAAAAATTAAAGAGCTTTAAACGTTTTTGGTTATCTACTACCAAATTTACGTTGTTAAAAGCGATCTTTTTAATTTCAAAAGCTTGCTGATCTTTTTCGCTCACAGGTTTGCCAGGTGTTTTAGATTTAAACATACTGGTGTTGCTGTATCCATTACTATCGGTATATAAATAAACGCCGGCGTTATTTATGCCAATTTTGTTGATTTTGATGTTGCCTGCAATTAACGAGAAGATATTTAAGGATACATCAATGTCTTTTGCATTGAGTAAATCGTGTTTGTGTTGTGCCCATAAACTATCTCTCAGTTGTACTTTTTTTAAGGAAACAGAAACTCCAGGGAAGCCTTTTAATAACGTTGTTTCCATGCTGCCCACCTCAATTTTACCATTTACATTGGCATTAAGTTGCGTTAATATGGTATTTAAAATTGATTTGTTATTGTGGTTAATGTAGTAGGCAGCACCCAGCCAAACCACAATAATGAGTGTAAATAAGCCTGCAAGAATTTTTAAGGAGATTTTGAGCCAGCGCTGCATAAATGGGGATTAATTGTTAGTTAAGATAACAAATATCTTTCACTTATGTTTATTATTCAATTATTTAAGAAATTTTTGAAAAGCAGGAAAGGTAGCTTTTCGGAGAATGTAGTCCCGCTTTTTGCTATCTGCCCAATGTTGAGTTAAGAAGTAAATAAAAAATAAGTGTCATCCTTAGCGCCTGCCTGCGGTAGTCAGGTAGTCTAAGGACAAATTGTTTTTTGTTTTTGACCATTTAAAGGTCTTCGACTAGGCTCAGACTGACATCGTTTGTACTTGGTAACTTTTTCGGTTACCCAGAAGTAAAACGTACAGCAGGACTAGGTAAAGTATTTTCGTTACAATCGGGTTTAGTTTACGCAGGTTTTTGCCACTATGAGGGGTTTGCTGTGCACAGGCCTAAGTTAAATAGCCCTGATAGTAAGAGAATAAGGGATCGAAAATGCCTATCGTATCGAAACAATTAATAAGATATTTTTTCGCTCTATGCCACGGGGCATTTTACTTTTTTCATAAGTGTTTATGTTTTCAATGGCATTCAAGCTTGCTTCGCAGGTTAAGGCATCAAAAGTAAACAAAAATGCTTGTCAATCCCGAAATGTGCCTTTTCACAGCCCTCCGCTCATCAAAAAAACAGCGGCACTTCGTTTAATCAGTCGTTATTTTGTTTTCATTTGTCTGATTGAGCCCTTCGGGGTTTGTTCGTTTGTAATAAATGAAAGTATCTGCAAACCCGAACACAAAACCACTGCGTTTAAGGTTTGATAGTGCTGGTTTTTCTATAGTACTCCTGTTTTTTTGATCTGTCTGGCACTGAGGATTGACTTGCACTTAGCGAAAGACAGCAATATATGAACTGAACCTAGCAAAACGCCAAAATTACCAAAAGCAAAAAGATGTGTCCACACGATAGGATTTATCGGGAGACTAAAGTGGATAGCAGGATTAACATTAACCAGTGCAATGTTACTGCGCTTCTAATCATATAAATATTAAGCGAAATGATCGGCAAACACTAATTTATGCCAACTATCTTTTATTGGCACTTCCCATTTATCTTGAAACTCTGCCAAGTTTTGTACTAAGTTGTTAAATACAATGGTTTCTGGCGTTACTTTTTTAATGGTGATTAAGGTCTCGAAATCTTCTTTGCTGATCACGTGTACTTCACCGTCAAATTTATAAGCGATATTAAACCGGTCAAACAGATCTACGCCATAGGTGCTTTCAATTTCTTTAATTAACCTAACAGATGAATCAATTGAGCAGCCAGTTACCGGAGCAATTTGCTCATCGACTGTTAAAACAATAAAAATGTTGTAGATGATTTCTGCCTTTGCAGCAAGTTGGTTTCCGTGTGCTGCCCATTGCGCCGTAAAATCATCAAGCTTTTGTTGTATAGCCTGAGTTTCAGTTTCTGTAAACAGGCGGTTGCTTTGGTAGATCCAAACTTTAGAATGTGGAGAAAAAATCATAGTCAAATTTACTATTTTATTTAATTTACTACTACCAAAACTCCCTTGTGATGAAAAAGTTTACATTGAACTTAAAAATTGTGTTTTCTTTTGCTATTTGTATTGTTCTTTGTGTGTTTACGGCTTTTCATGTAGCTGAAGAAAATACCATTTTAATACAAAATATATTGATTAAATATTATAATAATGATGAGGAGGCAAGTAACATTAAACGTTACGAAATAAATGTTACTAACACTGGTTTTTGTTGGTATCGGAAGGTTTTTAACAATGGAAAACAGGAGTATTTTGCCTTTAATTTTGCCCGCTTAAAAAGTATAGATTATTACGGCACTAATTTAAAAGGTAAGTTGTATTTGCATACCAACGGGGATGATGTGATTGTACAAACTCGTAACGATAGAAAAGGTGATGTAGATTCGATGAGTAGATTTGTGGTGATCCCCTTAAAAAATATTGATGCTGATGAATTGAATGCTTTGGCAGCGCATTTTAAACGAATGAATACGAAGGTTTTGGTGCAGAAGTAGGTGAGGCGTCATATCGAACGCAGCGCAGCGAGGAGATATCTGTTCCCTACATGCTACTGCCTTCATTTTGCTCAATGTTAGTTTAGTGCTCAAGAGGGTTGGAGATTTAGCTTCGCTGAGCCCTTCGGGGTTCTCCTCGGTGAAGAACCTCGTTTGAAATGATTGTTGGGCGGTTTCGTCATATCGAACGCAGCGCAGCGAGAGCTTGTTCCGAAATTTCGGGAAGATATCTGTTCCCCAAATGCTACTGCCTTCATTTTGCTCAATGTTAGTTTAGTGCTCAAGAGAGTTGGAGATTTAGCTTCGCTGAGCCCTTCGGGGTTCTCCTCGGTGAAGAACCTCGTTCGAAATGACGGTTTTGGGCGGTTCCGTCATATCGAGCGCAGCGCAGCGAGAGCTTGTCCCGAAATTTCGGGAAGATATCTTTCTGCTAAATGTTGCTGTCTTCATCTTGCTCAAGGTTTGTTCACCGCTCAAGAGGTTGGAGATTTAGCTTCGCTGAGTCCTTCGGGGTTCTCAATCGCGAAGAGCTCATTTCAAAATGTCGGTGTTAGGTAGTTCGGAATGACGATGTTGGGCGATTACGTCCTTTACCAACTTTTAATGCTGTCAAATAAATCTTCCCAATTTGGATTTGTACTCTCAATCAAGGCATTTTTCTTTTCTCTTCTGTATCTTTTGATTTGCTTTTCTCTACCAATAGCGTCTTCAATTGTTAGAAATGCTTCAAAATAGACACAATACTCTAAATTATATTTTGATGTGAATGAGGTTGGATATTTATGAGTTTTGTGCTTAAGAATTCTTGAAAGTAAATCAGAAGTTACTCCAATGTAGAGTGTGGTTTTGTTCTTATTCGTCATGATGTAGATACAACCACCTCTTTCCATTTTGCGTTAATTTAAACTCATAGTCATATCGAACGGAGCGTAGCGAAGAGATATCTGATAGTTGTTTGTTGCTGTCTGCTTATTTTGCTCAATGTTAGTTTAGTGCTAAAGAGGGTTGGAGATTTCTCAATCGCGAAGTGCTCATTTCGAAATGACGGTGTTGGGCGGTTTCGTCATTGCCAACTCGATTGGCAATCGTAATGCTAAGCAACTTTATTTGGCATTACGATTCCCGCTTTTGCGGGAATGACGGTTTATCCCTACAAACCGTTCGCTCTTGCGGTAATCTCTGCGATATCTAAAACTTTTACTTCTTGCTCTTTATCTTTTAATTTAACACCATCACTTAGCATGGTCATACAGAACGGACAGCCCGCTGCGATCACTTGTGGTTGGGTTGCTAAAGCTTCTTCAATTCTTTCGATATTTACGTCTTTTGTTCCTTTTTCTGGTTCTTTAAACATTTGTGCACCACCAGCGCCACAGCAGAGTCCGTTGCTTTTGCAACGTTTCATCTCTACCAAATCGGCATCTAAAACTTCTAAAGCTTTGCGTGGTGCTTCGTATACGCCATTTGCTCTGCCTAAATAACAAGGATCGTGGAAGGTGATTTTTTTGCCTTTGAAGCTTTCGCCACCTTCGGCTTTTAGTTTGCCTTCGTTAATTAAATCTTGAATCAGTTGGGTGTGGTGGATTACTTCATAAGTACCACCTAAGCCTGGATATTCGTTTTTAATTGTGTTGAAACAATGCGGACAGCCAGTTACAATTTTTTTGATGTTGTAACCGTTTAACACCTCAATGTTTGTCATGGCTTGCATTTGAAACAGAAACTCGTTTCCTGCTCTTTTTGCCGGATCTCCAGTACAACTTTCTTCGGTGCCTAAAACAGCATATTTGATGCCTACATGGTGTAAAATCTTGCAGATGTCTCTCGTAATCTTTTGTGCACGCTCGTCGTAACTGCCTGCACAACCTACCCAGAATAATATTTCAGGCTCTTCGCCCATGGCCATCAGTTCGGCCATTGTTGGTACTTTGAATTCCATATCTAATCGTATTGCGTAATGCGTATAGCGTATTGCGATTTGTTATTTTTTAGTTGCTGTTAACTGAAAATTGAAAACTGTTAATCTTGGTTAGCCCAATTCAATCGATCTGCTGGCGAGTATTTCCAAGGTG
Source organism: Pedobacter cryotolerans (assembly GCF_005116475.1). Classification (GTDB taxonomy): domain Bacteria; phylum Bacteroidota; class Bacteroidia; order Sphingobacteriales; family Sphingobacteriaceae; genus Pedobacter; species Pedobacter cryotolerans. The sequence continues at coordinate 13,188 of NZ_SWBO01000017.1, read as the reverse complement.
CGCCATTGTTTTCTACGTTACCTAACATGGCGTTGATACTTCCTGGCGCTACCGATTCTTCCATTACGGCATATCTTCTTAGCTCAACAATAATTTCTAATGGATCGATGTTGATCGGACAAGCTTCGGTACAGGCATTACAGCTGGTGCAAGCCCAAATCTCTTCGCGAGTAATGTAATCGTCTAATAAAGCTTTTCCATCTTGATGATCGGCTCCATGTTTATCGATGTTTTTACCCACTTCTTCCAAACGGTCGCGGGTATCCATCATTATTTTACGGGGCGATAATAGTTTACCAGTAATGTTTGCCGGACAAACGGAAGTACATCTGCCACACTCGGTGCAGGTGTAGGCATTCATTAGGTTTACCCACGATAAATCGTTTACATCTTTGGCGCCAAATTTGCCTGGGGCTGTTTCTGCAGGTACAAAAGAAGGATCAAGCATGGCTTTAACTTCATTGGTAACGCTTGCCATATTGGTGAATTCGCCTTTTGGCTCTAAATTAGAGAAGTAGGTGTTTGGAAAGGCAAATAAAATGTGAAAGTGTTTAGAGTAAGGTAGGTAGTTTAAAAAGGCGAAGATGCCCACAATGTGGAACCACCAACATGCTCTTTCAATTACAATTAGGGTGGCTGCATCTGCAGGTAACAAACCTTGTAACCACATGCTAATTGGATAAGCACCAGCAGTTACATAATGTGCTTCGCCCAAAGCTTGTAATTTATAATCAGCCCCATTCATGATCATAAAGGCCGACATTAATAGAATTTCTACAATCAGGATGTAATTGGCATCAGATTTTGGCCAAGTTTTCATTTCTACCCCAGAAAAGCGTTTTAATTTCATCACATTACGGCGAATTAAAAAAACCACACAGGCTAATAAAACCCCTATTGCCAGTAATTCGAATGAGCCAATTAAAAAATTGTACAATCCACCCAAGCCGCTAAATACGCGGTGGGTGCCGAAGATACCATCAATCATGATCTCTAATACTTCGAGATTGATGATGACAAAGCCTAAGTAAACCACCAAGTGCAAGAGAAATGGAATAGGACGAGCCGCCATTTTTGTTTGACCGAAGGCAACTTTAAGCATGGTACCCCATCTTTTTGCTGGCTGATCGCTACGGTCTTTCGGGCGACCTAATTTGATATTGCGAATTACTTTGCGAGCATTGAAGCTAAATAAGCCAATGCCTGCAATTAAAAGTAGAATAAAGATAATTTGTGCTGCCATACGCTTTGTTAATGGTTAGGCTAAGTTAAAATAATTTAGATGAATATATATTACTATGCATGCATAATTTTAAAAATTTAGAATCGATATGAATAATTTGAAAATTTTATTTGTGTGTAAATGACTGATATTTAGCAAGAAGCTCTGTTTTTGGAATAAATAGTGAAATTAAATTGAAAAAATATTTTAGTTTTTGAAAAAAGAAGCTACATTTGCATTCCCAAACGGGACGATGGTGCCTTAGCTCAGTCGGTAGAGCAAAGGACTGAAAATCCTTGTGTCGCTGGTTCGATTCCAGCAGGCACCACCAAGAAAACCTCAACGAAAGTTGGGGTTTTTTCGTTTTAAAGCGTTTTCGAGGAGCTCCGAGTTGGCATTTGGAGGGCGTAAATCATGAACAATCAAGTATAAGACAACCTGTTCTCTGCCTTATTCTTGCTCGAACCTTGTTCGGGTATTGTTCGGCTTTTGTCCGAGAAAACTGGTATAAGGTGCTACTAAGATACGAGTAAAGTTGGTGCATGGTAAGCCGAGGTATACGGCTTACTTACTCCTATATCTTTTGTGCTAACATAGTGAGTATAGTTATACTTAATAGACACTAGCTTGCCCTTGGCGTTCCTCTACCAAATCCCCTGAAGAGCCCTTGTTTACCCATAGTGTCTCGGTATAGTTCCCTTAAAACGCAGTTTTACCCAATATATACCGAGATACCAAGCAAGTATCATGCAATAGCAAAGCAAGGGACATGAGAGGGAGCCTAAGTTAAGAAGGGTTGTATGATGAAGCGAAAGTTTAGGGAATTAGGTGTGGCGATTGGCGTTTAGCGTCAACATGAACCTCAGCGCAAAAAATGTTTGGAGTTAGGCTTGGGCGTGTAACAGATAGTAGTTTAGATAGATGGGTTAGAGGATTAGAGATTAACCCTCACCCTATGAAAGTTGGTGGTAGAAGGCGGTTACTTCGGCTCCCTCTCCTTAAAGAGAGGGATGGTTGGGGTAGTGGTTTTAACCTATTTGTTTAAGGGCCTCACCCTATCAATGTACGTAGCTTAACGCGGTTCATTCGGCTCCCTCTCCAAAAGAGAGGGATGGTGGGGGTAGTGGTTTTAACCCATTTGTTTAAGGGCCTCACCCTATGAAGGTTGGTGGTACAACGCGGTTCATTCAACTCCCTATCCAAAAGAGAGGAATGGTAGGTATAGTGGTTGTAACCCGTTTGCGTAAACAGCTTCTTTTTTGGTTTAGGCACAAGCGACACGCTTGCGCCAGCGGGGGGATCGGGAGGGTTTATTCTTTTTAAAGCGGTTTCGAAAAGTTTTTAGCTTATGACTAAGTGAGCGAGACGATTGTTCAAGTAATGCTCATTTCAACAAAAAATATTCTTTATATCATCACATTTTTTTTACAGCAATTGGGGTATGGTAGCCGAAACCCATTGCTTATTTTTGCCGCTCAATTAAAAAAATGAAAATAACCAAAGCTACACTTGAAGATGTTAAAGAACTGAATAAATTGGTAAATTCTGCTTACCGAGGTGAAGAATCGAAAAAGGGCTGGACCACCGAGGCTGAAATTTTAGGTGGGATAAGGATTGATGAAGAGGCTTTGGCATCGCTGCTGGCTAAGCCTAGGGTAAGCATCCTTAAGCTTAGCGATGAAAATGGCACAATACTGGGTACGGTTTGCTTGGAAGTAAAAGCGCATGAGTTGCACCTTGGTCTCTTTTCAGTTTCACCACTTTCTCAGGGCAAAGGCATAGGCAAGTTGCTTTTAATGGCGGCTGAGCAAGATGCCTTGGAAAATGATTGCACTAAAATTGTGATTTCGGTGATCAGTAAACGAGTAGAACTGATTGCTTGGTACAGTCGCCATGGTTATGTAGCTACTGGAAGTTCTGTTACATTCGAGGAAATTGAGGGTAGGTTTGGCGAGCCAAAAGTAGCAAGCATTAGCCTAATTGAAATGGAAAAGAAACTTGACACCTAAAAGTTTGCTAGAATTTTCTTGAATAACTTGGTGATGGTTGTTTTTCGGTTGGATGTTTAGGCTTGCCAAACAACTTAATTCTACAACAATTAATATCACAGCATTGTTAATAGATAAAATAAACATGCTATGGAAAATCAAAATGATTTTAAATTTAAAGAAGGTGATACACAAGAAAGCGCCCAACAGTTTAGGATAGAAGTTGCTGAAGGCGAAAATGGTAGATATTTTTACATTAAACCGCTAGGCCATGCCCGCTATGAAATTAGAGATGATGAGGGTGTTATTGGTTCGGTGCAGTTAGATGAAAATGATCATGCTCATTGCGAAAGTCAAGGCTGTGAATTGGATTTGCCATTGATATATTCTATTAGGGATCAGATTCGTTTGCACGAAGGACTAAAAGGCATATAGCTAAGCTCTCATCGTTATTTTAGTGATAGTTATTAAATGATAATGGTATCCTTTACTTCAACTCTTTGCCAATATTTTTTGAATTGCTCGGCGCCAGCAGCGTGATCTGGGTGGTTGCCATAAGCGGTTATATCTTGCAGGTTTTTGAATGTGATGATCAGGTGGTATGAATAGGAGTGATCTACCACTTCTCTTTTAGGCGTGGGTGCTGCTTTGCCATAGTTTATGGTTTGTACAAGCGGTATCTTTGCAAGTAGCTCGAAGTAACGCAAAAAATCTTCTTCTTCTGTTTTAGAAATGCCATCCTTGAGCCAAAAATAAACGTTGTGGATAATGTTACCTTTTTTAAGTCCGGTGCTTTCTGATTTAATTTGCTTTGCCATAACTGTTCCTGAAGCTGCAGTTAATATAGCCCCAGCAATAAATTGTTTCCTTTTCATTCCTTAAAATTAGGAATAAAATTAAGATAATAATTTAATTGATTTTGCGGAATTTTTACAATTGATTTGAGTAAATTTCATTAAGTTAAGTGGAAAAATCGATGATATGATCCTAAACTTGGTGAAGGAAAATGGTTTTTCTTTTTTAACTATTTGAGGGGCTCTTGACAGGCTTATACTAATTTGTGGTTTTTAATAATTGTCGTCCTTGAGTTTGGTTAAGGACAACTGGTTTTTAGCTGGTAACTTTTAGAAAGGTCTTCGACAGGCTCAGACTGACATGAAATTTTTAATGCAACGGTACATCTTTTTTGAAAACGTTTTCTAATATCAACTCAGGTAAACTTTCTATTTATTTAAGCTCAAGTCTTCCTGATAAATAAATGCAGCATTTAAGTAATTTTGATGTGTGGCTGGATCTACAGCTTACCCCTTTTATAGGGGAATCTTATTTAAAATCGTGTTAAAATTCTACTTAATGAAAGAATTTACATGTTGAATCTGATATTGCATCCAGGAATTTAGTTCATTATTCAGTTTTTTAGCATATTCTGGTTCTCTACTGGCAAGGTTTACAGATTCGAGTGGATCATTTTTTAAATTATATAAATAGGATGTGTTAGTTGTTGCATTGTAAATAAATTTATAATTTCCTTCTCTGCAGCCAAACAGCAAATCAGAATATGGAGTAAAGAAATAAACTTTTTCCTTTCTAATCTTGCTAAATAGGTTTTCTCCCTGCCATTCATTTGGGATAGGTTTCTTTAAGATGGAAAAAATTGTAGGCGCCACGTCGCTAATACCTGCAATTTTGGGTATGTGTTCGCCATTAAAAAGCTGTGGGTTAATAAAAATTAAAGGGATATGAAGGTTTTCTTCAAATATACCCCCTGCATGAGAAGTTTGCCCGTGTTGCCCAAAGGCTTCCCCGTGATCTCCTAACAGCACAATAAGTGTTGAATTCATCAGGTTTCTCGTTTTTAATCCCTCAACCAATTGTCGAAGTGTCCTATCTGCATCATGTAAGGCATTCAAGTATCTCTCCTTCAGCTCGTTATTCGTATTAAAACTTATCCTCTTGCCTGTTGAATAATACGGGTAATGTGTTTGATAGGTCCACATCATTGAAAAGAATGGGGTAGATTGATCTTTTTTTATCCAATCAAAAAACGCCGTAGGCAGGCAGGCATCACTGATTCCTTCCAAGTTTTCGTTTGGGTGTTGGGGGTCAGAAAAAATTGGTGCATCACAGTTGTTCTGTCTAAAATCCCGAATCTCATCTATATCTCTATGCTTTAAAAAATTATCAGCACCCTGAAAACGATTGTCGCCTGAGTTGAAAAAAGAAGTTCTATAACCAGATTTTTTGAGCTCCGAAGAGATTGATGGCCATTTAATGTCTGGCATTTCCGCTGTAATGGACTTATAGGACAGGTAGGGATAACTGCTACAAAGAAGGGATACCAATGATTTATTCGTTGCTGGGGCGTGTGCGTAAGCGGCATCGAAAAGTACCGCCGATTGTTTAATGGAATCAAGAAATGGTGTTGATTTATATCTCGAGTTATAGGGAGTAATGTATTCAGCCGCTGTTGATTCTAATACAAAAACAATAACATTCTTTATGTCGGATTTTTTAAATGCAGACGCATATTGAGGTTCTAAAACATTTACGTTCTTTTTGGTAAATTGGTCGAGGTTAATGTTATTATTATAGCTATCCGATAGACCATTCTCCTGGAATAATGAGGAAACAAAATAGATGACTGGATTTTCCTTTTTTCCATCGTCAATTGCTAAATTGGTTTTGGCAAGGCAAACTGCAGTGAAAGTCAGCATTAAAAATGCAACTGTAATGACCGGACGTTTATACAACAACTGATAAATAAGCCAAACCAAGGGGATAGCAGTCAAGATCATCATTAAATATGCCAATAATGAATTTTTATCAATATTATTGCTAATTGCCCTTGAAGAATCAGAACTCATTAAAAAATCGGAATAATACAGCCATCTGTAGTTAAAGGGCCTTCCCAGTAATGCAGTTATTTTAATGTTTGCCAATGCAATGGCAATTGATATAACAGCAAAGCCAGCAAAGATCCAAAGAATTAGAAGTCGGTTGTTCTTTTTTATAAAGAATAGAAAACCAAAGAGAATTGTTAGTATAAAGGTATATAATAAGTCTTGGAAACAGGCCTTTAACAATGCCGGTAAACTATTTAATGGGGCAGTCAAGAACTGACCTAACTCATCGACAGTTATTACTCTGATTATTATGAGAATGGTTGAAAGTGCAATGGGAATTGAAAAAAATGCGGCTTTCGGATTTAAAGGAATAAAAGTTCTTTTAATAATAAATTTTTGGACTATAAAATAAAGCAGTGCAAGTGCTGAGAATATTAAAAAGCAAAAGACAGCATACTTTAATAAAGAAATCTGTTTGGTGGGTTTTAATTTATTAACCTCGGGTGATATCTTAATGACCGTATTACCCTTAATAATGCTTTGATAAAAACGCTCATTGGCCAGTTGATTTTGGTCTGTGTAATAAACATTCGCTTTAAATAGCTCCGTTTTTTTTGTAAATTGAAAGAGATATTCAATTGAACAGCTATCTGGTACATTGAGTTTTAAGATATAATCATCACCATCTCTTACCATGGGTGAGCTCATTACTCTATCTTGTATAATGGTGCCGGCAGGTTTACTTTCCGCTAGTTTCCAATAGTTCAGACCCCAAATCATTGTTACGTTTGTTGCATTTGGGATATGGCATCTTATCTCAATTGTGTTGGCCCTGGATGAAAAGGTTTTCAATAATAGGGTAATAAATATCAAGTACTTAAACATCACAAATTATTAGATAAAATTAAAAACTGTTTTTAAAACGAAATTATCCTGATCGTTCAAAAGTTTGGATAGTGGATGACTTCAATATCTTTACCAACGTAAAATATTGTTAGAATTTCAATCATTTTGGTGGTATAAGCATATTGCATGTATGCAAAATAGTGATAAAAATGTAATCAAACAAATGACTGGAAATGATATTATTGCTGTAGTAAAATGGCAAAGGATAGCAATTTGAAACGAAATGGCTATTTAAATAAGGTTTTTTATTGCTTCAGAACAAGATAAAATAAATACTTCAAATCATCAAGAGGTGTTGGTTGGCGTAAGTGGTTATATCTTGTAGGTTTTTGAATGTGATGATCAAGTGGTATGACTAGGAGTGGTCTACCACTTCTCTTTTAGGCGTGGGTGCTGCTTTGCCATAGTTTAGGGTTTGTACAAGTGGTATCTTTGCAAGTAGCTCGAAGTAACGCGAAAATTTCTTCTTCTGTTTTAGAAATGCCATCCTTGAGCCAAAAATAAACGTTGTGGATAATGTTACCTATTTTAAGTCTGGTGCTTTCTGATTTAATTTGCTTTGCCATAGCTGTTCCGAAGCCGCAGCCAATAAAGCCCCAGCAATAAATTGCTTCCTTTTCATTCCTTAAAATTAGGAATAAAATTAAGATCTCGGTTTAGCTGATTTTTGAATAATTGTACAAACTTGCATAATGGCAATAAGTGATGCTTGTAGTTCTCCTACCTCAACAAACCAAACATCTCACAAAAAAAGATAGCCTGATCAAATCAAGCTATCTTTTTTTACTACTCCTTCGGCTTTAATGGTTGTTCTTCATCAACGCCATCTTTGCCGTTGTTAAACTCTTTAATTCCTTTGCCTAAACCTTTCATTAATTCGGGGATTTTTTTGCCGCCAAAAAGCAATAAAACCACTAAAACGATAAGAATAATTTCTTGTGTGCCTATGGCACCTAATATTAATGAGGTAAACATGTTTAAGTTTTTTTAAAATAAATAACTAGTCTTTAGCAAAATGGCCAAAGACTTTTATCCCACAGTTGTGGCTTAATGATAAAAATATTAAACAGTTAGTTGTGGTGGTGGAGATTCTAAAACCTGATAGGGCTTCGGGTAATTAACTTGGTAAGTGTGGTTATGTACTATCGGTTGCGCAATGAATACAATTGTTGTGGTTAATGGAGGATTTTGATGAAAAACGATGAAATTTTTGGCTAAGGCGTGGTTTGTAGCACTTTGAGTTTCTGGTACATCTTTTTTGAAAACGTTTTCTAATATCAACTCCGATAAACTTTCTATTTTATTTAAGCCCAAGTCTTCCTGGTAAGTAAATGTGCCATTTAAGTAATTTTGATGTGTGGCTGGATCTACAGAGAGGTTGATGAGCTGAAGGAGCATAAGCCAACAACAGCACTTTATTAAAGCCGATTTAATTTTGTTAAACACCATTTAGGCAGTAAATATAGAAATAAGCCTAATGAGAATTTTAATTTGAGCGTAAAGAAAAGGTTTATATAAGCTTGGAGTGTCAAGATTAATTAATAAACCTACAGTTCAAAATATTGTTCATGGCTCTGCATTCAAAAAAGCAAATTGACAGAAAAAATGAAATTATCCTACTATGCTAATCTAATTTTCCAAATTATTGGAGTTCTTCGCCTTTAGTTCTTCAAGTATTTCTTTTAATAATTGAGTTTGAGCTGTGCTATGTTTGCTGATATTATATATGGCATAAAAGAAAGCAACAATAAGTGTTACATAAAGAATTGGGAGCAAGATTAAAAACATTTCCATCATGATTTTATAAAAATCTAAATATACAATTTGACACCTAAGAAAGAATAAATTGATAACAATTTAGAAATAAAATCTTTCATTTCAAGCTCCATAGTGCAACTTTTTGGGTCTGCGATATAATTTTAATAAAAAACTTGTTTGAGGTTGAATTAGCTAAAAAAAAGAAAGGAGATTATCCATCCAGACTAATCTCCTTTTCTAACCAAGAAAAGACCACCTTGTATTTTTGTTGCTTCTATTGCAAATGAAGGCTAATTCCTGTATTTTTACAACTATAATTACAACTAAAAAGGACAAAAAATGGGAAAAAAATCTAAACGTAGCAATTATCAAAGGATTGATTTAGGAATTTATTCTGGTATTAATTTTTTGTTGGTAGTCCCATCGAAATGGAATAAAAGTTTATACCCATTACACTATCTTGAATACTATAATGGTAAGCAAGTAAAATACTACACAGAGGTTAAAAGCTTATACCAACAATATCTCCCTACGCTTACCCGACCAAATGTAACAGAGCAAGAAAAAATAACAGAATTACAAAGGCTATATAGCTATGATATTGGTAAAATCATTTCTAGCCTCGATTTAAAGGCCTCAGACGATATAAATTTAAATACCCTTATGAACGCTGCGGTCGACATTTTCTTTCAATACCAAGAATCGCAGTATGCTAAGGGAGAATTAAATAATATCTCTAATTATAAAGACAGGACAGCCAAGTTGAAAGATTTCTTCAGGCTTGACAATAATAAGCACTTAATGTTAAGAGATTTAACTAGCGATATATGGGAAGCATTTAGAAATTATCTCCTAGGTACTAAGAAATTAAAGAAAAGTACTGTTAACCAATACATGACCTATGTTAGTCAATTCTATAACTTTTTAATTTTTAAAGAAATTGCAATTTTCAACCATTCTTTAAAATTAAAAAAACTTGATGCGAGCAAACAAGAAAAGAAATTTAAGGAAATAAAAGATGATGTTCTTAAATCCTTTTTTCAAACACTTGAAGCAAATAAATTCAAATATACTCGCATATACTTATCAGCTCTACTTATCTACGAGCAAACAATCCGACCTATCCAATTATGCTCTATTAAAGTAAGCCAATTGGATTTGACAAACAACCTAATTAAAGATATATATAGTGCAAAAAATAAAAGCTATCGTTCAATAATCATTTCACCAAAGGTTAAAGAGCTAATAGAGATTGTTTTAAAAAATACTTCCGATAGCGGTATTGATATTGAACCGCAAGATTATCTTATTGGAGGTAGAGACAGATTGAAAAAGGGAATTCCTTATACTCCAAAAGATGTAAGGCGTGTGTTTGATGTTTTTAAAAGAGAATTCCCTCAATTCAAAGAAGTATTGATTTATGATTTCAAAAAAACCTCGATAACCAATCAATTTAATGATGCGACAATTGCTCCAGATTTAATTCGTCAGAGGGCTAACCACAGTAAAATGGAGACGACACAGATATATAATCAAAAGAAAGATGTGACGGCACCATTTATCTTGCAAATTGATTAATCAAAGTATTTTAACTCACTTGATCCGGCACGGGTCAAGTTAGAATTCTAAAAGGAGCTTGTATTAAGCTTTAATAACGGGTTTTTGTCGTCATTAATTCTTCTATTTTTTAAAATATAAAAATCTTGCCCTATTATGAGCAGGATTTTTTTATGTTTTTTAAACAGTCTTTAAAACTTGGGAAAAAATCGATATTGCAGTATTTTTGTATGTAATCGGAAATCTTTTAGGATGGGAGAGAGAGGGTATCAAGTCCCTTAAGCATCGCTATGCCATTTGGATAGTAGACAATTAAGGATAATAAAACATAATGATTACAGAAACAAGGCTAAAGATTGAAAGAAAAAAAAGGTATAATACAGTTGACGAAAGGGAAGCAGCAATTAGAGCTAATAAGCGCAGGTCAAAAGCAAAAGTTAAGTTAAGAAAAAGCATTCCAAATTCCAGCCATGAGAGCGTCTTTAGCAATTTAGTTTATAGACAACAACAATTTGATTGTATTAAGGGCTTAAACTTTACACACGAATGTACCTTGAGGTTCAATAATTTTACAATGATTGAGGATGCAGAATTTAAAGTCAGATATTTTAGGGAACTATTACAAAAACTTAATATAATTTACAATGTGATAAATTGTTTGGAGTTTGGTGCAGATAAAAATATCCATGTCCATTTGGCGCTAAACTTTACAGAGCAATTCTTGAAAAAATACAATTCAAACGAAAAAATCAAAACATATTTATATGAGTTGTGGAATTTTAACGGAAGGAATGGGACTGTATGGGTGGATGCATTTTATGATGATAGACACAAAGTTAAATATCTGAAATATATGTTAAAACAACTATTTCCATGTAGTACCAACTTAATTAGGCAGAAGCAAATTGAAGCGTTTTATGTTCAAAGCTATGTTGATGTTTGCTCTTTTCCAGTAGCTTTAGTGAAGACAAAAGATGTTTTTATATACTCACATATCCTAACAGTTATTCAAGAAGTAAAAAAAATGAAAAGTTTAAGAGATTACTTTGATAGGCATAAACAAAAAATCTTATCAGCTGCACTTACTGCTCTGTTATTGTTGATTACTTAGTGAGTTTATGATTTCTTTGGATTAAAATCATAAATTAGCGTAATTAACTAATTTTTAATTAATTTTATCTTCTAACCCTCTCATTATGACATTACTTTATGTACAACCTATTGGAGAAAAAATAGTCTCGATATTTTTAGGAATTTCATTTTTGTACCTCATTGGGTATGTAATAAATTATTTTTTAAAAAGCGAACGTTTATCCAAAATCCTTTCTTACAAGTATTTTTTAATTTTTATCGCAGTAGTTATTGGTGGAAATTTGCTTGGATATATTTCAGCTCCAAGAATAGCAATAGACCCCGTGGATTCATCCAAGAATGAGCTGGACATCCTTATAAAAAAGACAGAAGAGATGGGACTTCCATTTTCTGAACAACAAAGACTGCAATGGGCAGAATGTGTACAAGGGAAAGTAAACCTTTCAACATCATCAGGTAGCACTCCAGACCAAAGTTTGATTAATAAAGCATTTAGGGAATGTGAGGACTTTATATTTGAAACACAAACATTATCAGGATGGACACCCAAATTTGAGAATAGACTTTATTTGGAGTTTGTAAAAAAATTCTCTCAAGAAAGTAAGGATAGTGTGTTAGTCAATCAAATATCAAAATGCGTTGTTAATAAAATTAAGCAAGCTTATCCAAATGGTATTGACATGGTGGATTTAAAGAAAAAGATGGTTGTTCTAACTAAAGATTGCTTTTGACAGAGGTGAGTGGCAAATAATTGACTAATGCGCTGATGGAGTTATACTCCTTTTGGCTCTTTTACAGCAAATGCGACCTAAAGAAAAGAGTTTCATTTGAGTATTGTGAATAATCATCCAAGTTCGAAGTGAAAAGTATCAAATGAACGGTTAAAAGAGGCTTTTAAAAATGTACATTAAAGAGATGTTTCATAGCGTAATCTAGAACAAATTATTTTTGCTTTTTATATAAATTAATATGGTATTTTAACTATTTATAATAAAAATATCCTTCAAAATGCTGCAAAAACAAACTCATGTAGAAATTGATGATTTCTATAATAATTACATAATCACAGAATACAATGATATTGATGAAGATGCTTGGCTTAAAGCCTTTGATGACCATCAAAAGTATTTGGATGAAATGGGCTATTAGCAACTAATTGTTATCATTTGGATCGCTGAGCGATCCAAATATTGTGTTAGTTTTTAGAGTGGAGGAGCCGCAGTTAATTGATTATCTTTAAAAATTAAACTCCCAGCTCCATGTTTTCCATCTAATTTAATAATTCCATTTTCGATGGAATGTAGTTGATAATAGTAGGCATAACCATCCTTGTTATGCTCAATCATCTCAAAATCGCTATCTTCATTTCTGTAGACTATTAAGCCAGTTAATAATTTAGGATGCTCAACACCGTCACCTCCTTTATCATCATCGGTAGGTATTAATGAATACTGTAGTACAGCATCTAAGTCTCCATCGTTATCTAAGTCTCCAGTTACTATTTTGTAAAAATCTAGCTCTCTACTGGAGATTTCGCTGAAACTGACCACCCCATTTCGGTTTAAACTGACCACCTATTCCGCTGGAAACTGACCACCTGATTTCGGACTAAACTGACCAGTTTGGAACGGGGCCAAATGCTATTGGAGCAACCCTATTTTTGATGGATATATAATCCCTCCGAAATGGCCAATTCCACGATTAGCATGAGCAAGATAAGACAGATACTCAGAATGTACAGCCAAGGGCGGAGCAAACTTTCCATTGCCACCCATACCGGTGTTTCCCGTAATACTGTAAAAAACTATATAAACGCATTTTC
>NZ_SWBO01000016.1 GCF_005116475.1 Pedobacter cryotolerans | reverse complement strand
ACCTCACTTATCATTACCTCACAGCTGCCAGTAAGCAAATGGCATGAAGTGATTGGTGAAAAAACCATTGCCGACGCAATATTGGATAGGATTGTTCATGATGCCAACCGTATTGAACTCAAGGGAGAATCAATGCGGAAGAAAAGGGTGCCTGTGCAAGAAAATAGCTTCCAATAAAAAACAACTTTAAATAACTACTTTTGTTAACGCTTCTATAGCATTTGCAACGTTCGTTCGCCAGCAAATTAGGTGGTCAGTTTGCCACGGAATCACATGGTCAGTTTCTCCGAAATATACAGAATGTTGCTCAAACTGATAAAAAGTATCGATCCATCTAAGCTGAATATCGACGAGCTTGTATTCCTTCTGTTTAGTCATGAAAACTGTGACTTTGACGATGTTACTGATGGGTTTTACGAAGAGATAGTTGTTGATTATGATTTTCTTTATAAAAGTATCATTGATGGTAAGAATTCGGAATTCCCAATCGACAATATTGATCCGTCAATGCTCAACTTTGATATCCTAAATGTTGGCGGCACATCACAAAGTTACATAAGGGAGCTTGAGCAGCTTCGCTGGCATCATGTAAATATTCAGGAAGATGGAACAATTGTAGAAGTCTATTTGGAGAAAAGCAAGCACACGCTAACTTCCAGGGCTGCTTATAAGGGTTCAAAAAATGCGCCGTAACTTTTTGATTGAGGAATTATTATTCTTTATAGATTTACAAATGCCTCCTAACGTTTTAAGTTTGACTATGTCAAAAATGAAACATTACATAAGTGACATCGTAATGAAAGACAAAAAATTAATAGTTTTTTACCACAAACCCAGTGCAGGATGCATTGCATATACCAAAAAGTTATTTGCAGGAAACATGTTGGAAATATAAATAAATCTAAGGTCATATAACGTTGTTAAATCCTTGCCTTATTTCAATCTAATTTCTAGATAAATTCAACTGAATTTACTAAATTTGAAAATAGCATTTGAAGCACTTTGAATTAAATGTTAGTGAGTAATTCGTGAGTACTCACTTTGAAAAAAACGCAAGAAACTGGCATACAGGCTGATAATCCATAAAACCGCGGACCCGTCCGGTCTAGCTCCCCAAATGGTAGTGGAGAATATTGCATTGTAAACTATTTGTCTTCAAATATTCCATTATCAATGATTTATGGATTTAGAAACCATTAACTCAGCCATAATACAGTCACCTTGATAATTTAAGGATTTTTTCTTTGTTATTCGCTATTCTTACTAAGACACAACGGAATGCTTATGTTTTAATAAAGATACTAGATATCATCTAAATTGCCACCTGGCCAAAGCTTACACATAGAATTATTCAATAAATTCGTAAATAATTAAATACCGTTACAAATAGATTATAGAATTTTTTAGAAATGCTGTAACTAAATGACAACCAAACTATTATAGAAAGACAGCATCCGTCTGAAAATCAGAGGTTCAAACCCATTTTCCATATCCATACTGTGCAAAGGCTTCAAATTTTAAAACTTTTTTTGCTAATTCCTTCTTATCGAAAAAGTTATAATTTATATTATCTGGTTTTTTTGGTTCGATGCAATTAAATTGATAGGATTGTTTTTGTTGCCAGCATTGCAGGGCTTAAAAGCCTGTTCTGAAAGAAATGATTTAATTCAATAAACTTTTGTGCTTCCTCTTCTGGAAGAATTGTGTCTTTGATTACCTTTTTAGTGGTAATAGATCGCGCGATTTTATTTTTCCGGTAAGTTAGATATTAATAAACAATGCCATAATAGTTACATTGCAGCATTACAATGCTTAAAGGTTGAACCTGATTGTTGTGGCGACTCTTTTTCCGCTTACTTTTCGATGCGAATGCCATAGTAGGGCAGGGCGCCTCGAAAGCGTACTATGTCCACCTGCCTATCCCAAATTCCGCAACTCCTTCAATAATGTTTTTAAATAAAGACCGCTATTGTCTGCCGGTCGCTTTTAATATAATCGAAGTAATTCTTTCTCTATCATGCCGCTTTCCTTCAGCGTTTACTTGTTGGGGTGTTTGTCAATATTTTCTTATGAATTCCTGTGCATCCGGAATTGCCTTGCGATTCCTTTTGTTGATAAAACCTTATCCTGTAAATCCTACATCTCATCATACTGCTGCTTTATAATCTTGGTAATTGCAATCTGCTGTTCTTTTACTGGTAATACTGGCGGTATTTTCATCAATTTTCCATCAGCGTGGTGCTAATAATCATAATATTTTCGATTCAGAACAATCTTAAAAGTCTTTTGAAAAGGAGCCAAGTCCTTGAATTTTGTAGTATAACAATGCTGTATTTTGGTGGATAGTTCGCAGCAATTGGTGCACACGCACATTTCTGCCTTTTGAACATAATATTGATAAGATCGAGCTGATTATTCACAGAATACATTATTAGAAAAGAAAATTAGATTTGTAATGGTCATTAATTTCTAACGCACAAAATCTCAGTTATCATAATTATTGCCAAAAAGCATGGAAGAACCACTTTCCCCCCAACGTAAACCAATGGACTTAAAATAAAATCACACGTTTTATTTTCTGATTGAACATCTTGACTATATGATATAGAAAAATGTGCTACTGTTACTCATATTTTGATCGTCAATTTACAAGGCATTCTAATTGCGGATATCCGTTATGTTCGTATTCAATTGCTTTCACGTTATCAGCTATCATTTATATCATAATTTTTCATCTACCAATAGAAGATTATCACATTTTATCCGACAATAAAAGTGCTGGCAGATGATAATGTGTTGTCCATAAATAATATTAAAACTATGTCGTTGCAAAATTGGTCTCCTAACTATCTTTCATCTATTCCTTATCATCTACAACTCAAAGAGGTCATTGAAAAAGCAATGAACGAAGGTAGATTATCTGATGGTACCGTGTTACTTCAACCTCAACTGGTGGGTGTTAAATCATTATTTCAAAAAAATTATGCGGTCAAAGCATATAATTTGTTGGTGACAGAGGGTAAAATTTTTTATCAAAAAGGTACAGGTTATTTATGTGCTATAAAATTAGGTAATTGACACCAAATTGTATATAAAAAGATGTTTTACTTTGTCCACCCTGGCACGGATTGGTGTTTTATTGGACAACAAAATTTCAATTTCATTGATTTAATGCTTAACTGTGAATACATAATACCGAAGGGAGTCAACTCAATTTAATTAATACATGGTTCTATCTGGAGAAAATTTAATCATTATAAAAACTATTAGCTCACCCTGGCGAAACTAAAAATATGCAATCGGTTGCCAGCCTTTAATTATCGCGTTGCCTGAATGTTGAATGTTAGGTCTGGATAGTTTTAGTAAAAAAAGTAATTGCTAAGCATTAGTTGACAAAGGATATAACGTACCTTAATTTTTGTTCAAATTGATATAGCTAATTGAGAAAACCCTTTTTGATTATACAAATAAGATAACCCAAGCCTTAATTTGTTAGAACTTGATATTTGGTTCCACAGATTAACAATATCGGAAATAGAATGCTAATTTTTGTTATTGAAAGCTGTTCAAAAGAGGCGATGAGTGGTTTTGAACATTTGTATCACTATTTTGATGAAAATTACCATCTTCAAATGACATAACATTAGAACTTTGAATGATAGAATTGTGATATCTTCATTGCAATTCTGTACGCTAACCAAATTACCTATTATGCTATTTTTACATAATCAATTATGAACGAGTTATTCCCTAAAAAACTGCATATTTATGCAACCGATTGCTAATGCAAATTTTAAGAAAAGTAAATCTGTATACCAACAATTCTTTGATTAACCATCATTTTATCTCCCAAATTTAAATCCATAAAAATCAATAAACTCTTCTGTATAAACATTTTCAAAAACTCTAACCAAAATAAACTTAGTATGCTAAAATTCAAACCTATTCATTTTAGGAAAATTACAACGATGGTAATTTTATTGTCGTTATTTTCTATCAATTTATTTGCACAAAATCGTACTGTTTCCGGTAAGGTTGTAGATCAAGCAGGCCTCCCGCTTCCCGGTGCATCCGTAAAACTAAAAATAGGAACCGCTGTGGCATCTACAGGCTTAGATGGTTCCTTTACTATTGTTGTACCATCAAATGGGGCAGTTTTAGTTGTGTCTTATCTAGGCTTCGTTACCAAAGAGGTGACTGCGCAAACAGCTCCAATGACCATTCAACTACAAACAGATCAGCAGTCACTGAATGAAGTGGTCGTAGTTGGGTATGGAACCCAACGTAGAAAAGACATAACCGGATCGGTAGTTTCGGTTAGTGGAGACGCTTTAAGAGAAGTGCCGACCACGAATGTTATAGACCAGTTGAAGGGCAGGGCAGCGGGCGTTGATATTCAAAGTAACAGCACTCAGCTCGGTTCCAGCGGGCAAATTCGTATACGGGGTGAAAGATCATTGGGTGCAACTCAAGGGGCAGCCGATGGTCAGAATTCTCCTTTAATAGTGTTAGACGGTGTTCCTTTTACCGGTGGCATTAATGAAATTAATCCTAATGACATAGAAACCTTAGACATATTAAAAGATGCTTCTGCAACTGCCATTTACGGTTCTAGGGGAGCTAGTGGAGTAATATTAATTACCACCAAGAGGGGTAGAGCAGGTAAAGCAGTGATTAGCTATGACGCATTTTTTGGTCTGAATGAAAGATTGGCAGAATATGATTTCTTTAATGGTGAGGAGTTTGCTGCATTTAAGCTAGCAGCTGCAAGAGGCAATTCAATTTCCCCTGGTACTAATCCTTATGCGCTTACAGAGGTTGAGGCGGCAAATTTGGCAGCAGGAGTAAATACTAACTGGCAAGATGTTGTATTCAGACAAGGATTTACAACAGATCATGCTTTGAGTATTTCGGGAGGATCTGAAGCTACAAAATTCTCCGTTGGAGCTGGATACCGTAATGAAGAAGGCATTGTTTACGGACAAAATTATAACAGGATCACTCTAAGAACTACATTAGATCATCAAGTGAATAAAAGATTAAAAATAGGTTTTAACTCTTTAAATAGCTTAGGTAATAGTGAAGGTGGAAATAGGTTCCCTGTTGGGGGCACCTTAAGGATTAGCCCTTTATTTTCGCCAACTAATCCAGATGGGTCTATTAACTTGAGACCTCAGGTTGGCACATTAGATGTAGAGGCAGTTAATCCATTAACCATCAGAGACGATGTAAATATAAATCCTAGTAGAAGATTAGCTACTTTCAATAGTATTTACGGCGAATTTCAAATTATAGATGGTTTAAAGTTTAGAACCAACGTAGGTTTAACTTACGGACAAGTACAAGGTGGTGCCTACACAGCGCCCAATACTTTTTACAATGCAAGCAGATTGGCCGCTCAATCTAGTGCTTCTGTGACAAATTCAGAGAACTGGGCTGTTTTATGGGAGAACTTAATTCTCTATAATAAAACATTTGCAGAGCATCACAATGTCTCATTTACCGGGTTATTTAGTATGGAAAAAAACCATAATCAAAATAGTGGTTTTAGTGCCAACGGAATCCCAGCAGATTATTTGCAAAATTATAATTTAGCACAAGGCGCAACTCTTACAGCAAATAATGGTGGATTTACAGAAAGAGGATTAATCTCCTATATGGCTCGTTTAAATTATACATTTAAAGGTAAATATTTACTGACGGCCACTATTAGAAGAGATGGTTCTTCGGTTTTATCTCCAGGATTTCAATATACTAATTATCCTGCGATTGGCTTGGGATGGAATATCTCTGAGGAGGGTTTTATGAAAAATGTTAAGCCTATTTCACAATTAAAGCTAAGAGCTGGATGGGGTGTTACTGCAAATCAATCAATTGCACCTTACTCAACTCAAGGTTTGCTAAGCAGTGGAACTACATATCCATATAATTTCGGTGCAACTGGACAATTGGGCGCATTAGTTACAAGTCTTGCAAACACCTCATTGGGATGGGAAAGTACCGTCAACTATAATTTTGGTCTAGATTTTGGATTGTTTAACAATCGCATAACTGGTGCTATTGAATATTACACACAAGAAACCAGCGATATTCTTCAAAGCTTACCTTTACCATTAAGTGGTGGGGCAGGTAACACCAACGTAAATGCAGGTAGAACCAAAGGTAAAGGGTATGAATTTAGTATTAGCAGCGATAATATTGTAAAGAAAGACGGATTTAACTGGTCTACAGATTTTTATATTTCTAAATTCAGTAATGAAATAACTTTTTTAAGAGAAGGATTACTCGCTGATTTTGCAAGAGGATGGGTTGTTGGTCAACCGTTTAATATTATCCGTGATTATAAAAAAACAGGTATCTGGCAGTCAGATGAAGCTGCCGAAGCTGCTAGATACAGTCAAATCCCTGGTCAAATTAAAGTAGAAGACTTAAACAACGATGGTACGATCAGCGCAGCAGATTTACAAATCATTGGAAATTTCCAGCCGGACTTTGATGCCGGTTTTACGAATAGATTTTCTTACAAATCATTTGATTTGTCAATTGTAACTTTTGCAAGGATAGGCCAGACCGTTGCATTGCCTTACTTAACAGCAGATGGAAGTGCTCAAGGTTATCCTTTTTTTAACAATTCTAGAGCAAATCAATACAAGGTTAATTATTGGACACCTTTAAATCCTACAAATGATTTTCCAGCTCCAGATGCCAGTGCTGACCGTTTTATTTATGCATCAACTTTGGCTTATAGAGATGGTTCATTCATTAAAGTAAGAAGTATCAATTTTGGATATAACCTGTCTTCAAAGTTATTAGCTAAAACGGGATTAAGTTCTGTAAGGGTTTACGCAACAGCAGTTAATCCATTTATTTTATGGTCGCCCTTAGTTAGAAGCGGATTGGCAATTGACCCAGAGGGCAACGGATATGGTGGTGTAGCTACTTCAAATGGTTCAACTGTAGGTCAGAATGTTACAGGTAGGGCAATTACAGTAAATTTAAATAATCCACCAACTCGCACTTTTCAATTAGGTGTTAATGTTAAATTTTAAAAACTATCAAAATGAAATTATTTAAAGCAATATTTTTTATAACTACAGCACTAGGCGCATTAAGCTTGTCAAGCTGTAAAAAATTACTGGAAGAAAACCAAAGAACGGCACTAAGTCAAGATTATTTGGCATCTCCAGCAGGTATTATCGCAGGTGTAACTGGTGCTTATTCAGATATGCGTTTTTTATGGGGCACCGAAGGTTTTTCTGTTCAAACAGCAGGAGGTACAGATGAAGTTTTAGCTGGTGCAAGTGCAGGTGGTTCTACCAATACCTTAAATTACACTAATCTTGCAAGTTTATCGAATGATTACGCTCCAACATTTCAAATATCTTATCAGGATATCAATACACTTAATGGTGTGTTGCAATTTGGACCAGCAGCTAGTTTCCCAACAGAAATAGAAAAAACTCAAGCATTGGCACAAGCAAAATTTATGAGGGCCTTTTTGTATTATAATTTGATAATAACTTTTGGCAACATTCCATTGAACAAAACTTTTATAACAATACCATCTGCAGCAGCAGCTCCATCACCAAGAGCAGAGATATATGATTTTATCATTAAAGATTTAACAGAAGCGGCAGTTGAATTGCAAAACGTGCCAACAGCACCTTTTTTGGGTAAAGCTGCAACAAGAGCTACAGCTCTTTACTTATTAGCCAAAGTTTATTCTACTAGAGGATTCTCTGATGTTGCTCAACCAACCGATTTTCAAATGGCAGCATCTACAGCACAAAATTTAATTGATAATAAAACAACTTATGGTGTTGATTTATGGCAAGATTATGCTGATGCCCACAAGCCAGGTAACGAGTATGGCAAGGAAACATTATTTGTAGTTGATTATAACAATGATCCAAGATTTGGGGAATTTGTACCTGGTGCCTCAGGAGGTAGATCAAATGGAACGGCCTATTTTCAGAGGCCTAACTATCCAACCGTTAATGCAAATTATCCATCAACTGGAGGTTCTGCTGTAATGACTAGAGATATTGCTAATGGGAGACCTTTTATTAGAATGCGTCCAAATACTAGTTACGTAATTAACACTGCTTTTACTAATGTAGTAGAAGATACAAGGTATTATAAAACTTTTCAGACTGTTTGGATAGCAAATACAGCTGGAATTACTACACCAAGAGGTGCTTTAACTGTTGGTACTGATACTGCGATTTGGATGCCCCCTTTTGAAGTTACAGCGGCAAGAAGAGCTGCCTTTAAGGGAGTTATTTTCACCCCAACAGGTGCTAACGGAGCCAACGCATACACTGATGTTTTTTATCCTTCAATGAAGAAATATGATGATCCTAATCGCCCTGCAGTAAATGACCCTTCTACCCGGCCGTTTGTGATGTTCAGATTTGCTGATGTATATTTAATTGCAGCTGAGGCCTATCATAAAGCAAACAATAATGCAAAAGCAGCTGAGATGATTAACGTTTTGAGAACTAGGGCAGCATTTAGCACAACCAGGACAGCCGCACAAAATACAGCAGCTGCTTTAGCATTGCAAATTACAGCATCCGACATCAATTTAGATTTTATTTTAAATGAACGAACTCGTGAATTGTATGGAGAGCATTTAAGATGGTGGGATTTGGCAAGAACAAAATCGCTTATTCAAAGAGTGACTACTTATAACGCTCAAGCTCGCCCCAATATTAGAGACTTTCATATTTTAAGGCCAATTCCTCAAAGGCAAATAGATCTAGTAACCTCTGGACCTGCATACCCTCAAAATACAGGGTACAACTAATTTAATATTGGTTTATAATTTATAAATAAATTAAAATGAAAAAGAAACTCATTCAATCATTAACCCTGCTATCGGTTACAATGATTTTAACAGCATCTTGTAAAAAAGAAGCTGAATTTAATAGCTTAAACGAAGGTAATTTTACGGATACAGCAGGTACTTTAAAAGGAGTTGCCCCTTTTCCTATTGGTTTTGCTGTAGATAATTCTGCATTTGCTAACGATCCAAGATATAAAAGTACAATTGTTAGGGAAGCTTCAATAATTACTTTTGAAAATGCCATGAAGTACGGTAGTATTGTAAGAGATAATGGTGAATTTAATTTTGCGGCAGCTGATGCGCTAGCTAGTGCCGCTACAGCAGCAGGTTTAAGCATCCACGGACACACGCTAGTTTGGCACTCTCAGCAAAATCTTACTTATTTAAACAGTTTGGGCGGCAGCCCTGCTCCGGTTGTGGTTAATTTATTAAACAATGGAGGCTTCGAACTTGGTACAGGTACTACCTTTACCAATTGGTCGGCATACAATGGGGCAGCCTCCTTTTCATCAGGTACGGGAGGTGAAGTTAGAACTGGGGCTAGGTCATTAAAAGCTACTGTGGCAGCAGCTGGTCAATCATTCAATGTGCAACTGGCAAGTGATCTAATGCCAACAAAAGTTGGGGTTAGGTACAAGTTTTCATTTTACATCAAAGCAGCTGCACCTGCTGGAAGAATGAGGGTTTCTACAGGTCCAAGTGCCCAATATCAAGGTGATCAAACTATTGGTACGGATTGGCAGCTTATTAATTATGAATTTGAAGCAAGAGATGCCAATACTAGAGTATTATTAGATTTGGGTGCAGTAGCAAATACCTATTTTATAGACGATGCAACTTTTGTTGATGCGACTCCGGTACCTGCACCTGATTTGGGACAGGTTAGGGTTAGGGTTGATGCTGCAATGAAAAACTATATACAAGGCTTAATTAACCGCTATAAAACAAGAGGCGTTAAAAGTTGGGATGTTGTGAATGAGGTTTTTGCAGATGATGGAAACCTACGTACAGGGCCAAATACAGGTACGACATACCACTGGTTTTCCACTTTAGGAAGAAATTACATTGCAGATGCTTTTAAATATGCAAGAGAGGCAGACGCTAGTGCAGAACTTTACATTAACGACTATAATTTGGAACAAAATGACCAGGTAAAAGTAGATTCTTTGATCAGATTTGTAACTAGGTTAAAGTCTCAGGGAATTCCTATTGATGGTATTGGTACCCAAATGCATATCAACACAAACTCGTCAAGAGCAGGAATTATCAATTCTTTGAGAAAGCTTGGTGCAACTGGTTTGAAAGTAAAAATAACAGAGCTTGATATTAGAGTTAATGTAGCTAATGCCACAACCTATTCGCCAAGTTCATTTACCCTAGCATTGCAGGCAGAGATGTATCAGTTTGTTATCGCTCAGTATATGAAATATGTTCCTGCCCCACAAAGAGCTGGTATAACCATTTGGGGTGTAGATGATCCGAAAGGTTGGTTAAATACAGCTGTTAGACCTGAATATGCTCTACTATTCAACGCAGACTATTCAAAGAAACCAGCTTATTCTGCAGTTAAGCAGGCCTTACAAGGGAAATAATTTAGAATAATTTAAGTAAAAAAATGTTTATTCCTGCTAAAGTCAAATGGCTTTAGCAGGATTATTTATTTTATTATAATCTTATAAAATAATAGAACACTATCAATATAATCAGCTCAATGTTTTAGTCAATAAACTGTTTCCAAAATTATGCATCTAGGTTATAAAACTACTTTACTATCGTTAATCCTTTTCTTTTCAACATTCCTAGTTTATGCAGATATTAGACTTCCTCAGTTAATATCTGATCACATGGTTTTGCAGCGAAATACTAAGCTAAAGATTTGGGGTTGGGGAAGCATTGGTGAAAAAATATCAATTTCATTTAATGGTAAAAGCTACAATACCACCGCTGGAAAGGATTCGAAATGGCTAATTATGTTAGCTGAAATGAAAGCTGGCGGCCCATATAAGATGGTTCTTAAAGGTGAAAATTTGATTGTCATCAACGATGTGCTGATTGGAGATGTATGGTTTTGTTCCGGACAATCGAATATGGTACTTACAATGGAACGTTTGAAAGAGAAGTATCCGAGTGAAGTTTCAAACGATAATTTTTCGGAAATTAGGAACTTTTTCATCCCAACAAATTCTGATTTTACCAAAGTACATGAAAATCATCTGAGTGCTAAATGGAAACAAGCAGTTGGTGAAAATATACTTGGGATGGGAGGTGTAACTTACTTTTTTGCAAAAAAGCTTTATCAAAAGTATAAAATTCCAATTGGCATTATAAATGCAAGTGTAGGAGGTGTTCCGATTGAAGCATGGATGAGTGAAGAGGCTTTTAAAGATTATCCTGCAATAATGCAGGAGATTAAAAATTTAAAGGATACAGTTTACATAAGTAACTTTAATAAACTTTTAATGCAGCAAGACCTTAATAATCCAGCACGTATAATTCAAGTTGATAAAGGCTTAACGGATACAGTTAAATGGATTGACCCTAATTTTAAACCTATTGGTTGGCGGCAGTTCTGGATGCCAGGTTATTGGGCCGATCAAGGTGTCAAGGGATTAAATGGAACAATTTACTTTAGAAAGGAAATTGATATTCCTGCATCAATGATTAATACACCTGCAAAACTTTTTTTGGGATGTATTGTTGATGCCGATTCTACCTTTATTAACGGTGAATTTGTTGGTAACACGACCTATCAATACCCTCCACGTAGGTATATTATAAAACCCGGGATACTAAAGCCTGGGAAAAATATTATTGTAATTAAAGTGGTAAACAATTCTGGTAAAGGAGGGTTTGTTCCAGACAAAAATTATGTTCTTAATGCAAATGGAGAAAGTATTGATCTGCGTGGAGATTGGATGTATCAAATAGCAATCGTTCAACAGAATTTCATATCAGCTGGAGTACAAAACGAAATAAATCATTTACGGCCAATCATTGCACAAAACGCTCCTACTGGCTTATTTAACACGATGACTGCTCCTGCTACTAATTATGCTATAAATGGTTTTTTATGGTATCAGGGTGAAACAAACAGCGGGCGACCAAAGGAATATGCTAAATTGCTGAATGACCTTATTGAAGATTGGCGAATGAAATGGGGACAAGGGAATTTGCCCTTCGTTATTGTCCAGCTTCCTAATTTTATGGAAGTAAATTACTTGCCAAGTGAAAGTAATTGGGCTCAGTTACGGCAAAGTCAACTAGATGCACTCACTATCCCATCTACTGGTTTAGCAGTGGGCATAGATGTTGGGGAATGGAACGACATTCACCCATTAAATAAAAAGGATATTGGCGAAAGATTGGCGCTCTGGGCAGAGCATTTAGCATTTGGAACAAAAAACCTAGTGTATTCAGGACCAATTTATCATTCCCTTGCAATTGAACAAAATAAAATTAGGTTAAAATTTACTAATACCGGAAGTGGATTAATTTCAAAGAATAGCGATGAACTTCACCATTTCGCAATAGCAGGAGCAGATAAGAATTTTATTTGGGCAAAGGCTAAAATTGATAACAATGAAGTAATTGTTTGGAGTGATAGCATTGCTAAACCGATTTATGTTCGGTATGCATGGGCTGATAATCCAGAAGGTGCAAATCTGTATAATAGAGAAGGGTTACCAGCTTCTCCATTTGAGGCATTTTTAAAATAGTTCGTACATATTTTTGCTTCCTATTCTTTATATTTGAAGTTATCTAACCAAATGATAAAAAGATTAGTAGGGTCCAAAGGGCTGAAATGTATATATGTTATAATCCCATACCCATTTACATCTCCCAAGTATTAATATATGTTTAAACAACTACCATTCATTTCTCGTATATTAATTCTCTTTACCCTAGCATTTAACTGTGAGGTTGCTTTTGCACAGGATGATTATAAGTTTATCACACTCAATACAAAAAATGGCTTATCATCCAATACAGTTAATGCTGTTATTCAAGATAAATCAGGGATGATGTGGTTCGGTACGAATGATGGACTTAATAAATTCGACGGAACTAATTTCACATCTTATACCCATTCTGACTCTGATAGCTCTAGTATTCCATCAAATAACGTAAACGCTTTGCTTTTAGATCGTACTGGAACACTTTGGGTAGGAACAAGTAGTGGCGGCTTGGCGCATTACAATGCCAATCAAAATAAATTTGTATCCTTTGTTGGCGATGGTGGCTTGGGAGCGAAAACTCAATTAAATGTAAAAGCACTTTATCTAGATTTAAAGGGCAATATCTGGGTAGGAACCTTTGGTGGTTATCGAATTATCGATGCGAAGACGAAAAACGTACAAAATATAGATATAAATCGTTTGGTGGGGAGTGGTTCAACAGTGCTCTGTTTTTATCAGGATCATCCAGATAGGATGTGGATTGGCACCAACATGGGGCTTTTACGCTATGATTTGAAATCAAACCAAACTTCTAAATTTTTACATCAACCAAGCAATCCCAAAAGTTTAAGTGATAATTGTATAAGAACAGTTGCACGAAATAAATCTGGCCGGCTTTTTTTTGGCACCAATAAGGGATTGAATATATTAGTTGACAACAACAATTTTCTTCGAATTTCAAGGTCAACCGGTTCACAGAGTTCAAATGATATAATCTATGCTGCTAGTTTCGCAAGAGATGGTAAGTTATGGCTTGGTACTGAAGATGGTATAAGCATATTTGATCCTAATATTCAAACCTTTGTTAATGTTAAAACCGACAAGCGTAAATCTTTTAGCCTTAGCCATAAATCTGTGAGAAGTATTTGTATGGCTAAAAATGCAATCATTTGGTTTGGTACTTTTCAAGGAGGGGTCAATAAGTTAGATCCCAACTTAGCATTGTTTAATCTCAAAACAAGTACACTCTTTGATCCTAAAGGTCTTGCCTCTCCTGTAGTTACTTCATTTGCCGAATATAAAAAAGGTGAGATATTTGTTGGAACTGACGGAGGTGGTTTGCATTTATTTAACAAAGGTTCTGGTCTTTTTGAGCAGATAAAAATCAGAAATGACGCAGGCTTCTCTGAAAATCCCTTGTCCATTATGGCTTTAGAATTAGACTTAGATGGAAACCTGTGGGTCGGCACTTATCAAAATGGCCTTTTTATTTACGATCCTGATAAAAAAACTTACAAACAGATTAAAGCAGAGGGTAAAAATGACGGGCTTAGCCAAAATGATATTTTCTTTATAAAGCAGGACAGCAAGGGATTAATATGGATTGGCACAAATGGCAGTGGTGTTAATGTTTATAATCCCATAAGCGATAATTTCAGTAGGTATTGGGACCGTGGACAAGGCAATTATAGAATGCCGAGCAATGGTTTTATGCGTGCCATTGCGGAAGATCAGATAGGTAATATCTGGTTGGCATCAAATGGAACTGGAATTGTAAAGTTTAATAGAAATAAACAGACATTCAAAGTTTATAATAAAGAAAACAGCGGACTTGGAGATGATGTGGTGCTTAGTCTATTGCAAGATAGTAAAAACAATCTGTGGGCTGGAACAAATGGTGGCGGATTGAGTCTGTTTAATCAATCATCCCATAAGTTCAGTAATATTGATGAAACGAATGGTCTGGCCAACAGTATCGTTTATAAAATTTTAGAAGGGCAAGACGGATTGATATGGGTAAGTACAGACAAAGGATTGAGCTGCATCAATCCTCTAACAAAAAAAATCAAAAATTATGGACGCCCCAATGGTATACAGGATGGTCCATTTGTATTGGGAGCTGGCATATCAACTTCAGATGGTGAATTATTTTTTGGTGGACAGGATGGGTTTAATTATTTTAATCCATTAAAATTGCCAACGAATGGAGTATTGGCAGAGGTAATACTAACCGAGCTAAAGGTTGCAAACATCAGCATATTTCCTGGAAAAAATTCACCTATAACTGAACAAATAGAATTTGCCGATCGTATTAATTTAGATTATGGCCAAAATTTTTCAATTAGTTATGCTGGGCTCAATTTTACAGCACCTCAACAAACAAAGTATGCTTATAGGTTAGTGGGTTTGGAGAAAGAATGGAATTTTGTAGGGAATGAAAAAACAGCTTACTATACCAACCTTGATCCGGGGGATTATATATTCGAGGTACGGGCCAGTAATAGCGAAGGTGTTTGGAACAATAAGGTTACCTCAATTTCAGTTCATATACAACCCCCAATCTGGCGCACAATTTATGCTTATTTTTTCTATGTGGTCGTTATTGCATCCACATTATTGGGTTTAAGGCAGCGTGGGATAAAAAGAATTAAAAAGGAACTAGCACTTAAGCAAGAAAAAATCAATGCCGAAGAACGTCTACTGCAACAAAGACGAGAGGGTGAACGAGCACACGCACTAGACACGCAAAAAATAAAATTTTTAACAAATCTTAGTCATGAATTCCGGACACCTATTTCTTTAATTTTAGCTCCGATAGATAAACTACTTGCTATTAAGCAGGAACAATCTGTATCTAACCAAGTAAAAATGATCAGGCGTAATGCTAGAAGGTTACTCAATCTAGTCAATCAGTTACTGGATTTTAGGAAAATGGAAGAGCAAGAACTTAAGTTGAATCTAACAAAAGGAGATTTAATAGAATTTGTGAAGGAGGCCTCAGAAGCTTTTCAGGACCTCTCGGACCGGAGAAGAATTTCTTTACATTTAAGTAGTGAGAATCGGTCTTTGATTACTCTTTTTGACCAAGATAAGATTGAGCGAATTGTATTCAATTTACTTTCTAATGCATTTAAATTCACTCAAGAGGGGGGTAAGATTACGATCGATATGTTTACAAAAGGTTTAGATTGCCAAGAAAAAAAACTTTTTTGTATGTATATATCAGACACTGGAATTGGAATTTCAGAGGCCTACCAACAAAAGGTGTTTGATCGGTTTTTTATGGATACTCAGGTTAATTCTATCCTAAACCAAGGAAGCGGAATTGGTTTGTCTATCGTAAAGGAATTTGTAGAATTACATGGTGGTCATATCTGGCTGGAAAGCAAAGAGGGCAGTGGCACAACATTTTATGTTGAAATACCTATTACTCTTGTTGATGAGCATGTAAGTGGATCTTTTCAGGAACCAATATTGCCATTATTGGCAAGTGAGGACCATATTATTGGTGCTGAAGATCAATATTTAGATGAAGTGAAAATGGCCACAGTTTTATTGGTTGAAGATAATGATGAATTCCGGTTTCACCTAAAAGATAGCTTGCAGGCTTACTATCATATCATTGAGGCGAATAATGGGAAAGAAGGTTGGCAAAAAACCTTGTCAGCTCACCCACAGCTAGTAGTAACTGATATCAGTATGCCGGAGATGGACGGGATAGAACTTAGTCAAAAAATAAAGAATGACAAAAGGACCAGTCATATCCCTGTTATTCTCTTAACGGCCATCAGTGGTGAAAACGATCAAATTAAGGGTTTGAAATCTGGTGCAAATGATTATTTAACCAAGCCGTTCAACTTTGATATTTTGAATGCAAAAATTAGCAATCTATTAATATATAATAAATCTGTTAAAAGTGCCTACACTAAGCATGTTAAAGTAAAACCTATAGACCTTGAAATTGAGTCAAGCGAAGTTAAATTAATGAACAAAATTGTACAATATATTGATGAAAAGTTAAACGATCCTAAGTTATCCGTTGAAGATCTCAGTAAACACGTTGGGATGAGTAGAGGCTCTCTTTATCATAAATTATTAGAAATTACTGGCTTGACTCCAATAGAGTATATCCGTTCCGTAAAATTAGATCGCGCAGTGGAATTATTAGAAAAAAGCGACTTTAATGTCGCCCAGATCGCTTACATGACTGGCTTTGGTGCTCCAAACTATTTTTCGAGACTATTTAAGGCTAAATTCAATATGCTCCCATCAGAGTTTATGAATATAAAACGTAGGGAAAAAAAGGAGAGATCATAGGTCATATGAAACTTAATTGATTGTTAATAGCCAAAATAAACATCTGTCTTTACATTTTGTACAAACCGCTCATGTAAATTAGTCATAGCCTCTTAAATTTGGCTCTACAAGGATGATTTTAAACTCATTGTTGTAAGTAGAAACCAAATTCAATATGTATGAAATCAACGTTGATTTTTTTTCTTATAGGCTATTTTTCTGTTAGCTGTTGTGCACAAAACTCAGACAAAAATGATGGTAAAAGTTTTCTGCCTATCGTAAATTTTTCCTCACAGCAGGATAGAGAAAACATGATGAACCAATTAGGGATCAAAACTCTCCGACCTGGATATAGTGGTGATAACAAAGCTCCTAATCGAGCAAACAGTGATCAAGCACTTGCGAATCCATTTCCAAATTATCCAGATCCGCTGATATTTAATAACGGAAACCAGGTGATGAATCCTCAGCAATGGGATAAACGAAGAGCTGAAATTATCGAAGATTTTGAAAGAGAAGTTTATGGACGAGTTCCGAAAAATGTGCCTAAAGTTAACTGGAAAGTAAAAGTTATTGACAGTGAATACATTGGTTTTACTCCTGTAATTGCTAAACAACTTGTTGGTCAACTCGACAATTCCAATTATCCTTTGTTAAATGTTAATATTGCCATGACCTTGGTTTTGCCAGCAAATGCAAAAGATCCTGTCCCATTATTAATTATGTTTGGACCAAGTATATTGCCTGCACCTTCTCAACCAAACAGAGAGGATTTGGAACTTATTAATCATGCCGTGAAAGACCTGCTTATCAAATCAAATCCCGAATTAAAAGCTATTTTTGAAAAGTATCCAGCATATCAACCAATTGCTAGTCAAAACTCCCGAATTAATCCAATATCGGCTCGCCCGATTGGAGATCCTCCCACTGCTGAACAACTCATTGCTGCTGGATGGGGATATCTGTTATTAGATCCAACAAGTATCCAAGCTGATAGTGGAGCAGAACTTACAAAAGGTATAATTGGATTGACCAACAAAGGTCAGCCCCGTAAGCCAGAAGATTGGGGAGCCTTGCGAGCCTGGGCATGGGGTGCTTCCCAAGCTTTTGACTATCTCAGTACCGAGCCAAAGGTTAATATTAAAAAAGTAGGCATTGAAGGAGTATCAAGGTATGGTAAAGCGGCTTTGGTTACCATGGCATTTGATCAACGTTTTGCTATTGGCTTGATAGCTTCATCAGGGCAGGGTGGTACTAAACCAGCTCGCAGAAATTTTGGCGAAGCCGTTGAAAACCTGGCAGGGGGAGCCCATTACTGGATGGCGGGAAATTATTTAAAATATGCTGCGGACCAAGCTAAATTTGGTTCCAAGAATGCAAACGATATTCCAGTAGAATCTAATCAACTTATTGCTTTATGCGCACCAAGGCTAACTTTTATTAGCCATGGCGCCCCTTCAATGGGCGACTCTAATTGGCTTGATCATCAAGGCAGTTATATGGCCACTGTTTCTGCCGGAAAAGTATACAAATTATTAGGTGCCAAAGATATTGGAGTATCGAATGATTATAAGATTGAAAAAATGCCGTCAGTTAATACTGGCTTGTTGGAAGGTAAGTTGGCATGGAGACAGCACGATGGAGGCCATACAGACGCTCCAAATATCAAATATTTTATTCAATGGGCTAATAAATTTTTGTAATAATGAAATACCTACTAAAATTAACACTATTATTAATTGCTGCAATTCCCTTATGTTCAACAGCACAGTCTCCAAAATTCCCTTTCCAAAATCATCAACTCGATTTCGAAACTCGTGTAAATGATTTAGTAGCTAGGATGACACTAGAGGAAAAGGTAAGCCAAATGTTAAATACGGCACCTGCAATACCACGTTTAGAAGTTCCGGCATATGATTGGTGGAATGAAGTACTACACGGAGTGGCTAGAACACCTTATAAGGTAACGGTTTTTCCGCAAGCCATAGGCATGGCGGCAACTTTTGACAAAGCATCGCTTTTTAAAATGGCAGATTATTCGGCATTAGAAGGTAGAGCAATCCATAATAAAGCAGTTGAGGCAGGCAGAGGTGGTGATCGATACATGGGTTTAACTTATTGGACACCAAATATTAACATTTTTCGTGATCCGCGTTGGGGCAGAGGTCAAGAAACTTATGGCGAAGACCCTTTTTTAACAAAATCAATGGGAGCTTGGTTTGTGAAGGGTTTACAAGGCGATGATCCAAAATATTTAAAAGCTGCTGCATGTGCCAAGCATTATGCAGTTCATAGCGGGCCAGAACCAGAAAGGCATGTTTTTAATGCCGAAGTGAGCAAGTACGATTTATGGGATACCTATTTACCAGCATTTAAAACTTTAGTGGTAGATACAAAAGTAGAAGGGGTAATGTGTGCCTATAATGCTTTTCAGACCCAGCCATGCTGCGGAAGCGATCTTTTAATGGTAGACATTTTACGCAAACAATGGAATTTCACAGGTTATGTAACGTCTGATTGTTGGGGTATTGATGATTTCTTTAAAAACCATAAAACCCATGCAGATGCTGCAAGTGCATCAGCCGATGCTGTATTACATGGAACGGATGTAGAATGTGGTACCGATGCCTATAAATCGTTGGTTAAAGCAGTTAAAGATGGTAAATTAACAGAAGCGCAAATTGATGTATCTGTAAAAAGGCTTTTCATGACCAGGTTTAAATTGGGAATGTTTGATCCTCCTGCAATGGTGAAATATGCACAAACACCTTCTTCTGTTTTAGAAAGTGCAGCGCATAAGGCTCATGCATTAAAAATGGCACAGCAATCTATTGTAATGCTTAAAAACCAAAACCAAACACTGCCTTTAAGTAAATCGGCCAAAAAAATTGTTGTTTTGGGGCCAAATGCTGATAATTCTATTGCCATTTTGGGTAATTACAACGGTATTCCAACCGAACTTAAAACCGTTGTTCAGGGCATTAAAGAAAAACTTCCAAATGCAAATGTGGTTTACGAAAAAGCAATCAATTTTACCAACGATACATTGTTGGTTTATATGAATTATGCCAAACAATGTAATATTGATGGTAAACAGGGTTTTAAGGCAGAATACTTTAATAACGCAGAATTAAAAGGCGATCCTATAACTCGATATGAGACTGAATTAAATTTAGCCTGGCAAGAGGGGCAAGGAGTAATAGGCAATATTACAGCAAGGAATTTTTCTGCTAAATACACCACTAATTACACTGCTAATAACACAGGTTCGCTTACATTCGAGGTAGAAGGTGATGATGGCTACCGTTTTATGATAAATGGTAAAGAGGTGATTAATGCATGGACTAGAAATAGATGGGGTGCTAGGCAGTATAAAATTGATGTAGAAACTGGCAAATCGTATCAGCTTTCGTTGGATTATTGGCAAGGCGATGGCAAAGCAAATATTAAATTGAGTGCGGGAGATTACCAGAAAACCGATTTTTTAGCATTGGCTGAAAAAGTTAAAGATGCGGATGCTATTGTTTTTGTAGGTGGTATTTCACCGCAGTTAGAGGGTGAAGAAATGAAAGTTAATTTCCCTGGTTTTAATGGGGGCGATCGTACTTCAATTTTATTGCCTAAAGTGCAAACAGAGTTGATGAAAGCGCTTAAAAAAACAGGTAAGCCATTGGTGTTTGTAATGATGACGGGAAGCGCAATAGCAATTCCATGGGAGGCAGAAAATGTGCCAGCAATTGTAAACTCTTGGTACGGTGGGCAATCTGCTGGCACAGCTGTTGCTGATGTGCTATTTGGCGATTATAATCCGGCAGGTAGGTTGCCAGTAACCTTTTATCGTGGTGATGCAGATTTACCAGATTTTTCTGACTATTCGATGAAGGGAAGAACCTATCGTTATTTTGAAGGAAAGCCTTTGTACGGTTTCGGATATGGCTTAAGTTATAGCACCTTTAAATATGAGCAGTTAGCTTTGCCAACACAAATTAAAAGTGGAAATTCAGTTACATTAAGTGTGACGGTAACAAATACAGGTAAGATGACAGGCGAAGAAGTTGTTCAGGTTTATATTACAAATCCGAATTCCAAAGTAAAGTCGCCGCTTAAAGCACTTAAAGGTTTTGAACGTATATCCTTAAAACCTGGAGAGCGAAAAGTTTTAAAATTTACACTTTCACCAGAAGAACTATCGTTTGTAAATGAAGAAGGTGTAACGCAGCTGATTAAAGGGAAGTTAATGGTTAGTGCTGGAGGTTCACAGCCTGATGAATTAAATGTAACTTCTGGCAATGTATTGCAAAAAACCATCTCTATGTTATAAAACAATTAACCACTTATAAATTTGAACATATGAAATACAGAATTATATTCTTTTTGGCTTTTGCTTTTGTTACTGAAATTTCATTTGCCGAAACTGGTTATCGGTTATGGTTAAGGTATGATAGAATTGAAAATCCAGATTTGTTAGAAAAATATAGAAGCCAAATCAAATCAATCAATTTTGAAGTGAAATCTGAAATGGCTGGAGTAGCCAAAAAAGAAATTTTGCTAGCTTTAAATGGTCTTTTAGGTAAAAAAGTTACTTTGGATGCTACTAATTTGGCATCACTAATTATTGGTACTCCAGAAAGTTCATCAGTAATTAAAGCAATGGTTACAGCAAATGAAATTCCTAATTCACCAGAGGGATTTTTAATCAAAACCTTTATTACGAACAGTCAGTTAAAAATTGTTATTTGTGCTAAGAACGATAAAGGTGTGTTATATGGGGTTTATCATTTTATCAGATTATTGCAATCCAATAGCTCTTTAGATAAACTTAATAACAATCAATCACCTACTATAAAAAATAGAATCCTTAACCATTGGGATAATCTTGATGGGACTGTAGAACGTGGTTATGCAGGTTCTAGCTTATGGGAATGGCATAAATTACCAGGATTTACACCAACCAGATACACCGATTATGCTCGTGCAAATGCCTCGATAGGAATTAACGGTACTGTGTTAAATAATGTAAATACGAATGCGTTGTCTTTAACCGTTCCATATCTACTTAAAACTGCTGCTTTAGCTAAAGTTTTTAGGCCTTACGGGATAAAAGTTTATTTGTCAGCTAGGTTTAGTGCACCAATAGAGTTAGGGGGATTGAAAACCGCAGATCCACTAGATCCGCAAGTAAAGCAATGGTGGATCGACAAAACAAAGGAAATTTATCAATATATTCCTGATTTTGGTGGCTTTTTGGTAAAAGCGAATTCAGAAGGACAGCCAGGTCCTCAAAATTATGGTAGAAACCACGCCGATGGAGCTAATATGCTTGCAGATGCACTAGCACCTTTTGGAGGAATAGTAATGTGGCGTGCTTTTGTATACGATGATAAAGTGCCAGATGATAGAGCCAAACAAGCTTACAACGAATTTAAACCCTTAGACGGAAAATTTAGGGAAAACGTACTTGTTCAAATAAAAAATGGAGCAATTGATTTTCAACCCCGTGAACCTTTTCACCCACTTTTTGGTGCAATGCCAGCCACGCCAGTAATGATGGAGTTTCAACTTACCCAAGAATATCTCGGTTTTTCTACACATTTGGCTTATTTAGGCACAATGTTTAAAGAAACTTTCTCATCCGATACCTACTCGAAAGGCAAAGGCTCTACTGTAGCTCAGGTAATTTCAGGTAAGCTTGATGAGCACCAATTGACAGCCATTGCAGGTGTTGCCAATATTGGTTCTGATGTAAATTGGTGTGGTCATCCTTTTGCCCAATCAAATTGGTATGCTTATGGTCGTTTAGCATGGAATCCCGAATTTTCTGCTGATCAAATAGCTGAAGAGTGGATTAGGCTTACATTTACCAATGATCAATTGGCCCTTACAGCGATTAACAAAATCATGATGGAGTCTAGGGAAACGATAGTGAATTACATGACACCTTTAGGATTGCACCATATTATGGCCAGAAACCATCACTATGGACCAGGGCCGTGGGTAAAAAATGCAGGGAGAGAGGATTGGACTTCAGTGTATTACCACAAAGCTGATAGCATTGGCATTGGTTTTAATAGAACTGCTACGGGTTCTAATGCCGTTGCGCAATATTTTCCAGTGGTTGCTGAACAATTTGGGGATGTTAAACAGGTGCCAGAAAAATATCTCTTATGGTTTCATCGATTAAAATGGACAGATCAATTAAAATCAGGAAATACTTTATGGAACGAATTAGTTGAACATTATTATGATGGTGCCAAGGCTGTAGATTCGATGCAGGTAACTTGGCAAGGAATGAAAGGCAAGATTGACGATGATAGACACGAAGAAGTTGCGCAATTATTAAAAATACAGTTTAGCGAAGCCAAATGGTGGCGAGATGCTTGTCTACTTTATTTTCAATCTTTTTCTAAACTGCCTTTGCCTGCGGGGTATGAAAAGCCACAACATGACCTTAAGTATTATCAAAACCTTAAGTTCAATTTTGTACCTGGTATTAAGAATTGATAAGAGATTTGAGCAGTTAGCTATTAGTATTGAGATGTGAGATTAGACCTTATGTCTCAAATCTCACATCTAATTGCTTAATCTATCTTTTTCTTTTGATCACTTTCTGAGCGGCTGCAACGATATCATCTGGATCAAGTTTGTACTTGGTCATCAACTGATCTGGAGTTGCACTTTCTCCGAAACTGTCGTTAACGGCCACAAATTCCTGCGCTGCCAAATATTCGGTAGTCAATAAACGGGCAACACTTTCACCCAGTCCACCAAATTTGTTGTGCTCCTCGCAGGTAACCACGCAACCGGTTTTCTTAACAGATTTTAGAATGGCTTCCTCATCCAAAGGTTTAATGGTGTGGATGTTGATGATTTCAGCATCAATGCCCAATTCTGCCAATTGTTCTCCGGCTTCGATCGCTCTCCAAACCATGTGGCCTGTAGCAATAATGGTCACGTCGGTTCCCTCGTTCACCATCCATGCCTTGCCGATCTCGAACTTCTGATCCTCGGGTGTAAATACAGGAATAACAGGGCGACCGAAACGCAGATAAACCGGGCCTTCATTATCCATAATGGCCAATGTTGCAGCTTTTGTCTGGTTATAATCGCAAGGATTGATGACCACCATGCCCGGCAGCATCTTCATCAGACCTATGTCTTCCAGAATCTGGTGTGTTGCACCATCTTCACCTAGCGTTAAACCAGCATGAGATGCGCAAATTTTCACATTTTTGCCCGAGTAGGCAATCGACTGACGGATCTGATCGTAAACACGACCAGTTGAAAAGTTGGCGAATGTACCGGTAAACGGGATTTTTCCGCTGATGGTAAGTCCGGCAGCAATGCCCATCATGTTGGCCTCTGCAATACCAACCTGCACAAATCGTTCAGGAAAATCCTTGATGAAAGCATCCATCTTTAAAGAGCCAACCAGATCGGCACAAAGTGCAACAACGTTTTCGTTGCGTTTGCCCGCCTCGTGCAGTCCTGCCCCGAAACCCGAACGCGTATCCTTTTTTTCTGTATATGTGTATTTTTTCACGATGTGTATATTTTAAATTAACTGCGTTCAAGCTTGCTCCGCAGGTCTTCATTTCTAATAGTTTAATGTTGAGCGTTCTGCGTTTTGCGTTCAGATCGCCAAACGCTTATCGCAAAACCCCATTCCATTTAATAATCCCCGGCCGTTTCCTTTAACTGGCCCAAAGCAGTTTCCAATTGTTCGTTGCTAGGTGCCGAGCCATGCCATTTGTGCGTACCAACCATAAAATCAACTCCGTAGCCCATCTGGGTACTCATCAGGTTAAGGATTGGTTTACCTTTTCCGGTCAGCGATTTTGCATAATGCAGGGCTTTTACGATTTCTGCCATGTCGTTTCCATCAGAGGTGATGACATGCCATCCGAACGACTCGAATTTTGCCTGCAGGTTTTCCAGAGAAAGCACTTTTTCTGTTGGTCCATCAATCTGTTGTCCGTTGTAATCCACACTTGCAATCAGGTTATCCACTTTGTGGAAAGGGGCAAACATCAAAGCTTCCCAGTTCTGGCCTTCCTGTAGTTCTCCATCGCCCATCAAGGCATAAACCAGCGACTTGTCACCATCCAGTTTTTTGCCCAATGCCGCACCGATAGCAACCGAAAGTCCCTGACCCAAAGAACCAGAGGCGATACGGACACCCGGTAAACCTTCATGTGTTGTCGGGTGTCCCTGTAATCTTGAATCAAGTTTTCTGAAGGTTTTAAGTTCACTTACTTCAAAATAGCCTGATCTAGCAAGTACGCTGTACCATACCGGAGAGATGTGTCCGTTTGAAAGGAAGAATAGGTCTTCGCCAACACCTTCCATCTTAAATTCTGGGTTGTGGTTCAGTACTTCGAAGTATAGTGCGGTAAAGAAATCTGCACATCCCAAAGAAGCACCCGGGTGGCCAGACTGAACGGCATGTACCATTCTCAAACAATCTCTTCTTACCTGTGAGGCGATATCTTCTAAATCGCTAATCGTATGTTTCATCTTTTTAGTATTGTTTTTTATTTGTTTGAGGAGCCTTTATTGCTAAAA
Source organism: Pedobacter cryotolerans (assembly GCF_005116475.1). Taxonomy (GTDB): domain Bacteria; phylum Bacteroidota; class Bacteroidia; order Sphingobacteriales; family Sphingobacteriaceae; genus Pedobacter; species Pedobacter cryotolerans. Next base: position 29,835 of record NZ_SWBO01000016.1, on the reverse strand, counting down.
AGCAAGTGGTTTTCATCTATCTTCTTATTAAGAATTTTCATGTTTTGAATTCCCATTTCCAGTCCTCTTAATTCTGCCAAACCCTTTAAGCGGCCGATGGCAGAATATCCTGGATACGGATTTTTCGCCAAATCATCTAACATTTGGTGACCATGATCTGGTCTCATTGGGATTGCTCTATTTTGTTTTTCCATCAGCTCTACAACTTGATTGACTAATTCGAACATGTTCGCAGAACCTTCGAGATGATTAGCTTCATGAAAATTTTCATTACCTTCTAATTCCACACTTCTTAAATGAAGAAAATATATCCTATTTCCCATTCTTTTGATGATGCCTGAAAGGTCGTTATCTGGTCTTGCGCCAAGAGATCCGCTGCAAAAACAAATTCCATTGCTTTTTGATGGTATTTGGTCTTGTAAATACTTTAGATCCGCTTCAGTACTAACAATACGTGGTAACCCTAAAATTGGATATGGTGGATCGTCTGGGTGAATGGCTAATTGCATATTATTTTCATCTGCAACCTGGGAGATTTCTTGAAGGAAAGAAATCAGATTTTCACGTAGTACTACGGTACTGACTTCGCTGAATTCCCTTATCAAATTCAGAACCTTTTCTGAAGTAAAACTTTCTTTGCTTCCTGGAAGCCCTTGTAGGCAGGTACTCATCAGGGTTTTTTTAGCTTCTTCATCAAGTTTAGCAAAATAAATGCTAGCAGACTTTACTTCCTCTTCAGTGTAGTCTTTTTCAGCATTTTCCCTTTTTAGTAGATATAGATCAAAAGCGATAAATGCAAGTTTTTCAAAACGGAGTGCAAGAGCGCCTGTTTTGGTTTTATATCTTAAGTCTGTTCTCATCCAATCTATAACCGGCATGAAATTGTAGGTTACCACATGAATTCCCTGATTTGCTAAATTCCTAAGACTGATTTTATAATTTTCGATGTATTGTTTAAAGTGCCCAGTTCTTTTCTTTATATCTTCATGAACAGGAAGGCTTTCTACTACTGCCCAGTCCATTCCGTAGTCCTCAATCTGCTTTTTTCGATTTTGTATTTGCTTGATACTCCAGATTTCACCAACAGGAATGTGGTGTAGCGCAGTAACTATGCCAGCACATCCCGCTTGACGGATATCCTCCAATTTTACAATATCTTCTGGACCGTACCAACGCATGGTTTGTATCATCTTCTTGCTTTCTTGCATGATAATATGGAAGGTTTATTAAATTATTAATGCTAAAGTATGCATTAATAACTAATTATGCAATCGGTTGTATCTTTAATTTTATTTTAACGGAATAGGATGCAATCGTTTGTTTTTACTGAATATTATTTATAATTTTATGTTTTGTTAGGGATATTATATCAATTTGTATCACACAAAGTCTATGAAAAAAATAATTTTTATACTTATAGGTTTGTTTGCCGGGCTATGCCATGGTCAAATTACCATTCAGAATCCGATAATGTCTGGTTTTTATCCAGATCCGAGTATTACTAGGGTAGGAGATGATTTTTATCTTGTTAATTCAACGTTTGCCTATTTCCCTGGTATTCCTGTTTTTCATAGTAAAGATTTAAAAAACTGGAAACAGCTTGGAAGTGTAATCGACAGACCGTCACAAATGACATTTTTTGGCGATCAAACTTCAAGAGGCCTTTTTGCGCCATCTATTAATTATTTCAAGGGTACCTATTATGTTACTTGTACAAATATTGATAAGAGGGGTAATTTTGTGATGACCGCTAAAAGTCCGGCTGGGCCATGGAGTGACCCAGTATGGCTGCCAAAAGTGAGAGGAATAGATCCATCACTGTTTTTTGATACTGATAAGGCATACATCGTTTACAATAGTGATGCGCCAAATAACAAACCTTTATATTCTGGTCACAGAACCATACGCACTTATGAGTTCGATCCAATTAAAATGAACGTAGTTGGTGAAGAAATTCAGTTGGTTAACGGTGGTGTTGATTTAAGCAAAAAGCCCGTTTGGATAGAAGGTCCGCATATTTTTAAACGTGGAGATTGGTATTACTTATGTGCAGCAGAAGGAGGTACATCTGTTAATCACTCTCAGGTAATTTTAAGAAGCAAAAATGCAACTGGGCCATACATCCCTTATGAGAAAAATCCAATTTTAACACAACGTGATTTAGATCCTAACCGTAAAGACCCAATCACTTCTGCTGGTCATGCAGAACTAGTAGACGGCCCAGATGGTAAAACTTATGCTGTTTTTTTAGCAGTTAGACCATATGAAGGTAATCATTACAATACAGGTAGAGAAACTTTTATTGCTCCCGTAAAATGGGTAGATGAATGGCCAATCATCAATCCTGATGTGAAAGAAATTCAATACAGCTACACTTTTGATTACAAGGAAGTAAAACAAAAAGCTCCACCGCAAAGCGGGAATTTTGCCTACAGAACCAAATTTGATAAAAAATTAGACCAATCTTTACTTTTTTTGAGAACAAATGATACCAGTTGGTATAAGTTAGACAAGAAAAATGGTTTAACCATGAAACTGCTTCCAGAAACCTGTATGGGTTTAGCTAATCCGGCATTTATCGGAAAGCGTCAGCAGCATTTAACAGGTTCGGCAGCTACAGAAATGGTTTTTGAGGCACAAAAAGAAAATGAAAAAGCTGGGATGTTGATTTTTCAGAGCGAATATAATTTCTATTATATCTGCCAATCGGCAAAAGATGGAAAACAAGTTGTACAGCTTTATAAAGGAAATCCGAAAACAAAAGCGATGGTTTTGATTACTGAAGCACCGTTAGACGCTAAAAAAGTTCAGTTTAAAATAGAAGCCCAACGTGACCTTTATGGTTTTTACTATACAGATGAGCAAGGAAAATGGAAGTTGTTAAAAGATAAGGTAGATGGTAAGTGGATCAGTACTCAAACTGCTGGCGGATTTGTTGGAGCACTTTACGCACTTTATGCCACTTCATCTGGCGAAGCTTCAGAAAATAAAGCCATGTTTAAGTGGTTGGATTATGCTGGTAATGATGCCGTTCACGCTAAAAAATAAAATATATAAATGTATCTATTAGGTATCGATGTTGGAACTTCATCAATTAAAGTTGCGGTAGTTGATGTAAACACCCAAAAAAGTATTGCTGCGGTTCAATATCCAGAAGACGAAGCTGGAATAAAGTCTGTACAATCTGGTTGGGCCGAACAAGCTCCCATGGATTGGTGGCATAACGTTCAGCAAGCAATTTTAAAAGTTAATTCACTCAATTTATTTGATCCAAAGGAAATTAAAGCCATCGGCGTTGCCTACCAAATGCATGGTTTAGTGGTGGTTGATAAAAATCAGGAGGTTTTACGTGATAGCATTATTTGGTGCGATAGTAGAGCCGTTGAACTAGGTGAAAAAGCCTTTGATGCAATTGGTCATGAGCAATCTTTGGCCAGCTTGTTAAACTCTCCAGGAAATTTTACCGCTTCAAAATTGGCGTGGGTCAAAAACAACGAGCCAGCTATTTACGAAAGAATAGATAAGGTGATGTTGCCTGGTGATTTTATTGCCATGAAGCTTACGGGAGAAATCACTACCAGTATTTCAGCACTTTCTGAGGGCGTTTTTTGGGACTTTAAAAAAGATGAAATTTCTGCAGATGTAATGAACCATTATGGCTTTAACGCAGATTTAATTCCGCCAGTACAACCTTTATTTTCATCACATGGGCATTTAAAAGACGGAGTGGCTAAATTGTTGGGTTTAACAGCAGGTATTCCTGTAGCCTATAAATCTGGCGATCAGCCAAATAACGCTTTGTCCTTAAATGTATTAAAGCCAGGTGAAGTGGCGGCAACCGCAGGTACATCTGGGGTTATTTATGGTGTAAGTGATGAACTGACTTATGATCAACAGTCGAGGGTTAATACATTTGCTCACGTTACCTATACCAAAGAACATAAGCATACTGGGGTATTGTTGTGCATTAATGGTACTGGAAGTATGTATCGTTGGGCCAAACATACTTTTGCGCCTTACTTGTCTTATCCCGAATTAAATCTCATTGCAGCACAAGCACCAATTGGCAGCAAAGGCTTAAAGGTTTTACCATTCGGAAATGGAGCAGAAAGGATGTTAAACAACAAGTATACCGGTGCTCAACTCAACGGAATAGATTTAAATACTCACGGCCAAGCCGAGATTTTTAGAGCGGTGCAAGAAAGCATAGTTTTTGCATTTAGATATGGCTTAGACATTATGCGTGAAAATGGCATGAACCCAAAAGTGATTAGGGCGGGCAAAGCAAATTTATTTTTAAGCGAGGTATTTGCGCAAACTTTTGTAGATGTTACCGGAGTGCCAGTTGAATTATATGAAAATGACGGCAGTGTTGGTGCAGCTTTAGGTGCTGGTATTGGTGCAGGTATCTTTAAAAGTGCCGAAGATGCTTTTACACAACATCAAGTGTTAAGTTATCTCGAACCAAAAAACACAGCGGCTTATGAGCCGATTTACCAAGATTGGAAACAACTATTAATGAAAACTTTAGGATAGAAATATAAAAAATTAAATACAATGACAAAAGTAGTAACAGGAGAAAAAGAATTTTTTAAAGGTATTGAGCAAATTAAGTTTGAAGGTTTGCAAAGCGATAACCCGATGGCTTTTAGATGGTATGATGCCAACAAAGTGGTGGCAGGCAAAACCATGACTGAGCATTTTAAATTTGCATGTGCTTATTGGCATTCTTTTAACGGTAATGGTGCAGATCCATTTGGTGGCGCTACGCATATTTTCCCATGGGATGAAAAGAAAGATGCCGTAGAGCGTGCAAAAGATAAAATGGATGCTGCTTTTGAATTTATCACCAAAATGCAGTTACCTTATTATTGTTTCCACGATGTGGATGTAGTAGATTATACCGATGATGTTGCGGATAATGAGAGAAGATTGCAAGCTTTGGTTGAGTACGCGAAGCAAAAACAAGCAGATAGCGGCGTAAAACTACTTTGGGGAACAGCCAATTTGTTCAGCCATAGAAGATATATGAATGGCGCATCTACTAATCCAGATTTTCATGTGTTGGCACATGGCGCTGCACAAGTTAAAGCTGCTTTAGATGCAACCATCGCCCTTGGCGGAGAAAATTATGTGTTTTGGGGTGGTAGAGAAGGTTACATGAGCTTACTAAATACCAACATGAAACGGGAGCAAGAACATTTAGCTAAATTTTTACACACGGCTAAAGATTATGCTCGTAAGCAAGGTTTTAAAGGTACTTTCTTCATCGAGCCTAAACCATGTGAGCCATCTAAACACCAATATGATTATGATGCTGCAACGGTTAAAAGTTTCTTGCAACAGTACGATTTATTGGAAGATTTTAAATTAAACTTAGAGGTTAACCATGCAACTTTAGCCGGACATACTTTCCAACATGAATTGCAAGTAGCGGTTGATAATGGTTTATTGGGTTCTATTGATGCTAATCGTGGCGATTATCAAAATGGTTGGGATACAGATCAGTTTCCTAACGACATTAATGAATTAACAGAAGCCATGTTGATTATTTTAGAAGGTGGTGGCTTGCAAGGTGGTGGTGTAAACTTCGATGCTAAAATTCGTAGAAACTCTACAGACCAAGCAGATTTATTTTATGCACACGTAGGTGGAATGGATTTATTTGCTCGTGCTTTAATTACTGCAGATTCTATTCTTCAAAAATCTGATTATAAAAAAGTACGTGCTGATAGATATGCATCATTTGATAGTGGCAAGGGTGCAGAATTTGAGCAAGGAAAATTAACGCTCGAGGATTTAAGAAACTTTGCTGCCGAAAATGGCGAACCACAAACTTTAAGTGGTAAACAAGAATATTTAGAAAACATCATTAACAGACACATTTAATCAAAATAGTAAATGCTCAAATTCGTTCCAAACGGTTTGAGCATTTTACTTTTAACAATAAAATTCTAACCAAAAACCAAACATGAACAGTTTAGCTATTAAAGATTACATCGTATTTCTGGTATACTTTGTAATTGTTGCCGCGTACGGGTGGTTCATTTACCGTAAAAAGAAAAAGTCGGTTTCGGCTTCACACGATTATTTTTTAGCTGAAGGTTCGTTAACCTGGTGGGCTATCGGAACATCGTTAATTGCATCAAACATCTCGTCAGAACAATTTATTGCCATGAGTGGTAATGGATTTAAAATGGGTTTAGCCATTGCCACCTACGAGTGGATGGCTGCTTTAACATTAATTATTGTTGCCGTATTTTTCATTCCGGTTTATCTGAAAAATAAAATATACACCATGCCGCAATTTCTGCAGCAACGTTACAATGAAACGGTTGCGATGATCATGGCGGTTTTTTGGTTGTTGTTGTACGTAATTGTAAACTTAACTTCTATACTTTATTTGGGTGCTTTGGCAATTAATGGGATATCAGGTATTGATACTACCTTATGTATGTATGCTTTGGCTGCTTTTTCAATTATTATCGCATTAGGCGGGATGAAGGTAATTGGTTATACCGATGTAATACAGGTAATTTTCTTGATTTTAGGTGGATTAGTTACTACATATTTAGCCTTGGGAAGAGTTGCAGAATTAAACGGACAGGATGGTGTAATTAATGGTTTTAACTATATGATGAGCCAATCTGATGATCATTTTCACATGATTTTGAAAAAGGATAATCCGAATTTCCCTAGTTTGCCAGGTTTAACCGTGTTGTTAGGTGGTATGTGGATTGTGAATTTAAATTATTGGGGTTGTAATCAATACATTACGCAACGTGCTTTGGGCGCCGATTTAAAAACTGCTAGAAGCGGTATTTTATTCGCTGCATTTTTAAAGTTATTAATGCCTGTTATTGTGGTTTTACCAGGTATTGCTGCGTATGTTATCCATATGAAAGGTGGTTTGCAAACAGAAATGCTGCAAAATGGCGAATTAAATCCTGATAAGGCTTACCCAGTTTTACTAAATCTTTTACCTGCCGGATTAAAAGGTTTATCATTTGCAGCACTAACAGCAGCAATTGTTGCTTCATTAGCTGGTAAGGTTAATAGTATAGCAACTATTTTTACATTAGACATCTTTAAAAAGAAAATTGATTTAGAAGCTAGTGAGCAGAAATTAGTTAAAGTAGGTAAAATATCAGTGGTTGTAGCTATGGCTGCCGCTGTAGTTATCGCTCCATTTTTAGGTATCGATAAAAAAGGAGGATTTGAATTTATCCAGGAATACACAGGATTTGTTAGTCCGGGTATTTTTGCCATGTTTATTTTAGGTTTCTTTTGGAAAAAGACAAGTTCAAATGCAGCAATGTTCGCTACCGTTGGCGGCTTTGCCTTATCGGTATTGTTTAAGTTTTTACCTCGACTAATGGATCTAGAATTTCTGGCATCATCGGGTTTCTCTTCATTAGTTGTTCAGCCTGATGGTACATCGTTATACGAAATACCATTTTTAGATAGAATGGGCTTTGTGTTCGTTATTGCTGTAATTGGAATGGTAATTATCAGTTTAATTGACCATAAGAGAGGGGTAAAAGCCAAAGGATTAGAAATTGATAGCAGTATGTTTAAGGTAAGCAACAGTTTTGCCCTAGGCTCAGCGGTTGTTATTGTAATTCTTACTGGTCTTTATGCTTATTTTTGGTAATTTAATAGCTTCATTAAACGATAATAATTATTTTACGTAAACTTGCGATAGAACAATTTTTAAAATTATCTTGAAAAAAAGAACTACCATCTATGATATTGCCAATGCGCTTGATGTTACGGTTTCTACCGTGTCAAGGGCATTGAGCAATTTTCCTGGAATTAGTGATGCTACCAAAAAGGCAGTAATTGAGATGGCTGCAAAGCTCGATTATCGGCCCAATAAATTAGCTTCAGCTTTAAAATCAGGAAAAACATATATCATCGGTGTAATTGTACCAAGTATCCAAGCTCATTTTTTTGCTTCTATCATTCATAGTATTGAAGATGAGTTAAAAGAGAGCGGCTACAGTATTATTGTTTACCAATCCAGCGAATCGGTAGCGAAAGAAATAAAAGGAGTAAGTACTTTACTAGAAGCCCAAGTTGATGGAATCATGGCCTCACTTGCTCTCGAAACCGAAGATGTATCCCATTTCAAAGAGGTCGTAAACCAAAATAAGCCCTTGATACTTTTTGATAGGATTGATGATACCCTAAAGGTACCGACTGTTACCTTAAATGATTTTAAGGCAGGATTTATGGCAGCAACCCATTTGATAGAACGGGGTTATAAAAAGATAGCTTTTGTAACTACAAGCCATAAAATTAAAATATTTAGTGAGCGATTGGAAGGTTACAAGCAAGCACTTAAACTACATAGCTTGCCTGTCATAGAAGAAGATATTATTTTAGGTGGTCTATCTATTAAAGATGGTCGTTTTGGAATAAGTAAGTTATTGCGCAATGAAAATCGGCCCGATGCAATTATTGCCGGAGATGATTTTACTGCATTAGGTATAGTGAAAAAGTTAAAAGAAGTTGGATTGGCACCTCCCATTATTGGTGTAATGGGCTTTGCGAACGAAGTTTTTTCCCCTTATGTTACACCCAGCTTATCCACGGTGGATCAGCATCCAAACCAGATGGGCAAAGAATGCGCTAAACTTTTTTTGGATATGATTAGACAGCTCAATCCTTACGATAAGATCAATACAATTGTAATTGAGCCAACTATCGTGGATCGTCAATCTACTGGCACATACTTATAACAATAATGTAGCTAAAGTTGATCAAAGCTTAGCTGTCTTATTTGTTAGTTTAGGATTGGTTCAATCATTTGGATGGTTCCATCAGCATTGCGTTTCAACTCAGTAACTTTCACATTTCTAAGGTGTGTTTTTCCAGATAATTCGGTATCATGATAGAAAATGTACCATTTGTCTGTAATTTCTAAAATAGAATGATGAGTGGTCCATCCTTGTACTGGGTTCATAAAAGTACCTTGATAAGTGAACGGTCCGTATGGATTATCGCCTATGGCATAGGCTAAATAATGTGTATCGCCAGTAGAATAGGTGAAGTAATATTTGCCGTTATATTTGTGCATCCAAGCGCCTTCAAAAAAACGTCTATCATGATCTTTAGTTAACAATGGTTTGCCTTGTTTATCTAAAATCTGCACATCTTTAATTTCGCCATCAAATGATAACATATCGCCACTCATTTTAGCCACTTTTGCACTTAAAGCAGGCTCGTTTTCTTTTTGTGAATCGGTTTTAGAACCATTGGCATCATATTTACCATCTTTCCAACGCTGTAATTGTCCGCCCCATATACCACCAAAATACATATAAGTGCTACCATCTGTATCAGTAAACATAGCTGGGTCAATACTTAAACTTCCTTTAATTGGCTCTGGTTCTGCCTTAAATGGGCCAACTGGATTTTTAGAAGTTGCTACACCAATTCTAAAAACATCTTGTTTGTCTTTTACAGGGAAATAAAGGTAATAAGTACCGTTTTTATAGGCAGCATCTGGTGCCCAAAGTTGGCGGCCTGCCCAAGGAATATCTTTAACACTTAAAGCAACTTCATGTTTAGTCACCTTGCCGCCGATGCTATCCATACTTAAAATATGGTAATCCCTCATGTCGAAATGATCACCATTATCATTTTCAGGGGTGCCAGCTTCCACATCGTGTGATGGGTAGATATAAATTTTATCATTAAACACATGTGCCGAAGGATCTGCCGTGTAAATTTCTGAAATTAATGGAGCTGAAAGATATTTAGATTTCTTTGTGGTATCTGCACTTTTTTCTGCTGTTTTATTCGCGGCTTGTTGGCATGAACTCGCAATGCCTAAGCTCATCATTGATGCGAACAACGTTAACGTTTTAATCTCTTTGATCATGGTTTTTGATATTTGGTTAATGTTTATTTTTTATGCTTATCGTACTTTCTGGTGGCCCCAAAAAACTAGGTTTTAATCCGCCCATATCAAGTACAAGTTTTTGCAATACTACTCCCGGATTTATCATCCAATATTTGATGGTATGTTTGCCTGCTTTATCAAAAGAAAACGGCGTTTTAAATATTTTAATTCCGTTGGCTACAGATTGCCCCCAAGCACCTTCGTTAGTATAATTGCTGCTAATGTTCACCGTAACTGGCTTTTGATCATCAATGGAGATGGCAAATTTCAATCCATCGGTACCTGTAAAATCGATAGTTGGAGAAATAAAGGCTTGCAAGGTGAAATTGCCTACCTCGCTGAGGTAGATATCATATTCCAAGTGTGGTGATCCATCGCTTGGGTTTTGTATAGGTGAGCTTACTGGGGTAGCGGTAACACCTCCTTTGGTTTTGCCGTAATTTGGTATTGTTTTCCAAAAGATTGGCCTACTGTTTACTGCTCTGTTAAAACTTGGCGCTTCAATAGAGATATAGCCATTTTCTGGTACGAACAAATTTGGCAATAAATCATTATTTACTGCGTTTATGGTTGAAATACTAAAACTGATAGTGTTGCCGTCACTTCCTCTAACTACTATTTCACTGGCTTTGCTTCCTTTAGGCGCTTTTTTCCAATCGATGCTAACTTCAATTCTTTGATCATCTGTTAGTTCGCCATTATTTTGGCTTAAAATTACAAAATTTGGTGCTTTAATTTGATAACTGATTTTGGCATTACCTGTTCTATAAAGCTCGAAATAATGAGATTTTTGCGTTAAGGAAGAAAAACCTGGTAAGGTGATATTTGATTTAAATTTACCTGTTAAATGCGTTTCGTTACCCTCAAGCATCAAACCTAGTGCGGTATTTTCATTAGGTATTTTTGTAGTTTTAGGGATGATGTTTTCTTCTGGCTGCTGCCAAGAAGTATAGCCGATGTGAGTTTGATCCATCATGTGATCCCATTTGCCACCAGCCATCGTTTTGTTGTAGTAGGTAGTTATTGCTGCATCCCTTTTAAAAAGCGAATCAACTTTATCGGCGTAATAATTTGCAGATAAACGACCCTGTTTAGCATAAAGCTTGTTTCTGGCTACAGCCAGATACATTTCATAAAGGTTCGATAACGCTTCGATAGGATGGAGCACCAATTGGTAGTAAGCGTCTTTTTTATCAGCATCAAGCTGCAGGTAAATGGCATTCGCTTGATTTTTGAGCTGGATAAAATCTGTGGTAACTTGATCAAATTCATTATAGTTAATCAAGCTATAAGTGCTGGCGTTTAGCAATTCGGGTTTTATCCGCCCTGCGTATTTTAAATAAGTATCTATAAAACTTGCAATTGTTATTGCATAATCAGCGCCAAATTGCTTAGAAGCCCATTTTTTGGTATAATCCATTAATTTCTCCGAAGGGATGGCATCAGGTGCCCATGCATAATCTAAAAAGAATTGGATAGGAAATTCCATTGGCTTCAAATCACCCACATTTACAATCCAAATCTGATTGGCATCATGTTCGTAAGCTAGTCGCATTTGTTCCCAAATTTTTTGAATAGGGTTGGTGTTTACCCATTTATAATTTCTGGGTCCGCCTACATAATCAAAATGATAATAAATGCCATATCCGCCTTTTCTTGGATTTTCACCTAGTTTTGGTAATTTTCTAATGTTTCCCCAATTGTCATCACATAAAAGTAATGTTACATCATCAGGTACTCTCATACCTTTATCGTAATAATCTTGCACTTCTTTATAAAGCGCCCATAGTTGAGGGGTTTCCGAAGCTGGTTTTTTAGTTATATTTTCAATTATTTCTCGCTGATCTTTGACGATTTTTTCGAGTAATGCAGTAGCTGTCCCAGTAGACATTGGTTCATCACCATCGCCACGCATGCCAATTGTAATAATTTGTTCTTTATCTGCAATGCGTTTAAAACCAGTTTCCCAAAATTCTTTTAATTGATTTGGATTTTGTTCGTAGTTCCATTTTCCTCCTTTGTATCTTCTCCATTCATCATGAGCTCTTGACAAAGGTTCGTGGTGCGAGGTACCAATTACCACACCAAATTCATCAGCCAATATTGGATTTAACTTGTCATCATCGTTAAAAGCATTACCCCACATGGCAGGCCAAAGGTAATTGCCTTTTAAACGAAGAATTAATTCGAATACTTTTTCGTAAAACTTGCTGTTAAAACCACCAAATTCTTTTTTGCTCCAACCTGAAAGTGCAGGTGCTTCATCATTTAAAAATATGCCTCTATATTTAACTGCCGGAGATGAAATTACGTGTTCACCTGCAATTACAAAAATTGAATTACTTTTTTTTGCAGGCACGTCTGCCCAATAATACCATGGAGAAACTCCAATTTGAGAAGAAAGTTCGTAAATTCCATAGATTGTACCACGCTTATCGCTTCCAACAATAACCAAAGCAGAATCTACACCAATAACAGGGTTTTTTACCACTTGTATCAATGTTGATTCCCATTTTCCGGCAATTCCACCAACGTTGATGCGGCGGTTGCTTATCATTTCATCTATTAGCTTACTTTTGCCAATTGTGCCTATGATAATCGGCATACTTTGTGGTTTATCAGTAAAAAACTCAGGACCAATTCCAGTTACTTTTTCAATATCACTTTGGAGATTTTTTGCCGCACGTATTGCACCAGGCCATTCGTTCTCGCTCACTAAAATTGGAGATACTTTTCCTTTCTTTACCAATGAAAAACTTCCAGGCATGTAAGTATTAACCGTAATTGGATCAAGAGCAGCAGCCTTTAAACCAAAACTGCTTATGATAATTAGTAGAATTAGGAGTGTTTTTTTCATTTATTCTTAAAATTAATTACTTCCCAATAAGCTTTTTTAGGTTTTAATTGGGCATCAAAGAGCAAGGGATAATTTTTTCGACCCGGAACTGGATAGGAATCGAGCCAAGTTCTACGGTCTGATATATTCCAAAAGGTAACGTTTGTAATTACATCTTTATATCTTCTAAATACATCAAATACCATTTTGTATTTAGCCATTTGCTGGGCTTCCAGTTCACTTGTAAATTGATCTGATTCGCCTAGGCGTTTAGCCCTTTTATTTTTTTCCCATGGGTAAATAGAAATATCTAGCTCGGTAAACTGAATATTTAACCCTAAGGATGAGTATTTTTCTACTGCCGTTACCAGCTCTTGCTCTGTAGGTTCTTGCAGCGACCAATGTGCTTGCAAACCAACGCCATCTATAGGTACGCCTTTTTCTTTTAAGCTTTTAAGTAATTTGTATAGTCTTTCTCTTTTCTCTGGTCTTTCGGTATTGTAGTCGTTATAATAAAGTTTTGCACTCGGGTCTGCCGCGTGCGCATACTCAAAAGCTTTGATGATAAAATCTTCTCCACATATTTTATACCATTTAGAATTTCTGAGGTACTTTGTAGAATCATCATCAATGGCTTCGTTTACAACATCCCAAGCGTAAATTTTACCTTTATATCGGCCAACAATTGCATCGATATGCGTTTTTAATCGCTGTAATAAAACATCTTTACTCACCTCTTTTCCATCTTTACCCACAAAAAACCATTCGGGAGCCTGTTCATGCCAACACAGGTTATGCCCACGGATGCCAATGTTGTTTTTTATGCCAAAATTTACTATCGAATCGGCGGTGGCCCAATTAAATTTTCCTTCAACTGGCTGTATCATCTCCATTTTCATGTCGTTTTCTGCAGTAATGCTGTTATATTGTTTTTTAATTAATGTAGCTTCTTCGCCATTAAGGCTACTTTTGCCAACGGCCACACCAACAGAAAAGTAGTTTTTGTAAAAATCTTTCAAACCACGAATGTCGGTTTCGTAGTTATTAATGTGCTGTTTAGTTTTGCAAGCACTAATAGTAAGTGCCCCACAAAGCAATAATGAAAGTAAAGTAGATTTATATTTTAACATTATCTTTTATTTTTTAAAACCCAATCGAATTCCCGCCGTCAACAGGCATAACCACTCCAGTAACGTATTTAGCACCTTCTGAGCAAAAGTAATAAACAGCTTCAGCAACGTCTTCTGGTTCACCCATTTGTTCCATCGGAGTTCTTGAAAGCACTTTTTGCTTTCGTTCAGGATCAGAATCTAAAGCTTTAGCAGACATGGCAGTTTTTATAAAACCAGGCGCAACACAATTTATCCTTATACCAATGGGTGATAGTTCACTTGCCATTGCTCTAGTCATTCCTTCTATAGCAGATTTTGCAGCTGTATATGCAATTACTTTTGGTATTCCGTATTGGGATGCCATTGAGCTGATATTCACAATACTTCCCTTTTTTGAAATCAGCATTTTTTTCACCACTTCTCTGCTAATCGCAAATACAGCTGATAAATTAATTTGGATGATACTGTCAAAATCTTCATCGGTTACTTCTATGAATGGCTTTTTCATATTAATGCCAGCATTATTTATCAAAATATCAATTTGGCCAAATTCGTTATATATATCTTTTACCAAATCGGGAATACCTGTTAGGTTTGATAAATCAAATATTCTATACGTACACAAGGATCCAAGTATGTGTTTTGCCGAGAGTAGTTTTTGCTCATCCCTGCCAATTATAACAACTTTAATTTCTTCATTAACTAGTTTCTGGGAGATGGCAAATCCTAATCCAATAGCTCCACCGGTAACTATAGCAATCTTATGGCTCATATTTTTTCTTAAATACATTAATTATACTTTAAAAATAGGTTAATAGCGATGGCATTTTTTCGTTATAACGTTTGCCTAGCATTCGGTAGATTTCGGCAGCAAAATGCAAATTGTCTAGGCGGTCTGGCCAGGCAGCAGAAGACATTACATGCGCAGGGGGTAATTTGTGGTAGGGTAGCAATAATTTCATTCATATCTGATAATAAATTTTCATACAGGCCTTTTAATTTCTATGCCTAGTTTTATCACCGCTAAATTTCCACCAATTTATTTTGAGTGGATTTGTTCCGTTACCTTTTATCACTAGAAATAAATCTTGCTTTTCGGTAATTTCATCAACATTACAGCTAGTAGATTTAAAGTTTTCTTCATTTTCAGTAACGGATGTATTTAAGGTGCCAATGAGTTTTCCCGTTTGGCTACCTAATCTTAATTCTATGCTGCTACCGTTTCCAATTAAGTTGCAGGTAAACTTCTTTGCTTTATGTGATCCAAAATCAACGCCACTAATTTTAATCCAGTTGCCATCTTTTAAATCCGTCACATTCATCCCGCCGTTGCGGCAAACTTCGGTTTTTACACCTTTTTGTGATGACATTGTTTCGGCCTCTACTCTCCCATATGGATTTATTCCATCAACTTGTGTTACGCCATTTGTAGTGTAAACTATTTGTTTTATGGTGCCATCAGCGTTATGATTCAACTGCTCAATACCTAAGTTTCGTTTAAACTCTGTAGGTATCCCTAATTTGTTCGCAATTGTTCTGTTGTGAAAAGCATGGTACCATTGGCCTTTAAATTCGAAAATAGCCTGATGATTGTTGTTGTTATTGTTGGCTGGTTGGCCGGCTACAACTCCTGCGTAGGTAAAGCCCGAGGTAGGGCTCTTACTCGTCATGTAATCAATCCGCATTTGTGCTTTTGGGTTTGAGGAGTAGGATAAATAGTAAGTTCCATTGTATTTATGTAGCCACGATGCCTCGAAATAAGATTTTGCGGTTAGTGTAATTGCTGGTCCATTCACACTAATCATATCTTCATTAAGTTTGATTACGCGAACATTGCTTTCTCCGTTACCTCCAAAATACATGTAGGCCTGTCCATCATCGTCAATAAATGTCATTGGATCGAACAACCACATGTTTTGTGCAGGTAATACGCCTGGTGTTTGCATGCTGATCAATTCTTTGCCAATTGGATCTTTAAATGGGCCTATTGGATTAGTGGCGGTTACTACGCCAATACCTAAATCGCCATTACCGAAATACATAAATATTTTACCGTTTCTAGCGATGATGCCTGGAGCCCAAGTTTTGGTAGCCCATTTTGCATCTCTCGGTACTTGAAAAACCACGCCATGGTCAGTCCAATTTTTCATGTCGCTACTCGAAACGCATACAATTGATTTCATGATATAACCACTGTTTTTCTCCATGGTGTTATCATCATCATTTGATGCGTATAAGTAAACCCTACCATTATATACCAGCGATGCTGGATCTGCCAAATGCCTGTAGCCAACAATAACCTCATCGGCTAAAACTGTAAGGTTGCTGCCGAATAAAAAAGTTAATAAAACGATGTTAAAAATAGATCTGATGCGCATAATTAGAATTTGATAACTTCGTAATACGCCTTTTTAGGCTTTAATTCTGTATCAAAAAGTAGGGGGAAATTTTTTCGGCCTCTACCATCAAGCCAAGTATATTTATCAGAAAGGTTCCAAAAAGTTACGCCTGTGATGTGTTTTTTATGCTTTCTAAATACATCGAAAATCATTTTATACTTTTCGAGTTGCTGTTGCTCCATCTCTGGAGTAAAAACTGCTTGTTCTTTCGCTTTTTCGCCTGCAATAAGTTGTCCGCCCTGTCTGCCAGAGTACACAGAAATATCAAGCTCAGTAAATTGAATTTGTAAACCTAATGATGAGAACATTGCTATAGATTTTTCTAATTCTTCGCGACTAGGATTATTGATAGACCAATGTGCTTGAAGACCAACCCCATGAATTGGTACTCCCTTAGCCAAAAGGCCTTTGAGCATTTTATAAATTTTATCTCTTTTTGCAGGTGTTTCTGTATTGTAATCGTTATAAAAAAGTATCGCTTTAGGGTCTGCCGCATGTGCATATCTAAAAGCTTGTTCTACAAAATCTTCACCGGCAATATTGTACAAAGGTGATTTTCTGAAGTAGGAGGTATCATCAGCAATTACTTCATTTACTACATCCCATGCGTAAATTTTACCTTTATAACGTGGTACAACAGTGTTGATATGGTTTTTGATACGAGTAAGCAAAACATCTTTAGAAATTGTTTCACCAGCACTATCTCTAAAAAGCCATCTCGGGGTTTGTGCATGCCATACTAAACAATGTCCCCTTACTTTTAATTTGTTTTTCACTCCAAATTCTATAATCGAATCGGCGTTAGTCCAAAAATATCTATTTTCACCTGGTTGCAATGGACCCATTTTCATGGCATTTTCTGCAGTGATGCTATTAAAATGTTCAAGTATTAATGATTTTTCATTACCTCTAATGTCATTTGGAGTTACCGCAACACCTATTGGGAAATAATCCACATAGTAGTCTTTAAGCCCACTTGGCTTATTGAAAGAACTTAGCAAGCACGTTCCGATACAGAGTAGTATTAATACTGGTTTTAGTTTAGTCATTTTTACATTAATAATTGGTTAGATGAGCGTTGCATCTTAACTGCTAAATTATCAACATTGCTATAGATAGAATAGTTTATTTCGTCATTTTTACTATAACATTTGATTATTTATTCATCTTATCCATCATTATGGCGCTTTTGTTATCTTAATAATAGGACTTATTAAAATCTTAGGTAATATTTACTATTTGAGATCATAAATATTGGGAATGCATTAAATTCAATCCTTAGCAAATCTAAGTTTTTCGAAATTAGACGTGGAATTGGTGCGGGGTTGTAAATTGAATTTGTTTAAAGAATACAAAAGATTGCAGTTAATAACCTCAAAAAAATAACAACCTTGCCAAAACTTTACCCATCAAATTAAATTACGATAAAACTGCATTTAAGCTATCTATACATCTAATATTCTCAGTAAACGCAGTTAGTTATATATTGTTCAGTAGTTTTGTGTGTTCATTTAGTTTTCTTACCTAGATTTCTAAATCGACAAATATTACCCCAATATGTCACTATCAGAGCTTCTTGGGTCATTTTGGTTGGTGTAAGATAAACGTAAAGTATTGGCTAATTTGCCAATTGTACTATTTAGTTCTGCAGTAATTGAATATAAATTACTTTCTTGATAGTAATTTGAATTTTGAAAATGCAAAGCGGATGCACTAGTGCGATTACCAGGCCCAGGGAAATTTCCTAATGGACTTCTAGAAGTACTTACTGAGGACGGACTTTTTGTTTTTACGTAGCTACCCCGAATGTTGAAACGGTTATTGGTATTGATGTGCCAATCTATACGCGCTACCAAGTTTGTTCTTTATCTTTCGTTGCCATAACCTTGGTAAGGACCAGTTTCGTAACCATAAGTTGTTCTTAAATAATTGCTAATCTCATCAAGCTCTGAGGCCAATGGTCTACGAACGTTGATATTGCCAAAGGGATTTTCTGGTGTGGCTGCAATGGCACTTGGACCAGGTGTGATCTCTTTTTCAAGCTCTGCGTTTATAAAAAAGAATAATTTGTTTTTAATGATTGGCCCACCAACCCTCGCTCCGTATATTTATCAGCTCTGAAGCCTGCTTAATGTTCAAAAGATCCTGGTCAGGGAGACTGTTGGTTATTCTCAGCTCTTTAAGCATTCTCTCTATCGACAAAAGTTTATCATATAGCTTTACCACCGCATCTGGTAACTGGTCAATGGTCAGGTTTTCCATAATTGCACATCATGGAACAAAGATTGTCATTGGTATTTATGCACCTGTTTTACAACCTAGGTTATAAACCTATCTAAATAAAATCAAGCAGCTTTTCGGCAACTTGGTTTTTTATCGTTTTAAACTCTGCCAAAACTCAGCCAGTGAGCTGAAAATTTCTATAAAAAATATACTCAAAATTCACCTGTAAAAAGGTGCAAAAGCGCCAATTTTTCTATGAAATCCTAATTTGTAGCTAAAATTTTTTAGTGGATAATAATGCGTCTACCACATTATGAGTAATAAATATTGCTTTACAGTATTTTAAACGATGTTTTTTGTTTATCTTTATCTTAAATAATTAATTAAAAACTCTGCCAAAACTCAGCCAAATTACCCAAAATGACAGATAAAAAACCCCTTTTGGAGCATCAAAAACAGTATTTAGAGCTCGCAATTGATGAGATATCCATTCCGATATTCTCCACCAAGACCCGTAACGTGTATGATAATCAACGATTTAGTAGGTTATCAGATGCCTACTCAGCCAAAAGTCAGCCAAATTCGGAAAACCCCGAAATTAGGCCAGAAACAGCGGTGGGTAATCCGGCATTCTCCACCACAAAATCCTGATCTTCTGGTCAGGATTTTTTTTATGAAAAAAAATAGCTAATTTAACTCCATGAAAAAGATCATGTTAACTCTTGCTGCGGTTGTTTTTGCAATTACAACTTTTGCTCAAAAAACCATGCCCGAAATTAAGGTAGGCACTATATTTTCTAGTAGTGCATTTGTACAAGGGCAAGAATTTCCATTGCTGTTAACTGTTAAAAGCATAGATGGACCTGTTTCAATTGGATGGGCTGTCGATGGTTACGGGGAAGGTAGTTTTGATATGTCTAAAAAAGCCTTTGATAGTGCTAACAAAATGTTGCAGGTTACGCAGCCAAGCTTAGGAGCAACTAAACTTGCGGATGATGAAACTTTTGGATTGATTTCTAAATCTGCATATAAATCATTAACTGAAAACAAGACATTTACATATAGTGGAGTTAAATTTACACTTAAAACTCCAGCTCTTGCATTTAAGTTAAACGCAAAAGAAGTAGATGCAACCAACGTGATTAGTGAGGATGGTAAACTAGAACTGTGGATATTGAATAACCCTAATTTCCCTTTCATTTTGCAATCTAATGGTATGCCAACTGATATTGTTGTATTAGATATTAAATGATTTTAGTCATTTTATGTAAAAAAATAGCCCCCGAAAGGGCTTTTTTAATTTGTAAGCCGTATTTTTGCAGCAAATAATTTATTGGCGCCAATAGCGCCAACTTATTACAATTTAGCATTATATGGAAACTAATAAAACAGCAATTTTCGACACCGTAGCTCAACGACTAAAAATAGAAGGTTTTAATATTGTAAACCGCGATGAAACCCGTCCGTGGGGAGGTTTTTTTGTAATAGATGAAGCACAAGCACAACAATTTGCCGATACTTATTTTGATGGTTTAGATGTAGATAGCTTAAAAATTGGTGGCAAATTAAGTCCAAAAATTTTAATTGTTGCACCAAATACACGTTTGTCTTGGCAATATCATCACCGCAGAGCTGAAATTTGGCAAGTAGTAACTGGTACAGTTGGCATTAAAACTAGCGAAACTGATGCAGAAGGCGAAGTAAAAGAATATCATCCAACCAATCAAATTAAATTGCAACAAGGTGAGCGTCATCGTTTAATTGGTTTAAATGATTGGGGCGTTGTTGCAGAAATTTGGCAACATACCGATGCCGAAAATCCATCTGATGAAAGCGATATTGTTCGCGTTCAAGACGATTTTGGCAGATAAAATATAAATGCCATTTCGGTAATAAGAGCAATCTATATGTCAGTGAATAGACAGATTGCTCCTTATAAATCCCTTTTTTGTAACGAATTGAAACTTAACCAGTCAATAATTCGTTAATAATGAACAAATACAACAAATGATTATTCTAATCTTCTTTTTAGCCCACTGGTTCCTATCGTTATTTAGCCAAACGTTTTTCTTGCACCGTTACTCATCGCATAAGATGTTTAAAATGGAACCATTTTGGGAAAAATTTTTCTACCTTATTTTATTGATTTCTCAAGGTTCATCATTCTTAAACCCTAGGGCTTACGCCATTTTGCACCGCATGCACCATGCCTATAGCGATACCGAGAAAGACCCACATTCACCACATTTTTTTAAAGATGTATTTGGGATGATGATAGCTACAAAAAACATGTACATGGATTATTTGAAGCATAAAATTGAGCCTGAACCAGCTTTTAGAGGTAATTATCCAGAATGGCCATTGATAGATAGAATAGGCGATTCGTGGATTTGGAGAATATCTTGTGGCTTATTTTACATTGGGTTTTACATCGCTTTTGCAGAGTATTGGTGGATGTTTATATTATTGCCAATCCATTTTTTAATGGGCCCATTACACGGTGCTATAGTAAATTGGTGCGGCCATAAATACGGTTACTCGAACCACGATAACGAAGACCACAGTAAAAATTCTTTACCATGGGATTTTTTATTAATGGGCGAACTGTTTCAAAATAATCACCACAAAAAACCAAATAGTCCTAATTTTGCCACAAAATGGTGGGAATTTGATCCAACATATCCAGTAATGAAGGTATTACATTGGATGCGAATAATTAGAATTAGGAAGGTTTAAGTAGGGACCGTTTTTTATGTGAGAAATGAGAATGTCATCCTGAGTGTAGTCGAAGGATTTTGAGCAGTGTCTTCGACTACGCTCAGACTGACAAAATTTATTTGATATATTTACTTAAGGTTGGTTCTTGCCAACCTTTTTTGTTTTTTAAAACTTCGCTTACTCTTTTTTCGTTTATCAGCATATTCATCGGATGAATACAGAAACACAAATATGATCACCTCCTTAAAAATAATATTCGTTGCAATTTTTGTATGGATTACCTACATTGTAATCAGCACAAGTTTAGAAAGTTCGCTTTTTAAGGAGTGGGATTTTTTAGGTTCTATACCCTGGATGAGAGCCACTTTATGGGATTTTTATGCCAATATTTTCATTATCACACTGTGGATGTTTTATAAAGAAAAATCCTTGTTGCTTAAAATCGTTTGGCTTATTTTATTCGTATGTTTAGGTGCTATTGCCACCAGTGCGTATGTATTAATTAAGCTATTTAATCTTAAAGACGGGGAAGGCGTAAAAGAACTGGTAGGTAATAAATGTTAATAGCTTATGGTTAATAGACCATTGCCATTGACTATCAACTATTAGCCAAACTAAAATTTATGAATTACAAACATCTACTATTTATCGCACTCATTTCTCTAATAGCCTGTTGCACCATTATGTTTTTGATTTGGCTTTGGGCTAAAAAAATTAAAAATGCAGGTGTGGTCGATGTTTTTTGGGCCTTGAACTTCCCTGTTATTACCATCATCACTTTTTTCCTGTCGGATGGTTTTGAAACACGTAAACTAATTATCTGCGGAATGTTTTTAATTGCTGAGTTACGTTTGGGGCTTCACCTTTGGCAACGTGTTATTGGTCATTTAGGCGAAGAAGAAGGGCGTTACCAACAATTGCGCAAAGAATGGGGTAAAGATGCGGAGAGAAATTTTGCGGTTTTCTTTCAGTTTCAAGCCATATCAAACGTCTTGTTGGCCATTCCATTTTTCATCATCACGGCAAATTCATCAACAGAAATACATATTTTAGAATATATCGGAATAGGTATTTGGCTAATCGCATTTTTTGGCGAAATGATTGCCGATAATCAGTTGGCGGCATTTAAAAAAGACCCAAATAATAAAGGTAAAGTTTGCGATACTGGCTTATGGTACTACAGTAGGCACCCTAACTATTTTTTTGAGTGGCTAACGTGGATGGCTTATTTCATCTTCGCATTAGCAACGCCTTGGGGTATTTTGGCCATCATCAGCCCTGCTATAATTTTATATTTATTACTAAAAGTAACTGGTGTGCCCAATAACGAAGAACAAAATTTGCGCAGTAAACCTGTGGCTTATAAAAAATACCAAGAAACAACTAGTGCTTTTTTTCCTTGGGGGAAAAAAGGTAGGTAAAATGGAAGATGTAAGATGGAAAATGGTTGGGCGCCTTAACTACACATCTTCCATCTTACCCTTTCCATTTTCCATTAAATTTTACATTAAATGTGGTACGATAAACTAATAGAAAACGATAAACTACCAGACCCGGTTTTACGAGCTGGAATTAGAAAATTACTCAAACAGCGTTTGGTAGATGAAACCGTAGGCGATGAAGAATTGCAGCAACGTAAATTTATCAACTTGGTTAATGAGTTAAAATCATCGCCAATTGCGGTAAATACAGTCGATGCAAATGAGCAACATTACGAATTACCGACTGAATTTTTTCAGTATTGTTTAGGCAAAAACCTAAAATACAGCAGCGGTTATTGGAACCCAGGCGTGAAGGATATCGACACTTCTGAAGATGATATGTTGGCTTTAACTTGTAAAAGAGCAGATTTGCAAAGCGGACAAAACGTGTTAGAATTAGGCTGTGGATGGGGTTCATTATCGCTTTATATGGCTGCGAAATTTCCAGAAAGCAAATTTACAGTGGTTTCAAACTCTGCCACGCAAAAGATTTTTATCGATGATACTGCAAAACAAAGAGGCATACAGAACTTAACGGTCTTAACGGCAGATATGAACACTTTTACCATTGCCGATAGCTTTGATAGGGTAGTGTCTGTAGAAATGTTTGAACACATGCGTAACTATAAATTGTTGCTGGCAAAAGTTGCATCCTTCTTAAAACCTGATGGAAAACTGTTTGTCCATATTTTTACGCACAAAACTTTAGCTTATAAATATGAGGTTATTGACGAAAGCGATTGGATGAGTAAATACTTTTTTACTGGCGGAATAATGCCATCTAACCACTTGTTTTTTTACTTTAATGACGATTTAAAAATCGAAAAACATTGGGTGGTAAACGGCACCAACTACGGCAAAACTTCTGAAGCTTGGCTAAGCAATATGGATAAACATAAAAAGGAAATTATGCCAATTTTAGAAAATACCTATGGTAAGGAACAAGCCGTAAAATGGTGGGTTTATTGGCGTTTATTTTATATGGCTTGTGCCGAATTGTTTAATTACAATAAAGGAAATGAGTGGATGGTTTGTCACTATTTATTTAGTCCCACCCAACCTCCCGCCGCGGCGGGGAGAGCTGTTAGCGGGCAAGCATAGTTTTATAAATTATATGATGAAAGATGATATTATCTCCTCCCCTTTGGGGAGGCAAGGGAGGGGAAGACTGGCAATAGTAGGAACAGGAATTGCCGGAATGGGTTGTGGGCATTTGCTGCACAAAAAATACGATATTACCCTGTTTGAAGAATTAGATTATATCGGCGGACACACGAATACTATTACTGTAGATGAAAATGGAAAAGATGTTTTTATAGACGCTGGTTTTATGGTTTTTAACTATCAAACTTATCCAAACTTGTGCGAGTTATTTAAGGAAATTGATGCGCCAGTTAAAAAGACTGATATGTCTTTTAGCGTACAATATTTACCTAGCGGATTAGAATATTCTGGCTCAAGTATTAAACATCTTTTTGCGCAAAAGCGGAATGTTTTTAATCCTTCTTTTATAAAAATGTTGATGCAGATTAACCGTTTCAACAAAGAAAGTGTAGCCATTTTAGATGATCCAAAATATGAAAATTATTCGCTAGGGCAATATGTAAAGGAGTTTGGTTATGGCGAAGATATGGTTTGGAAATACCTGATCCCGATGAGTTCGGCAGTTTGGTCGACCCCGATGGAGCAGGTTTTAGATTTTCCTGCAGTTTCGCTAATTCGTTTTTTTAAAAATCACGGGTTTTTAGGGTTAGATACACAACATCAATGGTATACTTTACATAATGGGAGCCAGGCTTACCGTGAAAAATTAATAGAGCCTTTTAGAAACAACATTCGAGTAAACACTAAAATTACCAGTGTTTTGCGATTGGATAATGGGAAAGTGTTGGTTACTACATCAAAAGGAGAGGAATTGGAATTTGATAAGGTGATTATGGCTAGTCACGCCAACCAAACTTACCAAATTGTAAAGCATAAAACCGAGGATGAGGAAAGGCTGCTTTCTAAATTTAAATATCAACCTAATACTGCGATTTTACATACCGATAAAACCCAAATGCCTAAGAAAAAGTTGGCTTGGAGCAGTTGGAATTATCGAGTAGAAAAGCAAGGCGATAAATTGGTGCCTAGTACAATTTATTGGATGAACCAATTGCAAGGCGTTTCAGATAAAGTTGATTATTTTGTGTCTATCAATCCATCAGCTACGCTTGATAAAAAGAAAATAATTAAGGAAATTGCCTACGAACATCCGTTATTTGATGTGGCGGCTATGCAAGCGCAAGAAGAGTTATTTAAACTAAACGAAACTGGTCCTGTTTATTATTGTGGCAGTTATTTTAAATACGGTTTTCACGAAGATGCGTATAAAAGTGCGGTGGATTTGTGTGAAGAGATGTAAGATGGAAGAGGTAAGATGGAAGATGTAAAATGTAAGAGGTAATATGGGAAAGGTAAGATGGAAAGTATTAAATTTATGAATACTTAAAACATCTTACTATGAATGAAAAAACTACACAACTCTTAGACAGAACGTTTTGTTTTGGGGTTAACATCTTAAAATTCTTAAATAAATTGCCTTATAATCAAGTTTACAAAGTGCCAATATTACAACTTAGTCGCTCTTCAACATCTGTTGGTGCAAATTACGAAGAAGCGCAAGGTGCAGCAAGTAAAAGAGATTTCAGTTATAAAATTGGAATATCTTACAGAGAAGCAAGGGAAAGTGTTTATTGGTTAAGGGTATTAAATGAATTATATGTTGATGAAAAGTTTGTTATTGAATTTGAAGAATATAAAACTGAAGCTTGTGAACTCAAGAAAATTTTTGCCGCTATCAAAATCAGCTCTAGTAAATAAGAAATCTAAAATATAGAACTATGAAAACACATCTTCCATTTCACATTTAACATCTTACATTTTCTCTTCCAAAAAACAATGCAAGGTCCATCTTCCATCTCACATTTTACATCTTCCATCTTCTCAGCCAAAGTAATGCACCATAGGTTAGCCCCTAAGAAGCATAGTTTTTGGTACAATGTGTTTATGTTTTATATCGATTTAGATGAGCTAGAAACGCTAGATAAAAAGCTGCGTTGGTTTAGTTATAATAAGTTTAATTTATTCAGTTTTAGAGATAAAGACCATTTGCAATTGGAGCTGAAAGCTGAAAGCGGAAAGACTAAAGCTGAAAGTTCTCAAATCTCAAATCTCACTTCTCATAGCTCAACAAAACAGCAAATTACAGCTTATTTAAAAGATCACAATGTGGAGATAGGCAAGGGAAAGATTAAACTTTTAACCAATTTATCTGTTTTAGGATATAACTTCAACCCTGCTTCTTTTTACTTCTGTTTTGATGAAAATAACAATCCGCTTTGCGCTGTTGCGGAGATTAGTAATACTTACCGCGAAATGAAAATGTTCTTTTTTGGTAAGGCTGAATTAGATGGGAATGCTTTTAAAAAACGAACCCAAAAACATTTTTATGTATCGCCATTTATAGATTTAGATGATTTTTTTGATTTTAATCTTGTTATTCCGACAGAAAAATTAGAAATTAACATAGATGATTACGATAAGGAAGGAAAGCGGTTTTTCATCAGTACTTTAAAAGGAGAAAAAAGACCATTAACCAATGCAAATATGTTGCGGTATTTTTTTGCTATACCAATGATACCTTTACAAATAATGTGGCTAATTCATTGGCAGGCATTTAAATTGTGGCTCAAAAAAATAAAGTATCATCCGAAAGCGGCAAACCAAAATTTACAAAAAGACGTATATAAACCCTATAAAAACCAATTAAATTAATTCAATGTCATCCCTCTCTCTAAATAAATCTAAATCAGGTTTTTACGAAAATGCAGTTGTAAATGCACTTTGTAAAATGAATAAAGGCTTTTTAAACCTCAGTTTGCCTAGTGGAGAAAATTTGCAGATTGGTAACCCTAGTGAGGATATTAGGGCTAATTTGGAGGTTAAGGATGTCAGTTTTTTTAAGTGCGTGGTGTTGTATGGCGATATTGGTTTCGGCGAAGCTTATGTAGATGGGCTTTGGGAAACGGATAACATTACAACCCTCATCAAATGGATTATCTTGAATATTGATAATGCACCATTGGTTTCTGGCAGTAAAGTTAAATCTTTGGGGTTGAATTTATTTAAATGGTTCAATCGTATTTATCATAACAATCGCTCTAATAGCATAACTGGTTCACAAAAAAATATTGCCGAACATTACGATTTAAACAATGATTTTTTTGCTACTTTTTTAGACCCATCAATGACTTATTCTGCTGCTTATTTTAAAACTCCAGAATTAACATTGGCCGAAGCGCAAGACGAAAAATACCGTCGCCTTTGCGAGCAATTGCAGTTAAAACCTAGCGACCACGTTTTAGAAATTGGAAGTGGTTGGGGAGCAAATGCTATTTTTATGGCTAAAAATTACGGCTGTAAGGTAACCACGGTAACTATTTCAAAAGAACAGCAAAAACTTGGTCAAGAGCGTGTTGCAAAAGCAGGATTAGCTGACAAGATCGAAATCATCATTAAAGATTATAGAAACATTGAAGGGCAATTTGATAAGATTGTATCCGTAGAAATGTTAGAAGCTGTAGGGCATAATTATCTAGAAACCTATTTTGCTAAATGTGCGGAGGTTTTAAAACCTAACGGGATTTTTGCTTTTCAGGTAATTACAAGTCCAGATAGTAGGTATGAGAGTTTACGCCGTGGTGTAGATTGGATCCAAAAACATATTTTTCCTGGTTCTTTGTTGCCTTCGGTGGCGGTAATTAATAAAACCATTAATAATACCAGCGATTTAACATTAATAGATTTAAAAGATTTAGGTTTAGATTATGCCAAGACTTTAAAACTTTGGTTTATAGAATTTAACCATAAAATAAACGAAGTAAAAGCTTTAGGTTTCGATGAGCGTTTTATCCGCAAATGGAATTATTACTTAAACTATTGCGAAGCTGCATTTGAGATGAGAAATATCAATGTAATGCAAATGGTTTATACTAGGCCGAATAATACGGAGAGGTAGGGATTTAGGGTTCGAAGGTGAAAGGTTATTATTAGTACCAATTAGCAATCATTGTCAACCAAAAAGTCGAGATTTCAAATTTCACTAGCTAATATAAAGTAGAAGGCTATTTTAATTTTCTTTTTCTTGGATTTTGACGATTAGAGAAAAAGGAAATAATCTCAATTTTATTATTTTTTAATCTATAATATAGCGTGTTATGTTTAAGAATAATTGCTCTTCTCAAATCTTTTTTCACATCAGAAGCTTGAAAAAGGAAGGGGTTTTCTGAAATTAAGATTAATATACTTTCAAGCCTTAGCGCAAGTGTCTTGAGTTCTTTTTCAGTCCAATTTTCTTCTAGATAAGTTATGGTCTTTTCTAATTCATTAAGAGCGAAATCACTCCAAACAATCTCATAACCATTTTTCATAAAGCGCTCTTGCTTTTGAATGCGGATTTAATTTTCCATTATCAGCATCAGCTAAGCCACTCTCTATAGCTAATCTTTCTTCATTAGAAATAGAATTCCACCAGTCGTTGTCTTCACTTGCTTTTAGTTCTACAATTTTATTAATTGTATTTAAATCTTCTAGTGAAGAAAGCCATTGAATAAGTTCTAGCTTTTTGCTCTGTATTTTCAATTCAATATCCATAGGTAATTTGAATTTGCTGTTAATCAAAAATACGATTATATTTTTAGATTAAAAAGTACTGAATTTAGATTTAGACGTCTCGACTAAATACGGAAGTAATCACTTTATTTATCAAACCAAAACATACAAAGTCTGGTTATTACTTCCCTGTTTTTTTATCAAACCAAATTCAACAGCTTTTTTTAAATCTCTACTTGCCGTTGCCGAAGAAATAGCCTTAAACACATTCATATAATCTTTCCTTGTAAATTGTTTTGGAGCTGATTTTATGAAATAAGCTATTCGATCTTTTTCAGTTAAAACCCTATTGTTATAATTTAACATCTCTGCTAAAGAATTATCAATAACCCCTAACATATACTCAATAAACAAAGTTGATTTGCCCGCTTTATCACTTTGTGCTAAAGCATTGTAATAATCGGCTTGGGTTTTGCTAATGAGGGTTTCAAAAGGTAAAAACTCAAAAACAGGATACTTTTGCATTAAGATAACCGTTTGCCAAAGTCTGCCCATTCTTCCATTTCCATCAATAAATGGATGAATAAATTCCATTTCGTAATGAAAAACACAACTTTTAATTAAAATAATTTCTTCATCCTTTTTGAGATAAGCAAATAAATCCTTCATTAAAAAAGGTAGGTTTTGAGCAGGTGGTGCAATGTGTGCAACTTTAGACCCTTTTACAATTCTAACTCCTTTTGTTCTGTACTTGCCGGCATCAATAACCAAACCTTTTAATAACAATTGATGCGCTTTTAAAAATGATTTTTCAGAAGTAGAAACAAAATCTTCAAGATGTTCATAAACGTTAATGGCATTTAAGACTTCCAAAATATCTTTTTGTGGACCAATTACTTTTTTGTTTTCTATTAAAGCCGTAATCTGTTCTTCAGACAAAGTATTTCCTTCAATTTGTAAAGAAGAGTGTATGGTTCTTATTTTATTTTGCTTTCTCAGCGTGGGCGATTGTTTATCTAAGTAGTTAGCATTAACCTCCCCAATTTTC
Source organism: Pedobacter cryotolerans (assembly GCF_005116475.1). Classification (GTDB taxonomy): domain Bacteria; phylum Bacteroidota; class Bacteroidia; order Sphingobacteriales; family Sphingobacteriaceae; genus Pedobacter; species Pedobacter cryotolerans. The sequence goes on along the minus strand of NZ_SWBO01000016.1, from coordinate 456 downwards.
TCAGAAATAGAACTTACAAGCTTTAGAATTAAAGGAGTAATATCATAAGGTGGTTTCATTGATGCTATCATTTGATACTATCAAAGATAATAATAAAAGCTATAAACAAAAAATGGTTCGTATTGCTACGAACCATTTTTTATAAAGTTTTGTCATTCTTGTAGAAGTCAGATATTTCGGTAACAGAATCAAAATTTTTAAATTGATTCTGTTATGGCAATAAACACAAATGATTTTACTGTAGAACGGAAGTACCTACAGACCTATCGGATGATGATCCGGGAGTATGAGTTGGTAAAGCAAAAATCGCATCCTGTATATCGTTTTGTAGAGGAACTTTACAAAGCCTGGGGTACCAACCGGAAGAGTTTTTTGAAATATTATAACCGTTTTAAGCAGAGCGGCGAAGATCTAGACCTGTTACCTCGAAAGCGAGGTCCAAAATACCGTACCAGG
>NZ_SWBO01000015.1 GCF_005116475.1 Pedobacter cryotolerans | reverse complement strand
GAAAATGCGTTTATATAGTTTTTTACAGTATTACGGGAAACACCGGTATGGGTGGCAATGGAAAGTTTGCTCCGCCCTTGGCTGTACATTCTGAGTATCTGTCTTATCTTGCTCATGCTAATCGTGGAATTGGCCATTTCGGAGGGATTATATATCCATCAAAAATAGGGTTGCTCCAATAGCATTTGGCCCCGTTCCAAACTGGTCAGTTTAGTCCGAAATCAGGTGGTCAGTTTCCAGCGGAATAGGTGGTCAGTTTAAACCGAAATGGGGTGGTCAGTTTCAGCGAAATCTCCAGTCAAAGCCCTTTTGGACGATTATAAGATTAAGGAAATGACCGAGCCCGAAAAAGCAGAAGCTTTGGAAACTTCATTGATTAATGGTAACCGTCCGATGGTGACCGTTGAAACAGATGGGCAGGAAACCAAGATGTATTTGGAGACCGCTGTTCGTTATGGCAAGCTGAACTTTTATGCAGAAAATGGGAAGCCCGAAAAAAGGGAGCAGTTCCAAAAAGAAACTGGACTAGAAATGAGCAATGTCTTTGCGAAGAAAATGGAACAAGGCAAAGACAAGGAAGTTGCTCAGGGACAGGGAATGGGAGTTTAACCGAAAAATTATATATTCGTTTAAGCGGAACTAATTAATTAACAATCATAAAATATTACAATTATGGAAAAATTTAAAAAGGTAAAACAGTTAATCTCCGATCTTGAAACAGATGCTGGAAAGTTCTATAACTCTAATAATGGTGCTGCGGGTACACGAGTACGTAAAGCAATGCAGGATTTAAAGGTTCTGGCGACTGAAATCAGAAAAGACATCACGGAAAAGAAAAATTCAAAATAATTTTTTTGATCAAAAGCTATTGCCCCTGCATATCGTCAGGGGCTTTTGCTAATTTTCCATTTCTAATATTAAATATGCAGCGTCGAGCGACTTCAGTACTAAGTCAAGTTTCAGACCTAGTAATGCGAATTCCATCCTAATTCGACTTTCTAAACTTTGTCTGATCGAAGTATTGATATTCCGTAATGCTCCAACCCATACAGCTGTTACGTCACTTTCCATTTTTTCATAACTTATTACTGCACTTAATAGGATGTGTTTAATATGCTTGACAGCTGAGGATAAATTGAGAGTGCTATTCCTTGCGGAAAGATTTTCAAGACAAAGTGCATAGTTGTTTGGAAGCCCAGAAAGATGCTTTGAATACATCTCATTCAGCTGAAAATCGTTTGGGGCAAAGCCAATATAACTATTGTTAACGAATTCATCCAGACTACTATGATCGATGCCAAAAAGAGCCTTGACGAAGAGCTCTGTGCTCCTAAGCTTATTCAAATTCAAAAACCCATGTTTTAAATAAAAGAAATCATCGGAAATAATAATGTAATCGGATTGTTGTGCTAACAACATAGTACTTACCACGATGTCAACTACGAAATTTTCTCCAATCACGAGGTTGTTCTGCCTGATAACTTCTAACGTATTTGGCGCAAGTTCAATAGTACAATTTTGATCAATCCAAGCTAGTAATCCCCTTGTGTAATTTATTCTATTGCTGTTGAAACTTTCATGTGTCTGATAAATTTTTGGTTTATGACCACCGACAGTCACTGACATCTCACTCGGGAGATCTGATTCCATTTGCTGAAGAACATGTTTGATATGTTCATGCATATATCTGGAGATTATAAATTTACTTCCATATTCAACTTGGTGATTGGTTGAAATCTGATAAAGCATTAAAATAGAACTAAAGTCGATAACCCATTTATTATTCCCTATTTCAGTGTTCATGAAGTCACGCATAGGAATTGTTGCAAAACCTTTTCCAGATACCAAATTGGCATATGCGTCCAAATATTTTTTATCATGGGGATTGAGAACAACTTCTGTAAATGAAATTTGATATTTGTAATATTTTTCAAGTTCCTGTTGTGCCATCATCTTTGCCTTTGCCCCGCTTTCCCCGAACATTTCCTGTAATGTCTGGAGTATGCTTCCCGGGTTATCAGGATCGATTATAATTGCTGCGAACGGAATTCCTGAAAATGGATCGGTAGCAACTTGGGCGAAAATTTCGTCATGGAGCGAAAGATATTTATTCATAACCCTCTCGATCATTATGATATCTTCCTGATTGGTCATAGGTCTTTTTATAGTGAAATGATCACCAGGCTTATGTCCAATGAATTTTGAAAATATTGGACTAACGCAATTTATTGGTGTCATCTCAACAAAATGGGTAGTCCTGTCTCTAGTGTATTTTACGAAGGTTCCTTCTTTCACAACATCGAATGCCTCCATTGGCTCCATGCTGGAATTCAACTTAGATGATAATAGACAGGCTTGGAGATATGCGGTTCTTACTTCTGTTTGTAGAGGGTCTTTTGCATATCGATATAAGAGCTCAAAACCTTGTTGTGGCAAACCATTTTTGATTAGAATCGTACCAGCATTCGTAATGTGGGCCGAATGGCTAAAACCATAATTCATTACTTGCTCTGCAATTTCGTTTAATTTATTGATGCTTATTTCATTACCTAGTTCATGAAGCGCAATCAGATAAAGGTTTATTACCCCATCATTTTTTGGAATCTCCTTAAAATAAGCCTCACATATCTCAATAACTTCAGCCCATTCCATAAGATCTCGACGCATCTGAATTTCTTTCAGAAGAAATTCTTGATCAAAATCAATTTCCGTCCTCCATAACTTTAAAAGTTTTAAGACTTCTATATCATTTTTGCCATTGGCCGCAAGTGAGTGAATATAATGATGAAGTGCTCTTCCCCTGTCATTCTCGGCTCCAGATTTTCTAAATGCTTGAATTGCATGTTTATACTTCTCGGCTGAAAAAAATGCTGACGCTATCATTGAACAGGCTGTTTCGTTGCTTAAGCCCATAGCCAAATCAAGGAGCTTGTCTGAATTTTCTAGAGTGTTTTCTCCAAAAAGAAGCTCAGAGAGAAGCGATATGATTTCTTGATGCGACTTGTTGATGAAGGTTTTATTTTCAGTAAATTCGGTAGCGGCAAATTCCTTATCAAAACCCCGAAGCGCAGTTTCTATCATGGCGTTGAGATAGGTTTCGAGATAGTTTTCCGGCAGTTCATGAATTGATGCAAAAAATCTTTTCATTGCAAGTAAATGTGCTTCATCTTGGTTCGTCCTTGAATAACAATGAGCAAGAAGCATTAATATTTCTGGCTCATTAGTTTCACGGCCTTCTATAATTTCGATTGCATCGTAATATCTCCCAGTTTGCTGAAGTGCATTTGCACATTGAAGAGCATTAAAAAAAGTCTTGCCCTCCAAAGTTTGATAATGCTTCTGCATTTCCAATGCATACCGTTCTTCTCTGGTGATCATAAAGTTTGTAAATGCAAGCAGAAACTTAAAATCTAGAGTTTGCTTTTCGATCTCCGTACCCGTGGTTATCTCAGTCAATTTTTCAAGTCTTTCATTTAGAAAAACAATGAGTTCATTATCACGTGCTGCAGGTTCTCTGAAGTCGATATACATATTTTTATAATATCGATTTACAGCATTTAAAATCCAAAATAAGTATAGATTATAATTCGCAATAGTAATCTCGAATTCTTTAAAGTCTGAAGGTGACAGTAACTTATTTTCCCTATAAAGTAGATTTAGTGTCTCAATTCTGTCTTTGTTCATCAGCATATTGTGGACAATTTTCTGAAAATCATCATTTTTTGCCACCAAGCTAGGTGCCTGATTGAGGAGAATTGAAAATTCTCCAGTTGACGTTCCAAGCAGTTTTAGTGCCCAACCCATCGTGCTGTATAAATCTTGCTCGATCAATTCCTCTGCCATTTTATTCGAGTTCTCTATTGAGTCTAGTTTAAAATGGGCTAGCGCTGCCTGCTCTTTATAAAGTATATTATTAGGATCCAATCGATATGCCTCCAAGTAACTGCGGGCAGATTTCTCGCCTTCTCCCAAAAAATGTTGACATACTCCTTTTTGATAGGCCAACAATGCTATAAAGTGCTGATTTGGTTTATTTGTGCTAGTCGTAAAACTCTCTTCCAGTTGTTCCAATAATTTAATTGCAGTTGCAGGTTTAAATGCTCTTAGAGTATCGGTGTATGAGTCAAGCCTATTTTTCCATTGCATCTGTAGATCACCGTCCATCGCGAGACTCATGCTCTCCATTTGCCTCCGCATTTCGTCAACCTTTCTTGAAATATTAAATATCTCTTGATCAAATGTTTGTTTGACCTCAAGTTTTTTGAGTTTTGGATCAGCTTCTACGTTAGTTATAAAAATCGCGTAAAAATCTTCTATGTTCTTTTGAGTGGGTAGAGCGATTCCGGGCTCACTTTCTAAAACCTGTGTGAGTTTGACAGGATCGTAATCTTCTGGATGCATTATCCGAAACTTCAATAGTTCGTCGATCACATTTAACGAATGATAAAAGGGCATCAGCTTTCCACTATCCTGACCATATTTTTCATCATAAGTTTCAATTGTCTTATCTATAGCATCCCTCAGATTATCTTTGAAATCGTCATTTTTTGCAAAAGCAAGGTCAAATCCACGTTTTACAAAATAAGTTGCAAGGGTATTCGCTGAAAACGTTGCTATGCCAAGCGCTGTTGCTGGATCTATCATGAGCGTTAATTTTTTGTTATAATAATATTTCGATGACTGTTACCAGTCACCACCAAGGGTTACTTTCAGATTTTTGGATCCCATCTTTTTATTTATAAAGATGGTAGATGCCTCTTCAGCAAGTTTATGATCATCTATATTTCCCCGAACTTGAAGAATTTTCCTAGCTTCCGGATACCACTCATCCTTGTCAATATTCCTGATGTGCTCTTTCGCTTCATCTAAAAATCCATCAGTCTCTGTCCCGTCTCCCTTAACATCATAGGTTGCGGAATCATAAGCCGTTCTCCATGCAAGCTCCAATAACTGCTCTTTTTTCTTTTCAGTCATATTAGTAAAATTAGTTGATATTTCTATAAAGATAGGTAATTACAACTACTCTTTAATTGCCGGCATTCGACCTCTATTTATCACCAATACTAAGCCTTTTTAAACTCACAATACAATACTTGAATCCTTTCAAGTATAACAAGGTGCATTCAAATTACCCCCAACCTTTTTGTGCCAAAATTTCTGAACAATCCATTAGCCTAGTCAAGACCAAGCCCCCAAGGGGGTTTGCTGAAAAAAAATCTCCACACCTCGCTTCGCTCGGGTCGTATTTTTTTTCGCAAAGTCTTGCCTGCCTACTGGATTGTGGTCAGGTGATGGCATTTAACAAAAAGGCAGGAGGCTCCTGCCGACTGAATTTAAAAAGAAAGAACCCATGCGCACAACAAAAGGCAGAAGCCCACCCACAGGACTAAACAGCGAAAACGGAACGGCATTTCGTATAAACAGAACCGCCCTATTGGGCAAATCATTCAAATAATCATTAATAGAAATTTAAAAATCAGAAATCATGAAAACAACAGTAATTGGAAGCGAAAAACAAAACGGAGCAGTTAAAAGCACATCAACCGATAAATCGGCAATCCGCCCGGCAGTACCATTAAAAGAGAATGCAAACCAAGTTGACCCCGACAAGGAAAAGCCAAAGGCAGAAGCAGAAGGCGCAAAAGATGGTGCAGGTAGCAACGGGGAAGCGCCTAAGGAAGAAACCAAAGCAGTTGCGATTGTGGAAGCGTCAAAGGCAGAGCCGACCAAAATGGAAATCAAGGAGCAGTTGAAAGAGGAAAAACCTGCAATGAACTTGGAAGCAACAATTAAACTGGCTTTGGACTTGAACCGCCGTATCAATCAAAGGGGCAAGCTTTTGGAAACAATCGGGACATTGGAAGCCTTCGAAGTAGCACAAAAGGACGATGCAGAGGAAACCGACAGCACACACTTTCAGCGTTGCGAACTGACCATTGAAGATGATAAGGGCAGGGAGTTTACCACCAAAAACCCTTTTATCATTAATGCGGTGGCAAAGATGGTGAATACCCTTTGCGTGGATAAACTCGCAGAAATCGAGGGCGAAATCTTTATTCCTGTTAAATAAATAATTAAACGCCCTGCCTTTTGGGTGGGGCGCTTAATTATTTATTACTAATTCAAAAAATCATGTTCGAGGCATTTATAGAATTCTTAGACCAATTGTATTGGGTAGGTTACGGAGTAGAATTTGAAGAGGAGAACCCAAAGGCGTTTTACCAACAGTTGGACAAGTTTAAAAAACAGCATACCCAAAAGCGATGAAGTACGAAACCCTATTTATTATGGTCCGCGTGGCAGTCCATGCCGACCATACCCAGTTATCAGATATTGTAAACGAGATAGAGACACAGTCTAAATTAAGCCTTAGCGATACCGCTAACATCAATATTCTGGAAACGGAAATTCTATTATCAAGAGTTAGGAACATTAAAAACATTCATTATGTCACACAACCTAAATTATAATAGCAAGACCGAAAAGCATAGCTTTTTTTCGGTCAAGGAAAAAGCATGGCACGGATTAGGCACAATCATAGAAAATTATCCAACAAGTGCAGAAGCGATAAAATATGCAGGTTTAGATTATACCGTTGAGAAACGAAACCTGTTCACTTATGGTGATGATACCACGCCCGAAACCGAGGACAACGATATTGTAATGGAATGGCGTGTCGATGTACCAAACCATTATGCAACGGTTAGAACTGATACTAATGAGGTTTTGGGCGTAGTTGGCAGGGATTACCACGTTGTTCAGAACATAGATGCATTTTCGTTTTTCGATAGTATTGTAGGCGGAAAAGATGGTATTAAGTACGAAACAGCGGGAGCATTGGGTAAATATGGAGAACGTATTTTTATAACCGCAAAACTGCCCGAGTATATCAAAGTAGGCAGGAACGATCTAATTGAGCAGTTTTTGTTTCTAACCACTTCGCATGATGGCTTTGGAAGCATTACCGCATCATTTACCCCAATTCGGATTTGTTGCCAAAACACATTGAATGCCGCCTTGAGAAATCAAAGCAATGCGGTTAGAATACGCCACACCGCAAGCGCACACGACAGGCTCAAAGAAGCCCATAAATTACTGGGAATTACCAATCTATTGGCTAAAGAAATGGAGGGAGTTTTTAACAAATGGTCTAAAGTAAGGATTACCGACAAACAAGTTAAAAAACTGGTACAGATTGCAATGGCACCGAATAAGGAAACTTTGCAGAATTTGCAAATAGGAAAACAGGACGAGTTTTCTAGTGTGTTTACTAATATGGTAGATAATATTTTGGAGTATACCGCCACAAACCCAACCCAACAGATGGAAACCACAAAGGGAACTTTGTTTGGTGCTTATAATGGGGTTGCAGGGTATTTTCAGAATGTGAAAAATTACAAAGACACCGAAACAAAGTTCAAATCTATTATGACAGGTAACGCATTGGGAAAGTCGCAAGCTACTTTTGATTTATGCAGGGAGTTTGCAAATATTGGTGTGGATGCGTTGAATTAGGAGCGTCAAATAGCGAGTTTAGGCACTAAGGGCGAGTTGTTCTTAGTGCTTTGCTATGGCCAAAATTTCGGGCGGCCCTTGCGGGCCTTTAGATTTGTTAAGTGATTCGGTAAGTGCTAATATAAGTATTTATCAAGTGACGTTTTATATATAAAGTTAACAGAGTCGGAGGCGATCTAACTTGCGGGCAAGATGTAATGATCTAATTTATGATTTAGGCCTTCGACTTATTTTTAAACAAGCTTCATATAGAAATTAGGGCATAGGGCTCATTAGAAAGGTATTGACCGTGTTTAAAAGCGTTGACTGAAAAAACTAAACATTAATTATGAACTGGAAGTATTTTATCGGCGTCGACGTCTCTAAAGCTACGTTGGATGTATGTGTGCTAAATGGCAGGGAGAAGAACAAAAGTTTTGAAATCGAGAACAAGCCAACGGCATTGGCCGCTTTTTGGAAGGTATTGGCAAAACAGATTCCCGATCTGCCTAAAGAAAATGCCGTCTTCTGTATGGAACATACAGGAATCTATAACGAGCATATTTTAAGTTTTCTACACAAAAAGAATGCTGCGATTTGTCTGGAACATCCTGCGCATCTAAAGCTTTCCGTAGGCCTCACCAGGGGCAAGAATGATAAGGTAGATGCTGAAAGGATTGCAGTTTATGCATACAAAGAAAGGGAATCTATACGTATGTGGGAACCCCCAAGAGCAATTATCAAAAAGTTAAAACAGCTAACTACGTTACGCAATAGACTTGTACGTACCAAAAAAGCACTAACCGTTCCCGTAAAAGAAATCAAATCCTTTGACAGGGCTGGCGGCAGGGCTATTGAAGAAATCTGTAAGGGTACTTTACGGCACATCGCAAAAGATCTGGAAGCGGTAGAAAAACTTATCCTTGATACCATCAAGTCTGACCCCAACCTGAAACGGCTTTTCCAAATATCCACATCAATAAGTGGAATCGGAACTGTTACCGCGATTGAGATCATCATTTCTACCAACGAGTTCAAAAATATACGAAACCCCAAGAAATTTGCATGCTATGCTGGAATCGTGCCTTTTGAACACTATTCGGGAACAAGCCTTCGTGGACGACCACGTGTCTCCCATAAGGCGAACAAACGGGTAAAGGCATTATTGCACATGGCTGCGATGGCATCACTGATAAGTGGGGATATGAAGCGATATTTTGAAAGAAAAAATAAAGAGGGAAAAAATAAAATGAGTATTATCAACGCTGTACGGAACAAGTTGATCCAAAGACTCTTCAGTTGCATCAGGGAAGATAGACTATACACCCGTACAGATCAACGTCAGTTTGCCTAAACATTCCTCATTAGGTGGAGCGGGGTTAAAATGCTAAATTTGGCAAACCAGCTGGGCTAACTGCATCTTTAAATACATCAATGAACTCGAGCGGGATATAAAAGCATTGCAGTCTAAACACGGGCTTGAAAAGTGAAATTATGAAACATCTGAGGGGCGTTCAATGTAATTATCCAGTCCGACAAGCTATTCAAGAGCATCTGTCCAATCCAAAGTTGAAGTCGTTTATGGTTTAATTTAAAATTATTTAACTTTGAACCGCTTTTGGTTCCCGGACTCACGATCGGGATTAAAAGGGAACTCCGGTGCGAATCCGGGACTGTCCCGCAGCTGTAAGCTCCAAACACCAATGTCCATTCACTGTGGTCACTGTCCGTTGACCAACGGATGGGAAGACCGGGCGGAGAGGAGTAAGTCAGAAGACCTGCCAATGCATCATACATCAAAGCTTTCGCGGACTGAAGCTGGGATAGGTTTGTCTGACAGGTACCCACTCCCATCAGTTTGCGCGGGCTATATTTAAAAAATATGGTCAGAGAAAAATTGGTATTGCCCGATAACGGCAAAAAATTGTTGCTGCATTCCTGCTGCGCGCCCTGCTCCGGCGAAGTAATGGAAGGTATTATGGCCTCGGAAATCGAGTTCAGCGTTTTCTTTTACAATCCCAATATCCATCCCAAAAAGGAATACGAGCTGCGCAAGGAGGAAAATATCCGTTTCGCGGAAAAGCACGGCATTTCTTTTATCGACGCCGATTATGACGTGGACAATTGGTTCGAACGGGCTAAAGGCATGGAACTGGAACCGGAACGCGGCATTCGATGTACAATGTGTTTTGATATGCGTTTTGAGCGCACGGCTTTGTACGCCCATGAGAATGGCTTTGACACCATGTCGAGCGCTTTGGGGATTTCCCGCTGGAAAAACATGGAGCAGATCAACGACAGCGGTTTACGGGCCGCAAGTCACTACGAAGGTCTGACCTATTGGGCCTATAACTGGCGTAAAAAAGGCGGTTCTTCGCGTATGCTGGAGATCAGCAAAGACGAGAACTTTTATATGCAGGAATACTGCGGCTGTGCTTATTCCCTGCGTGACACCAATAAGTGGCGCATGGAGAATGGCCGTGGAAAAATAAAACTCGGTGAAAACTATTATGGTAGCTGATCAGGACAGTTCAGTGTCAGCGCCTTATATCGAAAGTCGGCTGACTCAGTTTCATCACCTATCGCATCCTTTATTGGGCCTTTCCGGGCGCGGTGACCTGCAGAGATTTGTTTCCCTGTTAGCGGATTCGGCAAAAGGGACGCTGGGTATAAAAGAGTTCATTGATAATCCTGTATTGGCTCAAATCTTAAACTACCAGCAACAGTCAGCAACTGATGAAGCTTGCTGGTTGTTATTCCTTTACTGCTATGTCGGCAGATCCGGTTTATTTTACGCTATTCATCGAGCCTGGAGCTGGCAAAAGGCGAGCGCTAATGCCGATGACTTTCATGACTGGCTTACAGGTAACCAGCAAGAGTTGAAAAACGTAGGCAGCTTAAGTATGGTGCATAAATACCGGGGTTTTGATCAACATCGCGCCGAAGCAATGGCCGAAGGGGTCAAAAGTTATATTGCGTGGGTTAAAGCCGCCGGTGACCATGCCGGGCTGTTTCAAAATGCGATAGCAGATTGTCAGGGCCAGTCAATGATAGCTTTTGACCGGATCTATTTATCCATGAATGAGCACACCAGCTTCAAAAGACAGATCAAGTTGGATTATTTATGCATGATCGGTCATCTGAAAATTGCCGGTATTGAGCCTGGCCAATTTTACTTTAGTGATGTACTTCCTCTAAAAAAAGCCGCAAGGCAACTATTTAGCGGCCATCCTTCAGTAAAAATGCCGCCATCTGAGCTGAATGAATTGATGGCCGCCTTAAGGGATTGCCTGGGCTCCCCGTTCAGTATAGCTGTTCTGTACCGGACGCTTATGGATTGGGGGAACGAAAAAAGGGTGCCCATTAATCCTAACTTCCGACGATATTAAAAACTGATATTGTGTGTATTTTTGATCTCAGCCATTACGAAGGTACTATGTGTACTGCCAATACTTTCAACGGAGCCTAATTTATTAAAAACAAAGTCCTGGTAATGCTTCATGTCTTTGGCATACACTTTCAGAAAAAAATCATAATCGCCGGAGATATTATAACATTCTACAACCTCCTCGATCTTCAGAATATCCGCTACAAAGCTGTGGCCCACTTTCCGGTCATGCTGTTTAAGCCGGATATTGCAGAACACAATAAAGCCCTGGTTAAACTTTTCTGGGTCAAGCAGCGCAATATATTTCTTGATATAACCATTGGTTTCCAGGCGTTTTACACGCTGAACCACCGGCGATGGCGTCAAATTTACCTTCGCAGCGAGTTCCTTGATGGTATAACTTGAGTCATTGCCTAATATTTTTAATAGTTTCAAATCGATCTCATCCAATTGTTCCATAGCGTAAATCACTGTTACAGCACACAAAAATATGTATAAACCGCATAAAAATTCACTAAATTATCAATTTAAAGTAATTTCGGTTGAAATTGCACTCTTAATTCCACTTTAATAACTGTTTTTGTAACTTTGGACAGAGTTTAAAACTCGTGGTTCTTTGCTTTTTTCAGCAATCGGGAAAGGTTTTACTTAGCTGTGAATTAATAGGGAATCGTGTGCAAATCACGAGCTGTCGCGCAACTGTAAGTAACACAAAAGGTTTTATCAATGATGGTCACTGTGCAAACGGGAAGGCCGGTAAAAGCCGTTACAAGTCAGGACACCTGCCTTTACCGAATTGACGATACTTCCGCGTAAAGAGGTTATTGGTCAGATTGTATAGCTTATAAGGTGCAAACCCTCAGGGGTGGCTGTGCCTGTTCGTGTCTATCTCTCCTTCTCAAATCCTTTCTTTTGCCTGTTGTATCCTGAATAACCAAGAACTTTTTAATGATCATTAACCATTTAAAAAGTTAAAGAAATACATGAAAAATATCCAAGATACCAAGGGGAATGAATTTGTGTTCACACTAAAGAGCACTTGTTTAGATGAAAATTATCATCCCTCAAGTCAGACGCGTCTGACAACCAATTTTGCAAACCTGGCCAGAGGAGATAACCGCCAACAAAACTTACGTAATGCCTTAAATATGATTAACAATCGATTTAATGCATTGGCTCATCTGGATAATCCAACAGGTGATCGTTACCTTGTAGAACTTGAAATCATCACCGTAACGATGCGTATCGATGATAAGAACGGTGTTAACGATCTGCCGATGATTGAAGTTTTAAAAACGAATATTTTTGACCGTAAGACTGGCCAGCATATCGAAGGTATTGCCGGAAATAATTTTTCTTCCTATGTGCGTGATTATGATTTCAGTGTTTTATTGATTGATTACAATAAAAATAAATCTAGTTTTTGTGTTCCTGAAAATTTTGGTGATCTGCATGGCAAACTTTATCAATGTTTTGTGAATTCAACCACTTATAAAGAGTATTTTAAGATGTCACCGATCATTTGTCTAAGTGTATCGAGCAACAAAACCTATACCCGCACTGAGTATCAACATCCCGTTCTGGGTTTTGAGTATCTGCAGGACCAGTATTCTCTCACTGATGAATATTTCTCTAAAATGGGCTTAAAGGTTCGTTTTTTCATGCCTCCGAATAGTGTGGCACCGATGGCTTTTTATCATTCCGGAGATCTGCTTTCTGATTATACTGACCTTGGACTGATCAGCTCCATCAGCACGATGGAGACTTTCCAGAAGATTTACCGCCCGGAAATCTACAATGCAAATTCAGTCGCAGGGAAAATATATCAACCTAGTCTTAAGCAAGAAGATTATTCTCTGACTCGTGTAGAATATGACCGCGAGGAGCGCAGCCGGTTGGCTGTGGAACAGGGCAGATATGCTGAAGAGCATTTCATCAAACCCTACCAGGATGTTCTTGAGCAATGGTCTGCCAATTTCTCAATTAATTAATACAACACATTAAAATTATTCTATGACGAAGAAGTTATTATTACCTACCTCAATTGTAGGAAGTTTGCCCAAGCCAGCCTGGCTTGCACCACCAGAAAAACTATGGTCACCATGGAAATTGGAAGGCGATCAATTGCTTGAAGGAAAACAGGATGCGCTGCGCATTACATTGCAGGAACAGGAATTGGCAGGATTGGATATCGTTTGTGATGGTGAGCAGACACGCCAACATTTCGTAACGACTTTTATCGAGCATTTGAGCGGTGTAGATTTTGAAAATCGCAAAACTGTGCGAATCCGTGACCGTTATGATGCGAGTGTTCCAATGGTTGTAGGCAATGTTGCCCGACAGAAAGCAGTTTTTGTTGAAGATGCCAAATTTTTGCGTAAACAGACCAACAAACCGATCAAATGGGCATTACCCGGACCGTTGACCATGGTAGATACCTTGTACGATGGCCATTACAAAAGTCGTGAAAAGTTAGCCTGGGAATTTGCCAAAGCCCTCAATGAAGAGGCAAGGGAACTGCAAGATGCCGGAGTAGATATCATCCAGTTTGACGAACCGGCATTCAATGTCTTCTTTGATGAAGTTAACGATTGGGGAATGGCGGCATTAGATAGAGCCGTTGAAGGTTTAAACTGCGAAACTGCGGTGCATATCTGTTACGGTTATGGTATACAGGCTAATACCGATTGGAAGAAGACATTGGGCTCAGAGTGGCGTCAATACGAAGAGATTTTTCCTAAAATTCAAAAATCTAAGATTGACGTGGTATCATTAGAATGCCACAACTCCAATGTTCCTTTAGATTTAATGGAACTTGTCCACGGCAAAAAAGTGATGGTGGGCGCCATTGACGTGGCAAGCAACACGATCGAAACACCTGAAGAGGTAGCGGATACCCTACGTAAAGCGCTTGAATTTGTGGATATAGAGAATCTTTACCCTAGTACAAACTGTGGTATGGCCCCATTATCAAGAGCGGTAGCGCGAGGTAAGTTAAGTGCTTTGAGCGCAGGCGCAGAGATCATACGCAAAGAAAATGCAGGTTAATAATATATTGAATTACATTGAAGAAGTTATTAGCAATATTAAGTAAAGCAGGTTTCGACGGTTTCCTGCTCATGATAGGCATGATGATCCTGCTGGCCTATTTTTTACCGCAGCCGGGCATGGTCAAAGAACCTGTTTCGTTGGAGCAGATTGCAGGTGCAGGCGTTTCGTTGATCTTTTTATTTTATGGTTTGCGATTGAGTGTGGAGAAACTAAAAGTCGGGCTTGTCAACTGGAAAATGCACATTATCGTCCAGTTGACGACCTTTTTGTTTTTTCCGCTCATCGTTTTGGCATCCCGCCCGCTGTTTGTTGGCACCGATTTCGAAGTGCTTTGGTTGGGTATATTTTTTCTGGCAGCTCTACCGTCCACTGTTTCCTCTTCTGTGGTCATGGTTTCCATCGCCAAAGGCAACATTCCAGCGGCCATTTTCAATGCGAGCATTTCCAGTTTGATCGGCGTAGTGGTGACCCCGCTATGGGTTGGGCTGTTCATCGCTTCTGCGACCGGCCATTTTGATGTTACGGATATTGTCATCAAGTTGGTTCTTCAAGTTTTATTACCGGTCATCATCGGCATCAGTCTCAACGCACGTTTTGGAGCCATGGCCGAAAAATATAAGAAACAGTTGAAATATTTTGACCAGGCGATCATCCTTACCATCATTTACACGTCGTTCTGTAAGTCATTCTCCGAACATCTTTTTGCTGGCTTCACCGCCCTTGAACTTGCCGGACTCGCCGCAGGGATGATAGCCTTGTTTTTTGCAGCATTCTTTTGCGTTGGTCTACTCAGCCGTTTGTTCGGCTTTTCAGCTGAAGATCGCATCACGGTGTTATTTTGTGGTTCTAAAAAGTCATTGGTACATGGTACCGTCATGTCAAAAGTGCTCTTTCAGTACAGTACCATCACCGGTATTGTATTACTCCCACTCATGCTTTACCATGCCTTGCAGTTGATTGCCGCCAGTATCATCGCTCAGGGTATGGCCCGGCGAAAAGAAGAAAAATAACCCTATGAAGCTTTTAGAAAAAATACAGTTAGGCAGTGTCAGCCTAAAAAACAGAATAGCCATGGCAGCGATGACCAGGGGCCGTACAGATAGCAATGGTCTGGTGGGTGATATGACCGTAGAATACTATGCACAAAGAGCAAGTGCAGGTTTGCTGTTCAGCGAAGCCATCAGGATCAGTGAAGAGGCTACCGGCAGTCCGCTTACCCCGGGTATTTTCACGGATCAGCAAATAGCAGCCTGGAAAAAGGTCACAACTGCGGTACATAATAAAGGCGGCGTGATAATCGCCCAGCTTTGGCACACCGGCCGTATGGGACATTCTATAGATCGGAACGGAAAGCTGCCGCTTGCGCCATCAGCCTTGCCCATCCTGGGAATGCAGCATTTCACTTCCCAGGGCAGGAAGGATTTCGAGGTGCCTCAGGAAATGACGATTGCGGAGATCAGGAAGACCATAAGTGACTATGGCCAAGCCGCAAAAAATGCGATAGCGGCAGGGTTTGACGGGGTTACCCTTCACGCCTGCAATGGCTATCTGCCCAACCAGTTCTTAGCTGAAAGTTCCAACCAAAGGACGGATGCTTACGGGGGCAGCATCCCCAACAAAGTCCGCTTCGTGCTGGAGGTGATGCAGGAATTGATCCGCGTGGTAGGTGGTGAAAAGGTGGGTATTAAAATAGCTCCTTTCCATTCCTATGGTGAGATGGCACTGGATGACCCTGCCGCTACCTATACCTACCTGATCGAAAAACTGAACGATATGGACTTTGCCTATGTGGAACTCATGAGGCGTAGCCCTGGTTTCACTTCGCCGGAACATGATGCAGCTGAAGACGAGATCGAGCTCTTCGGCAGGAAGATTCGCCAAGTAGTTATTGCTAATGCAGGGTATGATAAGGCTTCTGCCGAAGCTGAACTTGAAAAAGGCATTGCCAAACTGATCTCCTTTGGCAAGCTATACATCGCGAACCCTGACCTGCCTGAGCGGTTCGAGAAAAATGCACCGCTTATTGAGCCGGACAGGGCGACAATGTATGGTGGCGGGAAACAGGGGTATATCGATTATTCTCGCTGGGACGAAGAAAACGCTACACAAATAATAGATGATCAAATCTTAATTAAGTGACAATGAATTTAACAGAACGTATTCAAGCTTCAGAAACACGGGTGTTCAAGACCGTATTCCCCAATACCACCAACCACTATGATACGCTATTTGGTGGCACCGCCATGGCCATGATGGACGAAGTCGCTTTTATGGCCGCTACTAGTTTCAGCCGCCAGGTGATGGTGACAGTGAGCAGCGACCGCATTGATTTTAAAAAGTCAATTCCCGCTGGTACCATCATTGAATTGGTGGGGCGTGTTAAACAGGTTGGCAATACCAGTATGAAAGTATCGGTTGAAATTTATGTGGAACAGATGTATGCTGAAGGGCGTGATCTGGCAGTGCATGGCGAATTTACTTTCGTTGCCATTGATGAACATAAAAAGTCGGTCAAGATAATTCAATAGATTCTGACCTACATCATGTGCTGAGATGAATGGACCTAAGTTGAGAACTTTAAGGTTTTCGGCAAATGCGCAACCCAAACCACCACGGTCATAATTACCAATTATTTGTGACCGCAAATGGAGATCACTACTGAAGGCTGTTTAGTGATTCCGACGGGAATCGAACCCACACCTACTGAACCTAAAATTCGATTTTATTTGGTTTAACCATAGAAATCAATAACGTTTTGAAACTTATTTTAAGATCTGGTTATGTTGTGATAGTTTGAATAAAATTTAGGCATCCATTGACTTGTTTAATGTTGACCTAACGCTAAATAAATGCTTTATACTAGGACTTTTGCCCTCATTTAATAGTTTTCCAATCTCATCATAAACGGAGTAAAACTTTGCACCTTTAGCCTTTACAATTTCCCTTTGACGCTGAAATGATGATAGGATATTTTCAGACTGTTCTAAGCAGTTATTATAAATACTTGTAATAAGATCAAAAGAAGCCTGCCAACTTTCATCCATAGAGATTTCAATCTTATCGAAAGTTTCAGGGTTAGTTGACCTAACTAAGTGTATTAGTTCGTTTTCAAAGCTTAAATACTCATCTGTAATGTCATTCTTATTTACAATGCAGTTAATAATATGGTCGATTTTGTTACGTTGTGATTGGGAAATCTGACCTGAAATAATCAACCCCAGTTTTTTATAATAATCAGCAGTTCTGCTAAAGATCAATACATTGTGTTTAAGGGTAGCAAGGTCGGCAAATTTTTGCTTTGACTTTTTATTAAGCTTTGCTTTAAGGGCCTCTTTTGTTATGGTATATTTCTCTAGAATTTTTTGGGCATTTGAAGACTCCATATAATTAGTTATCTCTGAACTTTGCGAAATATTATCCCAAAGTTCCTTACGTTTAGAATACTCTCCAAGATCATCACTGAGCGCATATTTTTTTATCAAATTATTCATTAGAATCATCATTTCGCTCATGAATGTCGAAAGATCATCTTCTAAGGTGCCCTTAAGCCATATCTTTGAAAGATCAAATACTATCCCATTTTTGCTCCCATCCGTAAATTTGTAAAGTATTGAAATAGAATAAGGAACAACTGCTGAACGAATTTGACCAATTGCATTTTTGCCTTGTCCGTAATTGTCTTCCAACTTTTTAAAGATGATGACCTTGGAAATGAGCATTTCATAAAAATTCCTGTCAATATCCAATTTCCCTTTCCCGTTTTCATCACCGCTCAATGCATCAATAAAATACTTGAATACTTTATCGCCACCTTTTTTTACTACATAAGGTTGATCTCCCCATGCCGTAAAATATTTTCCTAGCTGCTCCTTTGAGAATCGCACATCTTTCGGGTAGTCTTTTTCTGCCTTTCCGCCCATTCGCAACAACGTGCTAAATTCGCCTTTGGACTTTTCAAAAAACCATTTTTTCCCACTTGGCATCATCACACTATCTGATAGTGCTTTGATTTTGGTTAATTGTGGATTTCTAGATCCTAAGTCCACAGTTGACACCTTAGTTTGAGAGTTGGAATAACGACTTATTTTGGATATTAAATCATCAAGGCCTTCTTCAGTCACATTCTTTGCAACGTTGATTTTAGCCATTACTCTGACCTTTTCGATTGAGAATCCATCTTTTCTAGTGAAAAAAATACTAGCGGTAGTTTGTCCACCATTAACGATCTGAAAGTCGGTTAATGAACTGATATAGACTTTGCCTTCTTTTTCTAATGTTGTCTTCCCAGTTGATGTAATTGTTATTCCATTATTAAATGCAATAAATTTCTCTGGAGTTAATCTAATGGTTTCTCGTATTCCAGCATTTGCTCCTTTAAATTGAAGAAAGGAACGAACATTCTTTTCCAGCAATCTTGTGCTGTATTTACGGTAAAGGTCAGCTAATATCGTTGCTGGCAATACGCACAGATATGACTCAAAATGCTCTTCATCTGCAGCTTTTATTGCTTCTATTCTGTAGTTGAAATCTTTTTCAAAATCTATTACCAAAGCTTCTCTTTGCCCACGAGAAATTTCCACGTTATATAGAAAGTTCAAGTCAATCAATCTTTTAATTATTAACACATTCTTGACTACCTTTGAACGATTTTTAGAAAAACTGACTGAAAGTTCTTCATCCTCAAAATCAAATTTTTTCGGCTGTGGAGTAGATCCTCTCGTTTCAATAGTTGCAGTTGCGGATATCAAAAATACCTCAACTACGTCGAATTGCTCCGTACCTTCCGCTGATGCCATTTTTGCGACTAATGCTCTGACTGGACTGGAAAGTTGAAGCTCATCATTAAGATGCCCTTTTATTGCCTTGTTAACAAATCGAGTTGCCCTTTTAAATTGACTTTCATAATAGGCTTTTGTAGATATACTTAGATTTTCAGCCTTTGCAGCAAGATCGATCTTTGCTTCATCGACCAAAAATAATTGAAGTCTCTCCCCTGAATCGTTTACGGCATATCCATTTATCTTTAAGTTATCCTCATTATACACATAATAACTTTCATTGCATTCTTCGCTGTCTATTAACTTGGCGTCATACATTAAAGGCAATGTTTGTGTCATAAACTGGTTTTGATTTACAAACCCTTCACTGTCACAGGCCTCCTTTAACAGGTTTTTGCGGAATTTTAAAAATTCTTCTATTTCCATTATAACTTGATTTGTGAAATTTTGAATTCCTCAAGCTGGCTAATCCTGAGATTATAAGATACCTCGAAAATACCCGAGGTTATATTTAGTGTGGTTATCTTGGGGAAGTTATCTGCTGAACAATCATAAAAAGACATTTCCATAGGCTTGAATTTTAAATGACCATAAAGGGGAAGTGAAGCACCAAAAAGTCCTTTTTGTAAAAGTGCATTAATCAAAATGCCCATCTCACCATTTCGCTCCGATATTAATTCTTTGACAGAATCTATCTGCTCAGAAATTGTTAAGCCGTCTTCGTGATTTACACTCACTGAAACGATGCATAATGTAAGTGACTTATCAGGTGTTAAGGTGAGCTGAAATTCACTGGAAATTCTAACTTCGGTTTTTGTTTCCTCTTTAGTTTTAACCTCTGTACATTTTGTATCTGATTCAAAATCGTTCCTAGCATCATAAGGCCCTTTCCAAGATTCTAATACTTCATCTATACTAAAGGAATCTGATTGTTTAACCAATTCCTTAAGTAAGGTTAGCTCTCCAAATAGTCCTTTGATAACATCATCAGTAAGACCATTTGTGGTGTAATCAGTAAAAAATCCACTCCATCTGTAAAATGCCTTTATAAGTTCATTTCCATAATCTTCTGCATTACTTATATAGCAAATTCTCTTATAAAGAGAAAGTATAAGGTCGTTGAAAAGATCGCTATAAACTGAACTAATCAATTTGATAACAATATGATTGCTCTCTTCAAAATAGTCGATAGATAAGTTTTGTTTAGCAACTCCTTTAAACCGAAAAGAATGTGGTTTTGGAATAGAGAGTATTAGATTCCTTAATCCACCTCTGTCAAATCCTATATATAAATCAGGAATGCTATCTGGGGAAATCCGAATTGAATGAAAACCATCCTCTATTTCTTTATTATCTATTCTTTTCCATTGTGTTTCAAGTTGTTCTAATCTCATATTCTTAAAATGAGTCTTGAGGAATGGAAAGTTCTGCGTCTTCAATGCTGTCAAGATCTTCATCAGTTTCCAGCTCATAGTCTCCATGGACGTATACACCTCCTGGGTCGGGTTCTATAGGAGGAAAACCAATCGCAATACCTACAATAGGAACATTTAAATCAATATTCTGCTCCTTCATGATTTCAGAAAATTCTTCATCTTCGCTACCACGCTCTTGCAAAAAAGTATAGTATGAATCAAACAGATAAATAATCATAAGCCCTTCTTGGGGTTTCATTTTTTCTCTGAAAACTCTTTCAGGAACGGTTAGTTTAGCAGCTGCTTCTTCTGCCTCTGCCAAATCCCAATCCTTATTTTTCTTAAGAAAATTATTGGTGCGTTCAACTCTAAACTCATCAATTGCAGCTTGTATCTGTGGGTCATCTAATAGAAGATTCAAGTCGCCCCCTGAAGAAATAATATTGGCTGATTTACCAGAAGCATCGAAAATCATTTTGTTCAAGAAATTTAGCCTATACCTTGTTGTATCGCCATTCGAATTGAGTTTCGGACCTCTTCTAATACTAAGAGTTAGATCACTTGGAAGTCCTGATTCCGCTTTTGTTAGCTTACCTTTGCCTTTAGTAGAATTTGCTTGCCCATTGTTCTTGATAGCTATCGTCCAATTGCCAAGAAATTTCTTCACTTGACAAAGTTCAATAAATTTAATCATGCTTGCTCGATCTTCTTCAGGGAAATTGTTTTCACTTCGAATAATCTCAATTGCCCCATTCGCATCTGTATTGGCAGTCATAAAACCATCTTTAGTTTCTGAAAAATTATGCTTCTTTACGATATTATCTTTAAAGCTTTGCCAGACAGTGTTAATTTTTTTACGGTTGACGTGAAATCTAGTAGTCTGTTCGAGCTGATCTTGATAAGACCAGTTTACTTCTTTTGTGCCTTTCAATATTGAAGGACGAGTGATTTTTAGCGTTCCAGGATGCTTTTTTACCCTTAAAATAAAATTTTCAGGTGTTTTGCCTTTGGATTCCATTTTTCTAAATTCAATCTCTAACTCTTCGATTGCCCTGGTAGTAGAATCAAATTTGTCTACAGAATCTTGGGTTATGAATAATTTACAGCAGTCTAAGTAACCAGGACGATAACCGAACCACCTTCCCATTTGGAGGAGGGTGTCCGAATAATTCGTTGAACGGATGAAATAATTAATAGTTAGACCTTCAAGGGTAAAGCCACGGGAAAGCCTGTTCCCACCAACCGCAATTACTTTTTTTGGTGAATTGGATGGATATTCAAGTTTATCTTTGGTAACGTTGTTAATGGCTTTGACCTCAATGTTCCTAATTGCATCAGGAATATATTTTTTCAAGGCCTCAAAGCTAATTGGAGCCATAAACTTATCCTCATAATTAACTGGAAGATAACTCTGAATTGACTCGATTATCCCTGCATAGTATGTGTACCAATATCTCTCAAAATCTGCGTAAACTGATTTTGGATCGTTTGGTAGATCTGTGCCAATACTGGATTCTAGATCCGATACAAATTGTTGCACGAGGTCTCTCGTTCTATTTTGCCATAAAGTAAACCTAGAAATATGAATGAGCATTGTATTATGCGGGTTATACAATGCCGACTGTAGCATATTTTTCTTTCTGCTTTCCCTAATAGCAGTTGCGAGAATAAAACAAATAACGCTTTCTTTGAGAGACTCCGGTAGTATTTCTGGGAATATATCCGCTGATCTTCCCGCTCTAGTACTTCTTTTATAATCGTTGTAGTCATTAAAATCCAGGTAGCCTCCATCATCATCAAACGCATCTTTGTTCTCATAATGCTTAATACCAACAAGCACACCATCTTCATTCGTCCAAACCCTTGTGGGAAACGATGAAATATGGTCATTCACAACCTCTACTAGAGGTATCTTGTCATTAGGGTATTCCTCGATTGCAGTTTCAAAGATTTGTTTAGCACCAATATAATTCGATGGAGGATTCAAAAGAATGATAAAGTCGTCGGGAAACAGATAATCTTCCTGTTCCAAAAGTTTCCTTTTGAATGTTCCGTCGGCCTCCAAAAGTTTTGTATCAATCACCCATTTTGCCTCACTTGCAGGATTTCTATCCTGTAATACATTTGCGAATGGTGTAGCAGTGTATCCTAGATATGTCTTTTTATTAAAAAGGCTTAAAAGCGCCCTGATGTGTCCGTTGATCTTTGAAGCATATTCACGACCTTTTTTTCCTTCATTGTTTAATGAAGCATTATCAGCCTCATCATCAATGATTAGCATTGGAATATCATGTCTAGTTTTATCTTCTCCAATATAATCATGAAGCCAAATAATCAAGTTTTTGAGCACCCCTACATTTTTCTTGCAAACTAAGATGTTAGTGTGATTGAGCGAGAAATCTGCATTAACTAAGTTGTTGTTAAAATCCGATTTTGAAGAGGTTATAGAAATCACCTGTTCAACTGCATTGTCCCCTAATTTTCCAAATCTCCTAATTTTGCCGACCCCTTTTGTTTGGTTTTTTTGTGTCTCTAAATTTTGACCTTCACCAATTACATCACTTTCTATTCTGAGTTGCGTCTGGCTTCTAAGGTCCTCCATTATACCGGAAAGAATTATTATTAGTCCATATCCCAAATCAATTGATCGATTAATAACAGCATTGAAGTTCCCAGTTTTTCCAGATTGCACACTTCCTACCACTAGTCCACGGGTATAGAATGATTCATTTGATTTAGGATTCCCCATTTTTTCTACGATGGAAAGACTTGACAATTCTATTTCGGAGATAACCTTTTCACTACGACCAGTTTTTGCGAGTTGAGTTAGGTAGCGCTCCGTATAATTCCATTTAAAGTCGACTCCTAGATAGTCTTTGGTAAGCCACGTTTTAAACCCTTCCTTCGTAAGGGCATGACTGGGTTCTATAATTATTGGATTTATGGAAAGATATTCCTTAAGGGCAATCTGGTAATATTGCGTTAAAGTTGTATCATCTATTACAGGAAAACTATAAAGATTAAATATCGTAAGGACAGGCTGTTTGATCTGTTCTAGAAGATTTTCAAAAAAAAGATTGTCTAGCTTATTGCTGACTGAGTATTCTTTAGCTTTGTTCGAGATGAGATTTTTAATAACCTCAATGTAATTGCTATAATTCATGATTTATTTAAGAGGTTAATGATCGCTTCAGGTAATGTGGAAAGGCTAAACCCAAGTCCTGGTAATATATCTTCTCGGATACTTTCAACTGAAAGTCCACTTTTCTTTAGTTCAATAATACATTTTTCTAAATCCTTAGGTTCAATCTCATCCTTTTCCGAAACGCCGGAATAAGCCGTATCCTGATGAGCTTGGCGAATCTCATTGATCTGCGTATTTACCATTTTTGTTATTAACCTAAAAAGGGTAGCCTGTTCATCATTAAGTGTTGCCTTTAATGACTTAGTTAAGGCAAATTCCGCATTAAGCTTTAACAATATGCCTTTATTGGAAGCAACTCTTTCGAAGAGTTGAGCAACGTTTCCTTTCTTATTACCTGCAAATTTTCTAAGTCCTCTATTGAAATATTCACGCTCGGCTTCAATTTTAAGTTCTTCTATGTAATTTTCAAATGCATTCTTGAGATCATGTGGAATAACAATTTGTGACTTTGCAACATTCAAATGCAAAAGATGGTCTACACTGTTTCCTACATCTACTCGAAGCCTAGCCAATTGAAGACGAGGCCCTTTTTTAATCAATCCATTCCAGCCCCCAAAGAGAATAATCCTATCAGCGCGATAAATATAAATACCTTCCATATCCATCAGTCCACGATTTTTCGTAGTCCAGATTGAATGGCGTTGCTTGCTTTCCTCTACACTTCTTGATGGTAGGATAAAGCCTTCCATTCTTATCGTATCGGTACTGAAATGCCTTTGTTTATATTCCATAGGCCTAAAATCCTTTTGTTCAGTAGGGAAAGGATTAAATGGAATAATGAGATTGTTATTTATGCGTATTTCTAGCGGATACTCTTTACGCTCCATAAATCGATGAAATACAAGAGATAGATAATCTGATGTCACTTCGGTGATTTCTTTTTTGAGGGCTTTCTGGCGGTTATCATCCTCAAGATAGTTCTCAAATTTATATAGGCCTTGCCAAATTACTATTGTATTTGCTTCAAAATTTTCAAAGCGGTTTAGATGTCCTTCACTCAATTCAGAATAATCCTTCAATAAAATGCCAATCTCAGCTTGACTGTTTATCTTTAGTTCCCAGCGTTTCTCTTTTTTTAGGTGTGCAACATCCCAAGTTCGCCCAATATATTCTGAAGTACCTTTCTGCCTTGATATAACAGTAAAACATCTGGTCTGGGAAAACGAGGCGGTTTTCATTCCAAGACCGAAACGGCCTAGGTCAATAATTCCTCTTTCACTTTCTGGAGAATTACTAGGAAATCGCATGCTTGATTTTAATACTTCCTCATTCATTCCATTACCATTATCTGCAAGATATAGGGTAAAGGGCTCTTTGTCCATTTTTATCAGCGCCTCAATCTTTGTTGCATTGGCCGAGATTGAGTTATCCATTAGATCAGCTAATGCAGTTTCCAAGCTATATCCCTGTTCTGCAATAGACTTAATAAGGTATTCAGGATTGGGGCTTACGTCTTCGTAATTTTCATCGATGTTGTTTTGCATTATTGAGAGTGTTAAATCTTTTGTGCTAATTGTTGTGAATAGCTAGTATTTCCATCTCTTCAAAAACATGGTTGACCACTTCGGCAATCTGAAAAGCTAAATAAGGGGGCACTGCATTTCCAACTTGATGGAACTGTGATGTTCTTGGGCCACAGAAAAAATAATTGTCTGGGAAAGTCTGTATTCTAGCCGCCTCTCTGACAGTCAAGCTTCTGCATTGGGTCGGGTCAGGATGTATATAATAATGTCCGTCCTTTGAAATATGACTGGTTACTGTTTTCGATGCCCGGTTAGCTATCTGTACCCTAAAGCGATCTGCAAATTTCTTATCATCTATCCCTTGCCTAACATTTAAATGAGCGGGGAGAAGGCCCTCTGGAAAATCACTCAGCTTCGGTGATTGTTGTTTGATGTTTCCGAAGCAGGACACAAAAAGATACCTATGAATATCGCTATTCATATGAGATCTTGAAGCATGATTTAAAACACCATTCAGTCGATTGTCAAGATACCATTCAGGTAGATAGTCGATTTGTAGGTTTTCCATTTCTAAGTAATCAGCTCCTTTTCCAAAAGGTGGATCCTCTACTTGCAAAATCTTGTCCCGTATGTCTGTAATGATTTCTGTATCCACATCATTGAGTATATCTCCTTCCAAAATCCCCTCAATTAGAGAGTGCCAAGCATTAAAGCTATCTGCGCCTTTGGAAAGCCCGCTTCTTAATCTTGGTAATGAGTTAATTACTGAACCGATGGAAACTTCATCCCTACTGTAAATTATTTCAGGATTGATCTCAATATCGCGTCTTATCCCTAATAATATTACACGATGTCGTGTTTGCGGAACACCGTACTTTTCAGCTTGGATTACAAAGTTTTTTGGCCTATATGTTGGGTTGCCATTTTCATCGAAATTCTCGGGCTCCGTGACTAGTGAGTATATTCTATAACCTGGACAATTGAATTCATTTTCACCATTTTGGGGATAACATGCCGATGGGTCAGAAAGGTCTTCTAATATTTTTGAGAATACTTGGTTTTCTGACGTTTCAGCAGAAAGAATGCCTTTCACATTTTCCATAACAAAAACTGAAGGACTGTGCTTGGCCAAAATTCTTAAATATTGTTTGTACAATCCAACACGCTTATCAGTTTCTTCATTTAATATTCTTTCTTGTCTCCTCGATCTTCCGACTAGCGAATATGCCTGACAAGGCGGCCCACCGATAAGTAACCAATCTTGTTCTCCGTTTAGTACTGTACGAATTTTGTCATCAACTTCATCATCTGAAACAGCATTTTGGTCATGTTCGTCAGGGTCTCCTAATGTACCGCACCAAGCCTCTCTTTGGGCATGTTCAGCCTCAATTGGCCAAGCCCGGTAAAGGGCTTCAATACTAATGTTACCTCTTACAAATTCATAATATTCTTCAGGTACTTCCCCAATTTCAAATTGTCTGAAAAAACTTCTCAACGTTAAGGTTTGATGAGCAAGTGGGTCTTTTTCAATGGAAAGTGCAATTTTGAAAGCCCGCTGGTTTTCGTCATTAATTAATGCTGAAAAGCCTTCTCCCAATCCTCCAGGGCCAGCAAAAATATCTATGATCGGAATAGCCATAAAGCAATAAAAAATTATGATTAAAAATCGGTTATAAGCTTTTAAAGTTACCAATAAAAAAGTAATAAGATACATTTTGTGGGTAAAGCATAAAACAGTTTATGTACGTTCCGAAAAACATCTAATGTCTTAATTGTACAATATCACTTTTTTTATTAAATTTAGAAGTATGTGATTATTCACATGATAAACAGTAGCAATTAGCCTTACTCAAAAAAAAGGGCAAGGCAAAAGCTTTTAAATAATGTAGAAACTTCTTGGAAATTATTTCATATCATAACTCAATACACCAAAAAAAATATGTTTAAATATTTTTCATTTACTGATTATTCATTAATGAACTTATTAAATAATCAATTTTATATGAATCATTACGAAAGTTTTAATGATCCTTTTGAATGTAGAAGTGAAATTTATACAGGTTTTCCCGACAAAGCATCAAACTCACCTAGAGTTAATGAAATTATAAAAGCTTGGGGATTTGATAATGCCCGAGATTCAAATGCATTGGAAAATTATGAAGATTTAGTTTTGTCACTTGAAGATACGGAACCAAGTGTTCCTTATACTATTGATAGCGCTAGAATAAGCTGCTTTAGTAAAAGCTCAAACAATTTATTAATGTGGGCCCACTACGCTAATGGTTTACGAGGTTTTTGCATTGAATATGATAGAGATAAACTTTTGACAAATGATGTTAATGCTGAAATATTTGACGTTCTATACGCAAATAAACCACCGATAATCGATACAGCTGTAGTGGCAGTTTTGAATGATCAAGTAAATTATCACGAAGATTCTATATATTCAATAGAAGGTAGACTTAAATCCACAACTTTAAATCGAAATCAGAAGCAAAATGCGCGTTCAGAAATTAAAATGTATAAAGAATATCTTGACACAGTATATTTAAAAAATCGAGAAATCTACCAGAAAATGCTCGCTACTAAGTCAATTGAATGGCAATATGAAGAAGAACTTCGTTTAATTATGCAAACTGAATGTATTGATAAAAACGGGGTTAATTTAAAATATCCTATCCAATCTGTTAAATGTATTATTATTGGAGAAAAAATGCCTAGCTCACAAAGAGAAGCACTTAGGTATATAATTCATTTGAAATCACAAAACATCAAGTTTAAGATAGCGAGAAGGGTGCCTGGACAGTTCGAAGTAATTATTCACGATTTGATTGAATAATTGTTAAATTATTATAAGTATTGATTTTTATTAAATAATCTATTTCGAGTGCAGAATCGAATACAATTTAATATAAGTTTTTAATTAGGTAGTTGCAAATTCATCTATAAACTAGACCGTTAAAAATTTTGCATGTTTATTAAAAAATTGAATACATTTATAACACTAAATATCTGTAAATATAATAATGAGTGATGAATTAGGGTTCAAACCCAAAGCAAGGTTGATTTTACAACTCGGAGATCAGTTGATAAGGAGCGAAAGCATTGCTTTACTTGAATTAATAAAAAATTCTTATGATGCCTGTGCTGGTAGAGTTACTATAACTTTATCCAACCTTCATAGTAAGGAGTTTGGGCAGATTGTAGTAGAAGATGATGGAGTCGGGATGGACTATGATCTTATTAAAGATGTTTGGCTACAACCTGGGACTACTTATAAAAAAAACCAAGTCGATGACATAAATTTTGTAAGCGCTTGCAATAGAATACCGCTTGGGGAAAAAGGAATTGGCCGATTTGGTGTTCATAAACTCGGCGAAGAAATCGAACTTATAAGTAAAACAAAAACTAGTAATGAAGCCCATTTGAAAATAAATTGGAAAGATTTCGATAATGATAAATCATTAGATAAAATTCCTATTGACTTAACAGAGAGGAAACCGGAAACTTTTGACAATGATGCGCACGGGACCAAAATTATTATTAAGTCTTTAAGGACTACATGGACTAGAGGAGCTGTGAGAGAAATTTATAGAGCTGTAAACTCATTGAACTCGCCTTTTGAGTCAATAAATTCTTTCAAAGTATTATTTAAAATAGACCGTCAGGAATGGTTAGCAGGTTTGCTTAAATTCAAAGAGATTGAAGATAGTGCATTGTTCTCAGCAGAAATGGATATTGAGGATAATCAGATAAAAAATCTAGATTATAAATTTACCCCTTATGCTACAATGACGCACCTCAAAGAAAGGATACACTCTGAGGTAAACATTGACATGGTTCAGCGTGTTTATGACGAAAGTTCTAAGAAAAAGATTATAAAAGATATTGATCTCTCTCATTACAGGATTGGAAAAGTCAAGCTAAAGATGTTGATTTTTGATTTTGACAGTACCATTCTTTCATTAGGGGTAACGGACAAAAGGGGCTTAAAGGATTATTTGAAATTAAATGGTGGTATGCGAATTTATCGTGATGGAATTCGTGTTTATGACTATGGTGAGCCAGGAAATGACTGGTTAAGTCTAGATATTGATCGCGTAAATCTTCCAACAGCTAGAATAAGTAATAACATCGTTATTGGTGCTGTACAATTGAGCCGTCTTCAAAGTAAAGACTTGATTGAAAAAACTAATCGTGAGGGTTTTCTCGAAAACGATGCGTACGCTGAGTTTTTTAAGGCCATTCACTTTGCAATAAACCGAGTAATAACACAAAGAAATATTGATAAAGACAAGTTAAGAAGTCATTATTCAGGCAAATCACAAAAAGTTCCTGTGGTAGATAATCTTGATGTTTTACGAGAAAAAGTCACTGGCGTATTGCCAGATAATAAAAGTAGATCTGAAATCCTTGGGATAATCGATGAAATTGCTGCAGATTATAAAACTATAAGTGATATTTATATTCGGAGTGCTAGTGCAGGGCTAAGCTTAAGCATTGTAATTCATGAGATAGAAAAAATTATTCAAGAATTACTTTATGTTGTAGATGATGTAGGTAAACCAAACAGTGAAGAGAGGGTTAAGGCTCTTACGTGGCATTTAGGTAAACTTGTTGACGGCTACAGCGGACTAATCCGGAGAAAATCTAGGAAAGAATCCGATTTAAAAAAGATAATAAGTAATGCACTTTGGAACGTCGAATATCGATTAAAGGCTCATGGTGTGAAAATTATTCGCGCATTTGAAGAGGAAAAGATGTTTGCTACAAAGGCAAAATGCTCAGACAGTCTTATAACAGGAACAATTATTAATCTTATTGACAACTCGATCTACTGGATGAGCTTTGGCAAAGTTCAAAATAAAGAAATTTTCATTGACATAGTTGAAGAAATAGATGGCTTTATAACAATAGTTATAGCAGATAATGGTCCAGGATTTACAATTCCTTATGAAGACGCAATTCGTCCATTCATCTCAAATAAAGAAGATGGTATTGGGATTGGTTTACATATTGCGGATGAAATTATGAAAAGCAATGGCGGAGAATTACTCTTTCCTTCAGCTGATAGTGTCAATATTCCAAAAGACTTTAATGCAGGTGCAATCTTGGGTCTCGGATTTTACATCTCAAAGCAATAGGAATAAAATGGCACAAAAAATTGATACGCAGACAGAAGCCCAGTTAATACCAGAAAATGGTTCTGTTGTTGTAATTGACGACCAACCTACTGAAGCATTACCAATAGTTAAGGCTCTATCCAAGAAGGGCATAGCTACTACATATTACCAAGGTAACATAAAAGAAGATTTGCCTGAAACCCCTGTTCAAAATGTTAGATTATTATTTCTTGATCTTCAGATAATTGAAACCAATGATGAACATCAAATTGCTAAATCAATAATTAATGTTTTGCTAAAAGTAATCTCTGAAAAAAACGGCCCATATTTATTGGTTATTTGGAGCAAGAAATTTAATACCTACTCGGAGGCCGTAAAAAATGAGATATATAAACACGACCATCTTATTCCCGCTTGTATAATTAATTTTGACAAAGCTTCTTGCTTAGAAAGTAAGCAAATCCCTTCAATAGAGACTGATGTGTTTATTGATAAGTTAAATGATTTATTGGAAGGACAAATACATGCTGAAGATATTGAAACAGTTATATTAGCAGTAACTGGTGCATTAAAAGAAGAATATACAACAGAGTATGAAGCAAAGCCAGATGCGATTGAGATTATAGAAAAGCAACTCAAAACTGAACTCGAAAAGGCTGGAGCCTTCCATTTATTTGTAATTTGGGAAAATCTAGTAAAGAAAGCTGCGGCAAGGATGGTTTACGAAGTATCATCCTTAATAGATAACAATGAGCATTGGGAAATTAATGCAAGAAACGTGTTAAAGAGAATGGGTATTGCTAGAGTCGGGCAAAATCAGGTTAGTGGAGATGTACTAATTCAAGAAGCAATAAATACATTAAACATATCATTGGTGGATAACGTCGAGCATGAAATGAAGGGCATTAAAATGCCAAAACATATTTCGCTTCAAAATGATGTCATTTACATAGATAAAGTTGGAACTGATAACTTCTCTTTAAAATTATCTAGTACTGAGTCAGAAATTCTTAAAAACGATGTATCAGTAAAGAAGGCTGCCGATCAAGGCAAATTAAAGAAAGGTTTTATTAACGATACAAAAATGAATGCGGATGATAAAAAATCTTCATTACAAGTATTGGAAAAATATCACTTATTACCACCTTCATTAAATACAAAATTACACATTGAACTCTATCCTAGCCAAGAATTAATACCGGGCAATATTTATCTTAATCCAGAAGAGAAGAAAAAAGAGCAATATATTAGTAGTTTTCTCAAAAAAATGAATGGGAAAGTTGAAGAATATTTTTTGATTGATCTTGAAGTTTCGCCTATATGTGACTATGCACAGCAAAAGTGGAAAAGATCGAGAACCTTACCTGGATTAATGTATCCAAAAAAATATGAGGAGGATGCGAGAAGTGGTGCTCATATTTATCCTGTAGCTCCTAGCTTTAATATTGATGAATTGGAATATAAATTGATATTTGATTATCATTTGTTCAATGCATTGGATAAAGCAAATGCAAAAAAAAGGGAAGTAAAATACAGACTAAAGAGAGAACTGCTTTTGGATATAATTGCACAGTTATCATCCCATGTTAATCGCCCAGGAATTTCGTTTATCGAATAAAAAAAATGCAGCGATAAAAATAGTAGGTTCCAGATGTTGATTTCTTGATAACAAAACCTCCCATTATATTTAGATCTGATAAAATGTTTAAAATTGACTGCTTCTAAAAATGATGCTATGAAGATTACAGAAATAATTTCTGTAGTAAGTGAAAAATTAACTCTTGACAATACGGCGATTTTCTGTGGTGCGGGAATATCATTCAATTCTGGTCTTCCATTAGCTAATGATTTAATTAGCTATATTTTATCATTACTCCAAGTAAATCCTAATGACGCAGAAAAGATTTTACAATCGAATTTACCCTTCGAATCATTTATTCAAACTTTAACCGAGGAACAAGATATAGAGGATATTTTAGATATTTTTTCAAAAGGAATTCCAAACACAAATCACGACCTTATTGCTCAGCTATTAAAATTAGGATATGCTAAGAATGTTTTGACAACAAATTTCGATATGTTAATTGAAAATGCTCTAAATAACATTGGATTAGTAGAAGGAAACGATTATCAAGTATTTTCGAATGATGTGGAATTTGGAAATATTAATTGGAAAACTGACACCATTCGAATCATAAAGATTCATGGCTCTATTTCAAATCAAAAAGAAATGGCGATTACCTTAGAGTTAGTCGCCAGAAAAACGATAAGCCAACACAAAAACAATGTAATTTCTTCTTTTTTTTCGGGATTGATTAATCCTAATATCCTTATTCTCGGTTACAGCTGTTCTGATGTGTTCGATATTTCACCTTTAGTTGAATCCGTCAAAGAGAACAGAAGCCAAATATTATTTTTAGAACATTTTTTTGAAGAAACAAAAATCGAAGATATTTCAATCAAGGAATTCAATAACCCATTTAAAAATTATATAGGACAAAGATTCTTTTTAAATACCAATGTATTCACTGAATTACTATGGAAAAATATTATAACACATGAATATGAATTTAGGAAATCGGAATATTTTTGGAAAGAGAATGTGAACAAATGGTTCCAAGAGGCATCTTCATATTCGTTAGGAATGAAAAATCAAATTGCGGCTAGGTTATTTTTTGATATTGGTGAATATAATCTTTCTATTAAACTATGGGAACTGGGTTTACAAATTGCTCAACAGGAAAAGAATCAAATATTTTTTTATGCACAACTTGGAGGTATTGGAATGGCCTTAAACGCCATCGGTAAATACAAAGAGGCAAAATCATGTTTAGAAGAATCTGTCAAGGCATGCCGTGAAATTTGTAATACACAAGGCGAGATATCGCAATTACAAGCACTTGGAAACATTCATAGAAATTTAAGAGAATTTGATGAAGCAATTAACGCATTTAATAACGCTCTGGCTTTAGCGTCACTACATGAGCCTGGAAGTTTATGCTCATGTATAGGAAATCTGGTCAACGTTTATAATCAAGTTGGAGATCATGACAATGTAATTAACATACTTGAACGTGGATTGCCTATAACTCTTTCTAGAGGAAATAAACAAACAGAAGGGAGTATGTTGTGCAGTTTAGGGGTTGCACTTTTTCTAAAAGGTGATATTGATAAAGCATTTGAGTCGGTATTGCACAGCTTAAAGTTAACACAGCAGATTAGTGACAGGCAAGGGGAATGTATAGCGTTGCAAAACCTAACAAATTTTTTTCTCCAACTAGAGGATTATGATAATTGCTTAAAATATTCGAGTTTGGGACTGCAAATTGCAAGAGAAATTGGGATAAGGCAAAGCGAGGCAGCAGCCCTTTACAATTTGGGAACAACATACTTTTTTAAAGGCGACCAAAATTCTGCAATTTTTCACCTTAAGAAAGCGATTGAAATTTATACAGAAATATTTGGTAATAATCACTCTCATACCATTTCTGCAATAAATGCTTTAGTCAGGGCAGAAAAATATCCTGATTCTAATAAGAAAACAAAGATGAGAATGAAATAAATTAAGCCCATTAATTTTTCTGTAGATTCCTTTATACAATATTAAAAACCCAATGACATGTTGAGATAAGTTCGCCAAAATTATTCTTTAAAAATTTTCGAAAACCCGCCTATTTCGATCAATTCATCCACAAAATGGTTCGAATTACGCACCGCCACTGACCCAAGTTTGAAAGCAGTTCTGAAAAGAGCTGCTTTTTTTGTTTTAGTTAATTTGTAAGCCAAAAATTGCCTTTAAAACAAAACCCGGGGACGATGGCGGGTTTTGCTTTGGATAAAGTTTTAGGGTATCATACACAACATTTTTCTACGGTGGCTTTGTCGATGCCAGAGTAAGTTGCAAATTCTTCGATGGTTATAAACTGCTTTTTTGATTTTTTAAGTGCCACCTTTAAATCTTGCAATATTTTTTGTGCGTGCCTTAGACTTTTTCCTGTTAATAAGCTAACATCTTTTGGATAAATGCATACTCTTTTCATGTTTTAGGTTTTTTGTGCCCGCAACAGATTTGGAGGTGCCATAGCCCTATTCTGTTCGATTAAGCAAGTTGCAAGATTAGTACTATTACAGTACTTCATCTATACTTGATCCCTACTTGATCTATACTTCATCTATTAGTAATCATAAATGAAACATTATGGGGCTATCCCTGCCCAAGCGATATTTAAAAGAACTGTTGATTATTTAACTCTAATATAAAACATTAATTTTTTGCGTTCAAGTGCATAATATGATTTATTGCGAAGGAAACGATTGATTTGCATACAGCAATAGCAATTTATAAGCTAATTACAATCAATTCAATAGAAATAATATTACTAAATTTTTCAGAAATCAGAAGACGAAGCATTAAAATTTGGAATGGAATTCTCGATGAATACCTGAACTGGAAATCTGATGAAAATGCTTTCACGGTTATTTAGATGATAAGACACGTATTGGAAGGTGAACACCTTTTCCATAAAATTGTTGAAAGGTGGCAATTTCGAAACACTTCACTGTCAACCAAGCAGAAGCTTTGATAGCTGAAGAAAGCTTCATTCAACCACTGAACCACCACTTTTGGGTAGCTGCTGTTGTTGGTAATTATATTTTAAATGAAATCATTATTGAGGTCTTAATTTTTCAATGATTTTAGCATCAACCCAATAATCTTTAGTCTCCCAATAGGTACTTCCATCCTCCTTTACTTTTTCTTCTGATCTTCCAAAAAGCAAATATTTTCCGTCAGGTGTTAACTTTGCACCATTTTCTACTAATTCTGAATTTATCTTACCTCCCATATTAATAGCTGAGCCCCATGAACCATCTTGCTGTTGAAAACTGATATAAATGTCAGATTTGCCATATCCATCTTCTCGTTCGCTATCCCATATTATGTAAGATTCATCAGGTGCGATAAAGGGGTGGGCCACCAATTTCCCTGAGTTAATCTCCTTGCCCAGTAGTTTTGGTTCTTCACGTTTACCGTCTTTAATCCTTGATATACGGATTCCGTCATCGGTTTTATAATCATCAAAAACAATAGTCCCATTAGTGGATACTGATAACACCATAATGCCCAAATCTTTCCTGTCAAACATTGGGCCTAGGCTTTTTAGGTTTGACCAACCAGAACCTGTACGTTCAATATAGTTATGCCTTGAGTATAAGATGTTGCTATTTTTAACGCCACTGTGGTGAAAAGTATATTTACTAGCTCTGTAATAATTTTCTTCTTGCCGATATACAACAACGGCAGGCAGAAAAGGGTCATTACCTGAGTAAGTGAAGTAAAACTCTTCCATATCCAAAGAGTCCTCGTTCCCTAGTTTCCAATCTTTAGCAATACCCTTTTTAGGAACAAAAACTTCAGGATTTAATCCTGGTGGTTGATAGCCAAAGTATAGATTTTCGGCTATAGAAGAATTACTCTTTTTTGTTTCTGGTTGCTTAGTATTGCAAGCATTTGAGCATATTACAAATGCCAGTGCTAAAAGTTTAATCCTATTTTTCATTGTTCAATTAGTTTTAATTGCTGCCAACTAGCTTTTTTTTACTTAATGATTTCTAATTTCTGAATCATTGCTTTCGCTGATTCTGAATTGGGATCTAATGCTAAAGCTTTCTTGTATGCTTTTAGTGCATTTTCTTTATCATTGTTTATAAAATAGGCTTCGCCCAAGCTATCCCAAGTATTTGCATTATCTGGAAACAATCTTGCATTTTCTTCGAATACAACGATAGCATTTTCAACAGATTTTTCTTTTAAAAAAGCATAGCCAATTTTATTTAAAAGCGTATTCTTATTGCCCTTGGCAGTTTTGTTAATGGCATCTACATAAGCATTTACCAAAGCTGTTTTTTCATTCGTTTTAATGTCTGGATGTACACCTTTTCCTTCCCAATTGGTTTTAGTTACTGGATGAATAGCTTGGATATACGGAACAGAAATTGTAAACTCATCATTCAAATTAATGCGTTTGGTTCGGTTTGCACCTCCGGCAGTAACCTCACCAACTATGGTTGCCTTACCTAAATACTTTAACGTGTAGGCAAATGCCTCAGCCGCAGAAAATGTTTGCTTGCTCGTTAAAATGTAAATAGGCTTGCTGGTACTTCGTTTTCCAGCCACTTTAGCCAGCGAATAAAGTTGGGTTTTTGTGTCAGTTTTTCGTTCATAAAAATCGCTTAATAACACTGGTGTTTCGTTAAAGAAATAACTGGATAATAATTGCATCATATCGGGTACACCACCTCCATTTGTACGCAGATCGATAATAATTGCATTGGTATTGCTCAAAAAATTCATCGTAGCTGTAGCGGTTTCTTCAGCATATTTTACATCTGCAAATAGGCGTAAATTCAAATAGCCAATATTTCCATCTAGTATTTTTACTTCTGTAAATCCATAATTAATTTCTGCCATTTGTTTAGCCGTTTTTTTCTCGGCTTCTATTTTCATTTCTTCAGAAACAACAAGCTTTTCTTGCGCAATACGTTGTGGTTCATAACGAACTTTAAGGTGTAAATCTTTACTCACAAGTTGTAAATCTTCAGTTAGTGTTTTAGAAAAATCATCAGGATTGATGATTTTATCATACTTTTTCGAATTTTTGTCCAGCTCAATTATCATTTTCTTAGCTAAATCAAGATCGATATATGATTCTTGTAAATGCGTTTTTATTGAGTTGACAACAGCATTTTTTTCTTTTAAAGGCAGTTCATTTTTGTTGTCTTGCGCTACTACCGCCTGGCTCTTAATAACTATCATTAATAGCATTATTTTAAAATAGGTTTTCATCGTATTTATAATTTTCAGCAAACTTATAGGTAAATTAAAATGGTGAAAAATATTTTTCATGAACATAGTATTAACCATCACATACAGTTGGTTTATGCATACAAATGAGATTGAAGTAGAAATGAATATCGTTTGCGCTATTTTTGAGTGAGTTGGCGCATATTGTAAAATAAAAAGCGCAATTATCTTTAGTTTTGAGCCATGATTGCATTTCTCAAAAAATACCGAGCTTTTATATATGGCTTACTCATCCATCGGGTATTGGTTGTTTTGTTGTTGCACTTTAATTTAATTCATATAGACAATTCGGCAATATTGGCAAATGCCTTGAGTTTTATGATGAGTTGGTTAGTGATTTCATTGCCAATCCACTATTTTTCATTTTTAAAACAGCACAAAACAGTTAGCTTAAAGTTACTTGCACTGCTTTTTGTCTTTTTTGTTGTTATTATAAATGATGCAAATGCTAAAATTGCAGACAACCCAATAACCTTTGTTGAATTGGTAAGCATTGGGATATATACATTTTCCATTATCGCACCATCGTATTTCAAGAAAAATGCATTAATTATAATCGGTTTTTACCTATTAGCTTTAGGTTATTTCTACTATATAAGAATTTACATTAATGATGAACATACTTACCTACAACAAGAAAAAGAGATTAAAATCATCTTAACTGCTCCCTTTTTTGTAATGCTTTTAACTTGGTTTTACCAGCAATGGAAATGGTTAAAAATTTTAGAATCAAAGAAAGATAAGGCAGAATTATCCTTATTAAAAAGCCAAATTAACCCACACTTTTTTTTCAATACCTTAAATAATTTATATGGATTGATCATCGAAAAATCTGATGATGCAGCAACTGTTGTTTTAACATTGTCTGACTTGATGCGTTATACCATTTATATGGGCAAGGAAGATTTTGTGCCTTTAAAAGATGAAATAGCTTACCTAAAGAATTACATCGAATTGCATAAAATTCGATATCGAAAAAATGTTGATATTGTATTTAACTATGCAGGGCATACTGATTGTGTGATTGCACCACTCATGTTCATCATTCCTTTAGAAAATGCATTTAAACATGGAGTAGAAAGTTTAACAGAAAATGCCTTTATCCATATTAGCATGGGTGTAGATAATGGCGTAATTCATTTTGAAATAGAAAATAACTTTGAAGAAACTGAAGCGAACAAGAGCGTTGGTATTGGAATAGATAATTTAAAACAGCGTTTAGCATTATTATATCCAAATAAACATAACATACAAATTGAAGTTAAAGATTCTATTTATAAATTTAATATAAAAATAGAAACTACATGATACGCTACCTAATTATTGATGACGAGCCTATAGCACATCGGATTATTGAAAACTATAGTGAAAATTTGCCTCATTTGGTAAAGGTAGGAAATTGCTATAATGCCTTTGAAGCAATGAAATTTTTAAATGAAAATACAGTCGATTTGTTATTTTTAGATATCAATATGCCTAAACTATCTGGTTTCGATTTTTTAAAAACTCTGGCAAATCCGCCTAAAATTATTGTAACTACGGCCTACAAAGAGTTTGCAATAGAAGGTTATGAACTTAATATTTCTGATTATTTATTGAAACCATTTAGTTTTGAACGCTTTATAAAAGCAATTAATAAAACAATTGATGCTGCCCAGAATAAGAAAAGCATATTCCTATTGCCTATTACTGAAAAGCAAGCAAATGATGGTAGCTTTTTCTTAAAAGGGGATAAAAAATTGCATCAAATTCATTTTCAAGATTTATTGTTTATAGAAGCTTATGGGCATTTTACCAAAGTCTATTTAAAGGATGATATGATTATTAGTCCCCAGAAAATTTCTGATTTTGAAAAATTGCTGCCAACATTAGATTTTTTAAGGATTCATAAATCTTTTATCGTTTCAAAAAATAAAATTAAATATATAGAAGGTAATAGGGTATTAATCGATCAGCACAAAATACCTATTGGACAAACCTATAAAGAGATAATTAATAAATTTTTCTAAAATAATATGTTCAGTTACTCTTTTTGACTAGAGACAATTGGTTTAATTGATAATCTCTATTAATGGATAATTTCTATTAATCGCTACTCTCAATTAATTAAGTTGAACATCTAAACTATATTAAATAGATAAATGTACTATTCATCCTCCGTTTTTGTTAGGAGATTTACAAAGGTTTTCCAATAATGGAGAGCCATCTTTATAACAAAATATTTTATGAAATTTTTTATTGATACAGCTAACCTCCAGCAAATACTAGAGGCGCATGAAATGGGTGTGCTTGATGGTGTTACTACCAATCCTTCCTTAATGGCCAAGGAAGGAATAAGTGGGCAACAACATGTTTTAGCGCACTATCAATCTATTTGTTCAATTACCGATGGCGATGTAAGTGCAGAGGTAATTAGCACATCTTATGATGAGATTATATCAGAAGGGGAAGAGCTGGCTTCATTACATAGTAAAATTGTTGTTAAAGTACCTATGATTAAAGATGGAATTAAAGCGATACGATATTTTTCTTCAAAAGGCATTAGAACGAATTGCACTTTAGTTTTCTCTTCTGGACAAGCTTTGCTTGCTGCCAAAGCAGGAGCAACTTATGTATCTCCATTTGTTGGTCGGCTTGATGATATATCTTATGATGGCATGCAATTGATTAGCGATATCAGACTCATCTATGATAATTATGGGTATCAAACTCAAATCTTAGCCGCGTCGGTTAGAACCCCAATGCATATCGTAAATTGCGCTAAATTAGGAGCAGATGTTATTACAGCACCTCTGTCTGTTATAACCTCATTGTTAAATCATCCGCTCACAGCAAGTGGATTGTCTCAGTTTTTAGCAGATCATAAGAAAGCTGCAGGATTATAAATCTTTTAATTTCACAATAAAATCTGGTAAAATGTCATTACAAAATTGGTCACCTAATTACCTCTCAACTATTCCATTTCATCTTCAGCTTAAAAATGTATTGCAAACGGCAATAGATGAAGGAAGACTCTCTGATGAAAATATACTTCCAAACCCACAATTTATAGGGGTTAAATCTTTTTTTCAGAAAGATTATGCTATTAAAACTTATGATTTATTAGTTAAAGAAGGTAAGTTATCCTTTTTGCATGGAAGAGGATATTCATTAATAAAATAATAGTATAAAAACCTATAAGGATTGTTTTGTATCGATTGCATAAATTAATTAAGATTCGAAATCATGCCAATTAAAGCTTTAGCTATATACCAATTTGTAATTAGTAATTTAATACTACAAAATATGTTTTTTGGAGTAAATATTTTGGTCGATATTTTTATGCAAAACGCTTTAATGAGCTTTTAATGAAGATTTCACCATACTTAAACAAACTCGCTATAAATTTAAACAATTGTGCTATAGTAAAATTTTTACCAATTGTAGTTTCGGTAAACTAAATATGTGCAAATCTGCAATCTTAAATTGCTCGTAGTCACATCAATTTACTAACCAAATATTATTAACCAAATAGAAAATTAAATCTTATGATAACATCAAGTTAAATCATGTCGGTATGATTGATACCCAACAAAATTCAATTCGAGAATTTTAAATAAGAAATACAAACCAAATTAAAACCTAATTTTATGAAGAAAAACTACTACATCAAAGAATGAACTCATTAGAGTTCAAATAATGGTGTATTTTAAATCATTAATTTTTAAGATGAGTTAAAATATCCAAATTTCAAGTCCTTTAAATAATTTTTTTTAAACATTAATGCAATCGGTTGCATTTAAAATTTAAAATTTTTACTTTTATTCTAACCAAATATCTTAAGAAATCTGCATCTGTATTCAGGACAAATAACTTAAGTAATCTTCAAGCAGTTTTAAAACATTGCGACCTAAATTAAACCTTGTATGAAAAAAACTAGACAAAAATTTTTTTTAAAGAGTATAGCTTTGCTGATATTCTTTTTAGGCATTACCCCAACTTTGTTGTTTGCACAATCAACAATACGCGGAAAAGTTGTTGATGAAAGCAATCAACCCTTGCCAGGAGCCGGCGTTCAATTAAAAAAATCAGGTAAAACTACTACAACAGATAACAGCGGAGAATTCTCGATTAGTGTAACAGACGATGAAGCGGCTTTTATTGTATCTTATGTAGGTTTTACTGCTAAAGAGACACAAATAATTAGAGGAACGAGTGTTTATCGGGTAATATTAATTCCTGATGCAAAAAATCTAACTGAGGTGGTGGTTGTAGGTTATGGACAGCAGAAAAAATCTGATGTTACTGGATCTGTTGCAGGTATAAAAGGAGAAACTTTGTTAGAAGTTCCAGCTGCAAATCCTATTGCTGCCCTACAAGGTAGAATTGCAGGTGTAGATATTTCGAGAAGTGGAACCAGACCAGGTGCAGGCGGACAAATTCGAATTAGAGGAAACCGTTCATTAAGTGGTACAAGCGATCCATTAATAATTTTAGATGGTGTTCCATTTAATGGAAGTGTAAATGAAATTAACAATGCAGATATTGCAAGTATAGATATTTTAAAAGATGCCTCTTCTACTGCAATTTATGGTTTTCGTGGTTCTAATGGTGTAATTTTAATTACAACAAAAAGAGGTAAAATAGGAAAACCTCAATTAAATTATAATGCTTACTACGGTTTAAGTAATGTAAGAGACCAATATAACCAATTTAATGGACAAGAATTTGTTGCATTTAGAAATGCAGCATCACCTGCTTATACTGCCGGATATTCTCCATTAGAATTGGCTGGTATTGCAAATGGAACTTCTACAAATTGGCAAGATTACCTATATAATACTGCACATGTTACCGACCAACAATTGAGTGTTTCTGGCGGAAGCGAAGCCGTAAATTATGGTGTATCTGCAGGTTATTTTAACGAAAGTGGTGTGGTTACGGGTATTGGTTTCGAAAGATATGCTTTAAATACTACGATTGATGCTACGATAAGTAAAAGAATTAAAATTGGTTTAAGCACCAGAAATACGCTAACATACGGTAACGGAGCAGGAGTAAATCCATTATATGCAACAATGAGAATTACTCCATTGGCTCCTGTACGCAATGCCGATGGTAGTATCTATTTATATCCTCAAGATGGAACTGTAGATCAAACTGCTACTGCAAACCCATTAACACTTGATGATACAAATAATATTGTTGATAGAACAAGAAGATTGAGAACAAATAATGTGCTTTACGGTGAGGTTAATATTTTAGAGGGATTAAAATATAAACTAAACTTAGGACTAGATTTTAGACAAGAAAATCGAGGTACTTTCTTTGGTCCAAAAACGATTATTAGACCAGATGCTACAACCGCTGCGCAAGCAACTGCAAGTGTATCAAATAATGAGGCCTATACCTTGTTAATTGAAAATATCTTAACCTATAATAAAACTTTTGCAGAAAACCACAGAGTTGATTTTACTGGTTTATTTAGTACGCAACGCGATAGAGGATTTAGCAATGCATTTAATGGTGTTGGTTTTCCGAGTGAGGCTGTACAATACTATAATTTCTTTTTAGCACAAACGATTACTCCAGTTGATGGTGGAGCAGGCGGTTTTTCAAGAGGTGGATTAATTTCATTTATGGGAAGGGTAAATTATGCTTACAAAGATAAATATTTAGCAACCATTACTTTTAGGCGAGATGGCTCTTCAGTTTTTCCAGTTAATCCATATTTAAATTATCCTGCTGCAGCAATTGGCTGGAATGTGATAAATGAAGATTTCATGAAAAATCAAAAAGTAGTTTCTAATTTAAAAATAAGAGCTTCTTATGGTGTTACCGGAAACCCGTCTATTCCTACTGATGCAACAAGAGGATCTCTTCAATCAAATCGATATAATTACGGAACTGAAAATGTTCAAGGTTACTATATCGGAAGTTTAGCCAACTTAGATTTAAGATGGGAAAGCACAAAACAATTTAACCTTGGTGTAGATTTCGGATTTCTTGACAACAGAATAACAGGATCAGTAGATTTATATAAACAAAACACTGACGACTTAATTATCAACAAACAATTGCCTAGAAGTAATGGTGCAACTAGTTTCTTTACCAATGCAGCTGCTACTAGTGGTAGAGGTATAGAGTTTAATTTAAGTACTCAAAATATCGTTGCTAAAGACAGAAATGGTTTCACTTGGTCATCTGACTTCAATTTTGCAATCAATAGAGAAAAAATTGTAAGATTAGCAGATGCCTCTACCATTCAAGATATCGGAAATGGATGGTTTGTTGGACAGCCGCTAAATGTAATTTACGATTACACAAAAGCTGGTATTTGGCAAACATCAGAAGCCGTAGAAGCTGCAAGATTCGGTGCTGTACCTGGTCAAATTAAAATTGCGGATATAAGCGGATCGAATGGTGTTCCTGATGGAGCAATTACAGATGCCGACAGAAGTATTATCGGAACTTTTCAACCTAAAATTGTACTGGGGATGACACAGCGTGTTTCTTATAAAGGTTTTGATTTGTCGACCGTTATTTTCTCTAGAATAGGAAATAAGATAGTAGTTCCGTATTTAACAACCGATGGAGGAACGAGTGGTTACTTTGCATTTTTAAATGGTAGAGTAAACCAAGTTAAAGTTGATTATTGGACGCCAACAAATCCAACAAATGCATTTCCACGTCCAGCTGGTGGAGCTACAAATCTGCCATATTCATCAACTCTTGGCTATTACGATGGATCTTTTGTTAAGGTAAGAAGTATCAATTTGGGGTATAATTTTACTGAAAAAATTGCATCAAAAATTGGCTTATCTGGCTTAAGAGTTTTTGCAACAGCAAACAACCCTTTTATTTTGTACTCACCTTTTGTTAAATCAGGATTAGGTATTGATCCCGAAGGAACAGGGGTAGGAGGAGCTTTGGCTAACAACGCGATACCAAATGG
Organism: Pedobacter cryotolerans; assembly: GCF_005116475.1. Classification (GTDB taxonomy): domain Bacteria; phylum Bacteroidota; class Bacteroidia; order Sphingobacteriales; family Sphingobacteriaceae; genus Pedobacter; species Pedobacter cryotolerans. The sequence goes on along the minus strand of NZ_SWBO01000015.1, from coordinate 16,399 downwards.
CAGAGCGATTACAGTTGGCTTAGATTTACCATCAACTCGCCAATTCTTATTTGGTATTAATGCAAAATTTTAAGTTAAACAGTTAGAAATTAAGAAAATGAAAACTTATAAAAAAATTAAAATCGGATGGATTGCTTTATCAATAGCAGCCCTTTTACCTATTAGTTGTAAAAAGCAACTAGACTCAGAATATCGTTCTAATTTGGGACCAGAATATTTCTTAACGGCAGATGGATTGCAAGCAGGCTTAAATTCATCATACGCTACAACAAGGTTCTTTTGGGGTAGTGAAGGCTTTACCTCATCACAAGTAGCAGGTACGGATGAGGTTGTTCGTGGTGGAGATGGTGGTTTAGATTTTCACAATTATACCAACATCAATGCTCAAAATGGAACTTTGCAAGGTGTTTGGGACAATAGTTTTGTTCCTATTAATAACCTTAATGGAATTTTAGAATTTGGGCCTCAGGCTAATGTAACCGAAGCAAGAAAAACTCAGTTATTAGGAGAAGCAAAATTTCTTAGAGCTTTTTATTACTTTTTATTAGTGCAAACTTTTGGGGATGTACCTTTAAAATTAAAATACAATAATGCACCAAGTACAGAAGATACAAGAACGCCTAAAAAAGACGTTTATGCGGCCATTATAAAAGATTTAACAGAAGCTGGAGTACAATTAGGTAACATTCAGGCTGGTCAGTCAAAAGGAAGAGCATCAAAAGCTGCGGCTTTACATTTGTTGGCTAAAGTTCACCTTACTAAAGGTTGGGATCCTGATGCAAGAGAAGGAGATGGAGTTCCAGACTTTACAAGAGCCTATGATACTGCACTAATCTTAATTAATGGTAGGGCAACTTATGGGGTAGATTTAGAAGCAAATTTCGGAGACATCTTTAGAGAAGGTAACGAATATGGAAAAGAATCATTATTTGTAGCCGATAGAAACACAGATCCAATCTATTCTGAAAGTGGATTTAATAATACCAATGCACCTGCAGGAGGAAATAAAGAAAATCGGTTGAATTGTTATTATACCTCTTTCTATACATTAAATAGAAACGTGAATGAAGGAATTCCTGGAGCACCGAATGTATCAGCTCAGTTAGTAGCACGTGATCAAGTAAATGGGCGTCCGTATCGTAGATTTAGACCAACCGAATATACTTATACAACTTTTAATAATAGAAGCAACGATGCTCGATACGACAATACTTTTCAGAAAGAATGGATCATGAACCTCCCTTCGGTACAAGATAATAACGTACAAACCACTACTGCTGCATTTACCGCAACAAGAAATGGTGTGGCTGTAACACCAACTAAAGGTGTTGATGCTGCTATTTGGATGCCTGGTAGGGAAGTAACGGTTGCCGAAAGACAAGCTTTTAAAGGAGTAATCATTGCCCCATCTCAGTATGATGTAGAGTGGTTTCCAACCATGATTAAGTTTATGGATAGAACAAAACTTCATTTTAACGATGCATCAGACAGGCCAATTGTATTAATGCGTTTAGGTGAAACTTATTTAATTGCTGCCGAAGCTGCTTTTAAAGCAAATAGAACTGGTGATGCCGCAACAATGATTAATATTTTAAAAACACGTGCTGCTTTTAGAACAACAAATACCGCTGCCCAAAATACTGCAGCTGCTGCTGCTTTACAAATTACTAGTGCAAATATTTCTTTAAACTTTATTCTAGAAGAACGTACACGTGAGCTTTATGGCGAAATGAATAGATGGTTAGATTTGGTAAGAACTAAAACATTGATAGAGAGAGCTAGACTTTTTAATGCACTTGCATCGCCTAATATTAGAGAATTCCATGTCTTAAGACCAATACCTTCTGCTTCCCAATTGGATTTATTAACTAATAGAAATCAATTTCCACAAAATCCTGGATATTAATATTTAACAATATGAAAAATTATAAATTAATTAACAATTTTTTTTACATCACTGTATTATTCATTCTGCTTTTTACTGGTTGTAAAAAGGATAGCCAAAATCAAGGCTTTGAAAATGATGGCAATTTTACTGATTTTGATGGCGCTTTAAAAAGTTTTGCAAAATTTCCTATTGGTATTGCGGCAGAATATCCTTTATCATCTCCGGCAGGAAGTAAATATTGGGAAACCATTAAAGCTGATGCAAATGCAATTACTTTTGGAAATGAACTAAAAAACAATACCATTGTAAGAGCCGATGGAACTTATGATTTTACCACTGCCGATGCATTCTTAAATTTGGCAACTACTGCGGGTATAGAAGTTTTTGGTCATACTTTAGTATGGCACTCGCAGCAAAGGGCTAGTTACTACAACGGCTTAATTGGTGGTGGAAGTGGGGGCGGTGGCGCTTCAAACTTAGTAGTAAACCCAAGTTTCGAGGCAACAACAATAGCAACACCAGCCGAACCTGCAGATGGTTGGTCTGTGTTAAACGGATCAGGACAATTTGTAATTACAGGTACAAATACAAATACTGGTTCTAAAGCTTTACAGGTAAATGTTCCAGCTGGTGGTCAAAATTTTAACACCCAAATTGTAACCAAAACAAATATTCCTGTTACTGCGGGTAAAACCTACAACATTTCTTACTTTATTAGAGGAGCAATTGCTCAAAATATTCAAATAGAAATCAGGTCTTTCTTGGGGGCTACAGCTGGAGGTATCAATTATCAAGGTGGTAGAGCAGTAACAACAAGTTATGCTAGATCAACTTATGAATATGTTGTTCCGGCGGGTGTAACTGCCATACAAGTAGCATTTGATTTAGGTGGAACAGCAAATACACTTTACATTGATGATGTTAGCGTATTGGATGCTTCTGTAGTTCCACCACCTACTGGGCCTGCAGTTATAGCAATTGTAGACAATGCCATGAAAACGCATATCGAGACTGTGCTAAATAGATATAAAGGCAAAATTAAGGCTTGGGATGTGGTAAACGAACCATTTAGTGATGCTGGCGAATTAAGAAATAATGCCAATACACCATCTACAGGTAGAACAGATATTTTTGTATGGCAAAACTACTTGGGTAGAGATTTTGCTAAAAAAGCATTTCAATACGCAAAAGCTGTTGATCCGAGTTTAGATTTGTATATAAACGATTATAATTTAGAAAGTAGCACTACTAAGCTTGATGCATTTGTTGCTTTGGCTAAAGAGTTGAAAGACGCAAATTCTGGAATAACTGGCGTAGGTACGCAAATGCACATGTTGCTTACTACTCCTTATGCAAATATCATAAACATGATGCAGAAACTTGCAGCTACAGGCCTTAAAGTAAAAATATCTGAATTAGATATTAGAATTAATCCAGGTGGGCCAAACCCTGCTATTGGATATAAACCAAGTGAATTTGATTTAAGAATGCAAGCAGCTATGTATAAATTTGTAGTGGCTACTTATTTAAAATACGTACCTGAAGCACAAAGAGGTGGTATTACAATTTGGGGTGTTGATGATGCTACAAGTTGGTTAAATACTACTACCAATGTTGCAGCAGACAGGTTAGATTATCCACTTTTATTTGATAAAAACTTTAATAAAAAACCAGCGTATGCTGGCTTTAAGCAAGGTTTGTTAAGTAATGGTGTAAACTAAGTAAGAAGAGTAGTTTATATAATAATTTGGTAATTATGGGCGGTTGGCTACTATTAGCCAGCCGCTTTTTTAGTTAAAGCAATATCAATAATTTTGATGAGCCAGAAGAATTTTTTTCTTCTGGATTTTTTTTACCGATTTTTTATGATAAGATTAGCTACTATTATTAGGTAGGTATTAATAGAAATAATTTTACATAAATTATCAATTATTAGTTCGCTGTTATTTAATCATTTTATGACCATAAGTGTTTAATGATAGGCTGATAAATATATTTATGCAACCGATTGCTTTGTGAAATTTAATTCCTATATTCGGGTTTAATAAATGCCAAAAATATAACCTAATATGAACTTGCCATTGCGACACATCTTTTTGTCTGCATTCATTTTGCTTTTAACTTTTACCAGTAGTGCCGAGATAAAACTCCCTCAACTCATTAGCAATAGCATGGTGTTACAGCGTAATGTTAAATTAAAAATATGGGGTTGGGCAGCTGTTGGTGAGCGTGTAACAATTACATTTAACGGAAAAAAGATAAGTACACTTACTTCGAACCAAAATAAGTGGTTAATTATGCTTCCTGCTATGCAAGCTGGAGGGCCATATACCATGAGCGTTCAAGGCTCAAATAAAATTACATTAACTGATGTTTTGATAGGGGATGTCTATTTTTGCTCAGGCCAATCTAACATGGTTTTAGGTATGGAGCGTTTACGTGAAAATTATCCTAATGAGATTAAAAATGATGATCTTCCAAACATTCGAAACTTTTTCGTGCCAACAAAAGCCGATGTTACTAAAAAGTATGAGGATCTTCCTACTGGTAAATGGAAACAAGCTACAAAAGATGGTATATTAGAATTTGGTGGTGTTACTTATTTTTTTGCCAAAAAATTATATCAAAAATATAAAGTGCCAATTGGTATCATCAATTCAAGTGTGGGCGGTACACCAATAGAAGCTTGGATGAGCGAAGAAGCCTTTAATGAATTTCCATCTATTTTAGCACAAACTAAAAATTTTAAAGATACTGCTTTTATGAATAGGCAAAAAAGTAGTATCTCTTATTCCGCTGCTTCGCAAAGTAAAACAACTTATGTGCCTAATACTTGGTATAAGTTTTTTATGCCTGGTTACTGGGCAGACCAAGGAATTAAAAACTTAAATGGGGTTTTATATTTTAAAAGAGAGATAGATGTTCCGCAAAGTATGATAGGTGTACCAGCTAAACTTTACATGGGCCGTATTATAGATTCTGATTCTGCCTTTGTAAATGGTGTGTTTGTAGGAAACACAACTTATCAATACCCACCTAGAAGATACAACATTCCTGCAAACGTATTAAAACTTGGTAAAAATACCATTTTAATAAAAGTTACCAATACCAATGGTAAAGGTGGTTTTGTTCCCGAAAAAAATTATTCGCTACAGGCAAATGAACAAATAATCGATTTAAGGGGCGATTGGCTTTATCAAGTAAATCAGGTTTTTCAACAGCCAAACAATATTCAAAAATTATCTAATACTCCTCAACCTATTGTGGCACAAAGTTCTCCTACCGGACTTTATAATACCATGGTTGCACCTGCAATTAATTATGCAGTAAAAGGTTTTTTATGGTATCAAGGAGAAACCAATGCATCAAAACCTAAAGAATATGCAAAGCTACTTCCGGCACTAATTAAAGATTGGCGTGCAAAATGGGATTTAGGTGATTTACCTTTTCTTTTTGCTCAGTTGCCTAATTTTATGGAGGTAGATTATTCTCCTGTAGAAAGTGATTGGGCACAGCTGCGTCAAAGTCAGCTAAAAACATTAAGCACGCCAAATACAGGAATGGCTGTTACAATTGATTTAGGCGAGTGGAATGATATCCATCCATTAAATAAAAAGGAAATTGGCGAAAGGTTAGCATTATGGGCCGATCATTTAGCTTATGGAAATAAATTGGATGTATATTCTGGTCCATTAAACAAATCAGCAACAATTCATGGCAATAAAATAAAATTAGAATTTGATCATGTTGGCGGCGGACTAATCACTAATGATAACTTACCACTTTATCATTTCGCCATTTTAGGTGCAGATAAGAAGTATGTTTGGGCCAAAGCAATTATAGAAGGAAATACAGTTTGGGTTTGGAATGATTTGGTTTTGGAACCAAAAGGTGTTCGTTATGGATGGGCAGATAATCCGAGAGGGGCAAATTTGTACAATAAAAATGGATTACCTGCCTCGCCATTTGAAGTGATGGTAAAAAAATAAATATTGGCTATTGTCAATGTAAAAAAAACAAGTATAAATCTAAAATAGCTTTTGAGCTTATTTTGATTTTTAATTATAAAGTTTACGGCAATTCTTTTTGAAAATTGTGCAACAGTTATGATGTTTAAAATAAAATCAGGTATAAAATTGCTTTTTCTATTAATGCTATTTAGCAATGCTTTGTTTGGTCAAAATGATCCGAAGTTCATTACCCTTACTACAAAAAATGGATTATCTGCAAATACAATAAACACCATAATTCAAGACAAAACTGGATTAATTTGGTTTGGCACTAATGATGGGCTGAATAAGTTCGACGGCACAAATTTTACGGTTTATACGTATAATAGTAATGATAGTTTAAGTATTCCATCTAATGATATAACATCGCTTTTAGAAGATAGAACTGGGCGATTATGGATTGGTACTGGCGGGGGCGGTTTAGCTTATTATGATGCAAAGCATAATGTGTTTAAATCATTTAAAGGAGAAGGAATACCAAATAGAAAAAGTGTATTTAATGTACTTAACCTATACGAAGATCAAAATGGAAACATTTGGGTTGGCACATTTGGCGGATACCGAATTATTAACAGAAAAACTTTAAAAGTAACCAATATTGGTATAGATAGTTTAGTAGGTTTAGGTTCTAGTGTACTTTCTTTTGCTCAAGCAGACCAAGGTAAAATTTGGATTGGAACAAGTGTTGGTCTTTTAAGGGTAGATCAGAAATCTGGTCATATTGAAAAATTTGTTCACAATGCCTCAAATCCCAATAGTTTAAGTGATAACTGCATAAGATCTATCGTAAGAGATAAATATAACCGCTTATATTTTGGTACTAATAAAGGTTTAAATTTATTATTGGATAATGGCAATGAATTTAAACAATTTTTAAAACTTGATGAAAAATCAATCTCTGATGATATTATTTACACAACTAAATTGGCAAATGATGGAAATTTGTGGTTGGGTACAGAAGATGGGATTAGTGTTTTTGATGTAGATAAGGGCTCTTTTTCTAATATTAAACCAAATAAACGTAGATCTTTTAGTTTAAGCCATAAATCTGTGAGGAGCATTTTTATGGCCAAAAACGGAATAATTTGGGTAGGTACTTACCAAGGCGGTGTAAATAAACTCGATCCAAATTTGGCTTTATTTAATCTTAAAATAAGCAGTCTATTTGATCCAAAAGGACTTTCATCACCAATTGTAACTTCATTTGTAGAATATAAAAAGGGGAAAATTTTTGTAGGAACTGATGGGGGAGGTTTAAACTTATTTGACCGAAACACTGGGATGTTCGAGCATCCTGAAATTAAAAGTAAATTAGATTTAAGAAATCCATTAACCATACTTGCATTGGAATTAGATTCTCGAGGGCAATTATGGATTGGTACCTATCAAAATGGAATATTTATTTATAATCCTATCAATAAAAGTTACAGACAAATTGTAGCAGGAAACAAACCAACTGATTTAAGTCAAAACGATATCTTTTTTATCAAAGAGGATAGTAAGGGATTAATATGGATTGGAACCAATGGAAGCGGTATTAATGTTTTCGATCCTAAAACAAGTTTATTTAAAAGATATGGTACGCAAGCTATTCTACCAAAATTGATGCCTACTAATGGATTTATGAGGGCAATTTCTGAAGATAGAAATGGCGATATGTGGATAGCTTCTAACGGTACAGGTATTATTCAACTTCAAACAAAAACAGGTGCTTTTAAAGTTTTTAATAAGCAGAAAAGTGGATTACCTAGTGATATTGTAATTAGTCTCTTACATGATAACAAGGGTAACCTGTGGGCTGGTACAAGTGGCGGAGGTCTTTGTATGCTAAATAATAATACAGGTAAATTCGAAAACTTTGGAGAAGTAAATGGTTTAGCAAATAATATAGTTTATAAAATTTTGCAAAGTAAAGATGGGTTAATTTGGGTGAGTACAGATAAAGGGATTAGCTCATTCAATCCATTAACAAAAAGGTTTAAAAATTTTGGTAAGCCTAATGGTATACAAGATGGTCCGTTTGTTTTAGGCTCTGGTCTTTTAACTTCTGATGGAGAGTTGTATTTTGGCGGACAAGACGGTTTCAATTATTTTTCTCCTACAACACTTCCAACACGTATAGTTGTACCTAAAGTGCTACTCACAGAGTTAAAAGTTGCAAATATCACGGTTCTTCCAAGTGAATCATCGCCAATTACAGAGCAAATAAGTGCTGCAAAAGAAATAAACCTTAATTACGGTCAAAATTTTTCTATTACCTATACCGCACTAAACTTCACTGCTCCAATACAAAATCATTATGCATACCGTTTAGTAGGTTTAGAAACAAATTGGAATTATGTTGGCAGTGAAAAAACAGCATATTACACAAATCTCGATCCAGGAGATTATGTATTTGAGGTGAGGGCGAGTAACAATGAGGGAGTTTGGAGTAAAGAAGTTACATCAGTTGTACTGCATATACACCCGCCACTTTATAGAACAACCTACGCTTACTTTTTTTATGTGCTTTTATGTTTTGCAATACTTTTTGGTTTGCGACAACGTGGTATACAACGAATTAAACAAAAGCTTGCACAAGAGCAAGACAAAATTAATGCCGAAGAAAGAGTATTTCAGCAACGTAGAGAGGCAGAACGTGCTCATGCATTAGATATCCAAAAGATTAAATTTCTTACCAATTTAAGCCATGAGTTTAGAACGCCTATATCACTAATTTTAGCTCCTGTAGATAAATTACTTTCTGTAAATCAAGATTTCTCTGTTTTAAATCAGGTGAAAATGATTAGAAGAAATGCTCGAAGGTTATTAAATCTTGTAAATCAGTTGCTTGATTTTAGAAAGATGGAAGAACAAGAGCTTAGGCTAAACTTGCATGAAGGTGATATTATAGCTTTTATTAATGATGCCGCCGAAGCTTTTCAAGACTTATCGGATAGAAAAAAAATAGCATTAAAAGTTAAAAATGATATCAAAAGTATTCAAACTTTATTTGATCATGATAAGATAGAACGGATTATTTTTAACCTGTTATCTAATGCTTTTAAATTTACTAACGAAGGTGGAGAGGTTGCTTTAACAACATCATTCGAAAATGAAGGAGCGCATCAAATATTTACATTATCTGTAGCAGATACTGGTATCGGCATTGCCGAAGAAAGCAAAAACAAAATCTTCACTAGGTTTTTTATGGATAATAATGAAACATCCATACTTAATCAAGGTAGTGGGATAGGGTTATCAATTGTAAAAGAATTTGTTGAGTTACATGGCGGCGAAATAACTTTCCAAAGTGAACTCGGCAAGGGAACTACTTTTACAGTTAAAATGCCCATAAAATTGTTAAATCAGATGGTAATTCCTCATCTTTTGGATGATCAGTTAAATGAGAGTGAAATAACAAATAATAAAAATATAGATCTTGCTGAACCTATATTTACGCCAAGCGAAAATAAAATAGCAACCATACTTTTGGTTGAAGATAACGATGAGTTTAGGTTTCATTTAAAAGATAGCTTGCAGCCTTTCTTTCATATTATTGAAGCGTCTAATGGCAAAGAAGGTTGGCAAAAGACCTTATCGGGACATCCGCAGTTGGTAGTGAGTGATATCAGTATGCCAGAAATGAACGGAATTGAATTAAGTCAGAAAATTAAATCTGATAAAAGAACGAGCCATATTCCTGTGATTTTATTAACCGCAATAAGTGGAGAAGATGATCAAATCAAGGGACTTAAATCTGGTGCTAATGATTACCTCACCAAACCGTTTAACTTTAATATTCTACATGCCAAAATCGATAATCTATTATCATTTAATGACTCGGTAAAAACTGCCTACTCTAAGCAAGTTCAGGTGCAACTTAAAGAGATTGAAATAGAGTCTAGCGAGGTAAAACTGTTAAACAAAATCGTAAAGTATATCGATGAAAATCTAAATAATCCAGAACTTTCAGTAGAAGAGCTCAGTAAACACGTAGGCATGAGCAGAGGTTCACTCTATCATAAATTATTGGAAATTACTGGTTTAACACCTATAGAATATATCCGATCTGTAAAATTAGATAGAGCTGTAGAGTTATTAGAAAAGAGCGATTACAATGTTGCACAGATAGCCTATATGACGGGTTTTGGTACACCTAGTTACTTTTCGAGATTATTTAAAACTCAATTTAATATGTTACCATCAGAATATATTCAAGCTAAACGTAAAAAGTAGTCATCAACATTGTTTAAATGATAAACAAACATTTGATACTTCTTTTTACACAAATAGTCTATCCTAATAGCCCAAATGCTATTAGTTTTGACATTAACCAAGATAAACCGTATGAAGTCTATATTCAAACTAGTATTGTTATTGCTAACAATTTCTTTCAATACATTTGCGCAAGCTCAAAAATTTCCTTTCCAAAACCATAAACTCGATTTCGAAACTCGTGTAAATGATTTGGTAGCCAGAATGACACTAGAGGAAAAAGTAAGTCAAATGCTAAATACGGCTCCAGCAATACCACGTTTAGAGATTCCGGCTTACGATTGGTGGAATGAGGTTTTACACGGTGTGGCTAGAACACCGTATAAGGTAACAGTTTTTCCGCAAGCCATAGGTATGGCTGCAACTTTTGATAAAGCTTCTTTGTTTAAAATGGCAGATTATTCGGCATTAGAAGGTAGAGCGATACACAACAAAGCAGTAGCAGCAGGCAAAGGTGGCGATCGTTACATGGGTTTAACCTATTGGACACCAAATATTAACATCTTTCGCGATCCGCGTTGGGGGCGTGGACAAGAAACTTATGGAGAAGATCCATTTCTAACGGCTGCAATGGGGGCTTGGTTTGTAAAAGGTTTGCAGGGCGATGATCCTAAGTATTTAAAAGCTGCTGCCTGTGCTAAACATTATGCGGTACATAGTGGCCCAGAACCAGAACGCCACGTTTTTAATGCCGAAGTGAGCAAATACGATTTGTGGGACACCTATTTGCCTGCATTCAAAACTTTAGTGGTAGATACCAAAGTTGAAGGGGTAATGTGTGCTTATAATGCTTTTCAAACTCAGCCTTGCTGCGGAAGCGATTTGCTGATGGTGGATATTTTGCGTAAAAAATGGAATTTTAAGGGTTACGTAACCTCAGATTGCTGGGGTATTGATGATTTCTTTAAAAACCATAAAACCCATGCAGATGCGGCAAGTGCATCGGCTGATGCCGTGTTACACGGTACTGATGTAGAATGTGGAACAGACGCTTATAAATCTCTTGTTAAGGCAGTTAAAGATGGCAAATTAACCGAAGCTCAAATCGATGTTTCGGTAAAACGACTTTTCATGACAAGGTTTAAATTGGGGATGTTTGATCCTCCAGCAATGGTAAAATATGCACAAACGCCTTCTTCAGTTTTAGAAAGTGCAGCGCATAAAGCCCATGCATTAAAAATGGCACAGCAATCTATTGTAATGCTTAAAAACCAAAATCAAACTTTGCCATTAAGTAAATCGGCCAAAAAAATTGTGGTTTTGGGACCAAATGCTAACAATTCTATCGCCATTTTGGGCAATTATAACGGTATCCCATCAGAACTTAAAACAGTGGTGCAAGGCATTAAAGAAAAATTGCCAAATGCCAATGTGGTTTATGAGCAAGCTATCAATTTTACCAATGATACTTTGCTAGTATACACCGCTTATGCTAAGCAATGCAGTATTGATGGTAAGCAAGGTTTTAAGGCAGAATATTTTGATAATGTAGAGTTAAAAGGCAATCCGATAACTCGTTACGAGACTGAGCTAAATCTAGCTTGGCAAGAGGGGGAGCAGGTTATTGAAGGTATAAAGGCCAGAAATTTTTCTGCTCGAATTACCACCAATTATATAGCTAACCAAAATGGTGATATTACTTTTGAGGTAGAAGGGGATGATGGATACCGATTTATGGTAAATGGAAAAGAAGTGCTAAATGCATGGACAAGAAATAGATGGGGATCAAGACAATACAAACTGACTGTAGAAAGTGGCAAATCTTATGAACTTGCTGTAGAATATTGGCAAGGCGATGGCAAAGCAAACATTAAATTAAGTGCTGGAAATTATCAAAAAACAGATTTTTTAGCGCTTGCTGATAGGGTTAAGGATGCCGATGCCATTGTTTTTGTAGGTGGTATTTCGCCACAATTAGAAGGAGAAGAAATGAAAGTTAATTTCCCTGGATTTAAAGGAGGTGATCGTACTTCAATTTTATTGCCTAAAGTACAAACAGAGTTGATGAAAGTACTTAAAAATACAGGTAAACCATTGGTTTTTGTAATGATGACTGGTAGTGCTATCGCCATTCCTTGGGAAGCAGAAAATGTACCCGCCATTGTAAATTCTTGGTATGGCGGCCAATCTGCAGGAACTGCCGTGGCAGATGTGCTTTTTGGAGATTATAATCCAGCGGGAAGATTGCCCGTAACTTTTTACCGTAGCGATTCTGATTTGCCAGATTTTTCAGACTACTCAATGAAAGGGAGAACTTATCGTTATTTTGAAGGTAAGCCTTTGTATGGCTTTGGGTACGGTTTAAGCTATAGCACCTTTAAGTACGAGCAGTTAATTATGCCTACACAAATTAAAAGTGGTAATTCAATTACGGTAAGTTTGGCTGTAACAAATACCAGTAAATTAGATGGAGAAGAGGTTGTTCAGCTTTATATCACTAACCCAAATACCAAAGTTAAATCGCCACTTAAAGCGCTTAAAGGTTTCGAACGTGTTTCGCTAAAAGCTGGCGAACGTAGAGTTTTAAAATTTACACTCTCGCCTGAAGAACTTTCATTGGTAAACGAAGAAGGTATTGCGCAATTGATCAAAGGAAAATTATTAATTAGTGCAGGCGGCTCACAGCCTGATGAATTGAATGTAACATCGGGAAATGTACTCAATAAAACCATTTCTATTTTATAACAAAAATTACCAAGCCATTAAATATGAAGTACCTCAACTATAAAATTGCCTTGCTTTTGACTTGTTTAACTCAGTTTTCTTTTGCCGAAACGGGATATCGATTATGGCTAAGGTATGATAAGATAGAAAATCAAGCTTTGCTCGAAAAATATAGCAGCCAAATCAAATCAATTAATTTTGAGGGGAACTCAGCAACCAATTTAGTAGCCAAAAAAGAAATTTTAATGGCTATAAATGGGCTTTTAGGCAAGCAAGTTCCATTTGTTTCAACCAATTCAGCCTCTCTAATTATTGGTACACCACAAAGTTCATCAATCATAAAAGCCATTATTAATTCAGATGATTTGCCCAAAACAGCCGATGGTTTTTTGATCAAATCTTTAGCTTTTAATGGTGAGCAAAAAATAATGATTAGCGCTACAAATGATAAAGGAGTTTTGTACGGTGTTTTTCATTTCATTAGGTTAATGCAAGCTAACATCCCTTTGGTAAGCCTAAATATTAGTGAAACTCCAGCTATAAAAAATAGGATTTTAAATCATTGGGATAACCTTGATGGAACCGTAGAACGTGGTTATGCAGGATCTTCATTATGGGAATGGCATAAATTACCAGGTTTTACACCTACAAGATATACCGATTATGCTCGTGCAAATGCATCAGTAGGTATAAACGGCACTGTATTAAATAATGTAAATACCAATGCCTTATCGCTAACAGTTCCATATCTCCTTAAAACTGCTGCTTTAGCTAAAGTTTTTAGGCCTTACGGGATAAAAGTTTATTTATCGGCCCGGTTTAGTGCGCCAATTGAAATTGGTGGGTTAAAAACAGCAGATCCATTAGATCCGCAGGTTAAACAATGGTGGATAGATAAAACAAAAGAAATCTATCAATACATACCAGATTTTGGAGGGTTTTTAGTTAAAGCAAATTCTGAGGGGCAACCTGGACCACAAAATTATGGTAGAAACCATGCAGATGGTGCAAATATGTTGGCCGATGCACTTGCTCCCTATGGCGGAATTGTGATGTGGCGAGCATTCGTTTATGATGATAAAGTGCCTGATGATAGGGCAAAACAAGCCTATAGCGAATTTAAAACTTTAGATGGGAAATTTAAACCAAATGTGTTAGTGCAGATAAAAAATGGAGCGATAGATTTTCAACCTCGTGAGCCTTTTCATCCACTTTTTGGCGCTATGCCCGCTACTCCAGTAATGATGGAGTTTCAACTAACGCAAGAATACTTAGGTTTCTCTACTCATTTGGCTTATTTGGGAACAATGTTTAAAGAAGTTTTAGCTGCAGATACTTATGCAAAAGGTGAAGGATCTACGGTAGCAAAGGTAATTTCGGGTAAGCTCGATAATCATCAATTAACGGCAATTGCTGGTGTTGCCAATATTGGTTCTGATTTAAATTGGTGTGGACATCCTTTTGCTCAAGCTAATTGGTATACTTTTGGGCGTTTAGCTTGGAATCCAGAATTTTCTGCAGGTCAATTAGCCGAAGAATGGATCAGTTTAACATTTACCAATGATAAAACTGCAATTTCTGGCATCAAAAAAATGATGATGGGCTCTAGAGAAGCTATTGTGAATTACATGACGCCATTGGGTTTACATCATATTATGGCACAAAATCATCATTATGGGCCTGGTCCGTGGGTAAATGATGCTGGTAGAGACGATTGGACTTCAGTTTACTATCATAAAGCAGATAATGTAGGGATTGGTTTTAACAGAACAGCCACTGGTTCAAATGCTGTTGCGCAATACTTTCCAGCAGTAGCTGATCAATTTGGAGATGTTAAACAAGTGCCACAAAAATACTTGTTGTGGTTTCATCGAATAAAATGGACAGACAAATTAAGTTCTGGAAGTACGTTATGGGATGAATTGGTTAAACATTATTATGAAGGTGTAAAAAGTGTTGATTCGATGCAATTAACGTGGGTAACTATGAAAGGGAAGATCGATGAGGATAGACATCAGGAAGTTACTCAATTGCTAAAAATTCAACATGAAGAGGCGAAATGGTGGAGAGATGCTTGTTTGCTTTATTTCCAATCTTTTTCAAAATTACCGTTACCTGCCGGATATGAAAAACCAGAACATGATTTAACTTACTATCAAAATCTTAAGTTTAGTTTTGTGCCAGGGATTAAGAATTGATTTTTTGATATGAGATATGAGAAGTGAGATGTGAGAATTGAAAAGTTAAATTTAGTTAGTGTTTAGTTGTGTGGTCACGTTGAGAGCGTAGTCGAAACGCCTTAAACTAAATGTCTTCGACTACCAGCCACGGCAGGCAAGCGCTCAGACTGACAACTACTAGTCTTGAGTTAGTTCAAGTTGTGAGATTGAACCTCTAAAGTCTCATATCTCATATCTAACGTCTCAAATCTATTTTAAACTTTTCTTTTCATCACTTTCTGTGCAGTAGCAACAATATCAGCTGGATCAAGTTTATATTTTGTCATCAACTGATCTGGTGTAGCACTTTCCCCAAAACTATCATTAACAGCCACAAATTCCTGTGGTGCCAGATATTCGGTAGTCAACAAACGGGCAACGCTTTCTCCCAATCCGCCAAATTTGTTATGCTCCTCGCAAGTTACCACGCAACCAGTCTTCTTAACAGATTTTAGAATAGCTTCCTCATCCAAAGGTTTAATGGTATGGATATTTATTATTTCTGCATCAATGCCTAATTCAGCTAATTTTTCACCAGCTTCAATTGCTCTCCAAACCATGTGGCCTGTTGCAATAATGGTAACATCAGTTCCTTCGTTTACCATCCATGCCTTGCCAATCTCAAACTTCTGGTCTTCTGGTGTAAAAACAGGAATTACCGGACGACCGAAACGCAAATAAACCGGGCCTTCGTAATCCATAATGGCCAATGTTGCCGCTTTGGTCTGGTTATAATCGCAAGGATTGATCACTACCATGCCCGGTAACATTTTCATCAGACCAATATCTTCTAAAATCTGGTGTGTTGCACCATCTTCGCCTAGTGTTAAACCAGCATGAGATGCACAGATTTTAACGTTTTTGTTAGAGTAAGCAATCGACTGGCGAATTTGATCGTAAACACGACCGGTAGAAAAGTTGGCGAAAGTACCTGTAAATGGAATTTTTCCGCTAATGGTTAAACCAGCGGCAATGCCCATCATGTTAGCTTCGGCAATACCAACTTGCACAAAACGCTCAGGGAAATCTTTGATGAAAGCATCCATTTTTAATGAGCCAACCAAATCGGCACAAAGGGCAACAACGTTTTCATTGCGTTTACCTGCTTCATGCAATCCTGCTCCAAAACCCGAACGTGTATCTTTTTTTTCTGTATATGTGTATTTTTTCACGATGTGTATATTTTAAATTATCTGCGTTCAAGCTTGCTTCGCAGGTTTTCATTTTTGTGAGATATGAGATGTGAGATATGAGATGTGAGATGGGGTTAGAAATTTTCCCTCCTTCATATCTATATGTCAAATCTCTTTTTAACAATATTATAATGAAATTGGAGTTTCAGAAGTCTCAAATCTCATGTC
>NZ_SWBO01000014.1 GCF_005116475.1 Pedobacter cryotolerans | reverse complement strand
CTCACTTATCATTACCTCACAGCTGCCAGTAAGCAAATGGCATGAAGTGATTGGTGAAAAAACCATTGCCGACGCAATATTGGATAGGATTGTTCATGATGCCAACCGTATTGAACTCAAGGGAGAATCAATGCGGAAGAAAAGGGTGCCTGTGCAAGAAAATAGCTTCCAATAAAAAACAACTTTAAATAACTACTTTTGTTAACGCTTCTATAGCATTTGCAACGTTCGTTCGCCAGCAAATTAGGTGGTCAGTTTGCCACGGAATCACATGGTCAGTTTCTCCGAAATATACAGTGGAAGATACAGACAAAAAGAAAAGCCTCCTATTATTCTTAGACGAAGCACACCTATTTCTTGATAAAAAAATTAAGGACGAATATTCTATCGAGGTTGAGTTGGATGCTTATGACAGGATAGCCAAAGAGTGCAGGAAATATGGTTTATTTTTGGTGCTTTCTACTCAAATGCCCAGGGATATACCCAAAGGTGTCTTGAGCCAAATGGGTACTTTTATTGTACATCGATTAATCAATCAACAGGATAGGGAAGCAATAGAGTATGCATGTTCAGAAGCAAATAAATCTGCATTAGCTTTTCTACCAATCCTAAGTTCAGGCGAAGCAATGTTAACAGGTGTTGACTTTCCTATGCCAATTGTTTTGAAGATAATAAAGCCAGATATCAAACCAAATTCAGTTACTCCAAGGGTTTTTTAAAGCTTTTAAATTTTCATCAATTAATCTTTGGTCATGTTCAAAATATGGTATTTGTTGCAATTTCAATTCAACATAATTAATTTTTGTAAACTATTTCTAGAATTAACACTCAACTACAAGTAATTCTAGCACGAGACAAAATGTTCAAAGTACTCCTACTGATCGGTATCTAATTGGTATATTAAAAACTTTTTCTCAATTCTCCTGCATTATCAAATAATATACTTTTTGCCTCATTCATTTTTTTACCTATCCTGCTTTTCTTCACTCTGGCATATCTTTGAGTAGTGCGAATATTTTTGTGACCTAACATTTTGCTTACATCCTCTAATGGAAAATTCAGAACATTTAACATAATATCTGCGAATGTATGTCGTGCAAGATGACTATTTAGCGGTCTTCCAATCTTGCATATATCAGATAGTTCTTTTAAATAGACGTTATACCTAAAGTTACTGTTTACTGGAATTAAACGATTATGTACTTTACAATAAGGATGTTTTTTATACTTTTTTATTAGTTCACCAACAATAGGAAGTACTGGAACCATCTCTGTAACCTTTGTTTTTCCTCGTTCCTTTACCAACCACGGTTGATGTTCTGATCCAACGCATACGATATGCTCATTACTTAAATTATAAATATCCTGATAGGCAAATCCTGTAAAGCATTGGAAAATGAATGCATCCCTAACTTTAGCTAAGCGTTCAATACCAATCTTTTTTCTCCATAATGTTTCTACCTCGAAAATTTCAAGAGGTATTATCTCTGAATCTTCTGACCCACATTTGAATTTTGCAATTGGATTTTTAGGAATCCACAGGTTTGCTTCTGCTATATTTAAGAGCTGTTTTAGATTTTTAATCTGTTTCATTGTAGCGGCATCTTGCAACGCTGGAGTTCTTTTTACAGCAAGATATTTGTAGAATTTTTGTGCGAAGGAGTATTCAATAGCTGATAAGCTAAGATCTGTAACCTTAAATTCAAACTTTAAAAACTCAACAATCTTCTTTTGAGTGGCTTTCCATTGTTTTAATGTCTCTTTTGATCGTATTTTCTTCTCTACCAACTCGCTGAAATCTTTAATATGGATTTCAGTTAATTCTAATAATGAAGGTATTTTATGCTCTTTTACCTCATTCTTTTTGCTTTCAATAGGAACGTTTTGGTAAATGTTTTTTAGCATTAATGGGCTAACAGAATCATACTGGGTTTTTAATACATTAAAATTAACTTCGAGTGAGCTTTCAATGTGGTTAAGGGCTGAATTAATTTTCTTAGAATCAGTTGACCTCATTACTTTTTTCATTTCAACGTTCCAGTCCTCAACATGTACTTTTTGGGATGTTGAAAATTCAGCATAATTTCCATCAATAGAAATCCTGCAAATAATAGGAGCAAGGCCCTTTGAATCGGCTTTTGATTTACGGTGCCAGAATAGGATTTTTAGGGTTTGGTTACTTTTCATTTCTCAATCTTTTAGTAAAACATTTTATTTGTTTTCAGATTGTTCTTCAGCGCTTTAAATCAATTTGATCTGGTATGACTGGTGCCCAAATTTACCGATTACAATTGGGCACCAGTTAGGGCACCAGTTTGTATGGTTTAAGATGGTTTGAAATGAATTATTATTTTTTCAGAATCGCGGTTTACAATATCTTTTAAACAGAAAAGGCGCAATTTCTTGCGCCTTTGGTGATCCCGCTGGGATTCGAACCCAGGACCACTACATTAAAAGTGTAATGCTCTACCAGCTGAGCTACGGAATCAATTCCTTTTGTTTAAGGAGGTGCAAATATAGAAATTAAAATTTATTTGCCCAATTATTTTTGAGAAATTATAAAATAGAATAATATTTAACTGTAAAGCCCTGTAAATAAGCACAAAAAATTCTCATCTTATTTAACCAATCAAACAATTTATGGCTTTTTTATATTTCATTAGAATAAAACTTAAAGCTATGGAAAATTCTAAAAATGAAAGTAAAGTTAATGAAAACCCAAAACCTACTGATCAAGTACAGATGGAAATAGAAACTGTTACGCCAGATACAGAAAAAAATGTAGTTCCAACAACTGAAACGGAAAAGCCTAAAGGTGATAAAGAAGAAGCTGCTGAAAATCAATCTGTAGCAACAGAAGATAAAAAGGAGGATGAAGGCACTGCGGAGATTGAAACCGTTGTTCCTGATAAGGAAAAAGCAGTAAATCCATCGGAAAGTGAAGATGAAGTAAAGCCTACAGCAGATAATAGCGGTGATAAGGACGAAGAAAATACTAACGAAAATGAAGTGGTGCAAGAAGAAGTAACAGCTATTGAAAATGCAAGTGACGGAGATAATTCTGAAAATGGAGATGAAACGGTGCAAAAGGAAGAAGATGATGAGAGAGATCAAATAGAAACAGTTAGTCCTTAAATGTTGAATATGG
Organism: Pedobacter cryotolerans; assembly: GCF_005116475.1. Taxonomy (GTDB): domain Bacteria; phylum Bacteroidota; class Bacteroidia; order Sphingobacteriales; family Sphingobacteriaceae; genus Pedobacter; species Pedobacter cryotolerans. The sequence continues at coordinate 84,977 of NZ_SWBO01000014.1, read as the reverse complement.
CACAGAAAAGATCAAAATCTAATCCCTGCTGGAAAAACTACAAAAGGGTAGGCACAAAACTTAAAGCTGGCAAAAAGGTTCCCAATTGCGTGCCTAAAACCAAGGCAAAAAAATAATACTGTGTAATCGTTTAGCCATAATTTTATAGTACATAAAAATTAAATTGCCAATCCATTAACTTTACGTTAAAATATTAAACTAAAAAAATGATACAATCAAAAGGATATGCTGCACAATCTCCAGAGTCGGATTTAACTGCTTGGGATTTTGAACGCAGAGATGTAGGCGCCCACGACGTACAAATTGAAATTCAATTTTGTGGGGTTTGCCATAGTGATTTACACCAAATTAAAAATGATTGGTTTCCGGGTTTATTCCCTATGGTACCAGGACATGAAATTGTAGGTAAAATTGTTAAAGTAGGTGATCACGTTAAAAACTTTAAAGTAGGCGATTTAGCTGGTGTGGGATGTATGGTAGATTCTTGTCAGGTTTGCGAAAACTGTAAAGCTGATTTAGAACAGTATTGTGAAGATGGAAATACGCAAACTTACAACAACAAAGGCAGAGATGGAGTACCTACCTATGGTGGTTACTCGAACAATATCGTAGTGAGAGAAGAGTTTGTATTACATATTTCTGAAAAATTGCCATTAGCAGCAACTGCTCCGTTGTTATGTGCTGGTATTACCACTTATTCTCCACTTAGACATTGGAAAGTTGGCAAAGGACATAAATTAGCTGTTTTAGGTTTAGGTGGTTTAGGACACATGGCTGTTAAATTTGGGGTTGCTTTTGGTGCAGAGGTTACGGTTTTAAGTACTTCGCCAAGTAAAGAAGCAGCAGCTAAAGAATTAGGTGCACATCACTTTGTGGTAACAAAAGATAAAGCACAACTGGATGCCGTAAGAGGAAGCTTCGATTTTATTTTAGATACAGTTTCTGCAGATCATGATATGAACTTGTATTTAGGCTTATTGCGTACCAATGGGGTGCACATTGTGGTTGGTGTGCCAGCTCCATACGCAATTCATCCATTTTCTTTAATTGGTGGTCGTAAAAGTTTAGCGGGTTCTGGTATTGGAGGCATAGCCGAAACTCAAGATATGTTAGATTTTTGTGCAGAACATAACATCGTATCTGATATCGAGTTAATTGATATTAAAGATATTACAACTGCTTATGAGCGTATGGTTAAAGGTGATGTGAGGTATCGTTTTGTGATTGATATTGCAACTCTTTAATTAGCATTATCTCCTAAAATTATTTTAAAAGCTATCCAAGTTCGGATAGCTTTTTTTTTCACCCAATTCAGGTATAGGATAATCAGTTTGCGCTGTTGATATTTGATTAATAAATTAATCTTATGCTGATCATTCAAAAAACACTTTCAAGTTTCCCTCTGTACCTGATGCTTTTGTGTATAGTTACCTGCACTGAAACTCATATTGCACAGGGTCAGGTTAAGCCAAAAGTAACCACTAAAAATGTGGTTATTTTAAAGTCTAAAGTTACCCAAGTAAAAAAAAATACAGCCATTGTTAAAAAACAAACTCATAATTTCGCTGGATCTTATGCGGTAACTTATCAAGAAAAGGAGATTTTCATCACCTTATCGGCAAATGCCGATGTTGTAACAGGTACATTTCTGATGAACGGTGAACAAGCAAAAATTAACGGCAGTGTAAGAAATTTAATTTGTACTGGTAAAATTGTTGAAGACCAAACAGGTAAAGCCTATAATTTTAAAGCAGAAAGAAGAGGAGAGTTGCTCGATTTTTCATTCACTGTTCCCGAGCAAAATAATCAGTTGGTTAATTTGATCCTAAACAAGGTAACAACAACAATAACAAATACAGCAAATACAAACAAAAATCCAATGCTAATCGGTACTTGGCGTAATACAGAAGTATTAAGCAGTGGTAGCGGAGAATTCTATACTTCGTTTGCTACAGATTATTTTGTAAAGTTAGATGCTAATGGTGTTGCTGCTATTTGGACAGGTAAAAGTGCTGGTGGATCTAATGGAATTACGATTGAAAGTGCAAAACCAGGCTCGGTGCAAAAAATGGAATGGTACACCGTAGGTAAAATTTTGTACCTTGTTAACCCAATAACTAAACAAAAAGCTCCTGTTAATTTTTATGCAGAAGCAAACAGGATGATGCTAACAAGTGGCTCAACTAAAAAAGTGTACCATAGGGTAAAATAGCTTAATAACCTGAGTTCGATTATTAATCTGTAATTGGACTTCATATAAGCAGTTTATTGCGGTTTTAACCACCTCGCCTTTCAGGCACCCCTCCAAAGGAGGGGAATGGAGGTCGTAATTCCCTCCGACACGTCGGAGGGTGGTCGCAGACCGGGGTGTTATAAAACGATAACAATAATCGTACTCAGGTTAATAGAATTTATATTTAATAAAACAATTGTTTAGCAATTGCGTTTTGTTATAAAAATTAAAAACATATACCATGGGATTATTTAGAACAGCATTAATTGGAGCAGCTTTATATGGCGCTTACAAATACGTTACCAAGCCAAATGAATTAACCGGAAGAACGATGGTTGATGATTTAAAGGAAAAAGCACCTGAATGGATTGAAAAAGCAAAAGGCTACAAAGAAGACCTTGAAGCTAAATACATGACGGATGATTTACCTAGATAGGAAATGATAATAAAAAATGGAGAGGTTACAAGTTGTAGCCTCTTTTTTTTGTTTCAAAATTGAAGCTGAGGTTTTATTCTGCTACTAGATGTTATATATTTGGGATAAATTATAAATCGACCGATTAAATTGATTTATTAGAATTAAAATTGAATGATAGAAAAATATTGTTCGATTTTATCCACATCAAAAGATAACATACATGTCTACCATAGGAAAATCATTAGCCGAAATTATCCCTTCAGATCGCATTAAAGACAGATTAATAGATGTAGTATCCTTTGCTTCAGATGCAGGTTTTTATTACCTCCGTCCTAAAGCAGTTGTACAGCCAGTTTCAGATCAAGAAGTAATTTCGTTGTTTAAATTTTCACATCAACACCAAATACCAGTTACTTTTCGTGCTGCTGGTACTAGTTTGTCTGGTCAATCAGTTTCTGATGGCATTTTGGTAGATTTAAGTCAGCATTGGAATTTTGTAAGGGTAGAAGATAAAGGTGAAACCGTTAGGGTGCATCCTGGCGTTATTGGAGCCATTGTAAATAGCGAACTTAAAAAATACGGCAAAAAAATAGGTCCAGATCCAGCAAGCATCAACTCGGCTATGATGGGCGGTATTTTATCTAACAATGCTAGTGGAATGTGCTGTGGCGTAAGTAAGAACTCTTATCATACGGTTAAATACATTAAATTTATTTTACCAAACGGTAGATGTTATAGTACAGAAAACTCAGCTGATTATGCGAGTTTCCGAAATGAATGTGCAGAAATTTACGATGAAATAGCCACGCTTCGCCAACAAATTTTAGGTGATGCTACGCTGTTCGATTTAATTAGACATAAATATAAAACCAAAAACACTGTTGGTTACGCAGTAAATGCATTTATTGATTATCAAGAACCGCTTGATATCTTAGCACATGTGTTAATTGGTGCAGAAGGAACTTTAGGTTTTATTTCGGAAGCTGTTTTAAATACAGTTCCAGATTATCCTGTTAAGTCTACCGCATTGCTGTATTTTCAAGATATTTACGCAGCTTGTAGGGCTATTGTTCCGCTAAGTAATTCTGGTGCAGAGGCTGTAGAATTAATGGATAGAGCATCTTTACGTTCAATAGAATTGATGAAGGGTGTACCTTCAATCATCAAAACACTTTCTTCAACTGCATCAGCTTTGCTCGTTGAATATCAAGGAAATAGCGTAGAAGAGTTGCAAATTAAAGCTGCTAACTTTTTATCGGTAGCACCAGATCTGTCGTTATTAGAAATGCCTAGTTTTACGGCAGATCCTGATGAGCAAGCATTTTTATGGAAAGTGAGAAAAGGGATGTTCCCTTCTGTAGGTTCGGTGAGGGCAAGTGGTACAACCGTAATTTTAGAAGATATCGCAGTGCCGGTAGAACGTTTGGGCGATGCCATTTTAGATCTTCAACAATTGTTTAAAAAATACAGTTACGATAATGCTATTATTTTCGGTCATGCAAAAGATGGTAACATCCACTTTGTGGTAACACAGGCATTTGATACGGCAACAGAAATTACACGTTACGATAGCTTTTTAAAGGAAGTTGTTGCTTTAGTGGTGGATAAATATAAAGGTGCTTTAAAAGCCGAACATGGCACTGGTAGAAATATGGCACCATTTGTAGCTACTGAATGGGGTAATGAGATTTACCAAATCATGAAACGTTTAAAAAGCGTTATCGACCCACAAAACTTATTAAATCCAGGTGTAATTATCAACGATGATAGAAACGCTCACATTAAAAATTTAAAAGATTTACCAAAAGTTGAGGAAGAAGTAGATAAATGCATGGAGTGCGGTTTTTGCGAATATAAATGTCCGAGCCGCAATATTACGCTTACGCCAAGAAGAAGAATTGTAGTTAGGCGTGAGTTATTGAGCTTAAAAAGAAAAGGCGAAACAGCACCTTACAAGGAGCTTTTAAATCAGTACCAATATGATGGTTTAGATACTTGTGCGGTTGATGGATTGTGTGCTACTGCTTGTCCGGTTGATATTAACACAGGCTCTTTGGTAAAAAGATTAAGAAGAGAAAATCACAGCGCATTTGCAAATGGAGTAGCCTTAAAAGTTGCTAAAAACTTTAAACCTATAACGCAAATTGTTAGTGTAGGTATTAAATCGGCCACTATATTTAACAAGGTTTTTGGCAAAAATGCGATGTTGAATTTCACCCGAACAGTTAAAAAAGTTGTTCCTGCAATGCCGCTCTGGTCTAATCAAATTCATCCAACCAAAAATTTTAATCATTACCTATCGGATAAAATTTCTACCAACAAAGCAACTGTAGTTTATTATCCAACTTGTATATCGAGGGTAATGGGTGGCGCTGCAGCAGATAAGAAAAATATCATCGAAACTTTTGTGAGTATTTCTAATAAAGCGAATGTTGGTTTCACTATTCCTAAAGATATTTCTGGTACTTGTTGCGGACAAATATTCTCATCAAAGGGTTTCAGTAGTGCATATCAACACACAGTAAATGATACAGTTGAGAAAATGTGGGAGTGGAGCAATCATGGTGCTTTGCCTATAGTTTTGGATATTAGTTCTTGTACTTTAACCTTACAAGATTGTGGACATGCACTGAGCCCCGAGAACAAGCAAAAATTTGATGCGATGCAGATTATTGATAGCGTAGATTATATTTTAAACTATTTATTGCCAAACATCAGCATTGCTAAAAAGAAAGATAAGATAACTTTACATCCAGTTTGTTCCCTTCAAAAAATGGGTTTAGAGGCAAAATTTGTTAGTATTGCTAGGCATCTGGCCGATGAAGTTAATGTGCCAGTTAATGCGGGCTGTTGCGGAATGGCAGGCGATAGAGGATTTTTATTCCCCGAGCTTACTGCTTCCGCTACCAAACCAGAAGCCACAGAGGTGAACCAAAAAGAATATGCTGGTTATTATTCTAGTGGCAAAACTTGCGAAATTGCTTTATCTGAAGCGGTGGGCAAAAACTACGAATCTATTTTGTACTTATTGGATGAGTGCGTTTAGTTAATTATTAAATACCATATAGATACATAGCTTGCTCAAGTGTCCATCTACTTCGCAAATGAAAAAATGTCAAAGCCAAACTGAATTTTTTTCATTTTGCCTGAAATATTTTCAGTAAAAATTGGGCTTTGCTGGCTTGGCATAAGGGTTGTTGTTTATTCAACGAGATCGTAAATCTCATTTTAATTAATCATAGTTTAAATCATTAACAAAAATTAAAGGAGGAAAAACCAATGACACTAGTTAAATTTAATGCAGACAAAAACAACAATCAAAGAGGTTTAGTGCCATCAATTAACCATGTTTTCGATTCAATTTTTACCGACAGTTTTTTTGCTGGTCGTGAGGTAACTTTGGTGCCAGCGGTAAATATTTCAGAAACAGCAGATCAGTATCAAATTGAGTTGGCAGCACCAGGTTTAAGAAAAGAAGATTTTAAGGTAAATCTGGAGCGTAAGCTGCTCAGCATAGTTGTGCAAAAAGAGCAGTCAAATGAGCACGATAATAAAAACTACAGCAGACGAGAGTTTAGTTATAACTCTTTTACGCGTTCATTTACTCTGCCAGACAGTGCCGATGAACATCATATTCAAGCAAAGTATAATGATGGTATTCTGCTTATCCAAATTCCTAAAAAAGAGGAAGCAAAAATGACCAGCCGTCAAATCTCGATTGGTTAAGATTGTATCAGAATTAAAAATTCTAAAAAATTAAATTTGGTGGTTTCGTCATTTTCAGGGTTAATTTTTTTATAAAAATCAATATAAATGACGCAAAATTTAGCTTGTTTTGTCATCCAGATTAGCCGCGGCGGATCTGAATGACAAAACTTATTTTTAATAAACAATTAAATTATAAAGGATTAAATAATTAGGTCAATAGACTGGGTATTGTAATGCGCTTAATAGGGGGGGGTCAATCTTTAAAATCAATTACGGTACAGCTTTATGCTTTTTTTGAAATAACCCCAATTTATAGCTTTTGGATCAATAAGCTCTCGTTTAAAATCATCAACAACTAAACACCAACCCAGAATAGCTTAATTATTATTAAAGCTAGGGTCAGTAATTTCCTTAGTATAGTGTTTGTCACATTCTATTGTGTTTGGTAAAATGAAAATACAACTAATATTGCCAATTGAGTGGTATTGTAAATTTTAAATCCATCATTTCTTTTTGCAATAAATGAGCTATTAACACAAATATTACATTTATTCACGAATGCTTTTTTTATATTTAAATTATTGTTGCTAACCAAAATAAATCCAATCACCCAATTTGTATGAAAATTTCTTATCAATTAAGCATTGCTACGCTGTTATGTTTTGCCTTTATTTCTTTAACTGATATAGCTGCCGCTCAAAATTTAAATATAACTCCTGAAGTTGGCCAAATTCCACCTCATCCGCCTCGTTTACCCGAGGGTGCAATTCCTGCATTCCCTGGTGCTTGGGGTGGTGGTATGTTTACAACGGGTGGCCGTGGCGGTAAAGTTATTGCAGTTACTAATTTAAACGATAGTGGTACAGGTAGTTTTCGTGCAGCGGTAGAGGCAAAAGAGCCACGTATTGTAGTTTTTAAGGTTGCTGGGACTATAAAAATTCAAGGAGATTTAAATATAGATCATCCCGATCTTACCATAGCTGGCCAATCGGCACCTGGCGATGGTATTTGTATCGCCGGAACGTTAAATATTAATACTAACAACGTAATTATCCGACACCTTCGTGTACGTAGAGGTGTGCCTATGGGCGGGCAGGGGGATGATAACATTGGTGGAAATCCACACCATCACATCATTATTGATCATTGCTCAACCAGTTGGGGAATGGATGAAAATATCTCACTTTACAGACACATGAGACCATCATTAGATGGTAAAACTCAAATTAAAGATGCTGCAGAAAACGTAACCATACAATGGACAATTTCTAGTGAGGCTTTAGATGCTAAAGGTCATGCTTTTGGCGGAACTTGGGGTGGTAATCCTTCTACTTTTCACCATAATCTTTTTGCCAGTAATACCGCTCGTAATCCATCGATTGGTATGTCTGGTCCTTTCGATTACCGTTACAATGTAGTTTTCAATTGGCGCCACCGTACTATGGATGGTGGTGACGAAACTTCGATGGTAAATCTCATTAACAATTATTATAAAGCTGGTCCGGCAACAAATAAAGATATGCAAGCCGTTTTTGCTCGTATTGAAGAACGTAGCATGTATTCTCCAGGTAGTGCATGGGCCGAAGGTGGCTGGTATGCCAAAGAAGCAAATCGACCAGGAAAATGGTATGTAGCTGGAAATATAATGGACAATAATGCCGAAATTACTCAAGACAATTGGAAAGGAATGCGATTGAAAACGGATCCTAAAGCAACAGTTGGACAAAATTTAGCCCGTGTAAATACACCATTTGAAGGTTGGCCAGTAGCGCCACATCAAAAAGCTGAGCTTGCTTATGAATCTGTGTTGGCAAAAGCAGGAGCAACTTTACCTAAAAGAGATGCTGTTGATACAAGAGTAGTAGAAATGGTTAGAAGTGGTAAAACCCTTACAGCCACAGGGATTATTAAAGATGTTGCAGAGGTTGGTGGTTATCCAAATTTAACGTTTAGCAAAGCTGATGTGGCACTTGATACCGATGGAGATGGGATGCCAGATGCTTGGGAAATTAAACACGGTCTCGATCCTAAAAATGCAAAAGATGGAGCTTTAGATGCTGATGGTGATGGCTATACCAATGTTGAAGAGTTTTTAAACGGAACAAACCCTAAAGAAAAAATCAATTACCGTAACTTAGCCAATAACGTTGATCAAATTAGCTAATTATCTTTGCTAAAATTAAACTTTGAGCCATTATTTCTCTCAAATAAGAATAATTACACTTAAAAATGGAATTGAATAATTCCAAAAGAAACATGCAAAAAACAATTCAAAGATATATTAATCATAAATTTTTAACCAGTTGTTTAGCGCTTACGCTATTTAGCTCAGCTCTTTACGCACAAAAACCAGTCGTTAAAGTTGATTTAAATTTTAGTGGCAGAAACGAGGCAGAAGTACATGAATTGGGTTATATTTCATGGCCTATATCAAACGGTACAGTTGCACAGAAAACTATTGATGGTATTCAGTTTAGCCTAAAGGGAAATTTCACTTCAGATTGGTATAAGGCAGGTGTACAAGCCCCGTTTTATGCTAAATTAGTTAACGATGGAATTACGACTAAAGTTCCTGTTGAATTAACTATTAATGGTTTAAAAGAAGGTATTCACACATTATTGAGTTTTCACAATTCTTTTAGCCAAAGCACAGCTGCAGTACCAACCCAAATGGCTATTTACGTTGATGGAAAATTAGCTATAGATAAATTATCGCCAAGTACAAGAGCCGAACATACCACCAAAGCACAGCTGGCCTATCTTACTTTTCAAGTCAAATCAGGCGTTCCGGTTGTAATTCGCTATCAGGCAAATGAAGGTGCAAGTTTTTCTCTCAATGGCTTTGAATTAAATACCCCTAATTTAGCTAAGCAGGCCAAAATGCCTATACCAATAGATGCAGATGAGCATGTAAATTTAGGTAGCAATATTACTTTAAAATGGACAGCAGCAGCAAATGTAAAATCACATGATGTTTATTTTGGTTTAGATAAAAATGCTGTGGAGAAAGCCAATCGCACTGCGCCAGAATTTAAGGGCACACAAACTGATACCACATACCCAATTAAAGATTTATACAGTATGGAAACCTATTTTTGGCGTATTGATGAGCAAGATCAAAGTGGTAATATTACGAAAGGTAAAGTATGGTATTTCCGCCCTGCGCAATTGGCTTTTCCTGGTGCCGAAGGTTATGGGCGTTTTGCAAGAGGTGGTCGTGGTGGTAAAGTTGTACATGTTACTAATTTAAATGATAGCGGAGTGGGTAGTTTACGTGAAGCGGTAAATAATGAAATAGGCCCAAGAACTATAGTTTTTGATGTTGGTGGTGTAATCAAATTAGAGTCGCGTTTAGTAGTTAACCAGCCTTATATTACCATTGCTGGGCAAACAGCACCAGGTAAGGGGATTACCATTACAGCTGCACCAATAGGTTTAACTGGTAATGATGGGATGATCCGTTTTTTACGAGTGAGGGTTGGTGCTGGTAGAACTTATGATGGCATGGGCTTAACAGGAGCCAACCATAGTATTATTGATCATTGTTCTATCAGTTGGACAATTGACGAGGCTTTTAGCTCTAGAGGTGCACATCATATTACTTTACAAAATACCTTAATTTCAGAAGCCTTAAATGTTGCCGATCATGGTAAATATGAAAAAGGTAAAATGCATGGTTATGCTGCTACAATAGGTGGTGATATTGGTAGCTTTCATCATAATTTATTAGCGCATAATTATGGCAGAAACTGGAGTATTGGAGGTGGATTAAATGGAAATGGTGAATATGGAGGTAAATTAGATATAAGAAATAACGTGGTTTACAATTGGGGAAGAAGAACGACTGATGGCGGTGCTAATGAAGTAAATTTTGTAAACAATTATTATAAACCAGGTAAAGCAACCGAAGTATTTCATGCTTTAAAAGCACAACATGAAGGGGTTGGTAAAGGTATGCAACGTTATTATTTTGCCGGAAACGTGATGCCAGGTTATTTTGATGAAAAAAATCAGGAGAAAGGTAGAGCAATACAGGGAAAAGTGAATTATGAAACGTATGTTGATTCTGCTTTTTTCCCATCATATGTAACCACCCAAAGTGCTAAAAATGCTTACAAGCAAGTATTGTCTGATGTTGGCGCTAATCAACCTGTATTTGATGATCATGATTTACGCATTATTAAAGAAACATTAGAAGGGACTTATACTTACAAAGGTAGTAAAAGCGGTATAGCCGGAATGATTGATACTCAAACTGATGTTGGTGGTTTAGAAGAATATCCGACAGTAAAAAGAGAAAGCAATTGGGACACTGATGGCGATGGTTTGCCAAACTGGTTGGAAATTGTACACAAACTAAATGTAAACTCTGCAGCTGGAGATTTTAGTGATTGCAATGCAGATGAGAATAAAGATGGCTTTACTAATTTAGATGATTATTTACAATGGATGGCTGAACCGCATTACTTTTTAAATATGGGTAAAACACAAGAGTTTGATGTGTCAAAATTGTTTAAAGGTTATGATGCTAAACCAGTTTACACGATTAAAAGTTCAATTAATGGTAAAGTAAAATTAACTGGTAATATCGCTCAATTTGACCCTGGTAGAATGGGTTTAGGTAATGCAGTTTTTTCGGTTAAAGATCAAGATGGAAGCACAATGACAAGAACAATTAATTTTTATATCGGAGCGAAATAATCCATTTTTCAATTACTCAAAAATTAAACTCACTTTTAAAAGAGACTGCATCATTAATTAAAAATGATCAGTCTCTTTTTTTATGGACTATGCCTTAAGTTTACTGTATTTTGTTGTTTTCATTAATGCATCACATTTTAGTATTACTGCGCTACGTAGTTCAAAACAACCAATGCAATACTTGTTAAATATTTGCAACAGATCAATTTATTAACTTTTGAAACATAATTATTTTTTAGCTAAATCTTGATGCTGTATTTTAAAAAAAAAATAATTTATTTAAATTTTGGCACGATAAATTTTAATCTTTTAAAATAAATTATCAAAAATCATATAAATATCTGAATATTAGTATAATAAAGAATAAAAAGTAATTAATTCTTTATTAATAAATTAATATTAGGGTAATACATTCTACATATTTGAAAGTAATGAAGAAATATTTTCTACAAAGTGTAGAAAATATTTCCCCAATCAAAAAATGTTCCTATTTTAGCAAGCAGAACTAATAATTCAATCATATATCCCTAAATTATGTTTGGTTTAAAAAAGTCACGCTTTTGCTGTGCATCTTATTTTTAAAGGATGTACAGCTTAAGGGTTTTTAATTTATTGAAGCTATCGTTTTTAACTTCTCGGCTACCGCTGTGGGGAGTTTTCTTTATTTTATTTTCTTTTTTTGCACAAAACACCTTTGCAGAAGGCAGTAAAGATCTTTACCCTGCTGGAGCACAAGGTAATAGGGCGTTTTTATATGCAAATATTGATGGAACTAATTCTACACTTAGTTATCCATTTAAAACAAGAGGTACTCATTATGTGTATGTTAAAGCTGGTGAAAAAATTGCGGTTTCATCAAGTGCAATTGGTGTAAATAATGGGCAAATAATTCTCACCGCTCCAAATGGTAATATTATTTCTTATAATGGGAGTGATGGTTTAGGTTATATTCCAAACCGAACGGCAGAATTACAAGGACCAGAAGTTGGTTATAGTCCAATTGTTATTTCGGTTTCTACAGCATTAGCAGGTGTGTGGAAAGTAGAATTTTTAGCTCCAGTTGGCAATGGAAGTAGTTCTGATGTAACTGCCCCAAATATTTTTGCTAATGCCAATTGGACCCAATCAACTGCTGCAAATGCAAATTTTATAGCCGCTTGGGATGTTTCGGTAAAAAATACTGCAAATACAGGTTGGTTAAATGGTCGTGTGTATACTAACGTACTAAATCTTGGTATCAATAATAATTTTACAAGTAGTCAGAGAGGATTTTATGTAAATAATTATATACTTACTGAAGATGGCAGGGCGTATCGCGTACAAACCAATGGTAACAATGGATGGGCTTTTACTTTTTTTTCTAACAACAATGGTTTTGCGGTAAATGGCGTGCCTACTTACAAAAGTTTAAATTCATCTTCAGCGGCGGCTCTTTCTGCTCTTCACGATCCAAGGACACTTGATGATGCTTTAAATAAAACACATAAAATTTTCTATAACAAGCCAAATGCCGATTTGCCAGAAACTGAAACCGCGTTTATAACTGCCGCAAATCAAACAACTTGGCTTAAAAAAAATGCGGTTTTGCCTATCATTACAGATTTAAAATTTATTGGCATTGAAGGCACGGAGAGTAAACTAAGCTATAAAGGAGCTAAAATTACATTTACGTCTTCTTCATCAGGTAGTTATCAAATTACAATTCCATTGGTTAATGGTGCAGATCGAATTATAAATGGCTCGGCAGTGCCAGGTTACAACGAAATATTTTGGGATGTGAAAGATGGTAATGGAAATTTTGTACAACCAGGCCCAATTTCACCCTTGGTTCAAACTTTCTTGAGGTCGGCTGAAGTTCATTTTCCTTATTTAGACATGGAAATTAATCCACAGGGGATTATCATAGAGTTGATTGAAAATAACACTAATTATGATGTTAATCCATTAAATAACAACCCATCAGAGTACAGCGATAAGGTTTATTGGGATGATATCAATATTTCTAACGCTGGTAATGCTGGTAGATATAGTTCAGATCCTGTAACCAACTTAAGTGGAATTAGCAGTAATAGCAATGGACATAAGTTTGGTAGATATAATGACAATGCAAATGATCATTTTGGAGACCAACGTTCAATGGATACATGGACTTATATTGAAAGTGGTAAAACAACTCAATTGGTTAATATCGAAATTCGCGAAGCTGATTTAAAAATAGAATCGATTAACCCTGATTTAACAAAATACTTTTCTGATCAGATGATCACTTATACAGTTAAAGTTAAAAATGATGGTCCTTCAGCAACTAATGGAGCTAAATTTACATTTTCTATACCAACAGGATTAACAATTAATTCGGTAATATCAGCTAACCAGACCACAGGTGTAGTGATCAATAACCCTATTACTGGAGTGCAGAACTATAACGCAATATTAGATCTTCCTAATCAAGCTACGATCGATTTTATTATAGTTACAACCTTTACAGGTACTTATAATCAAGTTTTTGATAATGCCAAAGCAAGTATTTTAAGACCAGCTGATTTAAGCGATCCAGATGCTACTGGCAATAATGCAGCGGGTCCTGTAGATGCAGATGAAGAGTGTTTAAATGGTGCTTTGTCTGGTGTTGGCTTGTGCAACAACATTAAATATAATACTATTAATGGACAAGATGTATGTATAGGAAGCAACATAGCTACTATAACTTATCCTTTATCTCCTGATGGAACACAATTTGAAACCTTAGCGTTGCCAACAGCATTAAGTTTACAAGATGTTGCTGGCAATCGTACCATAAGTGGTTCATTGTCTGCAGCTGGTATACATACGTTTTACATCAAAACACTAAACACAAATAGAACGCAAACAAACGCAATTATTAGAGCTAACACTTTAGCAGATGCAACTGCAAATGGCCCATTGAGTATTTGTGAAGACGCAACTGATAATCCTGTTGTTAATTTTATTGGCACAGGCGGCTCTGGAGCTTACGAATTTAGTTATAGTATTAACAATGCTAGTGTACAAACGGTTAGCACTGTGTCTGGCTTAGCTACGGCAAGCGTAGCAATCTCACTTAACAACACCGGTGCATTTATTTACAAACTTACTTCTGTTAAAGATTTATCTACCGGCTGTAGCCAAGCAAAAAATATATCGGTAACCGTTAACATTCAGCCTAAACCAATAAAAGCACATATTCAATTAAATAATTAATAAAAAATCCCTACAAACAGTGAAAGCAACAATTATCAAATCAATTTTAGCTGCATTTATCATCATCATTTGTGTAAATGCAAAGAGTAAGGCGCAAACTTACTATCCAGTTTATTTATGCGACGGCGGAACAGCCAATTTGCATACTCCAGAAGAAGTGGGGCTTACTAACGGCGACCAAGTTTACTGGTATTTAGAAGGTGTTGAAGTCGATGTTAAAACTTTTAATGGTACAGCCAATACAACTAACATTACTACTCCAAATAATCTTGGCGCAGGAGTGCATAATTATACGAATAGAATAAAATCAAAAGATGGCTGTTGGGGAGATATGTCTGATGCTTTTCCAGTTTATCAACTGCCAACTAAAACTTTGGCGCTAACTAAAAGCATAGCTTCTTATTGCGGTAGCGATGCCAGTTTAAATTCTGTAATAACAGCTACCACAACTCCTGCACAAACATTACCTGATGGTATAGAATATGCTTATGTGTGGACTGCTACAAAAAACACAGCCGCTGTACCTTCAATTTCTACTATAGGAACAGATTTAGCTTCACAATCGGCCATAAACACATTTACCTTAAATACAACTGATGCGGGAATTTATGTGTTTAATGCTACAGTAAAATACGTAAAAACGACAGGCAATACAGGAGCGCTAAAATCGGGCGATAGTAATGGCTGTGAAGTTACAGCTGCTACAACTCAAACTGTTACCGTAACCCCTAAGCCAGTTAGACCAACAATTGTTGTCCAATAGTTAGATTTTTACCAACCATTAGTTTGAATTTAAAACAGTATATATTACTGGCGTTATTCATTCTGCAGTTAAATTGGGTATTTGCACAAACAAAACCTAATGTCGTAAAAATCCCTCTGGGTACTACGGTTAAATTTGCAGTAGGTGATCAAGCTGGGTTATCCTCGTACCAATGGTACCGAGATGGAAAGCCTATGCCAAATGCTAATGCTGCAGTATATATCGCAAGTGTTGCAGGATTATATCAAGTAGTTTCGATAAGCAAAGAAGGATGTAGATCAGATTTATCTGATGGGTTTTTATTGATAGTTGAATATGCAGACCTTGAGGTTCTCAAAGCTTCTGAAACACGATTTGTAGGTTCGGGTGAGGCTTTTGAATATCAAATTTCAGTAATAAATAATGGCAATATGAAAGCTACAGGAATTGAAGTGATTGATAAACTACCAATAAACTTAAAATATATGGGCACCATAGGTGAACCGATTGGAAAAATCACCGTGGTTGACCAAGTGATCTCTTGGAAAATTCCATACTTAGAAAATAATCAAAAATTGATATTGTCAATTAAAACTTCAGCTATAAAAGCTGGAAAAATAGTAAATACGGTTAAAGTAACGGCTATTGAACCCGACCCTAATTTGGCCAATAATGTAGCAACAGATGTGAAGGATATTATAAATGAAGTAATGATGCCTAATGTAATTACCCCCAATGGAGATGGTAAAAATGATGTTTTGCAAATAGATGGTTTAGAACTTTATCCTGACCATAACTTATTGATATTTAATAGGTGGGGAAATGAAGTGTACAAAAGCAATGGTGCTTACAAAAATGATTGGAATGGCAATGGTTTAAATGAAGGAACTTATTATTATTTATTAAAAATTAAAGCAAAAGATGGAACTGATAAAAGTACTACTGGTTGGATTACTTTGATAAAAGAATAAGATGTGGAAATTAATTAAACTTATTTTATTGCTTAGCTATGCAGGCACATGTATTGCACAACAAGATGCACAGTATAGTCAATATATTTTCAATGGTATTTACATTAATCCTGCTTATGCGGGTTTTAGAGAACGTATAAATATTAACGCAACTTACAGAAACCAATGGACTGGTATTGAGGATGCGCCAAAAAGTTTTTCTCTGGCTGCAGATGCCATTATGCCGAATGAGAGAGTTGGTTTGTCGTTATTAATGAATGCGGAAGAATTAGGTGCTCAAAAAAATATTGCAATCTTTGCCAATTATGCTTACCGTTTCCCTATTAATGAAGAAGGAACTTCAAAGTTAGCATTAGGACTTGGTGTTGGGGTTAGGCAATCGGGTTTAAATGGAGATCTGTTAAAGCCAAGAGATTTGGGCGATAATTTCATTCCGGTGGGAACTGTAAAACAAATACTGCCAGATATGAATGTTGGCGTATTTTTTTCCACACCTCATCTGTATATAGGTGCATCTGTTAATAATTTGATAGGGAAGTATATATTGGATAAAAAATCTTTAGATTTTAATTTTCCAACTCCTAGACCGCATTATTATTTAACAGGCGGAGCATTAATTCCTATAGAAGAATATGTTATCGATTTTAAGCCATTTTTTTTAATAAAGGATGATTTGAAAGGGCCTACTGTACTAGATGTAAACGCTTTTTTTCTGTTTAAACAAATGGTTTGGCTTGGTGTAGGTTACAGAACTGGCATAAAGCTTTATGAAAAGCCTAATCTGCAAACTAACATCAATAGTAGCAACGCCCTTATCGGTATGACGGAAATCTTTATCAATCAACGTTTTAGGTTAGGTTATTCTTATGATCATAGCATGAGTAATTTAGCCGGTTATGCAGGTTCAACACACGAGATTTCTGTAAGCTGGAATTTTTTTACAGAAAAGGAGAGAAGGTTAAATTTCTGTTATTTTTAATTGCTATTATTTTTTTGATGAAATATTTTAAAGGTTGAGTAAGCAAGTATTAATTCTAAATTTTCCATTTTTGCCAAAAGCTCATTTAATTTAAAATGACAATCTATTCACAAACTTAAATAACTATAACTACCGTTCAATTAAAATTATATCTTTGGCGCAACATCAATCCCTATTCTAATTAATGACTACTAGCTCCGTTGAAACGCCGCCGAGGGTAATTAAATACAACCCCCAGCTTGATGGCCTACGTTTTTGTGCAGTATTATTTGTTGTTTGCTATCATTGGCTTCCTATCATCTCTTCACATAAAGTAAGCCACTTTTTTGGTGGATTTGTAAATTTCTTTTTTGTATTAAGCAGTTATCTAATCACAAAGATTTTGATGTCTGCTAAAGATAAAAGTGTAACATTGAAGTTTTCGAAAATCAAGGTCATTTTGTTCTTTCTTTTTCGTAGAACGATCAGGATTTTCCCTGCCTATTATATGTTCTTAGCCTTGGTGTTAATTATTCCAGGTATAGGTCATCATTTAAAACAGCATGAGGTGGCTTATTTTTCTTACTTAGCAAATTATTATATTTTTTTTGCAGAACAGTGGCCTTTAGCTACCTCTCATCTGTGGACACTTGCTGTTGAAGAGCAATTTTATATCTTTTGGCCATTGATTGTCATTTTTATTCCGAATAAATATTTACTCAAAACCTTTATAGCTGTTGCACTTATAAGTATTGTTTTAAGAGCTATTTTTTATCAATCTACAACAGGTTTCTTTCCTCAATCTATCCTCACACAATATTGTTTAGATTCCTTTGCCATAGGTGGCATTCTAGCACTCAAGTTTACCATTAGCAAAGAACAAGAACGATTGATAGATAGGTTCTTTCATGTTTCGTTGCTCATAGGTATTCCGGTTGGTTTCATTATCATCTTAACCAATTCTTTTTACCTGTCCTTTGTATTTAATGGGCTTATTATCTCTATAATATCTTATATGCTGATTAAGAAGGCTATTTTTGGTTACAAGGGCTTATTGCAAAAATTTTTAGAAAACAAAGTAGTGCTTTTTCTTGGGCAAATAAGTTACAGTATTTACCTCTACCATCTGGTAGTACCAGTTGTTTTTTGGAAAATGTTTGATCTCATTTATGAGCATTTAAACCTTACATATCCTCAATTTTTTATAGAACATGACAATAATATTGTTCTTTTAGTTAAAATAATGTCGTCTCAATTAGGTTGTTTTATCATTTATTCAATTATAACCATAACGCTATCTATACTTTCTTGGCATATAATAGAAGTACCCTTTAATAATTTAAAAAACCTATTTAATCCAGGCTTGGCTAATAAACCAAAAGGTTAACACCAGTATTTAACCTTTTGGCTTATAAAGATTTATAAAAGCTTTTAATAGAGATGCCTGTGCTGGATAAATTTTTATGCAGCTTTTTTATAGCATCAATAATTTTGGTAATTTTTTATACATTTCCCATTTTCTTCTTCTAATTACATGGGTTATTGATGCATACCTTAATTCAGTTTCTGATTAACTTAAAATAATACGATACAAATCTTGGAAAAAATGTGTTGACTTATTTTAGAGCTTTTACCTAAATGAATTTATGTTGCGCTGCGTATTTTAGTAGCCCTACTACTGATTGGGTATTAGTTTTTCTGAATATGTTTTTTCGATGAGTTTCTACAGTACGCTCGCTGATAAAAAGTTTACTCGAAATCTGTTTGTTTCCATATTCTTCATTAATCAATTTAATAATTTCTATCTCTCTGTTTGTAAGCTTTTGTTCTTGGTCTCGGGCCGTAAAACTGTTCAGAATTTCTCTAGTAATTTCTTCTCCAAAATAAGTACCTCCGCTGCGAACTCTGTCTAATGCTTCTATGAGTTCTGCCCGCCCAGTATTTTTAAGGATATAACCAGATATTCCTGCATCAACCATTTCTTTAATAACAACTCCTTCACTATGCATCGATATAGCAATTATTTTTATACTAGGAAATTTCTTCTTAACCAATCTTGTCAGTTCAATACCACTCATCAGTGGCATACTGATATCTGTTAGTAATATATCAGTCGGATTTTCATCCAACAGCTCAAGTACCTGCAAGGGCAAATGGGAAAAGCCAGAAAGGAGGTAATTTGGAGCATCAGCAAGTAAGGAGCGTATGCCTTCGATAACAAGCTGATGATCGTCTACAATAAAGATGCGATGTTGGTGATGATTGTTCATTATATTTTAAATAGGGATGTGAATAGCTATCAGGGTACCTTGGCCTGGCGTTGAAGAAAAATCGACATTTCCTTGCAAAAAATCTACCCTGCTTTTAATATTCTTTAAACCTATGCCGTTGGATTGGGAAAGCTTGCTGGTATCAAAACCTTTCCCATTGTCCTCAATCATCGCATTGATGCTATCCTCATCTTTGCTCAACTGTATATCTAACGAAGTGGCGCCCGAATGCTTGATTACATTGTTTACCGATTCTTGAATAACTCGATAAAGCACCGCCTCGATGTTCTGACCAAGCCTTTGCTGTAGCCCAACGGTTTCTAAATTTATTTTAAGCCGGCGATCATCTATTTTGCTGATAAAATCCCGTACCGCAGCAGCCAATCCAGATTTAAGCAGTACATTGGGTGCCATCTGGTGAGAAATAACTCTTACCTCCTTGCAACTTTCGTCTACCATATCCATGGTTTTATAAAAAACCTCTTCACTTTGGCGGTCTTTGAAGCTTAGCTGTTCGCTAATGCCCGAAAGATTGAGTTTTACAGCCGAAAAGAGTTGGCCAAGTCCGTCGTGTAATTCATTTGCTATGCGGTTTCTTTCATTAGTTTCAGCTGAGATTACAGCACTGGCGGCCTGCTGTTGCAGAAAATTTTGCTTTTGTTGTTGTTTGAGCTTATACCGGTTATAAAGTAATAGGCCCAAAAGTATCAAGAGTATTAAAACCGATACAGCCACCGCTATAATAATATTGCGTTCCTTAAGCTGGAGTTTTTGAAGTTTGTTTTCTGTATTTAAGATTTGCAGCTGCTGGCTTCTTGATTTTGATTCGAGCTTATTGCTTTCTAGTTGTCGGTACTGTTGGGCAAGGCTTAGGTTTTGATTTCGAAGCTGTAGCTCGTTCTTGGTTAGTAAAAGCTGATTGTTACCTAGCAGAAGGTTTTTTTGTGTTAGCTGCAAAACTTGTATCTGGTTCTGCCGATTCAGTAGGTCAATCTGGTGTTGCTTTTTTTCGGTTTGATAACGGGTTTGGAGTTCGTTCATGTTTTCCGTTGCACGTTTATCAAATAGGATGCGGTAAAGGCTATCCCGAATTTGCCCTGCTTGATAGGCCTGCTTAAAATCGTTCGCCTTGCTGCTGTAGCTGGCCAGAGAATTAAAAATGCGCTCTTGTGTTTCCAAATCTCGGGTTTTGATTGCCAAGTCTCGTGCCTTAATGGCATACGTCATTGCTGCTTGGTTGTTACCACCAGCGCTTTCTATATTTCCCAAGTTTTGGTAGATAGCACTGAGCTTGGATTCATCACCGTAAGCGATAGCCAGCTTTTCAGCTTTGAGGTAATAGGCCGTTGAAGACTTTCCGTCCCTTTCGCTTTGCCAAACCAGATCACCAAGATTCATCAATATGGAAATCTGGTTATTTGTACGGTTGAATTTCTCAGCAAGTAGGAGTGCTTTTTGATAGGTTTGTTTAGCTAGAGCATACTGTGCTGTTTGAAGGTAGGCCACTGCAATGGAGTTGTAAAAATTTGGCTTTAAACTCTCATCATTTATTTGTTCTGCAATGTCAATGGCATCCTGCAGATATGCTATAGCCTGCTTAGCTTTGTTTGATCTGATAAGGATATTTCCAATGTCTGCTAAACAACCCGCTTGACTAGCTTTATTGTCAATTTCTTGATAAAGCTTTAGCGCCTCTAAACAGGTTTGCAATGCTTGGTCATACTTGCCTAGTTTCGATAATGGAAGATTTTTGTTCTGCCTGGCCTTCGCAATAGTTAATTTGTCGTTTATACGTAGTCCAATTTGTTCTGTTTTTTCAAAATAAATTAATGCGCTATCGGGAGTGCCGATAAATGACATGATTATTCCCTTCACATTCCATCCGGTAGCCTCGTTTAGTGGCTTGTTGTGTTTACGACTAAGTTGTATAACCGTGTCTGCTACTCGAGCACTTTCCTTGGCATTAGAATAGATAAGAGATTTAGCCCGTGATGTTTTAGCATTAATCAGTTGTTCAATAGCAGTCTGTTTTTGAGCACAGACATTACTGGCAATCGATAGGATTGCCAGTAATAGTAAGATGGGATGTATTTTGGGAGAAAGCATGATTAAAAATAACATTTTCTTTTACATCTTGTAGCCAATGATTTCTTTTTTTCCGTTTTTGTAAAAAAGCATATTTTCTGTTTCATCAGAAAGATAGTCAGGCTTTTTATCGTTGAGTACCACCATAGCTTCTACCTTGCCAGTATCTTTGTTAACTCTTAGCAATCCGTAACCATCCTGTTGCCCTTTAATATCGGTTAACATTACCATATAGTTTTTTGCATCCTGTGTAGCAGTAAATCTTCTTTTCATATCAGCAAGTGCTGCTCCTCCAAGGTTTGCCCAACGATCAGAGCTTTCCATGTGGCTATTGTAGCTACTGGTGTTCGGTCCAGAAAGTCCAGCTTGGTAGCCATGCGCTGCAGATTGACTAACTGATACAGCCATTGCAGTAATGTTAAGTATTTTGTTGGCAAGACTGGTTCCGGGCGCTTGCTTGTATACGTGGTAAATCAGATTTCCATCAAAGTCAAACAGTGCCATATTTTGCTCAGCACTAATCAGCACGCCTTTATCTCTCAACTCGATAGCATTTGGCAATTCATCTCCGCCAAACTTTAAAACTTTTCCCAATGTTTTGTACTCGCCAGTTGAGTTTTCCACTATGTGTAATTGCGAATTTGCCCAAAAATAGGTTTTCTCGCCTTTGTCTACACCAAGTCCTCCTCCTTGTTTATAGTTAAGTGATTTCTCCCACAAGTCTTTTCCAGTATTAATATCCTGAATATTCATTTCCTTATCGGTACGGTAAATCAATCCTTTGTTGTTCTGTTTGATATCCCTAATGCTTCCGCTCACTTTAAGATCTGATTTAGACGCCGAGCTCCCATTGTTAAGGTCTACGATGTTGATAAAATTATTACCCGATTCTTTTGCCGAGGCCACAGCCAGTTTGTTTTCCTGAAGTTTGAGTGCTGTTATTCTGCCTCTAAGGGTCACGGGTTGCCATTTAGGTTCACCTGTTTTATAGTCTAAGAGCATCAGCTCTGCACGCTTATCATCGGTTGCTACCAGAAAACCTCTTTCCTCAAAAAGCATTTGGGCTACTGGATCAGAAAATTTGATTGGCTTCCAGATCTGTTGACCTGTTTTGGAGTCAAATGCAGTCATCGCGTTATTGCAGTAATAATAAACGATACCAGGCTGTTGATCCATAATCAGGAACTTGCCATAAGCAGCATCGGCAGTTGCTGCCATTGCATCACGCATACTGCCTCCCATGCTTCCCATTTTGTTTGCCGCTCCCGCCGTTCCAGCTGCCTTGCCAATACCGCCCAAACCAGGCACGCTGCCTAGTCCGCCGAGTGTACCCATTAGTCCTCCTTTTTTTTCACCTGCCTTGCTACTCTCTTTGTCCTGCGCCTCTTGCTGTATTTCGGTAGCCAGTAAACCATCAGTAATGCTGGTTTTGAAATCAGCTGTCCATTTTACGGTGCCAGATTTTACATCTACATTGTAAATTCGTTTAGTGGTGGCTAACAGGAGCGACTGCTGATCAATTGCCAAAGGTTTCGCAACCAAGGTTTCGCTGGCACTCTCAAAAATATTGCTCATTGTCCACTTCTTTTCTCCAGTAGCGGCGTCTATGAAAACAATGGAAGGCGCATTGTTAAGGTAGCCAGTGAATATAATGCCGCCAAGGGATGGAACAGTATAGCGTTTGTTAACCATTTTCATGCCCAGCTGCTTGGTATCGGCAATGATTTTTCCGCTTGAAACGTCAAGTACGATCTGTTGCATACTCATCATTCCTCCAGTAACAATAGCAATGAAGGGTGAGTTTTCTATTGGGTTGTAATTTTCTCTAGTTAAGTTTTTAAGATTGTCATGTTTCCAAGCTAATTTTCCTGTAGCTGGATCTAGACCATATAGCGCATCATTGGTGGCGGCGATTATCTTTCCAGTTGGACTTAACCTAAACCAGTCCATGTTGCGGTCGAATTCAAAGTTCCATGATTGAGCACTGCTCTTTAAGTTATCGTTATCGCTAGGCGTAACCTCGCTGTTAGTTGTTGCCGTTTCTGACGGTTTTTTTTCAGTGTTTTCTGCTTTTGCTTCGGTTTTGTCTTTTTTGCCCATTAAACTTTTGAGTTTGCCCAACTGAGCAGCAGCTGGCATAGTCATTGTCAATCCGCAGAGTATCAATAAGCATAGTTTTTTATTTGTCATGATGTTTAAGTTTGATTAGGTTAAAGTTAAACAGGGTGGGCGGGTGCTGAAATCCCCTTGTTTTGGTATTTTTAACTACCCACCAGCACGGATATGATAACCCATGCAACCTTTATTTGGCCATCATTTGAAATAATCGTGTTTATTAAAAATGTGGATACTTTGACCCATGACATTAGGTCGAAAATAATTCCAAGGTAGAATATTTTGTAAGTGTGGATTTTTGACAGATACCTATTTAGCGGAAAAAATAGGTAATTATAGCTGATGAACTTAACTAAGTTTTAGCAACCTAAAAGTTCGATTATTATTGCGCTTAAAAAAGAGGTAATCACTCTATCACGATTGCTCGGTTTTAATTAAGTAGAAACACTATAATAGTAATTCAATTATATTGGATTTATCAAATTAACTAATTGATTATCGTATTCATTGTTTAATTTGAACACAAGAAATAGAGATAAGTTGCATGCTTTCTCCATTTTGTTTCCATGTACGTAAATATCTAAAAGAACCATTGTTTTTCTGATCATGAAATTCCCATGTAGATTTAATGAGCACAGATACTGTGATTACATCATCAACTTTGTTAATAATATAATCTGATGTGGTAAGCCAATCTACAAAAATCTGTTTACGCTTAAACAATTCAACATACATTTTTTTGTTTAAAACCTGCCCAGTTGGATGCAGAAACATAAAATTGCTATGTATCAAATCATTTAATAGCGTTAAATTTGAGTTTTTAATAGCTTTAATGAGCAATCGCTCATAATTCATCACATTTAGCTCTGTTTGCGTTTTCACAATTTCCATAAATATTAACTAAAGTAGCCATTAATTACGTAAATTTTTAAGAAGTGGATTTAAAGAAAACAAAACCAAATAAGAGTAAATCTATTTAAATTTGTTAGTGATAAATTTATAGGCTAAAAGATGTACGATTATAAATCTTTCTTAAAGCTGCTATTTTTGATTTTTTTATCGATTTTACAACAATCCATATAAACCATTTGTTGGATATTTAAATCTAGCAGCGGTATTTTTTTTAATGGGAAGAATGTGAGTTTTTGCCTCTTCTTCAAACTCAATAATAGTTCTTTTAAACAGAATGGGATTTTCGCTTTTAGTTAATTTAACTGGTTTTTTGGTTACGAAAGTTGTTTGCATAAGGAAATTAAAATATACCCTTACAACACACAAAAAATGAGTTTAGTTTTTGTTGTTGAATTTTTTATTTCAATAAGGTTAAGTCCTTTTTTGGAACAAAAATTTTAAAGCTCCCGTACACCATAAAGCTAAAAATATAAGAACAGGCTGAAAAAATAAGCGCATTAATCGGGCACTATCTTTATTTAAACCAAAAGCATCCGTTTTATTGAGGTATTGTGCTATGTTGCCCGGAAAAATTAATACATAAAAAATCGCCAAAGCAATGCCAACATTTATACGCTGTTTTCTCCAAAAAAGCATGGCTAGTCCTAAGCTTATTTCGGCTATGCCAGATAGCAAAACTACTGCATCTTTACTTAATGGTACCCAATTAGGTACTTGAGCCTGAAACTCGGCTCTTTGGAATGTGAAATGTCCAATCGCGGCAGCAACCATAAAAATGCCTAAAATTATTCTTACCGTATGTTGTATAAATGTAGTTTGTGTTGATTTCATTTTTTTGTTATAAATGTAAAGTTTAAACACTACAATTAAATGGGTATGCATGTTTTTTTGATTGCACAAATTATGCTATTTCTCTTATCTTTATCCGCCAGTAAATGATGATAGATAACCAAGATTTTGATAAAGAAAAGCCCGATTTTGAAAGGCTTTTACCAATTATAAATCAACAAAAAGCCACCACATTAAATCTTGTTGATGATCATTTTTTGCCTAAAATTGTAATTTTTAGTCGGCATAAGTATTACCGACATTTAGTTGTAGAATTGGCTAACGTAGCGTTTACACAAAGTGGAAAGCCTAAAAATCCGATTAAAATTTTAGATCCTTTGGATTTTGTTTGGAAAGCCGAAAAGCAAGATGAGATTAAATTTTACACTGGCATATCTCGTTTCAAAAATAATTACAGCGAAGGAAGAAATGACACAGAAGTTGCGGCCTTAAAAGCAATTGCTAAAAATCCTTACCAAGTTAAATTTTATCAGCACGATGAAAAAGCGGGTAGCACTTTAAATGCCAGTACATTGGTAGAGATTACTGTGGTTGTATTAAAATTAAATCTCGAAATTAATGTTGATGAAAGAGGAGATAGTTTTGCTATTTCTGGCTGGTTGCATTTGGCAAATAAAGTTTATAATCTGGAAGATTTAATTCTCAAATATCAATATTTTGTACAGGTTAAAAACCATTTTTATTTAATCTCTAACCCACATTTTATCCATGTTATTGATTTTTTTAAGAAGCAACAAAATAATGTAGTTATTGATCGGGTGGATTATGAGGATTTTCAGCAAAATATACTTTCGCATCTTGAAGAAAAAATTAAAATCAATTATTCTTACTTAAAACCCGCAACACAAAAACAATTTATTGAGCAAGGCTTTGATTTGGAGAATGAACAAATCATTTACCTCACCGAATCGGAAGATTTTGTATTACTTACTCCAGTAATGCGCTACGGTGGATTAGAAATTCCGGTAATATCTAAAAAACAAATTCAGGCTAAAGATAAGCGTGGCAAACTTTTTACTTTAGAACGAGATGAAGATAAAGAACTGCAGTTTATCACAAATATTGCTAAAATGCATCCTTATTTTGAGGAGCAAATACCTGAGTTTTCTGAACAATTGCATACCGATTGCTTTTATATGCATCGCAAACATTTTTTAGCGCCAGAATGGTTTTTAACTGCTTTTGAAGCTTGGCGAAGTAAAGGAATTGCTATTTTGGGTTTCAATAATTTAAAAAACAACAAGTTAAGTGCTTATCAGGCTAAAATTAATATCAATGTAATTAGTGGTGTAGATTGGTTTGAAACCGCCATTAAAGTTAAATTTAACAAACAAACGGTTTCTTTAAAGCACTTACATAAATCTATCAGAAACAAAAGCAAATTTGTGCAATTAGATGATGGTACTACAGGTATTTTGCCTGCTGAATGGTTAGCAAAGTTTGAGGCATATTTTGCTGCCGCAGAAATTGTTGAAGAAACACTGCATACGCCAAACGTTAATTACGCAACTGTAGAAGAATTATATGAAACTGAACTATTAGATGTAGAAAGTAAACAACGCATAGAGCTTTATAAAACCAAATTGGCTGGATTTAACAATATTGCAACAATAGCTGTTCCCGAAGGTTTAAAGGCAACTTTACGAGATTATCAAAAGGAAGGATTAATTTGGCTTAACTTTTTAGATGAATTTAATTTTGGTGGTTGTTTGGCAGATGATATGGGATTGGGAAAAACTATTCAGGTTTTAGCATTTATCCTATCTCAACGAGAAAAACACGCTCATCAAACAAATTTAGTAGTTGTGCCTGCTTCTCTGGTATTTAATTGGCAAAAGGAAATTGAAAAGTTTGCGCCAAGTTTAAAATTACTTACAATTTATGGGGCTGATAGGGCTAAAGTTGCAAAAGACTTTAATCAGTACGAAGTTGTGCTTACTTCTTATGGAACGCTTTTATCTGATATCAAGTTCTTAAAAGATTACCGTTTTAACTATATCTTTTTAGATGAATCACAAAATATAAAAAATACCGATTCGCAGAGGTACAAGGCAGTGAGGTTGCTGCAATCTCGCAATAAAATTGTACTTACGGGTACACCAATAGAAAATAATACTTTTGATTTGTACGGACAGCTATCTTTCGCTTGTCCGGGTTTATTAGGTTCTAAAGAGCAATTTAAGCAAATTTACTCCGTGCCGATAGATCAGTTTAAAGATGCCAAACGTGCAACCGAATTGCAACGAAAAATTAATCCATTTGTACTGAGAAGAACAAAAGAACAAGTTGCAAAAGAATTGCCCGATAAAACAGAAATTACAATTTATTGCGAAATGGGTACACAGCAACGTGAAATTTACGAAAGTTGTAGAACTGAAATCCGCGATTATTTAATGGGTAACCCAGAAAATGAACTTACTAAAAGTAGTATGCATGTTTTACAGGGGATTACCAAATTAAGACAAATTTGTAATTCGCCAGCAATATTGAGTAAAGAAAAAAACTATGGAAATGCTTCTGCAAAAATGGATGTATTATTAGAGCAGATTGAAAATAAATCAACTAACCATAATATTTTAGTGTTTTCTCAATTTGTAAGTATGTTAGATTTGGTTAAAGAGCAGTTAGAACAACGAAATATTGCTTTTGCTTACTTAACAGGAACAACAAAAAATAGGGAAGAAGTGGTTAATTCTTTTCAACAAAATGCAGCGGTAAAAGTATTTTTAATTAGTTTAAAAGCTGGTGGAGTTGGTTTAAATTTAACTAAGGCCGATTATGTTTTTTTAATTGATCCATGGTGGAACCCAGCTGTTGAAAACCAAGCTATAGATAGGGCTTATAGAATTGGGCAACAAAATAATGTGATGGCTGTACGTTTAATTTGTCAGGATACGATTGAAGAAAAAATAATGCTGATGCAAGAGACCAAAAAGGACTTAGCAAGTGATTTAATTAAAACTGATGAGTTTATCTTTAAATCGTTAACTAAAAATGATTTGTTGGAATTGATTTAAAAGATGGCAATTTTTTAGTGTTAATATTGGTCTCAAACTAGCTATCTTTTTAGTTTATTGATAAGAGATTTTTGGGGATGAAAAATTATCCAAACCATAAAAAAGCAGACGTAATAAGAATCACGCCTGCTAAACCAAATTATAATATGTTATTTTTACTGATAGCCTGGGTTTTGCCCAAATTCTACTCCATTTGTTAAAGAGTTTAATTCAGCCAAAGGAATTGGTCTAAGTCTATGAAAAGCTTCCACTGCTGTAATATCTGGATTACCCGCTTTAATTTTTGCGACAAATTGTTCTCCAGTTAATGTACGTTTCAAATCAAACCACCTTACGTGTTCACCACACAATTCTCTAGCACGTTCGTCGAGTATAAAATTTATACCTCCAGCCTGAACAATTGCAGCTGTAGTTTGCATTGCAGTAGTTTGATTAACAGGTGTTTTAACTGCAGCTCTGGTTCGTAAAACATTTAATTGAGTTGCTGCTGCCCCAAAATTGCCTAATTGAAACTCAGCTTCTGCGGCTATTAAATACATTTCAGCAAAGCGAATTACGATAATGTCAGCAAAACCTGGTTGAGAATTGGGTACTGTTCTGGTATTGTCGATGAATTTTTTTAACGCAACAAAATCAGTTAACGATTTAATGGTGCCATCGGTATTGTAAAGATCATTTCTATCTACAACAACATAAGGTCGGGTTGCTTTATCGGCCACTACATTTTTTGTAATTTGTAAAGAAAGACCGCTACCACTTACCACAGGCGTACCAACAACACTAGCTGCTTTACCAAAGGTTGTAGCTTGAGCAGCAGTCCATGTAAAAGCATTTGTACCAGTTGCTGTAGAATTTGCTATCCAAGTTTCTTGAAAACTTGCGGCATAACGAGCATCTAATTGTTCATTAAACAAATCGAGCAAATAGCGGGTTGGTTGTAAACGTCTTTGTCCATCAAACCCGTATGGTATACTTTGCACTAAACCTGGTTTATTACTGTATTGTGTTAAAAACCAAGCGTGTAATCGGTTAGCATTTCCATCATAGTTTAAAGCAGTATTAGTAGAGTTACTAATAATATACAATGCTTCCTTATTATTTTTATTATTTGCTGGGTTCCATAAATCGCTTGGAGAGGTCCATAAGTCTACTCCAAATTCTGCCTTTCGAGTAATCATTTCATTAGCTGTGTTTCTTGCCAAGGTAAAATACTCGTTTCGCTCTGCACCAGTGGCGTAATAGGCTCTAGATAAATAGGCTCTTGCCAATAACCCTAATGCCGATTTTTTAGATGCACGACTGTACTCAGCACCCCAGAAAGAAGGAATGGGTAAATTTTCTGCTGCAAATTTTAAATCTCCAATAATTAAATCATAAAATGCACTTACCGGACTTCTCGTTGCAGTTAGCTCTACTGTTGTAGTTTCAGTGGTGCGTAAACTCACACCTCCAAATTGCTCTACAATATGCCAGTAATAAAAAGCACGTAAATAACGGAGTTCTCCAAGTCTTCTATTTTTTTCTGCAGGATCTGTGAAGCCAGCACCCTCAATTCTATTGATACCAGCATTACATAAATTTATGGCTCTGTAAAATAATCGAAATGCTGCTAAAGTGGTACTAGGAGAGGCACCTGATAAGCCTACATAACGCGTTACTTGATTTGCATAATTTGCTTTGTTGGCATTAAGCCATAAATCTGTACCGCTTTCAGAATTTAAAAGCCCGTCTTCTTTGCCATACCAGGCACGTTGCTCTTGGTAGGCGCCATTTACTGCTGTAACAAATCCTTGTGGGGTTGTCCAAGTAGCATCTGCAGTTGCACCACCAGGGTTCACCTCATCTAACCTTTTATTACAAGCTGTTAAACTAGCAATGGTTACTATTGTGAATATAATATTTTTTTTCATGATGAGTTTTGATTAAATTATAAATCCAAATTAAAACCAAATACAAATTGTCTACTAAGAGGAGAAGATTCTGCACCACCTCTTTCAGGATCGTAATCTCTAAGCAATTTGTTTTTTGAATAGGTAAAAATGTTTGAACCTGTGGCATAAGCTCTAAGCGAACCTAATTTAAGTTTATCAGTAACTTTTTTAGGAATTGTGTAGCCCAATTGAATATTTTTTACCTTAAAGAATGAACCATCAATGTATAATAGTGATTGATATTGGTTGGGGTAAACTGAAGCTATGCTACCGCCTTGTCTTGGTCTAGGGAAATCGTTTGAAGGATTATTTATTGTCCAGTAATCAAAATTTGCTGGTCCGTTGGCCACACCACCAGGGTTATATCTACCTACAAATTCTGCTTTTACAAATTGACCATATCTAGCCATCAAGAAAATGCTCAAATCAAATGCTTTGTAACGGAAATTATTTAACAAACCTCCATACCATTGTGGCTGTGTTTGACCAACTACCACCCTGTCATTTTGATCAATGATGTTATTTCCATCAATGTCATCAAGTTTTATATCACCAAAACGAAATGCTTGTCCAGCTTGGCTATATGCTGCCGGATTTTCATTTAATTGCCATATACCTAACTTTCTGTAGGTGTAAAATACCCTTACAGGTGATCCAATAAATAAAGAGTTTTCTTCTGGATTGTTGGAAGCAATAATGTCTCTTCCGTCAATTAAATCTGTAATCTTCTCTTTGTTATGAGAGAAGGTTACGGTTGTACTCCAACTAAAATCTTTCTTTTGAAAATTAATTGAAGTTAAGCTGGCGTTAACACCCGTGTTTAAAGTAGCACCAATATTTTGAGTAATGGTAGTTTGTCCGGTTGAGATAGGTAAACTACGGGCTAAAATAATATCTGTGGTTTTTGTGCTATATAAATCCAGCGTTGCTGAAATTCTATTATCAAATAGTCCTAAATCTAACCCTATGTTGCCCGTGGTAGATGTTTCCCATCCTAAATCTGGATTGGCTACTGTACCGCTAAAACCGTAAGCAGGTGCTGCAACATCGCCGAAACCCATTTGCACAGCAGATATTAAACTTTGCGAGCCATAAGGTGAAACACTGCCAGAGTTTCCAGCCTCACCATAGCTTAACCTAAGTTTTAAATTACTTATAGGTTTAACATCCTTAAAAAAGTCTTCACTGCTAATTACCCATCCTGCAGATGCAGAAGCAAACGAATCCCATTTTCTTCCAGGTGCTAAGCGTGAAGCTCCATCCCAACGTTGGGTAGCCTGAAATAAATATTTGCCATTATAACTATAGTTTATACGAGCTGCATAGGCCAATAAATCATATCTAGTAAAACCAGATGTTGTTGTTCTACTACTCGCTTCTGTACCAAATAAATTGTTAAAACCTTGCGATGCCAAAACTTGTCTAATACCAGTAGCTTGACTAAAATCTGCATCGCTATGGATATAACTTGTTAGCGCAGTTGCAGTAAAACTATGTTTGTTAAAATCTCTTGTGTAAGTAATTACATTGTCCCAATTGTAATACCTACCATTGTCATTTCTTACTGATGCAGATGCATAGCGAACATTGTTTTGAGCTGTAGAATTTTGGTCATTAAATATACCTCTTCTGCCATTGTTAAGAACGGTACCAAAACTCATTCTGTAGGTTAAACCTTTTATTGGGTTAAGTTCTGCATAGGCATTTGCACTAATTTCATTTGCTAAATTTTCATCAATTGCTGCTCCAGGGCGTTCATCGGTTAATGGGCTTAAGTTAGTATTGCCAGTTGCAAAACTAGCCATCGGAAATATGTTTACTGATCCATCCGCATTGTAAGGTATACCTAATGGGATAGCCGTTAGTGCAACAGATAATGGATCTCTACGACTATTAGTTTTGCTAAATGCTAATTGACCAGTTATACCGGCTTTTATCCAGCTATTTACCCTATGATCAATATTGTATCTAAAATTATATCTGTTAAAATCATTGCCCTTTAAAGCGCCTTCTTCATTGAAATATCCAAGAGAAAATAGTGCTTTTGTGTTTTCAGAACCTCCACTTACAGCAACCGAATGACTTTGTTGTCTGCCATTTCTGGTAGCAAGATCTACCCAATTTACAAATGCACCTGCTTGTATGGCTGCTAATTCGCCGGCTCCATTAAATATTTGCGCATCAGTTTGAGTGATCACACCCGCATCATTACGAAAAGATTCTCTTCTTAGTGTTAAATAATCTTCTCCCACCCTTGGAGCAGGAAATGCAGTTTCTCCATTTATGCCATAGTAACCATTATAAGAAATTTTAGACTTGCCTGCTGTACCTTTTTTTGTTGTAATGATGATTACTCCATTTGCACCTTGAGAACCATAAATTGCTGTTGATGAAGCATCTTGTAATACATCAATGCTTTCTATATCGTTTGTGTTAAGGTTGTTAATACTCCCACCGTTTTGTACCCCATCAATTACATACAAAGGACCTGGGTTATTAGAAATTGAACGAGTTCCTCTAATTTGAATATTTACACCAGCACCAGCATTACCACTACTTCTTGTAATGTCTACACCAGCGGCTCTACCCTGTATCGCTTCAATTGCATTGTGTGTAGGAGCTTTAATAATTTCTGCTGCTTTAACAGAAGCTACTGCTCCGGTTAAATCTCTCCTTCTTATGGTTCCAAAACCTACTACCACCACTTCATCAAGCGCATTTGTTTGCGATGAAATTTTAATGGTAATGTTTTGCTCATTTGCACCAACCAAAATAGTTTGATCACTAAAACCAATAAATTTAACAATCAAGGTTTCGGGCTTAGCACTTGCCAAGCTAATGCTAAAGTTTCCTTTTGAATCAGTTGTGGTAGCGGTATTGGCTCCTTGTACGCCAATGTTTGCGCCAACAATTGGTGTGTTGTCACTTTGGTCGAGCACTCTTCCATTAAGTAACCTGTTTTGTGCATTCGCTAAAATAGCGAGCATAACGAGCATGCACGTTAGATAGAGTTTGTTCATATTTTATATTTGGTTAGTAAAAGTTTAAAAACAATATGCGATAAATAAATATCTGATATTTAGAATCTGTTGTTTTTAGGTTTGTTTAATCAAAATTAAAGATGTGATGATATAGCTTGTTGTAAAATGTTTTCATATTCCTATATGATATTATCTGTAGCGATGATTTTACATTTATAAGTGAACGGTGTATTTATTTATGATTTTAAGATTTATTTATATAAAAGAGCATTTATTTTTAATATACCTTGATCAAAAAAATTAACTAATAGTAAAATTTATTTCGTTATATTTTTTTAAATGAAACTATTTTTCATTATCGTTGTTCTAAAATTACATCTCATGTACTGGGATTAATTTTACAGCTGATTTTCAATTATTTACAATTATTATATATTTAATCTGTTTAGTAAAGTTTTCGTATCAATCCCTAAATCATGCATAACTTTTTACTCAAATTATTTTCGTTTGTTCTTTTAGGTTTAACTACAAGTAACATATTTGCGCAAAATGAAATTTATCAAATTAGCAATACTACTTTAACAGTAGAAGGTTTTGGTAAGTTAGATAAATGGCATCCAAGTATTAAAGAAATTGATTTAAAAGCTAACTTTTTAGTAAATAAAAATGCCTTAGCACAAATTTCTGATTTTAATTTAAGTTTTTTATTTGCTAATTCTGATGCAGAAAAAGATCATATTTCATCGGCAATGAAAAAAGTTTTATTAGCAGATGGAGGTAATGAGATTAAGCTTTCTCAAGTTAATATGATGATTTTACCAATTATGAAAATTGCCCATTTTACAATGGATATAAATACATCTGGAGTAAAACAATTTTCGCCTTTATTACTAAATTATAAGGTGGAAGAAGATCAAAGTATTTCATTTTCGGGAGAACAAACGATATGGTTGTATCAATTCGGAATTATGCCTAAAAAAATCAAAGAAACTCATGCTAATGATAAAGTGGTTTTGAAAATAAACTTTAGCTTAGTTAAATCTGCAAACATGATTGCAAAATCTGAATAATAAATCTCTTAAAATTCCATAAATAATAAAAAGCACCATGGTTACTTGGTGCTTTTTACTATCATTTATATTGCAGCTCCAGAAGAAACATCGCTGTTGTTAATTCCTTTTTTATTTTTCTTTATGGCTTCTTTAAGTTTTCCAAATCGATAATTAATACTTGTTGTAAAGTTTCGTTGATAATTTTGATTAAAACTTTCTTGCGTAAAGCTTGGTCCATTTATGCTGTTAATTACATTTCTGTACTTGTTAAATGCATTATTTGCAGCTAAAGAAATACTCAGCTTATTAGCCAAAAAGTCTTTATTTATACTTAATGATGAGGTTACAAAAGCATTTGTGCTACCTTGTAAAGTAAAATTACGGCCATTGTAGTTTACACTTCCTGTAGCTTGCCATGTTTTACTTGGTTTATAAGTTAATGAGCCGAAAGCCCTTTTCATTAAACCTTTGGTTTCAATTAAAGTACCATTAACCTCACCACTTACTCTACCATAATTGGCTGTTAAATTTAAACTTGCTCTTAGTTTACTGCTAAAAGGATAATTTGCATTTACATTTAAACCTACCATTGTTGCAGTTCCATTATTTCCATAGCTAGAGCGTGTAATGTTTGTAATTTCATCAGTAACTATTCTTGGCATAATAATATCTTTAAAGAACATCCCTCGTAAACCAACATTAAGTTGTAGTTTTTTAAAGGAACTAAAACTCATTTCAACACTGTTGCCAGACATAGGCTTCAAATCTGGATTTCCTGTTGTTTCAAAATTTGGATTTGATCGATCAACAAAGGGGTTTAATTGATTGATGCCTGGTCTCTGAATTCTTGAGCTTGCTCCAAAATTAATACTTGTATTGTTTTTAAATTTTCGATTTATTGAAATAGAAGGGATAAAATTAAGCGCATTACTTGTAAATTGTTCGTTGGCACCGTAAAAGTTAGCGTTTATTGCAGTTTGTTCGGCTCTTAAGCCAGCTTTTATACCCCATTGCTTTAAATTAAATTGGTAGGTGTTATAAATGCCATAAACGTTTTGGGTATTGTCGAATATATTTGTTCTCAACGCATCAATTATATAATTACCATCCTGATTAAGCGATTGTACTTCGAAATTACTGTTATTATCCCTAAATATCGCCTTAGCTCCAGCTTCAATTATTAGCTTTTTAATGGGTAATGTATAATCTACTTGAAGGGTCTGCTCTTTTGAGCCGCCTGAGTTAAATTGCTGATAATCTGTTAAGTTATAAGCGATAGGATTAATGATATTTACATTGTTAAATTGATTATTCGTAAAATCGTAATAACGATAGGAAAAGGTAAGTAATTGATTTTTATCTTTCTTAAAACCTAGTTGGTAATTAATAGCAGCATCAATACCATTTCCAGAACCTGTTAAATTGTTATTCAATTCGTAGCGCTGTATAATTGCATTGTTGTTGCTTAGTAAAGAATTTTGAGCATTAAAACTTTCATTATCACTCGCATTATAATTAATTTGAGCAGAAATTAAATTTAAACTGTCAATCTCGAAGCTAAGTTCAGTTCCGATGTAGCCACTTTTTCCTTCAGAATCTCTAACACCAGTTTGAAATAAATTGGTTGGATTTATGCCAGTAGTAAACCTCGTATTGCTATTATTTAGTAGAGGGGTGCTATTTAAATTTCCTCCAAAATTACTGGCCATACCAAATTTGCCAGACTTTAACGTAAACGAACCACCCATACCAGGGCCACCAACCGGAAAGCGGTGATTTACATTTATAGTTCCATTGGTGCCATTGTCTAATTTTTTAAAAGTGATGATATTGATAATTCCTGATAAGCCCTCACCATCGTACTTTGCTGGCGGTGTTGTGATTACCTCAATTCTTTCTATACTTGATGCTGGCATACTTTTTAAAATATCTTTCGGGTTACGTTCCATCATGCCCGATGGACGACCATTGATCAATATTTTATAATTACTATTTCCCTGTAATTGAATGTTATCATCACCATCTACACTTAACATTGGTACTTTTCTCATCATCTCTAAAACACTGTTTACTTTACTCTCAGGATCCGCTTTTAAATCGTATGTTATTCGATCAATCTCTTGTTTAATTAATGGTCGCTCTGCAGAAATAGTTACTCCTTTTAATTGGGTAGGGGATGTTACTAAAAAAAGATTTCCAAAATTTTTCGAACTATTGTTTATTACTACCGAAGCTTTTTTATTTTGAGAGCCCACATTAATGATGAGCAATTGAAAAGTTCCATTTGCTAACTTATCTAAATTAAAAAAGCCCTCTTTATTAGTTAAAACTGATTTTAGTTGAACATTTTTTTCATTTTTTAATATTACAGTAGCAAAATTGATGGGTTTGTTTGTAACAGAATCTAAAATATTGCCTGAGATACTATAACCATCGGTAGTTTGGCTTTTAACAATTATGCTTATCAACAAGCTAATTATTAGAGTAAGTAAAGATTTCATTTCGATGTTTGTATGGTTAGTGTATTAGTTAAATAGTACACAAGTATACGATGAAAAATTTAATCTTTTTATAAAATGTGATGAATGCCTAAAAAAATGTGATGAACAATGAAATTTACATTGATGTTATGAAACCACTTTTTATTTGTGTTGTTAGGATTGTAGCTTTATACATTAATAAAATATATAGTTATGAATACAGAAAAAGCAGTTTTAGCTGGTGGATGTTTTTGGGGAGTAGAAGAATTGATTAGACAATTACCTGGGGTAAGTAAAACGGTGGTGGGTTATACCGGTGGCGATGTAAAAAATGCCACTTACCGAAATCACGGAACACATGCAGAGGGAATAGCCGTTACATTTGATCCAACTGTGTTATCTTATCGTAAGCTATTGGAATATTTCTTTAAAATACATAATCCAACTACGCTTAACAGGCAAGGCAATGATATCGGAACTTCTTATCGCTCTGCAATTTTTTATGCCAATGAAGAGCAACGCGATGTAGCAAAACAGTTAATTGCAGAAATGGATGCTTCTGGAGTTTGGCCTGGTAAAATTATCACAGAAGTTGTACCAGAGACTGATTTTTGGAATGCAGAAACCGAACATCAAGATTATTTGCAGAAAAACCCTTATGGTTATACTTGCCATTTTGAAAGACCAGAGTGGAAGTTGAGTTAAGCATTGGTATTTTATAACTAATGGTTTTAATTTTGAGTGGTGATTAACTTAAAGCGGCAATGTTTTTAATCTGCATTTGGTAGGCTTTTGGTAAAATCATCACTTTTAGTAACTCGTTTAAACTCATCATTTTTAGAATTTTATAACAGTAAATTAGTGTTTTTACACCAAACCCATTGCTTAATTTTAAAAGATGTTTAACTTCCAGAGGAACTAAAACTGATTGCACTTTCTTCATCAAAAAATATCTACCTAAGCCTAAATGTTTTTTGTATTGTTTAAATAAATCTTTAGAAAAATTGCCGTATGCTATGTTGTGCTGTAAATCTTCAGCATATATTAGCTGAAATTCACTGTAATTGTGAGGTAATTTGCTAATGTTCATTCTACTGCCAACTCTGCAAAATACGTGTACCACTTCATTTTTTTCTGCCTCATTCAGCTTTCTTTCTAACAATTCAAAAGATCTAATTGAATAATCGATGAGCATAAATAACACATCTCTGTAAGCCCAATCTGGTATTTTGCTATCTCTAGCTGCCTCTACATGCTGATGGATTTGAGTAATTTGATCTATTGCTAAATTAGCTTTTTCGGTTGAAGAGAAAAGTATTTTTTGAGCATAGGCAACAGTAGAAAATAATCTTCCTAATGGATCATTTGGCAATTTGCCAGTAAAATATAGCCAGTCTACAGTTTTATTTACGCTAAACTGTGCTGCAGCACCAGCAAAAATAAATAATACAACATCTGTGTTGCTCCAAATTTTTCTAACTATTGAGTGGTTTGGTACAAAATTATCCATTTGATATAATTTTAGATTTTGTTAAAAAGATTGAGGATGTTTTCAATTGCTCGATAATCGCCATAAATAAAATCCCAAAAGTGTACATCAGCATATCTAGCCAAGAAAATGATGTGCCGATAACTGTATTGGCTATAGATGAGTTTTGTAAGCCGATAAGTTCAACAAATTTGTAGTATTGAAGAATTTCTACCACACAACTAAATAACAGTACAATGGTTAATAGCAGTTTTTTATTCATTTCAACAAAACTTATTATAAAGCAATAAAGCAAAATTACCACTAAAAAGTCTCCAAAATAGGCTCTAATCCAGTTATCTGTAAATAAGGCGATTAAAACTTCAAGGGCAAACAACAACAAAAACCATAAAAAGTAAGATTGGCGAAAGGTAAAATTCATTTTTAAAAGTGCTTTGTATTACAAAGTAAATTTAAATATATCTATTTTCCAAATATTTGAATAGGCTTTTGTTAATAAAAGTTTTGAGGTATAAAATAGATGGCTGTCAACTATTGTCGACAGCACCTTTAGTGTATAAATTAGATTGCCGATGTACCAGCCGATGCTACTTCATGATCTTGCTCAACCGAACCACCCGATACGCCAATTGCACCAATAATTTCATCTCCGCTTTTTAACACAACGCCACCAGGAAAAGATATTAAACCACCGTTAGAGTGTTCTATGCCGAATAGTGGTTGACCAGGCTGTGATAGTTTTCCAATTTCACCAGTATTCATGTCAAAAAAACGAGCTGTTTTAGCTTTTTTAATAGAGATGTCTACAGAACCTAACCAGGCATTATCCATTCTGTGAAAGCTTTTCAGGTTTGCACCTTCATCTACAATGGCAATATTCATAGGTACGCCAATTTCTGAAGCCTTTTGTATGGCTGCTGCAGCAATTTTTTCTGCTAATTCTAAAGTTAATTTCATGTTTAATTTTTTTTATAATAAACGTTTAAAATGCTTGATAAGTTCTTAATTATAAAACTATTTGGTGAAAAAGGTATCAGTTCGTATTCGAGATGTGATATAGATCACTTTTTAAGATGATGAAACAGCGTTTCTGAAAACAGCACTTACAATAACTTTGGAATGTTAATTACTCAAAAACTAATGATACATAAATTTCATATCCCGGTATTAGGTCTTGGTTATTCAATTGATACGCCTTTAAAAGTTGCAAAGTTTGGCATTTCGTCAGTAGTTTCTATTGTTGATGATGAGTTGATAGAAAGAATGAGGGCATATCATAGTAGAGATATTGAATACATCCCGATAGGAAAAAAGGAAGATAACAGTAGAGCAAGAAGAATTACCTGCTACCTGAATATGTTAGATAGAAGGGTTGAACATGATTTTGAGGAATTAAAAAAAATGCCTTTTGTAGCAGGAAACGAACTTTGTAGGTATTTTGAAATGTTGCCAGAAAGTTCTCAATTAAAACAAGGCTATGATTTAATGGTGGATTATCCTGAAGGCGAAAGAAAAGGTATATTTCAAAATTTATTACGTAAACAGATGGTTAAGGGTGCGATAGATGTAAATATCATGTCTAAAGTAGATCGGGTAAACCATAAAAATGGCAATAGTTTTACTGGCGATGAAAATAGTGATGCCTTGATTGCATTACGTGGATTTGCCAATAGTAGGCTAAATTCTTCTTTGGTTTTATCTGCCGGAATGAATGCCAGATTATATAGCTACATAGAACAATTTGAGGATTTTTTTCCAAACGAACAAGGCGAACTCAGCAAGAAAATTATTTTAAAGGTGAGCGATTTCAGATCTGCATTTATACAGGCTAAATTTTTGGCGAAAAAAGGAATTTGGGTTTCTGAATTTAGAATAGAAAGCGGTTTAAATTGTGGCGGTCATGCTTTCGCAACTGCGGGATATTTGTTAGGGCCAATTTTAGAAGAGTTTAAACAGAGGAAGGCTGAAATGACGACAGAACTTTTTAGCATTTATACCGCTGCACTTAGCGCAAAAGGGTTTGATCATTTATCGTTACCAAAACAAAAGATAAGTGTGCAAGGTGGTGTAGGTACGCAATTAGAAAATGAGTTTTTACTAAAACATTATCAGCTTGATTCGATAGGATGGGGAAGTCCATTTTTGTTAGTTCCAGAGGCTACCAATGTTGATGATAAAACTTTAGAAAGCCTGATGAATGCCAAAGAAGATTCATTTTACGTTAGCAATTCATCCCCTTTGGGTGTTCTTTTTAACAATTTTAAAAATAGCGGCATAGATTTACAACGTATAGAACGGATTAAAAAAGGTAGACCAGGAAGCCCGTGTACCAAAAAATATTTATGTAGCAATACCGAATTTACAAAAGAACCAATTTGTACAGCATCTAGCGCATATCAAAAGCTTAAAATAAACGATTTAAAAACAAAAGATTTATCAATTGATCAGTTTGAGCGACAATTAGATAAAGTAACTGAAAAAGTTTGCTTGTGCGAAGGTTTATGCAGTTCGACCTACCAAAGTATTGGTATTTTAAAACCAAAAGAAAGCAAAGCGGT
Organism: Pedobacter cryotolerans; assembly: GCF_005116475.1. Lineage (GTDB taxonomy): Bacteria > Bacteroidota > Bacteroidia > Sphingobacteriales > Sphingobacteriaceae > Pedobacter > Pedobacter cryotolerans. The sequence continues at coordinate 44,288 of NZ_SWBO01000014.1, read as the reverse complement.
AGCAATTTGTCCGGGTCCAAATTTGGCTTATTTTAGTAGGATATATTCGTTAGATGAAATGGTAGGCCATATTTATGGGAAAATAGATTTATTAGAAAAGGTTAAAAGACCTAACTTTTTTATTAAAGAATTAGACCTTTACATCAATTATTTTAATGAAGAGCTTAAATTGTTTTTAGAAGAGGTAAGCGCTAAAAAACAAGTTCAATTGCAAAAATTTAAAACGCAATTATTAGAAGGAATTGATTATTACAAATATTTGATCAACGAGTTTGCTAATCAAAGTAGTTTGTTTAAAGATAAATTTAAACAACCATTGTTAGCTGCAGAAATGAGGCTAAAAGAAACGGCTATTTAACTTATAATTAAGCTATATTTGAATGGAACCTTTAGATATGGAAAGAGAAAAGTTATTAATTGCAATTATTGAAAACGCAATTGATGGAATTATTACGATAGACGATAGGGGATTAATTGAAAATATAAATCCGGCCGCTTTGCAACTTTTCGGCTTCAAGACCAGAGAAGAACTTTTAGGTAAAAACGTTTCTGTTTTAATGCCCGAACCTGATAAAAAAAGGCATGATAACTATATCGCTAATTACGAAAAAACTGGCCATAAAAAAATAATAGGCATAGGTAGAGAAGTTACCGGACAGCGTAAAGATGGCTCTACATTTCCTTTTAGGTTAGGTGTAAGTGAGATTAAATTTAGCGATAGGCGAATTTACACAGGCTTTATACACGATTTAAGCAGGCAAAAGGAAGATGAGATAAAGATTAAAAGTTATACCGAAGAATTAGAGATGAAAATTAAAGAGCGTACGCGAGATTTAATTAAATCTATAAATGAGTTAGAAACTGCAAAAGAACATGTGAGTGCGCTTTTTGAGAAAGAAAGAGAACTTAACCAACTTAAAACTCGATTTGTTTCTATGGCATCGCATGAGTTTCGTACACCTTTAAGCTCCATACAGTTATCAGCTTCGTTGATTAATAAATACGTAGAAAAACAGGATGCTGAAAGCGTAGAAAAACACACCTCAAAAATTAAAAATGCAATTAATAACCTTACTACCATTTTAAACGATTTTTTATCATTAGAAAAATTGGAAGCAGGGAAGGTAGAGGTTAATCAGCAAAGCTTTAATATTTTTACTTTTGCAGAAGAAATTGCAGAAGAAATGCAATTGATGACCAAACAAAAACAACTCATTGTTTACGAACATCAAGGTACAACCAGTGAGGTGTTTTTAGATCAAAATTTGCTTAAAAACTGTATCATCAATTTAATTTCAAATGCCATAAAATACTCTGGGGAAGATACCATGATTCAATTTAATAGCATTGTAAACGAACACGAATTGATTATAGATGTGAAAGACAATGGTATTGGTATTCCGGCAACAGAAATGAATAATCTTTTTGAACCATTTTTTAGGGCACACAATACTGGCGATATACCTGGAACAGGCTTAGGTTTAAATATTGTTAGGCGATATGTTGGCTTAATGAACGGCACTTGCACTTGTACAAGCGAACAAAATGTAGGCACTACTTTTAGACTTCAATTTAAATTCTAATTATGAAAAAAGCATTAATAATTGAAGACAACGACGATATTAGAGAAGGTACTGCTGAGATATTAGATTTAGCAGGTTACGAAACATTTACAGCAAAAAACGGAAAAATAGGCGTAGAGCTTGCAGTTAAACATTTACCAGATATCATTTTATGTGATATTATGATGCCCGAATTAGATGGTTATGGGGTGCTGTATTTGCTGCAAAAAAATCCTCAAACGGTAAATATTCCATTTATATTTTTAACAGCTAAAGCCGAGCGTGCCGATATGCGAAAAGGCATGGAAATGGGTGCAGATGATTATTTAACTAAACCTTTTGATGATGTAGAGTTGTTTAACTCTATAGAAAGTAGGTTAAAAAAGAAAAATAAAACCGCAGGGTTTAAAACAGTTGGTGGAGATAAAGATGCATTATTAGAAGCCTTAAGGTTGAAAGGAAAAACCAGATCTTTTGCCAATAAGCAAATTATTTATGTAGAAAATGATGATCCGCTGTTTCTATATTATGTAAAAAAGGGGCAGGTTAAAACATATAAAAGAGCTAAAGATGGGAGAGAACTTTCCTCAACACTTTATAAAGATGGAGATTTTTTTGGCTACGAGAGCTTGTGTAAATCGAGCAATTACACGGATAACGCAGCAACTTTAAGTGATAGTGAAATTTCATTAATAAGCAAAGCTGATTTTATGGAGTTTTTGCTTAATCACCAAGAAATTGCCAACGCATTTATTGATATGCTTTCGGGTAGTGTGCAAGAAAAAGAAGAGCAGATGTTAAGATTAGCTTATTTTTCTGTACGTAAACGCGTAGCTGATGCCTTGGTACAAGTGGCTTCTAAATTTGGCGAACCGAATATGGATAGTGCTACTTTAAAAATATCTAGAGATGATTTAGCGGCACTAGTGGGTACGGCAAGTGAAACGGTAAGTAGAATGTTGGCAGATTTTAAAGATGAAAAACTCATCGAAAAAAATGGTAATGCCATTAGAGTTTTATCGATTGAAAAATTAAGAAACGTAAAGCAGTAGGCAGTTTGCAGTTTACAGTTTTCAATTTACAATTATCAGTTGTCGATCTACGTCATTTCGAAATGAGCTCTTCGCGAATGAGAAATCTTTGGGTCTTTTCCACAGGTTTAACATTTGTTCAAGAAATTTTTAGTCTTTCGTTTTTTGTACCTCGTTTTTTGCTAGCCAACAACGAACAACTACTTTCTTCCTTCTAATCTTCCACCTTCCTCCAGCTTTTCTGATGAATATCACTTTTTCTCTTAACTAATCTCACTCAACAATACCTTACTCTTCGATAGTTTTGCATGGTATAAACTATGCATGAATGAAAGCTATCGCCTACAACATCAATCCGAAAGAAAAAGAGTGGTTAATATTAGCTAACTACAAAAAACACGAAATAACAATTATAGCCAATAGCTTAACTTTAGATACACTAAATTTTGCTGCTGGTAAAGAAGCACTTATCGTGTTTAACCAGGATCCGCTAAATGCTGATATTGTTGCCGGGTTAAAAGCTTTAGGTATTAAATATATTGCTACCTCCTCATTTGACTATAGTCACATCGATTTATTTGCCGCTAAAGCAGCGGGTTTAAAAATTGCTAATATTCCTTTTAAAGATGGTGGCAATTTAGAGAACATGCATCAGGTAATTAAGAACCTAGATAATTGGGCAGCAGGAAAATGTGTTGGCGATGCTTGTTGTTGCCAAAATAGTTGTGCAGTTAAATCCATAATTGATCAGAATCATGAACACTGACTTGCTCAAAAAATACAATATTGCTGCACCTAGATATACCAGTTATCCAACTGTTCCGTATTGGGAAACCGATAAATTTTCTGTTAATGGCTGGTTAACCGAGTTGCAAAAAACTTATACTGAAAGTAATACAGAAGGAATTAGCTTATATATTCATTTACCTTTTTGCGAAAGTTTATGCACTTATTGCGGTTGCAATACTCGTATCACTAAAAACCATGGTGTAGAAATACCTTACATTGATGCGTTAATTAAAGAGTGGGAAATGTACTGTAAGGTACTAGGTGAAAAACCAAAAATTAAAGAATTGCATTTGGGTGGCGGCACACCTACTTTTTTTAGTGCAGTAAATTTACAGCGATTAATCAATACCATTTTAAAAGGTAACACAGTTGATGATATTTCATTTTCCTTTGAAGGTCATCCTGATAATACTACAGCTGATCATTTAAAAACTTTAAACCAGTTAGGTTTTAAACGTTTAAGCTTAGGGATACAAGATTTCGATCCGAAAGTACAACTGATGATCAATCGTTTTCAAACTCCGGCTCAAGTGCAGCGCATAACCACCGAAGCTCGCAAATTAGGTTATGATTCCATCAATTTCGATTTAATTTACGGCTTACCCGGCCAAACCACAATCGGCCTTGCCGAAACCATAGCTGAAGTGATTAAAATGTTGCCAGAACGTATTGCTTTTTACAGCTATGCTCATGTGCCTTGGCTTAAACCTGGACAAAGACATTACTCCGAAAAAGATATCCCGACAGGAGATGAAAAATTTGCTTTATACCAATTGGGTAGAGCTGCTTTGCTTAATGCTGGCTATGAAGAAATTGGTATGGATCATTTTGCATTAAAGCAGGATAGCCTCTGTAAAGCTGGCCAAAACCAGCAATTGCACCGAAATTTTATGGGCTATACCGATCAGGCTACTCAACTATTAATTGGCTTGGGCGTTTCTTCAATCAGCGATTGCCAAACTGCTTTTGCACAAAATAACAAAACTGTTGAAGGTTATATGGAGCAAGTTGATAAAGGCCATTTTGCAATAGAAAAAGGACATCTCCTAACTGATAAAGACCTTAATATCAGAAAACACATTTTAAACCTCATGTGTAAAGGGTTTACCAAGTTTAAGACCGAAATTCCTTTATCTATTTTAGAAAGATTAACGCCATTTATGAATGATCAACTCGTTTTGGTTGCACACAACCAAGTACAAATCACACCACAAGGCAGATCTTTTTTAAGAAACATTTGCATGGCATTCGACGAGCGTTTATGGCAAAGGCAACCGCAAACCAATTTGTTTAGTAACGCAGTTTAACCACATTTTATGGAACAGCAAAAAATTATCGAGGCAAGTTTATGTTACCATTGCGGAGAGGAAATTGCAACATTGGATTTAGTAATTGATGACAAACATTTCTGCTGTGCAGGTTGTAAAGGCGTGTATCAAATTTTGGCTAACAATAACATGTGTGCCTATTATGCATATAATGACACACCTGGTAAACGACTAAATCTAAACACTCATTTCGAGTATTTAGATGAGCCAAGCCTACTTAAACAATTGCTTAATTATCAGGATGAAACGAGTAGTATGGTTACTTTTTACATTCCGGCAATTCATTGCAGTTCTTGCATTTGGTTGTTAGAACATTTATATAAAATAGATGCAGCCATATTCAATTCTCGTATCGACTTTTTAAAAAAAGAAGTCAGCATTAGTTTTAAGCACCAAGAAATTAGTTTACGAAAATTAGTAGAAACCTTGGTACAAATTGGTTACGAACCAGCCATTAATTTACAAGATTTTGTTAAAGAAAACAGTAACACAGTAAACAAAAGTTTGATTTTAAAAATTGCAGTATCAGGTTTTTGCATGGGTAATGTAATGCTGTTCAGTTTTCCAGAATATTTTGGCCTATCTAACCTCGAACCGCAATTTAAAGCGTTATTTGGTTGGCTAAATCTGGCTTTTTCTATACCTGTTGTTTTGTTTTGTGCCAAAGATTATTTTTTATCCGCCTATGCGAGCTTAAAACACAAACACGTAAACTTAGATACACCTTTGGCTTTAATTATTGCCGTTTTATTTTTAAGAACTGCCTATTCGGTAATTTTTAATGATGGCGTAGGTTTTGCAGATACCTTAACAGGATTGGTTTTTTTATTGTTGATGGGCAAGTGGGTTAAGCAACGCACTTATCATCACATTTCGTTTGATAGAGATTATCGCTCTTATTTCCCGATTGCTATTACCACTTTACAAGGTGGAAAAGAAAAACCAAAAGCAATTAATGAGTTGGCCATAGGCGATAGGTTATGGATTAGGAATGGAGAATTAGTGCCTGCAGATTCTATTTTAATGAAAGGCGATGCATGGTTAGATATGAGTTTTGTGACTGGCGAAACAGAACCAAAACACAAGGTTTTAGGCGAAATTATTTATGCAGGTGGCAAGCAAATGGGCGAAGGTATAGAAATTGAAGTGGTTAAAAATGCATCGCAAAGTTACCTGACAAGTTTGTGGAACAAAGAGAACTACAAAGCTAAGTTTAAACAAAATTTTAACGATAGTGTAGCTAAAGTTTTCAGTATTGTAGTGTTTGTAATTGCTTTTAGTGCAATGGTTTATTGGTTTTACTACGGAAATTCGGCAAAAGCTTGGGCCGCATTTACAGCAGTAATTATTGTAGCTTGTCCTTGCGTGTTGGCTTTAAGTACGCCGTTTACTTTGTCGGCTATTTTAGCTGTTTTCGATAAAAAGGGTTTTTATGTAAAAAACACCGATGCCGTTGAAGATTTAGCCAGTTGTAACTCGATTGTTTTCGATAAAACAGGAACGTTGACTACTGCAGAAAATGCTATAATCAGTTTTACTGGTAACCTTACTGATGAAGATAAAAAGATAGTGGTTTCATTGCTCAACCATTCATCGCACCCATTAAGCCGACAGGTTTTAAAACACCTTTCCTGCAATCAATTTTATCCGATTACGCAATATAAAGAGGTTTTAGGTAAAGGAATTAGAGGGATAGTTAATCAGCAAATGGTTTATGCAGGTAATCAATCTTTATTGCCTTTTGCTATTAAAGCTCCAGAGAAATCAGGAGTACACATCGTAATTAACGAACAATACAAAGGAACATTTATTGTTGCCCAACAGTGGCGCCCAAATTTAGCAAAGCTGATAACAAAACTTACAACCCAATTTAAGTTAAAAGTGCTTTCTGGCGATACCAATAAAGATGAGCAGGCTTTGCAAACTTTTTTTTCGCCTTTGGCCGATATTAGTTTTGAGCAAAGTCCACAAGAAAAGTTAACCGCTATAACACAGCAACAGCAAAATGGTGAAAAAGTAATGATGCTTGGCGATGGATTGAATGATGCAGGAGCTTTAAAACAAAGTGATTTTGGTATCGCAATTACCGATAATGTGAACAATTTTACACCCGGTTGCGATGCCATTTTAAAAGGTAGTTCACTATCGCTACTTCCAAATTTTCATCAGCTCAGTAAAGATGGTTTGAAAATTATTAAAATCAGCTTTGCTATTGCAATTACCTATAACTGTGTGGGTTTGTATTATGCAGTTCAAGGTACACTTTATCCTTTAGTTGCAGCAGTGCTGATGCCTATTAGTACCATTACCATTATCAGTTTTACTACCATAGCTACCAGATTTTTTGCAAGTAAAAACAAATTATTATGAACATACTTTATTTTTTGGTTGGTTGTAGCATATTAATGGCTTTGATTTTTTTAGGTGCTTTTGTTTGGTCGCTCAAAAATGGCCAGCATGATGATGTGGTAACTCCAGGAATCAGAGTGTTGTTTGAGGATGAGGATTCTAAAGTTGACAGTTAGGGGTTTTCAGTTAACAGTCTTCACTAGCCTTATCGTCATTGTCAGCTCGACTGGCAATCGTAATGCAATACAAATGAAAATAGAATTTAGCGCATTACTATTCCCGCCTACGCGGGAATGACGGTCGATTTTAAAATTCCATAATTCCCCTCAATAGTGACCAATATCACATTTCTAACTAAGCACTGTCACCCTTCAAATTTCATCTAGCAAATACCTTTGTTTCATTACAAAACACAAAACTATTTTATGCAGTTAGAAAAATTTACTTACGACAACAAGATTGTTCGCAATTTTGGTATTGCCACCATCATTTGGGGTATCATTGGCATGACAGTAGGTTTGCTCATCGCTTTGCAACTATTTAAACCTGCAATGAACATGGGCAACCAATATACCACCTTTGGTAGAATTAGACCATTGCACACCAATGCGGTAATTTTTGCCTTTGTTGGTAATGCCATTTTTATGGGAGTATATTACTCGCTTCAACGTTTGTTAAAAGCCCGTACGTTTAGTGATACCTTAAGCAAAATTCATTTTTGGGGTTGGCAACTCATTATCGTTTCGGCTGTAATTACATTGCCACTCGGTTTTACTTCATCGCATGAGTATGCAGAGTTAGAATGGCCAATTGATATTGCCATAACCCTAATTTGGGTAGTTTTTGGTGTAAATATGTTCGGTACAATTTTTAAACGCCGAGAACGCCATTTATACGTTGCCATTTGGTTTTACATTGCCACATTTGTAACTATTGCGGTTTTACACATCGTAAACTCTTTTCAATTACCAATTTCTTTCTTAAAAAGCTATTATGTGTTCGCTGGTGTGCAAGATGCCTTGGTACAATGGTGGTATGGACATAACGCGGTGGCATTTTTCTTAACTACACCTTATTTAGGGATGATGTATTACTTTTTGCCTAAAATGGCAAATCGCCCTGTGTACTCTTATAAACTTAGTATTCTTCACTTTTGGTCGTTAATTTTTATCTATATCTGGGCTGGGCCACACCATTTGCTATATACTTCCTTACCAGGATGGGCACAATCGGTAGGTGTTGCATTTTCGATTATGCTAATTGCCCCAAGTTGGGGCGGTATGATTAACGGTTTGTTAACCTTACGTGGCGCATGGGATAAAGTTCGTGAAGATGTTACTTTAAAGTTTATGGTAGTTGCCATTACTGCTTATGGTATGGCAACTTTCGAAGGGCCAATGTTATCGTTAAAACAAATTAACGCAGTTGCTCACTTTACCGATTGGATTGTAGCACACGTACACGTTGGCGCTTTAGGATGGAACGGATTTTTAACCTTCGGGATCATGTATTATTTGGTGCCAAAGCTGTATAAAACAGAATTGTATTCTAAAAAAATGGCTTCTTTCCACTTCTGGATTGGTACTTTGGGCATCTTATTTTATGCTGTACCAATGTACTGGGCTGGTTTTACACAAGGCTTAATGTGGAAAGAGTTTACCGCCGAAGGTTTATTAAAATACCCTAACTTTTTAACTACTACACTACAAATTATTCCGATGCATGTTTTACGTGGCATTGGTGGTGCAATGTATTTGCTTGGTGTAATTGTAATGGCTATAAACTTGGGTAAAACCATGTTAAGAGCAAAATTGGTTGATGAAACCGTTGAGGCAATGCCATTGGCAAAAGAAATAGAATCAACCGATCCAGCTGATAAAAAATGGCACCGCGTTTTAGAACGTAAACCAATGAAATTTATGGTGTTATCATTAATCGTGATTTTAATTGGTGGCATGGTAGAAATGATGCCCACATTTACCATCGAATCTAATATCCCAACCATTGCAGCCGTAAAACCATATTCGCCTTTAGAGCTGCAGGGCAGAGATCTATACATCAGAGAAGGTTGTGTAAACTGTCATACGCAAACTATACGTCCTTTCCGCTCAGAAACAGAACGTTATGGCGAGTATAGCAAAGCTGGAGAATTTGTGTACGATCATCCATTTTTATGGGGTAGTAAACGTACCGGACCAGATTTACACAGAATTGGTGGTAAATATTCTAACGCATGGCATTTTAACCACATGGTAGATCCAACATCTATGTCGCCAGGTAGCATTATGCCGCCGTACCCTTGGTTAATAGAGCAAACACTTGATGTTTCTACAACGCCAGCAAAAATAAGAGCCATGCAAACCTTAGGTGTGCCTTATCGCGATGGTTTTGCATCTGAAGCAAATGATAAACTAAAAATCCAAGCTGATGAAATTGCCAAAGATTTGAAACAAAACAACATCAACGTTAAAAGCGACAAAGAAATTATAGCCTTAATTGCTTATTTACAGCGTATGGGTACAGATATAAAAGCAAACCGAATGACCATTCCTTCAAACCAATAATTATGTTTAAACAAATTAAAGACTTAGCCGGCGGTGAATTTTACCTCATTACATCGCTCATCATATTTATGGTTTTCTTTTTAATAATTGGTTTATACCTCTATAAATTAAGCAGAAGCCACATCAGTGTGATGCGTAATCTACCTTTCGAAGACAATCAATCTAATGGATATGAAGAAGACTAATTTAATTTTAACACTCTTGCTGATAAGCTCTGGAGTTATAGCGCAAACAACCGTAGAACCAGCAAAGCAAATTATACCAGAACCAAATATTGGTTTAAGTATCACCGAATTGCTTGTTATCGCTCTGCTATTTTTTGCAGTGGTTTTATTGGTTGTTGCTGTAACGCTTTTTAATGCTTTTAAGGTAATGCTTAAAGAACAGAAAGATCCGCAACCTTTCATTAAATATCAAAAACCAGAGCAAGTTGATTATACAGAATGGTTAAAACTTAAAAAGAGTACGCCAAACATTTGGACCAAACTTTTGAGCTTAAAACCAATGGAAGAAGAGAAAAATTTAGAAATTCCACATGCTTATGATGGTATTAAAGAATTGAGTAATCCGGTGCCTGCTTGGTTTAATGTACTATTTTATGGTACCATTATTTTTGGTGCTTTTTATTTATACTATTATCACATTGGTGGATATGGAGAAAGACAAGATGATGAGTATATCACCGAAATGACTAAGGCCGATTTAGATAAAAAAGCTTTTCTGGCAAAATCTGCTACTAAAGTGGATGAAGGCTCGATTAAAATTGATGCTGCTCAAATTGTAAATGGAAAAGGTGTTTTTGATGCAAATTGCATTGCTTGCCATGGCGATAAAGGACAAGGTTTAGTTGGCCCTAATTTAACTGATGAGTTTTGGTTGCATGGTGGTAGTGTAGTGGATGTTTTTAAAGTGGTTAAATATGGCGTACCTGAAAAAGGAATGGTAAGTTGGCAAAAGAACCTCACATCGTTGCAAATTAGCGAAGTTACCAATTACATCATGTCTTTAAAAGGTACAAATCCGGTAGGAGCCAAAGCACCACAAGGCGAAAAATATGAAGAAAAATTAGCAATTGATACCGCGAATGCTGAAATCATAACTAAAAACTAATATGAAACTAATTGGACGTAAATTTCTTTACCCTAAAAAACCTGCTGGTAAATTATACAATTACCGCAAATGGGTAAGCTATGTTCTTTTAGTTTTTTTGTTTGCCGCACCTTTTTTAAAGATGAAAGGCGAACAGTGGGTTTTGTTAAACTTTTTAGACCGTAAATTTGTGTTTTTTGGTTTGATATTTACTCCTCAAGATTTTTATCTCTTTGCCTTAGCCATGCTGATTTTTATGATCTTCATTGTGTGCTTTACGGTAATTTTGGGTAGGCTTTGGTGCGGGTGGGCTTGTCCGCAAACTATTTTTATGGAAATGGTTTTTAGGCGAATTGAGTATTGGATAGAGGGAGATGCCAACCAGCAGAAAAAGTTAGATGCACAACTATGGACAAGAGAGAAAATTTTGAAAAAAGGTTTTAAACACTTTTTATTTCTGCTCATTTCCTTCGCTATCGCCAATACGTTTTTGGCATATATCATCGGCTCTGATGTACTTTATAAAATCGTTACTGAACCTATTAATCAGCACTTTACTGGCTTTATCTCAATTTGGTTCTTCACCTTTGTGTTTTATATGGTTTTTGCCTACGTGCGTGAAGTGGTTTGTACTGTAATTTGCCCTTATGGTAGGTTGCAAGGTGTATTGTTAGATAACCAAAGTTTAATTGTTGCGTATAACGAAAACAGAGGAGAGCCTAGAGCACATTTACAAAAAAACAAGGTAGATTTAAGCAAAGGAGATTGTATTGATTGTGGTTTATGCGTACAGGTTTGCCCTACTGGAATTGACATTAGACAAGGTACCCAATTAGAATGTGTCAACTGTACAGCTTGTATTGATAGTTGTAACGAGGTGATGCTTAAAATTAACAAACCTCAAAACTTAATTGGCTTTTTTACGCAAGATTACATTCAAAAGCAAACACCTTTTAAACTGGGTTTACGAGCTTACGGTTATACAGCGGTTTTGTTTGTGGTAGTTTTAGTTTTTTCGAGCTTAATTTATAAAAGGCAAAATGTACAAACTACGGTTTTACGGGCTAGTGGCACCACTTATCAGGTTAGGCCAGATGGAGCTATCAGTAATTTGTACAATGCCGAATTAATTAACAAAACCAATAAAGACATCAACTTTGTTTTTAAATCCGATAACCCCGCAGACAAGATAGAGTTTATTCAGAAACCAGTGTATTTACCGAAAGAAGGCACAGTTAGATTAACATTTTTCTTGATCAAAAATCCGAAAGATTTAACTGGTTTTAAAACAGATGTTTTGTTTGAAATAAAGACAAACAATGAAATAATAAGCACAGCTGAGACTACTTTTTTTGCACTGCCTTAACAAACGCTTTTAGTATTTTTATGAATACTTAAACAAATCAAAATGGTAACGATAGATAACTATTTAGACAGTCATTACATACACAGAAGCAATTGGCTACGAGCTGCTGTTTTAGGCGCAAATGATGGTATTATTTCGATTTCGAGCTTAGCAATTGGCATTGCTGCAGCAAGCACTACCAGAGAGCCTATTGTTTTGGCAACAGTTGCGGGTTTAGCTGCAGGTGCTTTGTCTATGGCAGCTGGCGAATATGTGTCGGTAAGTTCGCAAACTGATACTGAAAAAGCAGATATAGAAAGAGAGCGACAAGAGTTGCTAGCAATGCCAGAAGAAGAGCTTAAAATATTGGCTCAGATTTACGAGCGTAGAGGTTTAAAAAAGGAAACTGCACTACAGGTAGCTATTGAATTAACAGAGAAAGATGCTTTGGCTACGCACATTAGAGATGAGTTGGGCATCAATGAAATTAGTCAAGCGAAACCCATTCAGGCTGCATTTGCATCTGGAGCTTCTTTTACCGTTGGCAGCATATTGCCATTAATGGTAGTGTTGTTTGCCCCAGTTAAGGGATTGGAATATTGGCTGTATGCCTGCACCATTGTTTTTCTGATGATTTTAGGTACAGTTGCAGCAAAAACCGGCGGATCGCATATTGGTAAAGCGGTTTTGCGTATAGCTATTTGGGGTACTATTGCTATGGGTTTATCTGCTCTGGTGGGTTATATTTTTGGCGTTAAGGTTTAAAAAGTTACAAAATTAAAAGCACATGAACTGGGGAACGAAAATTGTTTTAGGAATGATAGTATTCATGCTGTTTATCATCGGTATGGTTGTGTATATGTTTAAAATACATGGAAATGATAATTTAGTAGATGAAGATTACTACGAAAAAGGGATCAATTACAATGATGAATACAATGCCAATCAGAACGTAATTACCGATAAAGCTGAACCAAAAATTACCATTAGCGATAGCCAAATCATTATTCAGTTAAAAGACAGTGCCAATTACAATTTAAAATTAGCCAGACCATCAACCAAAAAAGATAAATTGGCAGATAGTGGCGCTACGGTAAGCGATGCTCATCTGATCATCATTAATAGACAAAACATGCATAGCGGAGTTTGGTATTTAGAGCTAAAATGGATCAGCAATGCTAAAAAGTATCAACTTAAAAAAAGCATCACCCTGTGAACGGATTACCCTTAGCATTTTTATTGGGCTTACTCGGTAGTTTACATTGTGCGGTAATGTGCGGACCATTAATGCTGAGTTTGCCTTTACCTAAACAAAATTACTTTAAAGCAGCCTTACATTTATTGCTTTACCAGTTTGGTAGAGTTTTAATGTATACGCTAATGGGTATTTTAGTAGGTTTTGTTGGGAATAGTTTAAGTTTAGTTTTTAGTCAAAATACGCTTAGCTTAATTATAGGGATATTGCTTGTGATTTTTACTGTTCTATATTTTAGTAAAAGTTATCTGCAATTTTTTAATTCTTTTCAATCGAAACTAATTGCTCCAATTGCAAAATTAATGGGTAAGGTTTATGGTTTGCCATTTTGGGGCTTCTTTGCAGGTATGCTGAATGGTATTGTTCCTTGCGGCATGGTTTATTTAGCCTTAGCAACCGCTTTAAATACAGCATCAGTTCAAGAAGCGGGAATATTTATGTTTCTGTTCGGCTTAGGTACAACACCATTAATGTTATTGATCTCCTTAGGTGGGATTTATTTAAAAAAATACATTCGTTTTAACCCCAACAAGTTGGTGCCTTGGTTTATGCTTTTTTTAGGTGTGCTTTTTATCATGCGAAGTGCAGAATTGGGTATTCCTTTTTTATCTCCAGCAATTCATGCCACGCATCCTGGGCATGTGGCAGAATGTATGTAATTAATTAAGCAAAGCTGATGAAAATCAGTTTTTAACTTATTAAGAGTCATTAATTAAACATCGCTAAGAGCTTACTTTTATATTGTTTAGCAGCCCAAAAAGTAGCTGCAACTATTTATATGAAAGTTCCTAATTATATTGATGAAGATAATGCTCTAGCTATTGTAAATTCTGGCGATAGGGTTTTTATACACGGTGGTGCTGCCACACCAGTTTGCTTAGTAAAAGCCTTGCAAAATAGGCATCAGCAATTAAAAAATGTAGAATTGGTTAGTATTACAACACTTGGTGATGTTAATTTGGATCAACCAGAGTTTCGCAATTCCTTCTACTTCAATTCATTATTTGTATCGACAGCTACCAGAAACGTTGCCAATAGCGAAAACGGCGATTATGTGCCCATTTTTTTAAGTCAAATACCACAGCTTTTTCGTAAAAATATTTTACCTATTGATGTAGCCTTAATTCAGGTTTCTCCGCCAGATGCACATGGCTATTGCTCATTAGGTACATCAGTAGATATTGCCCGTTCTGCGGTAGAAATGGCCAAACATGTAATTGCACAAGTAAATCCATTAATGCCGCGTACACATGGTGATGGTTTTTTACACATCAATAAGATTGATGCAATGGTTTGGTACAATGCCGATTTGCCAGAGGTGAATTACGCAAACCAAATTACTGATGTGGTTGAAAAAATTGGATTGAACGTAGCCTCACTTGTAGAAGATGGAGCAACGCTGCAAATGGGTATTGGTGGTATTCCAGATCAGGTTTTAAAGAATTTAACTACGCATAAAAATTTAGGGATCCATACCGAAATGTTTGCCGATGGTATTATTCCATTGTTAGAAAGTGGTGTAATTAACAATAGTTTAAAGAAATTGAATGTGGGCAGATCGGTAACCTCATTTATTACCGGCACTCGCAAATTGTACGATTTTGTGCATGATAATCCTTCGATAAGAGTAATGGATATTGGGTACGTTAACGACACTAGTATCATTAGGCAAAATCCAAAAGTTACTGCCATTAACAGTGCAATAGAAATTGATATGACCGGACAGGTTTGTTCAGACTCTATCGGCACTTATCAATATTCGGGAATTGGAGGTCAGATGGATTTTATCCATGGCGCCTCACTTTCTGAAGGTGGTAAACCTATCATCGCTTTGCCATCTCAAACCAATAAGGGTATCAGTAGGATAGTACCATTTTTAAAAGAAGGAGCAGGAGTGGTAACCACTCGTGGTCATGTACATTGGATTGTAACCGAATATGGGAAGGTAAATTTATTTGGATTGAGCCTTAAACAACGAGCAAAAGCATTAATAGCAATCGCTCATCCCAACCACAGAGAAATGTTGGAAAAATCTTACCATCAACGATTTAATAAATAAATTTTTCACCCTAAAATATCAATACCATGATTCCAAAAACAATGAAAGCGGCTGTGCTGCATGAATTCGGCAAGCCACTTACGATAGAGCAGGTTGAAGTTAAAATGCCTGGTGAAAATCAAGTTTTAATTAAAGTAATTACAAGCGGTGTTTGCCATACAGATTTACATGCTTGTGAAGGCGATTGGCCGGTTAAACCTAAATTACCATTAATTCCTGGTCATGAAGCTGTAGGTAATGTTGTTGCTTTAGGCAGAGGAGTAGAGAATGTACAAATAGGAGATGTTGTTGGTGCGCCATGGTTATTTAGCGCTTGTGGGCATTGTGAATATTGCATCACCGGATGGGAAACCTTATGCGAAAGTCAGCAAAATGGTGGTTACAGTGTAGATGGTGGTTATGCAGAATATGTAGTTGCTGATGGGAGGTATATTGCTCGTTTTCCGAAAGATATTGATTTTTTAGCAATGGCGCCAATTACCTGTGCCGGAGTAACAGTTTATAAAGGATTGAAAGAAACGGAAGTTAAACCTGGCGAATGGGTAGCGATTTCTGGTATTGGCGGACTAGGACATTTAGCGGTACAATATGCCAAAGCAATGGGTTTACATGTGGCAGCAATTGATATTTCTGATGAAAAGTTAGCCCTAGCTAAAAAGTTAGGTGCCGATTTAACAGTTAATGCATTACATGATGATCCTGGTAAGTATTTAAAAGAAAAAACTGGTGGCATGCATGGTGTTTTGGTTACGGCCGTTTCGCCAATTGCTTTTAAACAAGCGTTAACTGCTTTGCGCAGAAAAGGTACGATCTCATTAAATGGTTTACCTCCGGGAAGTTTTGATTTGCCAATTTTCGAAACGGTTTTAAATCGTTATACGGTAAGAGGATCTATTGTTGGCACGCGAAAAGATATGCAAGAGGCCATCGGCTTTGCCGTAGAAGGAAAAGTAAAAGCTACCGTTCATGCTGCTAAACTAGAAGATATCAATGAAATTTTAGCGCAGATGAAAAAAGGTGAAATAGAGGGTAGGATCGTATTACAAATTGCAGAATAATTAATTTAATTTAATCACAATAACCATGGATTTAATATCAGAGTCAACATTATCAACAGAGCTGCAAGAACTTTATTTGCAAAATAAAGAATGGATGTCGCAAGTTTGTTTTTTAGAAGATGAAAGTAGGTTTTACCAGAAACTTTTTGGTGAAAAGCTATTTTATATTGGCAAAAAACATACAGCTAAAGAAATTGATGCCATTACAAAAAGCTTAGCCATTTTGAGTGAAAAGACATTGGCGTTAAAAGAATTGGTAAACAAACATCAGCGTATGCTGGAAGGTATTTTAAAAACCGAAGATTTAAATGTGGATATGAAATTAATTGAAGAGCATAGCGAACTTACAAAGGAAATTAATGAGCAATTACTTGCCAATCGGATTGTTAAATCTGATTTATTTAGAATGGTTGAAGGGGTTGATTGATTGAAGAATTTTATGCGATATGTCAGTCTGAGCGTAGTGAGGGATCTCTTTTTTTGGATTATCAATGAGATTCCTCACAAGCTTTTTATGACACTTTTCTAAGCACGTTTTGTCATCCAGAACGCAGCGAAGGATCTCTTTAGACTTTTTAATGAGATTCCTCGCAAGCTCGGAATGACAAAGTTACTAAGGATGGTTTCTAAAAAACTTGTCATCCAGAACGCAGTGAAGGATCTCTTTTAGGATTTATCAAAGAGATTCCTCGCAAGCTCGGAATGACAAAGTTACTAAGGAAGGTTTCTAATCACGCTTTGTCATCCAGAACGCAGTGAAGGATCTCTTTCGCAACTTATCAATGAGTTTCCTCGCAAGCTTGGAATGATAAAGTTTCTAATCACGCTTTGTCATCCAGAACGCAGTGAAGGATCTCTTTTTTAGGATTATCAATGAGTTTCCTCGCAAGCTCGGAATGACAAATTTTTAATCTAAAATTTTATTTTGTAAGTTCAATTATGAATTATCATAATTACGCTATATACATTCTAACTAATAAAGCAAGAACTGTTCTCTACATAGGTGTAACTAATGATTTATCTATCAGATTACAACAACACATTGAAGGTTATAATGCATTTTCATTTACTTCAAAATACAATTGTTTTTATTTAGTTCATTTTGAGCATTTTCAATATGTTGATGATGCAATTGCAAGGGAAAAAGAACTTAAAGGCTGGTCACGAGAAAAGAAAAACTCATTGATTGAGACTGATAATAAAGACTGGAGATTTCTAAATGATGAGGTAATCCAAAAATGATTTGCTTAGAGACTCCTCGCAAGCTCGGAATGACAAAGTTACTAAGGATGGTTTCTAAAAAACTTGTCATCCAGAACGCAGTGAAGAATCTCTTTTAGGATTTATCAAAGAGATTCCTCGCAAGCTCGGAATGACAAAGTTACTAAGGATGGTTTCTAAAAAAAAATTGTCATCCAGAACGCAGTGAAGGATCTCTTTCGCAACTTATCAATGAGTTTTCTCGCAAGTTAGGAATGACAAAGTTTCTAATCACGCTTTGTCATCCAGAACACAGTGAAGGATCTCTTTCGCAGCTTATCAATGAGTTTCCTCGCAAGCTCGGAATGACAAAGTTTCTAATCACGCTTTGTCATCCAGAACACAGTGAAGGATCTCTTTCGCAGCTTATCAATGAGTTTCCTCGCAAGCTCGGAATGACAAAGTTTTTTAAAATAATTGTTATTCAGGACTTGTACCTATTTTACATCGGTAACCCATTCAAGTACCACTATAACCTACCAACCAATAACCTCATTTCCCTCTGGTAAAACCATTAAAGGGATACTTATATTCTTAGCCATTTGTTGGGTATGACTACCAAATGCAAATTCAGCGAACATTCCTTTCTGGCGATGTACCATTGCTAAAATATCAACATCTCCATTTTGGGTAAGCCATAATAAACCATCATTCACCTTTTTTTGCTGTATATGACGATAATAGATTTTAGGATAATTAATTTTACCTGTTACATTTTTCAGAAAAATATTTGCTTTGCTGTACGGATCATGAAAATCTGAAGCTAATCCATGGATATGACACAATAAAATCTCTGGTTCTAGTCTGCAGAAGTGTCTTGCAATGTTTTGTATAGAATCCATGTCTCCAACATTTAAATCTGTTGCAAAAGCAATTTTATCAATTTTACGATAGGTAGCGTTTTTAGGGATCAACAAAGTTGGAATTTTAGTTTGATCAATTTGTTTTCTGCTTATGCTACCAATTAAAAATTTTTCTACTGCACCTGCTCCAGATAAACCCATCACAATTAAATCAAAATCATGCCGATCTATTAGTTGATCTATTGCTTTATTAGCATCGGTATGTTCTATACTATAAGTAAGTGAAGGTGTTTCTGCAGTATTTAAATTTTCTTTTTCGATAATTTTCTCTGCAAATGTTTTTAAAAACGTGGTTGTTCGATCGATATAACTTTCGTCTTCGCTGGGCGTAACTACCGTAATGCCATACATCGCATTGTTTGCTATCGGAACAATTGAATGACAGATGTGAATGTTAAATTTGATAACCTTAGCTAATTGAATGGCATAGTTTAATGCATTGTCTGCACATTCAGAAAAATCAATTGGGACAAGTATTTTTTTCATGATGATGTTGTTTTTATCAAAGATAACCAAGTGCTAATTTAGAAATGTAAGCATCGTCATCATACAATGTGATGCTACTCATATATTTGATATTCAATAAATTATAAATCAATTTAATGATTACAATCAGTTTTATAACTATTGCTTATCATTAGCAGCTAATGGGGTAGCTGTACATTTGATTAACAATAAAAACTTAATCAATCACCCCCAATGAAAACAAATCAACTCATCCACTACGGTTGGATAATTTTAAAAGTTAGCATCGTCTTATTCATGCTTTCTCCTATGATGCTAATGGCGCAAAGCAGCTATAAATTGGCTTCTTCTAAAGATAATACAATTAAGGTTTTAGGTAAATCTAATGTGCACGATTGGACAATGGTAGCTAAAGGTTTAGAAAGCAGTGGTTCTTTTAAATTTAACAGTAACAATGAACTAGTTGATTTAACCTCTTTTAGGTTTAGTGTTTTAGCTAAAAGCTTAAAAAGTGATAAAACATCGATGGATGAAAGAACTTATAAAGCAATGAAAGCCGATCAGTTTCCAAAAGTTACTTATCAGCTCACTTTTGCAACGGTTACCATGGTGCAAGCTAATAAATACAGTATACAAACATCGGGTAATTTAACTATAGCAGGCAAAACTCAGGTTATTGCCATGAAAGTTATGGCTTTGGTAAATGCAGATGGTTCTATTACTTGCCACGGACAAGAAAATTTAATCCTTACAGATTACGGCATACAGCCACCAAGTTTTATGCTAGGTGCCATGAAAGTTGGTAACGACTTAAGCATACAATTTAATCTTACTTATACTAAATAATACGAAATCCTTAAAATCAAGATCATGAAAACTAATTCTACAATATTAAAAGTTGCTGCGGTAGCGCTTCTTTTCACGAGCACGTTGAGTATAAAAGCTCAAGCTCAGGTTACTAACTTGCGTCCTTACGATAAATCTGGTATCAACGTATTTGAAGCGCCTAAAGATAGCACCACAATTTTCGACAAGCTAAAAGTGCAATTTGGTGCTGGCTTTACTCAATCTTTTCAAGGTTTAAAACATGAAAACACTGCTGGTGGATTATATAAAATGACACCAGGATTTAACACTGCAAATGCCAATTTATTTATGGATGTGCAATTAGCAGATGGAATTAGATTAAACTTAACAAGTTACCTATCTTCTCGTCACCATAACGAAACTTGGGTAAAAGGTGGCTATATCCAATTTGATAAATTACCATTTAGAGGCAAATTATGGGAAGATATCATGTCGGTAACCACCATAAAAATTGGCCACATGGAAATCAATTATGGCGATCAGCACTTTCGTAGATCTGATGGTGGACAAACCATTTACAATCCTTTTATAGAAAACTATATTATGGATGGTTTTACCACAGAAATTGGTGGAGAAGTTTTGGTTAGAAAAAATGGATTATTCGGAATGTTGGGTGTATCTAACGGAATGATTAAAGGGAATATTGATAGTTTAATTGCCACCACTCAAGATGCAAATGTGCATAAATCGCCAGCTATATATGCTAAAGGTGGTTTCGATAAACAACTGAATACAGATGTACGAGTTCGTTTTGCAGGTTCATTTTACAGCAATAACAGCTCTGGCGGACAAACCTTATATGGTGGCGATAGAACTGGATCAAATTATTTCATGGTGATGGAAAAAATAGGTGCAACAACTGCTGCAAATGCTTTTTCTGGAAGATTTAATCCTGGTTTTAGTAAAAAAGTTAGTGCCTTGCAATTAAATGCATTTGTAAAACTAAAAGGACTAGAATTATTTGGTACTTATGAAAATGCCAAAGGCAGATCAAAAACTGAAACTAATGTAAGAGGAGCAGAGCAGATAGCGATAGATGGTGTTTACAGATTTGGAGTAGAAGAAAACTTCTTTATTGGCGCCAAATACAATGTAGTAACAGCCGAATTGGCTAATGTAGCAGCAGTTGGTACTACACCTGCAATTACTTATGCAAGTGATGTTAAAATTGATAGAGTTGCTTTTACAGCTGGCTGGTTTTTAACTAAAAACATCTTGTTAAAAGGAGAATATGTTACCCAAAAATATAAAGATTTTCCAACTGCAGATTTTCGTAACGCAGGCAAATTTAAAGGTTACGTGATCCAAGCCTTAGTTGGTTTTTAATTACCCAAATAATTAATAGGAGGCTGTATCAGAATTAAAAATTCAAAATTTTAGGAAAATTAAATTTGGCGGTTTCGTCATGCTCAGCTTGACTGGGCATCGTAAAGCGCTTAATAAGGGCTAATCATTAACCTTTTCTTGCATTACGATTCCCGTTTTCACGGGAATGACGACAGTTCAAAATATTATTCTGCTAATCAATCATTAAAATCTATTCTGATACAGCCTCTTTTTTATGCCATTATCATGAAAAAATATCTATTACTTTTAATTGTTTTTATCGTATCAACAAGCTTTGTTGGCAATAGAAACACAGCGCTTAACACCAAATGGATTATTACAGAACATAGTAATTTAAGTGTAAATGGCACCACAAACGTAGGTAAGTTTTCATGCAAAATTAATGAGTATGCTAAAACTGATACTATTATTATTGCTAATGACAAAACCGATAACATTATACTTACAGGAGCGGTTACAATTGATGTTTCAAATTTTAGTTGCAGTAATTTTATAATGACAAGAGAATTGCGCAAAACCCTGAAATCAGATCAGTTTCCACAATTAATTGTTAAATTTTTATCACTAAAAGAAATTGCTAATCCGAACTCAAAAGTAAGTACCGTTTGTGGCAATGTAGAAATAACCATTGCAGGTGTAAGCAAACGCTTTGAGATTTCTTACCGTATCAATATTGATAATAATAAAATGACCTTAGTTGGCGTTCAACCTATCTATTTTTCCGATTTTAAACTTACTCCACCCAAAAAAGTTGGTCATTTGGTAAGGGCCAATGATAAGCTCTCGGTAATATTTAATTTAAATTTGCGAGCAATTTAATCTTTTAATCAATTCTGATGATCAGTGCTCAATCTTTTCTCTAGTCCTAAATAAATTAAAAGATTTAGCAAAATTAAGTTCATCCCATAAAATATATCTTCAATAGGTATGGTTAACATTCTAATACCGATAATTTCATTGCTGTTGTACCAAACAACAGGTGCATCAAGCATCGTTCCTGTTAATAATCCGTTTACAATGGTAAAAGGTATCAATAATATCAAATAAACTAGGAAAAATCGATCTAGCCAATTTACTTTTAAAACAAATTTTGCTACAATAAGTAACAAAGCAAGACTAAATAAGGTAACGGTAGTATACAACTGATCTAAGAAATAAAACCCGCCGACAAAACCCATTGCGATGAAAAAGTAAGTGATCAAATTGGTTGTTTTTTCAGCTAATTTTAGTTTTAAAAGAATGTTTAAGCAATGGAAGGTAAAAACACAAGAAAAAGGAATACATAGAAAAAACAAGATTTCCTCAATCGGCATGTTACCAATTTTTAGCCCAATTAAATAGGTAGGATTAAAGCCCCAAACACCCAAATGGGTAAAGTAAACATCTCCTAAAACAAATACCAATCCTGTTATCAGCACGGCTGGAAAAAAGGAGCGCCAAGTTTTATGAAATTTTAACCTCGGATGAAACGAAAATAAAAAGGGAACAATAATGGTAAAAAAATCAATAAGCAAATAAGTATACTTCATGTTATTTGCTGTTTTTAGCCTGCATAAAATATTTAATTGGCACCCACAACATACCAAAACATTCGCCTTCATGTTTGCCTAAATGTTTATGGTGCATTTTATGAGCTCTTCTAATTGCCTTTAAATACCAATTGTCTGTATTTCTAAATATTTTAAAACGTTGGTGAATAAAAATATCGTGTACCAAAAAATAGCATAAACCATAAAGGGTAATTCCTATACCAACGTATAGCGCAATCCTTACCTCAAAAAAGTTGCCTAAGGCCAAGCAAATTATTCCCGGAATAGCAAAAATCAAAAAGAAAAAATCATTCTTTTCTAAAAAATCATTTGGGTCTTTTTGATGATGATCTTCGTGCAAAAACCAGCATAAGCCATGCATAACATATTTATGCGTTAGCCACGCAACTCCTTCCATGCTAAAAAATGTGCCCAATACGATACCTATATTTATTAAAGTTTGCATATCCTAAAAAATTGTTTTGTAAAGTGTTAAAACCTTATCTATGGCTATTTTAAGCCACTCAGTATATTGTTGTGGATTAGTTTTTAAATCTTCAGCCAAATCATACAAATTTAAGTATTTATAATTAGCTACCTCAGCTACATTTATAATTGGCAAGTCATCTGTTATGCCATAATATACATGATCAAACTCATGTTCTATTAAACCATTTTCTACATTGGCTTTGTATAAAAAGTTAAAGCCATAAATCAAATCACAACTCATGCCCATTTCTTCTAACAACCTTCTATTTGCTGCCGCGATATTTTCCTCGCCACTTCTTGGGTGACTGCAGCAAGTGTTAGTCCATTTGCCGCCCGAATGGTATTTGTCTAAAGCTCTTTGTTGCAACAATAAATCGCCTTTGGTATTAAATATAAAAACTGAAAAGGCACGGTGTAAAATACCACTAATATGAGCCTCCATTTTTGGCATTATGCCAATTTCATTGTCGTTATAATCTACTAAAATTACGTCTTCTGCCAATTTTTTATTTTTTTAATTTCTTCCTGATTACATTGTTTAGATATAATGAGGTATTCTATAATGTTGTTTTTTAGTTGCTTATCATCAATTTTAACAATTGAATTGATTAACACATCTTTATCTATTTTAATATGATCATTGTAACCCAAAAAGGAGGGAAGGTTGGTTTGTATAGAAAACCTAATAAACCTTAACTCCGCTTGTTTTGGTTCTTTTTTAATGGCCTTTTCTAAATAGTTTTTTCCTTTATTAAATCGGCTTAATTTAGTTACCGGATTAAACGCATATTTGGCTTCCATCATTTCAGTTGCACCTCTATAACCAATTAAAATTGCATCAGAATTGTCGTTTACTTTAGCCAGCAAAGCTGATAATTTTTTTACTGCTGCTTTATTTTCTGCGGCTTCGTAATATAATTTGCGTAGGGTTGCAACCTCCACATCGCTCATTGTAAAAAAATTCGAAACCATCATCAAAATCAACACAGCTAAAAATTTCATAAAACATTCATTTTGTGTCTTAATAGCGAATCGAACATCAATCCAAATTTATGACCGTTAGAAATTCTAATTCTATTGTTCATCACTTTTTCTGGTGGTGCCTTTTTAATTTTCTTAAACAGCTCTAAATAATAAATGTAAGCTAAATAAACGCCTTTTTTTGAGCTTTTAGGCAATTGTTTTATGCCTTCTAAAGCCAATTTAAATTCGTTTTCTATGTCTGCTTCAATTTCTTTTTTTGCAGCATGGCTGAAATTAGTTAAATCGATATTAGGAAAATAAGAGCGGTTCAATTGCTGAAAATCTGCTTTTAAATCTCTCAAAAAATTAACTTTCTGAAATGCTGAACCTAGACGCATGGCTGATGGTTTTAATCTTTGATATTCTGCTTCATCACCATTGGTGAAAACCTTTAAGCACATTAAACCAACCACTTGTGCCGAGCCTAAAATGTATTCATCATACTTGTCATTACAATAGGTTTGCTCATTTAAATCCATCTCCATGCTTTTTAAAAACAAAGCAATTAATTCGTGGTCAATTTGGTATTGATTAACCACTTGCTGAAATGAATTTAAAATTGGATTTAAACTAATGCCTTGTTCAATTGCTTCATTACAATCGTCCTTAAATTTTTGCAGCAGATACGTTTTATCATAATCATGAAAGCTATCTACTATTTCGTCGGCAAGCCTAACAAAACCATAAATTGCATAAATTGGTTGGCGCAATGGTTTGTGTAAAAAATAAATGCCTAACGAAAAACTAGTACTGTACCTAAGGGTAGTTAACTTGCTGCATGAGGCAGATAATGTATCAAATGTCTCTTTCATATTTGTTTTTCTAGGTGCTTAATTAATACATCTGTGGCCACTTTGCCCGAAATAATAGAAGGCGGAACACCAGGACCAGGAACTGTAAGTTGACCAGCATAACAGAAATTAGCTAGTTTTTTATTCTGAATAGAAGGCTTAAGGTTAGCTGTTTGTGGTAAAGTATTGGCTAAACCATACGCATTGCCCTTGTATGCGTTATAATCGTTTACAAAATCTGTAATGCAATAACTTTTTTTATAATCGATGTTGTTTCTAATATCGGTTTCGGTAAATTTCTCTAATCTATCCATCACAATGTGATAATATTTTTCTCTTAACGCTTCAGTATCTTCTAAATTGGGAGCAAGTGGTATAAGGATAAATAGATTTTCGTGACCAGCAGGGGCAACATCTTGGTCTGTTTTTGAGGTGCAACAGGTATAAAATAACGGTTTGCTTGGCCATTTTGGTGTGGTGTAAATCTCTTCGGCGTGTAATGCCAAATCTTCATCAAAAAATAGGGTATGATGATGTAGTTTTTCTATTTTTTTGGTTACACCTAAATAAAATAATAAGCTCGATGGAGCCATTACTCTTTTATCCCAATATTTTTCTTTGTAGTTTCTGTAATCATCACCCAAAACCTCTTCAATATGGTGATAGTCTGCAGCAGCGATTACACCATCGTAATCTTCTGTTCTAGTGGTAGATTTTAATTGGGCAACTTCGTGGTCATCAATAACAAAAGACTGAATACTTTCATTGGTATAAAATTTTACACCTTGTTGTACTGCTAAATCTTTCATGGCATTAATTACAGCAACAAAACCACCTTTAGGGTACCAAGTACCTAAACTTAAGCCAGCATAATTCATTAAGCTGTATAAAGCTGGTGTATCTGCAGCAGTAGCACCCAAAAACAAAATAGGAAATTCCATTAAGGCAATTAATTTGGGGTGCTTAAAAAACTTACGCACATGATTATGGAAAGAAGTAAGCAGCTGAAGTTTAAATATACCTTTAAAAATATCTAAATCAATAAATTCTGCAATTGATAAACCAGGTTTGTAAACCAATTTATCCATACCTACTTTGTATTTGTAGGCGGCTTCCTCTAAAAATTGTTTCAGTTTTACGGCACTTCCTTTCTCTATACTTTCAAAAAGCTCATCTAAAGCCAATTGATCATTAGGAATTTCCATTAAGTCGTTTTCACCAAAAACAATTGAAAAACCTGGGTCGAGTAAGGTAAGCTCGTAAAAATCTGATGGTTTTTTACCGAAGTCTGCAAAAAAACGTTCAAATACATCGGGCATCCAATACCAACTTGGGCCCATATCAAATTTGTAACCGTTTTCGGTACTCATTTGCCTTGCTCTGCCGCCAATGTCTTCATTTTTTTCATATACATCAACCTCATATCCGGCTTTTGCCAAATAACAAGCAGCACTTAAGCCTGCAAAGCCAGAGCCAATAACGGCAATTTTTTGTTGATAGGTTTGTTTAGTTGGCATGGCTTAGTTGATGGAGATGAGTTATAAATGCGGCTATTGAAGGTAAGTAATTAATTTTTTGATCTAATTGTAAAGAGGTGATTAAATCTTTATTCCCAGATAAGTGAATATTTATATCAGGGTTTTGATTGCTGAGTTCGTGTATGAGTTTATTTGTTTCTGCTAGTGGTCTTTGTCTAACCATAAAAAGTAAAAGATGAGCTATTTTATTTTGATGAATTGCATTTTGAATTGAATTGGTGGGTATTTTTTCTCCTAAGTAAATTACCTTAAATCCGTTGTTGCGTAATAAGTAATTGGCAAAAAGAAGGGGGATATCATGGCCTTCATCCTCTGGTAGGCACAATAACCAAGTAGATTTATTTAATGATGCCAACGGTATTTGCGCTATGGCAACCATCAGTTTCTGACGTATGATATTGGTGATAAAGTGCTCTTGAGCTGGGCATACTTCGTCTTTTCGCCATAAAAAACCAACCCTTTGTAATACAGGATAAATGATGTTTTGATAAGATTTTTCAATGGTGTAATTGCTAAAACAGCCTTCCAGTAGCCTGCTAAACTCCACTTCATTAAATGTTAATCCGTATTTTACCAGTTGCGAGATGTAAAATTCGTGTCTTTCATCAATACCAACTGTTTTATTGATTTCATTTTCTAAAAAACTATTAATTTGAAGTTGGGTATAAGAACAGGCTGCCGAAATTTTAATACCGGCTTGTACCATGCTTACAATATCTAACAGTCGTTTTAAATGTGCATCAGAATAAATTCTGGTATTTCCTTCAGAACGATCTGGCGTAAGGGCATGATATCTCCTTTCCCAAATTCTAATGGTATGAATGGGTACACCTGAAAGTTGCTCTAAATGTGAAATTGAAAACTTCATTTTTGTCTAAGTAAATTAACGAAAATTTAGACAAAATGGATGTAGGAATTATAAAATTTATCAGTTTTGTTACTTTAAGGAATTAAGAGGGCTGATTTTAGTGCTTCAATAGGGAAGTAAAGCTTATGAAAATATTTTTTAAAAACAGCGCTAAAAAAGAAAACGGAGACACAGTTTTAACACCGTATCCCCGTTTAAATTAACGCTCTCAAGAGCAAATATAATGATAACTCTATTTAAAAAAAATAAAATCAAATAAATATGTTAAAAACCTATTGTAATATTTGTAATTATTTGATTAATAGCTCAATAAATTTTAAAATTTTTTTTCAAAAAAGCCCCAACAATTGTTGAGGCTCGCATAGGTAGATATATCTTAATAACTAATTAATTTTACATTTAAGTTCTTCATAAACCTTAAGGTATTTTTTTAAATGCATACGAGCATAATGTATCCTGGTTTTAACAGTGCCGATGGGCATATCAAACTCTTCGGCAATTTCATGATATTTATAACCTTCAAAATAGCGCATAAATGGATCATACAAGTTAGCTGGTAAAGAGGTTAATGCTTTTTCAATATCAGCATTGATAAATTTTTGCTCCCCTTGGTTTTTTGATGCGCTGTGCAGTAATTGACTTGAAGAAATTTCTTCAGTAGTAGACATTACTTTTTGAGTACGGGCATTACGGCGGTAATCATTAATAAAAGTATTGCGCATAATGGTAAATAACCAAGCCCTAAAGTTGGTTTCGGGTTTAAATTTAGCAAAATAAGTAAAGGCTTTAAGCAAAGTATCTTGCATTAAATCATTTGCATTTTCTTCATCGTTAGTAAAGCCCATGGCATAAGCTTTAAGCTTAGCACGGTAAGGAATGATCATTGAATCGAAGTTTAAGCTTTCTATAGTCATAATAGGTTGATTTAAATTTTTTCAGAGATTAATTCGATAACAATAAAATTTGTTCAAACATTATACCATCATGGCAACGAATTTTGATCTCCATTCTATCGAAAATGTTGCTTAACGAATTATTAAAAGCATTATATGCCTTGTAGCGATATTCTGATAAGTTTTGAACATCATGCCATTTATTAGCTTGAATATTAAGCATTAAAAATTGGGTACTTATACCTTTAACATTAAGTAAATTACGCAAACGCGGATGAAAATTGGCGAAACCTTAATTGCCTAAAAAAATACAGCTGAAGACCAATTGTACAAAACATTGAACAATAAACAATAAAATGGAAATGATAGTAAATAGGTGAGGTAGATTAGCTTAGTTGAAATATTTTCTCAACTTTAAAATGGCCAATCTCAACTTTGTTTTAATGGTACCCAAAGGGATATTTAAAATTTCAGATACTTGAACGTGAGTAAATCCTTTAAAATAAATAAGTTCAATAATTTCTTGCTGATCTTGTTTTAAGTGGCCAAGCAATTGCTTAATCCCGATGGTTTCCATATTAGGGTTTACATAAGATTGATGTTCTATCAATCCAAAAGATACTTCACCAATATCATCAGTTTTACTGGCATTTAAATGAGCTTTACATCTTACTTGATCTATTGCCATGTTTTTGGCCACGTTAGCCATCCATGTAAAAAGCCTGCCTTTAGTTGCATCATACTGGCCAATAGATTTCCATATTTTAACAAATGTATCTTGCAAAACGTCTTCTGCAATTTCGTCGTATTTAATAATCCTTTTAATGATACCGTTTAAAGCCGGGGCATACATTTGGTACAATTGTTTAATGGCTATAGCTTTCCCTTCTTTTAATTCAGCAACCAAAGTTTCCTCAACAGATGGTGTTTTAACCAATTTGAGGTGCTGTTTTTCAATAGCTTGGAAAGTAGATTTAAGGGCGAGCATCATTATACCGTTATTTAATAATTGATGGTATAACACAAGGAAATTAAAATTGTTGGTGATATTCCTATAAAGAATACTAATTATTTATTGAGTGATATTCTGAAAAGGAGTGTGATATTTTAGATTAAATAAGGCTGTTGAAAACCGAAGCGCTTGATCTCACGTATGTGCCCCATATAAGACCTTATTACGAAACTTAAAATAATTTATTTCTTATGGAAAATTTAAACGAACCAAAACAAGATGTACTAAATGAAAGTACAATTTTGGAAGCTAAATTACAGCGTCGTTCTTTTTTGCGTTATGCAGGAGCTGGAGCAGCGGTAGTAGCTTTAACAGCAGCCGGCTGTAGAAAAGACCGTGTAGCTATACCTAACATGGGCGCTACGCTAGATTTTAAAGATGATGTTGGTGTATTAAACTATGCTTATGCTTTAGAGCAATTAGAAGCAGCATTTTACATTAGAGTAGCATCGGCTTTGCCATCTTCTTTTACAACTGTACAACGTAACTATTTTCAGGATGTGCAGTTTCATGAAATTGCCCACAGAGAATTCTTTAAAAAAGCATTAGCTGGTAATGCTATTGGTAGTTTAGAGGTTGATTTTTCTTCTATTGATTTTACAAGTGGCGCAGCAGTTTTAGCAGCAGCTCAAACATTTGAAGATTTAGGTGTTGCAGCTTACAACGGTGCTGGTGTTAGAATAACAAATACAGCTAACTTAGTAATTGCCGGACAAATTGTATCGGTAGAAGCTCGTCACGCTGCATGGGTTAGAGACCAAATTAATCCAGGTTCATTCGCTAATTTAAGTACATTAGTTCCATTTGGTGCAAATGTAGCTGGTGGTTTAGATGGAGCATTAACACCAGATAGAGTTTTGGCATTGGCTAAACCATTTATCAAAACTCAAATCAACGTAATCAATCTTTAATCTTTAATTCAACAATCATGAATATCATAAATATATTAGACGAAATAGAAAAAGTTGACGGTGAGATCTATGAAAGATTAAGCCCAAGACGTAAAGCAATGAAAGATTTTTTCAATGTAGGAAAAAAAGTTTCTTTAGCTGCATTGCCATTGGCTTTAGGTTCTATGTTTCAAAAAGCATACGGACAAACAAACCCAACTAGTGTTACCGAAGTTTTAAACTTTGCTTTGGCATTAGAATATTTAGAATACAATTATTATAACCACGCTTTAACAAATTCTACCATTGTTTTCCCTAATGCAGCATCAAGAACTGCGATTGAAACCATCCGTGGTCACGAACGTGCACACGTTGATTTGTTAAAAGGTGCATTAAATATTACAGGTGCAGATGCTTATGTAGATGCAGATTTTGATTTTACAGGTGCGGCAACGTTCGGTACTGCTTTTGCAGATGTATTTAGCAATTACGCAACGTTCTTAAAAGTAGCTATTGCTTTCGAAGATACAGGTGTTAGAGCTTACAAAGGTCAAGCTGGCGTATTAAAACAGAATGCGGTATTAACAACTGCTTTACAAATTCACTCAGTTGAGGCTCGTCACGCTGCTCATGTTCGTCAAATGGCGGCTGCAGCTGGAATACCATTAAAACCATGGATTGCTTATGCAGCAAATGGAAATGATACAGGTATTGCGCAAGTAAATGCAGTTTATGCTGGTGAGCAAAGTACAATGCAAGCTGGTGTAGAAATTACTGGTATCAATGGAACTGCAGTTACGCAAACACATGCTGCCGAGTGTTTCGATGAGATTTTAAATGGTACAACTGTTAAAACAATCGCAAACATTTTCATCAGAACTAAAAAATTAGCATAAGTTTTTATTGGTTTAAGTTAAGGGAAGGGAATGGATATTTTCTTCCCTTTTTTATTGCCATAAATTTTTAACAAAATTTTGTTTTACACAGGGTGATAATAGCTGAATTATTGGCGATTGTGCAAAGTTTAAGGAAGTTCATAAAAGTCCCTGTTTAATTTAAAAGAGACTTTTTATTTGAACTTTATGGTGTGCCTGCCCTACACGGATTACCCGTTCACAGGACTTTTTTGTCGTTTTATTAATCTGATAACAATTTAGGTTTTTAAAGGTTTAATCTGTTTAAAAACTTTTACACAATATGTGGATTATCCACAAATTTCTATCTCAAACAGATGATTTAATTCTAAATTCATCTAATGTTAACTTAACTATAAATTGTTTCTTATTTGTGTTTCAATTTCCTTATCGTTAAATCAATTAATTTATTTTGTTTATATCCCTTATTTAAAATTTTTTAAACCTTTTGTGCTAAGGTAAGTTGTTTTAGTAAACATAAAATGATGAAAAGCAACGCACAAATAATTACAGACCTTAAAGATTTAGTTCAAATTGTAAATGATGGCAAAGAAGGATTTAAAGTAGCAGCAGAGGCAACAAATGATCAATTTTTAAAAGATCTTTTTATGCAAAAAATTACCGAACGTAATATTTATGAAGATGAATTAAAGTTTCAAATTTTGAGACTTGGAGAAATTGCTGAAAATGAAAAAGGTGGTTTAATTGGAATATTGCATCGCACTTGGTTAGAAATTAAAGATGCTTTAAAGGCAAGAGACGATGCAGCAATTTTAGCTGCTGTAAAAATAAGTGAGCAAGCTGCGCTAGTTAAATATGATTATTATTTGGCTGAAAGTGAAGAGGTAGAAGATTATTTTTCTATTTTACTTAGGCAAAGAGCGGGAGTATTGAATACATTAAAAGAAGTAGAAGAATTACATCAACAATTTACCAATTAAAAAGCATAAAAATAGGTCAGTGAAATCATCCACTGACCTACAAATACATATCAGATATTTATCTAATTGGTCTGTTGGTATTAAACGCTACCACATAATTTAGTTCTAATTTATCAATCGATTTTTTATCCAGTAAAGATACTTCTAAATCTTCGCCTTGATTTAGCTTTGCTCTAATGGCTTGATAAACCTCAACAATAATATTTTTAGGAATTTGAGTAGCAATAGCGGGCTTATAATCCTTCACTATTTTTTTCATATCAATCTCATTGGTAAGTTTTATTTCCCACTTTTCATCGGTTTTAAAGCCGCTTTCGTCAGATGTATTATTTAATTGAAAAAGGAAAAGTCCGATTTGATATTGAATTTCTTTTGTGCTCATGTATGCTGTTTTTAATTAACCTAAAAGGATTTGTCATCCTGTAGGGCAAACGTGCCCTAAAAGGAATTAAGAAAAGGAAGGAAGGTTTGGCTTGATTTTCTGCGGTGAAGATACACTATAATTTGCTTTAATTGATAGTTAAAATAGAATTGCTTTGTTAAGCATTGCAATTATCCAAACAATAGCCGAGTAACAATGTTTAATATTTAGTATAAATTTAAACATTAAACCTATGTTACCTACGCAAAATGAGCCAAATGGCACTAACGAAAATCAAAAAAGAAATAACGTTGAATTAAGTTCAGATGACAAAGCAAAACTAGAGAAAGAAGAAACAGATTATTCTCAAAATGACATTGCTGGAAATGCATCTGGCAATCTTCCGCCAGAAGAAAAAGAAGATAGTGAAGATGAATCTGCAACAGATACTGATGGTAAAGGTTTTTTAGGAGATTTTGCTAAACCACAGCACGACGATTAATAAGTATGAAGATAGCAACCTACAACGTAAACGGCATTAATGGCAGATTGCCAGTACTTTTAAAATGGTTAAGTGAAACTAGTCCGGATGTGGTTTGTTTGCAAGAGCTTAAAGCACCAGATGAAAAGTTTCCTATACAAGCCATAAATGAAGCTGGTTACAATGCAATTTGGCATGGTCAAAAAAGCTGGAACGGGGTTGCTATCTTAGCTAAAAATAAGGAAATAAAAGAGCTGAGGAGAGGCTTAGCAGGAGATGATGATGACTTACAAAGTAGATACATTGAAGCTTTGATTGATGGTATAGTTATTGGCTGTTTGTATTTACCAAATGGAAATCCTTCACCAGGTGTAAAATTTGATTATAAATTGCAATGGTTTGAAAGGTTAACTGCACATGCCGCTCAACTACTAACTTATAAATTACCTACCATATTAATTGGCGATTACAATGTGATGCCAACAGAATTAGATGTTTACAAGCCTGAGCGTTGGGTTAATGATGCACTTTTTAGACCTGAAACTAGAGCTGCATTTCAAAAATTATTAAGCCAAGGTTGGATAGATGCCATTAGATTATTATATCCTACCGAGAAAATTTATACTTTTTATGATTATTTTAGAAATGCTTACGGCAGAGATGCCGGATTAAGGATAGATCATTTTTTGCTTAGTCCAGATTTAAAACCAAAACTAATTAATGCAGCAGTTGATAAACATGTAAGAGGTTGGGAGAAAACCAGTGATCATTGCCCAGTTTGGATTGAAATAAAAACTTAAAGCTATTTATCTAACTGATCTTCTACTTTTTCTATAAAATCATCAATATCAAACGGTTTATTGATAAAATCTTCGGTTTCGCACATTTTTTTTGCCGCACTGTAAGCATTATTGGCCGACATCATTAATACGGGAATATGTCTCGTATTTCTATTGTCCTTCAACTCATCACAAAGATCAATTCCATTTCCATCCGGTAACATCACATCCAAAATAAAAAGATCTGGCTGTGCGTACATTATACCTTTTCTAAATTCTTTTACATTCGAGAAACCTTTAACCTCAAAATTTTTCTCAGTTAATATTTCTGATATGATGTTCCTGATATCCTCGGTGTCATCTAAAATATAAATGCTCTTTTTCATAATGATGTGGTAAGTAGACATATAGTTAAACTGAATCGCAATAATTTTGTTTAGCTAAAAACTCAGTTTAAACCTATAGGTTGTATTTTAATCATTACATGCATTAATAAGCTAAACATAATTATCAAATCATTGTTCAACATCAATAACAATTAACGTTTTTTTAATGAATACTTCCAAAAGTAAAATTCGTATAGCCATATTAGGTGGTGGCCCAAGCGGCTTATTTATGTTTAAAAGAATTGTAGAGGCAAACCAACCAAACTTCGAGGTTACTATTTTTGAACGAAAAAATCAATTAGGAGCAGGCATGCCTTATAGTACCGAAGGTGCTAGCGATGAACATATCACAAATGTTTCTGATAATGAAGTGCCAAATTTTGTTAATTCAATCGAAGAATGGGTTGATCAAGCTCCGCAAGAGTTATTAGATCGATACCAAATCAAATCAAATAATTTTAACGAATACAAAGTGCTTCCAAGGCTTTTCTTTGGAGCTTATTTACAAGCGCAGTTCGAAATATTACTTCAGCAAGCGGTTGAGAAAAATATCGATGTTGAAGTAAAAACAAATTGCAATGTAGATGATGTAATTTATAAGCCAGAATTAAATGAAGTTTGGATTTTAGCTGATCAAAACATTTTTAAGTTTGATAAAGTAGTGATTGCAACCGGACACAATTGGCCTAAAAAATACGAAGGTTTAGTTCAAGGTTATTTCGATTCTCCTTATCCTCCTGCAAAACTAGCTTTAAAACTTAATCATCCAATCGCATTAAAAGGTTCGTCGCTAACAGCTATTGATGCCATTAGAACACTAGCTCGCCACAATGGAAGTTTTGCCAAAAATGAAGATGGTAAATTAACTTATCAATTGGCAGCAGGTAGTGAGAATTTTAGCTTATTGATGCATTCTAGAAATGGATTATTGCCTGCCGTTAGGTTTCATTTAGAAGATTCGAGACTAAGAAATGATTCGTTACTTAGCATAGAAGATTTTAAACAGCATAGGGAAGAAAATGAAGGTTTTGTTTCTTTAGATTTTGTTTTTGAGAAAGATTTTAAGGAGATTTTTAAAGAAAAAGATCCTTCATTTTATGAACAGATTAAAGATATGGATGTTGAAACATTCGTAGATGCAATGATGGAGTTAAGGGAAAAACTACCTCCATTTCAGTTACTAAAAGCCGAGTATGTTCAGGCTGAAAAGTCTATTAAAAGAAAGGAATCAATTTATTGGAAAGAAATGTTGGCTATACTTAGTTTTTCTATGAATTATCCTGCAAAATATTTTTCTGCCGAAGATATGTTAAGACTGCAGAAAAAATTGATGCCTTTAATATCAATTGTGATTGCATTTGTGCCACAAAGTTCTTGCGAAGAATTAATCGCTTTGCATGATGCTGGAGTTTTAGATATTGTTTCGGTAGGTAACGACAGTGAGGTAGAAATTGCAGATAAGGGTGGTATCATCTATCATTATACGGATGAAAATGATGTTGCTGTAGCACAGGCATACCAAACTTTTGTAGATTGTGTAGGGCAACCACATTTAGATTTTGATAAATTTGTTTTTGATGGTTTAAAAGAAGCTGGAGCAATTAGTTCAGCTAAATTGAATTTTAAAGATCAAGAGATTGGTGCTGCCGAGTTTGTTGACAATGAAAAGGTTAAGCAGTCGGAAGATCAAAGTTTTACATTGGATGTTCCTGGCATAACCATCAATGATCATTTTCAAATTGTTGATGAAAGAGGGGAGGCAAACCCGCATTTATTTATCATGGCGGTTCCTTATATCGGCGGTTTTAATCCAGATTATTCGGGTATAGATTTTAGTGAAGAAGCATCTCAACGAATTATAGCTAAATTTTAAATGAGTGACCTAGCCAAACGTTTTATTCAAAATCCGTTATTAAAGCCTGCTGATTTAGAGCCCAGTAACAGTCAATTGGTTATTGTTAGTTTACTTAATCCTGGTGTTTTTGTATTTAAAAATAAAATATGGCTTTTAGTTCGTGTTGCAGAAAATGTAAAGCCGAAAGAGGGTTACATTAGTATTCCAAAATTAAATGCCAATAAAGAAATTGAAATAAAAGAAGTTTCGATTAATGATCCAGAATTAATTATTGAAGATGTAAGAGTGGTTAATTATCAAGGAGAAGATTATTTAACTACAGTTTCGCATTTAAGGTTACTTTGTAGCGATAATGGGATTGATTTTACAGAAGATGAAAATTATCCAGCCCTTTTTGGTAATGGCGAATTAGAAAATTTTGGTATTGAAGATTGTAGAGTAACCCAAATTAAGGAAACTTACTATTTAACTTACACAGCAGTATCAAATTGTGGCGTTGGTGTTGGTTTAAGAACAACAAAAGATTGGCGCAATTTTGAAGAATTAGGAATGATTTTCCCTCCCCATAATAAAGATTGTGCCATATTTGAGGGTAAAATTGAGGGTAAATATTACGCTTTACATAGGCCTAGTAGTGCAGTAATCGGCGGGAGCTATATTTGGCTAGCAGAATCTGATGATGGATTACAATGGGGCAATCATAAATGTTTAATTAAGACAAGAAATAATCTTTGGGATAGCGCAAGGGTTGGGGCGGGTGCATCTCCAATTAAAACAAAAGCGGGATGGTTGGCTATTTATCATGGCGCTGATGAGCATCATAAGTATGGATTAGGAGCTTTTTTGTTGGATTTAGAAAATCCGAGTTTGGTGCTAGGTAGAACTATTGATTCAATTATGCAACCGCTAGAAAAGTATGAAAAATATGGGTTTTTTGGTGAAGTGGTATTTACCAATGGTCATATTGTAAATGGAGATAAATTAACCATTTATTACGGCGCCGCTGATGAAGTTATTTGTGCTGCAGATTTTTCTATTTCAGAGATTTTAAATAAAATAAATAAAATTCACTCCTATTTAGCGTAATCTTAAACATTTTTAAAACTTCAGCTATTTATAAGATAATTGATTACTAATTGAATAGTAAAAGCAAATTAAAACATTTCCTATAACAAAAAATTAAGCAAAAAATTTATGAAAAACATTTTAATTATCCTAGCATTTGCCGGTATGGTAACTTTAGGGTGTAATACAAATCAAAAAAATGATGCTGCAGATGCTGATTCAAATCGCATTGATACAAGCATGACTAATCAATCTTCAGAAAATATGAATAATGGCGCTATGGGAGATACAACTGGTATGAGTAACGATACCACCAACATGGATACTTCAAACAATATGCAGTAATTTTAATTAATCAGGAGGAAGATTTTGTTCCTCCTTTTTGGTTATTATCTTTTGCTTTTTAAGATCTATCCTTAATAAATTATACAAACTCATGTAAACATTAGCAATCCATATAATACTAAATCCTGCTAGTAAATATCCTTTCCAACCATCGTAAATTAAAGTGTAGTTTGTTATTGCTAAAATTAATATGGTTACGTAATGGCTAAAACAATATTCGCAAGTAAATAGGTAAAAAAATTTCCTTTGTAATAAAGTTCTGCATTTTTGAGATTTTCCTACACAAAACTCTCTTGCCTCTCTAAAAACTTCTTCTTTAGTAACCGTCCATGCAATACAAGCAACTGGAATAGCGAGTATAAAAATCATTTCCATATCAATCTATAATAATATTTATGATAAACCTAAAAGTAGCCAGTATGTTTTATTATTTACTTTAAATATTGGTGTTAAGTAACATTAATTCAATTTACTTGTTCTAACAATATAAAATTAATCACGTTGTAATGTAAAGTGAGTAATAATGTGGCGGGAATAATTATACTCAATTTGGGGATTTAAATCCACATTTTTTTAAAGTTAAATATATTCATAAAATAATTGTAGTCAATTTTTTTAAAGATATTTTAATTCAAAATATTTACAACTTAATGTTTAAACATCTTTTCTGTCTATTAAAAAGCATAAACCAAAAAATTGTTATATTTAGGTTAGGCCTGAATTGTAACAAATTGAATAATGCTTAATAAATTTTAAGTTGGGTATAAAAATTGGATACGACTAAATGAATATCAAGATTTTAATAATTAAGTAATTACTAAAATTAAATTCTTTTATTCAAATCACTCCTTGTTCAATAAATCTAATAATAAATAAATAACTTTCTATTTATATGGTGCAACCAACTAAAATTATGATCGTAGATGACAATCCAATTGATCATATGATTACTAAATATATACTAAAGCACAATTTTTCGATAGAAAATGTAACAGTTATGGAATGTGCTGAGGATGCATTAGCTTATCTGGTACAACGCCAAAATAATATAACAGAATTGCCTGAATTAATTATTTTAGATTTGGATATGCCATGTATAAATGGCTTCGGATTTTTAGAACGTTTTGCTAAATTAAACGATCAATTAATTAAAAAGTGCAAAATTGTTGTGCTTACTGGTTCTGATGTTTTAGTTGATTTAGCTAAAATTAAAGCTAATCCTTATGTAACGGAGTTAATTAGCAAACCCTTAAATAAGAGCGCTTTGGCTGAATTAATCTGATTATGTTCTTTAAGTTTTTTTAAGAGTTGTAAATAGCTATTATATAATTTTTAAAACTTTTTATCAATTAGAAAGCTTTTAAATAAAAAGCTGATATGCAACACGATAAAAAAACAGTCCCTCCACAAGAAGATTTTAAAATAGTATCAAGACCAAGTAATGAAGAGCTTGATGATCAAATTATTGATGAGGAAAATCTAAATCATCCAAAAAATAAACCGCTAAAACAAATTCCAAAAACTGATTTTGGAGAAGGTATAGAAGATTAAATTTCTCACAATCTTGTCATCAAATTTATTTTTATAGGCATATCGGGAAATTCCGATATATATTTGTGCCATGGATCAGATTGAAGTATTCAAAGCACTATCAAATAAAACTAGGTTACAAATTTTAGCTTGGCTTAAAGAACCAGATCTTCACTTCCCAGATTATAAAACCACATGTGATAAAGAAAATTTGGGCGTTTGCGTGGGTCATATTCAGCAAAAAGCTGGACTAACACAATCCACCATTTCAGAATATCTCTCGCTCTTGCAACGTGTGGGTTTGGTTACTGCTACAAGAATGGGGAAGTGGACTTATTACAAAAGAAACGAAGCTGCATTTACTGCTTTGAGTAAAATTATATCATCTGATATATAATTTTTTAAGATTTACTGAGCTTGCATTCAGGCTCTATATTGATAAAAGTTTTTATGAGTACAAGAAATTTATCATCGCTTAGCTATTCTATTTTAGATTTAGCAACTGTGATTGAAGGAAAAACTGCAGCAGATACATTTAAAAGAAGTGTAGATGTTGCAAGGCATGCAGAAGATTGGGGTTACGAGCGTTATTGGTTTGCCGAACATCACAATATGATAAGCGTAGCCAGTTCTGCAACATCATTATTAATTGGTCATATTGCAGAAAAAACAACAAAAATTAGAGTAGGTTCTGGAGGTATTATGCTGCCAAACCATTCGCCTTTAGTTATAGCCGAGCAGTTTGGTACATTGGCAACTTTATATCCCGATAGGATTGATTTAGGACTTGGTAGGGCGCCTGGAAGCGATCAATTAACGGCTATGGCAATACGCGGAGATCGCTTTAATGCTGCCAATGATTTTCCGACCGACGTAAGAAAATTACAACTTTACTTATCGGATGAAAATAAAAATGCCAAAGTTAGAGCCATACCGGGCGAAGGCACAAATGTACCGATATGGATTTTGGGTTCAAGTACAGATAGCGCACATTTAGCTGCAGCTTATGGTTTACCTTATGCATTTGCAAGTCATTTTGCTCCTCAACAATTTTTAAATGCAATTAAAATTTACAGAGCCAATTTTAAACCCTCAGCAGCACTTCAGCAACCTTATGTTATGGCTTGCGTAAATGTTGTTGTAGCAGATACCGATCAAGAAGCAGAACGATTATCGACCTCCTTAAAGCAATTATTTATTGGCATAGTAACCGGACAAAGAAAGTTGCTGCAAGAACCTGTACAAAGCATGGAAGGAATTTGGGATGATATGCAAGAAGAAGCTGTGCAACAAATGTTAGCTGTTTCACTTATTGGAGGTAAAGAAACTGTAAAGGAAGATTTGCAATCCTTTTTAGCTCAAACAGGTGTGGATGAAATTATGGCTACATCACACATTTATGATCATACAGCGAGATTGTATTCATATCAACTTTTTGCAGATATTATTAAAGGAAAGTAGTCTCAATAACTAACCAACTAACCAACTCAACAATAAAACATTAATAAAATCCAACAATATGGAATATAGAAGATTAGGCGCATCGGGCTTAAATGTGCCGGTACTTAGTTTCGGAACTGCTACTTTTGGTGGTACCAACGAATTTTTTAAAGCTTGGGGCACAACTCAGGTTGATGAAGCCAAACACTTGATTGAACTTTGTTTAGCAGCAGGCGTTAACCTTTTTGATACGGCAAATATTTATTCGCAAGGAGTAGCCGAAGAAATTTTAGGTAAAGCAATTGTAGGCATAAATAGAGATGAGATTTTAATTTCTACCAAAGCAACATTTCAAATGGGCGAGGGGGCAAATAGTTCAGGTTCTGGGCGCTTACATTTGGTAAAACAAGTAGAAGATAGTTTAAGGCGCATGAATACTGAT
Source organism: Pedobacter cryotolerans (assembly GCF_005116475.1). GTDB lineage: Bacteria > Bacteroidota > Bacteroidia > Sphingobacteriales > Sphingobacteriaceae > Pedobacter > Pedobacter cryotolerans. The sequence goes on along the minus strand of NZ_SWBO01000014.1, from coordinate 3,485 downwards.
TATATCGATATTTACCACATGCATGGTTTTGATGCAACTACCCCAGTTGATGAAACGCTAAAAACTTTAGATAATTTAATCCAATCTGGTAAAGTGAGGTACATTGCTTGTTCAAATTTTTCGGGTTGGCATTTAATGAAATCTTTATCTGTTTCAGAAAGATACGGATGGTCTAAATACATTGGTCACCAAGTTTTGTATTCATTATATGATAGAGAATTTGAAAACGAATTGATGCCTTTAGCTATTGATCAAAATATTGGAACCTTAGTTTGGAGCCCATTATCTTCTGGTAAATTAGGTGGCAGATATGATAGAGAAAAACCAATTCCTACTGATAATAGAATACAGCAGGGCGGCTCTCATGGTCCGGCAATTGACCAAGAAAGATTATTTAACATAGTTGATGCGCTGAAAATTGTGGCAGAAGAAACTGAGAAAACAGTTGCCCAAGTAGCACTAAACTGGTTATTGCAGCGACCAACTATTGCAAATATTATTGTTGGCGCTAGAAATGAAGAACAATTGAAACAGAATTTACAAGCTGTTGGATGGAATTTATCGGCAGATCAAATCAAAAGATTAGATGAGGCAAGTTACGTTTATCCAGCTTATCCTTACTGGCATCAACAACAAAATCTTGATTTGGTTCCACAACCAAAATTTTATTAAGTTTTACCAACTACTAATTGGCGTATTAAACTAATTAGTACGCCTTTTTTTGTTTACTGTCAAAATTACTATCTTCCCAAAAAAATAACCAAGTATGAACAAGTATATCTTTCTATTTTTAATATTTTTCTCCTACTCATCTTTTGCTCAAGATAAATATTGGCAGCAGCATTTAAATTACACAATTGATGTAACCTTAGATGATAATGACAAAACCTTAACAGGATTTGAAACCATTGTTTACAAAAATAATTCGCCATCAAGTTTAGATTTTATTTGGTTTCATATTTATCCCAATGCCTATAAAAATGAAACTACGGCTATGTTTCAACAGATTAAAAATGATCCATCGCGTAAAAAGAAATTAGATAAATATACTTACGGAGAGATAGCTGGCCTAAATTTTAAAGTAAACGGTAAAGTTGCTGAAACAGAAGCGCATCCAAATCCTCAGTATATTGATGTGATTAAAGTTAAACTTCCATCTGCTTTAAAACCTGGGGATTCTACAGTAATCACAACTGATTTTAAAGTGAAGTTGCCATCATATTTTTCGAGATCAGGCTATGCCGATGGAGAATTTATGATCACCCAATGGTATCCAAAACCAGCTGTTTACGATAAAGATGGTTGGCATGAATTTCCATATTTAGATATGGGCGAGTTTTACAGCGAATATGCTGATTTTAAAGTGAATATTAGTTTGCCATCTGCATACATAGTTGGTGCCACAGGTATTTTGCAAAATGCAGATGAACTAGAACAGTATAAAAAAATCGGTGCTCAAAATTATGCATCCAAAAACGATAAACCGGTTTTATATATCCCCCAAAACAAATCTGGCAATAAAACTTTAACTTATGTGATGAAAAATGCACCTGACTTTGCCTGGTTTGCTGATAAAAAGTTTGTTGTTGCTTATGATACTGTTCAACTTAATTCGGGTAAAGTGGTTGATGTTTTTTCTTATTACTTTAATAAGAAAAATACGCTTTGGTTGCAGAGTGTTGATTATGCAAAAGATGCCACAAAAAAATACAGCAACTGGATTGGGGAGTACGATTATCCAGTGGTGCAGGTTGTAGAAGGACCAAAAAATAATGCCAGCGGTGGTATGGAATATCCTACAATTACGTTAATCACTAGTCCTGATGCTAAGCCCGAAACATTAGATGCGATAATTACACATGAAGTTGGCCACAATTGGTTTATGAGTATGTTAGGTAGTAATGAACGGATACACTCTTGGCAGGATGAAGGTTTGAATACCTATTACCAATTTAGATACGAAGCAGAAAAATACAAGTCAAATTCTGTTATGGGCGAAATTCCTGCAAACATAAAGGCATTGCCAGTTGATCAATTTCAGTCGGCCATTTATAATGCTGTTATGAGCATACCTATTAAATCTGCAATTGCAACGCCAGCCGCAGAGTTTCCAACATCAGATGATTATGGAATGGCATCATACCTTAAACCAGCTTTGTGGCTGTACATGTTAGAGGCGGCAGTTGGTAAAGATAAAGTAGATTTAGCGTTTAAAAATTACTACAATAATTGGAAACATAAACACCCAAGTCCGGCAGATATGAAAGCTGCTTTTGAGCAATCTTTGGGTTCTAATCTGGATAAATATTTCGATTTGCTTAAAAAAGAAGGTTCATTTAAAGAGACAAAGTAGGTTGTTGTTTTTAGAACTCTTTGGCACGTGATGATAAGTAATATGGTTTGATAGTTAGTGGTGAAGCCAAGGCTGGGTTTAAAAAAATAACAAAAATTATTGTCATCCTTGTAGAAGTCAGATATTTCGGTAACAGAATCAAAATTTTTAAATTGATTCTGTTATGGCAATAAACACAAATGATTTTACTGTAGAACGGAAGTACCTACAGACCTATCGGATGATGATCCGGGAGTATGAGTTGGTAAAGCAAAAATCGCATCCTGTATATCGTTTTGTAGAGGAACTTTACAAAGCCTGGGGTACCAACCGGAAGAGTTTTTTGAAATATTATAACCGTTTTAAGCAGAGCGGCGAAGATCTAGACTTGTTGCCTCGAAAGCGAGGTCCAAAATACCGTACCAGGCGTCCGATACGTTTTATAGAGAACAAAGTCCTTGAACTTCGTCAGCTGGGTAATTCCAAACATGAAATAGTTTCAATTCTCAAACCAAGATTACATAAATTTACACCTTCTGCATCAGGGGTCTATAACATTAGCAAACGCTATGGATTAAACAGGCTAAATCCCAAGATGAAGGAGAATAAAAGGAAAATCATCAAGGAAAGAATGGGTCAACTTGGACATGTGGACTGCCACCATCTAGGCAGGGCAATTATAAGGGGTCAAAGCCAGAAACTGTACCTGGTCTGTCTTTTGGACGACCATAGCCGCTTGGCGTGGGCAGAGGTAACGCATGATGTTACCGCACTAACGGTAATGTTTGCTACCATGAAGTGCATCAGCGTGCTGCAGGGCGAATATGGGATAAAGTTCGAAGAGATCATATCAAATAATGGACCTGAATTTGGTCAGAAGCAAAGTCAGAGCAAGATCAACCATCCGTTTGAACGGCTGCTTATTGAACTTGATATTGTACACAGGTACACAAGACCCTATAGGCCACAGACCAATGGAAAGGTAGAGCGGTTCTGGAGAACACTGAAGGAAGATCTGATAGAAGAAACGGACTTCGATACAATAGAAGAACTAAAAGATGAACTGATGCAATACATGCTATACTATAATCAGCAAAGACCGCATCAGGGCATCAATGGCAAAACTCCAGCAGAGATGGCAAAACTAAGCGGG
>NZ_SWBO01000013.1 GCF_005116475.1 Pedobacter cryotolerans | reverse complement strand
GAAAATGCGTTTATATAGTTTTTTACAGTATTACGGGAAACACCGGTATGGGTGGCAATGGAAAGTTTGCTCCGCCCTTGGCTGTACATTCTGAGTATCTGTCTTATCTTGCTCATGCTAATCGTGGAATTGGCCATTTCGGAGGGATTATATATCCATCAAAAATAGGGTTGCTCCAATAGCATTTGGCCCCGTTCCAAACTGGTCAGTTTAGTCCGAAATCAGGTGGTCAGTTTCCAGCGGAATAGGTGGTCAGTTTAAACCGAAATGGGGTGGTCAGTTTCAGCGAAATCTCCACCTTGATCTCGTCCTGTGTTTCCAGCACTGCAAACAGCTGGTCATAGTCCGACTGCATCAGCTCGATCACATGGGGCAAGGTGCAAAACTTGCCATTTTCGTATTTCCGCAGGTACCAGATGCAGGCCGTCAAAAAATTGATTGGTGACTCCACAAAGAAATCTCCCTGCTTTTTGATCCAATCCCTATTCAGCCCCATCATAATCGTGCGAGAAGCTTCGGTCGCATCGGTAATATCATCCATGCTTTCTGGATGCAATGGGTTACACCTGTGGGTTCGGTTGAGATCATCAAAATTGATCACAAAGAACTTGGGCTTGATGGGATAATTCTTGGCATATTTCAACAGTTTGTTGTAGGCCAGCTTACTCAAATCATCAAACTTAAAATCATACAGGAACATCGAAAACCCCTTTTTGATATGCTGGTCAATGATGTGACGGATTACAAAATAACTTTTCCCAGCACCTGGTGTTCCCGCAATCAAAAGCCCCCGAAAGGGATTGATCACGTTGATGTAACTATCTCGAATCTGTTTTCCCAATCTATACTTTGCCGGTAGGTTGACCGAATATTCGTTTTCGAGCAAGCGTTCTTCCTGTGGAAAGGTTTCATTTTCCTCATTGAAAATATCCTTGTTCAGTTTTTCTTTGATGAGCCTACTTAACTGCCCACCTCCAGTCAAGATCAGCATGTATCCAATTGAGGTGATGCCGATATAACAAACGGCAATAATGGGCGGACTTACTGGTAAATAAAAAACAAGAGCAGCAATGAAATAAAGCAGCAGACCCGTCAATAAAAATGAAACAATGCTTCTGATTTCAATCTTTTCATCCTTTTTGCCTTTTACCCCGATGAGCGAAATAATTAGCAGCAATAAACACGCAAGCTTCGCCCACCACATTCCAGAAAAAAGTCCTGTCCTAGAAATATTCTCGATGATCCTGTCCGTAATGCTTGCCGTAAATCCCCAATGTACAAATGCCTGATAGCAGCACAAGTAAAAGTGGATCGAAAGAATAAATAAACTGATGAGCCTTGTAAAATCGATGATCTTCCTTAGCCCCTGTATGTCTTCACCTGTATTCATGCTTATAGGTTTTGCTGGTTATCTTTTTTCTTTTTCTTCTTTTTGCCGATGACAGTTGGCGCATCATAATCGGCCTTTTCAAGTAGAGGCTCCAAAGGATTTCCGAAAAAGTGGGTTGCCTGGTTAGGCTTGAGATAGGTTCTGATCTGATCTTGGGCCGCAAACTTTTCGGTTACAGCCCTTGCGCTATAATCCTTACCAAGATCGCTGCCGTTAAAAACGGTTTTAAGTTTATGGTCGACGAAAGTCAATCCATAGATCATTCCCTTATCGTTCTGCCTGAATACCACACCGATCTGCTGTTTTGCCAGTTCATTGACCAAGGTGCTTCTGGTAAGATTATTGTATTTCTGCACCACCCAATCGATCCGTTTCTTCAAATTCTCCTTAAATGGTTTCCTCTTATCCATACCTTCCTGAAAATCCTTCTCCAGATTTTTAAGTGTCGGCTGGTCATGAAAGCTGCTTGCCTTGATCGGTACGCCAATCGGGTTTAGTTTTTCATCAAGTATAGAATACAGCAATCCCTTCTTTTCGAACATGGTCGTCGCTTCCCGTCCACGATCTGCCCTGATATTGAACTGCCCGAGTATGGCATTGAATTCAGCAAGTGACGTAAAAGCGTATCCCTGTCTGACCGATAGCACAATGGAATTGATGGTCTGTTTGGTTGGCTTCTGGCCATATATAGCAGGCTTGATCGTGAGCGGATTGCCTTGTTTTCTGCCCTCAGCCTTGATGAGGCCAAACTCCGTTTCGATCGCCTTTCTAGCTGGCTCGGAAACAAGCCGACCCATATTGTGAGTGTACTTACGTTTGCCGTCTTTTTGCATCAGAGTGGTTGCAATATGGATATGTGGATGGGCTGCATCCAGATGCCTGTAGGCGATGTAGGGTTGCTCGCCAAAACCGATCTGCTCCATGTAGCTCTGGGCAATCTGTTGTACCTTCTGTAAGTCCAATTTGTCGGCGGCATCAAAGTTTAGGCTAATGTGCAGCGCATTGGTTTTGACGGTAGGATTTAGATCGGTGAGGTTTTTAAAGCGCTGGATTTTTTGATCAAGGTTTATTCTGTCTATGTCCACAGCAAACCCGCTCGCCAAAATAATTTTCGCTTCGCCCTTCTCTACCTTGTTTTCGTTATAGATCAAAATCCCCCGCATGCTTTTCCCAAATTTTATTTTTGCAACCATCGTTCCGCCAGTTTGGAAATGAGTTCAAAAAGCCGTTCTACTTTGCCCTCAACTTTGGTAAAAAGCAGGATAGTTTGGTCACTATGAAACTTCTTTTCGGCATCGGTTTTACAGGCATTAAAGTAGCGGGTCTGTTGATTAATATTTACCCCAATCGACTTCAGCTCTTTTCGGATCAGCGCCATTTCTTCCATCGGTCCGTTCATGCTAGCATCTCTGTAAAAGCAGTTGATCTTTTGGCTGGTCAGGATTTTCCTAGCCACCTCGGCCAGGCTCTGGCAGTCGCTTTCAACTAATAGTTTATTCAGCTTTTGATGAAGCCCGTCGTTTACCCGAATGATTAGGTTATGCTTTAAAAGTTCATCTTCGCTGGTCTTTTTCTTTGACATTTCTCATTACTTTTAGAATTACGAGTTCCGAGTAATTCTCCGGCCACAAGGACGGCAAGATTTCCAATGCGCATGCATTGGTACATCTTGCTGCAAACATGGGTTTGCTAGATTTCATACTCCTAACATTTTTGATTGGCTAAAATATATTGCCGGATGTTTGTATTATTTGATAACAAAAATGAAAAATTACATTTTCTTGATAGGTGTATGATATAGGTTATAACCTTAAATTATAATGTTACAAATTAATCAATTTGATAATTTTCTTGTAATGATTTGACATGAAGTAAAGCCTTGATTCCATAAACTGATTAAATGTAAAAAAGCATTAGCCAGCACATTTACAATTACAAGAGTCTAGTTTCTAAAACATTCTACCAATAAAAAAATTCCATTTGAAATAGGTGCAATATTAATATAGTAAAATAATATGGAGATATGAAAAAGATTAAAGTGGAAACCAAAATATTTTTCCATAACAATATTCTATAATTGTAATGATAAAAAATTCTAGTGAATTAAAGATAATTGAATATTGTTGTTAGAAGTTTCTTGTTAACAACGTATTTTTTTATATTGGACTAACGCTTGGTGTACAATATTTTTATCTTCAAGTTGATTCAGTCTAAGCATATGCTGAGTTGCCTTAAACCTTGGGTCTCCTTCTGAAACCATAGTATTAAAGATAATCCTAAACTCGACATCTTTTCTAGCGCTTAAAACTTCTTTTATAATCGAATGAGTTTTTGCGCAAGGGTCGCAGTACAAATTGCTTACCATAGTAATGATATGTGTCGGCGAAATGACATTGCCGATAACAATTGACCATTCCTTGTCAGGAGAAACAAATTTTGCGTTTTTCACCAACAACATATCGAAAATTTCCTTGTTATATTTAAACTCTCTAAGTTGAACTTTAACAGCTTTAAATTGGGATAGTCTATAAAAGTAATCTCTGGTCGAAAACCATATAAAGGCAGGTATGACCATAGCCACAATCAACGCTATTATAATATCATTATCTGGAATAGCTAATGGGCCAGATATGATATTTGTTAATGTAAAAAACTCTCCCCAAAGTGCGCCCATGACTGTACAGCATAAAATACACCAATTTCTCACCACTAAAGCTTGGTAGTAAATTGAATAAAATGTATAAGGTAGAGATATCAAATTAATCAAAAAAAGCACTTGAAACATTGAAGCAGATTCCAAATTGAAAAGAAAAAGAAGAATACTACCGAAGAAATAAAAAAATCCAACCTCACTCCAACTTAACCAACTAAATATGTTAGCTGCTTTCGATGAAAGAATTGCATTGCAATTTGTTTTTTTACCACTTTCACAGATTAATTTTATTAGGGAATTATTTCTATTAATGCTATGAACTAACAATAATATGGATGCGCAGAGTCCAATAGTTTTAAAAAATAAAAGACCAAGCACCTCCCATTTTGATATATCAGTTAACCCGCTTAAATAAATTAAACTAAATGCCAAAATTGCAGCGAAGAGCAGCATAAAACTCATTTTTATTTTTTCGAAGCGCAACACATTTTTTGTGACAGGAGCCATGTCGCTGAACAGTACATAACCGGTAAAGGTTCTTAGAAAGACACTTAGATCAATTTTACGTTTGTTCCATCTTTCATTTGATAATTTTATATGTTTGCCTTCAATATCATGCACTATAACAAATTCACCATTATTCTCGCTAGTTTGTGCTATGAAAGGAAATTGTAGATTCTCGAGCTCTTGAGCTTTTATATTTAAAGCATAATTTCTAATTTGAAAACTGTTAAGTACATCGCTAATTGAAAGAAAGCTTCCGTACTCAGGATGCATTTGGAGCTCATTAATTACTTCTTTTTCGTTAGCCTTGACACTGTAGGATCTAAGAAAATTGATTAAAACGAATTCTATGTTTTCAAGACCACTTAAAGCAAACATATAAAGCATTAATTAAATTCATCAGTTAAATTATAATTTTTTTACACCCGCTTTCCAACAAAAAACCCTAAGTAAATGTATTTTTTTTAATTTGTATTTCCAAAAAAAGATATTCGACAAGAGCTATTTTTATTTATCTACTTAATAAAAATCATTAATATAATCAGACCTTATATCAATAACAATCTAATTGGTATTATGGAACATTACAAGTATGTATACCTAAATTGCAGACGTCTGTCTAAAAATTTATCGTAAGATAGCGCAAATGATCATTATCTAATGTCTCCGATCAAACTAAAATTAAATCCGAGATATTTAAAAAGATCTCCAACCAGGAAGAGGTGCTTATGAAATGCTGCCAAAAATTTGTTATAAGACATCTTATTTTATATTTTAGATAAAAATTATTTTGTCACTAAACATCAACCACTACTAAGCTAACTAATATGAAAAAAATCATTATATTAATTTCTCTAACAGTATTGAATTACAATATCTGCTTAGCTCAAAAATCAGAGCTCGCTGTCGGGCATGCTATTTATAACTTTATTCATTTAAGAGACACTACACAAAGGGATAAACCATATGAAGAAGAATTAAATCTATTCATAAGTAAGACTTCAAGTTTTTACAGTAGTGCTGATGCAGTTAAAGATAAAGCAATGATCGACAATCAGATTCAAGAACAGCTGAAAAACGCTGTTGATCCAAATAAAGTGAGCTTTAATATTTCTGGAAGTAGGCAAGTTACGACAAGCGAATACTTTCAGTTTCTTGCTGAGAAAAAGTTATTTGTAAAGCAACTCTTAGGAGGAAACCCCTTTTTAATTGAACAAAGCCTACCAAAAATGAATTGGCAGATAAAAGGGGATACCTTAACTATTAAGGGATTAAAATGTCAACTTGCAACAACAGTCTTTGGTGGCAGAGACTATAATGCTTGGTTCTGCGCAGACATGCCTTTCCAAACTGGCCCGTGGAAGTTCAATGGGCTCCCTGGACTAATAATTTCGGTATACGATACTAAAAATGAAGTAAGTTTTAAACTTCAATCATTTAGTGATGTGAGAAGCAAAAATATCTTACTTACGTTACCTGACGATGTTATTAAAATTACCCCAGAAGAGTTTGCGAAATTAGAGAAGCTTGAAAGAACAGATCCTGCAGCTTTCTCTAAGATGGTAGGACCAGGTAAAAATACTGGACCATTTGCTAATGTCGATAGAAGCAAAATTAGCTCAATTAGTATTAAAAAACCTAAGGCTTCCTTTAGTAATGTTATAAACAACCCTTTAGAATTACCTTCAATTAAATGAGGCAAATTGCATTCATTGCCTTTATTTTATTAACTAGCCAGACGATTAGTTTAGCCCAAAAGATTGAGGGAAAAGTGACCGATAGTCTATCAAAAAATATTTTTTCCGCTAGTGTAAATTTGATCAGAAGCAGTGGAACAATCATTTCTTATGCCGTTACTGACGAAAATGGGAGGTTCAACTTAACATTGCCTGCAAATACTGATACAACAAACCTAATGTTTAGAATAAGTTGTATAGGGTATAAGCCTATTCTAAGAAAAATGTCTGGTTTCGAAAATTTCTATAACTTCAAATTAACAGAAGATGCATACCATTTACAAGAGGTTTCGATTACAAAGGTGAAATCTGGCATTTCATTGAATGGTGATACTGTCGATTACCTGGTTTCAAAATTTAGTACTGAACAAGATATGGTTATAGGCGATGTATTAAAAAGGATGCCCGGAATTAAAGTTGATGCAAATGGGAAGATAAGTTTTAACGGAAAACAAATATCTAGTTTCTACATTGAAGGTGACGATCTTTTAGATGACCGCTACAATATAGCAACCAGATCAATACCAGCTTCTGCAGTTGAAAAGATTCAAATATTACAAAATCACCAAGCAATTAAGATGCTCCAAGGCAAGGAACTAAGCGATAAATTAGTTTTAAATCTTAAACTTAAAGATAATTCAAAGGTACAACTACTTGGACAAGCAAAGGCGGCGCTAGGAACTCCTGAAAAATACGATGGAGATTTGAACCTAATGATGTTTAAAAACAAGTTTAAAGCAATAAATTCTATAAAAGCCAACAACATTGGAAATGATGTATCCTCTGACATAATCTCCCATAAAACAAATGATGAAAGACCTACAATGTTTGGAGATCCTGTCGATCAATTATCCATTGGAAGCACTGGCGATCCAAACCTTCCTTCTGAGCGTTTTTTGTTCAATAAGGTCACATTATTGAATATCAATAATTTAATAAAATGGGGCGAGGACATTCAGTTCAAGTTCAACGTATCTTATCTAAATGACACTCAATCTAGAAAAAATGAATCTGAGACCATTGTTCAATTACCACAATCCCTGATTTCTTATAACGAAACCCAGGTTACAAAGGCCAGATTAGATTTAGTACATTTACAAGCAAATTTAAATATTAATAAAAAAAATATATATTTGAATAATACATTGAAATCTGACTTTAACAGAAATATTGGCAGGTCTACCCTCGCTGCCAATAATCGGGTCACAGATCAAAATCTATCAAATTTGCCAGCAAGTTTATCTAATGAAATTAATCATATGACTATCTTGAATTCTGGATTAATTTTAAACTCTTACTCCCAAATAAGTATTTATAAGGCTCCTGAGATCTTATCAATAACGCCCGCTCCTAGCGCAAGCATTTTCAATAACGGTATGCCATATTCCAATGTAGAACAAAGTGTCTCAATACCAACCCTGAATTTCAATAACAACATAACTTTCAAATACCCCATAAAAGGTGTAATGATAGACTTTAAAACAGGACTGAATTTTCAACAACAAAATTATAACTCTACTCTTTCTTTCCTGCCATATGGTTCATCTATTAGAGTAAATTTTCCTAATGGTTTAAATGACGTTTATTGGAGACAAACTAAGGCGTACCTCGAACCCCGTTTACAAATTGCGGGCAAAAAGCTTATAGTAGACTTGGAACTTCCGATCTTTTTTCAAACAACCAAATTCTCGCAAAGAACCAATAACGTTGAAACAACAAATTCTCAAGTATTCTCTACCCCGAAAGTTAGTTTGAGATATAAATTAGATGTTCAGAAAAGTGTAGAGTTGACTTATAGGTTATCCAATGATTTTGGAGAAGTGAGCGATTTGTTCAGCGGGCAAGTTTTAACCGATTATAGAACTTTAATTTCAAATTCGGGGATCCAAAATCAACGTACTGCCCACATGACCAATTTGAACTATAAAATGTCCAAAGTAGAAAAGTTATTCTTCATGAGCGTTGACTTACAATTATTATTGTCAAGATCAAATATAATTAGCTCAAATACAACAGATACAAACTTCCTAAGTCAAGAAATGTTACCAGTTGAAAATAATAATCGAAACATATCTATTTATACTTATTTTAGTAAGTATTTGTTTCCACTATCTTCAACATTAACTGCAAGTCCGTTCTTCTCTTCATTTTCACAGAATATTTTGCAAAACGGAGTCTTTCTCCCCATTAAAACAAATGTTGCAGGTTTAGGTTTAGGAGTCGAGACTAAAATAAATGATAAAATATCTTTTAATTATAATGGTAAGTTTAGCAACGTAGACATATCAAAAGATTTATTTAACAGACAGATTAGTCATAAGTTTGCTGTAAATTACATTCCCCTAAAAAACCTTTTTTTTAAATTATCGTCTGAAAGAGGGAATATTAAACAGTCTAATGTAGAAGAGCAATTTTATACTTTTGTTGATCTTTCGAATAGATATCAGTTTAATAAGAAGAAATTTGAAATTGAGTTACGGGCTAATAACATATTGAATACCAAAACATTTGTTTATTCAAATCAGTTACAAAATACCACCACTTTCAATACTTATACTATTCCTGGTAGAATATTTTTGCTAAGTTTCCTATTTAACTTTTAAGCATTCTTATTCTAGAAATAAGTTTTAATCCTTTTTTAGCTTTAGAAAGCGTTACTCTCTTCTTTACTTATAGATTATTGACTATTTCATCCTCATTTTAACTAGTCTATATGGATCCATTATAACATCCGTCTTCACGAGTTCATCAGGTTTTAAGTGATAAATGAACTTTCTAAGTTATTCCCAAAAATCATTTTCTCCAAAATAATTAAATTTTTTAGTCAAATTCGTGTGCAAATCGTGTGCAAATAAAAAGCCCCACTCGGACGAAGTGGGGCTAACTCACTGATTGTGAGCTCCCTCTGCTGGGCTCGAACCAGCGACCCTCTGATTAACAGTCAAACTCAATTACATTGGGTTATAACCCGGTTCATCCACCAATCGGTAAAGTTACGATTGTAATCTTTGCTAGATATTGAGATGAGATGGAAACCCAATGCCTTGACAAGTTAGCCGAAGATTCCCAACCGTTATGCCAAGAGGCATCACAAAAATGCTATTGCGGGGATAGGGAGAAGAGCATTGAGGAAATTATTGAAGGCCTGACAGACCTTATCACCATCCTCTCGCAAAAATTGGATATCCTGGATGAAAGGTTTAATCGCATTGAATACATAAACAAAAAAATCAACGAAATACATGCACTGCACTTTCCAAAAGATGCACTTGAAAAAGAAAAAAACCTGACGGAAAAATTTCTCGCGGAAATATTGCTCGGCATACCAAGAAAACGCAAAAAATAGCGTTGTCTAAATTTTCGGGATAGTTTTATCGTTCTTTACAAACTTCAAAAGATCCTTTAGATAAGTTTCGGTCTCGACCAGACTTCCATGTCTGTTGGCAGCACAGATTTCGGCCAACGTCCATCCCGCCTTAAATTTCTTTACATTGGAAAAATGCTTGAAGGAATATAGCGTGTAGTTTTTCTTATCGAGCTTTGTGGCCTTTAAGCATTTCTGGAAACGGTTGTAAGGTGTATTTTCCCCTATCCTCTTTTCGCTAATAATCGTTTCGGTCGAGCCCAGTAAATAATCAGTGTCTTCATGGGAAGATAATTTAAGTGCTTTCAGTTCACGGCTCAGGCTTTCATCAATACTAACAGGCAAGGACTTTTTATTCTTGGAAATGCTTGCAGGAACGGTAATCACACGCTGAGCAAGATTGATGTGCTTCAATTGAAGATATCGCAGTTCTTTAGGCCTAATGCAGGTATAGTATATCATCTTCACAAAGAAAAGACAATACTGGTCGTGCTCATTCAGCCATTTCATAATAGCCTTAAAGTCCTTATCGGAAAACACCTGATGCGATTCGGTCGGGATTTTTGTTCTGGTCTCGATATCGGTCACGGGATTTTCAGCGATATATTTGTTGATCTTTAGGTACCTGAAATAATTGTTAAGGATGATCCTTGAGCTGTTATAGGTAACTCCAGTCCATTCGCGTTTCCTTTCCATGAAGTTTAGAAACTCGGTAATTTCATAATCTGAAATTTCACTTACCCTTTTATCAGGTCCATAATAGGCAAGGAACTGATTGATCTTTGATAGATAAGATTGACGGGATTTCTTTCTTGTTCCCTTTGCAATATGGTATTCTTCAAAAAGATCTTTGGCGGCTTCTAGGGTCAGAGAGGATACCTGCCTTTTCAGTCTATCGTTCGCCTTTTCATCAATCGGACTCCATCCGCCCTCTAATGCAATCTTGTAAGCATCACATAATCTGGTAAACTGTTTTAGCTTTTCTTTGGGGTCTTTGAGCCTATTGAGGTTTTTGGTCGGTCTGAAACGTTCCATTTTATCTGTTTCAGCATTATGGAAAAAGAATTCTACATACCAGTTCTGTTTGGCCTCTTCCTTTGCCCATGTGCTGCCCTTTGGAACGGTTGTGACCCGTTTTCCTTTGACCAGTTTAGGAATAGTATAAGGTATTTCTGGAGCTGCCATGTAATCTAAAGATAAGAATTGTGGCTGACTTCTGACTAAATTAACATCTGACAATCGTCTAAAAGACTGATTATCAGATGTTTTACAGGCATTCGTGGAGAATGCCGGATTCGAACCGGCCGCCTCTTCACTGCCAGCGAAGCGCTCTAGCCAAATGAGCTAATCCCCCTTTTTATTTATTTGTTATTCAAATCAATCATCCCTTTCAAGCCGAGCTAAGCGCTCTAGCCAACCCAATGAACATCGGGAGAGCTTAATCCCCCAGATTGCAAGCAAAAATAACCAAATCTTTATGCCAAACAAATTTAATATCGTTTAAATAAACTTTTAAGTATAATTTAAATAAGGTGCTACAACTTTTATGTTTGATATTAACTATAAGTTACATAATTTTGCTAATAATTTACTCAGCCCTTCAATTCAACCTCTATCATGAATATCAGCAGCCTCTCAATTTTAGTAGCCGAAGACAATCCAATGAACACGCTTTTAATGAAAAAATTATTAGCCAAGTGGGATATCACACCTGATTTTGCTGCTAACGGAGAAGATGCCGTGAAATTATTTAGCACCAATAACTATGATTTAATTTTGATGGACATTCACATGCCTATTTTAGATGGCTTTGAAGCCACAGCTCTGATACGAAATGACGCCAATCAATTAAAAGCAAAAACACCCATCATCGCCTTAACTGCTTCGGTAGCCTTAGATGCTCGAGAAAAAATTGCCCAAGCTGGCATCAATGATTTTGTATCGAAACCATTTAACCCCGATGAATTGAAAGAAAAACTAGAAGAAATTGCAGCTAAGCTATAAACATAAAAAAGGAGACAAATTTGTCTCCTTTTTTATGTGAAAATTATTTTTTCTCTGTTGAGAATGAATAGGGGAATGAACTTTCGTTAATTCCTCTTGTTTTATTTGGTGTTGCCGACATGCTAAAATCTAAAACTGCTCCTTTAAGCAGAGCTGAATGACTTAACCAATTTTTATCATGAGTAGCGCCATTAACTTTTAATGACTGTACATATCTATTATCTGCATTGTTTGATGGTGCATTAACCACAATCGTTTTACCGTTTTCTAAGGTAATGGTTACCTTTTTAAACAATGGTGCTCCAATAACGTATTGGTCTACCGCTGGCGTAACTGGATAAAATCCCAAAGCCGAAAACACATACCAGGCAGAAGTTTGCCCGTTATCTTCATCGCCACAATAACCATCTGGTGTAGCAGCATATAACCTGTTCATCGCTTCGCGTACCCAATATTGTGTTTTCCAAGGTGCACCGCCATAGTTATACAAATAAATCATGTGTTGTATGGGCTGATTTCCGTGGGCATATTGACCCATATTTGCAATTTGCATTTCTCTAATTTCATGAATTACACCTCCATAAGCACTTTCATCAAACACTGGAGGCATAGAGAATACTGAATCAAGTTTCTCTACAAACTTCTCCTTGCCTCCCATCAGCTTTGCTAAACCAGCCACATCCTGAAAAACAGACCAAGTATAGTGCCAGCTGTTACCTTCGGTAAATGCGCCACCCCATTTAAACGGACTAAAAGGCGATTGGAAAGTTCCATCAGCATTTTTACCTCTCATTAAACCAGATGCTGGATCAAATAAATTTTTATAATTCATGCTTCGCTTCGCATAAATATCAATTTCACTTGCTGGCTTGCCTAAGGCTTTACCAAATTGATAAATAGCAAAATCATCATAAGCATACTCTAAAGTTTTAGCCGCATTTTCTCTAACCTTAACATCAAATGGAACGTAACCTAACTCATTGTAATATTTAACACCAGAACGACCTACAGCCTCCATTGGCCCTTCATTGTTGGCACCATGTTTTAATGCTTGCCAAAGTATTTCGGTATCGTAACCACGCAAACCTTTAATGTAGGCATCGGCCACTACAGAAGCAGAGTTATTACCAATCATAATATTTGCATAACCTGGGCTACTCCATTCTGGCAACCAACCACCTTCTTTATAGTCGTTAATTAAGCCCTCTTGCATTTCTTTATTAATGCCAGGATAAACCAAATTTAAGAAAGGGTACAAGGCTCTAAATGTATCCCAAAAACCTGTACCTGCGAACATGTAACCTGGCAAAGTTTTTCCATTATATGGGCTCCAATGTACAATTTTGTTGTTGGCATCAATTTCATACAATTTATTAGGGAAGAAAACAGCACGGTACAACGATGAATAGAAAGTACGTGTTTGGTCAACCGTACCACCTTCTACTGATATTTTATTTAAAGTTTTATTCCAAATATCTTTAGCTTTATTTTTAGTAACATCAAAATTATCTTTAGCTATTTCTCTGTTTAAACTAATTTCTGCCTGTTCAAAACTGATAAAAGAAGAAGCAACTTTTGCATGTACTTTTTCGCCTTTGGTAGTTTTAAAACCAATTACTGCTCCGGTGTGGTCGCTTTGCAATTCTAAATCTGTATTGTTCAATTGAGCGCCCGACCAAGTTTTTGAGATGGCAAAATCTTTATCGAAAATAATAACAAAATAGTTTTTAAAGTTGCTAGGTAGTGGTCCACGAGCATATTTGGTAGTATAACCGATAATTTTACGCTCCGAAGGAATAATTTTAATGTAAGAGCCTTTATTTAACGCATCTACTACGATAAAAGCACTATCGGTTTTAGGAAAAGTAAAACGAAACTGTGCAGCTCTTTCAGTTGGTGTAATTTCTGTGGTTACATCAGCATCTGCTAAATAAACGCTATAATAATAAGGTTTAGATACTTCTGCTTTATGCGTAAACCAACTTGCTCTTTGGTCTTCTGTAAACTTTAATTTTCCAGTTACAGGCATAATTGCAAATGCACCGTAATCATTCATCCACGGTGAAGGTTGGTGTGTTTGTTTAAAGCCTCTAATTTTATCAGCATCATAAGTATATGCCCAACCATCTCCCATTTTTCCAGTTTGAGGTGTCCATAAATTCATACCCCAAGGCACACCAATTGCTGGATAGGTATTTCCATTAGACAAAGATGGTTTAGATTGTGTTCCCATCAGGGGATTTACCCACTCTACCGGGTCAGTAAGTTTACCAACAGTTTGTGCAGATAAACCGAAACCAGCAAAAACCAATGCTACGGTTAATATTCTTTTAATCATTTGATTTATATTTAATTTATATCTGTTTGTATTTTGTTTATTAAACACCCGGATTAGCGGCATAAGCAGTCCAAAGTTCATCTATGGTTTTGCCAGTTAAATCTTTCCAAATGGTTTCTTTATAGGTATGACTACGCATAGCTGAATCTAATTTAACAACAATACCTTTATTACCATTAATTTCTAACCAATTTAAAAAACGAGCGGTAATTCTATACGCATTTTTATAGCTGTGCTCTGGTTTAAATGTAGGCAAAGCCCATTTAGCACCTGGATTATCGACGCCGTATTTGAAACGAACATAATCCGCAATACCTTCGGTTAACCAACCTGGGCCACCGCCTCTACCGTAATTTTGCACTACATGCATTACTTCGTGTGTTACTACATCAATATCTCCTGGGTGTTTTCTAAACCAATCTGGGTTGTATACAATTCTTCCTCCACCTGTAGCGGCTACACCTTTATAAGCTGTATCGATATGAAAAGTTACTGTTTTATCCGTGTTCGTATTAAAATCATTAGCTAATACTGGATAAACTTTAAAAAATGTTTCAATCATCCTTTTCTGCAAAACAGGATCAAAGTTTGCATCATTATTTTTAAATATTAAGGTATAACCTTTTTCTTTAAAAGTTTCGGGTTCTTGTGCTTTTAGCGAAGCTGATGATAGAAAAGCTATCGCAATAACAAAAATTATTTTCATATGTGTTTATTTTATTGTGTGGCTTCTTTTATCTAATATTATATTAAAAAACATATTAATTGAATGACTTGTTACCATCTATATTAATCCATGTCAGTATTTTTAAGATATAATGCCCAGAGTTCGTCAAGGCTTTTACCTGTAATATCATTCCATGCCTGAGAAGTGTAAGTATCCTCCTTCAATCTTTTACTTAATTGTAAAATTGTATCCGATTGTTGATACTTATCAATCCATAATAAAAATCTAGCAGCTACCCTATACCCCATCTTATAACTTTGCCACTGTTCTACAGGGGGTAAAGACCATCCAGCAGCTGCATTATTTAAACCAAATTCAAATCTACCACAATCTGCTATGCCCTCTATTAACCACTCTGGACCTATAGATTTAAAACCTTTAGCAACATGTACCAATTCATGGGTTATCAAATCCGTATCTTCTTTATGTTGTTGCATCCAAAGCGCACCAATGGTAATTTTATTATTCCCAGAAATAGCAACTCTTTTATAGTTTGTATCAATACTTATGGTTACAATTTTACTTGCTGATTGATTGTACTTAGCAACCATTTTTGGATACACCCCAAAATAGGTATTAGCTATATCCTGAGCTAATGTTTCACTTAACATGTGATCATTATTTATGAAAATCAAACTGTAATCGCCTCGTTTAATTAGCTGCTCTTTTTGTGCCTTTACATCTGTAAAAGCAACAAATAACAAAATAAATAAAATAGATTTGTTCATGTGTTTTTGGGTTTGATTAATTGATAAGTATAAGAAATAACTACTTCCAAACTGCTTTCTGATAGGTTAATTTTACATCTGGAGATTTAGCATAACTAGACCATAGTTCATCAAGTGTTTGCCCAGTAATTTCTTTCCAACTATTCTCTGTATATGCTTTTCTTCTTAACTGGTCATCTAAAGTTTTGATAATGCCTTTTTTTACATTGTCTTCTAACCATACAAAAAATCTAGCCGTAATCCGATAGCTATTTTTGTAACTGTGTTTATCGCTAAAAGCTGGCAAACTCCATTTAGAACCGATATTATCATATCCGAATTTGTATCTTACATAATCTGCAATACCTTCTGTTAGCCAAACCGGACCAGATCCGTAGCCATATTCTTGCACCACATGCATGCCTTCATGTGTTACCACATCTACATCGGTGTTATTTTTCTTCATGTAACCAGCGCTGAACAATATTCGTCCACCACTTGCTTCGGCAACAGCTTTGTAGGCAGTATCAACAACAAACAGCACTTCTCTTTTAGCTTTTTTATTGTATGTTTTTACCAATTTTGGATAAACAGCAAAAAAAGTTTGTGTTAATCTACTTTGTAAATCTTTAGCAATAGCAGGGTCTTTATTTACAAATATTAAAGTGTATCCCTTTTTTGTGGTAGTATCTGATGAAACCCAGTTGGATGAAAGTGCCGACTGAATAGTGTTTTTTATATTTTTTGGAGCACTGTTTATCCAATTTCCATTTAATATCACTTCACCTTCTTTCGCCATCACATTTTTATTCAAATCTGGCTTAATTGTTAAAGTTACATCACGTTTAGTTCTATATCCATCGGCACGAGCAAACTGAGGATAAGTTTCGAAAAAAGCATCAACTAATTCATTTTTTGTCTGCTCCGTTTTAATTTCTGATGGATTTGTAATATTTAAAGTAAACCTATCTCGTTTTATCGTTTCTGTTTGAGCTTTACTTGTAAATGAAATTACCGTTAAAAAAGTTGCTAATATGGAAATTGACTTGGTCATTTGTGTGTGTTTACTGAGTTTTGAATTTTGTACAAAAACGCAAGCTTTAAATAAAGCATGCGTTTTGCTAACTAACTATAGGGAGAACGTAATGTGTAATTTTTTTATAATTATTGATAGATAGAAGTGATATTTGGAAAATCAATTTTAGCTTTTGCCAACATTGGCAGCCAATCAGCTCCTTTTTCATCTTTCGAACCGAAAGCAGATAAAGCTAGTGGCTCTAAGTTGGCCTTTGCAGCACCACTCCAAAAATGAACAAATTCACCAAAGTTCATTTTACGAGTATATTCTTGGTAAGATTTTCCTTGAACTGTTATAGAGCGTTTGGGAAAATGTAAAGATAGCATGGTAAAAAAACCATTTAGCACTTTAACTTGACCATAATTATTGTAAATTGGTAAAAACCAATTTTTAAACCATTGCGTTCCTGGTCTAGGATAAGTATCAGATCCCGCCATCATTTTATTGTACCAACGCTCGGCATCGGCTGTTCTATTTAAGCCAAGATAAACATCATACTGATAAATTTCCATCCACTTACTATCATGCCAAATATCAAAGGCTGGAGATTCCTTTACCCCTTTAGAGGCGCCTTCTACAATATGACCAATTTCATGAGTTGATAAATCAATGTCATTATCTACCCCCAAAACCCAAGCATCTAAACCATTACCTCCACAATCGGTTACGTTTTTAAAACCATGACGGTCGCTTAAATACGTACCTGGATGACCACCACCATATTTACCCGAGTGATAAATCACAAATAAACGGCTGTCATCACCAAATTTGCCGTAATGCTTTTTTGTATAGTTCCAAGCTTCTGCCATATAGGTTTTTGGCCAAGTAACCGCTGGCTTAACATCTCCATCGTAATACACAACAACGCTGGTATCATAGTGAACGCGGTTTAGCAGTTGAACGTGCTCAAACCAATTTTCTTTCCAAGTTTTTGGTGGCGCACCTGGCGGATCAATTACTTGTACAATTGGAGGTGCTGGAGTAACTACATTTAAGTCTTGCTTTTTTGCATTACATGAAATTATTACAGCTGTTAACGCTAATCCAAAAAATAAGAAAATATTTTTCATAATGTTTAGTGTATGATTTTAAAATAAGCACCGTGAATAAATTTCACGGTGCTATAATTAACTACCAACCTGTATTTTGTACAATAACAGGTACTTTTTGAACTTCAGCGTTTGGAATTGGCCATAAATAATGTTTCTTTTGGAAAACCCTATTCTCAATAACAACTGGAGTATAAAATCCTGGTGCATTTTGAGTAATGTTCATTCCTCTAATTTGGGTATCAGTTGTTTCCGCAATTTTCCATTCACGAGTATAGAAGTAACGATCTAATTCAAAAGCCAATTCTACTCTTCTTTCTCTACGAATTGCTTCTCTCATATTTGTAGGAATTGCAATTGCACCATTACCTGAACCATAAGGTGCAACACCAGCTCTGGTTCTAATTCTATTCAAATAAATTAAGATATCTGGATCTGAAGGATTTGATTCTTGTAGTGCCTCTATATAATTTAAATAAATTTCTGCTAATCTAATCTTAGAAAAAACTGGTCTTCCTGTTGTCCAACCAGCTACCGTAAGATGTTTTCTAGAAGCATATCCTGTTTTGGTATAATCGTTATTGGCAATATTACCTTTACCAGCATTACCATTATTTGTAAAATCGGTAACAATATTAGATTGTGGATTGATCCATTTACGACCAGTATAGGTGATATTTGAATAAAAACGTGGTTCGCGATTTACATACATATTGCTAATTGTTCTAGCTACACCTTGATCATTTGGATCTGGAGCTTGATAAGCTGATGTACCTGTTGCATTATAAGATGGGTCATCTTGAATTGGCAAGCCATTAGCTGTAAAAAAAGCATCTACTAACTGCTGCGATGGCGACAAAAACGAACCGCCTTTATCTCCGCCAGAAGCGCCTAAATGATTTGGAGCTAAAGAATATTGATAAAAAGTTACATCTCCTCCTCTAGCAAAAATAATTTCATTATTCCATCCATTTAACATTACATCTCTTGTAGCTATAAATGCTCTGTTAAAGGCAGTGTTAGGCAAACCTGTTGGTGTTGAACCTACTGTGTATAATGCATAGTTTGAATAGTTCGCATTTGTTAAAAAAGCCTTAGCAGCAGTAGCTGCTCTTGTCCATTTAGCAGCGCTAAAAGTTTGGTTAATTAACTGTTTCCCATCTTTGTTTTTTAATAATGCATAATCTGTGTTACCATTAAATAACGGACGAGCTGCTGTGATTAATGCTTTAATTTTATACGCTTCAGCTACTGAAGCAGTAATATGACCATAATCTTCGTTAGCTTGTGGCGTTGGAGGTAACAATGGAATTGTAGCATCTAATTCACTTACAATGTAATCAATACACTCATCCATTGAATTACGAGGTTTACTAATTTCTGCAAGTGGCGCATCAGAAGCAATTGGATCATTACCTAACAAAACAACTGGCCCGTACTGCTGTACTAAATGATAGTAATAGATTGCTCTTAATGCTCTAGCTTCATTTAAATAACGATTTACTAGATCTATTCCTCCGATATTACAATCTGTACATCTTGATACATTAGCCATAAAAGTACTTGCAGCTTGTATGCCTCTGTAATAATTTTGCCAATGGTAATTTACTTGTCCACTAGTTGCATCCCATGCTCCAGTATTTACATTTTCTGTGAAATTTGGTAGCGTGTAATCTGCTTCGTCAGATGCTGCTGTCCATGGGCCAATATTTCCGCTTCCGCTTGCCGAACGATCTTGATTTTGATCTGGTAAAGTAGAGTAAACATTTGCCAAGGCTTGATCTACGGTATTCTTTCTCTCGTACATTTGCTCAAAAGTAAGCCTATCATCAGGTACTTGATCTAGAAATTTTTTACAGCCATAATTGCTAACTGTTAGCAAAACTGCAACTGCATATATTGATATTTTTTTCATTTTTTTTTAAATTTTAAAAATTAGCAGTTAAACCTAATGAGTAGTTTGAAGTTAACGGATATCTCGTACCGTTACTTGTTAATAATTCAGGATCCCAAAGTTTAAACTTACTGAAGGTTAACAGGTTATAACCCATTGCATAAATTCTTAAACGTTTAACTCCTAAAGGCTTAATTCCTTCTTTAAGTGTATAACCAAAATCTGCATTTTTTAACCTTAAAAAATTTACATCTCTTAGCCACCAAGTGCTTGCTTGGTAATTGTTGTTATTGGTACCGCCATAAGATAAACGAGGATATACTGCATCCTGACGTGGATTACTAGGTGTCCAACGATCTGTAGCTACTGCTAACATATTACCTAAACCACCCGAATTAGCAAAAGAAGGAATGTTTAAGATAATATCTGCATTGTGTTGACCTTGGAAGAACATTCCAAAATCGAAGTTTTTATACGTTAATGAGAAACCCGCACCGTAAGTAGTGCTTGGAATATCTCCTCTACCAATGATTTGTCTATCAAATGAATCTATTTTTCCATCACCATTTAAATCTTTGTATTTGATATCACCTGGCATTAATGTACCAAACTGTGTTGGGCTAGCATTAATTTCCTCTTGAGTTTCGAACAACTTTTCGGCTACATAACCAAAACGTGTTGAGGCTAAAATATTAGTTCCTCTTTGCTCTAACCAAGGGAAAGCTGTTGGCGCTTGATCATTCTCGATAACTTTATCTTTATTGAAGGTAGCGTTAGCTCTTAAATTTAAAGACCAATTGCTGCTTAATTTTGCATCGTATTGGATAGTACCGTCAATACCTTTGTTTTCTACGATACCTAAATTACCAATAGGCGTATTAGCTAAACCGATGTAATTTGGTACTGTACCTCTGCTAATAAATTGATCTTTTCTTCTTTCTTTATAAAAATCTACAATTAAGGTTAAATTGTTATTGAAAGTTTTTAACTCAAAACCTAAATCTTGTTTACGAGTCTCTGCCCAAGTAACATCAACACCGTAAGCAGTTACTCCTAAGCCTCCAGGAGATATGTTTCCTGCTTGCCCAAAAGTATAACCACTAGCTGTACCAACTTTAGTTAAATAGTAAAAACGCTCACCTTCGCTACCAACATAGTTGCCATTACCACCACTACCAACAATACCATCAGAGTAGCGAAACTTAACCATTTGGAAAGTATTCTTTAATTTTTCGAAGAATTTCTCATTTGATAGCAACCATCCAATACCAATTGCAGGGAAGAAACCGTAACGTTTATCTGGTGCAAAGTTTTCTGAACCATTATAACCAACGTTTGCCTCAAAGAAATACTTATTATCATAAGCATAAGTAGCACGACTGGCAACACCTTGAAATCTATAAGGTAATGACAGTGTTAAGTTACCGGCAAATGGAGTTGTGTTATCATTTTGGTTATATAACATTAAACCTGTTACAGCATGTTTACCAAAGGTACGGTTATAGTTTACCGCAGCTTCGAAATACATTTTTTTATCACCACCATTACTTATACCATAATTCAAGAAATCTTGTCCTTGTAAAATTAATCCATATTTATAACCAGAAGCTGGATCATTTGGCGTAATGTAAGGATCTGTTGGATTTATTCTGTATAACGTTTCTCTCCTAGTTCTAGCAATCGCATTACTATTGTTAATATCATAAGAGAACATCGTGGTAACTGACAAGCCTGGTGTTATTTCTTTTAAATCTTGGGTTAAACGAAGATTTGAATACAATTGATTGTTATAGCCAATTCTATAACCATTTCTAGTAACATCTCCGTATGGGTTTCGCTGATCTGCCTGTGGACTTATACCTGGTAAACTTCCATTAGGATAAAGAATAGGAAATGATGTTGGGTTAATTAAAAACGCTTGATTAAAAATAGTTTCTGCACCTAAATTACTTGGGAAGTTAGTTTGAGCTAAAATTCCTTTAATCCCTAAATCTAACTTAGTAGTACCTGTAATATCCCAGTTTAAGTTTGCGCTAACATTGTATCTGCTAAAATTTTGTTTAACTGCAGAATTTACAGCTTCATCCGTTTTAAACAACCCATCTTCGCCGTAATAACCTAATGATACATAGTATTTTGCATTACTTACACCACCAGATAAATTTGCAGTTGCAGATCTGTTTCTACCGATATCATTATAAATTGCATCGAACCAGTTTACATTAGGATATAAAATTGGGTCATTTCCTGCAGCGGTTTTTTGTACGGCATCAATTGAATATGCTGGGGTAAATGCCCCCGCAGCTCCTCCTCTAATATAATCTGAATATTTAGCTTCGTTGGCTAAATTCATATAATCTACACCATCAATTAATTCTGGTCTTTTCGTAAACCTGCTTACGCCTTCAAAATATTCAACATTAATTCTAGGGCTACCTATTTTACCTTGCTTGGTGTTAATTAAAATTACGCCGTTTGCTCCTCTAATACCGTAAACAGCCGTTGCAGCAGCATCTTTTAATACTGTAAAATTTTCAACATCATAAACACTAATATCATTTAAGTTACGGTTTGGTACTCCATCTATAATAACCAGTGGACCACGATCATTAGAAGTTAATGAAGATATACCACGGATAAAAATATCTGATCCGGTTGCACCAGGCTCACCATTTCTGGTTACGTTTACCACACCAGGTATACGGCCGGCCAATAACTGGCTCATACTAGAAACTGGTTGGCGAAGCTCTGCCGCACTAACAGAAGATTGTGCACCCACTAAACTTTCTTTCTTTTGAACCCCAAAACCCACAATGGCTACTTCTTTTAAATCAGCGCCAACTGTTTCTTTCATGATAACTTCAAGTGATGTCTTAGATCCAACGGTAATTTCTTGCGTATCATAACCGATGTAAGTTACTACCAGCACTGAACTTTGGTTGGGAACTGAAATGGTGAAAGCACCATTTACATCAGTTGAAGCACTCGTAGAAAGTCCTTTAACTTTAATACCCGCCCCTGGTAGCGGCGCCCCAGTTGTGTCTTTAACAATACCACGTATAGTTATATCAAATGGATTGTTTTTTAATGTATTAACCCTGTTAAATTTAATAGAACTTGCCATAGCCGATGAGTAAAAACTGGCACATAAAGCTAGCGTAAAAGCTAAAGCAATAAATCTACAGTTTTTAAACCCGAGCATAAGCTTGGTTAAATTTGTATAATTTTTTGTCATAATTAGTTTGTTATTAATAAATATGGTTTTTGGTTTGTTAATAAGATTGATTAAATATTGATCTCATTTCTTCATTAATGAAAAACATTTAAATTATTGTAATTCTTCTGGCACTTCTATTACTCTCCATTCTGTTAATTGAAATAGCGAACCACTTCCTACAGCACTAATGCTGATGCGATAAAATTTATAGGCAATTTTGTTTTTGAAACTGAACGTTCTAGTCAATCTTCTACCAGAGAATGTTTCGCCAGTTTTCACATCTAAATCAACCCAAGTAGAGCCATCTGTTGAGCCACTAAATTTCCAATCCTTCGGATCTCTACCTGGAGCGTCATCGCCAGAGGTTAAAGTGTAAGAAGCTACTTGCTGAGGTTGAGGAAAAGTAAGTTGCATGTACAAACTACTTTGGTAAGGGTTAATCAAAAACTTACTTGTAAAATTGTTATCTACTACTTTAAGAGAACCCTCTCCACCGGTTGGGCCTGCTCCATTTTCTAAGTTTACAGATAGCACAGCCTTATCGGTAACATCTACCTTAGCTTTCCAAGTAAATAATTCTGTGCTCGGATAATCTTCTTTGAGACATCCTGTGAGTAAAACTATTGAGGCACACAGCCCAACAGCTCCTTTCGCGATTTTTAAAAAAGTCATGTTTTGTTGTTTGTTTAGATTAGGGTTGTTAAAAATTAAATTCTCGTTAATATTTTTATTGATTATGTAATTGGTAAATAATAGGTTATAATAAATAATTTTAACTAAAACGTTTTACTAAATAGACATTATTTTGATTTTAGTATCTAATGCCTTCTCATAAATTTTACTTTAATAAATGTGGTTTTTCATTATATATCTTCCATAAAAACTCGCCAAATAAAGTATTTGCCCAGGCAAACCAGCTACGGGTAAAGTTTTTTGGATCATCTTTATGGAAACTTTCATGCATAAAACCTTTTCCACCGTGTGTATTTTTTAACATGGTGATGCATTTCTTAATTTCAGCATCGCTAACAGAAGTTAAGCCTTGTATGGTAATTGCCATTGGCCAAATCATGTCTTGCCCAACATGCGGACCACCAACACCTTCTGCCGCTGTACCTTTAAAAAAGAAGGGGTTATTTTCTGAAAGAATAAATTTTCTGGTGTTTTTATAAATCGGATCATCTACTTTCATGGCTCCTAAATATGGCATAGACAATAAACTTGGCACATTACTGTCGTCCATCATATACGCACTACCAAAACCATCAACCTCAAAAGCAAACATTTTACCGAACTCGGGATGATCTTTTATGGCATACTTTTTTAAAGCTGCATCTACCTCATTGGCTAAAGCTGTTAATTTATCTGCCAAAGCTTTATCACCATGTAAAGCAATAACCATTTCTGCAGCTTGGTTTAAACTACTTACCGCAAAAAAGTTTGATGGTATTAAAAAAGGATAAACAGTCGAGTCATCACTAGGGCGAAATGCCGAACAAATTAATCCTACTGGTTTTACCGGAAAACCATAACCGCTCATGGGTTGTGAATCGGTAGGGTGTACGGTTTCTCTTTGAAAACGATAGGGGCCTTTATTGGTTTTGCGTTGCTGCTCAACAAAGGTTTGATGGATTAACTCAATTGCTTTTTTCCAGTTGGCATCAAAAGGTGTTTTATCTCCGGTCTTTTTCCAATAATGATAAGCTAAGCGGATTGGATAACAAAGTGAATCGATTTCCCATTTACGCTCATGCACACCTGGTTTCATTGTGGTTTTATCCGACTTCCATTCTCCAACTTTCTGCTCATCATTATAAAAAGCATTGGCATAAGGATCTTTTAAGACATATTGAGTTTGTCTATTAATTACTCCGGCAATTAAATCTTTTACCTTTTTTTCTTCGGTAGCAAATTGTAAGTAAGGCCAAACTTGGGCAGAGCTGTCACGCATCCACATCGCGTCAATATCTCCAGTAATAACATAAGTATCTGGCTTTCCGTTTTGTAAACTATAGGTAACCGTGGTATCTAAAGTATTTGGAAAACAGTTTTCAAAAAGCCACCCCAGTTCTTTATCGGCTACATTAGCTTGAAATTTTTTAATCGCACTTTCTACTGCAACACTTGTAAAATGACGTTTACTAGCTTCTACTCTAACCCCCGGAAAATCTGGTGCTACTGCAAAAGAGAATTTCGAAGCGAATAAACCAGCTCCTAATAAACTTGTATTTTGTAAAAATGTTCTTCTTTTCATATCTATAGCCTTCTTAAATCAAATTATTGCTGAATAACTTTTTCTTCAACAATCGCTTTCCATCTACTTGCTGCACCTATTAATTGAGCATGTTCATTTAGCTTTGTAATTTTCACAACAGTATCGAGGTGAAATGCTTTTAAATTTTCTATCAATGGCGGGCCAAACAAATCAAATGATTTTGCAATGTTTCCACCTAAAACCACAACTTCTGATCCCGTATTTTTTATAAAATCGGCTAAAAAATGACCTAATGCTCTACCAAATTCATTAAAAATTTGTTTCGCAAACGGATCTACCTTAACCATACTAGCCAATTTTTTTACACCGTCAATTTCTTTTCCGGTTAAATCCTTGTATTTTTTTATAAACCACCTGGTTGATAAATAATCCTCGGCAATACCACCTAAAAATTTCGAATTCCATAATTCTGCATCTTTAGCTATTCCATTAATTGAGGTTGCAGATCCTAATCCAGTGCCTAATGTTATGCCTAATGCGTTATTAAATCCTTTAGCAGCTCCGTAATTTGCCTCACCGTGCATAAAAGATGCAGCATCATTAACAAACTTGATGTTGGATGAAGGTATATTTAATCGCTCTGCCAATTCCTTTTTAATATTCAATCCAAAAAGTGAATTAAATTTATCCTGATCTTTAATTAAAGAAATACCATTTTTGTAATCAAACGGACCTGGCATTGCAATCCCTATTCTGCTATTTTCGTTTAAATTACCTCCGTTAGCATTTCGTATCACTTTACACCATGCAGTTAAAATTGCCTCTTTGTCATTTCGTGAGTTTACTTCGTTTCGTTTAATAGAGTCTTTAATTAAAGTTCCTTTATCTAAATCTACTATTGCAGCCGTTATATGCGATCCACCAATATCTACACCTAATACCGTAGGTTTTTCCATTCTTTATTACTATGCTATTTATTTAAATTCTTGTTATCAGTTGCTGCCCATTTATCGGCCAGCATTTTTATAAAATACCCGCCCACCACACTTCTTGCTTGAAATCCAATCATCTTTCCGTTTGTAGTTTCATGCCAATCGCTCAAAGGCACTTTACTTTGTGTTTCTGCCGCAAAGCGATGGATGGGACTTATAAATTTTTGAAAATCTACTTGGTTATCTGTTAATGTGGCTGTCCACATGATCCAATCAGATTTAGTGTAAGTTTTACGACTATCAAGAGGTAGGCCATAAGTATTTTGCTTACTTAAATAGAATTTTATTTCCTTTTGATATACCTCTTCTGGAAATAAGTTTAGTTTCAAGAGCTTATCCCAAACCAGATTATATTTTTGGCTCCAAGTATTTTTATCATTAAATGTTAAGGCATAATGGTCGCCATCATTGGCTAATTCCATCCATTTTTTTACCATTTCTAAAGCGGCATCTTTTACTTTTTTCGCTTCTTCTTTTTTGCCTAACGTTTCTGCCAGTTGAGCATAAGCTCCTAAGGCTACAATTGCTTTAACAGATAAATTTGCATTTCTGGCTAAATGACCTGCAAAATCATCAGTACATAACTGATTTGCAGGATCAAACCCTTCTTTTAACAAATAATCACTCCAAATTTTTAATACATCCCAGTGCTTTAATGCGTAGTTTGCATTGCCTTCTGCTTTAGCAATGGCCGCAGTTAAAATAATCATATTTCCTGCTTCTTCAACTGGCATATCCTCGCCATAAGTTTGTCCGTTTGCTAAAGGATATGTTCCTAAATCGTGTGCAGGAAAAGGTTTTTTCCACTTACCACTTTCTGAATAATAGAAAATTCCGTTTAACATCCCTTTCAGTAGTTCTGGATTATAAATTAAGTATTGTGGAGCAGAAGGATAGGTAACATCAACCGTGTTTATTGAACCGTTACTAAAATTTTCTTTTGAGAGAAAAAGAAGATCACCATTTGGAGCATAAACAATTTTATGCGCAGCAATACTTTGGCGATAAGCCATTTTACATAAATCAGCATATTGTTTACCCCCTGCGTTAAGGGCATCTGAATATAGTTTCTGATTAAAAATATTACATTTGAGCTTTAGAGCTTGATAGTTTTTGTTAGCTTGAGATAACACATTTACAAAATCAGTTTGGCCATCATTTCTATAAACTGGCGGTAGTTGCTCACCAAAATAGGTTATCGATTTAATATCGTCATAACCTAAAAGGATGTATTTTTCTGATACTATATTAGAAACTTTTCCAAAAGGAACAATGGTTACTAAATCTAATTTTTTCGCATTTTGATACTGACTATTTAAAGGATATTTTTTACTTATAAAATGAGTTAAACTTTCACTTTGTGGTGCGATGTATTGTTTTGTTTTAAAATTTTCTGGTGCCGAAACATAAAAATATCCCCAATCAATTCGAAGATCATCGCCTCTTTTCTTTAAAATTTCTTGAGCAACAGTTCCAACTTTCTGAATAGCTAAACCATTTGCCGTTGTCTGACTTGCAGCTACAGCTTGGTTAGAGGTATTTACAGCAATATCTGATGAAGCACTAAAATATAAATCTACTTGATGCGGTTTACCATCTAATGATTTTACAGCATAATTGATATAACTTACTGGGGTTGCCGTTAATTTAATATCATTTAGCAATAAAGGAGAAGTAAAAGTTACCTCTAAATTTACGGCACCACACTTAAATGAATAGGCTGTTGTTGTTGCATCAAATTTTACATTGGTTTGTTCTGCTAACAAAATGCTAGCATTTTGAGGTATTTCTTCAACAATACCTGCATCTAAATATCTTCCACCAGCAGTGTTTTTAACATGGATGCTTAAAATGTTTTCACCATTTTTTAATATACCATTTGCTATTGGCAGATAGACATATTGATTTACCCAGCCATTACGTTTATAGATTTGTTTACCGTTTAAATAAACTTCTACATTATCATCATGGTTAAGTTTTAAATATTTTTTATGGCTTGATAGATTTGAAACTGTAAATTTTCTACGGTAGTATAAATCATTTGTAGTCCATTTGGTTTTAACATTTTCTCCATCACCAAAAGGAGCTTCTCCTTTTTTCCAATTGGCATCTTTAAAATTAGCATTAAACCAATCTTTTTCATTTTGCTGATCTAAACTATAAGAAACACTATGAGGTGCATCTTCAGCAGTTGCTAAAATATCTTTATAGTTTTTAGATTCTGCACCTAAAAAGCGATAATTTTTTCCATCAACATTTAAAATCCCTAAAAGGCTTTGTTCTTTGCCTGTCCAGTGTTTTGTTGAGCTTGTATTTAAATTGCCACCAAAAGACCATATACTAAAATAACTATCGTGAGTAATTAGCGGATAAGCAGGAGCGATATCTTGTGCATTTATGCCTAAATTATTGCTAATGCAAAAAATAAGTAACAAAAATAATTGTTTCATAATGCCGTTAATGAGATGGTTAATCTTTAGGAGAATTGGTTAGGTTAGTAAAACGTTTTAGTAGTTCAATAATAAAACATTTATTGCTTAATAATTAAATTAGATAGTAACTTTAATGATACACTTGTAAAATTTTAAAACAATTTTCACCTTTTATTTTGAGGTTAATAAAAAAAGGCGCTAAAATTTAGCGCCTTTAGTTGTTATAATTGTTATTGTGGGTATCCTGGGTTTTGTGTTAAATTAATATTCAATGTTCTTTGTACTTGAGGGATTGGGAACAAAGTTCTGAATGGTTGAGATGGTTGATGATCCCACCACGATGCAGTGGTAAATTTGCCGAAGCGAATTAAATCATTTCTTCTAAAACCTTCAAAAATAAATTCTCTTCCACGCTCTTTTAATAACTCATCCATGGTTAGCGTAGCAATAGTGTAAGGAACAAAATCTGCTGCGGCATAAGCTCTTCTTTTGGTTGTATTTATTAACGTTACTGCATCTATAGTAGCAACATTACCTGCTTTACGCATTAAAGCTTCAGCTTTTGCAAAATAAACCCAAGTTAAACGGTAAATGTTCCAATCGGTATTGTTGTAGTTTAAATCAATTGGCACAGCTGTACCATTTACAACACCAGCAATTTGGTTACCTAACTTGTATTTGTTAAACCTAACACCACTGTTTTCTTCACCTTCGCTCATGTTAGAAACGGTAGAATTGGTTTTGTTTTTTCTGATGTTATCTACAAAAACAATTTGCTGACCGCTATATTCGTTTCCACCTGCTGCTAAAGCTGGCTGTCCGTTATCAAACCTAACCATTGGTCCTTCTAACAACCAACCTCTTTTTCTTAAATCAGTATTCTCGAAAGTATCAAATACACCTGGTATTACAACCACACCATCGTTACCATTTCTATTACCACCATAAATTAACCCTTGTTGAAAGTGATAAAACTCACCCGTCCAAGAAGGCTCAAAAGTTGCATTTCTAAATTCGTAGGCGATAGAAAAAATAGCTTCTTTAGATAAATCATTTGTAGATTTAAACTGATCGAAGATATTTGGATCTAAAGCCATTGCTCCATTTTGACCGCCTGCTGCACCATTAATTAATTTATCAGCTGCCGCGATACAATCATCCCAACGTGGTGTACCTGTCCAAACTTCAGCATTTAAGTATAATTCTACCAACATGGCATAACCACCTGCTTGGCTCATTCTACCAGTCATTTGTTTAGAGTGTAATGGCGCTTTGTCAATATTTTCTTTGATCTCTTTTTCGATAAAAGCAAAAACATCTTTTCTTGGTAAAGTTGCTGGTTTAGCAGGGATACCTACTTGTGTAACCACTGGAATATTTCCAAAAAGATCCATCAATTTTAAGTAGTGAAACGCTCTTAGCAATTTTAGTTCTGCGATGTAAGCATCTTTTTCTACTTGAGTAATGCCCATTCTAGAAATCTCTCTTTTCTCTAAGTTTTCGATCGGATCATTACATAAACCCATTCCCCAATACATTAATGACCAAGCATTGTTTAATGGCCCATCATCTGCTAACCAAGTATGGTAATGTAATCTTTTCCATTTACCACCATCTTCGCCGTGTCTACCTTTAGTTGGCCATGCCAATTGATCTCCAGATAGTTCTGCAGGGCGCCACCAACCATCTTGTCCAGAAGGGGTTACCCATGCGTTTGCATGGGTGTAAGGCCTAAGCACAGCCGATAACACTTCATTTTTATTGTTGTAAAAATTATCAGTAAGTAACTGATCATATACATTTTCTTCCAATTTGCTGCAGCCATTCATTAAAAATATGGGAGCAGTGATTAGACAGGTAAGCAATATTTTTTTATATCTTTTCATTTTCGTAATTATTAAAAGCCAAAACCAACACCGAATAAAAACTGTCTTGTAGCAGGGTAAGGACTTCTTGAATCCACACCAGGGTTTAAGCCTGTATCCGCAACAAAATCAGGATCATTACCGGTATAACCAGTAATAGTAGCTAAATTCTGACCAGTTACATAAGCTCTTAGATTTCTGATAGATTTTAATCCAGTTTTAAAAGTATAACCTAAGGTAAGTTCATCCAATTTCACAAAACTACCACGCTCTATATAATAATCTGAGTACATGTAAGTATCGTTTAATTGAGCGTATTTATCAAAAGCACTATTCAGTAAGTTTAAATTCGTAACTCCATTTTTGTTACCATAAGATAAAGCTGTGGTATTTAAAATATCATAATCTAACTTACTTCTTAAAAAGAACCTAAAATCGAAACCTTTATAAGTAAAGCTATTTGTTAGTGACAAATAATATTTAGGAATTGCATTACCAATTACTGCTAAATCTGTAATGTCTCGAAATGCTGAAGTATTGATTTGAGAATTTGGAACTACACCTCCAGCACGATTAAAGAAAGTCCATTTGCCATCAGGTGTAAAACCTGCAAATCTCTTGCCCCAAAACTCACCAATATTTCTACCTTCATAAGTTCTTACCGCATCACCTAATGCACCAAAACCACCAATTGCGCTAAAAGTCTTTAAATCTCTCTTATATTCATCATTAGAATATCTATCTAATCTATTTCTTGTAGTGCTACCTATGAAATCAATGTTCCAAGAGAAATCTCTATTTTTAACTGCTTGGTAACCTAATGTTAACTCAATACCTTTTGCAGAAATGGTACCAACATTTGTAGTTATCTGACTGGTAATGAAAGGAGGTTGTGGTGAAGTGTAATTATCAATTAAATCTTGAACAACCCTGTTATATAAGTCAATTGAACCTGTTAATTTATTATTTAAAATAGCAAAGTCGATACCTAAGTTTGTTTCCTTTTTCTTTTCCCATCTTAAATCTGGATTTGGGTTTTTATTAGGCCCATAAGTTTGTAAATATTCTCCAGTAGGGAATAAATAAATACCACCACCACCTAAAGTTACCAATGAAGCCAAATTACCACCTGTATTACCAGTTTCACCATAACCTAATCTTAATTTTAAGTTATTTACAAACTTCACGTTTTTCATGAAATTTTCTTGGCTAACATTCCAACCCCCAGATATACCTGGAAAAGTTGCATACTTATTATTAGCTCCAAATCTAGATGAACCTTCGCGGCGAATACTAGCTTGTGCGAAAAAGCGATCGCCGAATGCATAACTAATTCTTGCAAAGCCAGCAACTAATGTATTGTCATTTTTATAACTACCAATGGCTATGCGATTTAAAACAACAGGTACGCTTCCTAAGTTATTATCTTCAACAATATCATTTAAATAACCTCTATTATTCGCATTAAAGCCTTCATTAACCTCATATCTGTAAAAATAACCAGCTACTGCGGTAATTTTATGATTTGTACCAATAATGGTATTGTATTCTAAAGTAGGTTCTACGTTAAAATTTTGATTCAAATTTGTAATTCTACTTGCATAACCACCATTTGGTGCTTGTGCATTTTCAACGGAGTTCTGACTTGCTTTATCTCTGTATTCGCTGTTAATGGACCAGTTTCTAACGTGTGCACCAAAAACAGAAGCTTTTAGACCAGGGATAATTAGAAAATCAAGTTTTCCATCAACCGATGAAGTTTGTTGTTGCAACCCACTTCTTTCTTGTTCTAATCTCGCAATCTCATTGGTAATATTTCTGGTAAATTTGTACGTACCGTCTGGGTTATAATAAGACTCTGTTGGGTTTCTTGTCAATACATTTTCCCAACCACCACCACCTAATAAATTGGCATTGTTAAAATTAGCCGCCACATTAAATTGTGCAGTTAACCTATTGTCTAACCCAGTTTGTGTTAAGCTTAAACGTAAGCCATATTCTTTTCTTGAGTTTTCTTTAGCAAAACCTTGTACATCTCTAAAGTTAACCGCAGCTCTGTAAAATGAGCTTTCGCCTCCACCAGATACGGCAAAGTTATGGTTATGAGAAACATTGTTTTTATTGATCAACTCTTGGAAGTAATCAGTATCGCCTCCGTAATCAGTACCCGAAACTTGACCACTCGCTAAACGCTCACGGTATTGTGCGGCTGTCATAAAATCTGGTCTTTTCACTAAAGTTTCTGTTCTTACAAATGAATTGTAATCAAAACGTGATGGACCTCTTCTCCCTTTTTTAGTGGTTACAATGATTACACCAGCGTTTGCTCTAGTACCATAAATTGCCGCAGCAGAACCATCTTTTAAAATACTGAATGATTCGATATCATCTTGCTGCAATAGATCCAAGTTACCACCAGGTATCCCATCCACAATTATTAAAGGTGATGCTGCTCCTGCAATGGTTGTAACCCCTCTTAATTGAACACCAACTCCAGAGTTAGGATTTGTACCGCCTGTTCTGGTAATTTGTAAACCAGCTACCTTACCTATTAATAAATCAAGTACATTTCTAGATCCACTCTGTCTAAACTGAGAAGTATCTACTTTAGTAATAGCAGAGGTAATTTCGTTCCTGGTTTGCGTACCGTAACCTACTACTACTACTTCGCTTAACTTGGTGTTTTCTGATTCAACCAATTTAACACTAAGGTTTGTTTGCATACCAACCTTTATATCTTGCGCTGCAAAGCCGATGTATGTAAATCTTAATACATCATTATCGCTGGTAGTTTCAATTCTAAATTTACCATTAGCGTCGGTAATTGCGCTTTTACCATTGGTGATGTTTTTAACACCCACACCTGGTATTGGCTGGTTAGAATTGTCTAAAACAGTACCAGTAACAATACCTGCCTTTTTTACAGGCTGCCATGGCATTTTGAATTCAATGGTACCATTGGGGATGACACTCCATGTTTCCATTGAAAACGCAGGCACACTGAGCAACATAATTGCAAAGAGCCCTTTAGTTTTAAGTAAAGAAATTTTCATTAGCTGTTTTTTTAAATTATGGATTAGGTTATTTGTAGACTACTGGTGTAAAAAGTTAAGCATTAAGATATTTTGAACTAAATAATACACGATAAAGTGAGCAGCGAAATTGCAGATACAAATATTTAAACGCAGAAAAAACATAAACACTAAAACGTTTTAGTGTACATTGAAAAAAAAAGCGTTCAGCCTTTTCAACCTTTTTAAGATGTTTCATACAGTATTTGGTTATCGTTAAAACTTCGCTTAAATAAAGTAAGTAAATCGTTTTATCAATTTAATAATAGCAATTATTTAGGAGCTTACAAAAAAATACGACAGTAACTATTCTGTTACAAAATAATAATCGTTATTTAGACAATTATAAAGCATTAATTTCTGATAATTAATTTTGCGGGAATAATGATTTGCTGATCTGGGATTTTGGTTTTTGCAGCAAGTTGAGCTAAAATTAATCTAATAATTGTTTCAGCAATTTCTTCTAAAGGCTGCTGAATGGTGGATATACTTGGTGTATGTAATTCAAATGCTTCATGATCATCATAGCCTATTACCGAGAAATTCTCATCAATTTTTTTATCCAGCTCTTTTAAAACTTTTAAACCGCTAATGGCTAAATAATTTGTTGCAAATAGAACGGCATCAACCTCTTTGTTTTTAAACAGCGTTTTAATTTGTTTAATTGTACTGGCTTCGGCCTGGTTAAAAGGAATTTTTAAAACTAAACTTTCTTGGTAAGGCAAAGCATAATCTACAATTGCTTTTTTATAACCATCATAACGCTCAATAATTTGTTGTACATCAATATCAGTAGTTACTAAAGCAATATTTTGCTTGCCATTTTTAATAAAGCTTTGTACCGCTTGATACGAGGCTACAAAATGATTTGCTCCAACATAATTGGTATTTAACTGAGGTAAATTTCTATCAAAAAGAATAACTGGTTTGTTTTCATTCATTAAAATCTGAATATCTTCCTCTATTCCTTTTATTGGAGAAATAATATAGGCATCAACTTTTCTTGATTTAAAGAGATTGATTAATTCTTGTGCTTTTTCTACATTATTTTCGGTACTCGAATAAATAATTTTATAGCCTTTTTTATAGGCTTTATCTTCTATTAAACGAGCAATACGAGAGAAAAATGAGTTAGATATATCTTCGATGATTAAACCGATGATATTCGAGTTACCTGTTCGTAAACTTCGGGCTATTTGATTGGGCTTATAACCACTATCAATAATTATTTTTTGTACTTTTTTAATTACAGCATCGCTGATAGATTTTTCTTTTGCTTTACCATTAATGATAAATGAGACCGTTGTGATAGACACATTGGCTTTTAGAGCAATATCTTTTATAGAGAGCGCTTTCATATTTGGTTAAACTTCGATGCTAATTTAGATTCCATTTAACCAAATATAAGCGATTACTGAGAGATTATGAATTATTTCGCGTAAGGAAAATTCCTTGAGACTTTACGCATCATTCTTTCCACTAAATCGTCAGTTGATGTTGTGATACCATCATCCATTGTTTTGAAGAACCTCCAAAGCAAATCTCCTGTTGGACCATTATTTAATGTTAATGTGAGGCTACCTGTTCCAGTTTTACCACCAAACCCACCAAACAAAACTGCTGATGCGATTGCACCGGCCTCAGATTTAGTCTGTTCTGTCTCAAAACTCCCTCCTAATATTGCATCCACACCTAAGGCCTTAGCTACTTCATCTTTTGTAAACTCATCTAGTTTATCTAACATGCCTGCTTTTTTAAGCAAGATATTCGTTTTATCAACGTCTTGAAATTCGACAGAATAATTACTGCCCTTTCTTAACAGAAAAGTATACATGCTAGATTGAATAGATTTAGACATCGTTTTTTCCTGATCTCTATTTGCTTCAGGATTGAAATTCTTAGGTTGCTTCTTGTAAGTAATTTTTGTGTTAAAGGGCAGAATTGCAACGACTTTGTGGCTTGAAATTTCTGATTTTAATTTGGGGCTTTCAAATACTTGTTTTGAACCTTCAAATTGGGCGTTTGCCCAAAAAGCTAATAGAATTAATGAGAGTGTTAAGAAGATATTTTTCATCATATAAATGTTATTTAAGATGCAATGATATTCATTACAAATAAACATTACAAGAATACTTTAAAAATTATTTATAAAACTTTGTATCCTCTACTATCAATTTTGCAGTACGTTCAGAAGCGCCCTCTTTACCCATTAATAAGCTCAATTTTTCATAATCATTGAGCATTTCAAACCGTTTTTTCCCATCCACAATTTGTTTTAAATGAATTGAGATATTAGCTGTATTACAATCTTCCTGTATCAATTCTTCCACTACTTTTTTATCCATTATTAAATTTACCAATGAGATAAACCTAATTTTGATTACTAATCTGGCAATGCCGACTGAAATTGCTCCTCCTCTGTACAACACAACTTGGGGCACTCTAAATAATGCCGTTTCTAATGTTGCTGTACCCGAAGCTACTAAAGCAGCATGTGCATTTTGTAATAGGTTATACGTTTGAGCAAACACCAACTTTACTTTTTTATCGCCTGTAAACTGATGATAATAAGTTTCATTAAATGTAGGCGCTGCTGCAATTACAAATTGATAATCTGGGAATTGATCAGTTACACTCAACATATCGGGCAATAAACGCTCTATTTCTTGTTTTCTGCTACCGGGCAATAATGCAATAATTTTTTGGTCAGATAGTCCTTCATGTTTTCTAAAGTCTACATCTGGTGTAAACTGTGCCTTTTCATCTAGTAACGGATTGCCAACATAATTTACCTCCATCCCCCATTTTTTGTAAAAATCTACTTCAAATGGTAAAATGCAAAACATCTGATCTACATCTCTTTTAATTTTTAATACCCGTTTTTGATTCCAAGCCCAAATTTTAGGCGAAATGTAATAACAAACTTTAATCCCTTGCTTTTTAGCAAACTCAGCAATTTTTAGGTTAAATCCTGGGAAATCAATTAATATCAAAACATCTGGTTGATCAGCTAAAATATCTGCCTTGCAAGCCTTCATGTTTTTAAAAATGGTGCGTAAATTCATTACCACTTCGGTAAAACCCATAAAAGCCATTTCGGCATAGTGCTTTACTAACTTTCCTCCCTCGGCTTGCATCTTATCGCCACCAAAATATCTAAATTCAGCCTTCGGATCTTCAACCTTTAAAGCCTTCATTAAATTGGCACCATGTAAATCGCCCGAGGCTTCGCCTGCAACTAAGTAGTATTTCATTTATGAGGGGTGAGTATTGAGATTTGAGATATGAGACTGAACTTCATAACTTAAAATACTTTGTAATAGAAAAAGGCAAACGCCCATAAAAAAGTAACGCTTATAATTCCTCTGGCGACGTTATCTTTATTTTGTTTGAAAAAATAATTCATCAGCCATGCGTTTAAAGCAACACATAAAATTAACAACCAATCTGCTTTTTTAAGCACTAAAACATTTTGCATCACCAACCAAACGATTACGCCAGGAATTATGGGTACAATAAAACCTAAAAGCAAACCATTCCACACTGTGTTTTTAATATTAGCGATTTTCATTTGATAATTAACCTAACTGATCGCCCTTTAGCTTATTGGATACTTTGTTTTTATCATTACCAACGTTTTCAAAATCCCATGAATTTAAAATAGGAATTGCGTGATGTGCTGTTAAATCAAACTGAACTGGCACTACAGAAACATAACCATGATCTAAAGCCCAAACATCAGTATCTTCACCTTTATCGTAGTTCTCGAAAACCCCAGTTAACCAATAATATGGTCTCTTATACGGGTCTTCACGCTTATCAAATTCCTCAGCCCATTTGGCATTTGCTTGTCGGCATATTTTTATACCTTTTAAGTTAGCTCCTTTCGGGAAGTTTACATTTAATAACGTCGCCTCTGGCAAACCATGAGAAAGAACTTGTAAGGCTATTGTTTTGATAAATGATTTACAATGTGAAAAATCTGCATCTTGTGCAAAATCATCTAAAGAAAATCCAATTGATGGAATTTTTTCGATAGCTCCTTCTACCGCAGCAGACATGGTGCCCGAATAAATTACATTGATAGAATTATTTAAACCATGGTTAATTCCAGAAACACATAAATCTGGCTTTTTGCCTTTAAAAACAATATTTACAGCTAATTTCACACAATCAACTGGTGTACCAGAACATTTGTACATTTCTACACCAGGGTATAAATCTACTTTATCAAATCGTAAAGGTTTACCAATAGTAATGGCATGCCCCATACCAGATTGAGGTCCATCTGGTGCAACTACCACTACATTTCCAATTTCCTGCATCACCTCAATTAAAGCTTTAATACCAGGTGCTGTTATTCCATCATCATTAACTACTAAAATGGTTGGTTTCTTAGTGTCTTTATTCATACTGGTAAAAATACGAGAATTATTTAAAGGCAAATCAATATATTTAATCCTTTTGGGATGAAAATTTCATTTCATCATCTTATATTTACTTGTTAATGTCTAATTTTTAGCAAATCAATCAATCTCCAACTCTAATGAAAAACAAACTTATTTTAATAGTTTGCTTGCTGTTTGCAGGCTCCAATTTAATGGCTCAATCTACCTACCAGTGGAAAACAGCCTCTTCTGGTGGTTATACTTACAAATATGTAACTAACGACCCATCAAAATCGAGATTTTACACCTTAAAAAATGGATTAACGGTTATTTTATCGCCCAATACCAAAGAGCCTAATATAGAATTTAGAATGTCTGTTAGAGCGGGTAGCAATACCGACCCTAGAAATGCAACTGGTTTAGCACATTATTTAGAGCATGTTTTATTTAAAGGAACTGATAAGTTTGGAACCAATAACTGGGCAAAAGAAAAACCCTTGTTAGATAAA
The DNA here is from genome assembly GCF_005116475.1 of Pedobacter cryotolerans. Taxonomy (GTDB): domain Bacteria; phylum Bacteroidota; class Bacteroidia; order Sphingobacteriales; family Sphingobacteriaceae; genus Pedobacter; species Pedobacter cryotolerans. Next base: position 61,708 of record NZ_SWBO01000013.1, on the reverse strand, counting down.
ATTGATGCGCTTTACGAAAAGTACAATAAAACAACTGATGTTGCACAACGTAAAGAAATTTATAAAGAAATAGACAAAACATCTGGCGAAGCATCTAATTTTTCAATCGCTAATGAATACGATAAAATGATGCAAGGTATTGGAGGAAACTCTACAAATGCACATACTTGGTACGAAGAAACGGTTTACAACGAAGATTTTCCATCCAACTCTGTTGATAAATTTTTAGCCATACAAGGCGAACGTTTCCGTAAACCAATTTTCCGTATTTTTCATACAGAGCTAGAAGCTGTTTACGAAGAGAAAAACCGCAGTTTAGATAGCGACCCGAACAAATTAGATGAGGCGATGATGGAATTGTTGTTTCCTACTCATAATTATGGGCAACAAACTACAATTGGAACGATTGAACACTTAAAAAATCCATCGTTAGTAGAAATTAGAAATTACTACAACAAATATTATGTGCCAAATAACATGGCAGCCATTTTTACTGGAGATTTTAATCCAGATGAAATGATTAAAAAAGTAGAAAAAACTTTTAGCTACATGGTAAATAAACCATTGACGCTTTACACTCCTGCTCCAGAAAAACCTTTAACCACGATACAAAAAGTTGAAGTTTTTGGTCCGAGTGCAGAAATGGTAGAAATTTACTACCGCGGTTTTGCAGACAATACCCAAGAAAGTTTAATGCTAAGTTTAATTAAAAGCATATTGATGAATGGCAAAGCCGGTTTAATTGATATCAACCTAAATAAACAACAAAAGACATTAAGAGCTGGTGCAAGTTATCAGCAAATGAAAGATTATGGCGTGTTCAATTTATCGGCATCACCACGTGCCGGACAAACTTTAGAGGAAGCTTCGCAATTGCTTTTAGGCCAAATTGAATTATTGAAAAAAGGTGAGTTTGATGAAAGTTTGTTAAAAGCAATTGTTGCTAACCAAAAATTAAGCTTTCTACAAGCTTTTGATAGCAACAACAATAGAGCAGAAATATTATCGAACCAATTTGTTTTACACCGTGGCACCAAATGGGATAAAAGTTTAGGTGATATTGATGCTACCGCTAAATTTACCAAAGCCCAAATTATTGCTTTCGCCAATTCTTTCTTTAAAGACAATTATGTAATTGGTTTTAAACGCAAAGGCGAAGATAAAAACTTGGTTAAAGTAGAAAAGCCAACCATTACTCCAATTAATGCTAATGCTGGTTTAACTTCTGATTTTGTAAAAAATACTTTAGCAATGCCTGTTAAACCTATTGCTCCTAAATTTTTAGACTACAAAAAAGACATCGCCTTTGGCAAAACAGGCATAGCTGAGGTATTAACTACCAAAAATGTAGATAACGCTATTTTTAGAATGAGCTACCGCATTAATATTGGTTCTAATAATTACAAACTTTTGCCTTACGCAGCTAGCTATTTAACGTTTTTAGGTACCGAAAAATATGCAACTGAAGAGCTTAGTAAAGCATTTTATGATATTGCCTGTACTTACAGCTTAATTGTTGGCACAGAAGTAACAACAGTTAACATTAGCGGTTTACAAGAGAATTTTGATAAAGCAGTAAGCCTAGTTGAGCACATTTTAACAAATGTTAAACCTAACGAAAAAGCATTGGCAGATTTAAAAGGGACAATTTTAAAAAGCCGTGAAAACAATAAGTTAAACAAAGCTCAAATTATGAATGGTTTAACTTCTTATGCTCAATACGGCAGCATAAATCCGTTTAATAATGTGTTAAGTAATGATGAGGTGAAAAACATGAAATCGGATGATTTGATTTATTTGATTAAAAATTTAACCAATTACGAGCACGCCATCACCTACTACGGGCCAAAAGATTTAACCGCTTTTACTGCCGATATTAAAAAAGCACATTTATTGCCAAAAGAGTTTACGGATGCAGCACCAGCAAAAGTTTACGCTTATACCAAGCAAGATACTAACAAAGTATATTTTGCCAATTACGATATGGTGCAATCAGAAATCCGTTGGTTAAGAAACACTGGTTTATACAACAAAACTGATGCAGCAAACATTCAGGTTTTTAATAGCTATTTTGGTGGCGGTATGGGCTCTATTGTTTTCCAAACCATCAGAGAATCTAAAGCTCTGGCTTACTCTACATTTGCGCAGTACGTTTCTCCTGATAAGGCCGATAAACAATACAATATGATTGCTTATGTAGGTAGCCAAGCAGATAAAATGACTGATGCAGTTAACGGAATGAATGAATTGTTAAACGATTTGCCGCAAAGCGATAAATCTTTTGATGGTGCAAAAGTTAATGTTATTAATAATTTAGAAACCACTCGAGTAATTAAGGATCAGGTATTTGCTTACTATTTTGCAGATAAAAAATTAGGTTACGATTACGATTCGAGAATTGATTTATATAAAGAATTAAAACCAATTACTTTCCAATCAATTAAAGATTTCCATACTCAAAAGGTAGCCAACAAACCTTATACCTATTTAATTGTGGCTTCAGATAAAAAAGTTAAAAAAGAAGACATGCAAAAATTTGGTGAAGTAACAACTTTAACCTTAGAGCAATTGTTTGGGTATTAAGGTTGTCACTCTGAGTGCCCGCCCACCGTGGCTGTATCAATATCATCAAGTTAAGATGGTTAAAATGTTGGCGGGGACGCCAACATAAAAAAGCTCCAGCGTTGGCGTCCCCGCCAACACTAACATAAAACTAGGCTTCGACTACGCTCAGCCTGACAAAAAGCCTTAAAGGACTTTAAGCGACTTTCTTAATGGAAGTCGCTTTTTTTTTCGTAAAATAATGTCAGCATACTATGGCAATAGCAGTCCCACTGTCCGCTTTACTTCGTGGCAACCACAAGGGTTGCCCCTACGTGTTCGCTACCATTGGGTTTAACTTAATTAAGTAGTGCAATAAACTAAAAGCAGCTCCTACAGAACGCATATTTGGCATTGCAGGTAAATTCGTTTATTTTTAAAAAATGAGAGTAATCTTCTGTCTTTTATTCTTTTTCTCTACTACAGCATTTGCCCAAGATAGCATAGCGCTTAAAATGAATTGGTTAGCCAAGGCAAAACCCACTACCAATCTTTTTGTACACTTCGACAAAAATGTTTACACCAACAATGAAATTGTTTATTTTACGGGTTACTTGCTAAAAGATAAAATAACACCTTCTAGTGAGCATAAAATATTATCGATTTGTCTGGTAAGAGATTTAGATAGCACGATCATTATTCAAGATAAATTTTTAATGGATAAAGGATTAGCATTTGGAAGCATCACTTTACCCGATTCTATTTTAACGGGAGATTACCATTTTTTAGCTTATACAGATCAACTATTTAATGGATTACCGAATGCAGTTTTTCATCAATCTATAACCATTAAAACCAACATCGATCCAGCATTTAAAGCATCTCTTAAAATTTTGGAAGATGTTTCAGACAGCAAGAACAACCATCAGGTACTATTAGCGGCAACCACAAAAGACAATCGCTTTTTACCCAAGCCACTTCAAATCAATTACAAATACGGCAATCAATCTACAAAAACAAAAACAGATGCTTCAGGACAGTTACTTATTACTTTACCAGCAAAAAGCGATTTGGCTGATCCAAACTTATATGTGAGGTTAAGCAATGAGAAAGACACCAGTTTTTTAAGCTTAGCACTACCAGTAAAAAAGCAAAAAGCAAGTGTAAAATTTTATCCAGAGGGCGGAAATTTAGTATCGGGTTTACAATCTAAAATTGGCTTGGAAATTAAAGACCAACAGCAAATGCCTGTTGCTACCAAAGCATTTTTATTGGAAAATAACCAAATAATTGACACCGTTGAAACAAGCAGCTATGGCATTGGCAATTTTCAATTAAGTCCAAAAGAAAGTGCTATTTACAGTGTAAAATTAATTCATTCTGGTTTAGCTGATAGCGTTTATTATTTACCTAAAGCGCTAGAAAAAGGTATTACACTTCAACTTCAAAAAGCTGTTGTAAAAGATACCTTGTCAGTGGTTATTAAAAATAATAACTCAACTAAATTAAACTTTTTAATACATAATTATCGTGAGGTATTTTTAAATATCCCATTTGATATGGATGTAAACAGAAGGATTATTAAAATACCACTTCATGAGATACCAAAAGGCGTAATGGCCTTTACTGTTTTAGATAGTTTGAAAAGACCTTTGGCAGAGCGTATGCTCTTTGCACATCATAGCACAACAGAAAATATAGTTGCCAATACAGAGAAACAGACCTATCAACAAAGGGAAAAAGTTAAATTATCTCTTAAACTAAATTTTGATACAATAAGCATAGTTTCAATTGCTTGCGTACAAGAAAACAGATTGCAAACTAAAAATACCAACGATATTGAAAGTTATACCTATTTAACTAATGAATTGAGCAACTTACCAGTTGTATTAAAAGGAACACCATATAAAGATGTAAATTATTTAGAGCAAATTTTATTGGTAAAAGGCTGGAGAAAATATACTTGGCAAGAGTTACAAAAGACAACAGCAAATAACACGATTGCCAAAACAGATAGTTTGCAAATGTTAGGCTGGATTACGAAATCTAAAAAAGAGCTTACTAAACCTATAATGATTGGCGCCTTTGGCGATACCAAAATCAGATTAATTGAAACTTCGGAAAAAGGAAATTTTAACTTTAATACAGATGAACTTATTTTAGAACAAGGAAAAAAAAGCTCTCTCTTTATAAATGATAAAAATAAATTTCAATATAAAATTAATATTGAAGATCAGTTTCTGAAAACCAACGAAAAGCTTGTAAAAACTGCAATATTTCATAGCCCTGTTCTTCCTTCGACCGTTACCAACAATGCAGATTTGGTATTGAAAGGAAATGAAAAAGCTATTCGATTAAAGGAAGTAGTAATCAGTAGCAAAAAAGATAACTCAATAGGATTTTTAGGACCATCCGGCAGTAATGCATGTGGAGATTATGTTTGTCTATACAGCATTTTAAACTGTCGTAATCATGTAAGCGATCCAGGAAATACACAACCCGTTGCTGGCAGAAGTTACAATACCAATGGTCGTAAGGCTATCTATCAGGAGTGCAGACAAGGCTTGGGCTTAGATGAAAACTTTTTAAAATATAATGGCATACATTATCATAAAGAATTCTATCATAATGATTATAAAGACCCGCAAGAGCCTGCATTTTTCTCAACTATTTATTGGAATTATGCCACCATACTAAGCAACAAAAAAGAAACCGAAATAGAATTTTACACGAGTGATATTACTGGCAAGTTTAAAGTTATAGTGCAAGGAATTACAAATAATGATGTTGTTTATGGCGAACATTATTTTGAGGTGAAATCAAAACAAAATCCATAAAAAAAGCGGTTAACCAATTGGCCAACCGCTTTTATATGTTAATTTAACTTGGTTTACAAAGAATTAATCCATTTTACCAATTCATCTCTTCCTTTACCCGTTTTCTGTTGAAGTTTTCCTAATAACTCATCATCTTGTCCTTCTTCGTGTTTCAAATCATCATCAGTTAAATCGCCATAAGCTTGTTTAACTTTTCCTTTAATTTCATTCCACTTTCCTTTTAATTCTAACTTATCCATTTTAGTAGGTTTTTATACTTAAATTCGGTTGATTGTATAAATAACAGTTAGCAAAAAGTATTGTTTGTAAAAATTTAAATTAAGACTTTTTAGCACTTTCAATAATTTCTTGCACCACATTTGGATCTAACAAAGTTGAAATATCTCCTAAATTAGCAGTATCTCCTTCGGCAATTTTTCTCAAAATTCTACGCATAATTTTCCCAGATCTGGTTTTAGGTAAGCCCGAAACAAATAAAATTTTATCAGGTTTTGCGATAGCTCCAATAACTCTGGTAACCGTTTGCAAAATATCTTTTTTTGTTAATTCTACATCGCCATGCATTTCTGGAGAAATTACAAATGCAAAAATCCCTTGCCCTTTCACATCATGCGGATAACCAACTACTGCACTTTCAATCACACCAGCATGCATATTAATCGCATTTTCTACTTCGGCTGTGCCAATTCTATGTCCAGAAACGTTTAAAACATCATCTACTCTACCCGTAATTCTGTAATAACCATCTTCATCACGCAGACAACCATCGCCAGTAAAATAAAGGTTTTCGTAAGTAGAGAAATAGGTTTGTTTGCAACGCTCATGATCTCCATAAGTTGTACGCAACATCCCTGGCCAAGGGAATTTAATGCATAAGTTGCCACTAACGCCATTTCCTTCAATTTCATTTCCGTTTTCATCAACCAAAATTGGTTGTATACCAGGCAGAGGCAAGGTTGCAAAGCTTGGTTTAGTTGGCGTAACTGTAGCTATTGGCGAAATCATTATTCCTCCAGTTTCTGTTTGCCACCAAGTATCTACAATTGGCGCTTTTTTATCACCAATTTTTTCGTCAAACCAATGCCAAGCTTCTTCATTTATGGGCTCACCTACAGATCCTAATACACGAATAGAGCTGAAATCTTTTCCTTCTAAAGGTTCCTCTCCAAAACTCATTAGAGAGCGGATGGCGGTTGGAGCTGTATATAATGTATTTACCTTATGTTTTTCTACGATATCCCAAAATCTTGAGGCATTTGGATAAGTTGGTATTCCTTCAAAAAGGACAGATGTAGCTCCTTGGGACAATGGCCCGTAAACAATGTAAGAGTGACCAGTAATCCAACCAATATCTGCTGTGCAAAAATAAACTTCACCAGGTTGATAATTAAATACATTGGTAAAGGTATAACCAGCATAAACCATGTAACCACCGCAGGTATGTACTACGCCTTTTGGTTTTCCTGTTGAGCCAGATGTATATAGAATGAATAGGAGATCTTCAGCATCCATTTCTTCTGCTTCACAAACATCATTTACATGTTTTACTTCATCTTCCCACCAAACATCTCTACCTTTTAGCATCGAAACTGGTGTACGTACATGAGTAAGCACAATACATTTTGCTACCGTCGGACAACCAATTAAAGCATCATCAATTACATCTTTTAATGGAATTTGTTTGTTACCACGATAAGCTCCATCTGCAGTAATTACCAATTTGCATTGCGCATCGTTAATTCTATCGGCAATAGATTTGGCAGAAAAGCCACCAAAAACTACCGAATGAACAGCTCCTATTCTGGCACAAGCCAAAACAGCAATTGCCAATTCTGGCACCATTGGCATATAAATGCAAATTCGATCGCCTTTTTGAGCACCATTCCTTTTTAAAACATTTGCAAAACGGCAAACTCGCTCATGTAACATTTTATAAGTGAGCGTAACACTTTCGGCCTCTGGATTATTTGGCTCCCAAATTATTGCAGGTTTATCTCCGTTATTTGCCAAATGGCGATCTAAACAATTTTCGGTTATATTTAATTTGGCTCCTTCAAACCATTTAATAGTTGGAGTTTCAAAATCCCATGATAAAACTTTATACCAAGGTTTACGCCATTGAAAGTTTTGTGCTACTTCTCCCCAAAATTGCTCGGGGTTTTCTACGCTCTTTTTATAATCTTCTTCGTACTGCTTAAAGGATGTAATTTGCATTGTTCATATATTTAGTGGTTGCTAATTTAGAGAATTTATAATTGAAAGAAACTTTCATATTGTATCAAATATTATTTTTACTAGTTTTTTTGAAGAGAAGAATTTTAACTCACCAACTCTAATGTTCAAACTTTATCAAAAAATTAATCGAAATATTAAAAAAAAGTGGCATAAATTATAAAAAACAACCCCGCTCAATTAACTGAATAATAATTATATGAGCTGTATTTAGAAATTAGATTAACCATCATAAAAAATAATTTACAACACACTTGATGTTTACAAAAATAATTCTGATATTTGCACACTCTTAAAAAAATTAAGTAGCGAAATAATCAACATAATAATAAAGTCATGTCAAGAGTTTGTGATTTAACCGGAAAAATGGCGATGTCGGGATTTAATGTTTCTCACTCGAACGTTAAAACGAAGCGTAAATTTTACCCTAACCTACAACTTCAGAAATTTTATATCCCTGAAGAAGATCGTTGGATAACACTAAAAGTGTCTACTTCAGCAATCAAAACCATTAATAAAATTGGTATTTCTGAGGCGATTAATCGTTTCATGAAAAAAGGATATTTGTAGTAAATAATTTGTCGATGTGAAATCGGCTTAAAAGATAAATAAAATGGCAAAAAAAGGTAATAGAGTACAAGTTATTCTTGAATGTACAGAACATAAAACTAGCGGTATGCCAGGTATGTCTAGATACATTTCTACAAAAAACCGTAAAAACACTACTGAGCGTTTAGAATTGAAAAAATTTAACCCAGTATTGAGAAAAGTAACCGTACACAAAGAAATAAAATAATTGAAGGATAGATTGATTGAAGGATTGAATATGATATTCTCTCATTCAACCATCCACTCACTCCATCATTAAATTAAAAAGACATGGCTAAGAAAGTAGTTGCAACCCTAAAAACGGGTACAGGTAAAGAATATTCAAAAGTTATCACAATGAACAAGTCTCCAAAAACTGGTGCTTATTCATTCAAAGAACTTATCGTGCATAACGATCACGTTAAAGATGCTATTGCTGGTACACACACCACTAAATAGTTTTCATCACGAATAGCATTAAAGGCCGTTCCGTATCTAACGGAAGGGCTTTTTTATTTTAATATTCCTGTTGTTTTATGTTATCTTTATAAAAATAAGATATTATGGAAGCTTATAAATTTAAAGCAAAAGTTTCTGAAAATGGAACCATTACTATTCCCGAAAGCTTTGGCATTAAAAACAGAGAAATAGAGGTAATTATTTTAAACGAAGTAGCACCATCTGTAGAAAGAAAAAGCATGAAATCATTTCTTGAAAAATATTCAGGAGTTTTAAAAGGAGTTGATCCTGATCATTTAAAATGGGATTATCTCAAGGAAAAACACGGTTTATGAAAATCCTTTTTGATACCAACATAATTATTGATGTAATATTAAAGAGAGAACCATTTTACACAGATTCTCGAAATGCACTTAATAAATCTGATGGTTATATTTTAGAGGGATTTATTTTAGCTTCAACTCTAACGGATATTTATTATATCTGTAAAAAACAATTAGGACATAGTGCTACGATAGAAATCATCAAAAATCTTGTTGATTCGATTAACATTTTAAATGTAAACAGAGATACAATTGTATTGGCATTGCATGCTGATTTTTCTGATTTTGAAGATGCTGTTCAAAGTGCTTCTGCAGAATTAAACCAAATTGATTTGATTATCTCTAGAAATACAAGGGATTTCTCAAATAGTAAAATAACTACGCAAACTCCTACAGCGTTTTTAGAAAAACATAACCAATAAATTATGGGTTTATTCGATTTTTTTAAGAAAAAAGAAACCGCTCCTGAAGCTCAAGAAGCTTTGGATAAAGGTTTAGAAAAAACTAAGGAAGGTTTTTTAAGTAAAATCACCAAAGCCGTTGCTGGTAAATCAACTGTTGATGATGATGTATTAGATAACCTTGAAGAAGTGCTGGTTACTTCTGATGTTGGTGTTACTACTACATTAAAAATCATCGATCGTATTCAGGCTCGTGTTGCCAAAGACAAGTATCTTTCTACTTCAGAGTTACAAACTTTATTACGTGATGAAATTCAGCTTCTACTTGCTGAAAACAATAGTAATGATTTTCGTAATTTCGAATACGGCGATCATAAACCTTATGTAATTATGGTTGTTGGCGTAAATGGTGTTGGTAAAACAACTACCATTGGCAAATTAGCGCATAAACTTAAAGGTGAAGGTTTAAAGGTTGTTTTGGGCGCTGCCGATACTTTTAGAGCCGCTGCGGTTGAGCAAATTAAACTTTGGGGCGAGCGTGTTGGCGTTAGAGTAGTTGCGCAAGCAATGGGTTCTGATCCTGCATCTGTAGCTTTTGATACTTTACAATCTGCCGTTGCAAATAAAGAAGATGTGGTAATTATCGATACTGCTGGTCGATTACATAACAAAGTTGGATTAATGAATGAACTAGGAAAAATTAAAAATGTAATGCAAAAGGTTATTCCAAATGCTCCGCATGAAATTTTATTAGTTTTAGATGGTTCAACTGGCCAAAACGCCTTCGAACAATGTAAACAATTTACCGAAGCTACTGATGTTAATGCTTTAGCTATTACTAAACTTGATGGTACAGCAAAAGGTGGAGTTGTAATCGGTATTTCTGATCAATTTAAAATTCCTGTAAAATATATTGGTGTTGGCGAAAAAATGGATGACTTACAGTTATTCGACAAAAAAGATTTCGTTAACTCATTGTTTAAATAATATGATTACTAAAAACAAACTTGTTAAACCCGTTGCTAAACCTAAAATTAACGTAATTACTTTGGGTTGCTCAAAAAACACTTACGATTCTGAAGTGTTAATGGGACAATTACGTGGCAACAATTTAGCGGTTGAACATGAATCTAACAATATTGGTAAAGATGATATTATCGTTATCAATACTTGCGGATTTATAGATAATGCCAAACAAGAATCTATTGATACCATTTTACAGTACAGTCAGTTAAAAGACGAGGGTAAAGTTGGTAAAGTAATTGTTACTGGCTGTTTATCTGAACGTTATAAGCCAGAATTAGAATCAGAAATTACAAACGTTGATGCTTTTTTTGGCACTAACGATTTACAAAATATATTGCACAGTTTAGGTGCAAACTACAAACACGAGTTAATTGGCGAACGTTTATTAACCACTCCTTCTCACTTTGCTTATTTTAAAATTGCAGAAGGTTGTAACCGTCCTTGTTCTTTTTGCGCTATTCCGCTGATGCGTGGTAAACATGTATCTAGAGACATGAATGAGTTAGTTAACGAAGCAAAAATTTTAGCCGCTAACGGCACAAAAGAGTTAATTTTAATTGCTCAAGATCTTACCTACTATGGTTTAGATATTTACGGTAAACGTAATTTGGATGAATTATTACGTCGCTTATCTGATGTAAATGGTATTGAATGGATCAGGTTACAATATGCTTATCCTTCTGGTTTTCCGATGGAAATTTTAGATGCGATGAATGAACGTGAAAATATCTGTAAATATTTGGATATGCCTTTACAGCACATTACAGATAACATGCTGAAATCTATGCGCAGAGGTATCACTAAACAAAAGACGATTGATATTGTAAACGACATTAGAGCAAAAGTTCCTAATATCGCTATGCGTACAACTTTAATTTGTGGTTACCCTGGTGAAACTGAACAGGATTTTGAAGAAATGTACAATTGGGTTGAGGCAACTCGTTTCGATCGTTTAGGCTGTTTTACGTATTCTCATGAGGAAAAAACTCATGCACATCAATTAGTTGATGACGTACCAGAGGAAATAAAACAACAACGTGTAGATGCCATTATGGAATTACAACAAGGCATTTCTTTTGATATCAACCAAGAAAAAGTTGGCAATACCTACAAAGTTTTAATTGATAGAAAAGAAGGTGATTTCTTTATCGGAAGAACAGAATTTGATAGCCCAGAGGTTGACAATGAGGTTTTAATTGATGCTAATTCTGGCTATGCTGCTAACGGTACCTTTGTAAACGTGAAGATTGATCGTGCTGAAGATTTCGACCTGTATGGACAGATTGTAAAATAATTGAACTACTGTAGCTTTAACAAACTTATTTTGCAACTTGCGAAAAATTTGTCAAAGCTTAAGATTACATGAAGGCAAAATATATATCTTATCAGGATACCCACTCATTTTCTAAATTGGTTTTAGATTATGTTAATGATGTAGAATTTCTGAAATCTTTTTACAGTTTCCGCCCTGATATGGATGGCTTAAAAAAAGCTGTTGATGCTAGGAATTTTAAAGGAAATAGAGCCGAATTGGTTGAAGTTTTATCTCAACAATATCAAAATGTAAAAACCAATAAATCAGTAAAACATAATATCAGTTTATTAGCTGATGAAAATACTTTTACGGTTACTACTGGTCACCAGCTTAATCTTTTCACTGGCCCTTTATACTTCATTTATAAGATAGTAACTACCATTAATTTAGCCTTAGAGTTAAAAATTGCCTATCCTGAAAAGAATTTTGTGCCCGTTTATTGGATGGCCACCGAAGATCATGATTTTGAAGAAATAAACCATGTTAGTGTTGATGAAAAAAATATCAGTTGGATACAGCAAACTAACGGCGCAACTGGCAGATTAAGCACCAAAACCGTTGAAGCTGCTGTAATGGCTTACAAAGCTTATTTAGGCATTAGCAAAAATGGTAAAAAGTTAGCCAAACTTGTTGAAAAGGCTTATTTAGAAAATGATAATCTAGCCAATGCTACTCGTGTTTTGGTGAACAGTTTATTTGAGAATTATGGTTTGGTAATCATTAATGCTGATGATGCTATTTTGAAAAAACAATTTAGTCATATCATTAAACAAGATATTACGGAACAGAATAGCGCAGATTTAACTGAAAAAACTAGTCAAACATTAGAAGAAAATGGCTACAAAACACAGGTAAATGGAAGAGATATTAATTTCTTTTATTTGATTGATAATTTACGTGAACGGATAATTGAGAAAGACAATTTATATACTGTAAATCATTCTGAGATCAGTTTTACTAAAGATGAATTATTGACGGAGGTTGAAAATCATCCAGAAAGATTTAGTCCGAATGTAATTATGCGGCCTTTATACCAAGAGGTAATTTTGCCTAACATTGCCTACATTGGTGGCGGTGCCGAAGTTTCTTATTGGATGCAGTTAAAAGCCAATTTTGATTTTTACCAAACTGATTTCCCTGTATTGTTATTGCGTAACTCCGCTTTGCTAATTGATAAACGCAGTGCGGAAAATTTAAATAAGCTAGGTTTTAAATTAGAAGACGCTTTTTTATCAACTGATGAATTGCAAAAAGTTTGGATTAAAAATAATACAGATAGCAACCTAAGTTTAGCTGATGAAATGAGAGCTGTACAAGCAAGTTTTGATCAGATTAAATTGAATGCTTTTAAAATTGATAAAACTTTAGAAAAAGCTGCAGACTCTGCGAAAACAAAAACTCATCATTTATTAGAGAACTTAGAGAAAAAACTTTTCAGAGCCGAAAAAAGAAAACATGAGGTTTCTTTAAAGCAGATTGAAAATGTGAAAAATAGATTATTCCCTAGTGGTACTTTGCAAGAAAGAGTAGTTAACCTTGCCCCTATGTTTGTAAATTATGGAGATGATTTTATTTCGTCCTTAATTGAAAATTTTGAACCTTTGGGTGGAGATTTTACTTTGTTACTTCCAAGCTAAAAGACCAAAGCTTAAAGACTAAAGCAAGTTATCTAACTTCTCAAATCTCACTTCTCATATCTAATAAAATGAACTTCATCACCTTTACCGAAGAAAAATTAAGAACTTTTACCCACGCTGTTTTTATAAAAATGGGTTGTTCTGAAGAACATGCTACTTTAGCAACCGATGTTTTAATTAAATCTGATTTACGTGGAATTGATTCGCATGGGGTGGCTCGTTTAAGTGGCTATGTTCGCCTTTGGGAAAAGAAAAGAATAAATGCTACCCCAAACATTCGTATTGTTCACGAGACAGCTACAACTGCAACAATAGATGGTGATGCAGGTTTAGGCTTGGTTGTTGCTCCTTTTGCAATGAAAGTTGCGATTGAAAAAGCAGAAAAATACGGTAGTGGCTGGGTTTCGGTTAAAAACTCCAACCATTTTGGTATTGCAGGCTACCACTCTCTACTGGCTGTAGAAAAAGATATGATTGGCATCAGCATGACTAACGCTAGTCCGCTGGTTGCCCCTACTTATGCTAACGAACGTTTATTAGGCACCAACCCGATGTGTTATGGATTCCCTGCAGGCAAATATCCGCCAGTAATTGTAGATATGGCAACCGCAGCAGCTGCAAATGGAAAACTGGAGATTGCACAAAGAGCAAACAAAGCTGTACCAGAAGGATGGATACAAGACAAGGATGGCAATTCTTCAATCAATCCAAATGAATTAAAAAGCGGCGGTGCTTTACTGCCTTTAGGTAGTGATAAAGATCATGGTAGCCACAAAGGTTATGGTTTAAGTGCAACGGTTGATATTTTATCAGCTGTGCTTTCTGGGGCAAATTACGGTCCGTGGGTACCACCTTTTGTTGCATTTTTAGAACCATCTGCAAATCCAGTTGGCGAAGGATTGGGACATTTTTTTGGTGCGATGCGTGTGGATGGATTTCGCCCTGCGCAAGATTTTAAAGATCATTTAGACAATTGGATTGAGCGATTTAAAAGCGCTAAAACCATCGACCCGAATAAAAAAGTAATTATTCCTGGCGAACCTGAACATGCTTTTGAACAAGAAAGAAAAGTTAGCGGTATTCCAATTATTGATGTAGTAGTTAATGATTTGAACGAATTAGCATCTAAACTTGGCATTGAAGGGTTATAAGTACTTTGACAATCTTTTTTTAGATTGTCAAAGTTTGAAAAGATACCAATATTAAACTTTGTCAATCTGTAAAAGACTGATAAAGTGACAATTAATACAATTTATCATTCCTAGTTTGCAAGGAATCTATTGTGTATTTTACAAAAGAGATCCTTCGCTGCGCTCTGGATGACAACGTTTCCCAAAGTTTATAGCTCAAGTCTAAGGATATTTAAGCTGTTATTTTACACCACAACTTTCCAGTCTATAAATATTATTTGCATCAAACGCATAAAAAAACCTTGTAAACTCAAAGTCTACAAGGTTCAAATAAATATTTTAAAGTAGTTGATTTAGTTAATCCCTCTAAAAATTCTGCTCCAGCGAATTTTGCTAAACCAAGAACCATTACTGTCAAAGCTCATCCATATAAATAATGCTTTACCCACAATGTGATCTTCTGGCACAAAACCCCAATAACGCGAATCGGCCGATTGGTGTCTGTTATCACCCATCATCCAATAATAATTCATTTTAAAGGTGTAAGAAGTTGCAATTTTATCATTGATGTACCAATCGTTACCCTTTTTCTCCACTTTGTTGCCTTCGTAAGTTCTTATTGCTCTGTAGTATAAAGGCATGGTATTGCTATCAATTTGCACTGTCCAACCTTTAGCGGGCACTTTTATAGGACCAAAATTATCTCTGTTCCATTTTCTGTTAGGATCATGCGGAAAAATACCACCCATTTCTTCTTGATCTGCTGTTGAGGCTAACATTGCTGCAGATTTTACGAAAGATAGTTTTTTCAATTCATCAATCATTTCTGAAGAAGCATTAGCTAAATAAGTGGTTTCATTTTCCTGCTGCATCTCCCCAGTTACAAAACCTAAATCTTCTAACGGTTTGGTTTCAATTTCATTTGTGGTAAACTGAATGCGATAAGGCATCATTCCGGTATTTTTAAGCGGTTCATTTTTGCCGTTAACATTTGCAATACCATTTTTCATACTCACTACATCTCCAGCAATAGCAATACATCTTTTGATATAATTTTCGCGTTTATCTACTGGTCTACTAGTAATCGTGTAATCGCTATTTGCTTTAGCCCAACCAACGGCCCTTACATAATCATAATAACTTGGGTTTTGGTTTTCTAACATTACGGTATCTCCTTCTGGGAAGTTAAATACAACAACATCATTGCGCTTAATGTCTTGCAAACCAGGTAATCTTCTATATTTCCATTGCACACCATCCCAATAGGCTTTTGTAGTGGCTGTTAATGGCAATGTATGGTGCGAAAAAGGAAATGCTACAGGTGTCATCGGGATACGAGCACCATAATTAACTTTACTCACAAAAAGAAAATCGCCTACCAATAAAGATTTTTCCATTGAACCAGAAGGAATGGTGTAGGCTTCTATAAAAAATACACGAATAATTGTTGCAGCCACAACGGCGAAAATAATGGCATCTGCCCATTCTCTACTTTTGCTTTTCTTCTTTTTAGGTTCGGCACTTTTATTTTTTTGCCAAAATTTGTAATTCATATTTTATTCAGTTTAACTGATTATTTTATTTTGCCAACCAAAATTAGCTCAAAATCTATTTAAAATTAAATACATCGGCTATGTTATAAAAGCCTTTTTTATTCTCTAGCCACTCTGCGGCAACTATAGCACCCAAGGCAAAACCTGCTCTACTGTGTGCGGTATGTTTAATTTCGATATCATCAACTTCAGAACTGTAAACCACGGTATGTGTGCCCGGTACGTTTTCAATTCGATGAGATTCTATCAGCAATTGTTCATTTTTAATAACATCGGGTATTGGTGTGCCTACCACTTCATTTAACCATTCAGACTTCCGATCTATCTCTTCAATAATATCTTCAGCTATCGTCATTGCTGTTCCACTTGGTGCATCTAGTTTTTGCGTATGATGAATTTCTTCTACTTGCACCTCGTAAGCTGGGTAATTATTCATCAGCTTTGCTAAAACTTTATTTAAATGAAAAAACAAATTTACGCCAATACTAAAATTAGAGCCGTAAAGTAAGGTATTGTTACTGCTAAGGCAATCATTTTTAATTTCTTGCAAATTGCCATACCAACCTGTTGTACCCACAACAACTGGCAAACTGGCTTCGAAACATTTATAAATATTGGCAACTGCTGCATCTGGAGCACTAAAATCTATAGCAACATCTGCTTTTTGTAAATTCTCGATCGTAAAATCTTCTACATTATCAATGCTAATTTTTAACACGATTTCATGTCCTCGTTCTATTGCAAAACGTTCGATAATCTGACCCATTTTGCCATAACCCAATAGTGCTATTTTCATAGTTTAAGCGTTAATTTTAATGCTGGTGCGGCTGGTGCCGAAAAACCATACATGGTATTGTTATTTATAATTGATGGAGCAACTTTTAAAGATAAAGTTTCATCGATATTAAAATATTTTAAACGGGCTGTAACATAAGCATCTAATATATTTAAGCCATATACAGCACCTAGCGAAATTAAAACAATCTGACTGTTTCGCTTATAAATATTTTTAGCAATTGTTAATGCTGGGGTATTCGTATACTGTGCTAAACCTCCATTCGGGTCTGGACGATCATTATTCTGTTGCCTATATTGTAACTCTGTCAAAAATCTTTTGTATTGTTCTCTATTATCAATATATGACAACACTAAAATAGTTCCGCCAACATATATTCCTGCTGTTTTACCAATAATATATAATTTCTGCGCAACTCTTTTCCCTTCAACACGGTTGTTTTTAACATCATCTACCACTAAACCATAGTTGTAAATTTGCCCTAAACCAGGAAAAATAAGTGATTTCATTGCTGCTTTTCGACCTGCAATTTTACCTTGGTTTACGTAACCTGTAGTATCAACAAAATCTTTAAGGGTGTCTGTCATCTTTTTAACTCCACGATCTTGCGCTTTAGTCGTAACAAAAGAGCATAATATGATTGCTATGACTATTATTAACCGCATTACCAATCTAAAAGTTCAAGAATTCGGTTCAAATCTTCATTAGATACAAAAGGAATTTCTATTGCTCCTTTGCCATTGTCATTCACCTTTAACTTTACTTTGGTTGCAAATTTAGAAGCCAAATCTTTTTGTAATTTTTGGTATTCAAAAGATATTCCGGCAGGGGCCGATTTTGGCTTTACTTGCACATGGTGGATGCTTCTTACCAATTCCTCAACCTTACGAACAGATAAACCTTTATCTAAAATTTCTTGATGAATGAACAACTGTTTCTCCTGCTCTTCTACACTAATTAAAGCACGAGCATGACCCATAGAAATTTTACCATCGCGAATAGAAGCCTGAATTGCTGGTGGTAATTTAAGCAATCGAAGGTAATTGCTAACCGTAGTACGATTTTTGCCAACTCGCTCGCCTAATTGCTCTGGCTTTAGGTTACACTCATCAATCATCATCTGAAAACTTAAAGCAACCTCAATGGCATTTAAATTCTCACGTTGGATATTCTCAATTAATGCCATTTCTAGCATTTGCTGATCATCCGCTGTACGGACATAGGCTGGTATTTGTGTTAAACCAGCTAATTTTGAAGCTCTTAACCTACGTTCACCAGAAATTAATTGATATTTATTACCGTGTTTTCTAACTGTAATTGGCTGTATTAATCCTTGCACTTTAATCGACTCAGATAGTTCATTGAGTGCAACTTGATCAAACTCATGACGAGGTTGATAAGGATTGGTTTCAATATCACTAATATTTACCTCGCTTATGCTACCAATTTGTGCAGTTTGCGCTAAAGTATCGGGTTGGTTTTTTTGAGGATGAACAGAATCATTATCATCTAAAAGTGCACTTAATCCTTTTCCTAAACCTGTTTTTCGCTGAAAAGATGTCATCTAAATAATTTATAGGGTTGCCGTAGTTACATCTTGCTCTTCGGTTACCAAACCGTTTTTGCGAACAATTTCTCTAGCTAAGTTTAAATAATTGATAGCTCCTTTGCAATTTGCATCATGCATAATTACCGATACACCATAACTTGGCGCTTCACTTAAACGGGTATTACGCTGTATAATCGTATCAAAAACCAAATCTTGAAAATGCGTTTTAACTTCTTCTACAACTTGGTTTGATAAACGTAACCTCACATCGTACATGGTTAATAAAATGCCTTCAATCTCTAACTCTGGATTTAAACGATTTTGAACAATTTTAATTGTGTTAAGCAACTTGCCCAGCCCCTCTAGTGCAAAATACTCACATTGCACTGGTATAATTACAGAATCGGCAGCTGTTAATGAGTTAATTGTAATTAAGCCTAAAGATGGTGAGCAATCGATAATGATAAAATCGTACTGATCTTTTACCTTCTCCAAAACCGCTTTCATTTTATATTCGCGGCTAGTTAAATTGATCATCTCAATCTCGGCACCAACTAAATCAATGTGGGCGGGTAATAAATCTAAGTTTGGTGTCTCGGTTTTCACAATCGCATCTAGCGGATCAACATCATTAATGATGCATTCGTAAATGCTGTTTTTAATATTCCGTGGATCAAATCCTATACCAGAGGTAGAGTTGGCCTGCGGATCTGCATCAACCAAAAGTGTTTTGTATTCTAACACCGCTAAGCTGGCAGCTAAATTTATAGACGAAGTAGTTTTACCTACACCTCCTTTTTGGTTTGCTAAAGCAATAATTTTACTCATGTATCTTATTAAAAATCATCTGAGCTAAGCTCGACTTTATTTTACATTATTTTGGCAAATAAAATGCTATTTTTGTACAAAACAAGCACTTTTTAACAATTAGCTAAGATACAAACTTAAACCTAATTCTACTAGCAAAGCGCCACGTGTTTTAAACATCTTATTAACATTTTTTAAGCATGGTTACCATTATCTCAGGCACCAATAGGTTGCAAAGTAATACGTTAAAAGTCGCGAAATATTATCAACAAAAACTTAACGATAAGGGTTTAGCAACTCAACTTATCAATTTACAAGATTTACCGGCCAACTTAATTGAATCTGATTTGTATGGAAAACGAAGTGAGGAGTTTCAAAAATTTCAGGATATCGTAACTAAAACAACAAAATTTTTATTTGTAATACCAGAATATAACGGCAGCTTTCCGGGTGTTTTAAAAACATTTATTGATGCTTGTTCTTTTCCAGAAAGTTTTTATGATAAAAAGGCTTGTTTAGTGGGTATTTCATCTGGCAAATACGGCAACATACGTGGCATTGAACATTTTAATGGAGTTTGTGCTTACCTGCATTTAAATGTGATGCCTTTGCGTATCCATATTTCAAACATTAAAACAGAGTTAGATGAAAACGACCAATTAATTAAAGAAGATACCTTCAAATTTGTTGGGCAGCAGATAGAGAAGTTTGTGGCGTACTAAATGTGAGATATGAGATGTGAGAAGTGAGATACGAGATGCGAGATTCCCCTTCAAGTTTGATAAAAATTTATCTTTTGATAGGCAGGTTAAAATTTAACAGATTACACTAAATTGCATTTCTAAAATTCTAGACCCTTCCAACCTTCCAACCTTCCAACCTTCCAACCTTCCAACCTTCCAACCTTCCAACTTTCAACTTTCCAACTTTCCAACTTTCCAACTTTCCAACTTTCCAACTTTCCAACTAACCTACACTCCAAACCTAATCCACTTATCGCCTTCGTAACCGAAAATAAAATAGCCAGGATGCAGCATTTCAGCAAAATCTTCAATCAATGAAACCGCATTTGATGGATTGCGTTGTTTATCAGCATTATCATTTAACAAAACTATCCTACCATTTTTAACTGCAGGCCATTCTGCATCAATTAAAGATGGCACTTCACGCATTAAATCATTTAAAGATTTTCCTTCTTGGTAATAAATAATATAAACTGCACCCAAAACATCAGCTGTAAAAACACCTCCTGCAGCATTAATTTCTTCAGTCAACAACAAATTTTGCATGTTGTTGGTATCTAAACAAACTACCGGAACCTTATCCATAAATTTAATTTTATGCGAAACAATATCTAATCGCTCTTGCAATTCTTCGCGTAAAACTTCATCATTTTCTGAATTTATCAGGTCATTTAAAAAAGACATCCTAATTATTTATTAATTTGTGCAAAAATACTATTCCTAAACTGATGCGTACAATTATAAAAGATATTTTTTGTGTTTGCTGCTTAATTACATTGCTCTCTTGCCAAAAAAAAGATAATAATGATGACAAAAAAGTATTTAACATCAATTTAGACCAAAATGTAACTTCTTTAGACCCGGCTTTTGCCAGAAACCAAAATGCAATTTGGATGATTAACCAAATTTTTAATGGATTAGTGCAAGTAGACTCGGCTTTAAATACCGTTCCTTGTATCGCTAAAAACTGGACAATCTCTAATGATAATTTAATCTACACTTTTAAGCTGCGTAACGATGTTTTTTTTCAGGATGATCCTTTATTTAAAAATGGCAAAGGCAGAAAGGTAGTTGCTGATGATTTTGCCTATAGTTTTTTTAGATTAATTGATCCAAAAGTGGCTTCTTCTGGCGGCTGGATTTTTAGCGATAAGGTA
Source organism: Pedobacter cryotolerans (assembly GCF_005116475.1). Lineage (GTDB taxonomy): Bacteria > Bacteroidota > Bacteroidia > Sphingobacteriales > Sphingobacteriaceae > Pedobacter > Pedobacter cryotolerans. Next base: position 40,614 of record NZ_SWBO01000013.1, on the reverse strand, counting down.
AAAGATGCCAGTAGTTTTAAAGCTTTAAACGACACAACCTTTCAAATCACTTTGGTAAAGCCATTTCCGGCATTTATGCAATTATTAACTGCACAATATTGCTCTGTAGTACCAAAAGAAGTGGTAGAACATTATGGTAAAGATTTTAGAAATCACCCTGTGGGAACCGGGCCATTTAAATTTAAGTTTTGGAAAGAAGATGAAATTTTAGTTTTGCTAAAAAACGAGAATTATTGGGAAAAAGATGGCGATGTACGTCTGCCTTATCTAGATGCAGTTAAAGTTACTTTTATTAGCGATAAGCAAAGTGCTTTTATGAATTTTATTAAAAAAGATTTAGATTTTTTTAACAGTGTTGATGGCAGTTATCGCGATGATATTTTAACAAAAAGCGGCAAAATGACCAGCAAATACAAAGGCAAATTTCAATTGCAAAAAGGAGCTTATTTGTGCACAGAATACGTGGGCATTCTGGTCGACACTTCTAAAACTTTAGTTAAAAAGTCTCCTCTTAGGTTAAAGAAAGTTAGACAAGCTATTAACTACGCCATAGACCGCCCCAAGCTAATTAAATATTTAAGAAACAGCATTGGCACACCAGCAACAAGCGGCTTTTTACCCAAAGGGATGCCGGGTTTTGATAGCACAAGAGTTAAAGGCTATAATTACAACCCAAAGTTATCTGCTAAATTACTAGAAGAAGCAGGCTTTCCAGGTGGAAAAGGTATGCCCGAGGTAACTTTAAGCACTAGCACCACTTACCGTGATTTGATAGAATTTATACAAGGCGAATTGGCAAACATTGGCATAAAAGCCAAAGTAGATGTAAGTCCGAGTGCAAGTTTAAGAGATATGATGTCAAAAAACGAAGTGAACTTTTTTAGAGGCTCATGGATTGCAGATTATCCTGATGGAGAAAACTATCTTTCTGTATTTTACTCAAAAAATCGTGTGCCCTTTGGCCCAAATTACACAGGCTATTTTAACGATAAATTCGACAGACTTTTTGAGCAGAGTTATTACGAAAGTGATGCTAAAAAACGCTACGAATTGTACTACCAAATGGATAACATGGTAATGGAACATTCTTCTGTTGTACCCATTTTGTACGATCAAGCTGTAGTAATGCTACAAAATAATATAAGTGGTTACATGATGAACCCACTAAGTTTAATGGTTTTGAAGAGAGTGAAAAAGGATGGAGGTTAAAATTCAAATTTCGACACTAGTCAATAGTTAGCTTGTTTTTTGTTCTTACTATTTTTACAAAAACAATCATTTCAATTATTCCTAAAATCCACCATGTAGGCCAGCGAAACCAAATGTACAAAAGGTTAAATCCATCTACAACTTTGAAATGGTTATATACATTATTTACTTCCACTTGGGTTGACATCACAGGAAAAAAGAAAAAAATTAATAAAACCATCGGAATCGAAATTTTCCAAGTCACCCTTTTCAATATATTAAATTTCCAAATTATAATATTAATTGTAATTAAAAGGAATAGAAGAAAAATATCAAAATATCCAAATAATACCCAAGGCGTGGCAGGCTCCATATTAAATTTATTAAGTCAATCTATTTGAAATAACTGAGGTTAAATATTAAACAATATGCATATTTATCAGTTAATATTTAATTTATTAAGCCTCCATAATATTAAACTTTATCGTTAAAATTGTTTTGAAACACTCACTTTCTTCTAAAAATAATTGATACTTAAAATAACCCCATTGATAAACCAACAGTAAAGTTCCCATAACTATCAAAAGAGTTTGCATTTGCACGCCAAGATGCACCAACACCAAAACCTTTTTTAAACACATATACATATTTTAATTCTACAGGCAAACCAACTGTAACTTTTTCTTTAAATCTTTCTAAGTGATATGGCTGTTTATTGTTGTTAAACTCCACATCTGGAATGGTTTGCGTAATTACAGATACACCTGATCCAAATTGTAGTTGATGATGCTTTAAAATCAAGTAAGTTTTCCCATACATCAAACCCAAATCTGCCAAACCAGGGGTTTTAATATAACTTTCGTTTTCATCACCTTTAAGCAACCGCTGTTCCTCACTTCTATTATCGCTAGCGCTACTCATAGAGATTTTAAAATAATGATGATCCATTTGAAGCCAAACTCCGCCTTGCGCATAATTATCGTAAGTTTTAGATTTTCCTATTTCGAAACCAAAATAAAAATTGTTAAGTTCCGAAACTTCTCCTTTTTGTGCGAATAAAATATTATCAAGAGATAGTAGCAAAAGTATTGTAAGTATAATTTTATTTGTTTTCATTTTAGCTGATTTTAATTGACAACCAAAAATAATGAGGTTAAAAATAACGTATAATCTTTAAAATACTTACCTATCTTACTTTAACTCTTTAAAAGATAATTTTTAACTTAAATCTATAATAAAACATCATTTAAAATTATTCATAGGATATAAAAATTCTTTTATGCGGTTAAAATTTTATAAATTCACTTTATAAAATATTATTAGATGGATAATTTACAGGTAAAATACTTTGAGCAAGTTAAACTAGCCATACCACCATATCAAAATTTGGCGCAAAGTATTGCTGAGGTTTTATCGATAACTATTAACGAAGCCTACAAAAAAATCCGCGGAAATAGCCAATTAAACCTACAGCAGATCATTAAACTGTCTGATCATTTTGGCGTTCCTTTTATTTACAAGCCAGATCAATTGCCAACAGTAAGCTTCGATTATTTAAGTGTAGATCAAGAAATACCTAATATGTTGCTGTATTTAAAAGATTTACATAAAAATTTAAAGCAAATTCAAAAAAGCAGCAAAAAACACATCACCATTACTACAGATGACATTCCGTTATTTCATTTTTTCAAATACCCAGAACTAACTTGTTTTAAATTATTCTTTTGGTCTGATAGTGCAATGAATACCACAACCAAATTTGACCCCAGCTCATTTGACGAAGAAATAATTACGATTTCTAAACAGCTTAACGAAATATATTTAGAAATACCATGCACAGAAATTTGGGCTAAAGACACTGTTCATGGCACAATTGAACAGATTAGATATGCTTTTGAAGCCGGCTATATCGACAAAGATTTAGCCTTACTTATTATTGAACAGGTGCGCTATTGTTTAACCGACATAAATATGTATGCCATTAGCAGTAAAAAAACTATAGATCCTGAGCATACTTTTAACTGGTACAATTGCGATGTATTAGGAAGTATTTCTTACTTGGTAGATTATAATGGCAGCTTAGCTTGCTACAACAGATTTAACACGTTTAATTACTTAAAAACTGAAGACCGAAACTATTGCGAGCAAACCAAAAATTGGATGCAAAGTTTAATTAAAAAATCGGTTTCTTTTAGCGGACAAGGCGAAAAGCATAGAAATAAATTTATATATAATGCCTTTGCCGAGTGTGATAACCTGGTTAAAGAAATTAGATAAAGTAATATTTAGATCATAATTTTATGAAAATCAGTTGCAGTGGCAAAGATTATCGTCAGTCCTGCACTTTGTTTCAAGCCCTTTTCGCCAAGGCGAATTCGGGGCTTTCCACGTCGTTCAGGTTTATTTTACGCAGGTTTATGCGCATAGTTGCGGTTGTTAGCAAAGGCAGAAGCAATTTAGCCCCGATTGAAGCGGACACGAAGTAAAGCGAAAAGCGGGACCAACATTAAAAAAAGGCACAGCCATTGCGCTTCAAAAAAATATATGCTATTTTACATCCTATTATATTTGTACATGCTGAAAAAAGAACGCTATCAACATTTTGTAAAACACTTTGCCACAAAGCAGCCCAATGCAGAAACCGAATTACATTACAATAATCCGTATCAATTGTTGGTTGCCGTAATTTTGTCGGCTCAATGCACTGATAAGAGAATTAACCAAGTTACACCAGCGCTTTTTCAGCGTTTTCCAAATGCAAACGCTTTAGCAGACACCACACCAGATATTGTTTTCGATTATATTAGAAGCGTAAGTTACCCAAATAATAAAGCCAAACATTTGGTTGGCATGGCCAATATGTTGGTAAATGAATTTAACAATGAAGTGCCTTCTGATGTAGATTTGTTGCAAAAAATGCCAGGTGTTGGTCGTAAAACGGCAAATGTAATTGCATCTGTAGTTTATGATGCACCAGCTATGGCAGTGGATACGCATGTATTTAGAGTTGCCAATAGGCTAGGTTTAACCATTGGTAAAACTCCTTTAGCAGTAGAGCGAGATTTGGTGAAAAATTTACCAGAACATACCATTGCAATGGCGCATCATTGGTTAATTTTACATGGGCGTTATGTGTGTGTAGCCAGAAGCCCAAAATGCAGTATTTGTGAGCTAACCAGCTTTTGTAAATATTACGAAAAGCTCAATAAAACTAAAAATATTAGTGATGTTGATAAATTTATTAAAATAGTTTAAATATTATTTGCAATAATCAAATTAAAATTAATATGTTTGCTAAAGTTATTAGCATTACGATTTTGATTATTAGCCGATACATCTATTTATTTACTTAGAGAATTACAAAATGAACCCAAACGCAGAAAAATTAAAAGCGCTACAATTAACATTAGATAAATTAGAAAAATCATACGGAAAAGGTTCTGTTATGAAATTAGGCGATGCTCCTGTTGAAGCAATCGATTCGATTTCTACAGGATCAATTAGCTTAGACATTGCTTTAGGTATTGGCGGTGTACCAAAAGGTCGTGTGATTGAAATATATGGACCAGAATCTTCTGGTAAAACAACTTTGGCAACGCACATTATTGCCGAAGCTCAGAAAAAAGGTGGCATTGCTGCATTTATTGATGCAGAACATGCTTTTGATAAAGGTTATGCCAAAAAATTAGGCGTTGATGTTGACAATTTATTAATCTCACAACCTGATAACGGTGAGCAAGCTTTAGAAATTGCAGATAATTTGATCCGCTCTGGTGCGATTGATGTAATTGTAATTGACTCGGTTGCTGCCTTGGTACCAAAAGCAGAGATTGAAGGTGAAATGGGCGATAGCCGTATGGGCTTACAAGCTCGTTTAATGAGCCAGGCCTTACGTAAATTAACAGGTACTATTTCTAAAACAGGCTGTTGCTGTATTTTCATTAACCAATTGCGTGAAAAAATTGGGGTAATGTTCGGCAATCCAGAAACTACAACTGGTGGTAATGCCTTAAAATTTTATGCTTCGGTACGTTTAGATATTCGTAGAACTTCTCAAATTAAAGATTCTGATGAGGTTTCTGGTAACAGAGTGAAAGTGAAAATTGTTAAAAATAAAGTTGCGCCACCTTTCAGAATTGCAGAGTTCGACATCATGTTTGGTGAAGGTATTTCTAAAACTGGTGAAATTATCGATTTGGGTGTTGATTTTAACATCATTAAAAAAGCTGGCTCATGGTTCTCTTATGGCGAAACTAAGCTTGGCCAAGGTAGAGATGCAGTTAAAAATTTATTATTAGATAATCCTGAATTGTCTGATGAAATTGAAGCTAAAATTAGAGCCGAAGTAACTGGTGATAAATTAGAAGAGAAAGTATAATTAGTTTTAAAATGACTAAACAAAAAATCCCGCTTGATGCGGGATTTTTTTGTTTATAAAGTAACTGTGTCAGTCTGAGGAATAATTTATTTCATAAAAATCAATATGAATGACGTTAATTTAGCTCATCTTGTCATCCTCTCGAATTTTGTATTCCAACTATGAGATTCCTCCGAAGTCGCCTGCCTGCCGGCAGGCAGGGAATGACAAAACAAGGAGCTTATTTTTTTTTTAGAAATTTGATTTATAGATACTTAATAAATAACGTCAATGGTAGCGCTTGACAGCCGTGGCTGGTAGTTGAAAGACATTATTCAAATAACGATCAATCTGAAACAGAAAATTTTTACTTAAAACTTGATGACTTTGGTGCACCTTGCATATTTGCATTTGCTTTTTGCATAAACTTTTTGTCTAGTGTGATAATGGTATAGGTGGCGATTACAATACCTACAACAAGCAATACCAAACCCAGGTAATTTTTCTTTTTGTCTTGTTTAATCATCCAAATTAAAAAGGCCAATAAAGGAATTAGCAATAAACCGAAAAAAATAAAACTATTTGCACCCATAATATTAATCTAAAAATTCATTCTCGCCAATGGCGAAATCTCTTGTGTAACAAACTCACCTGCTAAATATTTGTGATAACCCGCAATGGCAATCATACCAGCGTTATCTGTACAATACTGAAATGCAGGAATGTATACCTTCCATCCCAATGTATCTTGTGTTGCTAACAGCGCAATTCTTAATCCAGAATTTGCAGAAACACCACCAGCTATGGCAATTTCTTTAATACTGTATTGTTTAGCCGCCTTCTTTAATTTGTTCAATAAAATATTAACAATACTGTATTGAACAGAAGCACAAATATCAGCTAAATTTTCTTCAACAAATTGTGGATTTTTTATTTTATTGTCTCTTATAAAGTACAAAATTGCAGTTTTAAAACCACTAAAACTATAATTTAAACCTTGTATTTGAGGTTCTGGAAATTTATATGCTAATGGATTACCATCTTTTGCATATTTATCAATTAATGGCCCACCTGGATAAGGAAGGTCTAAAATTTTTGCGGTTTTATCGAAGGCCTCTCCTGCTGCATCATCTAAAGTTTCGCCCACAATTTCCATATCAAAGTAATCCTTAACCAACACAATTTGAGTATGACCACCAGAAACCGTTAAACATAAAAACGGAAATTTAGGCATCGGATCATCAATAAAATGCGCTAATATATGGGCTTGCATATGGTTAACCGCAATTAAAGGTAAATCTAGTGCTAATGCAAAAGATTTAGCAAAAGAAACACCTACCAGCAGCGCACCTAATAAGCCTGGGCCACGCGTAAAAGCCACTGCATTTAACTCATTTTTGTTAACTTTAGCGATTGTTAAAGCTTGTTGTACAGCAGGCACAATGTTTTGTTGATGAACTCTTGATGCTAATTCTGGAATTACTCCTCCATAATTTTCATGTATTGTTTGGTTTGCAATAACATTGGCAGTAATTTTGCCGTTGTAACATATAGCAACCGAAGTTTCATCACAAGAAGATTCTATAGCAAGTATTATCGGCACGTTTATTATTATTAAGCTACAAAACTATTAAAAAACTATTAAAAATACTGCTTTGGGTTGTTGCATCAATAATTTTGTTGCTTGCTGCGCTACTATTTTCGCTTAAATTTAAGCCAGTACAAACATTTGCGGCTAAAAAGGCTGCTGCATATTTATCTAAAGAATTAAACACTACGATTAAAATTGATGGTTTATATGTTAAACCATTTAAATCTGTAGTTTTAGAGGGTTTGCTGGTGCTTGATTTACAAAAAGATACTTTAGCACATTTCCCTAAGTTTTTGGTTGACTTAAATAAACTTTCTCTGAAAGAAAGAATACTTGATGTAAATACTGTTCAGGTTAATAACGGTGCTTTCTTTCTAAAAGATTATCAGGATGGATCATCAAATTTGGATTTTATTATTGATTATTTTGATAGTCCAGCTCCAGTTACCAAGAAAAAAAAGAAAAAATTTCAGTTTCTGTTTGATCGGATTATTCTAAATAATGTAAACTTTAAATATAAAAACCTAAAGGTAGATACCACTATACAAGGCATTAATTTCGACGATATTGATGTAACCAAGTTGAACGGCATTTTCGAAAAATTAAATACAAAAGATCACGTTCTTCAATCAAATATCAAAAATCTTTCGTTAAGAGAAAAAAGCGGTTTCTACCTTAAAAATTTATCATCACTAACTACTATTGATACCAATGCCATCGAATTAAAAAACTTGATGTTGGTTACCAATAAAACTCGTCTATCAGATTATTTCCAGATGAAGTTTACAAAAATGAAAGATTTCAATGATTTTGTAAATAAAGTAAGGATGAATGCTGATTTCAAAAATAGCCACATTTCATCGAGTGATATTGCCTTTTTTACGCCTGCTCTTAAAAAAATGAAGTTAGAGATTGACATAGATGGTGAAATTACTGGTCTTGTTAATAATTTAAAAGCAAGAAATTTATCATTAAAAACTGGAAAAGCAACTTACATAAAAGGCGATTTTAGCCTAAAAGGTTTGCCTAATTGGGAAGAAACCTTCATGGATATGAAAATAGAAATGGCAGGTACAAACAAAAAAGATTTGGATGAGATTTTAACCGATATTACTGGCAAAAAAGTAAAATCTATTCCAGCAATTGTAAACAAGTTTGGTAATGTAAATTTCAATGGCTCATTTACAGGTTTCCAAAATGACTTTATCGCCTATGGCGAATTTAAAACGCAATTGGGCAGAATTAAATCTGATGTAAACATGAAAATTGATGGAAAAGGAAATCCATCGTACACCGGAAATGTAAAAACCTACGATTTTAATTTAGGTGAATTATTAGGCGAAAAAAGCTTAGGAAGAATAACTTCAGCATTGTATGTAAAGGGAAAAGGGATAGATGTAAAAGATTTATCAGAACAACTGAAAGGAGATATTACTTATATCGATTTTAATGGCTATCGCTACAGAAACGTAACCGTAAATGGCACTTTTAATAAAAAATATTTCGACGGAAATCTGAAAATTAACGATAAAAATGTACAATTAGTTTTTGATGGAGGTGTAAATTTAAATCCAACGTTACCTGTATTTAACTTTAAAGCTACCATTACTAAAGCACGTTTAAGAGCTTTAAAACTCTATAAAGACTCATTGCAAGTTGATGCTATATTTAGCACTAACTTTTCTGGTAATAACTTAGATAATATTCAAGGCAGCCTCTCTATTGAACAGATCAGATTAAATAATGTAAAAGGAATTTATAACATCGATTCTGTACAACTTACAGCACAAGGAATAGGTATTGATAGGAGTTTATCCATTAAATCTGACATTTTAGATGCCAGTATAAAAGGACAATATGATCTAAATTCGATTGTTTCTTATTACAAAGCAATCGCCAAAACATACGTTCCTTCTCTTAAAACAGAAATCATCAATTATAAACCTCAAATATTTGATTTCGATTTAAGGGTGAAACGCTTTGAACCTATTGCAGAACTGATTTTGCCAGGTTTAGAGATTGAAGACGAAGCTATTTTAATCGGCTCTTTCGACTCAAGAAATTATACGGCCAGTTTAAACGGAAGTATTAAAAAGTTAACATATAAAGGAATCATAGCCAACAATATCATTATTGATGAAAGCACTACCGAAAGACAGTTAACAGCAATTATTACTTCAGATAGAGTTGATCTAAACGATAGTTTATTTATTAAAAATGTAAATATTTCTAACGTGTTAAGAAATGATAGTCTTGCACTAAACGTTAAACTTTCTAACGCCGATGATGCAAATCAGCTAGATTTAAACGGACTGGTAGAATTTGCGGGAGAACAAACCGCCAAAATCAGCATTTTACCATCTAACTTAAAAATCAATAGCGAAGATTGGAACATTCAAGATAAAGTTAGAATTAGCTTTGATAATGGAAAAACAGAGATAGATGGTTTTTCTCTTTCTAATGAAAAGCAAATCTTAAAAATTGATGGCGTGATTTCCGATGATCCGAAAGATTTATTAGCCGTAGGTTTCGAAAACTTCAGTTTAAAAACATTAAATCCTTTTGTTAAAACTTTTGGGGTTAAACTTGCAGGAACTGTAAATGGCCGAACACATTTGTATGATATTTTAAAATCGCCTCGTATAAATGATAGCTTAAAAATAGACTCACTTACCTTTAACGACACCTACATTGGAAGTTTAACTGACACATCGTCTTATAACAAAAGTGAAAATATTGCTAAAATTTATACACAAATATTAGCAGATGACAAGGAAACGCTAAAAATGACTGGAAATCTGGACTTAAAAGAAAAGATGATAGATGTTTCAGTTAAGCTTGATGAAACCAAACTAACCATTTTAGAACCTTTTGTAAAACAATTAGTATCTAACTTAAAAGGTAATATTTCTGCAGATATCGGTATTAAAGGTAATTTCGAAAAACCACAAATAAATGGAAATATTAGCTTTAACCAAGGGGAACTTACTGTAAATTACTTAAAAACCGCGTACACATTAAATGACAAAGTTGAAGTAAATAATAGCGTTATTTTAATAGACAACTTAGGTTTAAGAGATGCTGATGGCAATAATGCAACGGCTAATGGCACTGTAGATTTAAATAACTTAAATACCCCAACTATAGAAGTAGATTTAGTTGCCAACAACTTTATGGCATTAAATACTACAGCTAAAGACAATTCTGTTTACTACGGTAAAGCTTATGCAAGTGGCAATTTTTCTTTCAGTGGCCCAACTGATAATATGGTAATCAATATCGATGCAAAAACTGAAAAAGGCACTATATTTAATTTACCACTAAATAGTTCAGAAACTGTTTCAGATAAAGATTTTATCACCTTTGTAAGTAGAGATAGCACTCAAATTGTTAAAAGAAAAACTAGTTTTAATGGGTTAACCATGAATTTCAAGCTTCGTGTTGATCCAAATAGCACGGCCAACATTTATACAGTTTTAGGTAAATTAAGTGGCAAAGGTAACGCAGAGTTAGAGCTTAATATTAATAGTGTAGGCGATTTTGAAATGAAAGGCGACTACATTATTGAAACTGGAGTTTTTGATTTTACAGCCCAAGAAGTAATAAATAAGAGATTTGATATTAGACAAGGTGGTACCATTAGGTGGACTGGAAACCCAACCACAGCACAAATTAACTTAAAGGCTATTTATGCACTAAGAGCTAGCACAGGCGATTTATATGTGGCCGCTAATCGCGATCAAAGCAGTAACAACAACGAAAGAATACAAACAGAAGTAGAAATGGGTTTAACTGGTTTATTATTACAACCAGATATTAAATTGGATATTTTCTTTCCAGCCAATCCAGCTAAAAAAGAAGAGTTTCAATCTTATTTTAATGATGGTAATAACTTAAATACCCAAGCTTTAAGTTTAATTATACAACGAAGGTTTGCACCAGGCACCGGACAAGCTAATTTAGCCCAACAATTAGGTTCTGTTGGTACAAGTACTGCCACCGAGTTAATTTTTAATCAATTCAACAATCTTTTATCATCACTTAACTTAAACTTTGTTGATATTAACATTAGAAACTTTAACGATGCAAGTGCATCATTTAAGTTTTTTAATGATAGAGTTATTGTTAATGCTGGTATAGTTGATAATTCTGCTGGTGCTGATTTATCATTTAATGGCTTTAGAGGTAACGTAGGTAGAGAGGTAGAGATTTTGGGCTTAATTAAAAAAGATGGAACTTTGGTTGGTAAACTAGCCAACAAACCTCCAACATTACAAAGCATTTTCGCCAACCCAGGAGTAGATCAAAATAGAAATGTAACTTCGTTAGGTTTAATCTACAATCAGCAATTTGATACGTTTAATGAATTTTTACAAAAAATAACCGGTAAATATCGTAGAGATCAAAAGAGAAAAGCGGAGCAGAAGGAAAAAGCAGAACTCACTAAAGAGGCAGTATTAAAAGATCAGAAAAAGACAACAACACCAAAAAAATAAGAACAGGACTTAAGGATTTAAGGATTAATAATATCGGAATATATTATGATGTAGATTGGATGAGTTTTGCGCACTTATAGCTAGAAACCTTAGTTCGATATTTAAATAATGATTTGTCAGATTTGTCAGGCTTTTTGGTGTGTTCAATAAGGTCAGTCGTCACCCTAAATTTATTTCAGGGTTAGTTTCGCTTAACAAGCTAAAAATGACAAGTTTAACAATCGAGTTCAGGTTAGAAGCAAAAAAAAGGATGATCATCCGCTTTCCAACTTCCAATCATCCTTTAATTTAAAATATCGTTAATCTTACTTCATAATTTGGTGACCCATTTTATCACGTTTGGTTTTTAAATAGTATTCGTTATGTTGGTTACTTTCTATTTCAATCGCAATATTTTCTACAATCTCTAAACCATAACCAATTAAACCAGCACGTTTAGTTGGGTTGTTAGACATTAGTTTCATTTTATTAACGCCTTGTGCTCTTAAAATTTGTGCTCCAACACCATAATCACGTTCATCACCTTTAAAACCTAATTCTATATTTGCTTCAACAGTATCAAAACCAGCATCTTGTAAATTGTACGAACGTAATTTATTAATCAAGCCAATACCTCTACCCTCTTGGTTCATGTAAACAATTACTCCTTTTCCTTCCGCTTCAATCATTTGAAAGGCCTTGTGTAACTGCGGACCGCAATCGCATCTGCAAGAGCCAAAAATATCGCCAGTTACACAAGAGCTATGTATTCTGGTTAAAATTGGTTCACCTTCTTCCCAAACACCTTTACTAATGGCTAAATGAGTAGCTCCGTTGCTCAATTGCGTATAGGCTGTCATTTTAAAATCGCCCCATTGAGTTGGCAAATTAACCGTAACCTCTTCTCTAATTAAACTTTCGGCTGCAAGGCGATAAGCAATTAAATCTTTTATCGAAATTATTTTTAACTGATGTTGTTCGGCAATTACCATTAACTCTGGCAAACGAGCCATTGTACCATCATCATTCATAATTTCTACCAAAACACCAGCGGGTTCAAAACCAGCTAAACGAGCAATATCAATGGTTGCTTCTGTATGTCCGGTTCTTCTTAAAACGCCTTCCCTTCTGGCTTTTAACGGAAAAATATGACCAGGCCTACCTAAATCTTCTGGTTTAGTATCTGGGTTAATAAGTGCTTGCACTGTTTTTGCCCTGTCGTGTGTAGATATGCCTGTTGTACAACCTTGGCCAATTAAATCAACCGAAACTGTAAAAGGAGTTTGATGTAAAACAGTGTTGTTTTGCACCATTAAATCTAACTTCAAATCGTTGCACAAATCTTCAATTAAAGGCGCACAAATTAAGCCCCTACCATATTTAGACATGAAATTGATTACCTCTGGCGTAACATTTCTGGCTGCCGTTATAAAATCGCCTTCATTTTCGCGATCTTCATCATCAACAACAATAATTATTTTTCCAGCTTTGATATCCTCAATAGCCTCTTCTATGGTGTTCAATTTAATTTCCATTTATTTCTTATTTAAAACACAGCAATTTTAACTGCATTTTATAAGTGCAAAGTTACAACCTTTAGCAACAATAATGAGCTAAAAAATATCATCAATAAGTAAAGGATTTGAAAAGCAAATTTGCTGTAAAACACAAAATTAGTCTGGCTATTCGTTACAAATCCGCCCGCCAAAAAAGGCGGTTGCGTGTTTTTCACTGCTATCCAGTTTATAATGCACTGTTATTGCTACTAGGTTAAATTTGGGTCGTGCTTTAAAACTATGTAGGAGCTGTATTTACAGAAGAATTACCAACTTTGTGAGCTAAACACGACAGAAGTGTAAATCCTTTTTGTAGTGATGGGCAAAGCCCGAGGACAAAAAGATTGAAACGTATGGCGAGACTGCTTTTGCCAAAAGCAATAACCTTGTTTTTCTATTTATCTTTTTTCTTTTTAAAGAGCCCTATAATGAGCTGTTTATAATAATCTACATCAAAAAGTGCAGAATCAACAGTTGCTTTATAGGTTAAGAACACACCCAATGGCGCTAAAACAATTATGGCTGTCCACATTCCGAATATTGGATCCAATGAACCTTCCTTAGCAGATTTTTCTGCCACTGTAGATACAATATGGTAAATTAAAAAGAAAACAATGGCAATTACTACTGGCAAACCTAAGCCTCCCTTTCTAATAATAGCACCCAAGGGAGCGCCAATAAAAAATAGCAACAGGCAAGAAACCGCCAAAGTATATTTTCGTTGATATTCTATTGTTGCTTTTATGATTTCTTTTTGGTGAATATCATGCTCTATAACTCTGCCGTTAATTACTTGTTTAATGGTTTCTGCCTGATCATAAGCATTTTGCACCACCATTGTTCGCTCTTTATAAGGAATGCTATCTAAAAGTGAGCCGGTTAAAACTTTAGCAGGTACTTTAACTTTGGTATAACCAGCTAAATAGTTATTTTGTTTATAGTAAGCATTTGCATTTACTTTTGTAGATCTATCAATACTATCTAAATTTTTGGTTAGCGAATCCCTCCTAATTATCAATTCACTTCTATTAAGCATTTGCGCATTATTCTTAAAATTCGTTTCCTCCGTACGATTTAGCCCTTTAAAACTAGAGAAGTCAAATTTCTGTTCTGTCTCTTTAAAGCGCATACGCGTAAAGGTTTGTCGAGGATTAAACGAACTACTCCCACCGTTAGCCTCCTCATAACGCACACCATCAATCAATTTCAAGATCAAAAATTGTCCATCATCTGTTTTGGTCATTTTACCCTTGGCAGCTTTAATTATTTTAGAGATCCCGTTGCTGCCCGTGTGGTCGTAAATAGTTACTCCGTACAGCGAATCTAATCCTTCTTCTCCTTTACGCTCTACCAATAATGCATAGCCAGGTATGCTATTGTTAAAAACACCTGGTTTAATTAAAAAGGCTAATTTTTTGTTTCTAATATCCCAAAGCAGCGAACCGTATTTGAGGTTTGCTTTAGGCAGCATATAATCTGAAAAGAAGAATGATGCAATAGAAAGCATTACAATAAATACAAAAAGTGGCTGCATGGCTTTTTGCAAAGAAACACCTGCAGATTTTATAGCTACAAGCTCATAGTTTTCGCCAAGGCTACCAAATGTCATAATAGAAGATAGTAGCACTGCTAAAGGCAAAGCCATGGCTACGTTAGATGCCGATGCATAGACCATCACTTCGGCAATGGTGTACCATTCAAAACCCTTTCCTATTAAATCGTCAATGTATTTAAACAAAAAAAACATCAATAGAATAAACATCACAATAAAAAATGTGACGATAAATGGTCTAATGAATGCTTTGATCAGCAGTAGATGTATCTTTTTCAATGTACAAAGATAGGCAATGCTGATGAAAATTTAAGCGCCAATTACGCTCAATAGATAGGTAATTTGATTATCCCAAATTTTTGTTTTTTCGTTCAATGTTTCGTCAGTTGCGAAATCGGTAATAGCCAAGGCAACATCATTTGTTAATTCATCTTGTACAATTTCCATTTCGAAATAACAATGTGGTTCATCATCTAACCACTTGAATTTTACCAACTTATTTTCTTTTATGCTTAGCAATTTTGCTTTTTGCACTTCATCATCCCAAGTAAATGTATATACTTGATCTCTGAAAATAACATCATCCGCAAACCATTGTGATAAACCATTTGGTTCGCTTATAAAACTAAATAATATACGTGGAGAAGATCTCAACTCATATTCTAATGTAAACTTTTTCTTTTCTGACATGGTTAAATACCTCGTATTTTAAAAAATAGTAGAGATTTTTTTACTATTTGTTTCTAAAGAAAAGTAATTTATTCTATATTTGCAACTCTTTAGAAAAATGTAATAATTATCGTAATATATAATTTTTATAATTACCAAAAGAATAATGATTTGGCGAGGTAGCTCAGTTGGTTAGAGCGCAGGTTTCATATCCGCCGCGGCGGACAGAGTTCAGAGATAAAAAGACGGGATTGTCTTTACAAAATATTAATGGCGGGGTAGCTCAGATGGTTAGAGCGCAGGATTCATAACCCTGAGGTCGGCAGTTCGATTCTGCTCCCCGCTACTAAAGCTCAACGAAAGTTGGGCTTTTTTTTTTATAGCTATGATTTTTACAGTATATGTGCTTTATTCAATCAAATTCGATAAAATCTATGTCGGATATACTTCTGATTTGGAGCAAAGGCTTTTATCGCATAACGTATTCGCTACCAAAGGCTATACCATTAAATGAGACCTTGGGAGGTATTACTTACAGAGCAGTTTGGCAGCAAAACCGAAGCAACTAAAAGAGAAAAACAGCTTAAATCTGGAGTTGGAAGGGAAATGATCTGGAATTTAATCAGAAGAAATGAGCGCTGATTCATATCCGCCGCGGCGGACGGAGTTCAACTCTCGTTCTCGCTACTAAAGCTCAACGAAAGTTGGGCTTTTTTTTTATAGCTATGATTTTTACAGTATATGTGCTTTATTCAATCAAATTCAATAAAATCTATGTCGGATATACTTCTGATTTGGAGCAAAGACTTTTATCGCATAACGCGTTCGCTACCAAAGGCTATACCATTAAATATAGACCTTGGGAGGTATTATTTACAGAGCAGTTTGGCAGCAAAACCGAAGCAACTAAAAGAGAAAAACAGCTTAAATCTGGAGTTGGAAGGGAAATGATCTGGAATTTGATCAGAAGAAACGAGAGTTGAACTTTTTTTTTTAATACAGAATTCCAACCACCCAACCTCTTAAATACCTTTGCCAAAATTATATCTTAACCCAAAGCTAAACCCTCTCTTTAAAATTTCAGTTTCTGCAGTATTAGTGATGCTACTTAAATAATAAGAATAAGTTGATAATAAGGTGAACTTCTGGTAACTTACCGCAAGCCTAAATGGGATAGCATAAGAAAACGATTGATAACCACCTAAATCTCGGTTTATAACAATTTGAGCACCAGGAACTTCTGTAGATTTATAAGTGACCACATCATCTTTGATTTGATGTATGTTGGCGCTTATACCAGAGCCTATGGTTATTTTAGTATTGTTATTACTGTAAACATGGTAGTTATAAGTTGGTGAAAACATATAACTAATTTGGGTAAAACTCTGCGTTTCTTCTGAACGATTATCTATACCATAAAATTTAACTTTTTCCTTTAAAGCAGAAACCTCAAAATTTAACTCTGATTTATTTTTCTCATCTAAGCTAATGCTTATCCCAACCGTTGGTAAAATACTGATAGGATTTGAAGATGAAGATGTTCCCAAAACATTCTCTCCGTTATAATTAAATGTGCTAAAATTCACGCCTATTCCTGCTAAAAAATTAACTTTTGATTTAATTGGTTGTACAAAACTATTCTGATCATCATTAATTAAGACAACAATCTCCTCTAAATCTTTAGCGGCGTATTTGGCATCATTTATTTTTGAAACCAAATTCACATTGTTATTTTCAATGCTAGTCATTATCCGCTTCAGTTGATCTCGAAATATGTTTTGTGTTTCTACTTTAAAATCTATAGCAGCCGAATAAAAGTTACGGAAAATCAATTCTTCATACAATCCACTTTGTTTTTTGATGTAAAATCTGGCTTTAAGTGTATCAGTATAACTGTATAAATTTAATCTTTTGCCTTCAACAATCACATCTAAGAAAACAGTATCTTTTGTAGAAGTAGAATCAAGATATTTAGGCAAATTTGGATATTTAACCTTGTTCATGCTTTTGTTAATAATTGCTGTTTCAAAAGCCCGCTCAGCACCAATTGATAATTTAGAAGTGTTTTGTATTGTGGCAATTTCATTTAATGAATTATTGCTAGCATAGAATGTAATAGTTTCTGGATTTAGCGTCCATTTTTGAACCTCAATCTTCACATTCTTTTGTTGCCCATTTTTGTCAGTTAAAATGGCATTTGTTAAGTTTTTTTGTGCAGCCACCATTAAGGGAAGACTTAAGGAGAGTGCTAAAATAAATTTTGTCTTTATCATAAACTATAAAATGAAAACCATTTAAAATTAGAAATATGCTTTTGTAAAAATTATTAAATAGCTATTTTACTTTGTAACAATTTCAACTTTACCACCATTCAAAAATAAATCATGCGGAATAAAATATCCACTAATTGAATTACCATTTACATTAATTTGCTTAAGACTTCTACCTTTATTAGGTTTAGAAATGATGAGGGTTTTACCTGTACTAGTTTTCCATTTTATTTCATCAAAAAGCGGAACCGTGACAATATAATTTGGGTCTGTTGCAGAAAATGGATAAAAGCCCATTGCAGTAAAAACATACCAAGCAGACATTTCGCCTGCATCATCCATACCTGAAAGTGCCAAACCTTCTTCTCCAATACCATAAAGTGTATTCATTATCGTGTCTAATATTTTCTGGGATTTTTCTGGCTTTCCAATAAAATGATAAGCAAATGGAGCTTCGTGATCTGGTTGGTTGCCATGACAATACTGTCCAATCATGGTTTCTACATTTCTGGCAATGTGTTTCGGATTCCATGGCACTGTAAATAATGAATCTAACTTATTTTCAAAACCTTTTGAGCCTCCGTACAATTCAATTAAACCAGGCATATCATGTGGGGCATAAAATGAAACCTGCCATGCATTTGCTTCTCTATACATATATTCGTAATACGGATATTGAGGATTGAAAGGAGTAATCCAGCTTCCATCGGCCAATTTACCTCGCATAAATCTGGTTGAAGGATCGAACATATTTTTGTAATTATTAGAGCGCTGCATTAAAACTCTATAATTCGAAGTGTCTCCTAATTTTTTAGCAATTTGAGCTAGCGAATAATCATCATAAGCATATTCTAATGTTTTAGAAACACCGGCTTTAGCTTTGGTTTCTACATGCGGATTTTTAACATCAGGATCAGAAATAAAACCCTTTGCTTTGTACTCTCCAATATGAGGTCTTGCTCCTCCCTCAACATTTGCATTTTTTAATAAAATCTCATACGTTCCTTTGATATCAAAATCATCAATACCTCTTAAATATGATCCAGCAATTGATGACGCTCCATGATCTCCGTGAAAAAAAGTAGGCATAAATCCTTTTTTATCACCAACATCTTTCATGGATTTGATCACATCTAAAGTAACCTTTGGAGAAATTAATCCTAATAAAACATCTTTATTTCTATAAGTATCCCATAATGAAGGTTCGGTATAATATTTAAACCCAGTTTTAACAACTTGCCTTTTTGCATCTGTAAATTCTCCATTCACATCGCTACGTAAAGCAGGCCACAAAAATGACCGGTATAAGCTTGAATAAAACATCTGTCTTTGTTTCTCCGTGCCGCCTTTAACTTCAACATTGGCCAATAATTGTTCCCAAGTTTGCTTTGCCTCATTACGTATAATATTGAAAGACTTTTCCCCTATCTCTTTCTCCAAATTTTGTTTAGCATTTGCCATACTTACAAAAGATAATCCAATTTTCAATTCAACTGGTTTTTTGTTTGCATTTGATAAATGAGCAATAGCATAACCACTTTGTTTTCCTAAATCTTTAATACTTAAACTATCAATATTAACATTTAAAATGGCATAGAAATAAACATTTTCTCCTCCCTGAAACCCTTGTATCACATTGTTTCCTATCTTTTCTATGCGCCAAGTATTAACTCTACTATTGGCTTTTCCCATATCAAAAAGAATTTTTCTATTGGTGTTTTCCTCAAATTCATATAAATGATAACCTGCTCTTAAAGTGGATGTGAGACTGACATTTATTTTGTAATCATCTAAATAAACCTGATAAAAACCAGGAGAAGCACTTTCTCTTTGATGAGAAAATTTAGAACCAAACTTTTCACTTGCATTTGAAAGTGGTAAAATTGGGATATTACAAAGATTCCAATGTCCCTTATTGGTATGTGTAAAACCATAAATAACATTGTCTTCATACTCATAACCAGCACCAGAACCATATTCCGTCATCGGACTTAATTGTACCATAGCATTTGGTAAAGAACTTCCCGGGAATGTGAGTCCAGCCCATGAGCGCCAACCCTTAGGCAATTCATAGCCCAAAATTTTAGGATCTGTTAAAGGTGCTGTACCAATAAATGTATTTACATATTTTGTATAATTATTTCGAGTTTGACTTTTTGCAATTATTGACATTATAAGTAATGACAATAAAAAAGAGAAGGAGTGGATCTTTTTATTCATAAAAATTTATAATTACTGGCAACTTAACAAACATTAAACCTTTAAACTAAAACGTTTTAGTAAATTTAATGTAAGTTACTATATTTCTCTTGGATAGAGCAAACGACAACATAAAAAATAAAATATGTTTAAGTTAATTTTTAAATTCGCAATTTAATTTTCTAACATTACAACCTAAAGGAATAAAATGATAATAAAACATCATTTTAATAATGTTTAAATTTAAATATGCAGTCAATTCCCAACATAGATGAATTTAATAGCATATTTAATGCTTACTACACTAGATTCCTCCGTTTTGCTTTAGGATATGTGAAGGAAACTGAAGTTGCAGAAGATTTTGTTTTAGAAGCCTTCTCTGCATACTGGGAGAACTACGTAAATCTAAGATTAGATACTAAACCACAAGCCTATATTCTAACAATTGTAAAAAACAAATGCTTAAACTACCTACAACATTCGCAAGTACGGCAGCGTGCCGAACAACAAATTAATGACCATAACGATTGGAAATTACAGTTAAGCATATCGACATTAAAATCTTGTGACCCAGAATTTTTATTTTCTAAAGAAATTCAACAAATTGTAGATAATACGCTTAAGCGTTTACCAGAAAAAACACATCAAATCTTTAACTTAAGTCGTAATAAGGGATTATCTTATAAAGAAATTGCTGCAGAATTAAATGTTAGCGTAAAAACCGTAGAGTTTCATATTTCAAGAGCTCTTGAACATTTACGCCTTTCGTTAAAAGACTTTATAACGCTCTTACCGTTTTTGGCCTATTTGCTTTAATCTAAAAACATTGTGTTATTTAGGTAAGTTACCTTTAACATGATTAATACTCCAATGTTAAATCCATCTTAAAATTATTTTAACTTTTTGTTAGGGTCATCACCGCCTGAGCTGTTATCATTATAACAATCAGAACTATGACATATGAATAGAGAGCTATTATTTCGTTTTTTCGAAAACAATACTTCAATACAAGAAGAAAAATTAATTAGACATTGGGTAGAACAATCAGAAGAAAATCATCAGTTTTTACTGTCTGAGCGATTAGCTTATAATATCATGTTGTTAGCTGGATCTGCTGATTCTGTTAAAAAAATAACCGTTACCAAATTTTCACCTTGGAAATGGGGAATTGCAGCTTCTATATTAATTTTAATCAGTATTGGTTCTATATTTTATTTCAATAAACCAACTAACTCAGTAAAATATAGCACCATAATTGTTCCGCCAGGGCAAATTGTAAATGTTATTTTAGCAGATAGCACTCGTGTTTGGCTAAATGCAAACACTTCACTTAAATATCCTACAGAATTCTTAGAAAAAAATAGAATGGTTTACTTAGATGGTGAAGCATTTTTTGATGTGAGTAAAAACAAAGAAAAACCATTTATTGTAAAAACAAAAGTAGGAGATATTCTAGTTACAGGTACACGCTTTAATATTGATGCTTTTGCAAAAGATAATACTTTCGAAACTAGTTTATTTGAGGGGGGAGTTGAATTATATCAAAATGACCAAAAGATTGCCTCTTTAAAACCAAATCAGAAAAGTACGTTTATTGATGGCAAAATTATCATTTCTACCATAGATGGAGAGGATGATTATTTATGGAGAGATGGAATTTTTGCTTTTAAAGACAAAAATCTAGCTGAAATCCTACCATCATTATCAAAAAGCTTTAACGTAAAAATTAGTATTCAATCTAAAAATCTTTCTTCAAACACTTTTTCTGGCAAATTTAAGCTAAACGATGGAGTAGATTATGCACTACAAACCCTACAACGAAGTGTAAAATTCACTTATCAGAAAGATGAGAAAACAGGAAATATCTACATTAAATAACTCAAAATATACATACAATTTAAAATTATAGCTTATGAATTAAAATTTACCGCCTCTATGATGAAAATTGAAAGGCTAATAACCTTTGCCAACTAAATGCTTCATTAACAATCTAAAAATTAAATGCTTTAACCAAACAACTTTAAACTTATGAAGAAATATACTATCTCCATTAATTATTTAGACAGTAAGCCTCCCACTAAAGATTTACATCACATCAAAAAAGTTTTAACCAACAGTTTATTTACAATTATACTCTGTTTAATTTCTACTTTTTCATTTGCTCAAAACACAAAGGTAACCCTAAATAAACAAAACACTCGCCTTGAAACGGTGATGAACGAAATCGAAAAACAAACAGGTTTATTATTCATGTATGGCAAGGAAGTTAACACAAACCAACAAGTTTCTATTGCTGTAAAAGATCAATCACTTACTCAGGTACTTGATTTATTATTTAAAGGCAAAAGTATTGACTATACGCTAAAAGGAAAACATATAACGCTTTCGCCGAAAAAAAATACGAGTACAGGAAACCAACCTCAAAAACCACCAGTTAGCACTAAAAAGCGTATTACTGGAAAAGTTATAGATGTATCTGGCAAACCAGTTCCAAATGCAAATATTTTAGAAGTAGGAACTACCAATAGAAGCTTTACAAATGAATATGGCAATTTCACTATATCTGTAGCAAAAAATGCAAGTATAAAGGTTTCATATATTGGTTTTGTAGACCAGACTTTGCCAGTTGCTGATGGTGATGAATATGACATTACTTTACTAGAAGACTCTAAAGCACTAAATGAGTTAGTGGTAACGGGCTATCAAACAGTAAACAAAAGGGATGTAACTGGATCTATTGCTACGGTAAAAATGGCTGATATTTATATGCCCAACTTTGCTTCAATAGACAAAATGCTTCAAGGCGTGGTGCCAGGAATGATTGTAAACAATAGTAGCTCAAGAGTAGGTTCTTCTCCTTCAATACAAATACGCGGTACATCTACTCTTTTGGGTGATGCATCACCACTGTGGGTAGTTGATGGCATTATTCAAGAAGATCCAATAAAAATTAATGCCGCAACAGCGATGTCTGATGATATGAAAAATATTATTGGAAACCAGGTTTCATGGTTAAATCCGCAAGATATTGAAACCATTACTGTACTTAAAGATGCCTCTGCAACTGCAATTTATGGTTCAAAAGCATCAAATGGGGTAATTTTAGTTACAACCAAACAAGCCAAAGGTCAGAATATCATGTCTGTAAATTATACTGGCTCATTAACTATTAACTCTAAACCAAACTATGGGCAATTCAATCTAATGAACTCTCAAGAGAGAATACAATTCTCTGATGAGGTTTTTGCGTCTGGCACACCTTATTTAAGTATTCCTTTTAATGATTATTACTCTTACGAAGGTGTAAAAAGATTATATATTGAGGGCTTTATTTCTGCTGATGAATTTGCTAAAAAACGATCGTTTTTAGAAACTGTCAACACCAATTGGTTTGATTTACTTACACGCACTGGCATCGATCAAAATCATAACTTAAGTTTTTCTGGCGGAAATGAAAGAATAAATTTCACTTCTTCATTAGGTTACTCCAGACAACAAGGGCAAGAGATTGGAAATGATTTTGAAAGGTTAAGTGGAAGAGTTGGGGTTGGTTTTCAATTATCTCCAAAACTAAAGCTCAATGTTTCAATTATTGGGGCATATAACGAAATTTATGGCTTTGGTACAGGTGTAAATCCCATAGAATTTGCAACAAAAACTAGTAGGGCAATTCCTGCTTTTGATGAATTTGGCAATCCAGTTTCTTTTCAGAGAACTAATGGATATAGCTATAACAAGTTGCAACAATCTTTAAGTTACAATATTATTAACGAAAGAGACAACTCTAACAGCTTAACGCAAAACTCAAGAATTGCAGCTAGTGCCGACCTCAAGTATACAATTTTACCTTGGCTTAGTTACAATTTTATAGGAGGATACAATTACTCTAGTAATTTCATGTCTTCTACAATGGCCGAAAATACTTATTATATTGGTAACAGATATAGAGGTTATGATTATGGCACGGCCTTGCCAAATTCAGAGTATTTTAATGCCGCTCAGTTACCATTTGGGGGTGAGTACTTTAATAATGATGCATTACAAAGTTCGTATAACTTACAAAACCTTTTTAGAATGTCGTGGACATTAAAAAGCAAAAACAGGTTAAATGTATTGGTAGGTCACGAGCTTCGTTCTGGAACGAGTATTTCAACAGCGAACACTGTGTGGGGTTATTCAAAAGAGCGTGGAGAAGCTATTGTAGCACCAACATTACCTGTTAACCTTATTCCAACCAGCGGTACAACCCTCGCTTATCCTGGTTTTGGAATACTTAATAATATCTACAATGGTAGATGGAGTAGATTTAATCAGACCAATAATTTCATGTCTGTTTTTGCTACAGCAGCATACAGTATTGCTAATAAATATGTAATTAACTCAAGTGTTCGTAATGATTTTTCAAACCGTTTCGGTCAGGATATTAATAAACGCCTTGATCCAACCTATTCATTAGGTGTTTCATGGAGAGTTAGTGAAGAGAAATTCATCAAAAACAACATCCCGCAAATTACACAATTTAATATCAGAGCAACTTACGGTATACAAGGTAATGCACTTACTAATGAGAGCCCTGAATTGATGCTTAACAAACAAGGACTAAAACCTTTATTTAATCAATATTTCTCAACTATTAATAGAATTTCAAACCCTAACCTTTCATGGGAAAGAACTACCAACTGGAACTTTGGAGCTGATTTATTATTATTTGGTAAAATTAACTTTGTAGCTGATTATTATTCAAGAAGATCAAACGCAGTTTTAGTTCAACAAATACCCTATGAATTTGGCATAGTTACTACTTCAATGAATGGTGGTATTATTAAAAATAGAGGTTTGGAGGCTACAGTATCGTTCTCTCCAATAAACACACAAACCACTGGTTTCAGCGTTAGTTTTAATGCTTCAAAAAACTGGAACACAACAGGACCATCAATTGGTGTCAGTACACTTGGTAATTATTTAAATGGTAGAGCAGGGGGAATTTTAAAAGAAGGTTATCCTGTAAACAGCTTTTGGTCTTATTCTTTTGCCGGTTTAAACCCTACCAATGGTAATGCACAATTTAATCTTTTAGATGCAGACCCAGCAGCAGCAAGAATAGATCCAAGCATATTTTTGGTTAATTCTGGAGAAAGCATTCCATCAATTACAAGCGGATTAAATATGAATTTCAGGTACAAATCTTTCTCTTTAGGAACTGGATTTGCAATGATTTTAGGTGGCAAAACACGCTTAGATAATCCTTATGCAAATTTTTCAGCTGGTTTAAAACTACCCCCTGCAGAGTTTAATGTGAATAAAAATTTAATTAATAGATGGAAAAAACCAGGTGATGAATTAACCACAAATATACCTTCAATTAATCCAACTACTACAGTGTTAACCCCCCTACCTAACGGTTCTTCTGGTTATTTAACAGATTTTTGGGCACTATCGGATGCTATGGTTGTGGATGCATCATTTTTAAGATTTAGAAATTTGGACCTAACTTATAGATTTAAAAACAAAGCCCTTGAACGATTAAAAATGAAAAACCTAGCACTTACAGGTTCTGCAAATAACTTATTCGTTATTGCATCTAAAAGATTTAATGGAATGGATCCGGAATTGAAAAATAGTGTAATGCCAAAATCATTTACAATTGCTATTTCTTGTGGCCTTTAAAATTTAAATAAAATGAAAAAATTAATATACTTAGGCATCATATTGCTGCTTACATCATGCTCAAAATTTCTTGAGCCACAATCTCAAACCGAATATATACCTAGGGATGTAAATGCTTTAAATGAGCTATTATTGGGTAATGCTTACATAGATCCAGCAAATCAAGCTCATCCCGTATTTTCTTATAATGAAGTATTCTCTGATGATTTTGCAACAGCCGCTGACAATGGAAATCATGCAAATAATGCGTTAAGGTACAGAAACAATAAACCCTATTTTGCATGGCATCCCGATATGTTTAAACTTGGAAATGACAATGTTATATTTCAAAATGTATGGAGGTCTACCTACCAGAATATTTTAGGCTGTAATGCCGCTTTAGATTATATTGATAAAGTAACTGGCACAACAAATGATAAAAACTATGTAAAAGGCCAAGCATTGGCACTTAGGGCATTTTATTATTTTCAATTGGTAAACCTTTTTGGAGAACCTTACAATTATAACAAGAATGCTTTAGGGGTACCGTTAAAACTTAATGCTGGTTTAGAACCAGAGTTTCCAGCTCGTGCAACAGTTGAAGAAGTTTATACACAAATTGATAAAGATTTGGCTGAAGCTGAGTTTGCATTTCTTTCACTCCCTAATACAAAACAGTTCATTAAAGATGGCAGAGTTACCTTACCGATGATACAATTAATGAAAGCTAGAACAGCTTTATTTATGGAAGATTATGATAAGGTTATAATAAACGCAAATAATGTCATAAATAATTGGGGTTTATCTCTACTTGATTTAAACTCATTTATACAGACTCCTGCACAACCTTATTACGTTTTTAGCAACTATAAAAACCCAGAAGCAGTATGGCTTTTTGGCTCAAGTGCCGACTTTAATAAATTTACAACAGATTTAATTTATCTTACACCAACCAATTTAACTCAACCAAGACGTTTATTCACAGCAGCTCCAGCATTAGTAAGCTCTTACGACGTAAATGATTTAAGAAAAGACAACTATATTTTTAAAGAAAGTCCAACCATTTCAAGTTTGCAAGCATTGGGCAAAATACCTGTCAATACAGGATACTCTTTTATTACTACCGAGTTCGGAAGGTCTTTAAGATTATCTGAAGCCTATGTAATGTTGGCAGAAGCTTATTATAGAAAAAACAGAGCACCTGAAGCAGTTACAACTTTAGAAACGCTAAGATTAAAACGATATAAAACAACCTCTGGCGTTGCTTATAAAGTTCCTGCAGCAAGCACATCTGGTTCTGCTTTATTAGATTTTATTAAAGCAGAACGTAGAAGAGAAATGTGTTTTGAAGGATTAAGATGGTTTGATTTACGCAGATGGGGAATGGAAAGCTTCTCTAGAGTTTGGAAAGAAGATGGAGGCGTTACACAAACATTTACCATAAACAAAAACGATCCTGCGTTTACATTGCCTATTCCTTTTGATGCAATTGACAAAAACCCAGCATTAAAGCAAAATATTTTATCAACTCCAAAATATTAATTATGAAAAAGATATTTATTTATTCGGCTCTATTGGTTTCTATCACCTTAACATTATCATGTTATAAAGAAAAACTAATTGTACCATCTTCTTTAGAAGGTGCAGACAGATTTAAATTTCCTCAAGGCACAAACGACTATGATTTGGCTGTTAAAAAAGTATATGATGATTTCGGAATAAAAATTATTTATAAGGGATTTGATGACAAAGATTTTGGTCTAAGCTGGACTTCTCCTGCCTTTGGAAAGCAAGGATTTGATATTCCTGAAAATCAACAAAAAGATGCTGTAAATTTTATTGCTAACCACATTTTCGGAAATCTAAATGCTAAAATCACTAACAAAGTATTGCCTCCATATTTTTATGTTGCAGATAGTCTCAGTCAAAGTTCTGTGACAGGAACTTTTCAAACTACTACCCCAATTAACTATTATTACACAGGATTAGATTTTTGGGCATTTACATGGGATGGGGTACGTGGAGAAACCAAAAACTTAACTACTGGAGTAAGTACATATACCACAGCTAGAGTTCGCCCAATTACCTCGTTCCAATATTTTTATAAAAGAGGCGTAATTTTAAAAGAAATTTTTAAAAGTGCAGTGGATAAAGGCAATATTGTACCCCCAGAAAATTTTAACAGTGGTATAGATTTTACAACTCCAATTGTAACTGCAGCAGCATCATCTAGCGATGTAAACTACTATAAAAAAAGAGGATTTCCAGGTCAAATGACAAACACCTTAAACTTCAATATTGGCATAGTATCATTAGTTACCAATACCGGGCCAACCAGAAATTTTATCGATTATATTCATTTATGCATGAGATACAAACCTGATTCGATAGAAGTAAATTATCCAAAAAGTCAATTTCCAATTATTCATCAAAAATATCCTATTGTAATACAATACATGAAAGATAAATATGGCATTGATTTAGACAAAATAGCAACAAAACCTTAAATAAGCAATAACAAAAATTGAGCTAACGTGCAAATTTAGCATGTTAGTTCAATTATTTTCAGCATGAAAAATAAGCTAATCACCAAGCTAAACAGTTTTAGCGGCTTGGCTATTTCTAAACATTATAAATACACCTAAATAACCAAAACACCAATAAATAAAACTATAAAATCAATAAAAACACACAATGAAAAAAACATTCCTAGTACTTTTAGTGCTGATCAATGCATTACAATTATTTGCTCAAGATCAAACTAAAGAGAAGACAAAATTACAAGTAAAAGAAGGCAGTTGGTATAAGGAAGCTCCGCTAAATGGAACTTTTGGAATTGACCTTAATGGCGCAAAGCAACTTTTAAAAACTAAAAAAATACTAAAAACACCAATTATAGCTTTAATAGGTACAGGATCAGACATTGAACATGAGGCCTTAAAAAATTCTGTCTGGGTTAACCCTACCGAAAAACTAGACGGAATTGACAATGATAAAAATGGATTTATTGATGACATTAACGGTTGGAATTTTTTAGGCTCTAAAGAAGGCCAAACAATGGAAAAAACCGTGAGCGAAATTGACCGAGAATGGCTTAGATTAAAGGATAAATATGCCGAAATCTATTTTGATGGCAAAAGTTATTTTACCATAGAAAATGGACTTAGAAAAAGCGCCCCAAAACCAGCCAATTTATCTGAATTTGTCTATTTTGATAATTTGAAGAAACTCTCTAGTGGAAGTCTTGCAAGTAAATATTCAAGTTACAAATTTGCCTTCTTGCAGAAAGAATATGTAGAAATGTGGGATAAAGAAATCATGCGCAAATGGAATGGCAAAACTAGAAAAGACATACCAGCAGATAGTGCCTTAGCTTTATTTTACGACAAAACGAAAGCAGTTGAATTAGATTCGTTAAAAAGGGCTGTATTTGGTATGACTAGTATGTTTAGCCAACTATATAAAGGTTATATGCCAGATAAAAGTTATGTAGTCAATTGGGAAGTTGTTTACGATAACTTTATGAACAAGCAAATAGACTTTAGCAAAAAAAATTTTGATGATGCTTTTAAATTTTTTGGTAACGACCAAAGACAAGCTTTAGTTAAAGATGCTTCAAATGATATTACTGATAATAAATATGGCAATAATATACTTTTAACAGCTACATCAGGTTTTGGAACCTTACTTTCAGGTATCATTGCAGGAAATGATGTCAATGGCACAGGTTTTAGTGGTATCATGCCCGAAGCTAAAATCATGAACTTAGTTGTTGCAGGCAAAAGTGGAGCACCATACCCTAAAGACGTAGCGCTTGCCATCAAATATGCAGTAGATAAAGGTGCTGATGTAATTGTTCTTTCACAGCAAAGTAGCTTATTTTCTACTGAACAAAAGACATGGATTTATGATGCCATAAGACAGGCAGAAAAGAAAGGCATATTGGTGATTGTACCAGCTTTAGAAAGAAGAGAAGATCTGGATAAAGTAGTTTATCACCCACGTAGAGAAAATTTTAATGGCTTACCATTTACCAACTTAATGGTTATAGCTAATTCAGATAAAAAAGGCTTACCTTCTGAACTATCTAGCTACGGAAAAAATAGTTTAGATATGTTTGTACCAGGTGTTAATGTATATTCTACTTTGCCAGGCGATACCTATAACATTGTTGCGTCACCTTCATCATGTGTTGCTGTTGCGGCTGCATCTGCGGCTCTAATTAAAGCATATTTCCCTAATTTAAATGGTACTCAAATTAGAAAATTGCTAATGGCTAATGTTACCTCAAGAAAAGGATTAGAAGTAGAGAAAAATTTTACTAATGGTGGTAAAGCTGTGGTTGATTTATTTTTATATGAACAATTATGTACATCTGGAGGTATTTTAAACTTGAAAAAAACAGTAGAAGCGGCTTTAAAAACAAAAAAATAAGAATTAGATGGCACTTAAAAAAAACATTTTTATTAAATTATTTTGTGTAATAAGTATATTTTTTACTTACAACGCAATTGCCCAAAAGGCAACAACTGTAATTCCTTATGAGCTTTACTCTGGGAAAATGATCATTAAAATGATGATCAATGGTCAGCAAGAGCGTTTTATATTTGACACAGGTGCTGGAAAAAGTTCCCTATCTACTGAATTTTGTAAAAAACAAAACCTAAAAATTACCGACTCTGTAAAAATAAGTGATGTTACTAGTAACACGGCATATTATAAACAAGTTAAAATTGATTCACTTGTTACATTGGATAAGAAAATAAAATTTAATGGCCTAACAGCTGTTATTATGCCTGAGCCATCACCCATAAGATGTTTTGATGCTATTGGCTTACTTGGAAGTGATATGCTTGCCCAAACCATTTGTATTATTGATTCAAAATCAAAAACAATTACAATCATTGCTGGTGAAAATCCTTTAAAAGAATCATTCAGGTATGCACATGATTTTAAACATCCAAGTGTCCTGCCAATTTTTAACACCTATATAAACGGACAAGAATTACAAGTTCTTTTTGATAGTGGATCAGGATCTTTCATGAATTTAAAACAGAGCGACTTTGAGCGATTAAAAGCTAACGGAAATGCTAAATTATTAAAAGAAGGTTCTGGAGCTAAAAGTTTTGGCATTTCTGGCAAACTTGATAAAGCTGTTAACTATCAAGTTTATATTCCAGAATTGAGGGTTGGCCCTATGAAGGTTGCCAACATTGTAACCGAAACTTCAAATCCACCCCATACCTTATTAGGAGTTGCTTTTATGCAGCATGCAAAAATGATTATAGATTATCCTAATAGGAGATTATACTGTGTACCTTATGAGCAGGGCGTTATTAATCCTAAATTCAGACAAACCAATTTTAGCATCACTGTAGCAAAAGGACAATTAACGGTTGCACACATTTGGAAAGATTTAGAAGGACAAATTGCTGATGGAGACGTGATCACTCATATAAACGGTGTTAAAACAGGTGTTTATAATTTTTGCGATGTGGCAGCTGGCATTAAAGAGTTAAAAGAACCTGGCCCGAAAATGATGACTATACAAACCAAAGATAACAGAACAGTAAATTTAGCATACAAGGTAGAAGAAATAAAAGCACCATAATTGGGGCATTAAAACATAAAAAAATAATGATGAAAAAATTAATTATCCTTTTTCTAATAATAACAACTACTGTAAAAGTTTATTCGCAACAATCTCAAGTTAAGATAGAAGCTTCTAATTTTAAAACTGTTGAGGGTCGCATAGCCATTAACTTAATGGTAAATGGTATTGAGGGAACTTTTATTTTAGATTTAGCTGGAAAAACTGCATTGTTACCAGAGTTTGCAGAAAAGATAGGAATTGATTCTTATACTGAAACAACTTTACAAGATTTGCCAACAGTGAGAAAAATTGCAGCAGCTAAAAAATTCAAAATAAATACCATTGCTTTTGGCAATAATGTATTTGCGAATACTTTAACATCGCTTTTACTCGAAGGCGAAGCGGCTAACTATATTAAAAAGCTCGGCGTTTCAGGCGTTATAAGTGGTTCATTTTTTAAAAATGTGGTGCTTACTATCGACAAAAAAAATGGCAAAATATATACTTCTACACCCTTTAAACCTACATTTATGCGTTTAACAGAAAGAACAAGTGGCGATATACTACTTGGCGGGATTCCTGAATTCGAAATCAAAGTAAATAACAAACCCACAAAAGTAATTTTTGATACATGGGAAACAGGAACTTTATCTTTAATATCGAAAACATTAATAGCAGTTAAACCTAATATAAACACCAAAGGAAAAATTTCTGGCATTGGTTATAGTGCAGATAATGTTAATGCTGAAGCATTTAAAGGCCAAGATATTTCTGTAGTAAATATGAACCTTAAAAACAAATTAATCACTATTAATCCTAATCTAGTAAAGCCTGTTGTTGGTCTTGGCTTACTTGATTTTGGCTTAATATCTATTGATTTTCAGAATAGTAAAATTTATTATCAATCGTATGAAAGTACAAAAATCAACGAGATTATAACCGAACCCTTAATAAAAATTGAACAAGGAAAAGTTAATGCAATTACTAAAGCCGAGTTTATAGAATACATCTATGATTATAAAAGCAATAAAGACTTTGTTTTTAAAGGAGATAAACCAGTAATTATAGATTTTTGGGCAACTTGGTGCGCTCCATGTATGAAAATGATGCCTGAAATGGAGAAACTTGCTACACAGTATAAAGATAAAGTTGTTTTTTATAAAATAAACGCAGATAAAGAGAAAGAATTATGCTCAAAGCTTAATATAATGGCCTTACCATATATTATAATGGTTAAACCTGGTCAAAAGCCTATTATAGAAATCGGAAATGATGTTTCTAAAATAGTCAGCATCATAGAAAATGATTTGTTAAAATAACTTCTTAGTTACTTAAATTCCAATTTTTAATGGGTTTAGGTAGTTAATTAATGTTTTAGAGGGCGCCCTAATCCGGCGCTCTCTTTAATTAAATAATCTAAATTTCAGCTTAAAATATAA
The DNA here is from genome assembly GCF_005116475.1 of Pedobacter cryotolerans. Lineage (GTDB taxonomy): Bacteria > Bacteroidota > Bacteroidia > Sphingobacteriales > Sphingobacteriaceae > Pedobacter > Pedobacter cryotolerans. The sequence goes on along the minus strand of NZ_SWBO01000013.1, from coordinate 8,079 downwards.
ATCAGTTAGTTGTAATTATTTTATCTAAATATTTGCCTTAAAACCTTTTTAATTTATGAAAAAGAGTATACTAACCATATTAATGGTTTTTAGTGTAATTTCCATTGTACATGGACAAGTAAAAGCTCCTGCTGCAAGCCTAGCAGACACCTCAAAAAAAACCGGACCCGCAGCTTCTCCGAATAAACCTAAATTATACAGCCAAATTATATCCAATAAGGCAATTACACAAAAGGGAATGATTACATCACATAAAATTGATGATAAATATTTCTTTGAGATAGCGGATTCGTTGTTAGGTAGAGACATTTTAGTTGTAAATCGTATTTCTAAATCTGGTGCTGATGTTCGTGCTTTACAAGGATATGCTGGAGATGAAATAGGCAGGACTATTATCCGTTTTGATAAAGGACCAAATGATCGTATTTTTTTAAGAAATATAAGTTTTGCAACCTATAGTACTGACAGCACTTCATCAATGTATCAGTCCTTAAAAAATTCAAATATTCAACCTATAATTTCTTCCTTTAATATTGCCACAAATACTCCTGATAATAAAGGGAGTGTGATTGATATTACTACTTTTTTAAACGGTGATAATGATATACTCTACTTTGGCTCTTCAACAGTTAAATCAAAATTAAAATTAGGAGCACAACAAGCTGATAGAAGTTATGTTTTAGGTATACGCAGTTTTCCAACAAATGTTGAAATAAATTCAGTTAAAACCTATAGTATAACGCCTAGTGGATCGTCTAATGGCTTAACATCAAGTAATGCAGCCACTATAGAGCTAAAATCTTCTTTAGTCTTACTACCAAAAACACCAATGAAACCTAGATATTTTGATAACAGAATTGGTTATTTTAATGTAGGTTACACTGATTTTGATTTAAATCCACAAGGGATTGAAGAGGTTCAAATGATAATGAGATGGCGCTTAGAACCAAAACCAGAAGATATGGTAAAATATAAAAGGGGAGAGCTAGTTGAACCTAAAAAACCAATCGTTTACTACATAGATCCTACTACGCCAAAAAAATGGGTGCCATATTTAATTGCAGGTATTAACGATTGGGCAAAGGCATTTGAAAAAGCGGGGTTTAAAAATGCTGTTATAGGGAAAGAAGCACCAACTAAAGCACAAGATTCTACTTGGAGCTTAGATGACGCAAGGCATTCTGCAATTGTATATAAACCATCAGAAATTCCTAACGCTAATGCACCAATTACTACAGACCCTAGATCAGGAGAAATTATTGAAAGCCATATCAATTGGTACCATAATGTTCAGAAGTTGCTCCATGATTGGTATATGATTCAGACTGCTGCTGTTGATCCAAGAGCACGAAAAATGCAGTTTAGCGATGAATTAATGGGCGATTTAATCCGTTTTGTTTCATCTCATGAAGTAGGACATACTTTAGGTTTATTACATAATTATGGCTCTAGCTCTACAGTACCTGTAGAAAACCTGCGTAATAAAAAATGGGTTGAAGAAAATGGTCATACACCATCAATAATGGATTATGCCCGTTTTAATTATGTAGCCCAGCCAGAAGATAATATTTCTTCTAAAGGTTTGTATCCTCGTATTGGCGATTATGATAAATGGGCTATAGAATGGGGTTATAGATATTTTCCAGATAATAAAAATGTTGATTCTGATATGAAAATATTAGACAAAATGACACTTGAAGCTGCAAAAAATAGAAGGTTATGGTTTGGTACAGAAGCAAATAAAGATGACCCGAACTCACAAAATGAAGATTTAGGTGATAACGCAATGATTGCCAGCGATTATGGTATAAAAAATTTAAAGGTTATCTTATCAAATTTGTCAGAATGGACAAAAGTACCTGGTAAGGGATATGAAAATTTAGCTCACATGTATGATCAAGTCGTGGCTCAATATAATCGTTATTTGGGGCACGTAATTAAGAATATTGGAGGGGTTTATGAAAACCCTAAAACTGTAGATCAGCCAGGCATGGTATATGAACGTACTCCCGTTTCAAAACAAAAGCAAGCTATTGATTTTTTTAGTAGACAGTTGTTTAATACGCCAAAATGGTTAATTAACCAGCAAATTTTAAATAATATTGATCAAAGTTCAATTGAAATAATTGCAAAGCTACAAAGTAGTACATTGATCAGATTGTTAAGCAGCAAAACATTAAGTAAACTTATTGATGCAGAAGCTAGCGAAGGGCCAAAAGCTTATAAAATAAGTGATTTATTTACTGATTTAAATAAAGCAATTTTATCTGAGCTAAAAACAAATACACCTATCGATATTTACCGTCGTAATTTACAAAAGGCATACATTGATAGACTTGTGGGAATCGTAAAACCTGCTCAAACTGTAGCTGCAACCATTCCTTCTCCTACAAATACCAACTCAAAAAACAGTCCCTTTTCTTTTCCAACAGAATTAACTAATTCACAAAGTGATACCATGTCTGAAACTAAAAATGTTTTAAGAGAATTACGGATTAGCGTTAAATCTGCAGCTGCCAATCAATCAGATCCAGCGAGTAAACATCATTTAATGGATTTGTATGAGCGTATTGAAGCTGCATTAGACTCTAAAATTGATAATTAGAAAAGTTTTAGTTTTTCTATAAAATTGAAATACAAGTAGCAATTGGTCTACTAATAACATCCATAGCTACTTGTATTCATTAAAATCTACCAAACCCGCCGTCTCCTCTTCTCATCATCTGATCGCCGTTTCTTGGCTTGGCACCGCTCCATTTTTGTAAACGCATAGTTAAACGAACCATAAAGTATTGACTCAATGCATTAGATCTGGTATCAATGATAGCTCCGTTATCTAATATATTTCTATTCACAAAATTATTTTGGTTTAATAAGTCAAATGCCTGAAAAGTTAACTTCGCCCTGCGCTTATAAAATTCTTTTTCTATATAGGCATTAATAACAAATGGATTGTTAGTAATATTTGCATTTATACCACTCACATAATTTTTACTAGCACTATATCCAAAAATCAGTGTTTTCCACATATAAAATTTACCATCTATATTAAATGCTAATGTATTTGTTTTGCTATCTAAAGAACTGGGCAATGTATTATTTGATTTGATAACACTGTAAGACACAAAAGGATTAACTTCTAACCATTCTGTTGGGTTAATTCTTGGCCCGAAACGTTCATTAAAATTCCAAGTTGTAGTAACGTTTTCAATATTATCGCTCATAGAAACACCATGATTATAACTAATGTTTCCATTTAGGCTTAAATTGTATTTCCTATCACCAAATTGCTTACTGATAGAATGATTTGTATTAATCCTATAAACACCATTTAAATTCACAAAACGCGTTTCATTTTTTCTACTGTTAAATGCATCCGAAATCTGAACAACATTTCTTACAACTGAGTTCTCAATAAAGGTTGCATTTGCATTTACTGAATAATTTAATTTCGCAATGGCGATATAATTATTATAACTGGTATTCACACTGTGATTAAATGTAACTTTTAAATCTGGATTGCCGACCACTGGATTTTGAGGATTTGAAACATCCCGAACAGGTTGAATTTGATCAAAACTTGGCTCTGTTGCATTACCAGAATAGTTTAGTTGCAAGCTGTGTTGTTTAGACCATAAATATTGAAAACGAGCAATTGGTATTAAATTAAAACTACTGCGGTTAGTACTCGTTCCTAAACTTTCCTTTGTGCCACTCAATACGGCAGGTACAGCCGTTACACCTAAAGAAAACTTAAGCTTTGAATCTTTACTAACGCCATATCTATAGTTCAATGCTAACCTTGTCTGTGTAAAAGAATAATCATAAATATTACTCAGCGAATCTACAATTTGTTTAGATCCGTCGGTAAATATGTTGCTAGTGATAGCAGTATTGTCATAACCATTATAGTTAATTTGTCCATTAAACTCTAACTGCGTATTAACTGTAAGGGGTTCGGCAAATGTTAAGCTTGCCCTATAATTTTTTGTTAAATTATCTCTGTTAACAACTCTGTTTATTAAAGAATCTTTAAGCACAAGATCAGATAATCCATCGTAGTACAATATTCTGGCATTTCTATCTTGTTCTGCCTCTTGATTGTTATTATTTAAACTAATTTGAACAGAGATATTTCTCCTCGGCTTTGCAAACAAATGCTGGTAAAAAGCAGTAATCCCGTAATTTGGCCTAGTATTTCTATTAGAATTATTACCAGTTTGATCTTGCCTAAACGACTGGTTATCAGGTGATGGCTCTGCTGCAACAAAACGCTGCAAATTTGACGATTCATTACCAGCAACAGTTGAAGCATAATTAAATGTTGGCGTAATTCTCAAAAAATTTGAGCTATCCAAATTAGCTTCCAACTCAAAATTTAGGTTATGAGATTTAGTATCATTTGTACTCGAACCCTCGTTTGATGAAAAAGTATTTCCTCTTATACTTGGAATTTGTGCAATACTGCTATTAATTGAATTGGTATTATTAAAAGCATAGCGATAATTTGTATTAATTTTTATTTTAGGAGTGATTTGATCGCGGTAAGAAAAAGCCGAAGTACCATTATTTGTAGTGCCGCCACTACCTCCAAATGCATTTAGATTTGGAGTGTTATTACCTCCATTTCCTCTTCCACCTCCCCCATTATTGTTGTTACCACTAGAATTCCCACTATTTGCTACACCATTAACTGTATTATTTAATCTAATATTAACGCCAATACTTTGATTGGTATTTAATCTTGTTGCAAATACTGAACCTTCATACCTATCATTATTTCCTGCCCCTCCCGTTACATTTATGCTATTACCTACAGATTTACTTCTTTTGGTAACTATATTCAAAATTTTTTCTGGGTCTCCATCCTTTATCCCTGTTCGCTCTGCTTGATCGCCATAATCATCAACAATTTGAATTTTTTCTACTATTTCTGCAGGTAAATTTTGTAACGCAGTAGCCACATCACCTCCTAAGTATACTTTGCCATTAATTTTTGCTCTCGCAATTGGAGCACCTTGATGTACTACTGAACCATCATTTCCCACTTCCATCCCCTCCATTTTTTTTACCAATTCATCAACAGTAGCATTTTCTCTAACAACATAATCACTCGCCTTATATTCAACAGTATCCGTTTTATAGGTAATTGAAGGCGCTCCGTTAATCACAACTGCGTCTAATGTTTTCGAGTCGGCTTTTAAAATTATTGGGGCCATTTGAATTTTGGCTGTAGCATCGTTTTGTCTATATTTTCCAATAAAAGATTTAAAACCTAAACTATTAACTGAAATCGTGTAAACAGCCGATTTTACATTTATAAATCTAAACATCCCATCAGGATTTGTACCCATGATCAGCGTATCCTTTTCTGATGTTAATCGTACTGTAACCCCAGGTATACCAACATTTGTTGTATCCTTTACAATACCACTAACTTCTCTTAAAGATAACGGTGATATCACGTTTTTTGGAGGGTTTTGTTGCTGAGCGATAGCTTCTATAGTTGTTAAAAGAATAATTATAACTAACAATCTTTTGTAGCTAAGTAAAAAGGAAACGGCTTGGTAAATATTGAACATCTAATTTATGATAAAGATTGCTGTAATGTTTTTATTATTCATTTTCTAAAAATTACTCATTAGATAACCAAAAGAAATTAATTCAAATCAATAGACTTAATTATGACACAATAGCTTAATCACAAATTCATCTTATTTATACTTAAAACACTAAATCATTAATAAATGAGATACAGAAGCCAAATTGAAAATCTATATCTCTTAAATGTTACGATTGTAGGTAAAAAAAATCCTCGTTGAATTTCAACGAGGATTCTAATATTTTGATCATACTATTTAGCAAGTTTATAGCTTTCTGCCAACTTTAAAGCATTGTATGCATTAACTATTCCGCCACTAACACAAATTTCTGAAAAAGGAACACGAACATTTTCTCCCTTTTCATTTTTATATTTTATTTTATGCTCAACCTTAGTAACAGATTTAATAATGATGTCCCTTACTTCATTTGGTTTTAATTCAGGGTAATATGTTAAAATTAAAGCTGCCAGTCCAGATACAACTGGCGATGCCATACTTGTACCATCAAATTCCTCATATTTTGAATTTGGAACTGTAGAGTTAATTTTAAATCCAGGGGCGAATACATCTACATTATTTTTACCATAATTAGAAAATGAAGCTTTTAAATTCTCATCATCTTTATAAGCACTTGCACCTACCTCAATCCAATTATTTGCATGTGGTAATTTAAACTTTAGGGTATCTACCGGAATTGGCTTTACAAACGGATCAGGTCTGCCATTCATATTTCTATTCTGCATTCCTTGCTGGGTAATTAAATCAGAAATCTTCGGCGCTATTACAGATTTTTTAGCTTTATAATAAGCCTCCGCTTCGGCACCATCGTAAAATTTATTTGGATAATTCTCAATTCGATCATTATCGCTATTATCATTCCCAGCAGCATGCACTAACAACACGCCTTTACTTTCTGCATATTTTACGGCATCATCAACAGCTTTTTTATCCCATTTATAGCCTTTTCCAAAGCTCATATTAATTACCTTAGCACCATTATCAACTGCATATCTAATCCCATTTGCTACATCTTTATCACGCTCATCGCCCTCTGGCACAACTCTAATAGTCATAATTTGTACATGGTTTGCTACTCCCATAATCCCTAACTCATTAGTTCTATCCGCACCAATTATACCAGAAACATGAGTTCCATGATCAGCATTGGCACCAGCAACATCACTATTTCCATAATCTCGTTGATTTGAATTAGCATAATCATCCCCTACTAATGCCGCTCTCTCATCATATTTAATGTTCAAATTGTATTTTAACATTACCTCTAGCTCATGATGACCCTTTTTAATGGTATTATAAAATTTGTCAATTCCTCCTTCATCCTTAGCTCCCTTTCTAATAATCTTCTTAACATACTCTTCAGTTTCGTCATCTGCTTTATAGTTCTCAATATCTTCTAATGCTGGAATACTTTTACCATTTACAACGGCAACCGAATCTAAAACCTTTTTAATCAAAATATAAATCGGAAATGCACTACTCGCCTCATCAAATCTCTTTCCAAATTCGGCACGTGCTTTCTGATAAATCGCAAATTCCTTTTTCTCTGTACTATCTAATACCGTACTAGGTAACGTAGAACGGTATTTATCCTCATATTTCCTTTTAATTCTAACCAATTCTAAATTATCATAAGCAAGGCTCCCTTTTTTCGAACCTAAAAAATTCCAACCATTAATATCATCAATGTACCCATTACCGTCATCATCTAAACCATTTCCCGGTATTTCCTTTAAGTTAGTCCATAAAACATCTTTTAAATCTTCATGCCTTACATCAGTACCACCATCAATTACTGCAACAATAACTTTTTGCTTGGGTCTTTTGTCTTTTAATAATTCGTTGTAAGCCTTATCAGTACTAATCCCAAAATAACCAGATTTAATTAAGTCCAAATTATACCAATTTGGTGGTAAAATAACATTTTTATCTTGTGCGAAAGCACTAAGAACTATTCCGAAAAATAGCACCAAAGAAAAATATACTCTTAGTTTCATAATTATATGATATTATACAAAAACGTAATTTACAATATTACAGTTTTAAAATAGCTCCACTTAAAAAAAATGATCGTTTAACAAATTTTTAACACATAAAAAAAGAGTAAAGTTGAATTGATTTTTTTTTAGCAGATCACATTCAATGGTACTATTAAAGCATGTCCCGCTTTCCGTTATACGGCCATTGCCCGCTATCCACTTCGGTATACACTGCAATCGGGTCTATGATGGAGCATGTTGTGCTGCTATTTACATTTGCCTAGCAAAGTTCACAAAGCACATCGCTTTTTGGATCAACAAAAGCCAACACAACATTTTAATAGGAAATTTTGTAAAACAAGAAAGCCTCACAACTTTCGTTATGAGGCTTCTTTTAAGATCTGGCACCGACCTACTCTCCCACATGTTACTGCAGTACCATCGGCTCTGGCGGGCTTAACTTCTCTGTTCGGAATGGG
>NZ_SWBO01000012.1 GCF_005116475.1 Pedobacter cryotolerans | reverse complement strand
TTTTTTGAAACTTTTTTTTCGTTTCGTTGTTTGCTCTTTGTTTCCCTATTTCAATTCATCCTCTCTTTTCCTTTTCTCCTTCTGTCGTTACCTCCGTAGCGGGTTGCAAAGGTAAGAAGATTTTTTAATTTCCAAAACTTTTTTTGAAATTTTTTTGTCTTTTTCGTAAGTGGCTTATTTACAGCTCAAATACTTTTAAATCCCCTTTTTCAATGCCCCTATCACTATTTCCGTAAACCCATTCGCCTCCTCCGAAGCGGGATGCAAAAGTAGAAAAATTAAACGTAACAACAAATATATTATAAGAATATTCTATAGAAATATCATAAGTGCATGATTTACAAAGTGAAAAGTTTTAAGGAGGTGCTGTGGACTGGTAATAAGTACTCATTGTATGTGTTAATATATATACAGGTGAGTGAATGATTATCCTATTATATATACAAATGAATTGCCCGTTAAATTGATTACTGGTTAATAGGCTTAAATTTATTTCCGAATGTTGAAGTATGAATAACCGATGTATCCTATATATATACTGCTATATTTTTAGATTGATGCAGGGCTACACTCAAATAGCAGCACTGACCTTTGTTAAATAGACCCGGTGGTAGCGAAAATACTTTGCCAAACCTCTAACTTGGAATTAGCAGCGAACGCCCAGGCAAAGATTGCAGCGGACGACGGGATTTAATTAATTGAAACACTGTATCTGATCTGCTAATCAATTAAGATATTTTTATGATTAATAACTATATAGCATATATATAGCATTAAGTTTTGTAGAAATTTTTCACTATTACTGGTACAGTATATATATAAAGATGCTCTCGCCGTGTTACGAATGGTGTAATTATAGTTATGAATAAACTTCTTTAAAAGACAGATCCTATATTATGTTAAAATTTGTTAAGCGTTTGATTGGATGAATAGCTTTATTTAGCTTAGCAGTCTATTATTTTTAATTGACGTTATCGTATTATTACCTTATCTTTGCAAAATGTTTAAAATTAAACAACTACTTATTTTAAGTTTTACCATTATTTTATTAGGCACAGCTGGCTGCAAAAGCAAGTTTGAGAAGCTACGCTTAAGTAATGATGTTTTGAAGAAATACCAAGAAGGTATTAGGTTATACAATAAAAAAGATTACTCGAAGGCTTTAATTTTATTTGAAGGTTTATCACAAAAATACAGAGGAACTGCTGAAGCGGAGGAGTTAAGTTATTATTACGCTTTTACTTTGTATCGCCTAAAGGACTATACTACAGCACGTTATAAATTTAAAGAGTTTGCAGATACCTATCCGGCAAGTAAAAATGCTGAAGAATGTAGATATATGGGAGCTTATTGCTTTTATTTAGATTCTCCTAAATCTTCATTAGACCAGGATAATACTTATAAAGCGATTGATGCATTACAGCTTTTCATCAATTTATATCCTAAAAGTGATAGAGCTACGCAAGCAGCTCAATATATAGCAAATTTAAGAGGTAAATTAGAGACTAAAGCTTTTGATAATGCTAAATTGTATTATGATTTAGGTGGATACAGCATTGATAATTATAAATCGGCAGTTGTAGCGTTAAAGAATGCGCAAATTGAGTTCCCAGATATTAAATATGCGGAGGAAATGAATTTGTTGATTGTAAAATCACAGTTTATGTATGCTAAAAATAGTTATCCGATTAGACAAGAAGAGCGTTTTAAGGAAGCTATTACTTATTATAATGAGTTCGTAGAGGCTTACCCTAGCAGCAAATACGCTAAAGAGGCAAACCAATTAAAGGAAGATAGCGAAAACGGAATTGTTACAGCTCAAAAAATTATAGCTGCTGAGAAAGCAGAGTATGATAGATTAATGGCCTTAGAGAAAAAAGGGGCAAAAAATATAGATAGTACTAAATTAGAGATTAAAAACCAAAAATAATGAATACAGCAAAACCTGCAGTACCGAATACTACGGTAACTAGAAATGTGCATGATTTAGATGCGACTACTGATAACATTTATGAATCATTAGTGATTATTTCTAAAAGGGCTAATCAGATTTCGAATAACATGAAAGAAGAATTACACGGTAAATTAGCCGAGTTTGCTTCATCTAATGATAATTTGGAAGAAATTTTTGAAAACAGAGAGCAAATTGAAATTAGCAAGCACTACGAACGTATGCCTAAGCCAAGTTTAATTGCAATTGATGAGTTTTTGAATGGTAAAGTTTACCACAGAAATCCTTCAAAAGAACAAAAATAATTGATGCCATTGCTTATCTTGCACCTTTGATTAAGATGAGGTATGTTGAGCAATAAAAATATTATCCTTGGCGTTTGCGGCAGTATTGCGGCATACAAATCGGCCATGCTAGTAAGGTTACTTATTAAAGCTGGTGCAAACGTTAAGGTTATTCTAACGGCAGACGCGAGTAATTTCATTACTCCTTTAACCCTTGCCACGCTTTCTAAAAATCCTGTTTATACCCAATACTTCGAAGCCGAAACGGGCGTTTGGAGCAACCACGTAGAACTTGGCCTTTGGGCTGACTATATGATTATTGCCCCAGCTAGTGCAAATACCATTGGTAAAATGGCAAATGGATTATGTGATAATTTATTAACTGCGGTATATCTATCGGCTAAATGCCCTGTATATTTTGCTCCGGCAATGGATTTAGATATGTGGAAACATGAAAGCACTCAAGAAAACATTGATCGATTAAAAAGCTTCGGCAATACATTAATTTCTCCAAATAGTGGTGAGTTGGCTAGCGGATTAGTTGGTGAAGGCAGAATGGCTGAACCTGAAGAAATTATTGAATTTTTAGTTGCAACTATTAAAAGAGGCTTACCGTTATTGGGTAAAAAAGCTTTAGTAACAGCTGGGCCAACCTATGAGGCAATTGACCCAGTACGTTTTATTGGAAACCATTCATCGGGTAAAATGGGCTTTGCAATTGCAGAATCACTTTATGAATTAGGTGCTGATGTTACTTTAATTACTGGTCCGACGGCCGAAAAAACTAAAACTAATCTAAACAGAATTGATGTTACAAGTGCAGCAGAAATGTTGAACGTTTGTACAGCTCATTTTTCTGCTAGCGATATTACCATTATGAGTGCTGCTGTAGCAGATTATACCCCTGTAACAGTTGCTGAGCAGAAAATTAAGAAAAAAGAAGATAGTTTTAACATTGAACTAAAGAAAACGGTAGACATTTTAGCCAGTTTAGGCAAACAAAAAACTACAGCACAGATTTTAGTAGGCTTTGCTTTAGAGACCAATCAAGAGGAAATGTATGCAAAAGAAAAGCTCGAAAAGAAAAATTTAGACCTTGTTGTATTAAACTCTTTAAATGATGATGGTGCTGGTTTTAAAACCGACACCAATAAAATAACTATATTTAATAGGCGCCTTGATAAAATCAGTTTTACTGTAAAATCTAAAAAAGAAGTGGCCATGGATATTTGCAAAGAAGTGCTTAAATTGGCTGTACTATGAAAAAAATATTTGGTTGCATCTTTTTAATATTATTTAGCATTTCTGTAAATGCACAAGAGCTTAATTCGCGGGTGCAAGTTTTGGCACCCAATGTTGCCAACATTAACAAAAGGAATTTAGAGCAATTACAGACTACAATTAGAGATTTTCTTAACAATAATAAGTGGACTGCGGAAACTTATATGCCGCAAGAAAGAATTGAATGCAATCTTATCATCACCATTACGAGTTGGGATGGCAGCTCTAGTTTTGGCGCCGAAGCTCAGATACAAAGTAGTAGACCCGTGTTTGGTAGTTCATATTATAGTACAATATTAAACATAAGTGATAAGGATTTTAACTTCAACTACAACGAAGGACAACCTCTTGATTTCTCTGATCAGAACTTCATCTCAAATTTAAGCTCTCTTTTAGGTTATTATGCTTACACCATTATTGGCGTAGATAAGGATAGTTTTAGTAAACTTGGTGGCACTCCTCTTTATTTAAAAGCACAGATGCTGATGAACATTGCCCAAACTGCGGGTAATAAAGGATGGAAAGCAAATGATGGTTTACGCAATCGTTTCTGGCTAAATGAAAACTTATTGAATAATAGTTTTAGAGATTTAAGGGTATTTATTTACAATTACCACTTAAATGGACTTGATAAGTTACAAGAAAACATACCTAATGGTGCCAAAAACATTCTGGCTTTATTAAATGATCTACAGGTTTTAGACAAGCAAAAATTAGGTTCCATTTTTCCTAATGTTTATTTAGCAAGCAAAGCTGATGAACTAAGTAACGTATTATCAACTCTTGATTTAGCCGACAGAATTAAAGCTTACAACTTACTAAGCGAAGTTGACCCAGCTAATATTGGCAAATATGAGGCTTTAAAAAAGGCTCGTTAATCGCTCCCAATACCCAATTTAAAAATTTTTGTTAAAATTTTGTTAAAATGTTTTGATTGTACGAATACATTCGTACATTTGAATACGAAATAATTCGTAGTAATATTATGGATCATACAAATATCAAACCGACAGAGGGTGAATTAGAGATTTTACAGGTGCTTTGGAAAACCGGAAATTGTACTGTACGTGAAGTACATGAAGCCCTAAATAAAAAAGATGCTGGTTATACAACAACTTTAAAATTGATGCAAATTATGCTTGAGAAAGGATTAGTAGATAGGGATACTAGTTCAAAAACACACATTTACAGATCATTAATTAATCAGGAAAAAACACAGCAGCAGTTGGTAAATAAAATGATTGATAATGTTTTTAATGGCTCAGCAGCGAGATTGGTTATGCAAGCTTTAGGAAACAAATCTGCGAGTAAGGAAGAAATAGATTTGATAAAGGAATACTTAAAAAAGGTAGAAGGCAAATAGAAGTTGAGGGATAAGGACTAAAAGATAGAAGGTTTAGTCGGTAACAAAAATCAATTCAATAAAAAAATTATGGAAGCTTTTTTAAACAACATGGTAAAGGCAATTGGATGGAGCATTATACATTCATTATGGCAAGGTGCTATTATTTATGCCATTCTTTTTGCCGCCTTTCTGATATGGCCTAGAATGACATCTAAAATAAAACACAACCTAGCATTTGGGTCACTTTTTATAATTTTTAGCATATTTTGCTATACCCTATTCACTTTATTTGAGACTTCTACAAATAGAAATTTAGAATCAATTAGCATGAGCTCGAATGATTTAAAAGACTTGGTGCTATTTAATGATACAATTAATCTAAAAACCGAAGCTTACTTCCCTGTGGTTGTTTCGGTTTATATTGTGGGTATTATTTTTCAGCTAATTGTGCTCCTATCTGGATATTTTAAACTTAAGAAACTTAAAAAAGCTAGTAAACTGAATATCCCAGAAAGCTGGAGAATTGTTTTTGACATGACGATTTTTCAATTAAAAATAGCAAAAAAGGTTAAGTTTTATCTATCAGAAAGAGTTAATGTGCCTTTGGTTATTGGCTTTTTTAAACCTGTTGTTTTGTTTCCAATTTCATTGGCAACGCAGTTAGACACCAAACAAGTTGAGGCAATTTTAATTCATGAACTATCGCATATTAGAAGAAATGACTATCTCATCAACCTTGTTAAAACATTAATAGAAACTATACTTTTCTTTAATCCATTTGTATGGCTTACCACTAAAATTATTCACATTGAAAGGGAACATGCTTGTGATGACTTGGTGATAAAAGCTACGGGAACACCATTAACCTATGCCCATGCTCTGCTAAAATTAGAGTTATTAAAAGATAAACGAACACCAGCGTTATCATTAGCAGCTACAGGAAAAAATCAACACTTATATCAACGTATTAAAAGAATCACACAAATGAAAACTAATTACATTAATGTTAAACAGCAATTTCTTATCCTAACATTGGCTATCGCAACAGTTGCATCAATAGCTTGGATAAATCCATCTAAAAGACAAGAGGCTAAAAAAGCTTTAGCACTCAGTTTAAAAACATCAAGTATTGAAGACAAAGCGATGAATACACACTTAATTGTAAATTCAGATACTGATACTGTAAAAGTAAAACGTAAAGCACGAATAATTATAACAGATGACAACGGGAATGTAAAAACGTACAATTCGATAAAAGATATGCCTGATAGTTTAAGAAAAACTGTACAAAGACAGATTTTTGTTGGCGACTCTACATCCAAATTTTTTAATTCTAAAGAATGGCAAGACGAAATGACTAAAATTGGATTGAACGCCAAAGAAATAGAGAAAAGAGTAAACTCAACAGAATGGAAAGATAAAATGGCTAAGATTGAATTTGATGCTAAAGAGATGGAAAAAAAATTTAACTCTAAAGAATGGAAGGAGCGTATGGCTAAAGTTGAGGAGCAAAGTTTAGCTATTGCCAAAAAATTTCAATCTAAAGAATGGAAAGAGAGCATGGCCAAAATTCAACAACAAAGTTTAGCTATGGCAAAGAAATTTGAATCCAAAGAGTGGAAAGAGCGTATAGCTAAGGTTCAAGAAAATGCGCTAGAGATGCAAAAGAAATTTAATTCTCCTGAATGGAAGCAAAAAATGGATGAATTAAAGAAACTTCAAGAATCGCCAGAATATAAAGAGTTAAGAAAGAAATATGAGGAAGATTTAGACAAATTGAAAAAGAAAAAAGGGATTAATACAGATAAAGCATTCTTGTTATTTGATGGTAATACTGAAATCCATAAAAACTTTTTACCATTAACAGGAAACTTGGCTAACCTTACAAAATTAAATTTAAAAGACGTTGAAAGATTTTCGGCAATTGAGTCTTTAAGTACTGAAAAACTAAACAAGATTGATTTCGATGCAGTTCCTCTTAAAATTATTAATTTAGAAAAGACCAAGGATTTAAAAGTTAAGCCAACAGAGAATTAAATAAACCAAACAAATGAAACAGTGCGAAGGGCAGGATTAATTCTTGTCCTTTTTTGTTTAAAAAACCTTTAAAACCTTAGGTGTTTAATGTTTATTTTAGCGGTAGATATGCTACAGAAACTTTCTATACGTAATTACGCTTTAATTGACAACCTAGAAATTGAGTTTGATCAGGGTTTAAATATCATCACCGGAGAAACTGGTGCTGGTAAATCTATCATTTTAGGAGCACTATCTTTAATTTTAGGTCAACGGGCGGAGAGTAAGTATTTTTTTAACCAAGATAAAAAGTGTGTTATTGAAGGCAGTTTTTTACTGGCGGATGAACAACTAAAACCCCTATTCGAAACCAACGATTTAGATTTTCAAGCTGAGACTTTACTGCGTAGAGAAATTTCTGCCGATGGCAAATCAAGAGCTTTTATAAATGATACCCCTGTAAATCTTTCGATATTAAAGCAAGTTGGCGAAAAGTTAATCGACATTCACTCCCAACATGCAACGCAAGAAATTAACAATCCTGAATTTCAATTGTTAATTATAGATTCATTAGCAAATCACGAATCGCTTTTGGCAACTTATAGAGGAGGATTTAAAAAATTAAAGCAAGATCAATCGTTATTAAAAACATTAATTAGCAAAGCCGATGAAGCTCGAGCCAAGCAAGACTACGAGCAATTCTTGTTTAACGAATTGGAACAAGCCAATTTAAAAGAAGGCGAACAAGAAGATTTAGAGCAAGAATTGGAGAAACTTACCCATGCTGAAGGTATTAAAAGAAGTTTATTAATGGCTACTTCCCTACTTACTGAAAATGAAATTTCTGCAACGAGCATTTTAAAGGAAGCTACTATACAATTACAAAATATTGAAAAATTTGATTCTGAAATTAATGTTTTGTTTGAGCGTTTAAGATCGAGCATGATAGAGATTAAAGATATTGCTGATGAAACTTCACTAATAGAAAGCAAAACTTTGCATAGTGCAGAACGATTATCTATTATACAACAACGGTTAGATGTTCTATATACCTTGCAACAAAAACATCGTGTAGCCAACAATAACGAATTATTACAAGTTCAGCAAAAATTGGAAGATAGTTTGGCGCAGCTAATTTCATCTGATGAACAAATTGAAGTTTTAACAGAGGAAATTGAACAATTGGTTATATACTTAACAAAGCAAGCGCAAGAGTTAAGTGTTAATCGTAAAAAGTCTATCAAAGTAGTTGAAATAGCAACTGCTAAAACCTTGCAAAGAGTAGGAATGCCAAATGCAAAATTACATTTTGTGCAAGAAACAATTACTGAACTAAACAAAGATGGACTTGATTATACCCAAATGTTGTTTTCGGCGAATGCAGGACAAGCGACCGCACCAGTAAATAAAGTTGCATCTGGAGGTGAATTATCGAGACTAATGTTGGCAATTAAATCACTTTTGGCTAAACATACATCGTTACCAACACTTATTTTTGATGAGATTGACACGGGTATTTCTGGCGAAACTGCTTTAAAGGTTGGTGAAGTGATTGCTGATTTGGGCAACGATATGCAAATTTTATCGATTACCCATTTACCACAAATTGCTGCAAAAGGCAATTCTCATTATTTTGTATATAAAAACGAGGCAAATAATAAAACTACTACGGGAATTAGAAAGTTAAGTGCAGATGAACGTGTTGCTGTCATTGCAGAAATGTTGAGTGGTAAAAATCCAGGAGCATCTGCTTTGCAAAATGCTAAGGAGTTGTTGGGTTAGTTAGTTTTAATTATGAATAATTAAAATAGTGATATCGCTATTCTAACTACTAATTTTTTAGTTAAATTTACCTTCATGACTAAAAAATTGATTATTTTATTGCTTTTTCTTTGTATACCCCCTTTTATACATGCACAAAGCACATCCACCATTACTGGCACAGTAAGAGATAAAAAAGAAACCTTACCTGGTGCCGCCGTTTATGTGAGTGGTTATAAAATTGCAACATTAACTAATAACGATGGCAAATTCTCTTTACCAAAACTATCACCTGGCAATTACGATATTTTAATACAGATGATAGGTTATTTACCCTATTCTAAAAATGTAATCATCTCTGATAAACCCGTAACCTTAAACATAACGTTACAAGAAAACGTTAATTTATTAAAAGAAGTGGTCATTAAACCCGATCCAAATAGAGCATATTATATTGCACTATTTAAAGATTTTTTTATTGGTAAAACCCCAAATGCTGCAGATTGCAAAATACTAAATACCGATGCTTTAATTATTGATGACGATAAAACGCAAAGTTTATTAACCGTAAAAGCTTCAGACTTTTTGATTATCGAAAACAAAGCGCTTGGTTACAAACTGAGATATTTGCTGGAGTATTTTGAATATGATTATAATATAAAAATGGTTTTTTATGCTGGTCATCCGCATTTTGAAGAAATGAAGGGCAGCGGTGCTAAGCAAAAAAAATGGCTAAAAAACAGAGCAATTGCTTACAATGGCTCATCAGAACATTTTTTCAAATCTTTATATGATAACACTATAACTCAAGAGGGTTTTGTCATCAATAAAATATCAAAAATACCTAATAAAAACAGACCTGCTGATAGCCTAATTAATGCTAAAATTAAGCAATTAACAACTGGTAAAAACGGATTGACGAATGTGTTAACTTTTAATGGCAGCGATTCTCTATCTTATTGGCTCAAACAACGAAAAGAACCAAAAGAGTTTAGCGTGGTAAGTAGAAAAGATGTTTTGGTTGATACCTTGGTTAGCAAATTTAATGATGACTTAAAAACAATTAAATACAACAATGAGCTTTATGTAATCTACAAAAATGAGAAAGAGACTTCTGTATTTAACTCTAGCGGACTAAAACAAAATAGACCCATGGATTTGAATGATTTTCAAATATCTGTACTTAAGTTACTAAATCCTTCGGTTAATTTTTATGGTAACGGCGCTGTTGCCGACCCTAGGGCGTTACTTTATAAGGGTTTTTGGGCTTACGAAAAAGTAGCCGATATGGTACCAATGGATTATTTAAAGAATAACAACAACAAGGAATAAATTGTTAAAAAAGTTAAATATTTTATCATTCATTATTTTTATAGAGCCGATTTATTACATTCGTAACAATGTTTAAGTCACTTGTTATCTCTATCCTATTCTTATTGATTAGCACTTTTACATTTGCTCAAACATTTTCTATCAGTGGCGTAATAAGAGATCAAAAAGAAACACTTCCTGGGGCAGCAGTTTATATTAGTGGCTATAAAATTGCAACTCAAACAGATCTTAACGGAAAATTTTCTTTACCTAATTTAAAACCTGGTAATTACGATATTTTGGTTCAAATGGTGGGGTATTTGCCATTTTCAAGAAACACTATCATATCAGACAAATCGGTTACTGTAAATTTTTTACTCAAAGAAAATACGGTAATGTTAAATGAAGTTGTCATTCGTGTTGACCCTAATCGTCAGAAATATATCAATCAATTTAAGGAATATTTTATTGGAAAATCTCCAAACTCAAAACTCTGCAAAATATTAAATCCGCAAGTTTTACGGGTTGATTATGACATTACCAATAGTACTTTAACAGTAAAAACTGATGAATTTTTAATCATTGAAAATAAAGCATTGGGCTATCGGATAAAATATATGTTAGATTATTTTGAATTTAACAGCCGAACAAATATCATTTATTATTCTGGCAAACCATTCTTCGAAGAGTTAAAAGCATCTCCATCTAAAAAGAAAAAACTGATAGAAATGAGAGAAACTGCCTATTATGGATCTCCCCAGCATTTCTTTAAATCGCTTTACAAAGGAACAACGGCCGAAGAAGGTTTTATCATTCATAAAATGGAGAAAGTGATTAATCCTAATCGATTAAGCGAAAGCGTCATTGATCAGAACATCGCTTTTCTTAAAACCCCGCCAGCTAAAACTGGAATTAGAATTAACGCTGCAAAAGTTGATACTTCGCAACTTTTATTTTGGAGAAAGCAGAAAGAAATGCCAAAATTCATCAATAAGTTTAATCGAAATAAAATTTTGGTAGATACACTTTTACACTATTATAACCAAGATTTAAAATACCTAAATTATACCGATGCGCTTTGCGTTATTTATACAAAAGAAAGAGAAACTCCCGAATATGACAAATCTGGATCGTGGATTAATAGACCCATAGAGATTTCAAATTATCAAGTTTCTTTAGCCAGATTAACCCAAGGTGCTTTTCGATTTTATGAAAATGGAGGGATTTTAGATTCAAGAACATTATTGTATGAAGGTATTTGGGCTTATGAAAAAGTAGCCGATATGGTGCCTATGGATTATATTCCTTTAGCCAAAAGGTAAGTTTTGAGTAATGAGATTTAAGATTACTTACCATTAACCATCCACCTTCACTCTTTCTAACTTTATCCACTTATTGTTGAAAACACAGGGATTAAATTACTAATATTTTTAGTAATTTTAGACTATGGATTTAGCTAAAGATAATGCAAATGATTATTCAAATGGCAGAGGTGCTCAATTTAACACTGCTAATAAATTTCTAAAAAATACTTTAGCTAAAGAACATCCAGAAGGAATTGATGATTGGGAAGAACCAAATTCTAAAACAATTTTCATTATTGGAAAATCTAAATCTGTAGTAAACAAAGTCGATAGTCCTGATGTTGGCATGGCCTATTCCTTAAATCCTTATCAAGGCTGCGAGCATGGCTGTATTTATTGTTATGCCCGCAACTCTCACGAGTACTGGGGCTTTAGTGCTGGTTTAGATTTTGAACGTAAAATAATTGTGAAAAAAGATGCACCAGAACTTTTTAAAAAGTTTTTAGCTAAAAAAGGTTGGGACGCCACTCCTATTTCACTATCTGGCAATACAGATTGCTATCAGCCAGCAGAGCGGAAGTTTAAACTTACTCGACAACTCTTGGAAATTGCACTGCAGTACAAACAGCCAATTTCAATGATTACCAAAAATGCTTTGATTTTGAGGGATCTGGATATTCTGCAAGATTTAGCAAAGCTAAAATTAGTTACGGTTTATGTTTCTATTACTAGCTTAAATGAAAAATTACGTTTAAAACTGGAACCTAGAACCACAACAGCCAAGCAACGGCTCAAAATTATTGAAGAATTAAGTAAAGTGAATTTACCAACAGGTGTAATGGCAGCACCGATGATTCCTGGGTTAAATGACTATGAAATGCCCTCCATTTTAAAAGCAAGCGCTGATAACGGTTGTAAAAGTGCAGGTTATACAGTGGTAAGATTAAATGGTGTAATTAATCAGATATTTGAAGATTGGCTCAGAAAAAACTTTCCCGATAGATTTGATAAAGTTTGGCACCAAATACAAAATTGCCACAATGGAAATGTTAACGATAGCAGGTTTGGTAGTCGCATGAGAGGCGAAGGTAATTTTGCAGAAATGATTAGAAATACCTTTAAACTACATTGTAGACTGAACGGATTAAACAATGAAAGATTTGAATTAGACCAAACACTTTTTAAAGTACCTAAAGCACAAATGAGTTTGTTTTAGTTATGATCGCGTCATTTCGACAGAGCGCAGCGACGAGAACCACGAAGTGCTCAGCGAAGCTAAATCTCACTCATAAAAGCCTTTATTAAACATGGGCATACTTAAGAAACTAAGAGATATCTCCTCGCAAAAAGCTCGTTCGATATGACGGAAACTATAATTTCCTTACCTTCGAAACTCAACTCAACATAATGAATATAGCTTTAGTAACTTATCAAGATAAAGGTGCTTATAATACCATCAACGTAAACAATGAAGATGATCAAATCATCAGTTATTTAACTGAAAAGGGATTAAACATAACTAAAGAAATATGGAATAATGAACAAGTAAAGTGGGAAAATTACGACTTAGCTATTCTTAAATCACCTTGGGATTATTTTGATTTAATTGAAGATTTTTATGCTTGGTTAAAAAAGATCGAAGACCTAAATATTAAACTTTTAAATCCACTAGAAACTGTTAGATGGAATGCAGACAAGCATTACTTATTTGATATCGAAAAAGCTGGACTAAAAGTTACACCGAGTAAATTTATAACCAAAGGTGGTGAGGTTAATCTTCTACAATATTTTGAAGATTTTACAACTGATCAATTTATTGTAAAACCCGCTGTTAGTGGAGGTTCTAAAAACACATTTAAAGTTACCGCAGCAAATGTTGATGAAATAAATGAAAAGTTAAAAACCCTTGTTCAAAAAGAAGACTTTATCGCTCAGCCATTTTTAAAAGAAATTGAGGAAAAAGGTGAACTATCATTTTTATTTTTTAATGGTAAATTTAGTCATGCTTTGCTAAAAAAAGCAGCCAAAGGCGATTTTAGAGTCCAAGCTACTTTTGGCGGAACAGTTCATCCACAGCAACCAAATGATGAATTAGTTGAAACCGCACAAAAATATGTTGATCAATTTGCAAAAGGATGTTTGTATGCCAGAGTTGATGGTGCAATGGTTAATAATGAATTTGTACTAATGGAACTCGAGTTGATCGAACCATTTTTGTTTTTAGAAACTAATGATAAAGCTTTAAAGAATTATTATGAAGCTTTAATAGAATTAATTTAGAACTTCTTTTCGTCATTTCTAAATGAGTTTTTTACGACTGAGAAATACGAAGTACTCAGCGAAGCTAAATCTTAAGGAAATAATGAAATCCCCGCTAATTTGAAAATGCAATATTATTTTTCTTTCTAATAACGAAACCTCCAAGTCCCAAAGCACCAACTAATAAAAATAAAATATTGGTGTCGATATCACAATCATAAACTGTATTAGCAAGAAAACCAGGTCCAGCACCAGGACCACTATTTACATTACAAGGGCTACTCGGAATAACATATATCCAATAACATCCTGCCGGCAAAGTGATAGATGGCCTAGCAGCTCCACCTCTATAATTATTACTCATCCCAATTCTTTGCGTATACATAATATTGTTGGCTGTTGATACACAACCATCAATTGCGTAAACACTGCTGGATATTAAAATAAGAAAAAATAAAATTATAAGTTTCAAAGATTGATTTTTTATGCACAAATTAACTAAATATTAAATGATTTAACTTAAAATAAATTATATTAACCTATTGAAAATTAAATACTTAACAATGTTAAACATACTAAAACATACACTAGATAAAAAGATTTTTATAAAAATTAGATAGTTTTTCTTTTACAATTTTTTAAATTTTTACCACAAAAAAACCCCGATGTAAAATTTTACATCGGGGTTTTTACTTTCAATTAAAACCCTGAAATAAATTCAGGGTGACGTGGAGATATTACGCTCCCTCTTCTTTTTTCTTTTTCTTACCAGTTTTGTTTAAAACAGTAATCTCTTCTTTTTCTTTATCGTAATCAATTTCTAAGGTATCACCTTCTGCAATATCTCCTTTTAATATTTCTTCAGCAATTGGGTCTTCTAAATATTTCTGTATCGCACGTTTTAACGGACGAGCACCAAAAGCACTATCAAAACCTTTTTCTGCGATAAATTCTTTAGCAGTTTCGGTTAATTTAACTTCATAACCTAAAGTATTTACTCGGCCAAATAAAGATTTCAACTCGATATCGATAATTTTAAAGATTTCATCTTTACCTAAGCTGTTAAATACTACCACATCATCAACTCTGTTTAAAAACTCTGGCGCAAAAGCACGTTTTAATGCATTTTCAATTACACCACGGCTGTTTGCATCTGTTTGGCTTGTTTTTGCCGTAGTAGAGAAACCAACACCTTGCCCAAAATCTTTCAACTGGCGAGCACCAATGTTCGATGTCATGATGATAATTGTATTTCTAAAATCTACTTTTCTGCCTAAACTATCAGTCAATTGGCCTTCATCTAATACTTGCAACAAGATATTAAACACATCTGGGTGAGCTTTTTCAATCTCATCTAACAAGATAACCGCATAAGGTTTTCTTCTAACTTTTTCAGTTAATTGTCCACCTTCTTCATAACCAACATATCCTGGAGGCGCACCTACCAAACGAGATACGGCAAATTTCTCCATGTACTCACTCATGTCAATTTGAATTAACGAATCATCGCTATCAAACATAAAACGAGCTAATTCTTTTGCCAATTCAGTTTTACCAACACCTGTTGGACCTAAGAAAATAAATGAACCAATAGGTTTTTTAGGATCTTTTAATCCGGCCCTTGTACGTTGTATGGCTTTGGTTAATTTCTTAATCGCATCATCTTGACCAATAATTTTCTCGTTCACTTTGTCGTACATGTTCAATAGCTTGGTGCTATCTGCTTGCCCAACACGTTGCAACGGAATACCAGTCATCATCGAAACTACTTCAGCTACGCTATCTTCCGAAACTTCGTAACGTTTTGTTTTTGTTTCAGCTTCCCATTCTGCTTTGGCACGGTCTAACTCTTCTAACAAGTTTTTCTCAGTATCACGCAATTTGGCAGCCTCTTCGTATTTCTGACTTTTAACTACTTTGTTCTTCTCAATTTTAATATCTTCTATTTTACTTTCAATAGTGATGATATTTTCTGGAACATGAATATTGGTTAAATGCACTCTCGAACCAGCTTCATCTAAAGCATCAATAGCTTTATCTGGTAAAAAACGATCTGTAATGTATCTAGCTGTTAAAGTAACACAAGCTTTAATTGCTTCGTCTGTATAAGTAACACCATGATGCTCTTCGTATTTATCTTTAATACGCGTTAAAATTTCGATGGTTTCATCAGGTGTAGCTGGCTCAATCATTACCTTTTGGAAACGACGATCTAATGCTCCATCTTTCTCAATGTACTGACGGTACTCATCTAAAGTGGTTGCACCAATACATTGTATTTCGCCCCTAGCCAATGCTGGTTTAAACATATTCGATGCATCTAATGAGCCAGATGCCCCACCAGCACCTACTATGGTATGAATTTCATCAATAAATAAAATCACATCTGTAGATTTCTCTAACTCGTTCATTACCGCTTTCATACGCTCCTCAAACTGACCGCGGTATTTTGTACCAGCCACCAAAGAAGCTAAATCTAGCGTAACTACACGTTTGTTAAATAAAACTCTAGAAACCTTACGTTGTACAATTCTTAAAGCCAAACCTTCGGCTATGGCAGATTTACCAACACCAGGCTCACCAATTAAAATTGGATTGTTTTTCTTTCTACGTGATAAGATTTGCGAAACACGCTCAATCTCTTTCTCGCGACCAACAATTGGGTCTAATTTACCTTCTTCGGCAGCACGCGTTAAATCGCGACCAAAATTATCTAATACAGGCGTTTTAGATTTAATGTCTGATACCTTTTTAGGTGTAGCAAAACTTTCCTCTTCTTGGTAATCATCATCGCCGCCGGCGGTACCACCACCTTGTGCTTCATCTCTAAATCCGTTTTTATTTACTTCAACCTCTTGTTTAAAGATTTCGTAAGTAACGCTGTATTGCAATAAAATTTGCGAAGCAATATTATCATCATCTCTTAAAATAGACAGTAATAAATGCTCAGTTCCAATTAAATCGCTTTTAAATATTTTTGCTTCTAAATAAGTGATTTTTAATACCTTTTCGGCCTGTTTGGTTAATGGAATATTGCCCAAATTAACCGTAACGCTCGAAGTACCGCGAACGGCTTCTTCAATAGAACGGCGAAGTTTAGAAGTATCAACTCCTAAAGACTTTAATATCTTAATGGCCATACCATCACCTTCGCGAATTAAGCCCAAGAGCAAATGCTCAGCGCCTATATAATCGTGTCCTAATCTCAGGGCTTCTTCCCTGCTAAAAGAAATCACATCTTTTACTTGTGGAGAAAATTTAGCTTCCATAATATGTGTGTATAAACCGGATGGCTCTAAACTATAAATTTGTTTTATAAATCAAGCATCCAGATTATTATAATTTATCAACAATTACGCCATTTTGGTGGATAAGGTTGTGGTTTTCTTTACGAATTAACAAAAATTAACACTACCAAAAAAGCACTCGGCTTATTCTTTATTTACGTAATCAAATAGAAAATAGGTTTTTATCTTTTCATAAATCTAATTTACGCATCATATACTAGATTTTGTCGGTTTTATGTAAGGTTTTTTAGGGCTGTTTTTACTGACATATTGTTAGGTTTCTGGTTGAATGTAGCAGTTTTGACAGGCTAAGTTCAACTCCATACCCAGCTTCCCGAAGAAGTCGGGACAAGCGACTAGGTATCGTAATGCTATTGGAAGGCTGATAGAATAGTTTTTTGCTTTCCAAAGTCTCACATCTCATATCTAACTTCTCCTATCTTGTAGAAAAGCAAGATCATTGCTACTATTAAAGTCAGTCCCGCTCTCCACTACAATCTTTTTTGTATTGTCATCCTGAGCGTAGTCGAAGGGCCAGCGTAACAAAAAAGGATTTTCGTTACGATCGGGTTTAGATGGGTTGGGAATGTGTAAGAAACAAAGTAAACCTGCAAGATCGTAAAGCAACGCTTAATCTTATTGTTTACAGTCTCCGATGGCTGGCTAAAACTAATTGACTACATACTAAAAGGAGATTGCTTCGTCCCGATGAAGGATCGGAGACTCGCAAAGACGAAATTTCAAGACATCTTCCATCTTACCGCTTCCATTTTCCATCTCTATTTTTCCCTTTCAAAATCGCAGCTGCCTTGTTATAAACCACCTTCTTCCCCTTTCTGGTGCGAAGCTTGCAACTCATAACTATATTCTTAAAAAGTCCGAGCTGCAAGCTCGAACTAGCGCAGTGCATAGCAATTCATATCTTCTATCTTAACTCTTCCATTTCCATCACTAATCTTTCCCTTCAAAATCATTGCGGCGCTGCAAGCTCAAACTAGCGGAGAGCACACCCATGCTATGTTGGACTTCTTGCCAATTAATTGAAAATTTCTAACGGCAAAAATGGATTTAACTTCTTAAGCATCTTTTAAAGTTTTTAATTAATTTAACCCAAAATATTAACACTATGAATATCGTAATTGAAAGAAATCTTGAACAACATCTTAAAATATTTAATAAGCAATGGATTTACAAGTCTAAAAAAACATTGATACTGCTCTCAATAATGTTATTAATGGGCCTATCAATCTTATTTTCAGAAATCATCAATAATAATTCAACTATTGGTGGTTTTAATCCTGCCTTTTTCTTTAGCGCTATAATTATTACCTATGCACTAACAATGTTAAGGGCTGCTTTAGTTATAAAAACTAATCATTTAACTAATTTAAAATTTCAATTATCACGAAATACTCAAAGTTTAATTAGCATAAACATAACTGAGAATTTTATCTCTGTTATATACCCATCATATACAACAATATTTAAGTGGGAAGCATTTACGTATTATAAAGTAATAAAAGAGAAAGTTTTCATCGATGCTAACCCAAAAAACATAGGCATTTTAATTAATTTCGATGAAATTAGCACTTCAGAAAAAGGCGAATTGCTTATATTTTTAAATAATATAGGCTTACAAAAAATTTAAGCAATAATTGTCTTTTTTTGCAACAGATAATTTAGCAAAGCGATTGCATTACAAAAATGCCAGTTCTCACATATTATTATTTAGCACCTTCCCTTTCAAAATTCCCGCAGCTTTTGTATAACCGCCTTCTGCCCCATCAACAAAATGGATATGGTCATCTTTCATATCTCTTACGTAACAAGACATTACAGAAGCATTGCTAATATGAAAACCATAGATAATCTCCTTGGCATTTTCCAAATCATCCAATACCTTAAACAATTGCGAACGCTGCAGCTCGGTACCACTAATTACGGTATTTATTTTGCCATCCATTACCAAAGTATCAGACATTTCTACTAAACGTTTCAAATATCTTCTGCCGTGATTGGTGAGAAAATAAATTGGCCCAAAAGAGGTTACAAACCAAGTTTGCAGTAACTCAAAAAATTTAATCTTACCAATTCTATTTCGCATTTCGGTTTTAATACGGTTGTAGGTGGTGTTTAATTTAAGTTTTTCTACAGATATGGGTTGCCTTTTTCTAACACTGCCATAAATTTCATCAATAGCTCTTAATACTTTGCTAAATGCTAATGCTTGTTTATCTACTTCGGGTGCTGCAATTAATAAGGTTAAAATTTCTTGTAAATCTGCCGGCGGACTAATCTGATCCCATCGGCATTGCATGCCATCTAAATCGAAATCTTCAAGCTCTCCAGCGGCTTGGTCAAGTTTATAAAACTCATCTTTAATTACATTTTCTGCATAACTCAATCCATCTCCTAAAATAACCGGAATGGAGAAAAACTTGGTTAGCCCATATTTACTTAAGTTAATTTTATAACCTTGTTTATAAATCTCCTCAACTGGTATGCTGCCTACACGTAAATCTAAACTGAATGTTTGCATCACATTCGTTTGATAAGCCATTAGCTTTTTCACCGCTAATTCTACCAAAACATCAGGCACCAAAAAAGTAGCACCATCGCCACCAAAGAAAAATGGGACAACAATTTTTGCCTTAAATGCTAAATTAAGTACTGTTACAATGCTGCCAGTAGCAATGTAATTTACATTTTGACTTGCACCTGTCAATACAGCACCTGTAGAACCTTTAATATCGGTTAAAATTACATGCCAATCTTTCGGCACTGCTGAAAAGGCATTAGCGTTTAGCAATAAATCGCTTAACCTACGCCTGTTTATTGGCATGTTGCCATAAAAATTATGAGTTGTTTGGGTCACTTTGACGTGGATCAATTATTGGCACTTATACAATTTAACACTAAAATTATAGAAAATGCTTTATAGCATTTTAGTCAGTAGATATCTGTGCTAAAAACCCACTAAGTTCTTTATCACTAATATTTTCCTTTTCAGATTTATCGTATATAGTTAACAGAAATACCTTTTGATTTTTAATTAAGATGTAAGTAATTACTCTAGCACCGCCCGATTTGCCCCTACCTTTAGAAGTGATAGCTATACGAATTTTATAACAGTCATTTCCCAAATGAACACCTAGCTTAGGATTTCCTTCTAGGCTATCCAAAAGTTCAACAAATTCTTTTTTTAAAGATATATACTTTTTGAGCAATTTTTTGATATCTCGCTTAAAGCGAGAAGTAGCAATAATTTCAAAGCTCATTTATTAATTCTCTTGCAGGTGTGCCATTTGCTTTACCGTCTTTAATGAGATTAACTTCTTCGATAGCTTCTTGTAAACCTTCAAAGACCTCAACCTTATAATTGCTAAGTGGCTTAGCTTTTACGTATGAAAAGTTTTTAAGCAATTCCATAAAAAAACTGGCTTTTTCATCTTTGATATCTAATAATACTTTCATAAGGTAAATTCTATTGCTTATCAAAGTTACTAAATAATTCGTCTTCATAAAAGCTCGAAACTTCAATAAATAGAAACTATAAATCTGCGCAAGGGATTGATGGCAGTTTCTATTTCGAATTACACATCTTCTCCCGAGAAATCTGGATTTTGCTTTGCTCAACATCTTCCATTTTACCTCTTCCATCTTCCATTTTAACAACTATCTTTGCATAAATACAATTAATTATGTCAGACGAAAAAATAATCTTTTCAATGGCTGGAGTGAGTAAAATCTATCCACCACAAAAACAGGTTTTAAAAAATATTTATTTATCATTTTTTTACGGCGCAAAAATCGGCGTTGTTGGTTTAAACGGTTCTG
Organism: Pedobacter cryotolerans; assembly: GCF_005116475.1. Taxonomy (GTDB): domain Bacteria; phylum Bacteroidota; class Bacteroidia; order Sphingobacteriales; family Sphingobacteriaceae; genus Pedobacter; species Pedobacter cryotolerans. Next base: position 80,471 of record NZ_SWBO01000012.1, on the reverse strand, counting down.
GTAAATCATCGCTATTAAAAATTATAGCAGGTTTAGATAAATCTTTTCAGGGCGAAGTAGTTTTTAATGCAGGTTATAGCGTTGGTTATTTAGCGCAAGAGCCCATTTTAGATGAAACTAAAACCGTTCGTGAAGTAGTTGAAGAAGGTGTTGCAGAAGTTACTGCCATCCTTAAAGAATATGAAGAAGTAAATGAAGCTTTCGGTTTAGAAGAAAATTATTCTGATGCCGATAAAATGGATAAATTGATGGCTCGCCAAGGTGAGTTACAAGATAAAATTGATGCCGTTAACGCTTGGGAATTAGATACCAAATTAGAAAGAGCAATGGATGCTTTGCGTTGCGCAGATCCTGATACTTTAATTGGTGTACTTTCTGGAGGTGAACGCCGTAGAGTTGCCATGTGCCGTTTACTATTGCAAGAACCAGATGTTTTATTGTTAGATGAGCCTACCAATCACTTGGATGCAGAGAGTATCGATTGGTTAGAGCAATTTTTACAAAACTATAAAGGAACGGTTATCGCGGTTACCCACGATAGGTATTTCTTAGATAACGTTGCAGGCTGGATTTTAGAGCTAGACAGAGGCGAAGGTATTCCATGGAAAGGAAATTACAGTACTTGGTTAGAGCAAAAAGCAAAACGTTTAGCACAAGAAGATAAAACAGAAGGCAAACGCCAGAAAGCATTAGAGCGTGAGTTAGAATGGGTTCGCATGGCACCAAAAGCTCGTCATGCAAAATCTAAAGCTCGTTTAGCCAACTACGATAAATTAGCTTCGGAAGACGGAAATGAACGTGAAGATAAATTGGAATTGTTTATTCCGGCTGGTCCGCGATTAGGTAATGTGGTTATTGAAGCTAATGGGGTAACCAAAGCTTATGGAGAAAAAATCTTATTCGAAAACCTAACCTTCTCTTTACCTCCAGCTGGTATTGTTGGTATTATCGGCCCAAATGGTGCTGGTAAAACTACTTTGTTCCGTTTAATTACTGGCCAAGAAACGCCAGACAAAGGAACTTTTAGAGTTGGTGAAACCGTGAAATTGGGTTATGTAGATCAAATGCACAACGATTTAGATCCTGAAAAAACAGTTTACGAAAACATTACCGACGGTTTAGACAACATGCTTTTAGGCAACAAACAGGCAAACTCAAGAGCGTATGTTTCTAAATTTAACTTCAATGGCGGCGATCAACAAAAGAAAGTTGGTGTGCTTTCTGGTGGAGAGCGTAACCGCGTACACTTAGCAATTACTTTAAAAGAAGGCGCTAACGTTTTATTACTAGATGAGCCTACCAACGATATCGACGTAAATACTTTACGTGCTTTAGAAGAAGCTTTAGAAAACTTTGGTGGTTGCGCAGTGGTAATTAGTCACGATAGATGGTTTTTAGATAGAATTTGTACGCACATTTTAGCATTTGAAGGCAACTCTGAAGTTTATTCTTTTGAAGGTAATTATTCTGATTATGAAGAGAACCGTAAGAAAAGATTAGGTGATATTGCACCGAAAAGAATTAAGTATAAGAAGATAGTTTAATTATAACAAAAGCTTTGATGACTTTCTATGTAGTTGTCAAAGCTCTTAAATTTACTATTTTTTCGTCAATTGATAAATTAATATCAATACCAAAACCACAACAACCATAAAAATCAACACAAATTTAATCTTCAAATTTTGATGCTTAAATTCTCCAGATTTGGCTTTTAAGAAAATGCTAGCGATTAAAAATACTAATGCTGCTGTAATTAAATAGGGAATATACTTCTGCAAAACAAAAGTTTGTTCTTTAAAAAACTGCCCAATTACTACTATTATAAAACAAATGTAGGCGGCATAACGTAATATTGGCTGTAGCTTTTGTTTATCCATAACAATGGCTAACATAACTAAAAATAGTTTCAAAGTATTGTAAACCGTAATGATTTTTCATTGTTATATAATTAATCTTACAATATTATATATTTGCGATTATGAAAAAGATACTTGTTGTTGACGATGACGATGATGTTTTAGAAACCATCCAATTGATTTTAGAAATTGGTGGTTACGATGTAGAGCCATTAAACGATGCTGAATTAATTTTTGAGCGTTTAGAAGATTTTAAACCAGACTTAATTTTGCTTGATGTTGTTTTGGGTAAAATTGATGGTCGAATTGTTTGCAGCCAAATCAAATCTCATGAAGACACCAAAAAAATCCCTATTTTAATGATGTCGGGCTTGTATGATTTAAAAGAGGTAAATGAGATGGAATGTGCGCCAGACGATTTTATGTCGAAGCCATTTAAAATGGATTTACTTTTAGAGAAAATCGAGAAATTGGTAAACAGAAAAGCAATACCCAAATTCGATATTAATTAGTTTACCGTCATTTCGACGATAGGAGAAATCTCAAAGTTAGCTACTGGTGGCTTCTGTAAAAAAATTTCACAAAGCAACAAGATTTAGCTTTGCTGAGCACTTCGTGGTTCTCGTCGCTTCCGATGTAAAATCGGAACAAGTACGCTCGTTCGAAATGACGATTTGTCTTATACTTTTTTCTCTTCTCTTGGTCCACGTTTGTAAATAACCAAACCATTTAAAAAATTACGCAAAATTTGATCGCCACATTTTTTGAAGTTAGGATGTTCGTCATTTCTAAAAATGTCGCCTAACTCTGCTTTTGTAACTGTAAATCCAACCAGTTTACATATTTCAATAATTTGGTCGCTATTTAAGGATAATGCTACCCTTAATTTTTTCATGATATCGTTATTGCTCATACCCCTAAATCCCCTAAAGGGAAATTAATTTCATTTATAAAATTTAACGTCACCCTCCCCTTTAGGAGTCGGGGTTACATTGCTGTTTCTATTTTAACTTTTTTATTCTTTACTCTTTCGTTGGCCAAAGCTCTTAAAACCTGAGGAACCATTTTCCGTTTAATAGCCACATAAGAAGCTTGATCTTTTACTTCAATTAAACCAACATCTTCTTTTTGTAAACCACCTTTTTTAAGGAGCATCCCTACAATATCAATTTTATTTACTTTATCTTTTTTACCTGCACTAATGTACAAGGTTTGCCAAATGCTATCTTGCGGTAACTTATAAGGGCCTTTTAATTTTTCAGTTTCGATATCAGCTTTTAAGAATGGGTATTTCTCGTCATCTGCCAAAATTAAATAAGCAGTTCCTTTCGCGTTCATCCTTGCTGTTCTACCGTTTCTGTGTAAAAATGCATCTTCAGTATAAGGTAATTGATAATGAATAATATACTCTATTTCAGGAATATCTAATCCTCTTGAAGCTAAATCTGTGGTAATTAATATTTTGATGCTTCCATTTCTAAATTTTAGTAAAGCTCTTTCTCTTTCGTCTTGCTCCATCCCACCATGAAAAATATCATGTGCTAAATCTTTATCAATTAATAAATCACTAATTCGATCTACTGTTTCTCTGTGGTTACAAAAAATTAAGGTTGTTTTACTTCCTATTTTGCATATCAACTCGAATAAAGTTTCTAGTTTATCCTCGGCTGTGGTTTGTACTTTCTTTAACTTTAAATCTGGAGAAGATTGTACATCTTGCAAAAAATTAATCTCCTTGTGGTTTTTTAAACCTGTAAAAGCAGGTATTTCTTCCATCGCAGTAGCGGAAGTTAAAATACGTTGCTTTAGCGAAAGTAAAGTTCCTATAATGTGCGACATATCTTCGGTAAAGCCAAATTCTAAGGCTTTATCAAATTCATCTAAAACTAAAGTTGTAACAAATGATTCATCAAAATTTTGATGGCGCAAATGATAAGCAATTCTGCCTGGTGTACCTATTAAAACTGCTGGTGGTTGTTCTAAATTATTACGTTCGGTTTTTATCGGGTGACCGCCATAGCAGCAATTTACTTTATAACCCGTTCCCATTTGCTTAAAAACTTGTTCAATTTGCAAAGCCAACTCACGAGATGGCACCAAAATTAAACATTGCACCCCTTTACTTTCTTTATTCAAATTATTTAAAACGGGAAGTAAAAAAGCTAAAGTTTTACCAGAACCAGTTGGCGCCAAAACCAAAATATCATTACCTTTTTTAGTAGCTGCTAATGATGCGTTTTGCATCTCGTTTAATGCAGTAATTTTTAGGTTATCGAGTATTGGCTGAAGTATCATAGCGCAAAGGTAAGAATTGTTTAGCGTAAGGCGCTATGCGTTTAGTGTTTTGAGTTATCCTATTATTACTATCCTTAAAAATCAGCATTAATAATTTTTATGAAAGGCAAATACAATTATATTATTAATGGTAGCCCCGCTCTGCACTACAATCTTTTTGTACACTTCGACTACGCTCAGTGTGACACAAAAAGGATTTTCGTTACTATCGGGCTTATTTACTTCATCCTGTAATACTATTTACTGTTGCAAAATGCCAATACACTTTCAATAAACCTATTGCTAGCAAGCCATGCAACTGTAAATTTTCGTACAAACTTTACATTTCTAAACCTAATGGAAGTGAGCACGATCCGCCGCGGCGGAGAAGTAAAACGTACAGCAGGACTAACATTAAAATGAAATACTGAATTTGCTTTTCAACTATTTAATTAAACTTTTGTCTGCTCATTTCTCAGAATCACTAACTTAATGTTATAGAAAACAAGCTTATCTTGTTGATAACCAAACAAATGTTGACAATTAAACAACATAGATTTAATCATTATCTCACATTAACCTCATAAATTTAATAAACCTGATTACGGGTTGTTAAACTTAACACCAATATACGTATGACTTGGAAGAAATTTAGTGGCGAAGTGATTCACTCGTCAATTTTAGAAGAAGTAGAAAACGCAATTATCCGTGAAACTGAAAAAGGCTTTAAATTAAAAGTTTGCATTGGTACCGATTCGCAAGTAAAAGGTGCCATGACCGATTTTGCAACAGTAATAGTACTACTTAGAGAGCATCATGGCGGCTTTATGTACATTGCACAAGATAAAACCACGCAACAAATGGGCATTAAAGAAAGAATGTTGGTTGAAGTGCAAAAATCTATCGAAACAGCTTATGCTGTATGTGATTTATTAGATTTATACGATGTAGATTTGGAAGTACATGCAGATATTAATACCAACCCGATGTTTAAATCTAATAAAGCCTTAAACGAGGCAATGGGTTATATTTTAAGTATGGGATTTATTTTTAAAGCCAAGCCAGAAGCATTTGCGAGTAGTACCTGTGCCGATAAAATGGTTCACTGAGGGGTTGGGTTTAGGGTTTAGATGGTTAGGGTTTAGAAGTTAGAAAAGACTAAAGATCTTACTAAACCAAAAGGTTGAGGAGTTTCACCTATCGACTTCACAACTCAACGACTTCCCAAACTCCACTACTTACCACTCCTTCTTTACCACCTTTTTTTCTACTGGTTTAACTTTAGCAGCTGGGATTGCATTCGCCATTTCATTTTTAAATTCTACTGCAAATTCTTTGGTAAACTTAAATGTTTGGGTTTTATATGCTTCCCATTCGCCGGCATTTAACTTACCAGGATTGTTTTCTAAAGGTACACCAACCGTTGTACTTGGCACAAAATTTCCGTATCGATCTCTCATGTAAGGGATAAACTTAAAATCGGTAAGCCAAAATCTGTATTTACCCTCTTTAATTTCAACCTGAAAATGATAAATTACTTCCCCCGATGGGCGAGACATGACCAACAAAGTTTTATTGATTACAAATTTACCACTGGCCATAATCACGGTATCACTTTGTGATTTTTTAAGCTTTAAAATTTTACTTTTCTTTTTAATAAACTCATTTGCTCTAGCTTGTAATAAGTCTATTTTTGATGTTGAATTTACAACTTCGTATTGAATAAACTTGCCGTTTTCATCAATAGGTAATGTATTTTCTGTTTGCGCATTGGCGCTGATGATTAAGACAAACGAGGATAGAAAACTTAAGAAAAACTTCATAGGCTAAATATAAAAAAAACGTCCCGATAAAAGCGAGACGTTTTATAAGCTAACGTTTTTTTTAGAATTAAAATGCGTAAACAGCAGCCAATGAGAATTGTGAAGCTGATTTTGTAGGTGTTAAGTTAGATTTTACAAAGCTTTGAGAGAAATCTTTATCATTATCGAAACGTACTTCTGGAATAAAAGTTAAACCACCTGCTTTAAGGTTAGCAGAAAAAGTGATAGAAGTAACACTAGGATTTGGTACCGAAGGAATATTGTAAGTAAAATATTCGCCTCTTAAACCTAAACCAACTGCCGGAGTAACCATATATTGCGGATATAAAGCAACACCCGTATAACCGCCATTACCACCAGAAACATGATAATCAGCCGCATTTAAACCTAATTTAAATTTATCAGTAACTTGATAAGCAGTTGTTAAATCGTAAATAGTTCCTGTACCAGCTGCACCTGCCGAATATCCCGATAGGAAATTCAAATAAGCTGTCCAACCCTCAACAGGCGAAACCATTAATTGAGCACCAACATGAGAAACACCATTAAAATCTTGGTAAGCGTTCCAATCGTTAAACAAACCGGCCATTAAGCTTACCTTATCAGAAAAAGCGTAAGTAGCTTTAACACCAGCATTTTGGAATGGTCCGTTGGTAAACAAATAAGAAGTAGAATAGTTAAAATTTGCCGCAGGCGAGATGACCTCGTAACCGATAAAAGTACCCATGTAACCAGCAGTCATGCTAAATTTATCAGAAAAAGCATAATTGATGTATAAGTTTTGAATGTTAAATGAGTTTTCGGTTTCATCGTAAACACCAGCAGCATTTGGTATAGATTGTGCCTGTCCGCGTGGTCCAAAAGACAGCTCACCTACAAATGATGCTTTACCAGTAGTTTTTTTCAATGCTAAATCGATCATCCCTAATGAAACAGAGTTTTGCTCATTGGCAAATGAAGTTTTAATATTTCCAGTTTTACTAAAATCGTACTTAAAATAAGTATCTACAGATCCAGAAATTTGCAATGGAGCAGCTTCTTGAGCTAAAGCTGCAGTGGTTAAACCAAATGTAAGAGCAGAAAGTAAAAGTTTAATTTTCATAATTAAAATTTAAAGCGTGAGTGGTTAGATTGATTGTATGAATAGAAAAAATAAGCGGCTTAAAATTTAATTTAAGCCGCTCACCTTTTATTTGTTTTCTACTTCTTGGCCTGCAACGATGAGCGTACCTTGTGAGTATTTCTCATTATGCTGACTGTAATCCAATCCTTCTTCTTCCTCTTCTGCAGTTACACGAATTGGTTGGAATACATTAATCAGTTTAAAAATTATAAAAGAAACTACAAAGCTGAAGATGATCACAATTATAGCACCCTTTACTTGTGTAAAAAAGAATTCTGTACCTCCGTAAAACAATCCATCTGCACCTGCACTATTTACTGTTTTGGTAGCAAATACGCCAGTTAACAACATTCCAACTATACCACCTACACCGTGGCAAGGGAATACATCTAAGGTATCATCTAAACTTGTTTTTTGTTTCCATGAAACCACTAGGTTTGAAATTACCGCAGCTACCGCTCCAATAAATATACTCGATGGAATGCTTACCAAACCAGCTCCTGGTGTAATTGCAACTAAACCTACAACCGCACCTATACAAAAACCTAAAACCGATGGTTTTTTACCTCTGGCTACATCAAAAAACATCCAACTTAATCCAGCAGCACCTGCAGCCGTGTTTGTTGCAACAAAAGCAGAAACAGCTAAGCTACTTGCGCCAACAGCAGAACCCGCGTTAAAACCAAACCAGCCAAACCATAATAAACCTGTTCCAATTAATACATAAGGGATATTAGCAGGTGGAACTTCTTTATGCTCTAAATGAGATTTTCTGCGTTTTAAAACCAAAGCACCAGCTAATGCTGCCATACCAGCCGAAATATGTACAACCGTACCCCCAGCAAAATCTAACACGCCCATTTTAAACAAAAACCCATCTGGGTGCCAAGTCCAATGTGCCAATGGAGAATACACAAATAAGGCGAAAAGAACAATAAATAAAATATATGAAGTAAAACGAATACGTTCCGCTACTGCGCCAACAACCAAACCAGGAGTAATGATGGCAAACATTAATTGAAATACAGCAAATAGTGATAAAGGAATTGTTGCAGCTAAGCTCCAAGAAGGCCCAGAGTTAACTCCCTGAAAGAAGAAAAACGTTCTTGGATCCCCTATAAAGCCTCCAATTGAAGTTCCAAATGCAAGACTAAATCCTACTACCACCCAAAGTACTGTAATTACCCCAGCGGCAACCACGCTCTTGATCATTGTAGAAAGTATATTCTTACGATGCACCATACCACCATAAAAAAATGCTAAACCTGGTGTCATTAAAAATACCAGCGCTGCGCAAACTAAAATGAATGCAATATCAGCAGCATTATATTTTCCCTCATCAAAGTTTGGGAGTAAAGGAATAAAAAGGGATAAAATTGCAACTATCATTAAAACTGCAAATGGACCCCACTGTTTGAATAAAACTTTTGCCATAATTTTGTATTTAGCGTTTGATTTGTGATTAATTAAGCTAAAACTATGAATTATTTTCATTGAAAATCAAATTTTATTAAAATATTTATCGAAAAACAAGAAAATAAAAGTAAAAACAACAAAAAATAACACTTTAAAACTATTAATATTCTTATTTGTTGTCTTTTTTTCTAATTATTAAAAGCAAAAACTATTTATTAAACCAATAATTAAAAATTAACTACGAATAAATAAGTAATTCAGTAAATTTTTTATCAATTTATTACAGAAACACCAAAAATCTACAACAACATTATATTCGTATATTGTATTTATGAAATCTTATCAAGTTAAATTCTCGCAAAAACTCCCAATCTCTTTAAACGAAGCATGGGATTTCTTCTCTTCTCCAGCTAATCTGGCTAAAATAACCCCTCAAGAAATGCAGTTTATTGTAACTTCAGAACCACCGATTGATGGAAAGATGTACCCTGGCTTAATAATTACCTACAAAGTATCTCCTCTATTTGGCATAAAGCTTAATTGGATGACAGAAATTACACAAGTAGCTCCAGAAAAATATTTTATAGACGAACAACGCTTTGGTCCATTTAAGTTTTGGCACCATCAGCATCATTTTAAAGCAATAGATGGCGGGGTAGAAATGACAGACATTTTAACTTATGGCTTACCTTTTGGTCCAATAGGCCAATTAGCACATGCCATAATGATTAAAAACAAAGTAGAAGAGATTTTTACTTTTAGAGAAATAAAGGTAAATGAATTGTTTGGCAAGTACGAAACACGAAGCCCGCAGCTTATTATTGCTTAAACTGAAACGTAGGCCGAACCTTGATTAACACCACGTCGCTCAATTTCTTTATCTATATAAGTTTGTATGGCCGATTTGTTTAAGCCCCAGTTAGGCGCAATCAGCAAATCCCAATCAGAAATACCAAACAAACGTTGAATCACAATATCGGGTCTCAACAAAGGTATTAACTCACACAATAAATCTGTATACTCTTCAAGCGTAAAAAGCTTGAAGGGATTTTTTTTGTACTTCGCTCCCATTATCGAGCCTTCTACAATATGCAAGTGATGAAACTTCACAAACTTGATTTGCGGAAAGCGATTGATCTCATGAATATAACCTAGCATCATTTCTCTCGTTTCCCAAGGGAAGCCAAAAATGGTATGCACACATAAATCCAATTTAGAATTTTCTAATAATTTAACAGCTTCTACAAACTCGCCATGACTGCAACCTCTATTGATCTGGTCAAGTGTTTCGTCATAAATAGATTCCATACCCATTTCCAAATCTACATCGTATCTATCTGTATAGCTTTCTAACAGTGCTACCTTTTCGGCATCAATACAATCTGGTCTGGTACCTACTGCAAAACCTACTACATTTTCACTGTTTACAGATAAAGCTTCGTCGTACATCATTTTTAAATAATGTACTGGCGCATAAGTATTGGTATTTGGCTGAAAATAAACGATAAACTTATCTGCCTTGTACGAGTTTTTAGCCCTCGTCATCCCTTCAATTAACTGATCTTTAATATTTGGGTTTTTTCTAGACGGCTCTGGCGTAAACGAATCTACATTACAATAAGTACAACCGCCATAACCTTTACTGCCATCTCTATTTGGGCAGGTAAAACCACCATCTACAATTACCTTAAATACCCGTTGGCCGTTGTATTTTTCACGTAAATGTACGCCGTAAGCTTTGTAACCTTTTATTCCCGAATCTAATGCAGTTCCCATTGCTGCAAAGGTAACAAATAGATTTACGAATTACGATTTTGAACAAAGGGTCTTAACAAATTTGAAATTACTATGATTTGAAAAGCAGTGACAGTGCAATGGTTATTGTTCGGCCCACCATTTGCTACAATCTTTTATTTGTAGAGTTTATAAATCCTTTGCAATTGGATATTGATTTGTCAACTCTTTAAAAACAAATAAAAGTATTTCCGCTTCTGTCGGGTTTAGTAAACCCAGTTGCTGCTGCTTTAAAAAGATTGACATGCTAAGTTTAGCCAACAATAGTTGCGTTAAGCATAAATTTTTCAAATTACAAATGGCAATCTTATTTTGATATTGGGTTGTAAATTGATTTGAAATAGAAAAATGATTAGTTTTAACCCGTGAAACTTACTTCGCTTATACTTACTTTTATTATTCTGATGCTAAACATTGTTCCGTGCTGTGCATGGGAAAACAATGAAGAAAATAATAGGAAAATAAATCATAGCGAAAAAAGTGCTCCAACTAATGGTAAGGATGAATGCGAAAACTGTTCACCTTTTTATTCCTGCGGAAATTGTATAGCATCACTTGAAACCCCATTAACATTTGCCATTGCGCCGCAGAATAAGGATTTATCCGTTACTTTCTATCGTAAACTTTTACTAACCTTTACAGAAGGCGTAACAAAAGGAATCTGGCAGCCTCCAAAAAAAGGCTAATCTACTAAACCTTTTATTTTTCCCTTCAATATTTTATGCTAACATTTAAATCATATAATGAAGAAATTATTATTGCTATTGGCGGCTATACTTTATGGCGCCACGGCTTTCGCACAACATACATTTAAGGCCATCATAAAAGATGCTCAAACTAACCAACCGCTGCCAGGCGCATCTGTATTAATTTTAGGTAGTACAAAAGGTACCATTACCGACAGTACGGGAACTGCTATTTTGAGTGATATCCCGACAGGAAAACAAATACTTGTTTTTACCTACTTAGGCTACAATAAAAGAACTGACACATTGCAATTTCCACTTACACAAACTGCTGCAATGGTGATATTGCTAACTGCAACAGAACATGACGAAGACCTTGAAGAAGTAATAGTTTCTGCAACAAGGGGCAGCCGAACGATAGACAACATTCCAACAAGAGTTGAAGTAATTGCCGGCGAAGAGTTGGATGAAAAAGGTAATATGAAACCTGGCGATATTAGAATGCTGCTTGCAGAAAGTACAGGCATACAAACCCAACAAACTTCTGCAACTAGTGGTAGTTCATCTATCCGTATTCAGGGGCTTGATGGAAAGTATACCCAAATCATCAGAGATGGATTTCCGATTTATTCAGGATTTTCTGGCGGACTTGGACTTTTACAGATTGCCCCTTTAGATTTGCAACAGGTAGAGGTAATTAAGGGTTCATCATCAACATTATACGGTGGTGGCGCAATTGCAGGCTTAGTTAATTTGGTATCTAAAAAACCTAGTGAAGAGCGCCAATTGAATTTTTTATTGAATGGCACATCAGCACTTGGACTTGATGCGAGCGTATTTTATGCACAAAAGTTTGAAAAGATTGGCATTACCACCTATGCAGCTTATAATCATGGTTCGGCGTATGATCCTTCTGGCTTAGGTCTTACTGCAATTCCCGAATTTGATCGTTTTACTTTAAATCCGAAACTATTTGTTTATTTAAATGAAGCAACCACCATCACCGCTGGTATAAATGCTACCATTGAAAAGAGGATTGGGGGAAATATTGATTTTGTGAAAAGAAAAACAGCAGACAATAATCTATATTTTGAGCAAAACAATACCGACAGATACAGTAGCCAAGCTGAACTTACACATCAGCTATCAGAAAAAGAAAAATTGACAATTCGAAATAGTGTAAGCTATTATGATAGAAGCATTGCTCTTCCTGCTTATTTATTTATGGGCACACAAGTTTCTACGTATAGCGAAGCTAATTTTAGTAAAAATGGTGAGAAAACAGATTGGGTAATGGGCTTGAATTTTCTTACCGATAGGTTTAAAGAAAAAAATACGGGAGCACCCGCACTAAGAAACTACAACCACAATACCATTGGTGCTTTTGTACAAAACACTTGGAATACTACCCAAACGTTTAGTATAGAAACAGGTTTGAGGGGAGATTATCATAACGATTACGGTTTTTTCTTTTTACCAAGAATTGCTGGATTACTGAAAATTAATGAACATTTATCGACCCGTTTAAGTGGCGGACTTGGCTACAAAGCTCCGAATGTATTTACAGAAGACGCTGAAAGGCTTCAGTTCCGCAATGTACTACCTATCGATGTAGCCAATACAAAAGCAGAACGATCTTATGGAGCTAATTACGACATCAATTACAAATCTGCTTTTTTTGATGACAAGTTAGGATTTAGCATTAATCAAATGTTTTTTTACACCAGAATTTCAGATCCGATATTGCTAGTTTCTTCAGGAACTAACCTTGCTTATGTACAACCAAATGGGCTTATAAATACCAAGGGAATTGAAACCAACCTTAAGCTTACCTATGCCGATTTTAAGCTTTTTGTTGGATATACCTTAGCAGATGTTAAGCAGGAAGCAGGAAGTTCTAGAACAAATTACCCACTAGTATCTAGGCATCGCTTAAACAATGTACTGATGTATGAGGTAGAAGATAAATGGAAAATTGGAGCAGAAGCTTATTATTTTTCGAGGCAACAATTGAACGATGGCGGCATAGGAAAAAGCTACTGGACAGCAGGATTAATGGCTGAAAAACTTTGGGATCGGTTTTCGATCTTTCTCAACTTCGAGAATTTTACTGATACCCGTCAGACTAAGTTTGATAACATTTACAGCGGAAGTATCAATAATCCTATTTTTAGAGATATTTATGCCCCAGTTGATGGTTTTGTTGTAAATGGCGGGATAAAATTTAGACTTTAAGCCTCAACCCCCTTTGTTTCTTACAATATTGATTTAATTTCATAACCTAAGCTCGATTATTATTTATTGTCTTTAAACACCCCGGTCTACGACCACACCTTTGAAAGAGGGGAATGGAGTGCGAAATTCCCCTACTTTGAAGGGGTGCCCAAAGGGCGGGGTGGTTGAAACAAAAATAAATTACTTAAACGGCACAACAATGTATACTAATAATCGAACTGAGGTTCATAGTTTGTCACGCTGAACGTAGTCGAAGCGCACTAAAAGGTCTTCGACTATGCCTGGCAATCTCCTTCTCGTTAGTAATTGTTCCACTTAATCTTTGCCTTCAACCTACGGCAAACACTCGGCTCGCTGAATAATCATTTTGGCTGTAGGGTATTTAAATTCAATGCTTGCAGTTTAACGTTTTTCTCTACAAATAATTACGAGGCCAGATAGCGTGCTTAGCAATGGCAATGCTTGGTTAACGCTAGTTACCCACAACTTAACCCATCGATTACTTCGCCTACCTTCCGCCTGATAATTGAGGGGAGATTTACTTGCCAATAGCACATTGATTTGTTATATAAACCCGACTGGTGCGGAAATGCTTTTTTGTTACCTCAACCTCATCAGTTTATTTACTCCTACTATCTTACAGATTTTTCCTATCGTAGAAAACGGGTAGAAAAAGCATTGAAGTGAAGGCGGGGCTTTCGGTACCGATTGTTTGCAGGCCCTGCTTTTCTAAAAAATTTAAGTGCAGCAATTGTTAAACTATTCGCTAATCACTCCTTTTTTTCTGTTGATTACTAAATAAATAGGTACACCAAGTAAAACGATGATTAAACCTGGCCAAGTATACTGTTGTTTATAGATTAAAAGTAGCGCACAAAATGCACCGCCAATAATTAAATAAATGATAGGTGTAATTGGATATAACCAGGTTTTATAAGGTCTTTCTAAACTTGGTTTTTTTATTCTTAAATAAATTACTCCAAAAACAGTAATCATGTAAAATAGCACAATTACAAAAGAAATCATATCTAACAGGTTACCATACTGTCCGCTTAGGCACAAAACAGAAGCCCAAATTCCTTGCATCCAAAGCGACTTTTCTGGTACGCCATTTTTGTTGTTTTGTATGGCTGCTTTAAAAAACATCCCATCTTTTGCCATGGTTTGAAAAACTCTGGCACCTGCTAATACAATGCCATTTACACAACCAAAAGTAGATACCATTACTAAAATAGCGATGATAATGGTGCCAATTCCACTTCCAAAAATTTGCTCTGAAGCCGCCACAGCTACACGATCATTTGCTGCAAAAGCAATGGCATCTCTGCCCAAGGTATTGAGGTAGATGAAATTAACCAACAGATATAATATCATTACAGCAGAGGTGCCGAAAACCATAGAACGTACTACATTTTTCTTCGGATTTTCCATTTCTCCAGATACAAAGGTTACGTTTTCCCAAGCTACACTAGAAAACACAGAACCAACCATTGCTGCTGCAATACCGCCCATAATTGCCATTCCGGAAATAGATTCCCAGCCTGATTTTAAGAAACTACCGCTACTATCGGTAGCTAAATTTTTAAATGCATCCCAGCCGAAACTCATATTTGAGTTCCATAAATTATTCTTTACCAATAAGAAACCTAAAATAATTAAACCAATGATGGCTATAATTTTAGATCCTGTAAAGATATTCTGTAATATTTTACCCCCTTCTACACCTTTTGTGTTAATATAAGTAAGGATGATGATTACACCAATTGCTAAAATTTGTATCCAAGTAATTTTATAACCTCCGCTCTGAAAAATTGGTGCCGCATCATTTAAAGCTGGTATTAAATAGGCTGTAAACTTACCAAAAGCTACGGCTACCGCAGCAATGGTACCAGTTTGTATTACAGCAAATAAGCCCCAACCGTAAAGAAAACCCATCATTTTACCAAAAATCTCCTTTAAATAAGTATACTGTCCGCCAGCTTTTGGAAACATAGAAGAAAGCTCGCCATAAGAAATAGCTGCAGCTACAGTCATTACTCCAGTAATTAACCAAACTACAATTAACCAGTAACCAGAACCTAGGTTCCTCATGATATCGGCACTAACAATAAAAATACCGCTACCAATCATTGAACCCATTACTAGCATTATACCATCAAAAAGGCTTAATTTTCTTTTATTAGCGCCTTCTTCTTGTTGATTTTCCATCTTTTTTTAGTTTTTTTTTAAATTATGATGAAGCTATCGTGAGCCTGTTTTCTACTTCTAATAACAGGTAGGCTCAATGATGATTCCATTTTAATTTGAGGTTTAGTTTGGGCTAAGATATGTTAATTATGAATTATAAAAAATAGCGACAAACGAAATGGTTGTATGTTTATTACCTAAAAAGAAATTTTTTTAATGACTAATTGCATAAAAATTTGAATATTAGCTAAACACGGTTATTTTTGTTAGCCTTGTATTATTTTTATTTCATCTGCGTACATTGTATTTTAATATCAAGATGACCCTTAAAAATCACAACTAAACAACCAAAATATAAACTTAAACTATGGATTTTCTACAAAACAATTTAATCTACTCAATTCCGCTGCTTGGCATACTAGGTATTATAGTAATGGCCGTGAAAAGTGCATGGGTAAACAAGCAAGATGCAGGCGATAAAAACATGCAAGAACTTGCCGGCTATATTGCCGATGGTGCAATGGCATTTTTAAAGGCAGAATGGAAAGTGCTGAGCATTTTTGCCGTTTTTGCTGCAGCATTATTGGCCTATTCTGGTACCATTACCGAAATTAATGGCAAACCATTTCACTCTAGTTGGATCATTTCGATCTCTTTTTTAATTGGCGCATTCTTTTCGGCACTTGCCGGATACATTGGTATGAAAGTAGCTACCAAAGCAAATGTTAGAACCACACAAGCTGCAAGAACTAGTTTAAAACAAGCTTTAAAAGTAAGTTTTACTGGCGGAACAGTAATGGGTTTAGGTGTTGCTGGCTTAGCGGTTTTAGGCTTAGGTGGGTTATTTATCGTTTTCCTCTCTTATTTTGATGTAATTGGAACTGATGGGGCAGTAAGTGTTGTAAATATGAAAACGGCTATTGAAGTATTAACTGGTTTCTCTTTAGGGGCTGAATCTATTGCCTTATTTGCTCGTGTTGGTGGTGGTATTTACACCAAAGCTGCCGATGTTGGTGCCGATTTAGTAGGTAAAGTAGAGGCTGGCATACCAGAAGATGATGTACGTAACCCAGCAACCATTGCCGATAACGTAGGCGATAATGTAGGTGATGTGGCGGGTATGGGTGCCGATTTATTTGGATCGTATGTAGCTACCATTTTAGCTACCATGGTTTTAGGGCAAGAAATTGATGCTAAGACTGATAATTTTGGTGGAATGTCTCCTATCCTATTGCCAATGGTAATTTGTGGTTTAGGGATCATTTTCTCGATCATCGGTACTTGGTTTGTAACCATTAAGGATGAAAAATCTAACGTACAAAACGCGTTGAACTTAGGAAACTGGTCGTCTATAGTAATTACAGCTGTAGCATCTTTTTTTATTGTAAAATGGATGTTGCCAGCAACATTAAGCTTACGTGGCTACGAGTTTACCAGTATGAATGTTTTTTATGCGATAATGGTAGGTTTGGTAGTAGGTACTATAATGAGTATCGTAACTGAATATTATACTGCCATGGGTAAAGCACCTGTAAATTCTATTATTCAACAATCTTCAACTGGTCATGCTACTAATATTATTGCAGGTTTATCTGTAGGAATGAAATCTACTGTTATTCCGATTTTAGTATTAGCGGCTGGTATCATGTCGTCTTATTATTTTGCTGGATTATACGGCGTTGCCATCGCGGCAGCTGGAATGATGGCTACAACAGCTATGCAATTGGCAATTGATGCTTTTGGTCCGATTGCGGATAATGCTGGTGGTATTGCCGAAATGAGCCAATTACCGCCAGAAGTACGTGAGCGTACCGATAATTTAGATGCCGTAGGTAATACTACCGCTGCTACTGGTAAGGGGTTTGCAATTGCTTCTGCCGCCTTAACTTCATTGGCTTTGTTTGCAGCTTTTGTGGGTATTGCAGGCATTACAGCAATCGACATTTATAAAGCCCCAGTTTTGGCTGGCTTATTTGTTGGCGGAATGATCCCATTTGTATTTTCTGCACTGTGTATTCAAGCTGTGGGTAAAGCAGCAATGGATATGGTACAAGAGGTACGTAGACAGTTTCGTGAAATACCTGGAATTATGGAATACAAAGCCAAACCAGAATACGAAAAATGTGTGGCCATTTCTACCAAAGCTTCTATTAGAGAGATGATGTTGCCAGGGGCGATTGCTTTAATTACTCCGGTGCTTGTTGGTTTTACCTTCGGACCAGAAGTTTTAGGTGGTTTATTAGCTGGAGTAACAGTTTCTGGTGTATTGATGGGTATTTTCCAATCTAACGCTGGTGGCGCTTGGGATAATGCTAAAAAATCATTCGAAAAAGGAGTGGAAATTAATGGCGAGATGTATTTCAAAAAATCTGAGCCTCATAAGGCATCTGTTACAGGTGATACAGTTGGAGATCCGTTTAAAGATACTTCGGGTCCATCGATGAACATTTTAATTAAATTAATGTCGATCGTTTCATTGGTTATCGCTCCATATATTGCCATCAGCGCCTCAAATGCAGATAAAGTAATTGAAGTAAGGGCACAAACGGAAATTATTAAAACCATTGATTCTGCTGGAGTTGAAAGAACTGATACCATTAAAAATGATATCGACACTTTAGTAAATCGTTGATAAGCTATAAATGTTACTAAATAAAGGGGATTTTGAATAAAAATCCCCTTTATTATTAAATAATTTTTATTTAGGTTTGGAATCGAAATTAAAAAGACTAAACAACTAATCGAAAACTAACTATTTACATTATGAATTTAAAAAAGCCTATTGATGTACTTGTTGCCGAGTCGGCAGAAAGTGGCGAAGGCACGCTCAAACGTACATTAAGTAGCACAAGTCTTGTTGCTTTAGGTATTGGAGCAATTATTGGAGCTGGTTTATTCTCTTTAACAGGAATTGCCGCTGCTGATCATGCTGGTCCTGCGGTAACCTTATCATTTATTTTGGCAGCTGTTGGATGTGCTTTTGCGGGCTTGTGTTATGCAGAATTTGCATCTATGATACCAGTTGCTGGTAGTGCTTATACCTATTCTTACGCTACCATGGGTGAGTTTATGGCATGGATTATTGGCTGGGATTTAGTGTTAGAATATGCTTTAGGAGCAGCTACAGTAGGTGTTTCGTGGTCTGGATATTTTAATAAGTTACTGCATGAATTTGGCACAGAAATGCCCCTTTTCTTAAGTAAATCATTTGCTGAAGTTGATGGTGGCGGTATAAATTTACCTGCAGTAGTGATTGTTTCGCTATTATCATTAATGTTGATCCGTGGAACTAAAGAATCAGCAAGCTTAAATAACATTTTAGTTATTGTAAAAGTTTGTGTGGTAATCTTATTTATCGCTTTAGGTTGGAAATTTATTAACCCAGCAAACCATACGCCATATATCCCTGTGAATACTGGTGTTAAAGGCGAATTTGGTATTTCTGGTATTGCAGCGGGTGCAGCTTTGGTATTCTTTGCATTTATTGGTTTCGATGCAGTTTCTACTGCAGCTCAAGAAGCTAAAAACCCACAAAAAGGCATGCCAATTGGTATTTTAGGCTCATTAGTGGTTTGTACCATTTTATATGTACTTTTTGCTCACGTAATGACAGGTTTAGTTCCATTCTCTATCTTTAAAGGTGATGCTTCTCCGGCAGCAACGGCATTTAAAGTAACTGGATATGGCTGGCTGCAAATGGGATTAATCATTGCAATTTTAGCTGGTTATACCTCTGTAATTTTAGTAATGTTGATGGGACAATCAAGAGTGTTTTATACGATGTCTAAAGATGGTTTGTTACCAAAATTCTTTAGCAGCATTCACGCTAAATTCAGAACTCCATTTAAAACCAACTTATTTTTCATGGTGTTTGTAAGTATTTTTGCTGGTTTTGTACCTGTAACTGATTTAGGTCACATGGTATCAATTGGTACTTTATTTGCCTTCTCATTAGTTTGTATTGGTGTATTATTACTTAGAAAAACTGATCCTGATAGACCAAGACCATTTAGAACTCCTTTAGTACCATTTGTGCCGATTATGGGTGTAATTGTATGTGTTTATCTAATGTCTTCATTACCTTTTGAAGCTTGGATTCGTTTAGCAATTTGGATGGCTTTAGGTATATCCATTTATTACTTATACGGAAAGAAAAACTCTGTACTTAGAAAGAAATTACAAGGCTAATTAAGCTATTTATATCAATTTATTTAAACCATTCGCACTAAGCGGATGGTTTTTTTATGCAGTTAACAATTACGCATCACTTAACATAGAAATAACATTATATTTGTAAAAAACATTAAAATGAAGCCGTTAAGCGTTTTTCCTATACTTTTACTCATCGTAATCCTCACCTCGTTTGAATCTAAAATATTCGCACAGCAAACCATTAACGATGTTTTAGATACTACCATTGTGAACAATCAAATGATTATTTCTAAAAAATTTGGAACAGTTTCTTTTAGTGGTTACCTACAACCTCAATTTCAATATGCCCAATCAAAAGGCGCACCCGCCGATTATCAGGGGGGTGCTTTTGGCGAAAATACAGACAATAGATTTAGATTGCGACGCGGACGTTTAAGAGCAGATTATAGCTTAAAGAATGAAGACGGCACACCTTCAACCTATTTTGTTTTTCAGTTTGATGGAACTGAACAAGGGGTAAATGTGAGGGATTTCTGGGGTAGATATTACGAGCATGAATGGCAATTATTTTATTTTACAGCAGGTTTAGCTGGTAGGCCATTTGGTAATGAATTACAAATCTCCTCATCGGCAAGGGAAGCACCAGAACGTGGTAGAATGTCGCAAATATTAATGCGTACCGAACGTGACTTAGGCGTGATGTTTACCTTTAACCCTCGAAAAAAAGATGCGAAGCTTAAGAACATTAAATTTGATTTAGGTATTTACAACGGACAAGGCTTATCTGGCCCAGCAGAATTTGATAGCTCTAAAGATTTTGTATTAAGATTGAGCCATAAGGCAATTAACTTAAAGAAAATACCTGTACGTATAGCAGGTGGAATTAGTACCTTATTAGGAGGACTAAATCATCAACTGAATGTGAAATACCAAATGAAAAATGAAAATAACATTTGGGCCATGCATAAAGATTCTTCAGCATCTATATTTAATACTGTTGCACCCAGAAAATATTATGGAGCGGATATCCAATTAAGAACACAACAAGAAAGCTGGAGATCTGAATTTAGAGCTGAATATATTACTGGTTTGCAAACTGGCACTGCAAGTGCAAGTAATACGCCTGGCACTTTACCAGAAGATAAAAATTTTATTAGACAGCCATATTACACCAGAAACTTTAATGGTGCTTATTTTACTTTTGTGCAAACACTGCACAGCACTGATAGTCAGGTGATTTTGAAATACGATTTTTATGACCCCAACACTAAAGTTAAAGGACAAGAAATTACAGCAAGCAAAGGACTTTCTGGCGGAGATGTACGTTTTGATACTTTTGGTGTTGGGTTTTTACATCATTTTAACACGAACTTAAAAGCTGTTATTTATTATGATATGATTAAAAACGAGAAAGCTAACTTAACTAATTTTCAAAATGATTTAGATGACAACATCTTAACTTTAAGAACTCAGTTTTACTTCTAATGATAAATTAATATCGATTTAAACTAAATCATTTAACTTTGTCGAAAATTTAACTGCTTATGGAACATTTACAATTCAATTTAAGCCAAATATTATCTACCACAATGATTTTATTTGCCATCATTGATATCTTAGGTTCCATTCCTATCATTATCGAACTTAGAAAAAAAGCTGGCCACATCGAATCCGAAAAAGCTGCAATTGTAGCTACCTTTTTAATGATTGTTTTTCTTTTTGCTGGTAAAACTTTATTAAACGTTATCGGTGTTGATGTAGCTTCTTTTGCTATTGCGGGTTCATTTGTAATTTTTGCGATTGCCATGGAAATGGTTTTGGGCTTAACCATTTTTAAAGACGATGCCGATAGTTCTGCAGCAACATCTATTGTTCCCTTAGCATTTCCTTTAATTGCTGGTGCAGGCACCATGACTACCCTATTATCCTTAAAAACTGAATATGCAACTCAAAATATTATCGTTGGTATTCTGCTAAATATGATTTTTGTTTATTTCGTACTAAAAAACACCACAAGGTTAGAACAGCTTTTCGGCAAAACCGGATTAAACATTTTAAGGAAGGCATTTGGAATAATCCTTTTAGCTATTGCCATAAAATTATTTAGAACAAACACGGGTTTGTAACAAATATTAGTTAAATTAGTCTATAAGTTAACCAAATTTGAAATGAACAGCTTTGAAAAATATACGGTAATCATTGGTGCTTTAGCCATCCTTTTTGAGGCAATTAAGCATTTAAAAAGCAAAATTAAACATTGGTTTCAGTAGCTAAATTTTGTTTCACTAAGTATTAATGTTAATAAGTTACGAGCATCTAAATCTTTTAATTTCCTAACAAAAGTATTTATAAATTTGATTATTTAAACTTGATTAAAACTTAAATTATGGCAACTATAACTGTAAATATTGATGATCAGTCTGCTGAAAAAACTGTGAAAGCATTTTTGGATAAATTAGGTTTAGATTATTTTGTAGATCAAAAATCTTCATCTTCTAATTGGTGGGAAAATCAAACGTTAATTAATGAATTGGAAAAACGTTCTGAAGATCTAAAATCAGGAATTGACAAAGGTTCTTCATTTGCTGATATTAAAAATGAATTAATAAATAAATAGTGAGTTATACTATTGTTTTTGCCTCTATCGTTAAAGATGAATTACAAGTCTCTTATAATTGGTATGAAGAGCAAAAGTTAGGTTTAGGCGAGCATTTTTTAATGATTATTGAAGGTAATGTATCTTCAATTGCAAATCATCCATTTTTTTACCCAATAAAATTTTCGCATTATAGAGAATATGTTGTTGCTAAGTTTCCTTATGTTATTGTATTCGAAATAATTGAAGAAAATAATATTATCTACATTTTACATGTTTTCAATACAAATAGAGATTATAAAAATAGATTGAAATAATTAAAAAAATCAATGATTTAGGAAACTTAATAATTGATTACTCTTTAATTAAACGTGCTACAAACATGCTATCAGCTTTACTGTTATAACCTTTAATCAGTTCCATTTTTTCTAATTTCAAATCAAAATTATTTGTTAAATACGTTACCACATCTTCGTTTTCGGCTTTAAAAACAGAGCAGGTCATATAAATTAATGGCCTGTCTTTTTTAAGGTATTTGATCACGTTTGCGGCAATACCTTTCTGCAGCTTCACATAGTTCTCTATTTTATATTGTTCAAAAAAGTAAAGCATCTCTGGTGTTCTTCCCCATGTGCCAGAACCAGAACAAGGAGCATCTAATAAAATCCCATCAAATTCGTAATGATGCAAAATCTGATCATTGTTTTGCAATAGATCCATCGCTTTTAAGTGGTACTTTTTTAAGCCGGCTAACTGAAAACGTTCTTGTAAATTATTTAAGCTGTTTTCTCGTATGTCGCTCACTAAAAGCTCTATATTTGGCTCTAAACTATGCAACAATAAAGATTTTCCGCCAGATGCGGCACAAGTATCCCACCAATAATCGTATTTATTTGGCTCAAAATAAGCACCTGTTTTTTGCGAAGATAGATCTTGAATTTGATATAACCTGGGATCGGTTAATACCTGCTCTAATTTTGTGCCATTAGGTAGAGCCAATGTAGTATCGCCTATTTCTTTTGTAATAATTCCATTTGCTTGCAATTGATTTATAACTACTTGTATATGAGTTGATTTAACTTGAATAAATAAATCGGGTTGTATAAAAAAAGAGGGTAAGAAAGCTGATCGATCTACATCATCAGATAAATTAGCATCAAAAGAAAAAACTTGTGACAGGTTAAAATTTGGAAAATTTTGCTTCACCAAATCTATTTTATCGGCTAGCGCCAAATTAATTTGAGCTTCAAAATCAGGCAAAAAGTTAGCAATAATTAAGCTTGAAGTTTCATTACACAGAAAATCTGCTACTGCTAATCTTTTCAAAGTCTCTACATCAGCTAATGCTTTTCCTAATCTAAAGTAGCTATAAATGTAACGAGTTGCCCACCTCCTATCAGACGAGCCCATTTGTTTGTTTTGCTTAAAGTATGCAAACAAATGCCTGTGTAGCGGCATAACGCCATCGTAACTTTTTAGTAATTGCTCAAAAGCCCTAATTTGATGTTCCACTTTCATATCCTAAAATCTAAATTTTTAATCAACTAGGGTTAAATTCAGATTTTTATACTGCAACAACATCAATTCTGTATTGTAATAACCAAATTGCGGATTGTATTCGAATTCGAAAGAATTATGTAAACCTTTATATTTTTCTTTGGTAATGAAATCTAAATATTTTGCACCATGTTTAGCTAACATTTTGCCAAAGTAATAACCAATATCAAACCCTTTAAATGAATATTCGCTTGGCTCGAAATTAAATTGAGCTCTATATTTTTTAATGAAATTGATAACAGAACTACTTTTATAATCAATCTTATAAGATGTGCTTACCGTAGTATTTAAATTTTGGAGCTGATCTAAGTTATAAGTTTGTTTAAGCCACGTTGGGTGCCCAAACAGGTTTAAATCATAGCCTCCAGTTTTTAAATTCCTCAGTTTATAAAGCTTATCAATGCTAGGTTTAACAAAAGCAACATCTTCAGAGCAGATAATTACCGCATACCTCTTGTTTTTAATCATCTTTGTCTCAAAAGTATAAGTAGAAGTAAATTCTTGTACAATATGACTGGGGTACTTTTGATGAAATCTTTTTCTAAGTGGGGCGGCGAATTGCTCGTCGGCTGTTTTTTTGGGATTAATTAAAACGATGATACTATTGCTACTTTGATATTTTGAAGCAATGTAATCGGCCACTTTTTCTGCATGTTGATTGATGTTATTAACTATAGAAATTAATTTCGGGTTGTTAAAATCACTCGGTTTACTAGCTGCCAAAGGCGATACTACAGCCAAATCATTAATCATCGAAAAGTTAGTGATGTATTTTAATCCTTCTGGAAAAACCGGACCAATTATAAGGTTACTACTTTTTAAGCCCTCTTTATTAAACAATGAAGCAATTGCCGAATTATCATCTTTGGTATCATACACATTTAATTTAAAGTTTAAACCTGCAGATGCTGCAGAATCTATCCCAAGCTTAACACCTTGATAGAAATCTATAGCCATATCTGTTCGTTCTACCTGCGCTTTTGTGGCAGTTTTTAAATTAATTTGGTTTAACTTAAATGGAATAAGCACTGCAATATTTGCCTCCGTAAATTTTTTGCTTGGTTTTTCTACCTTTTCTACTATCGGATTATCTTTAGTTGGTTTAACAACCGTTTTTGTAACTTTTGGTGAACAGGCCGCAATTATACAAACTGCAAAAACTAAAAGATAAACACTGATTTTTTTCTGGATTCCCATTTCAAAAAATTAAATAAACACAAAATCAAACAACTGCTAACCAAAAACTGTCAAATGAGAATTAAACTATTCCCACTCAATTGTAGCCGGTGGCTTAGAACTAATGTCATAAACCACACGGTTAATCCCTCTAACTTTATTGATAATTTCATTAGAAATTTTCGCCAAAACTGAGTAAGGTAAATGACACCAATCTGCAGTCATCCCATCAACAGATTCTACAGCTCTTAAACAAATTACATTCTCATAAGTTCTTTCATCACCCATTACACCAACAGATTGCACAGGCAAAAAGATAGCTCCCGCTTGCCAAACCTGATCATATAAACCAGCTTCTTTTAAATTATTGATATAAATGGCATCTGCTTCTTGTAAAATTGCAACTTTCTCTGGAGTAACATCACCCAAAATTCTAATTGCTAAACCTGGTCCCGGAAAAGGATGGCGACCTAAAATAAAGCCTTCAATTCCTAAACTTTTACCAACTCTACGCACTTCATCTTTAAACAAAGTATTTAATGGCTCTACAATTTTAAGTTTCATAAAATCTGGCAAACCACCAACATTATGATGTGATTTAATGGTTGCCGATGGACCTTTTACCGATACCGATTCGATAATATCTGGGTAAATTGTGCCTTGCGCTAACCAAACTACATCTTGTACTTCGTGAGCAGCATCATCAAAAACTTCTATAAAAACTCTACCTATGGCTTTACGCTTTAACTCTGGGTCTTTAACACCTGCCAACTGACTTAAAAATCTTTCTTTAGCATCAATGCCTTTAATATTTAAGCCCATATCTTTGTACTGCTCTAAAACGCTTTCAAATTCGTCTTTACGCAATAAACCATTATCTACAAAAATACAGTGCAAGTTTGTGCCAATTGCTTTGTGCAATAAAATAGCAGCAACACTACTATCTACACCGCCCGAAAGGCCTAAAACAACTTTATCATTACCTAATTTCTCTTTTAAAGCAGCAATGGTAGTTTCAACAAATGCATCGGCTGTCCAATCTTGCGAGCATCCACAAATACCTACTAAAAAGTTTTGCAATAAAATTTTACCATCTGTACTGTGCGTTACTTCTGGGTGAAACTGAATAGCGTAAGTATTGGTATCTTTTATCTGATATCCAGCTACTTGCACATCAGCTGTGCTGGCAATAATTTCAAAATTTTCTGGAACTACTTTAATGGTATCTCCATGGCTCATCCACACTTGTGAATTTACATTGATACCTTTAAACAACTTATTATCTTGATTTACAAAATCTAAATTTGCTCTACCATATTCCCTAGTATTCGATGCCTGAACATCACCCCCATTTTGTTGTGCAATAAACTGAGCGCCGTAACAAACCGATAATAACGGATAAGCTGCAAATAAATTTAAATCTACAAAAGGTGCATCTTCTTGACGAACAGAGTACGGGCTGCCTGATAAAATTACGCCTTTTACAGTCGAATCTAATTCAGGAATGTGATTAAATGGGTGGATTTCGCAGTAAACATTTAATTCGCGAACGCGACGAGCAATAAGCTGTGTAAACTGAGAACCAAAATCGAGAATGATGATTTTTTCTAGCATGCGCAAAGGTAACAATTAGATATGAGATGTGAGAAGTGAGAAGTGAGATTTTCCTACAATTCAATATTTGAAGCGCAATTATAGTGCAAAAGTTAATGTTAGTCCCGCCTGCCTGCCGGCAGGCAGGCTTTTGCTGCAATCTTCTGTGTTATGCTTCTACTACGCTACCGATTAGAAATCGGTTCACCTTAGCATGACAACACAGAAGGATTTACGCGACAATCGGGGCTAGAAATAAAAATTGTGCTGAGAAAAAGCTACCAAACCACCTTCAATCCTGACTCTTTATACTTTGCAACCCTTTCATCTTTACTAATTAAGACTACATTCTGTTTTATTGCTTGCCAAATCAGCATCCTATCAAAGGGGTCTCGATGGAAATCCGATTTTAAAAAATGAAATGTTGAAGTCTCAGATGCTGAAATTGGAACAACATCAAATCCAATCTTTAAAATATGGTCAGGAAAATCTTGTGGTGCCATTCCTCCCAAATCCAACTTATTGAGTGAAAACTTTAATGAAATCTCCCATAAGCTTAGAGAGCTTACCAAAATTTTGTTTTTTGTATCTTCTAGAAGTTCTTTTACTTTTTTTGATAGTTTACTTGGGTCACTTATCGCCCAAATGAGTACATGTGTATCTAGTAAATAAATCATAAACCCAGAAATTCTTCATCGCTCATTTCAAAATCATCCTTAAATACAACATTAGCATTTACTATACCTAGTTTTCTTTTAGCTGGCTTATTTTTTTTTTCCGGAACAAAATAACCAATTACTTCTTTCTTTCTACCAAAAGTAACTGCGATAGAAATTCCTGCTTTAACTTGCTCCATTACTTCTGAAAAGTTCGTTTTAAACTCTCCAACCGTCATTGTTTTCATTTTCAATTATTTTAATCAAATATAACAACAACTTGTCAAGTTGTCAAGATAAATGAAGTACAAATTTAATCCACAACTTCATGTTGCAAAACTTCAACCCCAAACCGCAATAAAAAATCTACGCCTTCATCGCTTGCTAAACCTTTGTAAGCAGCATAAGAGTCTTTAAAATAAACCTTTCTAATACCTGATGACAAAATCAGTCTGGCACAGGCAATGCATGGCGATAAAGTAGTATATAGTGTTGACCCTTCTATTTTAGAGCCATTTTTAACCGCATACAAAATTGCGTTTTCTTCGGCATGTAATGCTAAAGAACAACTTCCTTTACTGTCTCTAGCGCAACCATGTTCTGGCCACTCTTCATCGCAATTGTGGGTGCCTGCTGGTGGGCCATTGTAACCGATAGAGATTATTCTTGTATCTTTTGTTAATACTGCACCCACATGAGCTCTTACACAATGAGAACGAGTAGCTAAATCTGTAGCCAACCTCATATAGATATCGTTAAATGCTTGTTTTGCCATTTTTGGTAAATTCAAAAGCGCTCCGATTTTACACCAGAGAGCAATCAAAATTAATATTTTTTTAAGCTTGAAGTTAATTTATTTACCTAATTAAAACTTAGCCTTCTATTCCTTCGAGCCTGCTTTATGTACTTTAACGGCAAAATAAATAATATAAAGGTAAGCTGGCAATAGCGTGTATAAAAATGCAAGCTGAAAATCAATTGAAAGACTATCTTTTAAGAAACCATAAATGGGTAAAACTAATGCACCACCAGCAATACCCATAATCATAATTGCTGATCCTGTTTTAGTAAACTTACCTAAACCTTTAATGCCTAATGGGAAAATTGCAGGCCACATCAGCGAGTTCGCTAAACCCAATAATGCTACTGAATAGAAGGAAACATTGCCAGTTGAAAAAGCTGATATACAAGTTAATGTTACTCCCAATACAGCGCAAATACGTAATGCCATTTGCTGGCTTAAAATTTTAGGAATAGCAATAATACCAATTACATAACCTACTAACATACATATTAAAGTAAATGATGTAGAGAAACGAACAATATTTGGGTTGATGTTTAGCTCACGTCCGTAAGTAGCAATTCCATCTCCAGCCATAACTTCTACTGCTACGCAACAGAAAATAGCAAAAGCTCCTAAAAATAAATGAGGATATTGGAAGATGCTAGACTTAACTTTTACGTTACTGTTTTCATCCACAATAGCTTCTTCGGCTTCTACTTCTGGTAGGTTAACAAACTTAATTACTATGGCAAAAATAACGAATACTACTGCTAAAACTATGTAAGGCGTATGTACCCGCTGTAATAATTCATCTAAGATTGCATTTTTAGCATTGATGTCTGAAGTGGCATTAATTTTTGCTGTAGTTTCTGCCGAGTTCTTCAAGAATAATACACCAAAAATAATTGGTACTAATACACCAGCACCTTTATTACACAAACCTGCTATAGAAATACGGGCGGCTGCGCTATCTATTGGACCGATAATACTTAAATAAGGGTTTACTGCAGTTTGTAATAAAGCCATTGCAGATCCTTGAATAAAAATACCTGTTAAGAACAATCCATAACTTCTATTATCGGCTGCTGGTATAAATATCAAAGACCCTACTCCTAAAATTACCATACCCAACACTAATCCGTTTTTGAAACCGATTTTCTGTAAAATCCAAGAACTAGGTAAGGCAAGAAAAAAATAAGCAATGTAAGAAGCGAAGGTTACAAAAAACGCTTGTAAATCAGTTTCTAAATCTAGCGCTAATTTTAAGAAAGGAATTAATGTACCATTGGCCCAAGTTACAAAGCCGAAAATAAAAAACAGCCCACAACAAATTACCATTGGTAATAATGCTGTTCTGTTTTGGTTTGAAATAGTTGTCATTGTTTAGTTTAGGGTTTAAATTTTTAGCTAACATAAGCAAAAACAAAAACCATTCGAGAATTAAAAACTCCGCAAACGTTTGATTAGCACAAAAAAAGAGCCCTCGATGCAAATCGGGACTCTTTAAATAAAATAGATTTTGATTTAGTGACCGCCTGAGATCTTTTCGTCAAAGTTAATTCCTTGCGATTTTAAAATACTACTAGCTTTTAAAGCATAAAATGCTAAGTAAGCAAAACATGCAATACCAACAATATAGCTATACTGAATGCCAGTAAATTCAGAAACATAACCTTGTAAATAACTAATTATTCCACCACCCATAATCATCATAATTAAGAAGCTACTACCTTGACTGGTATTTTTACCTAAACCACTAACTGCTAAGGTAAAAATACAAGGCCATAAAGTACTACAAAACAAACCAACGCTTGTAAATGCATAAACACTAACCATACCATCGGTAAACATACCAATTAATAAAGCTGCTATGCCAATAGCCGAAAAAATGAATAGCATACGGGCTGGATTTCCTTTACTTGCCATATCTGCAGCTATTAAAACTAAAATAATTAAAGCATAAACGTAAAAAGGAGCCAAATCATGTTTTGCAATAGCATTTACCAATAAAAAGATACCAAATGCCAAATATGGTGCAACAAATCTTAACACCTTTTGCAAACTTACTTTGTCTGTAAAAGCTTCAACAGCTCCAGTCCAACGACCAATCATCATACTTGCCCAGTATAATGAAATGTATGGGGCAATATCTTTAATAGCAAAACCTAAATCTTCTTCCATATATGCTGGCAAATTACTAGCCGTTGAAACTTCAACACCAACATAAACAAAAATAGCAATCATACCCAAAACCAGTTGAGGGTATTTTAGTGCATTGCCTTTGGTTGAGCCATCTTCAATTTTTGCTTCGGTTAGAGGCGGTTTATCAGGCAATGAAGACATTTTTAAAAAAACTGCTACCAATAAAAATGCTGCACCCAATATTAAGTATGGAATTTTAACGCTCTCAATACTAATTGTTGTATTCTCACTTGCGGCAGAACCAAAAATAGCAAAACTAACAATAAGCGGACCGATGGTTGTACCAAAATTATTGATACCACCTGCCAATGTTAAACGCTGCGAACCAGTTTTAATTGGCCCTAATGCAATTGCCAATGGGTTTGCAACAGTTTGCTGCAATGAAAACCCTAAGGCCACTATAAATAAGCCAGTAAGCATTAATGGAAATGAACCTAAATTAGCAGCAGGATAGAATAGCAATGTTCCTATTGCCGAAATAACCAAACCTAAAGCCAAACTATTTTTATAACCTATTTTATTAATTAAATCTGTTTTCATTAAGGCCGAAATACCTATGTAAATTAATGACCCAACAGTGTAAGCAATGTAAAATGCCAATGATACCAACTGACTTTCTCTTTGTGATAAGTTAAAGGCAGCTTTAAATACTGGTATTAAAATATCGTTACTTGCAGCAACGAAACCCCAAAAGAAGAAAACAGTTACTAAGGGAATGAACTGTGCCCAATTGGTTTTTGAATTTTGTTCCATGTGTGGATAAAAGTTTTAGTTTAATATTAAATTTTGGTTCGCTAAACATAAATAAAATTTATTGGTTATTGAGTGTATTTTTAACACTCATCAAAAATTTTATAAACGTTAATTTAACGCGTATTATATGCGTATAAGCTATAAACTTGTAAAAAACTATAACATAAAATGGATAGTTTTTAGCTTTAAAAATTGCATATTAGCACAAATTATATTGATAGACGAATGTTCGAAGCGATTATACTAGGTTTGGGTGCAGGGCTAATTTCCTCATTCTTAACTGGTCCTGTTTTTTTTGCAATGATTAAGACTAGCATTGAAAAAGGCTTTATGGCTGGGTTTTCATTGGCATTAGGTGTAATTATTAGCGATGTCATTTTAATTGCCATTGTTCTTTTCGGTAGTCAGTTTTTGGTTTACCAAGAAAGTTTTGACAAATATGTTGGCATATTTGGAGGCATATTTTTATTAGCTGTTGGCATTTATTACCTGCTATCTAAGGTATCTATCAATTATGAAAATAATACGATGATAAAGATTAGCAAACGAGGCTATCTTTTGAAAGGTTTTTTGATGTGCATTTTAACGCCATCGACCTTAATGTTTTGGATTATTGTAAGCGGAATTATCTCGGTAAAACTAAATAACCGACTAAATGAAAAACTTTTCTGCTTTTTTATAGCAATGGCTACTCAGTTAGCTATTGACAGTTTAAAAAGTTATTATTCTAGCAAACTTAGATACAGAATTAAGGAGGATACGTTAAGAAAATTAAATAAAGTGGCGGGCATTATTATTATTGCTTTTGCACTTTGGTTGTTATACAAAACCTATCATCAGTTTTACATTTAAGATTTATAAACTTCGTTTAAATTATATAAATCTATATAATCTACAACTTTACCGCCTTCACAATTTTCCATATTTTGTAAACGATAATAGCTTCGATCACCAATTTTTAAGAAATTTTGTTTACCCGTTTTTTCACAGGGTGCTCCTCCGTTTATAGTTTTAATATAGGTGATAATCGTTCCTTCAAAAGAAATAGTGCTTGCATCTATTCTCTTTAGTTTACCATTAATTTTAAGGAACTCGTTATTTGCATTTGTTTGCTCACCTCTAATGCTAAACCAACCATCATTTTGCTTAATTAATTGCGCTTTTCCTTGTGCATTTGGCTTCATCCCGATCCATTGTAAACTAATTGGAATAGTTCGTTCTATTTCAATTTTAACTTTAGGAATTTTATTTTTAACATCGTCACCTACTTTTTTTAAAGTATCATTTAGCTTATTCAACTTTGCATTTAAACTATCACTCGTTCTTGATATGGCATCTTCAACCTTGTTTTGTTTAGCATCTGAACAAGCTAAACCTAAACAAACTATTATCCATAAAAAAATCTTTCTCATGTTGCTATTTTTTTGATAATTAACAAATAAAATGCACAGAAAGTTTGTTCAAGAATTGGATTTATATTTATCCTTATTGTACGGTTTTGCAATGAGCAGCTGCTTTAATTCTAAACCTGATTGCAATGAAAAGCCCGCAGGTGAGGAACGAGCCGAGGACTTGCAATGCAAAGCAGGACTGCAGAATCAAAAAGGGCAAAAACTTTCGTTTTCACCCTTAATTATTTTAAACTATAACAAGTCCCCTTTAGGGGATTTAGGGGTTAGTAAGCCCTTTGATTATTTCCTTCTTTCCAGTTTACAAAGGCTTTATTTACCACTTTATTGCCGCCTGGAGTTGGGTAATTACCGGAAAAATACCAATCGCCACTATGGTTAGGGCAAGCGATATGCAAATTATCTAAAGTTTGATAAATCACTTCAACCTCGGCAACAGTACCTTTTGGTGTAATAATTTTTGCGATTTGATCTGAAATTTCTTGTTGTTTGAATGGCCTGTAAATATCTTTAACATAATTTACAATTTGCTCTTTTGGCAACAATAAAGAAGCTTTACATTTTTCGTAAACCTCTTCGATGATGTGTTCCATGCCACGTTCTTTTAACAATTGTATGGCTGCATCAAAAGCTACAAATTGACCCATTTTAGACATATCGATACCATAACAATCTGGATAACGAATTTGAGGCGCAGATGATACGATAATGATCTTTTTAGGATGCAAACGATCGATGATTTTGATGATACTTTGCTTCAGTGTTGTACCACGAACAATAGAATCATCAACCGCAACTAAGGTATCGGTATCGTTTTTAATTACGCCGTAGGTGGTATCATAAACATGTGCTACCATTTCTCCCCTATCCGCATCTTGCGTGATAAAAGTGCGCAGCTTAACATCCTTAATCGCCAACTTTTCAACTCTTGGGCTCATAGATAGCAATTCATTCAATTGCTCATCATTAAGTTGTTCTTTATTGTTAATTAGCACATCTTTTTGAACCTCACGCACATATTGATGCAAACCTTCTACCATTCCATAAAATGAAACTTCGGCAGTGTTTGGAATAAATGAGAAAACTGTATTTTTTAAATCTTTGTTAACCGCACTTAAAACCTGTGGAATTAATAAATGACCTAACTGCTTACGTTCTTTATAAATATCCGCATCGCTACCACGCGAGAAATAAATACGCTCAAATGAACAGGCTCTTTTCTCTGCTGGTTCACGGTACATCTCTTGCGTAACTGTACCATCTTTTTTAACGATTAAAGCATATCCAGGTTCAATTTCTTTTACCTGTTTAATTTGTACGTTAAAAGCAGTTTGTATCGCTGGTCTTTCAGATGCTGCAACCACAATTTCATCATCGGCATAATAAAACGCAGGGCGGATACCTGAAGGATCTCTCAAAACAAAAGCATCGCCATTACCAACTATACCAGAAATGGTATAACCACCATCCCAATCTTTTGCAGAGCGACGAAGAATTTTAGCGATATTTAAACTTTCAGAAATCTTATGTGTAATTTCTACATTAGAAAGGCCTTCTTTTTTGTATTCATCAAATAAAACCTGATTTTCATCATCTAAGAAATGACCAATTTTCTCTAAAACTGTAACCGTATCTGCTTTTTCTTTTGGATGCTGACCAAGCTCATACAGTTGCTCTAATAATTCATCAACATTAGTCATGTTAAAATTACCGGCAATTACCAAGTTTCTGGTCATCCAATTATTTTGGCGTAAAAACGGATGGCAATTTTCGATGCTATTTTTGCCGTGTGTACCATAACGTAAATGACCCAAAAGTACTTCGCCAATAAAGCTTACATTTTGCTTTAAAAACTCTGTGTCTTTCATCAACTCTGGCGTTTCATTTTGTATATCTACAAACTTGTTTTGTACGTATCCAAAAATATCTGCAACCGCATTTTGCGCCATAGAACGGTAGCGACTAATGTATCTGCTACCAGGTTTCATGTCTAGCTTTATGGTAGCAATACCAGCTCCATCCTGCCCACGATTATGCTGTTTTTCCATTAACAAATACAATTTGTTAAGTCCGTAAAGTGCAGTACCGTATTTTTCTTGGTAGTATGAGAGAGGTTTTAACAGGCGGATAAAAGCTATACCGCATTCGTGCTTGATCTGATCGCTCATTGAATTGATGATTGAGCCGCAAAATTAACCTTTTAAACTTTTAAAACCTAACCAAAAATGAAACGATTTTACACAGTAAGGTAATTTAAATGCTAATCATTTAAGAATGAGAATTTAGCCTTTTACCATCGCTTTTGCACCAATGCTTTTACCCAAAAAAACAGAGGCATGTTGATTAAAAGCATTCACATCTCCAGATGTATAAAACTCGTGATTGGAATTTTTAGCCAATTGGTTTTCTATTGCTGGATGCCTAAGTAAATAATCTGCTAAGCTATTTGCTACAATATCACCCTGTGCTAATAAATTAATATGGTTTGGTAGATATTTTTTGAGCTTAGGAATAAGCAATGGATAATGTGTGCAAGCTAAAAGCACACAATCAATTTCAGCAGATTGATTTAACAATTCTTTGATGTATTGATCTACAAAATAATCAGCACCATCATTTTCGTGCTCATTATTCTCGATAATAGGCACCCACATTGGGCAGGCTTGCTGATGCACTTTAACCGAAGGAAAGAAGTGATTAATCTCGATTGGATAAGAATTTGAATTTACGGTACCACGTGTGCCCATTACGCCAACATTTTGCGATTTGGTGTACTCACCTATTACTTCTGCTGTTGGTCTAATTACACCTAAAACGCGATGATTTGGATATTTTTTAGGCAAATCTAATTGCTGTATATTTCTTAATGCTTTAGCAGATGCTGTGTTACATGCCAAAATAACTAAAGGACAACCTTTTGCAAAAAGCCATTCTACACACTCTAATGTATATTGATATACGGTTTCGAAAGAATGATCGCCGTATGGCGAACGGGCATTATCACCTAAATAAATATAATTATACTGTGGTAATTTTTCAGCAATAGATTTAAAAACTGTTAAGCCACCAAAGCCCGAATCGAAAACACCAATTGATAATTTATCCATAAAAAAAACGGAATAAGATATTTAAACCTTATTCCGCTAAGATAATTATTTTAAACCTTAATTATGGTTTTTTAATTGGAGTTGCAGCTGGTTTAGCACTTGCTGAAATACCCAATTTGGTTTTAACCGCAGCAGTAATATCTTCGCCACCATCAAAATAAATTAAGTTATTGAAACCTGCAGAAGCAGAAATATCAAAAACATAAGCCAAACCTTTTTCTTTAGCAACTACACCCATTGCTGTAGATAATTTTTGGTTAATTGGAGGATATAATTTTCCTTGTTCTGCTTGTACATCAGTAGTAGCTTTGGTACGAGCATCCTCAATTCTTTTTTGAAGATCGCCTAACTCAACTTGAGCCGCTTGTAATTCTTTACCAACAGCTTCTTTGTTTGCTTCACTTAATGTTTTCTCTTTATCAATAGCTGCTTTATATTTAGCTTGATATTCAGTGATCATTTTATCAATTTCACCTTGTTTTGTTTTAGCCAAATTTTCTAAAGTAGTTTGTGCTGCCTTAGCTTCTGGCATTGTTGCATAAATCTCATCAGAGTTTAAGTGACCGAATTTTTGTTGTGCATTTGCAGCAGTGCTAGTAATTAATAATCCAGCTGCTACAAATAATACGTTAATTAACTTTCTCATTTTCTATTTTACTTAATAATTGTTTTATAATCTATTTGTGTGTTGTTTGTTTATTTAACAAGCGTACCAGGTTTGTAACCTAACCTAACAATAACATCATTGCTGATATCGTAATTGGCACTTGCATAAATCATCATGGTAGATTCGCTGCTTTTATCGAAAACGAAATCTATGAATTTATTTTTTGCAGTTTCGCCAATAACTGTAGAAACTTTTTCCTGTATTGGTTTTAATAATTTAACTCGCATTTGAAAAAGTTCACCTTCTGGTCCGAATTTCTGGCGTTGCATTTCTTTTGCCTTTTTTTCGCTTTCAATAATATCGTTTTCTCTGCGTTTGCGCATGTCATCCGTTAGTAAAACCTGATCTGCTTGGTAAGCTTTGTACATTTTATCTATTTGTACAAAACTATCATCAATCTGTTTTTGATACTGAGCAGATAAACCATCTAATTGGCTGTTTGCGGCTTTATAATCTGGTAAATGCTTAAGAATATACTCTGTATCTACGTAAGCAAATTTTTGTGCTGAAGCCCCTAAACCCATTAGAAGCAAAAAGCTGGCTAATATTAATTTTTTCATTGGTGTGTTGTGTTTTTATAGTTGATTACATTTAGTTAGCTAAAAACTATGCCATTTTTAAATAATGATAAACTATATGTGTTACAACCTTAATTAAATCCTCCCATTTGTTGTGCTATACTAAAGTGGAATTGACCTTTGTTTGCATCTGGAACGCCTGGAATTCTATCAAAACCATAACCATAATCAATACCTAACAATCCAAATATCGGTAAAAATATTTTTGCACCAACACCAACAGATCTTCTGATATTAAACGGATTAAAATCGCTAAACTTATCCCAAGTGTTACCACCTTCGGCAAAAACTGTCATAAATGCAGTTGCTTGTTGCGAGCTAATTACTGGATAACGTAATTCCATTACATATTTATTAAATATTGGGCTACCAGAGTTTTGTGCAATGGTTGGGTTTGCACCTACCGGTATAACTGAGTTATTTGAATAACCACGCATTGCGATTAGCTCAGATCCTTGTAAAAAGTCGAAACCTTGCATCCCATCTCCTCCTAATTTAAATCTTTCGAAAGCAGATTGACCAACAGCACTATTGTAACTACCCAAGAACCCAAATTGAGCTTGTGCTTTAAACACCAACTTACCCACTACGTTTGTGAACCATTGCGATTCGAATTTCCATTTATGGTATTCTGTAAATTTATAACGTTGTAAATCTGATGCGGTAGAGTAGTTAACATTGTTTAACAATGAGTAAGGTGGAGTAGCTTGTATAGTAAACCTAATGTAAGCACCACCTGTTGGGAAAATATTATGATTTCTTGAATCTCTTGCTATTTCTTGCGTCAAGTTTAAGTTGTAAGATGTTCCCGTACTAAATAAAAACCCAGGGTAATTATTTAATATGTATTGGTTTAAATTAACACTGTGAGTTAATGAGAACCAGTTATCTGGCCACTTCAATCTTCTACCTAAACTTATTGAAACCCCGTTTAAACGAATTTTTTGAAACTGTGCATTGCTTGCATCAATACCATTAGACTGTAAGGAAGTAAATGCACTTAAGCCAAAACTAACAGGTTTTTTACCACCTAACCAAGGCTCAGAAAATGAGAAACTATAAGATTGATAAAATTTACCATTCGTTTGTCCACGTAAACTTAGTTTCTGTCCATCACCTTTTGGCAATGGTCTATAAGCCTCGCCGTTGAATATATTTTTTAACGAGAAGTTGTTAAAAGTTAAACCTAATGTACCAATAACACGGCCACCACCAAAACCACCAGATAATTCTATCTGATCTGAAGGTTTCTCTTCTACATTAAACTCAATATCAACCGTACCATCTGCATTTGGTTTAGGAATAGGATTAGTCTTAGATTCATCAAAATTACCTAATGCACCAATTCTACGTACACTTTGCACCAGTTGCTCTTTAGAGAACTTATCACCAGGTTTCATTTGAATCTCACGTACAACTACCTTATCGTTTGTTATGGTATTGCCTTTGATGGTAATTTTATTATTGGTAAACTGAGGCCCTTCGTACATGCGCATTTCAACATCAACCGTATCACCATGTATTCTGGTTTGTACCGGATCTATGTTAAAAGTTAAATAACCATCATTAAGGTAAACACTAGAAACATCATCGCCATTGGCACTACCACGCAATTTTTTCTCTAACTTTTCTTCACTAAATAATTCTCCTTTTTCTATACCAAAAACCTTTTTAAGATATTCTGTAGCGTACTTTGCATTTCCAACCCAGGTAATATCACCAAAATAATATTTGGGTCCTTCGTACAAATCAATTTGTATACCTACAGTTTTATCATTGTAACGGTAAATGCTATCTTTTAAAATGGCTGCATCTCTGTAACCTCTCTCTTGCATTTTTGCTACTAGCGCCAACTTATCTTCTTCGTATTTTTCTTTATTGAATTTACCGCTACCAAAAACTTTGTAAAAAGCTCTTTGTTTAGTTTTTTTCAAAAATTTTCTAAGTTTAGCCGATTTAAAAACAGAATTACCAGTAAACTTAATTTCTTGAACTTTAACACGTTTACCTTTATCAATGTTAACCTGTAAAATTACACTGTTTTCTTGGTTTGGATCTTTTTTAGATTCAAAATCTATTTTGGTGTAGAAATAACCTTTATCTAATAAATATTTACTGATAATTGTTCGGGTGGTATTGTATAAATTATCGTTGATGATCGTTTTACCTGCTTTATCGGCAAGTTTTTCTGATATATCCGTTTTTTGTGATTTACTAATGCCCGTAAATTCAAAAGAAGTTAAACGCGGACGTTCTACTACCAGAATATCAAAATAAACGGTATCACCAATTAGTTTAGTAACATTTAATTGAATATCATCAAACAATCCTTGAGCCCAAAGGTTTTTAATAGCATTAGTGGTTGCCTCGCCGGGAAGGATAACAGTTTCACCTTTTGTTAATTTAGAAAGTGTAATGATTACTTCTTTATCTAAGTACTGCGTACCCGATAAAGTTGTACCGCCAATGGTATATTCTTTTGGAGCAAAGTAGTCGAGGTTTAGTCCATTTACTTTTAACGAAGGAGTTGCCTGTTGAGGCTGATTACGAATTTGAGCTATTGTTGGAAAGCCAATCAATAACAAAAATATAAGTTGGTATATTCTTTTCATTTACAATCTAAAAAACGTTGCTAAGTTAATTTAAACACATGTTAAAAAGTGTTAAAGTTAAAATTAGTTCAGTTGTTCACTAATTTTTCCAAAGCGTCGTTCGCGTTTCTGGTAATCTACAATAGCCTCAAAAAGATCTTCT
This sequence comes from Pedobacter cryotolerans, assembly GCF_005116475.1. GTDB lineage: Bacteria > Bacteroidota > Bacteroidia > Sphingobacteriales > Sphingobacteriaceae > Pedobacter > Pedobacter cryotolerans. Next base: position 41,093 of record NZ_SWBO01000012.1, on the reverse strand, counting down.
CTTCTAAAATCTGGCCAAAGGGTTTCGGTAAAATATAATTCGGTGTACGCCATTTGCCAAAGCAAAAAATTACTAATTCTGTGCTCGCCGCTGGTACGTATCATTAATTCGGGATCGGGAATATTTGAGGTGGTTAATTGAGCGTTAAAAAGTTCTTCGCTAATCTCATCTAAATTCAATTTACCTTCTTTAACTTGTTCAGCAATTTTTTTGGTTGCCGATAGAATTTCCCATTTGGCGCTGTAACTTAAAGCAAGGGTTAATGTACAGCGACTATTTTTACTAGTTACCTCCATTACATTGGCTAAATCGTCAATGCATTTTTGTGGCAAGGATTTTAAATCGCCGATGGCATTTAACCTTACGTTATTTTTATTTAGCGTTTCGGCCTGCTCATTAATGGTTGATATTAAAAGCTCCATCAAAGCGTTTACTTCTTCAATTGGTCGATTCCAATTCTCTGTAGAAAACGCATATACCGTTAAATATTTAATCCCAATATCTACACAACCTTCTACAATGTCTTTTACAGATAAAACACCACTTTCGTGCCCAAAAACTCTAAACTTACCCTGATTTTTTGCCCATCTGCCGTTACCATCCATAATTATGGCAATGTGTTCTGGTAAGCGATTAATATCTAATTGTTCTTTAAATCCCATTTCTGCCCTATCTACTGTCTTAAAAAGTAAAACATTTTTGGCTCACAAAGGTATAAGATATACCAATACCTACAAACATGTAATGATCTCTTTTTCTAAAATCGCCTCGTTGCGTACCCGGATCACCTAAATACACTCCTGTTTTTTCTCCTGATCTATCAGATAAAACAGGCCCTAAGCCACCATTTGGCCACGAATTTCTGTTGGCATAAACGCCACTTACATCATCAATATAATCTGTTAACGGACTTCTAAAGCCTGCTTGTCCAAAAATGGTTAAATGTTCAGTATATCGATATTTTACACCGCCACCAAAGGGAATGGTAACTGTAAATTTTTTATAATTTTCTGTTTGTCCTTCGGTATTATATAAACGCAATAAATATTCTTCACCTTGGTATTTAGTTTTTGGTTCATAATTTAAAATACCAACACCTGCAAACAGATATGGTGATAATCGTTTTTTTGCTGCCGGAGAAAATAAATCGAAAAAATTAAAATGGAGTAATAAACTTACTTCATTTAATGGAGTGTAAAAACTTAAATTCCGATCTCTTTCTTGAGCAAATTTAGAAAGCGAATCTGCTCCTTTAACCTTGCCATAGTTGTAATGCAAGCCCACTGCCCAATACGGATCGAAGTTTACTTTAACAAAAGCACCAGCTGATAACCCCGTAATCTTAACAGGATTGTATTGATTTAAATCGCCCATATATGATGCGCCACCAGCATTTAGACCCAATTCTATTTGTTGTGCAAATGAGATATTTGAAATTAAAATGGAGAGCAAAAAGAATTTGATGATTTTAATATAGCGCATTTTAGTAGTTGCGGGTATCTATGCCCCAAAGTAATTTATTCCTTAACGTAGTTAAATAAGTTTCATTATTTAAACGGATCAGATTTACATTAAATTTAGCTTTATTGATGGTAATTTTAACAGATCTATCTACAGTTTCTGTTCTCGAATCGCATGAAACCAAAAACTTTGTACTTCTTGCTTCAATTTCAAAAGTTAATTCTACATCATCAGGCACTATAATTGGCCTTACATTAAGATTGTGAGGTGCTATTGGTGTAATTACAAAACTTTGTGCATTTGGTAAGATAATCGGCCCGCCACAACTAAGCGAATAAGCTGTAGAACCTGTTGGTGTAGCGATAATTAATCCATCGGCCCAATAAGAGTTTACAAATTCGCCATTCATGTAAGCATGAATAATCATCATGGCAGAGTTATCTCTTCTGTGAATTGTAATATCGTTTAAAGCGAAGTTTTCATCACCAAATAAATTATTTTGAGATTCTAAATTAAGAATACCTCTTTTATCTAATGAATATTCGCCTTTTACTAAAGCACTAATTGCGGTATCAATTTCATTTTTATTGATACTTGCCAGAAAACCTAAACGCCCAAAGTTTATACCGATAACCGGGATTTGAGAATCTCTTACCAGCGATAAGGTATCTAATAAAGTTCCATCGCCACCTAAGCTTAACAAAACATCACCTTTGGTTAATAATTCTTTGTGACCAGAAAAGGTAGAAATGTTTGTAGGTAGTGTTACTTTATTTTTTAAAAAGTTATAAAATTTGGTATATACTACAACTTCAATTTTATATAATGATAATGCTTTAAAAACCTGTTGTACAAAGGGTAAAACACTGTCATTAAATTCTCTTCCGTATATTGCTATTTTCATTAGGGATTTTATACGTTTAAATAGTTCATGAAAGAATTGAATCGATCTGTAGAACCATCATCGTTTTGCGTATTGTTAAAAACAGCTTTAACCTCATAATTATATCGCTCAAATGAAGCAATAATACCAGAAAGCTCTTTTTTATTAATTTTTAAAGTAATTTCTAACCGAGTTGAATCTGGAAAAGAACTTACGTATGATGATAAAATTTGTGCATTATCTGCCTCAACTATTTGCGCCATGTGCGCCAAAGAATTGTTTCTATTGCTAATTTCTAAAACAATAATGCCACCAAACTCTTTTACAGCATAAGTTTCGGCAGTATAAGACAATAAATTATTGATAGAAACTACACCTAAGTAATTTTTATTTAAATCTAAAACTGGTACCAAAGACAATCGCATTTGATTAAAAAGCCTAATCACATCGTAAATATGCGCTTCTTTAAAAACAAATGGATTTAATAATGTTAACGATAAGCTACCTATTGGCAATTGCTGATCTCTAACTTCAATTAACTCTTCTTCTGAAACTAAACCTAAAAACTGAGTTTCGTTTACAATAGGTAAATGATAAAGTTTGAACTCACTCATCCTTTCTAAAGCCTTCTGCACAGTGTCAGAAGTTTTTAGCGGTGGTATTACATTCGATATGAGTTCTTCGGCAATCATTATTTCAACAAAATTCTATTTAAAAATTTATCTAAATATTGGTTAAACACTTCTGGTCTTTCCATCATTGGAGCGTGTCCGCATTCCTCAACCCAATTCAATTCAGAATTTGGTAACAATTCATGAAACTCTACAGCTACTTCTGGTGGTGTAATTTTATCTTGTCGGCCCCAAATTAATGAAACCGGAATAGTTATTTTTGGCAATTCTTTAGCCATATTATGGCGTATGGCAGATTTAGCCAAAGCCAAAATTCTAATCACACGAGAGCGATCATTCACAGATTTAAAAACCTCATCTACTAACTCATCGGTTGCCGTAGCGGGATCATAAAAAGTATATTCAACTTTTTCTCTAATGTAATCTCTACTTTCTCTTCTTGGGAAAGAACCGCCAAAAGCATTTTCATATAAACCAGAACTTCCTGTTAAAACTAACGCTTTAACAAATTGCTGATGAGCAGCTGTAAATACCAAACCAACATGCCCTCCTAGCGAATTACCAATTAATACAACCTGATTTAATTTTTTAAACTTTAAAAATCGAAGCACATATTTTGATAAGCTTTTTACACCTAAAGTTAACAATGGAAGATCGTAAATAGGCAATATTGGAACAATTACACGGTAATTTTGTTTAAAATGATCTATGGCAGGTTCCCAATTACTTAACTCTCCCATTAAACCATGAAGTAATACAAGTGGTTCGCCTTCACCCGCTTCAATATACTTAAAACCCTCTTCTTCAATTACTTCGTATTTCATATTCTATTTAAGCTGTTTGGTATGTGCTACTAAGTTAATAGAGTAAACTTAATTAAGGTAATTATTATTAATATTTTTTAGAAAACCTAATGTTTAAACACCTAGGCAAGCTTAGCTTTAACAATTTCTCCTATTAATTTTCCATCAGCTTTACCTGCTAATTCTTTATTAGCAACGCCCATTATTTTACCCATTTCTTTAATTGAGGTTGCACCAGTTTCTGCAATAATTCTAACCACTACAGCTTCTATTGCTGCTTGGTCTAGTTGCTGAGGCAAAAACTGACTAATCACATCAATTTCTTCTTGTTCTACTAAAAGTAAATCTTCTCTACCTTGTTCTTTATAAATTGTTGCCGATTCTTTTCGTTGCTTAACTAATTTCTGCAAAATTTTAATTTCTGCGTCTTGATCTAATTCTTCAGCATGCCCCTTTTCGGTTTTTGCTAAAAGAATGGCAGCTTTTATTGCTCTTAAACCTCTTAATTTTGCCTGATCTTTAGCCAACATGGCTTGTTTTATTTCTTGATCTATCGTTGTTGAAATCATACCCCTTGATCCCCTAAAGGGGAAATTAAATTTAAAATTAATTAGTTGAAGCTTCTATTCTCCCTTTAGGGGGTTAGGGGGCTTAGTCTCTTTTTATTAATGAGCCATTCGCTTGTGCTGTTGGCATAATCAGCATGTCATTTATGTTTACATGTGCAGGTCTACTAACTGCAAACCAAATTGCCTCAGCAATATCTTGTGCTACCAAAGGATCAAAACCATCATAAACTTTTTTTGCTCTGCCTTCATCACCTTTAAAACGAACAATAGAAAATTCTGTTTCAACAGCACCAGGATGTATACCAGTAACTTTTATCCCGTGAGGTAATAAATCAATTCTCATCGCTTTGTTTAATGCATCAACTGCATGTTTTGTTGCGCAGTATACATTTCCGTTGGCATAAACTTCTTTACCTGCAATAGAGCCTATGTTTACAATATGACCTTTTTTAGCTGCAACCATCCAACTAGAAATTACCTTAGAAACATACAATAAACCCTTAATATTGGTATCAATCATTCTATCCCAATCGTCGGTATCGCCTTTGTCAATTGGGTCTAAACCTTGGCTTAAACCTGCATTGTTAATCAGCACATCAATATTTTTCCAATTAATTGGCAATGTTTCTAAAACATAGTTGATGTTTTCTTTATCTGTTACATCTGCTTGAATTTTTTTAACTTCAATAGCATACTTATCAACTAAATGATGAGCAATTTTCTCTAATAAATGTTCTCTTCTTCCTAAAAGGATAAGATGATAACCCTGCTGCGCAAAAAGATGTGCACAAGCCTCGCCTATACCTGAGGTTGCACCAGTAATTAATGCAATTTTAGCCATGCTTCGATAAAATTAAGCCCAAAGGTAACAAATTTGAATGGCTTCGCTTACTCAAAAAATAAGCTAAAGGTAAAATGTCTGAGTTTTGCCTTTTCGATTGGATCAGTGTAGGGATTACCAGTATGGAGAAATATATCTTTAAAAGAGTGAGATACTTTAAGCTCTGGAGACATTTTAAAATGCTCAAAATACATTTCAAAACCAATTCCAGCTTCGTAAGACAGAAAGTTTCTTTTATTTTTAACCAGCTTATTTATGGGTGCGGCTGCATCATCATTGGTTTTTTTACCTGAAGCCAAATCCATTGAATATTTTAAGCCACCTACCATATATGCTCTAAAATTCCCTAAACGATCAGACCTTAATCTTAACCCTACAGGAAGTTCTATCATTGTTGCTTGAACTTTTCTTTGTGTTAAGGCAACGCCAGGATTATTAACCGTATTATCTACGTATTGGTAATTCAATAGCCTATCATTAAAAACTAAAGTTGGCGTTAAGCGTGCATCAATATGTGAGGTAAGCTTAGATTTTATTAAAAATCCTATTCCAAAGCCTGCAGATGTAGGAGATGAAAGTGATTTAAGAGAATCGGTTACGTAAGCATTCTGTTCAACATCAAAATAAGGAGCACGCCAATTTTTTGTTTTGGTTAATTTATATTCTGATACAACGTACTGAAAGCTAAAACCAAAATTAAATTGTTCATCATCAATACCTCCACCCCAATTTTGAGCAGTAGCAATGCTGATACTAAATAAAAAAAAACTTATAAAAAGCGTTATTCTTTTGATCATTTAAACCCGGTATAAATGGCACTTATTCCAAACGTTAAAGGTCTGTGTTTGGTATTTTTGTATCCAACTTTATCCATCACAGCCGTAAAATCTTTCCCATCAGGAAAAGCAGCAACAGATTCTGGCAAGTAAGAATATGCTCTACCATCTTTAGAAAAAAGCTTCCCGAAAAATGGCGTAATGTATTTATTGTATAAATTATAGCTTTGCTTAACAGGGAAAGATCTCGGTTTCGAGAATTCTAAAATCACAATTTTTCCCTCTGGTTTTAAAACACGAAGCATGTCTGCTAAACCTTTTTCTAAATTTTCGTAATTTCTAACTCCAAAAGCCACGGTAATGGCGTCAAAAGTATTATCTTCGAAATTTAAACCTTCTGAATCTCCTAACTGAACAGAAAAAATATGGCTTAAATTGCGATCATTAATTTTTTTCTTAGCTACTTCAAGCATTCCGGCAGAAATATCTACGCCAACAATTTTTTCAGGCTGCAAAATATCAATCGATTCGAAAGCAAAATCTCCAGTTCCTGTTGCTACATCTAATATCAACCTAGGTTTAATAGCCTTTAATTCTTTTATCGCTTTGCGGCGCCAAATGATATCGATACCTAAAGAAAGGAAATGGTTTAAAAAATCATAAGTACCAGATATGTTGTTAAACATAGTAGCTACCTGTTCTTTTTTCGAATTTTCGTTTGCGTAAGGTGTAACTTGTGGGTTCATAATTGTTGGTCAAAGATACATAATCAATGTAAAATGTGAAATGTAAGATGGAAAATGTGTTTAGCATGATTTATTTTACAAAGTTTGGCTATTGCAATGTTTCAGAGCACTCTACAACATCATTTAAACCTTGAAACATTACAACCATAATTTCTTACCTTTGTGGTATGATTATAAAATCTGCCACATTTGTTGTTAGCAATACAAAAGTTTCTGCTTTACCTTTACCAGAATTACCCGAATATGCATTTATTGGTCGTTCTAACGTAGGCAAATCATCACTCATTAATATGTTGGTTAATGTACAAGGCTTGGCAAAAACATCACAAAGACCAGGTAAAACACAGCTCATTAATCACTTTTTAATTAACGAAAAATGGTATATTGTAGATTTACCAGGTTATGGATATGCTAAAGTTTCTAAAAGCAGCAGAGAAAAATGGGAAAAGTTTATTAGAAACTATTTAACCAAACGAGAAAACCTACAATGTGTTTTTGTGTTGATAGACAGCAGACTAGAGCCACAAAAAATAGATTTAGAATTTTGCTCTTGGCTAGGCGAATGCCAAATTCCATTTGCATTGGTTTATACCAAAGCAGATAAACAATCGGCTCCCAAAACAGACCAAAATGTAGCCAAATTTAATAAAACACTTTTAGGTTGGTTCGAAGAAGTTCCGCCGTTTTTTGTTACTTCGGCAGAAAAAAATCAAGGAAGAGAAAAATTGCTACAGTTTGTACAAGAAGTAAACGAAGATTTTGTTAAGCCTGAAATTGATCCACAGTTTTACGCTGCCAGTAATAAAGAATAAATAGCAATAAAATTGCCTCGTCATTGCGAGAAGCGTAGCGACGAAGCAATCTTGTTTACAGGATAGATTGCTTCGTCATTCTTCCTCGCAAAGACGATATTAATATAAATAATGAAGAAATATTTTTCGCTAGTTTTATTTGCACACTCCATTTTTGCATTACCATTTGCCTTAATTGGCTTTTTTTTAGGTGTTACCACTACAGCAAATCCGTTTAATTGGTTCCTTTTTTTACTAGTTATACTTTGCATGGTTTTTGCCAGAAATGCTGCTATGGCGTTTAATAGATATTTAGATAGAAATATTGATGCAAAAAATCCTAGAACGATTACAAGAGATATTCCAGCAGGAAAAATTTCTGCAAGCGAAGCTTTAACATTTGTAATTGTAAACTGCATTTTATTCGTTATTGCTACCTATTTTATCAATCCGCTTTGTTTTTATCTTTCGCCAATTGCGCTTTTTGTGGTGCTATTTTATAGCTACACCAAACGTTTTACTGCATTGTGCCATTTAGTTTTAGGTTTAGGTTTGGCGCTTGCACCTATTGGCGCTTATATTGCCGTAACGGGAGCTTTTAACATTGTACCATTATTTTATTCGTTCGCAGTTTTATTTTGGGTAAGTGGTTTCGATATCATTTACGCTTTGCAAGATGAAAATTTTGATCGCGAACAAAAATTACATTCAATTCCAGCTGCACTAGGCATTAAAAATGCTTTAAGACTTTCTGTAGTTTTACATGTTTTATCCGCATTATGCGTTATACTTCCAATATTCTTTGCTCAGTTTAGTTGGGTTTATTACATCGGCATTGCCTTTTTCTGTGCCATGTTAATTTATCAGCACTTATTGGTAAAACCGAATGATATTAGCAAAGTAGATAGAGCTTTTGCCACTACCAACGGCTATGCATCGGTAATATTTGCGGCCTGCTTTTTAATAGATACCTTTCTTAGAACAGGATTAAAATGATTTTAGGTTTATCAAGATATGAATTCTGAACTTTCCAACGTTTCAACATTACAACATTTAAACTATTATGGATAATTTAATCATAAACAAAAAACAAAGAACATATATTCCTCAAGACCTTAAAATGGAGTGGGAAAATTTAGCGCCAATTTTTGATGAATTGCTAAAAAGAGAACTCAACAATGTGGCAGATTTAGAAAATTGGCTGAAAGATAAAAGTGAGTTAGAAGCTGCGCTTGAAGAAAATTTTGCTTGGAGATACATTAAAATGAGTTGCGATACAGCTAATGAGAGTTTAGTTAAAGATTTTCAATATTTCGCAACAGAAATTGAGCCCAAAATATCGCCTGTGGCCAATGAGTTGAACAAAAAACTAAATGATAGCCCATTTATTGATGAGCTTGATCAAGATAAATATTTTGTATACATCAGAGCGGTAAAAAAAGCTTTAGAGTTGTATCGAGAAGAAAATATTGAATTGTTTACCAAATTACAGGTTACTCAGCAAAAATATCAAGGCATTACTGGTGCAATGAGCGTAACCATAAACAATCAAGAATATACTTTAGAGCAGGCCTCTAATTTTTTAAAAGATACTGATAGATCGGTTAGACAAAATGCTTGGGAAACAGTACAACAACGCAGATTAGCAGATAAAGATGAATTGAATATTTTATTTGATGAATTAATTAAAATGCGCCATCAGGTTGCTTTAAATGCTGGTTTTGAGAACTACCGTGATTACATGTTTCAGGCTTTAGGTCGTTTTGATTATACCCCAAAAGATTGCTACAAGTTTGCAGAAGCAATTGAAAAAGAAGTTGTACCAGTTTTAAGAGCACAAGCAGAAAAAAGAAAGGAAGCCTTAGGTTTACAAGAGTTAAAACCATGGGACATGGAAGTAAGTACAACTGGTAAACCTGCTTTAAAGCCGTTTAACAATGGGCAAGAATTAATTGATAAAAGTATTGATTGTTTCAATGCAATAAATCCAAGTTTAGGAGAAAAATTAGCAATAATGAAAGCTAATGGCCTTTTTGATGTTGAAAGCAGAATGGGCAAAGCGCCAGGAGGTTACAATTATCCTTTAGCAGAAACTGGAGCTCCATTTATTTTCATGAACTCGGCCAACTCCTTAAGAGATTTAACCACAATGGTTCATGAAGGTGGCCATGCGATACATACTTTTTTAACTGCAAACTTAGAGCTTAATGATTTTAAACATTGTCCATCAGAAGTAGCAGAATTAGCTTCAATGAGTATGGAACTAATTTCTATGGATAAATGGGATGTTTATTTTGATAACGAAGAAGATTTAATTAGAGCCAAAAAAGAACAATTAGCCGATGTTTTAAAAACTTTGCCATGGGTAGCAGTAATCGATCAGTTTCAACATTGGATTTATACCAATCCTGATCATAACGCTGCAGATAGAGAAACTGCGTTTAAACAAATTTATACTCGTTTTGGTGCTGGTTTTGCCGACTTTACAGATTTTGAGCAACAATTTGGTAACCTTTGGCAAAAACAATTGCATTTATTTGAAGTGCCATTTTATTATATCGAATACGCGATTGCGCAATTAGGTGCGATAGCAGTTTGGAAAAACTACAAAGAAAATCCCGAAAAAGCACTCGAACAATATTTGGCAGCTTTAGCTTTAGGATACACCAAACCGATGAATGAAATTTATGAAACAGCTGGAATTAAATTTGATTTTAGTGCTGAATACGTTAATGAGCTAGCCAATTTTGTAAAGGTAGAGTTAGACAAACTGGGTTAGTTTTTAATTTTCAATTACAAACATATTCAACATAATTAGTCGTAGCTTTTGGTTACGACTTTTTTGTTAACTCCCTACAAACTAAATAGTTGATATTTTTATATAGCGCTTTAGTGATTTTTATACGATAATTTTTTAAGTTTGAGCAAACTAAACATAATCCATGTTAGATAAACTATTCAGAAAAAAATCCATTAGTAAGATTTTAGAAGACGCTTCAAAAGGCTATGGAGAACATGGCGATTCATTACATAAAACTTTAGGCGTAAGAGACTTAACAGCTTTTGGTATTGCTGCAATTATTGGGGCTGGTATTTTCAGTACTATTGGTAAAGCCAGTGCAGATGGCGGTCCGGCAGTAATTTTTCTATTTATATTTACAGCTGTAGCCTGTAGTTTTGCGGCTTTTGCTTATGCAGAATTTGCCTCAATGGTACCCGTTTCTGGCAGTGCTTACACTTATTCTTATGTTGCTTTTGGCGAGTTAGTGGCATGGATTATCGGCTGGTCTTTAATTATGGAATATGCGATTGGTAATATTACAGTAGCCATTTCTTGGTCAGATTATTTCACAGGATTACTCTCCTCCATCCGAATACCGGCTTTAGGCATAGATGGCATACACATACCAGATTGGGCAACTATGGATTACCTTTCTGCTTACAATGGAAATAAACAGGCAGATGCGTTATTAAATGCTGGTAAAAACTTAGCTGATTTAGATACCGCTACTGCCTTACAAAATAATGCATGGTTAACTGCACCTAAAATTGGTAATTTTCACATCGTTGCAGATTTACCCGCTTTAGGTATCATCATTTTTATTACTTGGTTGGTTTACCGAGGAATGAAGGAATCGCGTAATGCAAGTAACGCAATGGTAGTTGTAAAATTAGCAGTTATTTTACTGGTTTTAGCTGTTGGCGTATTTTACATCGATACAAAAAACTGGAATCCTTTTGCCCCAAATGGTGTTTCGGGTGTTTTAAAAGGAGTTTCTGCAGTATTTTTTGCTTATATAGGTTTCGATGCCATTTCTACAACTGCAGAAGAGTGTAAAGATCCGCAGCGAGATTTACCCAGAGGGATGATGTGGGCCATTATCATTTGTACAACCCTTTATGTTGCAATTGCGTTAGTTTTAACAGGCATTGTAAAATACGACACCCTAGCGGTTGGCGATCCATTAGCTTTTGTATTTGATGCCATCGACTTAAAATTAATGAGTGGTATTATTGCGGTAAGTGCAGTTTTTGCAATGGCAAGCGTATTATTGGTTTTTCAAATGGGGCAACCTCGTATATGGATGAGCATGAGCCGTGATGGTTTATTACCAAAAAAGTTTTCAAAAATCCATCCCAAATATAAAACACCTTCATTTGCTACAATTGTAGTAGGTTTTGTTGTTGCAGTTCCTTCATTATTCATGAATTTAACTATCGTTACCGATTTATGCTCAATAGGCACTTTATTCGCCTTTGTTTTGGTTTGTGCGGGCGTATTGGTACTACAAAACAGACCAGGCGTACAACGCGGTAAGTTCAGAATTCCTTATGTCAATTCTAAATTTATAGTACCTATTGCTTTACTTGCCTCAATTGTTTTTGCTTTTACCCAATTTAAAACCGAAACTTCGGCCTTTATTACCAATAAAACTCAAATTAATGATCCTGTTACCTTTATTACCTCATTAAGTGCTACAGAGTTAGAAACAGTTAAGAATGAAATTAGTGCTAGTCCTGTAGTTTTACAAGGCAAACAGATTGATGCTGAAGCTTATTTAAATAACCTTAATCCTACGCAATACGATGAATTTATGTCTAAGTCTGCTATTTCATACGATAAAAAATATGAGAGCGGCTGGTCTTTATTTAAACACAAAATTCCGATGTGGATTTTCTTATTCATCTGTATCATTACCAGCTATTACTGTATCACAAAAAACCTCTCATTAATACCTGTTTTAGGTTTGTTAAGTTGTTTATATATGATGTGCGAATTGGGTATTTCTAACTGGATTGGTTTTGGAATTTGGTTAGCTGTGGGCTTGGTAGTTTACTTTGCATATGGTTATAAACATAGTAAGCTGGGGCAAGAATTTGCTAAGCAATCATCATAGCAATTTTAAGACATGGCTAAAAACAAAACAGCGGTAACCGCAGTTAATGTTACTGATTTCATTAACAATTATGTTGACGATGAACAGAAAAAAGCCGATAGTTTTGAGCTCATCAAATTGATGCAACAATGGTCGGGTTTTGAGGCAAAAATGTGGGGACCGACGATTGTAGGTTTTGGCAGTTACCATTACAAATATACGAGTGGCCACGAAGGTGATGCTCCGTTAATTGCTTTTTCACCACGTAAAGCTGCATTTTCCTTATATATTGTATCTCAAGCAGATCAACATGTAGATTTATTAAATCAATTAGGGAAATATAAAATTGCCAAAGCCTGCATTTATGTTAAAAAGCTTTCAGATATTGACATTGCTGTTTTAGAAAAAATTTGTAACAACACCCTGAAAAATCTAGAGAATAAATGCTAATGTTTATTTGAATTGCGAGTGATTAACGTGTTTTAAATTACAGATCATTATTTTAACTTTACATCAAAACAAACAACCAGAAAAACTATATGACTAAAAATCCATTTGGTGATTTAACGGACGAAAAATTAATTAAACGAAAAGATCTTTTAAAAGGCATTTTAATAGGGATTGCTATTGTTTGGCTGTTAATTGCCTTATTTTTTGCCTATATCTTTTTTACTCGTGGTTTTAAAAACAATTCGTTTATTGTTTTAATACCACTGTTAACTTTACCAATTACACTATTACCAACTTTTATTAACCTAAACTTCCTTAACAAAGAAATTAAATCTCGAAATCTAAAATAACATCATAGCCATCTCTCCATGGAATACATTTGCCATCATTGTAATAACGATATTAACGCCAACTTTTGCAGTAACTGCGGACAGAAAAAATTTAAAAGAATTGACAAAAAATATGTAATTGATGAAATTCAATATGTTCTAATCCATACCAATAAAGGTTTTCTTTATTCTGTAAAAAACATCATAAAAAATCCGGGTAAAACTGCAAGAGATTTTATTACTGGCGATAGAGTAAACCATTATAAACCGATACTCTTGGTTTTTTTATTAACTAGTATTGCTACTTTTATTGGCTACAAGGTTTTAAATATGGGCGAAATAATGGGTGAATCTTTTTCAGCTCAACAACTTAATTCTCCATTTATGAATGATGTTATGGCTTTTCTATCAAGTTATACTTCAATTATCTACTTAATGCTCATTCCTCTTTTTGCAGTATGTACTAAATTAGCATTTTCAAATTGGGGTCAGAATTATTATGAACATGTTATTATGAATTCGTATATAATTTCTTATTATATGATTTTTAGTATTGTGATCGTTTATCCGATATTATATTTCTTCAAAACGGATACTGATACATTTCTAAAAATCTCACTTCTATCTACTTTGGTTATTCCAATTATTATAAGTTGGTTTTTTAAATGCTTTTATCCAGAAAAATCTTTAACAACTATTATTGGGAGATCGCTACTTTCGGTTCTTTTGGCTGTTATGGCTTATTTTATTTTGCTTATAATTGCGATGGTTGGTGGATTTATTTATGCTTTTATTAAAGGCCCTGAGGCTTTACAATATATGAAGCCACCAAAAGCTTAAGCTACAAACTTCAAGCTTTGACAAAATTTCTATGAAACTGTATAGAATTTTGTCAAAGCTTATTAAAAACTTTTTGTTATTAGCATGATCTCTTGTCTCATAAACCTGATATAAGCGAGCATGTAGGGGTAACTTCTTCTGTTACCCCCGAAATAAAGCGTTTAGCAGGCCTATCGCAACCGAGGAGCAGTGCGATTGCTTTTCAAATAAAAATATTCGCCGATAAACTATCAAACGATAATTATTAAACCTTTACACTGAGCTTGTGGAAGACTCTAATAATCCTTCGACAAGCTCAGGATGACACTTTTTCATTAACTATTTCTTCGCAATTTTATACAAATTACCACTGTCAGTAACTGCATACAAGGCGCCGTCTTTACCAGTTACTAAATCTCTCCAACGCTCATTTTTATCTTCTAACAAACGTTCTTCACCTACAATTTTGTTACCGCTAAGCACCAACCTACTGATATGCGAACCACCTAATGCCGCAACTAACAAATTGTTTTTCCACGCTGAAATGTTACCTGTATAAAATGCCATGCTGCCTGGCGAAATACTTGGGTTCCAATAATAAGTCGGTTGTTCCATGCCAGCTTTTTGCGTAATTCCATCACCCACTTTAAAGCCACTATACTCTACACCATAGGTGATGATTGGCCAACCATAATTTTTGCCTGGCTTAATGACATTTACTTCGTCGCCACCTTTTGGACCGAACTCGGCTTCCCATAAAACACCTGTGGTTGGATGAATGGCTAAACCATCTGGATTGCGATGACCATAAGAATAAATTTCTGGTTTTGCATCTGCCTGCTTGGCAAACGGGCCATTGGCTACAGCTTTACCTTCTGGTGTAAGGTGAAGTATTTTTCCTAATGAAGAGTTTAAATACTGAGCTTGAACACGAATATCCTTATCAGACCTTTCACCTGTACTCACAAATAAATTTCCATTTTTATCGAAAACTATTCGTGAGCCATATTGTAATTTACCCGTATGTGCTGGAGTAGCTCTGTAAATTATGGTTTGATTTTCTATTGAAGTTTCATTTGCTGCCAATTTTCCTTTTGCAATAGCCAATAAAACACCTTTGCTTTGCGGCTCTGAATAGGCGAAATAAACCATTCTACTTTTAGCAAAATCTGGAGCTAATGTAACATCTAACAAACCTCCCTGACCCGAATCATCTACCTTTGGTAAACCTGTAATGGTTTTAGCTAACGTTCCATTAGTATTTAAAATTACCATTGTACCACCTTTTTGAGTAATTAAAAATCTTCCATCGGGCATTACTGAAATTGCCCAAGGGTTGGCTAATTTTTTATTGATCACAGTAATAGTATAAGGAGTTGTTGTTTTTACTGCTTTTATACGTGTTTGTCCTACAAAAGCTGGTTTATAATCTGCAGTTGGTCTACCTTTTTCTACTGAATTTTGAGCTGAAGCAGGAATATCATGTACGCAGCTCAGTAAAAAACTTGCTACAAATAAGGTGGTTATAGAAAATTTTAACTTTTTCATAAAATGGGATTTGTTTAAAAGAACGAAAAAATATGGAGAATAAAAAAAATGTGGTGTTGTAAATTAGCTTGGGATTTAAATTTGTTACGTTCTCTTGCATTACGATTGCCAGTCTAGCTGGCAATGACGCCAGCTTCAAATTACCTAGTGCAAAAAAAATCCGAACTCGTAAGAATTCGGATTTATTATATTTATTATAGAAACTATCGCTTTAAGATTGCTTTCCCGAAAAGTCGGGACAGGCTGTGCCTCGCAATGACGACAGGCTTTGGTCTCTCTGCTTTAGTCTTTATGCTTACAATTGTGCGTCTAACTTTCCAGCTAAAACAGATTTTGGCACTGCACCAACTTGTTTATCTACAACTTCACCATTTTTAAAGAACAATAAAGCTGGGATGTTACGAATACCAAACTGCGTAGAAATTTGTGGGTTGTTATCAACATTAACTTTACCTACTAATGCTTTTCCTTCGTAATCTTTGCTAATTTCATCAACAATAGGACCAACCATACGACATGGACCACACCATTCTGCCCAAAAATCTACCAATACTGGTTTATCTGATTTTAATACAACTTCCTCGAAGTTTGCATCTGTTATTTCTAAAGCCATAACTTATTTTTAAATTTATTTACAAATATATAATCAATTGTAATGCCATCAATAGCACGCTGTCAATTTGACAATTTTACAACTTATTATCATTGTCGTCATATCGAACGCAGCGCAGCGAGGAGATATCTTTTAATTAATTACTTTCTCTCGAACCTAATGTTGTGTTCAAATAAATCAGAGATTTCTTAATCGCGAAAAGCTCATGTCGAAATGACGACAACCGTCTAGTTCAATCTATAATTTACAACATTCAATTTGGTTAATTGTTCTAAGAACTTATTGTTAGGATTAATTTTTAACGATTTAGAAGGCAGCTCCAACTTTAAATTCTCAACCCGATCAAAAACCTCAAAATTTAATTTACAATTATGGCGCTCGCTGTTCTCTTTATTCTCCAACAGAAGCGCATCAATTTTTCCCATCAAATCATCATTAATTGCCTCGATAGGAAGCTGTATAGTAATGCATTTGGTCAGTTTATCGCGTAACTCTGCCAATAAATCTATCGAGGTAACTTTAAATTCCCAGTCGCCTTCTTTTCTAAAACGTTCACCTACCCTACCTCTAATTTGCAAGAAATATCCTTCGGTTAAAAACTGCTTAAATTTCAAGAAATCATCACCAAATAAGGCAATTTCGCAACTATCATCATAATCTTCAAACACAAAAGTGCCAAAAGGTTTACCTGTTTTGGTAATACGTTGCGAAGCTAAAACTACTAAGCCGCCAACAACCAAATCTCTATTTTTAAGCGATTCAAATTCCATTAAAACCTCTTCGTTTGTATCGCCACTTCTAATTTTATTAACTATAGAGAGGTGTTTAACAGAATGCTGGCAAAAATTAGTTAATTCAAAACGGTAATCATCCAACGGATGTCCGGATAAGAAAATACCAATCGCATCTTTTTCATATTTCAACCGATCAATCAATCCCCATTCTGGCGATACCGGAAAACTTGGTTCTAAAATTAAATCTGCTTTTGATCCGCCAAAAAGAGATTCTTGTGCCGAATTCTGGTTACTCTGAAAATCGTTGGCATACTTAATCATTTTCTCGATGCCATTCATTTTATCGTTAGCACCAATGTAAAAATATTGAGCTCGGTGAAAGCCAAACGCATCAAAAGCGCCACTGTAAACAAAACTTTCGTATGCTTTTTTGTTTACAATTCGGGTATTAGATCGCTTTGCAAACTCAAAAACACTTGGATAAGGGCCATTCAATACCCTTTCTTCAATGATACTTTCTACCGCTTTCTCTCCTACTCCTTTTACTGCCGACATGCCGAAACGAACTTCGCCTTTGGCATTTACAGAGAATTTTAAATCAGATTCATTTACATCCGGACCTAAAACTGTAACACCCATTTGCCGGCATTCTTCCATAAAAAAGGCTACTTGTTTAATATCGCTCATGTTGTTAGAAAGTACCGCAGCCATATATTCTGCCGGATAATTTGCTTTTAAATAAGCGGTTTGGTAGGCAATCCAAGCGTAACAAGTAGAGTGAGATTTGTTAAACGCATATTCTGCAAATGCTTCCCAATCTTTCCAAATTTTTTCTAAAATGGTAGCATCGTGACCTTTTTCTGCTGCCTGTTTAATAAACTTAGGCTTCATTTTATCCAAAACATCACGCTGTTTTTTACCCATTGCCTTACGCAAAACATCGGCCTCACCTTTGGTAAAATCTGCCAATTTTTGCGATAAAAGCATTACCTGCTCTTGATAAACGGTAATTCCGTAAGTTTCTTTCAGTAATTCTTCGCAAGCTTCTAAATCGTATTTAATCTCTTCTTCGCCGTTTTTCCGTTTTACGAAACTCGGAATATAAGCAATTGGACCCGGACGATACAGTGCATTCATGGCAATTAAATCTCCAAAAACTGTTGGTTTTAACTCTTTCATGTACTTCTGCATCCCAGCACTCTCGTACTGAAAAATACCGATGGTTTCGCCACGTTGAAAAAGCTCGTAAGTTTTCACATCATCAATTGGAAACTCATCTGGGTCTAAGTCGATATTATGCCTCTTTTTAACCAACTTAACCGTATCCTTAATTAGGGTTAGTGTTTTTAACCCCAAAAAGTCCATTTTTAATAAACCAGCACTTTCTACAACCGAGTTATCAAACTGGGTAACGTATAAATCCGAATCCTTCGCCGTAGCAACAGGTACGAAATTGGTAATATCGTCTGGTGTAATAATTACGCCACAAGCGTGGATACCTGTATTACGTAACGAACCTTCTAAAATAATAGCTTGTTCAATGGTTTCTGCACTTAAATTTTTAGCGTTCGATAAATTTTTAAGCTCCAACACTCGCTCATATTCATCTGGTCGCATACCAGCTTTTAAAGCCTTTTCATCCAGATTAAATATTTTCGCAAGCTTCATGTTAGGTATCAGCTTTGCTATTTTATCTGCTTCAAAAAGTGGCAAATCTAAAACCCTAGCCGTATCACGGATGGATGATTTTGCCGCCATTGTACCATAGGTGATGATTTGCGCAACCTGACTAGAACCATACTTATCAATTACATAATCCATTACACGCCCACGACCTTCATCGTCAAAATCGATATCGATATCGGGCATGGATACACGGTCTGGATTAAGGAAACGCTCAAAAAGGAGATCGTACTTTAAAGGATCGATATTCGTAATCCACAAACAATACGCAACTACCGAACCAGCCGCCGAACCACGACCAGGGCCAACGGATACATCTCGCCTACGAGCCTCGGCAATAAAATCTTGTACAATTAAAAAGTAACCCGGATAACCAGTTTTTTCGATGGTAGCCAACTCAAAATCTAATCGCTCAATTATTTCTTCGGTAAGCTCACCATATCGTTTTTTTGCACCTTCATAAGTGAGGTGTCTTAAATATTTGTTCTCTCCACGTTTACCAGCATCGGCATTGTCTTCCTCAACTAAAAACTCTTCCGGTATACCGAATTTCGGCAGCAAAACCTCACGAGCCAACTCATAAGCTTCAACCTTATCTACAATTTCTTGCGTGCTTAAAATCGCCTCTGGTAAATCAGCAAAAAGCGCCTTCATTTCATCAGCAGATTTAAAATAATATTCTTGGTTAGGCAAACCATAACGGTAACCTCTTCCCCTACCAATTGGCGTGGCTTGTTTTTCTGCATCTTTTACACACAATAAAATATCATGTGCATTTGCATCCTTTTTGTTAATGTAATAGGTGTTGTTGGTGGCAACTAATTTCACACTATGTTTAGCAGCCAAAGCAATTAAATCTGTATTTACACGATCTTCGTTTTCCTGACCATGGCGCATAATTTCGATGTAAAAATCATCGCCAAAAGTTTCTTTCCAATACAACAAACCTTCTTCCGCTTGTTTCTCGCCTAAGTTTAAAAGTTTACTAGCAACCTCGCCATATAAGTTACCAGATAAAACAATAATATCGCTTTTGTAGTGTTCAATTACATTTCTATCAATCCGTGGCACATAATAAAAGCCTTTGGTATAGGCAATAGATGACATTTTTGCCAAATTATGATAACCTTGCTTATTTTTAGCCAATAACACAATCTGGTAGCCATCATCTTTTTTGGTTTTATCTAAATGGTTCTCACAAACAAAAAACTCAACACCAATAATTGGTTTTACAATTTGTGCTGTCGGTTCTTCACCTTTTTCTAATGCTGCAGCATTTTTAGCTTTAACCTCTTTGTTGTGTTTACCAACGTTGCTCACAAAGTGAAAAGCGCCCATCATATTGGCATGATCTGTCATGGCTACGGCAGGCATATTGTTTGCTGCTGCTGCTTTAACTAAATCTGGTACGCTGATGGTACTTTGCAAAACCGAAAATTGCGTATGATTATGTAAATGCGTAAAACTGGCGTTAGCTAATTCTTGTTTATTACCAGCTAAAGTCTGCTTAGAAATTCCACTTGGCTCTGCAGCTTGTTGGCGTTTTCTAATTTTATCAGATTCAGTTTTTAAATTGGCGTGCTCTATTCCAAATGAGCCAATTGGACCATGATTAATTTCGTTAAAACGTTGAAAATAATCGGCCTCAACTTGTAATTCTTCCTTTTTAAAAACCTGTTTTTTTATCAGTTCTAAAAAACAACGAGTTGTTGCTTCTACATCGGCTGTAGCATTGTGTGCTTCGGCAAACGGAACCCCAAAAAGATATTGATGTAATTCGGTTAAGTTGGGTAATTTAAATTTACCACCTCTACCACCAGGTATTTTTAATAAATCTGCAGTAATTTCGGTACAGGTATCTAAAACTGGCATGGTAGCCATCGGGCTTTCTACACCCATGCGATAAAATTCGCAACCCATTATCTTTAAATCGAAACCTAGGTTTTGCCCAACTACAAATTTTGCTTTACCAAGGGCGATGTTAAATTTCTCTAAAACTTCTGCCAGTTCAACACCTTGTTCTTGTGCCAATTCTGTAGAAATACCGTGAATTCTTTCGGCATCGTAGGGAATATTAAAACCTTCTGGCTTAACTAAATAATCCTGATGCTCAACCAATCTCCCCATGTCATCATGCAACTGCCATGCAATTTGAATACAGCGAGGCCAATTATCAGTATCGGTAATTGGAGCATTAAAATTACGTGGTAAACCAGTAGTTTCGGTATCAAAAATTAAATACATAATTGGGCAAATGTTGGATACCAAAAATAGAGAAAATTAGGCTTGGGTGTGTCAGTAAATTATCAACATCCTTATTCCGCGTCATTGCGAGGAAGCGCAGCGACCGTGGCAATCTACTCTAAGATTAAAAAACATTTAGGAAAGTAAAAACAGCAGCTTTTCTTAAAGTTTAGTCCTGTTTTTTGGTACAAGTCCCGATATAATCGGGAGCTTTCCCCGTCAATCAGGTTTAGATTATTTAGAATTGTGCTAATTAAATACAAATTACTAACTTCATCTATCATTTATTTAATCATACTGAATCGTGAATTTTAAATTAGTTATGCAAGAGTTATATGGCTCCAACTTAATCGCAATAATTAAGACGATAAATGAATCCATATACATTGATGACGTGCCTAATCTTAGCGACCAGCTAATTATACATACTGGATTTACATTTAAGATTGAGAATAACAAAACCTTTGAATTATTTTATGACTTAGAGAAAAATATACTTCTGAGACAAGTAAAGAACAATTTTAATTTACCAGCAGTTGCTGGCGTTGTTTATAAACTGGAAAAGCCACAAAACAAACAATATCTTAACAAATATCTTAGAACCTTAGTGATGGGAATTTCTGAATGTCAAGATTTTTTAGAGTTGAGCAAGCCATATGAATATATCTCTAGCGAAAATTTAGAACATTTAAATATTTTCAGTTTTATACAATTAGAAAACGGCATTGCTAACAAAGTTGATTTTCCACTATTTAAACATTTGCAGGAAACTCTTTTATTATTCAATACAGTTTTTACCACTAAATCATTATTTGACCAAAGCAAAAAAAACTATGAGGATAATTATGAAAGACACAAAGACAGTTTAAAAGATGCAGAGAGAGAAATGGATTCTTGGAATGATGATTATCCGGGTTGGTGGATGGGAAGAGAATAAAATTGATTACCTATCGGCTGGTGTCTCACCTGCCGAAACCTTTTAACTAAAATAATAAATAAGCTGGTCGGTGAGACACCGACCAGTAGGAAAATGATTATTTTTTCAATAAATCTAACAATACTTTAGCGGCTTCTTCAGATGAAGCTGGGTTTTGGCCGGTAATTAACAAGCCATCCTTTTTAACATAAGAACCCCAATCTGGTCCTTTGCTATAATTTCCACCTAATTTTTTAAACTCGTCTTCCAACAAAAAAGGCACAACATCAGTAAGTTGAACGGCATCTTCTTCAGTATTTGAGAAGCCTGTAACTTCTTTTCCTTTTACCAATGGTTCTCCATCAGCATTTTTTACTTTAATCAATGCGCCAGGCGCATGACAAACTAGCGCAACGGGCTTATTTGAACCTATAAATTCTTGAATTAGCGAGATTGATTTTTCATCATTTGCCAAATCCCATAATGGTCCATGACCTCCTGGATAGAAAACGGCATCAAAATCTTCCGCATTAATTTCAGACAATTTAACAGTCTGACTAAGCTTTTCTTTTAAATCTGCATCAGCCTTAAATCTTTTGGTTGCTTCTGTCTGTGCATCTGGTTCATCACTTTTAGGATCAATTGGTGGCTGACCACCTTTTGGTGATGCTATGGTAATTTCTGCACCAGCACCTGCTAAAACGTAATATGGTGCTGCAAATTCCTCAATCCAAAATCCAGTTTTTTTACCTGTGTTCCCAAGTTCACTGTGGGATGTTAATATAATTAATACTTTCATGTTTTTTAATTTAAATCCTTTCAATCCATTATGATGCCTAATTAGTAGCGTAAAAAAATAATGACAAAAGAAAAACTTTAAGCATGCTCCTGACTAACCAACTTCCCTGTATCGTAACCCATTTGTCGGCAACGTTCAATAATACCTCTTAGCAATTCAGGTTCTATTTGCGGCTCTCGAGCCATAATAAACAAATACTTTTCATCAGGGTGACCAACAACTACATAACTATAATCATCTGCCAATTCGATAATCCAGTAACCGATTTTAAAAGGCCATAAAAACTGAGCTTTCATGTCACCATCTGGTTTTTCCTCATCGAAAAACAATTTAGAAGTAATGGTTTGTTCTTCTGCATTGCCTTCTTTATGGTAAGTAGTTAAAACATCAAAATGCTCATCATCTACTAAGGTGTAAGTTTCTGTGGTTTGTCTCCAATTTTTATCCAATAAGGTAGGGATTGAATATAATGAGTACCACTTTCCGGCAAAGGAATGATGATCTAAAACTTTAATGGGTTGATTTTCCATAATAATGTGATTTTATAATTTAACGAATACGGGAAGAAAAAGTTTTAAAGTTATGTTGAGTGTTTCGTCATGCCCAGAGGTAATTTATTTTATAAAAATCAATTTACATGACGTTAATTTAGCCCTCTTTGTCATCCTGACGAAGGAAGGATCTCCTTATAGGAATTTATCTTTAGAGATTCTTCGCTGCGCTCAGAATGACAAAATTTATTTATGCTAATTATTTGATTTATATATACTTAACGAATAAAGTCAATGGTAGCTTCCAAGATTAAATTCGGGACAAGTGACTGGGCATCGTAATGCCATGATAGGAGAAACCAAAAAGAATTAAAGTAACGCAAAGTAATTCTTTGTGCCTTTGTGGTTTAATGTTTTCCTATTTGAGGGGCTTTATTGCACAACCTGTAATTTCTAGCCACGATTGATGTGAAAATCCTTTTTACAAATCTCCGCCAAGGCGGAGATTTAAAAGTAAAAAGATTGCAACGAAAGCGGGACTGACTTTAATAGCTACGCTACATTTGCGCTTCAAAACCTTCGGCAACTATGTAAATTAATTATCATAAGCACATTAATTTTTCCAAAGCATTTGGGTAAGCTAATGCAATTCTATATCTTGGACATCGAAAAACAGTTTTCAAAAAGAAAATCCAAAATATAACCAAAATGAAAATAACGGTAGTAGGTGCAGGAGCCGTAGGTGCAACCTGTGCAGATAACATCGCTAGAAAAGAATTAGCCGAAGAATTGGTATTGTTAGACATTAAAGAAGGTTTTGCTGAAGGTAAAGCCATCGATATGATGCAAACCGCGACCTTATTGGGCTTCGACACAAAAATTAAGGGTGTAACCAACGATTATAGTCAAACGGCAGGTTCTGCTGTGGCTGTAATTACCTCAGGCTTGCCGCGTAAACCGGGGATGACACGTGAAGAATTGATCGGTATTAATGCTGGTATTGTAAAAGGTGTGGCAGAAAATATCTTAAAATATTCGCCAGATGCGATTATCATCGTGATTAGTAACCCAATGGATACGATGACTTATTTGGCATTAAAATCATTAGGATTACCAAAAAACCGCATTATTGGTATGGGCGGAACTTTAGATAGCGCTCGTTTTAAATATTATTTAAGTGTGGCTTTAAACTGTAACTCGAACGATTTACAAGGTTTTGTAATTGGCGGACACGGTGATACGACGATGATCCCTTTAACGCGTTACGCTACTTACCAAAGTTTGCCTGTAAGCGAATTATTAGATGAAGCTACTTTAGCAAAAGTTGCTGCTGATACGATGGTTGGCGGTGCTACTTTAACTGGTTTATTAGGTACTTCGGCATGGTATGCTCCTGGAGCAGCAGGTGCTGCTTTGGTTGAATCTATTGTGCGTGACGAGAAAAAACTATTTACTTGTTGCGTTGCTTTAGAAGGTGAATACGGTCAGCAAGATATTTGTTTAGGCGTGCCAGTTATTGTTGGAAAAGATGGTTGGGAAAAAATTATCGACTATAAATTAAACGATGAAGAACAAGCTGCATTTAACAAAAGTGCAGATGCGGTGCGTAACATGAATAGCGTATTGGCTGAAATGAAATTAGTTTAACACATTTTGTCATTCTGATCCGCCGTGGTGGAGAAGTATCTCTAAGTTATTTGTCTCAGAGATTCTTCCTTCGTCAGAATGACAATTCTATTGATATATGAGAACAATCACCGTTCCATTAAAACTTATTAATTTACAAGACGACGGTTTCCACCTTTTGGTGGAAATTGTTGTTTTTGGGGAAACGCAATTTGCAGTTTTAGATACTGGAGCCTCGCGTTCGGTTTTCGACAAAGCATTAATGGAAAAACATGTGAATGAAATTTCTGTAAGCGAAGAAACACAAGCAGCAACAATTTTTAGCACTTCTGAAACATTACAAGGTATCATACCTAAGCTTAAAATTGGTGGTTTAACTTTAAAAAATTACGAGGCCGTTGCTTTAGATTTACAAAGTGTTACCGACACGTACTTAACGATGGGCCATCCCGCCATTGCGGCAATAATTGGTGGCGATATTTTAATGAAATACAAAGCTAAAATTGATTACAATAGATTAGTTTTGAGGTTTTATAAATAATTTAATTATTCAATAAATCTAATACATCATTTCAAGAAGTTTTGTCAGTCTGAGCGTAGTCGAAGACAATTACTTCATCAAAAACCTTCGACTATGCTCAGGATTACATCTGTTTGATTATACAGCTTACTAAATGACCAGCTACCAAAAATTTCTACTTCTTCTTTTAAGCATAAGTTCAAATTTTGCTTTCGCTCAGCAAATTAACATTGTTGATAAGCCCATTATTTTTGATGCTACAAGAACTAAACTTTCGTTAGATTACTTAAAAAGGCGACATGCTTTAATACAAGATGAACCAACCATAAAACCAACGATGATTGTTTTGCATTGGACAGCTTCAAGAAGTTTAATGGGAACTTACAACGCGTTTAATAAATCTATTTTACCTAGCGGAAGAAAAAATTTAACAGGAGCAAGCAGCTTAAATGTTTCTTCTCATTTTTTGGTAGATAGAGATGGGACAATTTATCAGCTATTACCCGATACTACATTTGCTAGGCACGTTATTGGCTTAAATTATTGCGCTATTGGCATCGAAAACGTGGGCAGTAATGATTATCCGCTCACTAAAGCGCAGTTATTAGCCAACGAAAAGTTAGTGAGGTATTTGAATAAGAAATATAAAATTGAATACTTAATTGGCCATTACGAGCATACCTTGTTCAAAAATACTTCATTATGGCGTGAAACAAATCCTTATTATCAATCTGGTAAAATTGACCCAGGAAAAACCTTCATGAAGAATATTAGAGAAGAATTACAGGATTTGAATTTAAAAGGCGCTCCAATTAAGGTGAGCAAGTAAAATCCACTTTGTTTTGAGTTGGTTTATTTTTATCTTTAATTAAACCAAAAAACAAATCTTATGAAATTTTTAAAAGTATTAGGGATTATTGTGGCTGCTCTGGCTGTAATAATTCTTGTAGGCGGCATGTTGCTGCCTAAAACCTATTCAGTAAGTAGATCTACCATGATCAATGCATCAGACAGTACAATTTACAACAACATTGCTAATTTTAATGAATTTTTGAAATGGAATCCATGGTATAAAATGGAGCCATCAGCAAAAACAACAATCAGTGGACCAATTGCCCAACCTACTCATTTATACCAATGGGTTGGCGAAGAAACAGGTACTGGACAAATGAAAATTAAACAAGTTGAAACGAATAAAATGGTGGATATTGAATTGAAATTTATTGAACCATTTGAAAGTTTAGCAGATACAAAATTTGAAAATACCACAGATGGAGCCAATAAAAAAGTAACTTGGAGCATGAGTGGCGATAATAATTTGATGGGTAAATGGATGGGCGTTTTTATGAGCATGGACAGCATGATTGGTAAAGACTTTGAGGATGGATTAAAATACCTAAAAGAAAAATCAGAAAGCGGAATGTAATTTACTTCCATCAAATCTAAAACCTTGCTCAATTGCAAGGTTTTTTTGCATTATTATTAAATGTTAAAACATACATTGTCTATCTTTTGTTAAAATACGTTAAGCTTTTAAATTATAATAGGTTAAACTTTTGTTTAACCATATATTTTAGAATATTTGTTGCTGATGAATTTGTTACTAGTTGAAGATGAACCCAATGTTGTTTCGGTTGTTACCAGAGGCTTAGCTGAAGAGGGATTTAATGTAAGCGTTGCGCCAGATGGTTTAATTGGCGAAAAAATGGCGTTAACCAACAACTTCGATCTCATTATTTTAGATATTATGCTACCCGGCATTAATGGTTTAGAGCTTTGTAAAATTATTAAAGACAAAAAGCCAAGCATACCTATTATTATGCTAACAGCTTTGGGCACTACAGAAAATGTAGTAAATGGCTTAGATAACGGTGCCGATGATTACCTGATTAAACCGTTTAAATTTGCAGAACTTTGCGCAAGAATTAGGATGTTACTGAGACGATACAATGGTGCAGCTGCAAATGATCAAATTATTAATATTGCCGATTTACAACTAAACCTAACCGCAAAATCAGTTAAAAGGGCAAATACCGAAATCGTATTAACCGCTACAGAATATAGGCTACTGGAGTTTATGGCAAAAAACAAAGGCAAAATACTTTCTCGTATTGATATTTTAGAAAATGTCTGGGACATAGATTTTAACATGGGTACAAACGTGGTAGATGTGTATGTAAATTATCTCCGTAAAAAAATTGATAAGCCAGAATTAGAAAAATTAATACATACTGCCATAGGTTTAGGCTATGTTTTAAAAGAAGTTTAATGAATATCGCCAAAAAAATAACGCTATTATTTGCCATCCTATCCGCTGTAATCATTACATTACTGAGTGGCTTTGTTTGGTATTTCTCAAATGAGTTTGCCTTCGAAGATTTTTACAAACGTCTTGAAGCCAGGGTTAACATAGCGGCAGAAATTAAATTTTCTGACGACAAGAATAACAATGCTTATGCAAAAGTTAGAAATCAATATTTAGAGCGGTTGCCAGATGAGAAAGAATATTTTATCGAAAAAAATGGAACGTCAATCCCCAAATTTGAGATGGATTTACCTAAAAGTTTTTTCGATAACATTAATGCAGGGAGATTATCTAGGTACCGAAAAGAAAATCATTTTTATGCCGGAAAATTAGTTACTAGAAATCAGCAAAGCTACATTGTTATTGTTTCTGCCAACGATCCATTCGGATTTAGAGAATTGAGAGATTTACAGAAAATTTTAATTGTTGGTTTTTTTCTTTCTGTATTCACTTCGTTTATAGTAGGCTGGAAATTTTCTAACTACATGTTAAATCCGCTCAGAAACATTATTAAAAGTGTTAAAAAAATAAAAGCAGAAAATTTACACTTGCGCTTAGATGTTAAAGGAACAGATGAAATGTCTCAACTTTCTCAAACTTTTAACAATATGCTTAATCGTTTAGAAACAGCTTTCGAAACGCAAAACAATTTCATCAGCAATGCATCTCATGAACTAAGAACTCCCTTAACAATTATAAGTGGTGAAGTTGAGCTAGCCATTAGAAACGAAGATTTAAGTGATAAACAATTTAGGGCTTTAACCAAAATAAGAGATGAAGCAGAAAGGTTAGAGCATATTTTAACAAGTTTGTTGGGCCTAGCTCAATCGGGCTTTAATGGGCAAAACCAACCCTGGGAACAGGTAAGAATGGACGAGCTAATTCTAGAAACTCAAAATGCGGTTACTCAAGTTCATCCAGAGAGTAAAATTGAAATAGATTTTAGTCAACTACCTGATGATGAAAGCAAAATCACCTTAAAAGCCAATAGAAACTTAATTAAGCTAGCTATTACTAACATTGTAAGCAACGCTTGCAAATACTCCAACAATAAACCTGTACTCATTACCCTCGAAAGTAAATTAAATGTATTATCAATTGCCATCAAAGACCAAGGCATTGGCATTCCACAGGGTGATATACAACATATTTTCGAACCTTTTTATCGAGCTTCTAATACTTCGCCATTTAAAGGCTACGGAATAGGTTTGCCATTATCATTAAACATTATTCGCTTACATCGCGGTAGTATTGGCATCTCCTCACAAGAAAAAATTGGCACAGAAATTAAAGTTCTGCTTCCAATTTCTTAGCTTTGTATTATTAAAAATCAATTATTTGAAATTCTAATCTCGTTCTAATCTCACTCTTATTTGGTTATAATAACATAGCCCTAAACTTGTATAAATAATTTAATCATTTATTAAAACAAGAAGAGTTATGAAAACCGTATTAGTTCCAACAGACTTCAACGTAGAAAGCTTAAAAATTATAGACTCACTGGTAATTACGCACAAACCAGAAGAAATCGGGATAGTTTTTATTCATGCCTTTAAACTTTCAGATTCAATTACAGATATGCTAATGCTTAGTCGCAGAAGCAGAGATTACGAAAATGTGAGCGATGAGTTTTATACTCAATTAGAATTGTACAAGCAAAAATATCCCAATCACATTAAATTTATTGGGATAGATTATTTTTATGGTAGTTCTGTAGCTGCTTTCAAAAACTTTATAGAAGCAAAAGATGCCTCGTGTATTGCATACCCTAAAGATTACAATTTTACGCCCTTACATAAAAATAGCATAGATCCATCAACCATAACTAAAAGATGCGGTTGCGATGTTTTAGAATTGGATATTACCCAATTTGCTGGAGAAGAAAAGCTGTTCGAGACAAAAATGTCTGAAAAACGCTCGTCAATAAGCGCCTAATAAAAGTTAAGCGTAGTTTTTAACCCAAATTTTATCATCATGCTACTACGAAATAATATCCCCCTGTCTTATATTTTTGGGAAAATTAAAAAAGAAATTTTCTTTGTAACTGCCTATTCGCTAGGCATAGTAGTGCTTTATCAAAATTTCCACGTAACCAGAATATCAATCCCTCTTGCTGTTCCGGCATTATTAGGCACCATTATTTCATTGTTGCTAGCGTTTAGATCTAATCAGGCTTACGACAGGTGGTGGGAAGCCAGAATTTTATGGGGAGCAATTGTTAACGACTCAAGAACCTTGGCCAGACAGATTGTTTCATTGGTTGATAATCCTTATGCTTTGCCAGAGGTAGAAAACTTTCAGAAACGTTTCATTAGACGACAAATTGCTTGGTGTAATGCTTTAAGTCAACAGCTACGAGGTTTTAGCGCACACAAAGGCTTAGAAAGATACCTCGATAAAAATGAAATGGCTTTTATAAAAAATCAACGTAATGTAACTGTGGCTTTGTTAGAGTTACATGCGATGGATTTAAAAAGAGCCTTAAATGAAGGTTGGCTTAACAAATATCAGCAAATAGAGATTGACAAAACTTTAACGGCTTTATGTAACCACATGGGTGGATCTGAGCGTATTAAAAATACCGTTTTCCCAGTAACGTACAGTAAATATATCAATATGTCAATCCATTTATTTATTGTGTTATTACCTTTCGGATTGATTGAATACTTTGGATATATGGAAGTTCCTTTAGTTATTGCTATTGCTACCTTCTTTTTGTTAGTAGAAAAAATGGCAGTGCATTTACAAGATCCTTTCGAAAATAAACCTACTGATACACCAACAACAACAATTTGTAGAACAATCGAAAAAGATTTATGTCAAATGATTGATGACCAAAAATTATATGAAGACATGCCACAAGTAGAAAAAGCAAGTATCGGCTCTTACTACATCTTATAAATGATTAATACCAAATATATAGCCTCTTTCAAAATTTATTGGAAGGGGCTTTTTTTTATAAAATAAATTAGCCCCAAACATCACGAACTCCTTACTTGGGCGTCATCCCCACGCAGGTGGGGATCCTAATGCGCAAGCTATTATAGATTTTCAATATCCTCATCTATTGCACAATAATTTTCCTGCTGTAAGATTTGTTATCCACTTGCAAAAACAGAATATACATACCAGCGCTGATGTTATTTCTGGCAAATTCCCAATAATATTCATGCTTACCAGCGTTTTGCTGTTGTTTAATTAAAACAGCCAATTGTTTACCCGCCAAATCTATTACACGTAGCTGAATGTTTGCTTTGTTAGCTAAATAATAAGATACAGTAGTTGATGCACTTGCAGGATTAGGATAATTAATAAAATCAAGCGTTTGTTGAGGCTTACTATGGTTCAAAATATCATCCCAGCCGTAAAACGAAGAAAAATTTGAATAGGCAGATAAAAACAAATATGGAGCACGCCGATTTTGCTGTGCTTGAGCAGTTAAGTTCAACACGGTTAGCCCAACAAAAAGTACAATTAATTTGTAGAGTTTCTCCATATAATTGGGGTTCTTAGTGTAAATATAACACTTGTAACTAAAAGTTAGCTAACTATTTAGCTTTTTTAATTAAAACTATTTAAAAACTTAAAAAGAAATTTCTTTACCAAATAGTTTAGCATATTTTCTTTTGTCAAATTTATAAAGAGTTGCAGCCCTAAAAGAAACACCTTTTTGCTTTTCATCGAGTTCTTTTAAAACCCCAAAACTTAAAATTTTCTTTCTAAAATTCCGCTTATCTAACTTTTTACCCAAAATCAGTTCGTACACATTTTGCACTTGCGTTAACGTAAATTTCTCGGGCAATAACTCAAAAGCTATGGGCAAATGCTTAATTCTACGTTTTATTTTTTCTAATCCCTTATCAAAAATATGTTGGTGGTCAAACCCTAGTTTAGGCAATTCTTTTACGTTAATCCACTGGGCTTTTTTTGCATAAGTGGTTAAAGGCTTTAGTGCTTTATCACCCCCTAAACGCAACATGGCATAATAAGCAACTGTAATAACCCTACCTTGGGGATGCCGGTCTACCTCACCAAAAGTAAAATATTGCTCCATGTAAATATCACTTAAACCCGTAAGTTCATGCAAAATTCGCGATGCAGATTGATCTACACTTTCGTTTTCACCTACCAAATTGCCTGGCAAGGCCCACCAATCTTTAAATGGTTCTTCATTTCGCTCAATTAATAAAATTTTGAGTTCGCCATTGTCGAAACCAAATAAAACACAATCTATAGAGACTGCCGAATTAAACACAGGGAGTACTTCTTTCAAAACAAATACGTTTATATTTTTTATAATATTAGAACAAAATAAATACACTTGTTCTGTTAATTCATAAAAATAATAAAAAAAAAATTACTTAGTGTAAAAAATACACACTATATTCGTATATAAAATGGAACCAAATATTAGAAATATTGCTGTACTAACCTCTGGAGGAGATGCACCAGGCATGAATGCTTGCATTAGAGCCGTTGTACGTACAGGAATTTACCACGGAAGAAACATGTTCGGGGTAATGCAAGGCTATCAAGGTTTAATTGATAATAACATAAACGAAATGACCGCCCGCTCTGTAAGTAATATATTACACATGGGTGGCACCGTTCTTAAAACTGCCAGATGCCTCGCTTTTAAAGAAGATGCAGGAATGGAAATAGCCTTTAAAAACTTACAAGACAGACACATTGATGGATTAATTGTAATTGGTGGCGATGGAACCTTTACAGGTGCCAAAAGATTTGGCGAAAAATATGGGATTAATGTAATTGGCATACCCGGAACCATAGATAACGATCTTTATGGCTCAGATTTTACACTAGGTTACGATACCGCTGTAAATACCATTATTGATGCTATTGATAAAATTAGAGATACCGCCGATTCGCATGATCGTTTGTTTTTTATAGAGGTTATGGGACGCGATTCAGGTTGTTTGGCTTTAAGAACAGCAATTGCCAGCGGAGCTGAAGCAGTTTTATTGCCAGAAAAAGAAACCTCGCTAAAACAATTAATTACCAAGCTTAAATCTGGTGTAACTACCAAAAAATCATCGAGCATTGTAATTGTTTCTGAAGGAAATAAATATGGTGGCGCTTATGATATTGCTAAAAGTGTAAAACGTAAATTTACGCATTACGACACCAAAGTAACCATTTTGGGGCACCTGCAAAGAGGTGGTAGTCCGAGTGGGTTTGATAGAATTTTAGGAAGCAGACTGGGTTATGCAGCTGTAAATGCAATTATAAAAGGCGAAAGCATGCAAATGGTTGGTTTACGCGGGAACGAAATTAAGTTAACTAGTTTAGAAGAAGCCTTACACGCTCACAACTATAAACTAGAAGACGATTTGTTAGAAATGACTCATGTTTTATCAATTTAACTAATCATGATAGCAGTAGTTTACAGCGGATCGAAAAGTGCCTTTTGGCGAATAGCAAACGATGGAAAGGTGATTGCAGAATGCACCATGGCAGGCATAAACCCTACATTTAATGATCAGAAGCATATTTTACATCTTCTTAATAAAAACATCACCTTAATTAATTATGCAGAGGCGATTAAAAAGATTTATGTTTTTGCTGCAGGTGCATCTGCCCCTAAAATGCAAGAAAGTTTAGCCGAAACTTTGGAGATCTTTTTCAAGAATGCAAAAATAAAGGTTAAAGACGATTTATATGGTGCATCCTTATCTGCATGTTATGATCAAAGCGGCATTGTAGGTATTTTAGGTAGCGGAGCTAATTGTGCTTATTTTGATGGTAAAATACCCGAAAAAAATAACTACGGACTAGGTTATATTCTTGGAGATGAAGGTTCTGCAAACTATTTGGGCAAAATTTTGTTAAAAAATTACCTAGAAGAAAAAATTCCATCAGCACTGCGCAAAAAATTTGAAGATAAATATAATGTAGATCGAGCCATTATTTTAGAACGAATTTATAAAAAACCAGGCGTACAAAATTATTTAAGCTCTTTTCTTGATTTCTATTTTGAAAACAGAAACGACAAATATTTAGAGCAAATTGTGGATTTAGCTTTTGATAAATATTTTACTACCTATTTATTACCCACCATTGCCAAACACCCAAATGAAGAAATACATTTTGTAGGTACCGTAGCAGGAAATTTCCAAGACAGGTTGCGTTTAGTAGCGCAAAAATATAATGTACAAATTATTACAATAACAAAAGAACCAATAAATAATTTAATTAATTATTACTCAAATTAAATAAAATGACTAAAGTAGGAATAAATGGATTTGGCCGTATCGGCAGATTAGTTTTTAGAGCCGCAATTAAAAGAGGCTTAGACATTGTTGCAATTAACGACTTAATTGAGCCAGATTACATGGCTTACATGTTAAAATATGACACCACTCATGGTCGTTTTGACGGCACCATCGAAGTAAAAGACGGTCAGTTAGTAGTTAACGGAAAAACAATCCGAATTACTGCAGAAAAAGACCCAGCTAACCTAAAATGGGGTGATGTTGGTGTAGATATCGTAATCGAATCTACTGGTTTGTTTTTAACCCGTGCCGATGCCGAAAAACACATCGCCGCTGGTGCTAAAAAAGTAGTTTTCTCGGCTCCAGCTAAAGATGCTGATATCCCAACTTACGTAATGGGTGTAAACCACGAAAAATTAACCGCAGATCAAACTATCGTATCTAACGCATCTTGTACCACCAACTGTTTAGCCCCAATTGCTAAAGTATTAAACGATAACTTTGGTATTGTTGAAGGTTTAATGAGCACCATCCACGCGGTAACTGCAACACAAAAAACTGTTGATGGTCCTTCGGCTAAAGACTGGAGAGGCGGACGTGGTGGTTTCTCTAACATCATTCCTTCATCTACAGGTGCTGCTAAAGCCGTAGGTATGGTTTTACCAGAATTAAAAGGAAAATTAACCGGTATGTCTTTCCGTGTACCTGTTGCAGATGTTTCTGTAGTAGATTTAACTGCACGTTTAGAAAAACCAGCTACTTACGAACAAATTAAAGCAGCCATGAAAGAAGCTTCTGAAGGTTACTTAAAAGGTGTTTTAGGTTATACAGAAGAAGAAGTGGTTTCATCTGATTTTATCGGCAACGATCACGCTTCTATTTTTGATGCTGGAGCTGGTATCTCATTAAATGATAATTTCGTTAAAGTGGTTTCATGGTACGATAACGAGTGGGGTTATTCTTCTGCCCTAGCTAAGTTTGTAGAATACTACGGAAGTTTAAAATAGCATACCCTTCTAAATTAATAATTACACAAGAGGCAGTACCCAAAAGGTATTGCCTTTTTTAATGTAAAAAAATGCTCAACACCAATAAAATAATCATTTAATCTTAGAAAAACGATGGTATGCGTTTCAGTTGCTCCTTTCCTTCTTTTCGCTGCCACTTGCCATACAGGCCGCAATTTTTTCCTCTCCAACCGCTTCGCTAACCATACTTTACAAAAATTATTTACACTCCAAAACTTGTCTGCAGTGGCTAAAGGTTTAGAAAACAAAGCTTACACTGTTTTGGCAAAAGCTATTGCTCAACCCGTCATCAACAAAATATTAAACTTACAGCAAAATTCAATTTCAATATTTAATGTCATCCAAAACTTTAAAACCTCAACTAATTGTAAACCAGAATTACAATTTCAACTGCTTATTTTAACATCAAAAAACAATTTTTTAACATAAATTTAACGTTTACTAATAAATTTATAAAAATTTTGAAGCTATATTTGCGCTATAAATGTTGGTTTAAATAAGCTTTTAAGTACTTTTGTCATTTGAAAAACACGAAATTAAAAATAAATTAAAATTCCTTAGTGTATTTTTTACACTATTATAAAATTATTTATATATTTGTATCATCAAAGGTTGAGAGAATTAAAAAACTCAATCGATTAATAAGAAAAACAACCAGGATATCGGTTTAAAAAAATAACCCGTTCATACAGGTTTATATTTGGTTAGAAAAGGAGATTAGTCTGGATGGATAATCTCCTTTCTTTTTTTAAGCCTGTTTGGTGCTTCAGTTATGGTTTAAAGAGAGATTTAGGTTCGATTTGTTTAATAATCTGTTATTTTTAATTGTCTAAATATACGTTTCTTTAAAAGTAAATTCTTCTCTCTCGTCCCTATTGTCCCTGATCTCGTCCCTATCGATCAATAAATTCACTGCTCTCGTCCCTGTGTTTTTTACATTAAACAATTATCCGCTAAGCTGTAATAACTATCATTTGTAATGACCAGATGATCTGCAACAATTATTCCTAGTAACTTTCCACCGTTGACAATCTGCTTAGTGATGTTTATATCTTCATTACTTGGTTTTAGGTTTCCACTCGGATGATTGTGCGCAATCACAATGCTTGTAGCATTTGCTTTTAGAGCTATGGAGAAAATAACTCTTGGGTCTAAGACCGTTCCCGTAACACCCCCTTGGGAAATATGTGCCAATCCTAATACTCTATTATTTCTGTTCAGTAGGATCACTTTACATTGCTCCAGTAGCTCTATTTTTCCTTTATCCCATTGGTGTATAAAGATTTGATAGGCTTGCTCAGACTGGCTTATTTTAGGTCTGTCTTGAGCTTTAAATTTCGGGTGGTAGCTTATTTGTACTTCTGCTACTTGATAAATTTCTTGTTCCATATTGTTTTAAATTAAATATGGTACAGCTATCAAGCTTTCAACTCAATAAGCAAAGGAGGAACGGAATAAATAGGTTGTGTAGTGGCTACGTGAGCGTTTATGCCGTAGTTCCTTTAAGCGTTTGAGCGGGAAGCTTTAACTTTGTTTAATATTTGATTGTATATATGTTTTCCTATCTAATAAATTATGTATGACCTGAAACATCAGTTTAAATTCTTAGATCTGTCAATACCACTGCTTAAAACATAATATTTCAGATCAAGTGAGTGATATAGCTTCAATTTTTGGAATGGTATTGTTTTATTAACTTGTATATATACCCCCTTTGATAGAAAAATACAAAATAGAAATAAGGGCTTTCAATGCAATCTCAGAGAGAGATCTTTGGTTTATTAGAGTTTGATGGTTAATTATTGTTCGCTGATTTAAAAGGTGGTGTTTATAATTCTGCACCGTTTAAACTAGTTAAAAGCAATGGATACTAATAGTTATGAGTCCAACATGATCTTTTTTACCTAGGTAGATAATTGATTTAATTCAGCGTTGTTCTCTTGATTTGTTGAAAGGGTGATCAGTAGCCTATTGTATAGAACTAGCGAACATTTCTTCTAGCTCTTCTGTCGGATGGAAACCAGTTTCTGCCCTGTCATGCATAAACAAACCATCTTCGTATGTTACAATTGCAAGTGAATGAGGCAAATTTTTTTCATTGACTTGTTCAGAAAGCTCAGCCAATGGTACAGGAATCCGATCACCCTGTACTTCTTGGTAAGTGTAAGCCGCCTTAGTCAACACGTACAGCGATTGTCTGTCTCTTGAAAACCCTCTTTTTACAACCACGTACTCCCCGTTATGGTTTCGAAAGAACACCGACCCACTCGTCAATTTCTCATAATAGGCTACTAATGGATTGCCGTCGAATGCTTGTGGTGTACTTGGATATTCATTTGGCTTATCCTCATAACTAAAAACAATACCCTGTACGGCGTTAGGGGTCTTAGATATTATGTATCTAGGTGGTGTAGGAAGTATATTTTCTTCATGGCCTCGACTAAAAATCCAATCACCTAAAGAACCTCCTTGCCATGGTTTATCACTTTTTGCCCATGCAAGTAAACGTTCTCGGCTCATCTCTGCCTCTTCTTTACTAACCGCACACATCCAATCAAACCGAGGGTCTGGAAACAGATTGCGAAACTTTGCAGGATCAGCAAGGAATGCTTCGACGCTCCCACATATACTAGCAATTCTTCTAGATGTTATGGGGTTGAGTAAAACGTTTTCCAATCTGGTAACCCATCTAAGGTTTTCTGGTCTATTGTTGTGTCTATTAGTATCAATATGGTCAACAACATGCTCTTTAGTTGGTGCATCGCCATGATATGCTGTTGCAATTATTCTATGAACGGTAGCAGATGCAATCTCCAAGTATCCATTTTTAAAATTTTCATTCCCATAAGTCCATTGATTATCATACTTACGCATCCTTCCTCCAATCTTAGAGTGACGCAACACCATACCATTATTTCTTACAGAGTACAACTCCTCTTTGTAAATACAACGTCTATCCTCTTCTAAGTTAAACAAGTCTGCCATACTATATGAGTACTTTAAAAAGGAAGGTCGTCTTCCTCACCAACAGCACTAAATATATGAAGAGATATGTAATCACTTTTCCATTCATCCTTTGTGAGAACCCGTAATTTGTTGTCAACGAACAAATGAGACTTGACAGACAAAGTAGTTTTAACATTATACTTTTCTGAATACCAGTTGAAATCTTCCTCGAAAGGTAATGGGTCCTCTTCAGCTCTATATCCAAAGGCACGAAGAAGAGAATCTAATTCCTCCCAACTAGTGAAATAAACTCTAAATGGGATTTTAAGTAGTGATTTAACTTCAAGCATTGCTGGATGACCACTTAAAAGAATTTCATTTATCGCATTGTCTTTATCTCGTTTTTCCTCTGTTAGAAATTTAACTAGTTGATTAAGGGTTTTAGCTGTATCTTCTACTCCTTTTATGATATTGATTTCTTTAACTCTTGTTTGTTCTTGTAGAAATCTTTGAAATAAACCTGCCCACTGCTCTTTCAAAAAGTTAACGATATCCATTGAAGTTTCAAATGGATGAATTGTATTATTGTGTGGAAGTCCCTCAACAAATTCTATGAATTCATGGATTTTAATGTTATCAGCATAAGTATAATTTATATTCTCATTACCTTTATTACTTAAATAAAATCTATACTCGCTATAAACCCCTTTATCAATAAAGATATAAACTTGTTTGTTTAGCTCATACGCAGTTTTCAGTTCTGTTTGGGAAATCGAGTCGGGCGATGTCTTACTTGCAGACCCAAATCTTCCACCAATAATTGCTACCAGTATATCAACATTGTTAATTTCATTATAACAGTAGTCTTCAAGTTTTGTCTCTTTGCCATAAGGTATGTTTCCTTGCTCATTTAGCACTGCTTCAAAACCTTGTTCTTTTATAAACCTTTCAATATCTGCCCTCACTTGCTGCAGATCGAAGAATGTTGAACTTAAGAATACCCTTGGTTTGGCCATATCATATTTGTTGTGTAAAAATCAAATATAATTATTTGACCTAACATTTGGAACTAGTAAAAATCAAGGTTCAACCTGATTACGTTTTAAAACGCTGTCTTTAAACTCCGGCAAGGCTTCAATCCTCTTAGCAATATCTGTCACCCATACAGGAACTTGGTCACTTTTAGTAATATTATTCCTAACGTCTTTAAAGAGTTTCAGACCTTTACTTGAGGTTTGAAAACCTAAATTTTCATTAAGTGTATGGGAAAATCCTAAATATTCTTCGCAAGTGGAATTGTCAGGAAAGTCACTATCTTTATTAAATAGGCTTAGTAATGCTTTGTTCTTTTTGATCGTATCCTTTTCATCGTTGGTGTTAATGTGATGGCTATCACCATCAAAAATCAAGTAACAAGGTATTCCTAATTCCACATACAACCTAAAAAAACGATCGATATCGCCCTTAGATCCACATCTTACAATAGTAATTCCCTTTCCAATGTAATCAAATTCAATCATGCTAAATAAATATGGTAGTACGAGTGATTCACTTTGTCCCTCAACCAGTATAACTTTCTTTGCAAAGAATGCCTCATTTGCCTTTTGGGTATCTCCAGTTTCTTCGTAGGCATTCCTATATTGCAACATCATATCCGTGATGTTTGAAGTGATTCCAATTCTCAGGAACAAGTCGTCGCAAAAAAGCTTAGGGTGGGCACTATTAATAAATGTGCCTTTGCTTGCTGTCTTACGCGTAACAAAAACTTCGTTAAAGCGCCCAACGCTCAAAAAATTAGGGGAGTGAGTAGTATAAAATATTTGTGTTCCTGATTGAGCAAGATCACATAGAACATTATAAAAGCTTCTCTGAGCTTGAGGGTGCAAGAAAAGCTCAGGTTCGTCGATAAATAGTGGAGTGTTATTGTTTAGTTTTAGTTTTGAATAGGCTTTAAGTACTGCTATTGAAATGGATGCTTGCACTCCCATACCAAGTCTAGATGCCTGAAAATGAAGGTCAGTGCAACTATCTTTAACAATAACCTGTAGTGTACGGAAAAAGTTCCAAGGGTCGTAAAGATTTAGATCAATGGACAAATCTTCCTTTGGCCGATTTAATTGTATAGCAGTTTCTGTCTGAAGTAACTCAATAAATTGTTTCATTACCAAATTACCATCGTCATCCTGAACACTGAAGAGCACATCATCTCGTATTCTCTCCAATCCACTTATAAATATATCTGATTTATTGATTAATTCTCCAGTATCAGTATCTACAACTTTCTCCTTTTTAAACATATCGTTGATGTCTTGAAGTATTCTCCCCATCAATGACCATCTATTTGAAGGTAGATGCTCAAGTATATTTCTTTCAACACCTAGGTAAGCTGAACAATATTTTTGCCTCTGTATATCTGTGACATACTGCCCAGACAGATTTAAACCAGACTTAGAGCGACCTTGCGGATCATTCCATTTTTCTGCAAGCTCAAGATAGTTTCCATCATCATAATACAGCCTGATGTTAATCAAGTTTTCCATTAAACCCATATAATGGTCTTGTGGCAAAGTCGAGTTAAATGAGGGAAATGCAGGGCCTAATGCCCAATTAATAGCATCGAAAATATTGCTTTTGCCAACACTATTTTCTCCTATAAAAGAGTTTAGGTAACGTGAACAATTTATTTCTATGTGGGAAATACTTTTATAGTTGTCAATTACTATGCGCTTGATTTTCATTGAGAGTTCAATTTCTCTAATATAGCCAATCAAGATTTAAGATTAAAAATTATCAAACTATATTTTCGAACTAATCCTGCAGAGGTTCTTCATCTGTATTTAAAGACTTTAACAAACAATCCCCTTGTTAGGCTTCTTCTTTGTAGATACTGCATTAATATCGCGTTTTAACTTAGTAGCAACCATTAAAGAATCCGGGAATGAAACACACATCTCCAAAAGCTGTTCTATACTTTTATCTTTATCCAACCATTTCAGCTATTTGGTTGTAGCAATATCCATTTCTAAAAGTGAAATGATTTGTTAAGAGGTAGGTTTGATTATTGGATATCTTATTATTATGGATTGCTATTTTAGAAGGTAAACATCTTTAAACTGTTACTTAATAGGTATCACTGTATATTTCGGAGAAACTGACCATGTGATTCCGTGGCAAACTGACCACCTAATTTGCTGGCGAACGAACGTTGCAAATGCTATAGAAGCGTTAACAAAAGTAGTTATTTAAAGTTGTTTTTTATTGGAAGCTATTTTCTTGCACAGGCACCCTTTTCTTCCGCATTGATTCTCCCTTGAGTTCAATACGGTTGGCATCATGAACAATCCTATCCAATATTGCGTCGGCAATGGTTTTTTCACCAATCACTTCATGCCATTTGCTTACTGGCAGCTGTGAGGTAATGATAAGTGAG
>NZ_SWBO01000011.1 GCF_005116475.1 Pedobacter cryotolerans | reverse complement strand
TACCAATAAAAAATTTTGTGCTGCTAATCATCCTGTTATTTTTTATGTTTGTAATGTTTACCTAATTCCAACCCATCGATCCAAGTCCTTAATAATGGGTAATGCCCTAATTGTTATCTGGTCACTAAGGGAGAAAAATCGGTAGCGGATTGCATCATGCTATAGGTATAAAAACCTTGACAAAACGTTAATGTGCCGCTACCGATTAGGTAATCTTTTTAATATTTTATTCAAGGCTAAACTAATTGTAAATCCAATTAATCCATAAATAAGATACTGTTACAAATCTAAAGGACAAATACCTACACGCCTGTCGGGTTTATATTACAAAGCGCTGTGCCTTTGGCTAAATGAATAGCAAAATGCCTAAATTAGTTTCGTACAAAATCAACCTTATGAAAATCATCAAATACCTTCTTATACTTTTGTTCACTATCGCTTTAAACTTTACTGCAAAATCGCAAACTATAGATACCAGTAAATTCATTCTTCAAAATGATATTGATGTTGCCAAAGAAGAACCTGGAACGCACAAAGGTGGTGGCAAAACCATCGGATACAACTTCTTTGCAGATGCACAAAATTTAAAAATGGTTTTCAGAAAGAGAACTTTAAAATCAGGCTCTTCCATCGGTTATCACTTGCAAAAAGAAGATGAAATTTACTACATACTTAGCGGCAACGGCAAAATGAAAATGAATGGAGAAACTTTCTCGGTAAAAGCAGGCGATGCCATTTTAACCAGACCAGGCAGTTCGCACAGCATTGAGCCTAATGAGGGTAATGATTTAACGATTTTGATTGTTTATGAGAAGAAGTGAATAATAACTACATAGACACGTAGGAATATAGCTTTTATTATTTTATTTAGTGCTTGACGAGGACACCAACCAAGGAATAAACTGACGAAGTTCTCCAGAGCGCAACAGCCCATCAAACTTCGTAAGTTTATAATAGGAGCAAAAGCCTTTGTTAATTAAACGGGATTGAAGTGT
Organism: Pedobacter cryotolerans; assembly: GCF_005116475.1. Taxonomy (GTDB): domain Bacteria; phylum Bacteroidota; class Bacteroidia; order Sphingobacteriales; family Sphingobacteriaceae; genus Pedobacter; species Pedobacter cryotolerans. The sequence continues at coordinate 119,708 of NZ_SWBO01000011.1, read as the reverse complement.
AAATCCTTTTTGTTTTTTCTTAAGCTTTGACAACTTTTATAGCACAATATCTAGAAAGTTGTCAAAGCTCAAAAACAAAAAGATTGAAACGAAAGCCCGACTAACTTTAATTTTTGTACTGTAATTGCTTTTCTAAAATTAATCACAAAGCCTAAAATAATGATTGGTTGGTGAGGACACCAACCAGGGAAACTGAGGTTAAAAATGATCCTCTTCTGCTTTTTCTATCGCAACCGGATTAGTAGCCAACAAGTATTTTCCTTCATCAAACTCATTTTCGCTTTTGGCAATTACAATAGTTGCAATTCCGTTTCCAATCATGTTTGTAATTGCTCTTGCCTCACTCATAAAACGATCTACTCCCAATAAAATAGCAATATGTTCTACCGGCATTATTTTTAAAGCGGTTAACGTACTGGCCAAAACAATAAACCCGCTACCGGTTACACCAGCAGCACCTTTTGAGGTTACCATCAGTATCGCCATTACAGATAATTGCTGCGTTAAAGTTAAATCGACATTAAAAACTTGAGTTAAAAAGATCACAGCCATCGCCAAATAAATTGCGGTTCCATCTAAATTAAAGGAATAACCAGTAGGGATTACCAAACCTACTACTGATTTTTCGCAACCAATATCTTCCATCTTTTTCATCATACTTGGCAAAACCGATTCTGATGAAGATGTACCTAAAACAATTAAAATCTCCTGACGAATGTATTTCAAATATTTCCACAAGCTGAATTTGTAATACCTGCAAATGGCATTTAAAACAACAAAAATGAATAAAAAGCAAGTTAAATAAACCGCACCCATCAATTTCATCATCGGCAATAAAGTTCCTAAACCATATTTGCCAACGCTAAAAGCCATTCCGCCAAATGCGCCAACTGGGGCAACACGCATCACTACTTTCATGATGTTAAACAACACTTTGGAAATTTTATCGAACGTGCTGATGACCGAATGCCCAGCTTCTCCCATTTTGTTTAGTCCGTACCCAAATAAAATTGCGAAGAATAAAATCTGTAAAATTTCGCCTTTAGCAAATGCTTCGAATATATTTTTCGGAATAATATGAGCAATAAACTCTAACCAATTGATTTCTCCAGCCTGTGCTGTGTAAGCGGCAATTTTAGTTACATCGCCAGTTGGCACATTAACGCCAACACCCGGTTTTAAAACATTGGCCACCACCATACCAATGATGATTGCAAGGGTAGTTACAATTTCGAAATACAATAAAGCTTTACCGCCTACTCTACCTACCTTTTTCATATCGCCCATGTGGGCAATACCTAAAACAATGGTAAAAAATATAATAGGCGCTATTAACATGCTAATCATGTTAATAAAACTCTTGCTAATTAATTCGGCATAAGATGAAAAACCCGGATAAAAAACACCTACTAAAATACCTAAAGTTATGGCTACTAAAACTTGGAAAGTTAAATTGGAAAAAATATGCTTCATTAGAAATAATTACAACCTGAAATATAGAGAATTTTCTTTTGGGTTAATGATTTTTTTAAAATTTAGCACAAAAAGTATCAATAATACATAAAAAACGACGTTAGCATTTATATCTTTACAATGCAAATGCAACAAAATGAGAAACTTTAAAATTACAATCATCCTACTATCAATTTTTGCAGTAGCAATTTATGGGTGTAAAAAAGAGGAGGAAATTGCCGGATCAGAATTTGCAAAAGAACGATTTATTGGCAAATGGCCGCTTAAAAATCAGGTCATTATTGAAATTGAAAACTTTAGAGATACAAATCGTAATGATACCATTCCGTATTTGCCTGTTGACACTTTGGTTTATACAGCAGATGGGAAATACACAAGAAGAGGTATAACTGTTGATTATACGATAGATGCTGCCGGAGAAAATATAACTTACAATACTACTCCAGCTACAACTTGGCGTATTAAATTTATGCGAAACACTAGCATCATTTTAACACAAGAACGTACGGAACAAGTTGGCACAAATACCATTACTACTTATACCGAAGATCAGTTAGATAAGAAGTAGAAACAACTTTAATTTTTGGCTATCCCAACAGATGAAAATTGCAAATCGTACAATTTTTTATAATAGCCATCTAGCTTAAGCAAAGCTTGATGTGTTCCCTTTTCTTTGATTTCGCCTTTGTCTAACACAATAATTAAATCGGCTTTTTGTATGGTTGACAAACGGTGGGCAATTACAATTGAGGTTCTACCTTGCATCAATTTATCAATTGCAGTTTGTATCAACATCTCCGTTTCTGTATCAACTGATGAGGTAGCTTCATCCAACACTAAAATAGAAGGTTGGTACACTAAAGCTCTGATAAATGAAATCAATTGTGCCTGACCAGCAGAAAGTGTTGCACCACGTTCCATCACGTTATAATGATAGCCACCAGGCAAACGCTCAATAAAATCGTGAGCACCAACTTTTTTGGCAGCATCAACAACTTCCTCAAAAGTTATCTTTGGATTATTTAGGGTAATATTGTTAAAAATAGTATCAGAAAAAAGGAAAACATCCTGTAAAACCGTGGCAATATTACTTCGTAAATAACTCAGTTCATATTCCTTAATATCAACTCCATCTACTTTTATAGTTCCCTTTTGTATTTCGTAAAAACGGTTTAAAATATTGATGGTTGAAGATTTCCCTGCTCCTGTAGCGCCAACTAAAGCAACGGTTTGTCCGGCTTTAACCTCAAAAGAAATATCTTTTAACACATAGCTTTCTTCTTCACTTATCTCATCCTGATTATAGCTAAACCAAACTTTATCGAAGCTAATGGATCCCTGCATTTTTGTTGGAGCAAATGTGCCAATATTAGTTGTAGTTTCTTTGGTGTCTAAAACTTTAAAAACCCGTTCGGCACCAACCATCCCCATTTGTAAGGTATTAAATTTATCTGCCAGCTCTCTAATTGGCCTAAACAACATGTTAATACACATAATAAATGTGGTAATTACACCTGGCCTAACTTCCAACGGATTTTTTAATATACTATTTGCTCCGTACCAAATTAATAATCCCAATGATGTTGCCGAAATCATTTCTACAACCGGAAAAAATATAGAATAATACCAATTTGAACGGATATTGGCATCGCGGTAGCGAGAATTGATTTTAATGAATTTTTTATATTCTTGATCTTCTCTGGCAAAATATTGGATAATTGAAATGCCACTAATGTGCTCTTGCAGGTAAGTGTTAAGGTTAGAAACTTCGGTTCTGATTTCTTGAAAAGCTTTTTTGATTGCCTTTTGAAAAATTCTCGTGGCAACAATTAACAGTGGAATAGGTAATAAAACCACAATAGTTAACTCAACATCTACATAAAGCATAAAACCAATGATCACAATCACTTGTAGTAGATCGCCAATCATAGCAATTAAACCTTCGGAAAAAATATCAGCAATGGTTTCTAAATCTGATACCGTTCTGGTAATTAATTGTCCGATAGGTGTTTGATCGAAATATTTTAGCCTTAATTTAGTAATATGATTGAAAACATTTACACGCAAATCTTTAATGGCACTTTGGCCCAAAATATTAGTTAGTAAAGTATGACAGTATTGAAAAAGCGTTTGTAAAATAAGCAACAACAACATCAGAATTGTCATTTTCACCAAACCGCTGTAATCGCCTTTTAAGATAAATTCATCTAAAGTGTAACCGATTAAAAATGGTCTTACTGGCGCAATTATTGCCAAAAGCAAAGTTAAAACCACCGACCATGCAAAAATTTTACGATACGGTTTTACATACTCAAAAACCCTTCTGAGTAAACCTACGTTAAATGCATCACCTGTTATTTTAGACATGTATATTTTAATTTTGAATTAATGAGTTTAATTATAATTTGGAATGAGTGAGTTGAAGAATAATTTTGAATGAGTGAGTTTTGAATGATTGAATATTCTGCACCGTCAATAAAAAACAATTATCCTTCAATCATTCCAACATTCATTAACTCTCTAATTCGATCATTTCTCAGTCATTCAATCATTCTCTCCTTCAATCATTTAATCATTTTCTCCTTCTCTCATTCCTTAACATAAGGGTACTCCACTCCTACTAAATATAAACCACAAGCCGGCACAGATTGCCCAGCTTTACTTCTATTTTTACCTTCTATTATTTGAGCTACATTTGCTATTTCGAGATCTCCTTTACCCACCAAAACCATGGTACCAACAATTGCTCTTACCATGTTTCTTAAAAATCGATCTGCCTTAATGGTAAAAACCAAAGCTCCATCAATTTCTTCAAACTTGGCTTCAGTTATTTTACAGTTATTGGTAAAAGTTTGGGTTTTAGATTTACTGAAACAAGAAAAATCTGTAAAATTCAGTAAAACCTGAGCTGCTTCGTTCATTTTCACAATATCTAAATTGCCTTTATACAACCACGATCGATCTAACTTAAATGGATCTTTTGCAAAATGAATATGATAATTGTACATACGAGAGGTTGCATCAAAACGGGCATGGGCATCGTCTTTGACCTTAAAAATTCGTTTAACAGCAATATCATAAGGCAATAAGGAGTTAATGCCAGTTAAAGCATTTACAACCTCTCCTGCTGGTAAAATCCACACATCAAAATGAGCAAAAAACTGCGTTGCATGCACACCAGCATCGGTTCTACCACAACCAAGTGTAACAATATCTTGTCTAAAGTAAGTAGTTAAAGCTTTATCTAAACACTCCTGCACAGTTATCCCGTTAGGTTGGGTTTGCCAACCATGAAAATTTGTACCGTTATAACTAAGTTCTATAAAATATCTCTGCTTATTCAATTTTACAAAACTACTTAGAATGTTTGAATGTTGACAAGTTTAAAGTAGCAGATTGATGTAACATTTCAAATTTCAATCGTCCAACTTTACAAGTCCTTAAATCTTTTATTAAGTTTGCTTAAAATATTTAGTTATGATACAAAGAATACAAACAATATGGCTTTTATTAGCCGCACTTACAGTAAGCAGTTTATTAATTTTCCCGATGGTTACTACAACTGTGGGAAGTGATGAGTATCAAGTTTTAGCAACGGGTTTATATCAAAAAGCTAGTGGAGAATTTAAACAACTTGAAGCTTATTTACCGTTAATGATTGCTACAATAGCTGTAGCGTTAATGAGCCTTGCAAATATTTTTAATTTTAAAAACAGAACCGCTCAAAAAAGAGTAATTATGGCTAATGTTGTGCTAATTATTGGCTTGTCATTTTGGTGCAGTGTTTACGCTAAAAAAATACCAGGCGGCTTAGAAGTAGCCAATTATAATGTGGGTATGTTTGCCCCTGCAATTGCTATTTTCTTTTGTATTTTAGCCTTAAGAGGCATTAATCATGATGAAAAACTAATCCGTTCTGCTGATAGATTGAGGTAATTTTATTAGACTTTTTATGAAAAACAATATCCTTTCTTCAGAGCAAAGTCAACAATTGTTGGCAACACTCAAAGCTCGTTTCGAAAAGAATATGAACAGACATGTAGACTTGGTTTGGGAAGATATACAAGCGAATTTAGTCGCAAATGCGGATAAGCTTTGGATACTCGATAGCATGGAAGAAACAGGTGGTGAACCCGATGTTGTTGGTTTAGATGAAAAAACTGGAGCATATCTCTTTTTTGATTGTGCCGCCGAAACTCCAAAAGGTCGAAGAAGTTTATGTTATGATGCCGAAGCTTTAGCTGCAAGGAAAGAACACAAACCTGCAAACAGTGCCATAAATTTGGCTAGCGAAATGGGTATTGAAGTTTTAAATGAAGAGCAATACCGCTATCTGCAGCAGTTTGGTAAATTCGACACCAAAACCTCAAGCTGGATTAAAACACCTGATGAAATAAGAAAACTAGGTGGCGCTTTATTTTGCGATTACCGCTATGGTACAGTTTTCGTTTACCACAATGGTGCAGAATCATATTATGGAGCGAGAGCTTTTAGAGGTTGTTTAAGGGTTTAGAAAATTTCTATGAATACATTTATACCAACATCGCTGAAGAAGTTTTACCAAATAGAAATTGATGCTTATCAATTAAGCTTTAAATTAGGCAATTTACAGAAGGCTTGGCGTCATTTAGAAAGAGCTCATGTTATTGGACAGGCATACCCTATTGAACATAGTTATGCACATTGGAAAATGTTGCTGTTTGGTATTAAAATCAAAAGCTATCGCGAAATCATTGGTCAAATACCTAGGTTGTTGGTGGGTGGTGTTAAATCTTTTGTTGGGAAAGTTCCTGTAGGTAATACTGGAGGCTCAAATGTTCCTCCCTTAAAATCATTGCCCATCGGTGATGATCTACTAGCGATCTTTAAACAAGCAGGCTTACAATCACCTAGATAAAACACTGTGAACTCATATAATCCACCAGCTCTATTTATTTATTTTAAAAAAGAGTTTGATGTAAGTTTAGTACCCAATAAATTTTCTTTAATCGAAAATACCAAACCTCATCCACTTTGTGTAATAGCCGCTGAAGAATTGCAAAACCACATTTTAACCCAAAAAGAATGGCAACATAATTTTGGCTTGGATAATGAAAGCGCTGGAATGATAATTGGCAAAATGTTTGGCGTTTTAGTGGTTCAAAATCAACAAAATGAAATTGGATATTTAGCTGCATTTTCTGGCAAATTAGCAGGCGCCAACCAGCATGATAAATTTGTACCGCCAGTATTTGATTTATTAACTGAAAATGGTTTTTTAAATATTGGCATGAAGGAGTTAACTTTAATGAACAAAGAAATTAAAAGATTGTTGGATGTTGATAAAAGAGCCAATGCAACGCAAATTGAAGCATTGAAAGTAAAACGTAAATCACATTCTATCGCTTTGCAAAATAAAATATTTAATCAATACCATTTTTTAAATCAAGCTGGAGAAACCAAGAGTTTAATTGAACTCTTTAGGGATGCTGGTTACAAAAACCCTCCGGCAGGTGCAGGTGAGTGTGCCGGACCAAAACTTTTACAATATGCTTTCCTTCATCAACTTAAACCTTTAGCATTATCGGAGTTCTGGTGGGGCTTGTCGCCAAAATCTGCAACCTGGAAACACAAAGAATTTTATGCTTGCTGTAAAGAAAAGTGCGAACCGATTTTAGCGCACATGCTTAATGGCCTATAAATTTGCTAATTAAATTTGTAATTTAGTTAGCATGAATTTAGATATAGCTTACTACAACAATCAAAGCCAAACAGACCAAGCCATTTGCGATTTATTAGCCAATACAATTGACAATGAATTAACCGAAGCTGAAAGTAAAATTTGGCACGCACACCCGGTTTGGTTTTTGGCCGGCAACCCAATTGTGGGTTACAGTAAAGAGAAAAAAGGAATTAGGTTGATGTTTTGGAGCGGTGCAGATTTTGAAGAAGAAGCTTTAAATATAAAAGGAGCTAAATTTAAAGATGCTGCACTTTTTTATAATGAAATAACCGAAATTGATTTACAAGATTTAACCCGCTGGCTACAAAAGTCAAAAACCATTCAATGGGATTATAAAAACATTGTAAAACGAAAAGGTAAATTAGAGCGAATTGTATGAACGTAACACCTGAACATAACGAAAAAATAGCCAAAATGACTTTTACTTCGGTTTACCCACATTACGTAACCAAAGTAGAGAAGAAGGGCAAAACAATAGCAGAATTACATGAGGTAATTATTTGGCTAACTGGATATAATGAAGAAGAACTGCAAAAGTTCATCAATGAAAAAACCACCTTTAAAGACTTTTTTGAGCAAGCTAATTTGCACCCAAATGCCAATTTAATTACTGGTGTAATTTGTGGTTACCGCATCGAAGAAATTGAATATCCATTAACCAAACAAGTAAGGTATTTAGATAAATTGGTTGATGAATTGGCCAAAGGCAAAAAGATGGAGAAAATTTTGAGAGTTGGGTAAAATGTAAACGCTCACTTTGTCAATCTTAATCTACATCTGCCATTAAGATTGACAAAGTTTAAAACTGATCCTTTTACATATACTTTAATATTTTTAGACTTACGAAGTTTTTTAAACTTCGTAAGTCTTCAATTTTTCCCATCGCCAAATTGATTAGGTATTGTAAAACGAAATAATTCACGCATTATAAATATTGTAAGGGTCATGCTAAGCAAACATTAAAAAAAGTTACTGCCTTGAGTTATCTAGCCCCCGATTGAGCGAAAATACTTTTTGTTGCATCATTTCGAAGGAGGAATCCCGATAAATCGGGAAGAAATCTGAAAGTTAAACGCTACTACACTTCAGATTTCTCTCCGCCGTGGCGGATCGAAATGACGGAATAAGATCACAAAAAGATTGTAGCAAAAGCGGGACTTCTAGAAGCTAGATGCACAGAAATTGCGCTTCAAAAACCTTTTACAACCTATACAAACAACAAACTGATCGCTAATTAGTTAATTTCCAATTTATTAAGCTTCCAACTATTTAAATATCGCACTGTGAATTACCGATTATTAACCGTACCTTTGCGGCTTAATTAAAAAATGTTATAATGATAAACCCATTTAGTAAATTGGGGATAAGTGATGACGTTGTTAATGCCGTAAAAGAGCTAGGATTCGAAAATCCTACGCCTATTCAGGAGCAATCTATTCCTGTACTGTTAGAAGGTAGTAACGACTTTGTTGGTTTGGCCCAAACAGGAACAGGAAAAACAGCCGCATTTGGTTTGCCGCTGTTAGAATTAATAGACTTTAAAAGCAATAAACCGCAAGCACTAATTTTGTGCCCTACGCGTGAGCTTTGTCTACAGATTACTAACGACATCAAGAATTTCTCTAAAAACACGCAAAATGCACACGTGGTTGCCGTATACGGTGGCGCTAACATTATGCAACAACTACGCGAAATACGCAATGGCGTACAAATTGTAGTGGCCACGCCCGGCCGTATGTTAGATATTATTGGCCGTAAAGCCATCGATTTTTCTAGCGTTAAATATGTAGTATTGGATGAGGCAGATGAAATGTTAAACATGGGCTTCCAAGAAGACATTAACGACATTTTATCGACTACACCAGACGATAAAAAAACATGGTTATTCTCTGCAACTATGCCTCCTGAGGTTCGTCGCATTGCTAAAAACTACATGGAAAACCCTGTAGAATTAACCATGGGCACTAAAAATGCAGGTAATGTAAACATCGAGCACGAATATTATATCGTTAAAGCTCGTGATAAATATGCTGCTTTAAAACGTATTGTAGATTTTAATCCAGAAATTTTTGCAGTAGTTTTCTGTAAAACCAAAATGGATACACAAGACGTTGCTGAGCACTTGATTAAAGATGGTTACAATGCAGATTCGTTACACGGAGATTTATCTCAACAACAACGTGATAAGGTAATGCAACGTTTCCGTGATCGTAACATGCAATTGTTAATTGCTACAGATGTTGCTGCTCGTGGTATCGATGTTAGTGGTGTAACCCACGTAATTAACTTTTCTTTACCTGATGAAATTGAAAGTTATACCCACCGTTCGGGCCGTACTGGTAGAGCTGGTAAAACTGGTATTTCTATTTGTATCATTAACTCAAAAGAAACTGGCAAAATCCGCCAGATTGAAAGAATTATTGGTAAACAATTTACAAAAGCAGAATTGCCTACAGGTTTTGATGTTTGCGAAAAACAATTGTTCTCATTAATTCATAAAGTGCACAATGTGGAAGTAAATACTGAGCAAATTGACCAGTATATTCCGCGTATTATGGATGAATTTGCTGAATTAAGCAAAGAAGATATCATTAAAAAGTTTGCTTCATTAGAGTTTAATCGTTTCTTAGATTACTATTCTAAAGCACCAGATTTAAATGTTAGTGCAGACGATCGTGGTGATAGAGGTGAGCGTGGAGAACGTGGCGAACGCGGAGAACGTGGCGCTAGAAACTTTGACAATAGCAACTACACTCGCTTATTTATTAACGTAGGTTCGGTAGATGAATTTACCAGAGGTGATTTATTAGGTTTTGTTTGTAACAATGGCAAAATTAGCGGTAAATCTGTTGGTAAAATAGATTTAAAAGGTGTTTTCTCTTTTATTGAAGTAGAAAATGATGCAGTTGATGCCTTATTCACCAACTTTAAAGATATTAAATTCAACAATCGCGATGTGAGAATTGAAAAAAGCGGTGATGCACCAGTTGGTGGCCGTAGTGAAGGTGGAGAAAGACGTGGTGGTGGTGAGAGAAGAAGTGGTGGCGGTGGCTACGGTGGTGGAGAAAGAAGAAGCGGAGGCGGTGGTTTCGGCGGCGGCAGAAGTGGCGGTGGAGAAAGAAGAAGCAGCGGCGGCGGAAGCGGAAGACGTGAAGGCGGAAACAGCGGCGGTGGTAGCACTGGTGGTGGTTTCAGAGATTTCTCTGGTCGCTCACGTGAAGATAAAGGTGGCAACACTGGCGGAAGCGGAAGACGTGAAGGCGGTGCTGGTAGCGGCGAAAGAAGACGTAGATCTTAATTAGCAGTTTTCAGTTAACGGTTTTCAGTTAACATACACAATAACAACAAAGCCTCGACAAATTGTCGAGGCTTTGTTGTTTTAACGTCATATCGAACGTAGCGCAGCGAGGAGATATCTGTTTCCAACAATCACTGCTCTGGCCAAACTTCTACAAGTAATTCAGAGATTCCTCCTCGTGAAAAACTCGTTCGGAATGACGGTCTATAAACTACTTCCCAGCAGGTCTAATTCTAATCTGACTAGCTTTTAAATAAACTTTAGCTCCTTTGCTATTGATGTAATATTTATTGTTTTTACCATCAATATAAACGTTTGAGCCATCTGGTGCCATTCTGCCTTTAAAGGTCTGATCTGCTACTTTAGCACCTCCTTTAACCGCAACTTCTGCCGTTTTATTACCTACGCTTTTAGCGCCTTTTTCTACAGTTTTACCTGTTTTTTGTATTACTTTACCAGCTTCTGTTTTTTTCTCTTGTGCATTTGATGTAAAAGTTACCGAAGCAACCATTGCCATAGCAGCTAAACTGCCTATTAAAATTTTTTTCGTTTTCATAATGTTAGATTTTTGATAACAACAAATTGTAATAAAATATTGTTTTAAAATCTGATAGAAAAGCAATTACACTAAACAATAAGTTGCGAAAGTCCCGCTCTATGTTTTATTTCGTCCCAACCTAAAGGTCGGGACTACATGCCGACTCCTATCGGGTTATAAAACGCTGGGTTTTTGGTACTATGTAGGACTTACTTGCACATGCCTAAATTAATAGCCCCTATTGAAGTGGAAATACTTTTTTGTTGTCAATCCTAAGCGCTTGCCCGCCGTGACTGGTATAGAAGGAAACAAAAAAGATTGGAACAAAAAGAGGGACTAACATTGATAAAAGCGTTACAATTGCGCTTCTAAAAATCAATGTAAAACATGTGCCGGAGGATTATACAAAGCCTTTTGTTTTTGTTTACAAATGGTATAAAATTGGTTGTAAGCTACTTCCATTTCTTCCGGATTTTGCTCTCCTACATACTCCATAAAATAAATATATGCTTTAGGCTTAAAATCGGCTAAAAAATCGAGGAGCATAACCGCAAAAACAACTTGTATTTCATGTTTATTCTTTTTCAATATCCGATCTAAGCCTTGCTCAAAATGAATTTTCTCTAAGTGCGATGAAAAAACTCCGCCCTGCGGAAAAATGCCCAACATGTTTTTTGGCTCACTTAATAACGATGCGGCATAATCTAACGACTCTACTAATGTTCTAGATTTTTTATTTACGGAAAAGCAACCAATGTATTTTAGCGGTTTAAAAAGTAACATCTGCTCTTCTAAAACCATTACCTTAAATTCCTTTTTAAGCACTTTTCTGCATAAATAGTGCATCATTGGCCCATCGTTAAAACTAAAATGGTTCATTAAAAGCAAGGTTGCAACATCCTGATTTACTTTTGGCTGATCTATAAATATAATTTTAGAAAATTTAGATAAAATGAATTTCTCTGCAGCTAACATGAGCCATTGAATAAATTTGATCGGTTTATCTTTAATTATCATTTTTTTTAAGTTGATTTGCCAAATAACTATTCATTGTTGCGTTTACCAATTCGTGTCCTTCATCAAAAATATGCAAATTAGGCTCATTTAAAAGCTTACCAAAACGCTCTCCAATACTACTTGGAAACAATTTATCTTTTTTGCCAAAATACAAATGGCAGTTTAAATTATGCTTATTGATGTGATTAGCAATCACTTTTCGATCGAAAGACAATTGTGCATAATATGTGATGGTATTGTAGCAAGCCAACCGTGTTTCGGTTGTACCAAATTCTGCTTTTAAAATACGATAAATTGAATCATCAATATAACTAAGCTTAAGTAAGGTATTTAGCAAAAAAAATACTGTTTTAGGACTATAAACTAATTTATAAAAAAACCTATTGATGATGAAATTTGACCCACCTAATTTTAACAATTTGTTAGGCTCAATGCCATCTGGTGCTATCAAATAAATTTGCGCTAATTTTTCAGGGATACTTTCAATTAAACATAATGCCATTCTGGTGCCAATGCTATAGGCAAGCAAAGAAACTTTTGCAACATCAGGGTAATTAACCGCTAAAAACTTGCTGATTTGTTGCGCAAATAATTTCGATTGTAAACCTTTTCTAACCGCATCAACTGAATGATCATTTATCTGAGTTTCGCCGTGAAAAAATAAATCAAAGCTGATAATTTTATACTTTTTACCTAAAGATTCCTCAAAGACTTTAAACTGCGTGCCACGCATACCAAACCCATGAAAAGCTAACAAGAGTTGTGTTCCACTACCATATTCGTAATAATGCAGGGTGTTTTCTCCGGTATTAAAAAGCGGCATAATTAATTTAGCTTTTCTGTAAGCATCTTCATCTCTAAAATTGGCGAAGAATTTTTGTATAAAATATTATAAACAGCCTTACTTATAGGCATGTCTACTTGATATTTCTGATTGATAAAATCCATACAATTTACTGCATAATAACCTTCGGCAATCATATTCATTTCTAATTGAGCCGATTTAACGGTATAACCCTTGCCTATCATGTTGCCAAAAGTTCGGTTACGGCTAAATTGAGAGTAAGCAGTTACCATTAAATCGCCTAAATAAGCCGATTCATTGATATCTCTATCAATTGGATGTACGGCATCTACAAAGTTTTTAATTTCTCTTATCGCATTAGAAATAAGTACCGCTTGAAAATTATCTCCATAGCCCACACCATGACAAATGCCACTAGCTACGGCATAAATATTTTTTAAAACCGCAGCATATTCAGTACCGAAAATATCATCAGAAACATTGGTTTTAATATATCTTGTACCTAAAAAGCCAGCAAAATCTGAAGCCAAACTTACGTCCATACAAGCAATTGTTAAATAGGATAGTTTTTCTAAGGCAACTTCTTCTGCATGGCAAGGTCCACTAATTACTAAAATATCGCTCAGCGGAATGTTAAATTTTTGATTGATATATTCGCCAATAATTAAGTTCTCTTCGGGCACTATCCCTTTAATTGCTGAGATGATTTTCTTTCCTTTTAAATCATCAGCATTGATATCTTTTAAGGTGTTTTTTAAAAAAGCAGCTGGCACATTTAAAACGATGTATTCTGCTTGTTTAACAATTTCAGCAATGTTAGAGGAAATGTGGTTTGCTGGAACTTTAATTTCAACAGAGCTTAAATAATTAGGATTGTGCTTAAATGCCTTGATATGATCAATTGCTTCTTCATTTCTCATCCACCAAAAAATTTCTTTTTCGGTTAAATTATCTGTTAACATTTTTATAATTGCTGTGGCCCAACTGCCACCTCCAATCATCGCAATTTTTGGTATCATATACTTTAGTTAATGACAGTTTAAAATCTAAAAAACCATCTTAAATATAAAAGGTTTAACTAAGACATGTTTGCCTTAATTAAACCTTTCAAAATTGCATTAAAAAAATTTAATTATAGTGTTTTGGGAAATTACTTTTTCTTATCAGTTGTAAATAGGTTTTCTTTAGTAGTCTCTTCTACCTTCATCCCATCTTTTAATTTATTCTGAATTGCTGAATATGGGCCACTTACAATTTTCTGCCCTGCTTTTAATCCCGATTTTACAATGATATACTGATCATCTTGAATACCTGTTGTTACTTCTGCTTTTTTAACTGTTAAAGCTTTATCGTCATATAAATAAACAAATTGCTTTACTTTTTTGTCGTTTAACTTAACTTTTTGCTTATCCTGATTTTGATCCGTTGGTGCGGTTGATTTAGCGTCAGTAGATTTTGTTCCATCATCAGTAAAAACAGCTTGAATTGGTACTGATAATGATGTTTCTGATTCGCTTTCAATGTCTACAGTTGCAGATAAACCTGGTCTAAATGGAGAAGGTAAATCTTTAGCACCACCTTTTACTGAGCTATACGATTCTGCAAGTATTCTTATTTTTACAGAGAAGTTAGTAACCTGATCTACCGATGTAGAAGCAGTACCTACACTAGTTGATGAACTTGCAATTTCGGTAACAATACCTTTAAATTTTTTGTCTGCAAAAGCATCTACTTCAATTGATGCACTATCGCCAACATTAACGCGGTTAATATCATTTTCATTTACATCAACGTTAACTTCCATAGAGGTTAAGTTAGAAATACGCATAATTTCTGTACCAGCCATTTGCGATGTTCCTAAAATACGATCGCCTAATTCGATTGATAATTTCGAAACAACACCATCAACTGGAGAATAGATTGTTGTACGAGCTAAGTTTGCACCAGCTTCTTTTACGTTTGCGCCAGATTGTTCTAAACCAAATTTAGCACCTGTTACATTTTCTTTTGCACTAGCCAAATTTGCTTTAGCACTTAAATAGGCAGCTTTTGCCGCATCAAACTCTGAGGCAGAAATTACTTTTTTATTGTAAAGCTCTACATTACGTTTATAAGTTGCTTCTGAATTTGCAAAGTTTGCTTGATTTTGTATCAATTGTTGTTGAGATGATGCAACAGTTGCTTTTTGCGAATTGTATGAAGCCACAGCTCTTTCATAACCAGACTGTAAAATATCAGGACGAACTTTACACAACAATTGGCCTTTTTTAACCAAATCACCTTCTTTAACCAAAAGTTCGGTTACCTCGCCAGATACTTCTGAACTTAATTTAACTTCAGTTTCTGGTTGGATTTTACCACTTGCAGTTACCGTTTCTACAACTTTTTTGTCGCCAGCTTTTTCTATTGTAACTTTTTCTGTTTGCTCACCACCAATCAGTCCAGCAAATTTTGCACCAACTAAAAGTACCAATAGTACGCCTACGCCAATTAAAATGTGTTTAAGTTTCATAATATATTATAGTGTTTTGTATAAATGTTGTAACGTTAAAATGTTGTAAAGTTGAAATGTTTTGGATACCAATCCTTAAACATCACTATCTTCTACCTTAAAAAGTAATTTGTTTACCTAAATAGTAATCGATTACTTTAGCTCTAAAAATTAAATCGTATTTAGCTTGTATCATGTCAATTTCTGCTCTATTTCTATTGGTTTGAGAAGTGCTAAAATCCAATGAATTTACTAAACCTTGTTCGTAACGTTGCTCTACCGCATAAAAAGCATCTTTTTGTGCATTAAAAACATTTGTAGTAGATTGATACCTACCTTGTGCTGCCTTTAAATCTACAACTGCCTGCGAAATTACTCTATTTAAATTATTTTTAGTCAATTGCTCTTGCACTTGTGTGTTCTGGTATTGCAACTTAGCTCTTCTTACATTTGATCTCACTGCATAACCATTAAAAATAGGTATTGATAAATTAATACCAACAGACTGATTGAAGTTATCTCTAATTTGTGAGAAAAATTGTTGGTTGGCTAGAGTTCTTATAATATCAGGTACATCTCTAACCACAGCTTGGTTTGTGCTGCCAACTCTACCAATGGTATCTTGCCTAAAACCATTATTAATATCAGTTACTGACTGTCTACCACTAGAATAATTTGAACCTAAACCAGCATTTAATGATAATCGCGGCGTATAAGCACCTTTTGCAATTGCAATTTCTTTTTCTGCTGCTGCTGTTCTTAATGCAGCTAATTTTACATCAGGAAAAGTATTTAAAGCATTGTTATAAACCTCAGCAATGGTATTTTCATCACCTATGTTAGCACTTTCTGTAACCATTGGGGCTTGCACTTCAAAAGTGTTTTGCGGAGGCATCTCCATCAATTGATTTAAAGTTAAATAAGAAATTGATAGGTTATTTTGAGCATTAGTTACATCCAATTCTGAAGTTGCAACTTGAGATTTAGCTTGTGAAATATCAGCAATAGTTTTAGTACCAGCATCTAATAATGCTTGCTCTCTATTTAAAGTTTGTTTGGCAACTTCTAATTGTTGTTTAGATGCTTTTAATAAATCTCTATTAAAAAGTATTTGCATGTAAGCAGTAACTACTTGAAGAATTAAATCATTTTTTACTTTTTCTACATTGGTTTTATCTGCATCTAACAAAATTCTGTTTTGCTTAATTTGGTTCATTTTCTGAAACCCTTGAAACAAATCTACACCTGCACTTAAATTACCACTTGCACCCGTAAATTGCTGACTAATAAAGGTGTTTGTTGATGGATCAATACTTCTACCAAAGTTTTTGTTAACATTTGCATTACCATTTACTGTAGGGTATAAAGCATTTTTAGATTGAGTTAAATTCTCATCGCTTATTGCTGCACTAAATTGGGCTTGCTTAATTTGCAAGTTATTTTTTAAGGTATTTTCTACTGCTTGTTGTATAGTAATAACCTCTTGTGCGGTAGATTTTTGTGCAGTAAAAGCAACAAAAATTAAGGTAAATACTAAGGAAAGCTTGGTCAATAAGCTGTTTTTGGTAGCGTGTATCATCTGTTTGTTTTTGTTTTCTCTGATCTTCAGATGGAGCTTATGGTTCATCATAATTTGTTTCGCAATAATATAAATAAACAATTAATTGGTTTTTTAAATTTTGTAAGTGCAACCTAAATATTACTTTTGGTGATGTACTTGGTTAAATCTCCACTTTTTCTCAAATGGTATTATTCTGAATTAGTTTGGAATATGCCTCGCTCTGAAAAAATTGTTTATTTAACCTTTGACGATGGACCCATACCCAATGTTACAGATTTTGTTTTAAATACTTTAAAAAGCTTTGGCATTAAGGCTACTTTTTTTTGTATTGGCGATAACATCATTAAACATCCTGAAACATTTGAACGCCTAAAAGCAGAAGGTCACGCTGTAGGTAATCATACATTTAACCACCTAAAAGGATGGAAAACTGATGATAAAACCTATCTTACAAACACTTTAAAATGCCAAGAGCTTACTCAAAGCAACCTTTTTCGTCCACCTTACGGGAGGATAAAAAAAAGCCAAATCAAAAAGCTTAACTCAGTTTTCAGTTCTCAGTTTTCGGTTAACAATTCACAAACTGCAAACCCAAAACTGCAAATTGTAATGTGGGATGTGTTAAGCGGTGATTTTGATGCTAACCTTAGTTTAGAAAAGTGCTATAAAAACGTGATCAAGAATACAGAAAATGGTTCTATCATTGTTTTTCACGACAGTTTAAAAGCTTTTGATCGCTTACAATATGCATTACCTAAAACTATCCAGTACTTAAGGGATAAAGGTTACCAATTTGGCACACTTTAACATTTGCAAATGTGCTAAGTTAATGCCAAACATAAGCACATCTATAAAACACTAAATATCAATACACTAATTAATTTTTGACATTTAAAATGTTCAGTTACGAACAATACTGTGCGATATTGAACAGAAAAATTGGGATTAAAAATTTTATAGTGATAAGCTAATTCGCAATAAAATTTTAACTTAGTTGCTATAAACACATCATTTTATGAAAAAAGCTACGCTCTCATTTAAGCTATTCTGTATTTGCCTATTTTGTATACTTACAACAGCAAATGCCCAAGAAAAAGAATTACAAATAATTACCAAAACCAATGGTGATAAAAGTGTAAGCTTTACCGCCGAAAAGCGTTCGCCAGGCACTTATACTATTGTAATGAATTTTAAAGACCTTAACAATGTAGCTAGCCTTGGTAATTCAATTTTTAGAGTAAAATACCTGAACGATAATTTTTTAACATTAAATCCAATAGATAAAACCAAAGGAATTGGTTATGGATATAGTTATACTTATATAAGAGGTGAATTAAAACCAAAATACAGTGCACTATTCTTATATGCTCTACCTTACACAAAAGGCAAAAAAGTAAGAGCGGTAGAATCTAGCTTTTTTAACGCTACTTATTTTGGCTCAACAACTCCAGAAGACTGGAAAGCTTATCGATTTTATACAGAAAAAGCAGATACAGTTACCGCCATAAGAAAAGGAATGGTAGTTAGCGTTTCTGATTTATATGATGAAGATAATAAAGATGTTACCTATACAAGCAAAGTTAATTCGGTAATTATAGAACACGCGGACGGTTCTTTGGCAACCTATAAAGGATTTAAAAAAGGCATATTCGTTAAAGAAGGGCAAACTGTTTTTCCAGAAACAGCGTTAGGCATTAATAGCATAACTAACGAAAGATATGGTATCTCATTAATGCTAACCTATTTAAAATCGGTAGATTTTGAAGCCAACAAAAAAAGCAAGGATTCTAAAAGCTTATACGGATTTATTACGCCTTACTTTTGTACCGAAGAAAATTTAAACGGCATTTTGACTAATCAAAAATATTATACCTCGGTAATTACACCAGAAATTGTTCAGAAAGAAATGAGCAAAAAGGAAATCAAGAACTTAGAGAAAAAGTAATTGAATTAGTAAATATTCCTTTGCGTTTCTGCAACCCTAAATAGTAGCATTAGTTTTTGTTACCTAAACGGGATTGACGCGAAAATACTTTTTGGCTTAAAACTTACGAAGTCTTCTAACAAAAATATAAGATACTTCGTAAGTTTTAAAAAAAGCCAAAAAGATTGAAGCAAAAGCCCGGCTTGCGTTAATTTTTATTACTGAAACTGCTTTTCTAAATAGAAAAATGAACTTCTTGCTTTCTTTATAGACTATTTAACTTATTTAGAATTATCCTAAATAATATTATGAAATAGAGATGATAGCGTTAAGCCTATTTTTTTTGTAAATTCGCTACCAATTAGACGAATAGATTACCATTTAAACCAATATCATCAATGGCTTTTGATATAGAAATGATTAAAAAGGTTTACGAAAACTTTAGCACCCGTGTAGATGCGGCTCGCAAAGTTGTTGGCAGACCTTTAACACTTTCAGAGAAAATATTATATACTCACCTTTGGGACGGAAATGCAAAAACTGCATTTAAACGCGGAACAGACTATGTAGATTTTGCACCAGATAGAGTTGCTATGCAAGATGCAACAGCTCAAATGGCACTTTTACAATTTATGCAAGCTGGCAGACCACAAGTTGCAGTGCCTTCTACCGTACATTGCGATCACTTAATTACTGCTAAACTTGGCGCAGAAATAGATTTACCTCATGCTAATACAGAAAGTAAAGAAGTTTTTGACTTTTTAGCTTCAGTTTCTGATAAATATGGTATTGGTTTTTGGAAACCAGGTGCAGGTATTATTCACCAAGTGGTATTAGAAAATTATGCTTTTCCGGGTGGAATGATGATTGGTACTGATAGCCATACTGTAAATGCAGGTGGTTTAGGTATGGTTGCAATTGGTGTTGGCGGTGCTGATGCTTGCGATGTAATGGCTGGTTTACCTTGGGAGCTAAAATTCCCAAAATTAATTGGTGTAAAGCTAACTGGTAAATTAAACGGCTGGACATCGGCTAAAGATGTAATTTTAAAAGTTGCTGGTATTTTAACTGTAAAAGGTGGTACTGGTGCAATTGTAGAATATTTTGGCGATGGTGCGATTAACCTAAGCTGTACTGGCAAAGGCACTATCTGTAACATGGGTGCTGAAATTGGTGCAACAACATCAACATTTGGTTACGATGAGAGCATGGAACGTTATTTACGTGCTACCAATAGAGCAGATGTTGCTGATGCAGCTAATGCAATAAAAGGACATTTAACTGGTGATGATGAAGTTTATGCAAATCCAGAACAATATTTTGATCAATTAATTGAAATAAATTTGGATGAATTAGAACCATATTTAAATGGTCCGTTTACACCAGATTTGGCTACTCCTATTTCTCAAATGAAAGAGGTTGCGGCTGCAAATGGTTGGCCAATGAAAGTAGAATGGGGCTTAATCGGTTCTTGTACCAACTCATCTTACGAAGATTTATCTCGTGCGGCTTCTATCGCCAAACAAGCAATTGATAAAGGTTTAGGCATTAAAGCTGAGTTTGGTATTAATCCAGGTTCTGAGCAAGTGCGTTATACTGCAGACCGAGATGGTTTATTAGGAACATTTGAAGATTTAAATGCAACTATTTTTACCAATGCTTGCGGACCATGTATTGGTATGTGGGACAGAACTGGTGCAGAGAAGGCAGAGAAAAATACCATTGTACATTCATTTAACAGAAACTTTGCTAAGCGTGCTGATGGTAACCCAAATACATTTGCATTTGTAACATCGCCAGAAATTGTAGCAGCTATTGCAATTGCAGGCGATTTAGGTTTTAATCCACTAACGGATACCTTAACAAATGATAAAGGCGAACAGGTAAAATTAGATCCGCCAGTTGGCGATGAATTACCTGTTAACGGTTATGCTGTAGAAGATGCAGGTTACCAAGCACCAGCCGAAGATGGTTCTGGAGTAGAAGTTTTGGTTTCGCCAACTTCTCACCGTTTGCAATTGTTAGATCCGTTTGCAGCTTGGGAAGGTACTGACTTAAAAGGCTTAAAATTGTTAATTAAAGCTAAAGGTAAATGTACAACCGACCATATTTCTATGGCTGGCCCTTGGTTAAAATTCCGTGGTCACTTAGATAACATTTCTAATAATATGTTAATTGGTGCAGTTAACTACTTCAATGATAAAACTGACAATGTTAAAAATGCTTTAACTGGCGAATATGGCCCTGTACCAGCAACGCAACGTGATTATAAAGCTGAAGGTTTAGGATCTATTGTAGTTGGTGATGAAAACTATGGTGAAGGTTCTTCTCGTGAACATGCAGCTATGGAGCCTCGTCATTTAGGTGTACGTGCAGTATTGGTAAAATCTTTTGCTCGTATACACGAAACTAACCTTAAAAAACAAGGTATGTTGGGCTTAACTTTTGCTGACAAGAATGATTATGATAAAATTCAAGAAGATGATATCATCGATATTCATGGTTTAAAAACGTTTGCTCCTGATGTTCCGTTACAAATGGATTTACATCACGCAGATGGAACTAAAGATGTAATTACCGTTAACCATAGCTACAACGCTCAGCAAATTGAGTGGTTTAAGGCTGGTGGTGCATTAAATATCATTAGAAAAGAAGCAGCTTTAAAAGCAGCTGGATTATAATAAGTCCGAAAGTTTTTAGACTAGAAGTCTGAAAGATTGGATTTCTAACGTAAAAAATCCCGTTTTGAGTAAAATCAGAACGGGATTTTTTTATGAAAACCAATAGCAGTAGTTCTTCGGCAATGAAAGCCCTGCTATCCGCTACAATCTTTTTTGATTTCCTTCGACTTCGCTCAGGATGACAATCAAAAAAGGATTTTCGCTGCTATCAGGTTTAGAACTTAAGTAAATCTATGTTGGAATAAAACTATTCTTCTCCAATAAATGGTTCCTCGGCTAAAAGTTTATCAATTGCCTCAACCTCATTTTCAAAAACATGCAATTGTATTCCGCTAATTGAAGTATTAAAAACCGGATAAACCAAAGCTGCATTTTCACCAGTTAAGAAACAATTGAAACCAGCATCTTTTAATCTTAACATTACCACATTGGCTTCCATTGGGTTTTCGAAAGTTTTATAAACTACTATTTTATCATCCATATTACAAAGTTGCACTAATTATCTATACTTAAACCAATTTGTTTAAGCAAAATTGCGGCATTAAATTTATCACAAGGTCCATTTTTAATTTTATAATCAAATTCCATTTCTCCGTTATTAATTTGAATATCAAAATGGTAATTTCGAACAGCTTCTGTATGCATGGTTTGCAATTCAGACAATTGTAAATCATGCGTAGCAAACAAAGTAGGCGTTTTTACACGAATTAATTTTTCTATAAAAACCTTCGAGCCCAAAAATTTATCCTTGCTATTTGTACCTCTTAACATTTCATCAATTAAAACTAAGGGGTGATTATTGATTTGCACCTTTTCGAGGATCATTTTTAAGCGGTTAAGTTCTGCCTTAAATGTTGAGGTACTTTCGTTAAGCGAATCTTTTATTCGCATATAAGTAAGAATGTTAAATATGGATATTTTCATCGATTTTGCACAAACTGGCACTCCAGCATAAGCCATAATCATGTTGATACCCAATGTGCGTAAAAACGTACTTTTACCCGCCATATTAGAGCCAGTTACAATATCAACCGTAGGTTTAGCATCAAGAGAAAAATCATTAGCAACACATTTTTGCCTAGGAATTAACGGATGTCCTACATCTTGAGAAACTAAACAAAAATCATTTGTTATAATAGGAAAAACCCAGTTAGGATTGTTATAACTTACTGTTGCTACAGAAATTAACTCTTCAAAATAGCTTATTCTTTCCAACCCATCAGCCACATTTGAGGAAGAAGTTTGATGCCATTCAGCCAGTTTTGCACAACACCTTAAATCCCACAACAGCGTAAAATTTAACAAACCACCAACCAATAAATTTAACCTCGCATCAAATGCCTGTATAATTTTCGAAAGTTTTTTAATTTCGCTACTCACTTTTTTATCAGAGGTAAAGAGATTTTTAATGTATTCACTTTTCCAATTGCGCTCTTCAGTCCATTTAATGGCAGCTGCATAATCTGCCAACAAAGTAGCACTGCCACCAAAACCATAGTAAACTTCGTTGATGTGTTTCATCAAGAAAAAAGTTAAGCCAGCATGGATTAGTAAAATTAAAATCAAAATACCCCACAACTTGCCTCCAGCAATAATCCCTGCAGTAATAAATATTGGCATTACAAACGGTAATATTTTAATGTAAACTTTTAAAACCGGTTTATTCATAAATTCAAGCTGCTTGCCTAATTTATCTTTTAACTTTTGTTTAAGTTGATCGATTCCATTAACATCATTTCCTTTTAAAATTGCTCTAAACTCAAAAGTTCCATCAATATTTTCTGTTAACTCTTGTACCGCTTTCTGTCGCTGATCTATTTTTATTTTTACATTGGGTAGCGCAAGTTGTGCCGCTAATAAGTTAACTCCTATTTTGGTACTGCATCTATTAATCAACGCATATAATGATGATTTTCCGAAAATATCCAGATCTGAAAGGTACGGATGGTTTTCATCTTCAAAACTGGTTCCGTTATCGTACCCATTTTCTTGTAAAGTAATTACGTTTACTTCGTTTTGGTAAACCCATAAAAGATCTTTAAAATAATTTTCAGCTTTGCTTAAACGGCTTTGTTTTTTAACAACCACTACAAAAACAGCTATCGGAACTAATATCAAAACACCAAAAACCCAAATTAATGTTTCATTTTCTGAACTTACAAAAAGCACAAATAATAAAATTTCTATGAGCAACAGCGCTACTCTCAAAAAAGAAAATCGATCTATTTTGGTTTTAAGTGAAGCGATTTTTTGAGAAGTTTCTATTATCGCTTTGCTATATTTTTCTATTACTTGATTTTGACTTGGTTGCATCTTTAACTTTTAAGAAGGCAAAGCTAACCTATTAAATTTCTTTTAAAAACTCTTGCCACCAATAACCAGATTTCTTTATCGTTCTTTGTTGAGTTTTAAAATCGTTATACACCAAACCAAACCTCGCTTCATAACCTTCTGCCCATTCAAAATTATCCATTAAAGTCCAAGCCATGTAACCAGTAATATTTACACCTTCGTTTTTTGCTTTTAGCATAGCTGATAAATAAATTTCGAAGTAAGCAATACGCTCATTGTCATTTACCTTTCCATCAATTAATTTGTCATTAAAAGCTGCGCCATTTTCGGTAATCATCAATTCTTTGATATTCGGATAAGCTGCAAATTGTTTAATAATATTGTAAAAACTATCTGCATTAATTTCCCAACCCATTTTGGTATGTGGTTTTTTACGACTTTTGGCTTTTACTTCCCAAGCTTGTATTACAGGTATAAATGCATTAAATTTTACGGTTAACGGAAAATAATTTTGCAACCCGATGTAATCAAAATCTAAAGTCATTCTTTCTTGATGGCGCCAAGTAGAATGGCTGATGGCAAATTTTTCAAGCACATCCCAATTTGCCGTAGGAAAACCCATACCTAAGGCTGGCTCTACAAAAAACCTGTTCATTAAGCAATCTACTCTATTAGCAGCCAATAAATCAGCATCACTTTGTGTATAAGGAATAATTTCTGAACATGAAAAAGTGGTGCCTATTTTGGCATTTTGCACTTCAGCTCTCAAAATCCTGCCACCATCGGCTTGTGCTATAGCAGTATGTAGTGCAGCATCAAAAAAATTAGCCAATCCTGTTTCGCCTGGTGCATGAATACCCAACATATAACCTAAAGAGGTAAACCCGAAAGGTTCATTAATAACAATCCAATTTTTTACTTTATTACCGTAAGTTTTAGCGCAAAGCGATACAAACTCATTAAAATCAGTATTGATACTATAAGATGTCCATCCGCCATTTTTTGATAATTCTTCGGGTAAATCCCAATGGTACAACGTAATATATGGGATTAAATCATTTTTTAAACATTCATCTATCACCCTGTGATAAAAATCTAATCCTTCTTGATTAATTTCTCCCCTACCAAAAGGTAAAACTCGAGCCCATGAAATGGAAAATCTAAAAACTTTAAATCCTAGTGTTTTTACTAATGCGATATCTGATTGATAATGATGATAAAAATCACATGCAATTTTCGGATTGGCTCCTTTTTTAATTTTTCCGTTCCGTTTAGAAAATGTATCCCAAATAGATAAACCTTTACCATAACTATCTGCTGCACCCTCTATTTGAGTTGCAGCAACGGCTATCCCCCATAAAAAATCACTACCAAAATCTTTAGCGTTAAGCATTTGTGAAATAAATTTAGCGAAGATTACAAATTACCATTAACTTAACATTAATTATTTGATTTAGTAAA
This sequence comes from Pedobacter cryotolerans, assembly GCF_005116475.1. Taxonomy (GTDB): domain Bacteria; phylum Bacteroidota; class Bacteroidia; order Sphingobacteriales; family Sphingobacteriaceae; genus Pedobacter; species Pedobacter cryotolerans. The sequence goes on along the minus strand of NZ_SWBO01000011.1, from coordinate 94,445 downwards.
GCATTGATGATTTTTTATATTTTTACTACATGATGCGCTTGTTAACTCTCTTCTTTTTATTAGTGGTTTTTAAAGCTAATGCGCATAAGGCTACCCCAACAAATGATGAGTTAGTTAATGCCATCAATATTTCAGCAACCGATGGCAGTTGTTCTACAGACCAAGCTTATGGTAATATTGAAGCCACCACCAGTACCACTGGCGTACCTTTAAATTGGAATGGTGCCATTGGCAAAGATGTGTGGTTTAAATTTACTGCCACAAAATTTGATGTAGCGATAACAGTAAATGGCCGAGTAGATGGGGCTAGTTTAAATACAATGCTCAATCCTTTGGTATCTATTTACACTAATGATCCTTTACTTGGAGGTTTTGTAGAGCTTTCAAACGTTATGGTTTCTTCTAGTAATGTAACTAGCATTAACAAAGGTGGATTAACCGTAGGTCAAGTTTATTATATTAGGGTAAGTGCGGCTAACAATAATGAAGGCACTTTTAAACTTTGTGTAGATAATTATTTTCCCCCATTACAACCCGGTCAAGATTGTGGAACGGTATCTATTTTATGCGGAATGGATAAATTTACGCAATTGAATGTAACTGGTGCAGGCACAAACAACAGAGAAATTGCTGGCACTTGCTTGCAAAGCGAAAATAATGCGGCTTGGTATATGTGGACCGCAGCTAAAAGTGGAGCTTTTACATTTTTAATTACGCCAACTGTTACTACTAATGATATAGATTGGGTTTTATATGATTTAGGAGCTGGGGGAACTTGTGCAAATATAAGTGCAGCAACTGCTATAAGATGTGCAGCAGGCAGCGGAGTTCAATGCCCTCCTAGCGAAACTCCATACTACATCACAGGACTGAGTATGACTGAAACTGACCTAAATGAGAGCTTAGGTTGTGGACCAAATAAAAATGGATTAGTAAGATTTGTTGACATGGTTGCAGGACACACTTATGCTTTATTAGTTGATAATTTTACTGGAGGAAATAATGGTTTTAGCCTAGAATTTGGAGGTGATACGGAGTTTATTGGGCCAACTTCTGAAATAAAAGTAGATAGAAATGATGCTTGCACACCTACACAAAGTTATACTTTTACAAGTTTAGCAACCAATGCAACTGCATTAAAATGGACTTTTGGAGAAGGTGCAAGTATTGCTACCGCAACCGGACCTGGACCATATACAGTTACTTATACCACTTCTGGAGATAAAACTGTTGTTTTAGAAGCAACCGGAACAAAAGGTTGTAATGTGGTAAGTACGCAAACCTTTTTTGTAGCCACAAAACCAACTAAACCGATTATATCGCCCTCTTCAATTAAACTTTGTTACGATGATGTTTTAAAGTTAAGCACCCCAACTGTAAATTTAGGCAGCTATTTTTGGACTGGCCCTAACGGATTTACCTCTGCTGAGCAAAATCCTGAAATTAGAATAACGGGACCTGAAAACTCTGGTGATTATACGGTATACACCAAAGTTGGCGATTGCACGAGTGAGCTAACAACATTAAATATCCCCTTAATTGATACTAGGTCAGAAGCCTTTTTTGATATTAGCATTTATAATCAATGCTTACCTAACCAGAATTACGTTTTCATCAATAAATCATTAAACTATACTAGCTTTACTTGGGATTTTGATGGTGGCCTAGAAACTACTGATGCCAATGGCGACAAACGAGTTACTTTTAGCACGAATGGATTAAAAACAATTACCCTTACTGTTAGCTCACCAAATGGATGTACATCTACCCTTTCTAAAGCAATTAATGTCCAATTAAAACCAGCAACACCAATAATTACGGCAAATCAACCCAAATTTTGCTTAGGCGATACGATGAAATTTGCTGTGGAAGAGGTAGAAGGTGTAACTTATGAATGGATAGGGCCAAATAACTTTAAAGCAAATACAGCAGCCATTGAAATCCCTGTTAATGATTTTAATGTTGCAGGAAAATACCAAGTTTTAATTAAAATTGGTGCTTGTGTAAGTGATGTGGCTGAAATTATTATTCCACCGATAGCCAAAATTCCAGTTGCTGCTTTTGGTACAGACCCATTATTTAACTCTAAATTTACTACACCATTACCTCTATTTTTTAAGAACAACTCAAAAGATGCAGATACTTATTTATGGGAATTTGGCGATGGAAATACCTCAACAGAGGCTAATCCAACTCACATTTATAAAACCAGTGGCACTTTTAAAGTAAAACTTACCGCATTTGCTGATGAAGGTTGCTCAAACTCCGTACAAGTTGGAGATTTGATTATTTTAGATGCCGCTCTTTTTATCCCAAACACATTTTCTCCAAATCAGGATGGTATAAACGACGAATTTGTGGTAACTGTGCTAAATTTAAAAAAATATGAGTTATTCATATATAATAGACTGGGCGAAAATGTGTTTCAAACCTCAAACATATTTAACAATTGGAATGGGAAACACAAAAATCAAGATGTACCAGTTAGCACTTATTATTATGTTATTTTTGGGAAAAACATCTACAATCAGGATGTTAAATATACTGGATCATTAACCTTAATTAGGTAATTTTAAAAAATCTAAATCAACTGTTTTGAGAATAACACTAATAGCTGTAGGTAAAACCGAAGACAAATATCTGATTGAAGGAATTGAAAAATATCTTTCGAGATTAAAACACTATATCAACTTTAACATTGTTATTATTCCTGATATTAAAAATACCAAAAGCCTGTCTGAAGCTCAACAGAAAACAAAAGAAGCAGAATTAATCAGTAAACAAATTAATCCCACAGATGTGGTGGTATTGTTAGATGAAAAAGGAAAAAAGCATAGCTCTATATCTTTTTCTGCATACCTAAATAAACAAATGATTGGTAGTGTACAAAATTTAGTTTTTATAATCGGTGGTCCTTACGGCTTTGATGAAACGATTTATAAGCGTTCAAACACTAGCGTTTCACTTTCAGACATGACATTTTCTCATCAAATGGTGAGGCTATTTTTTGTAGAACAATTATATCGAGCATTTACAATTTTAAAAAATGAGCCTTATCATCATGCATAAATCTAATTTAAAACAGAAATCGTAAATAATGTGTTAAAATAATATCAGTATGGAAATTTTCACTTTCCAACATCATTAAACAAAAAGGAGAAATTATGCTACCAGGAGACTATAAGAGAAAATATAAGTTTAGAACTGATACCTCACGAGAAAGAAAATATTTTAATATTGCAATAATAGCTTGCATTATTATTGTAATTCTGCTATCTATTTTCTTCTAATAATTCAAACAAAAAGCACCAACCTCACGGTTAGTGCTTTTATTAAAAAGTTTAAAAACATATATTAAACACCTTTTTTGCTAGTCATACTTGCTTTTTTAGCAGGTGCTGATTTAGCCGTTGGCGCTTTTGCATTAGTTGGTTTTGCTTTTGGTGTAGCTGCTTTAGCTTTTAAATCTGCTTTGTCATCAGCTTTTGCACCTTCAACCTCTGTACCTGGAGCAGCTTCAGTAAACAAAGGCATATCTTTTATGATATGATACCAAGTTAAAATTTTCTTCATATCTGAAGTATAAACTTTTTCTTGATCATGTCCTGGAGCAACTTCTAGGAAGAAATTCTTCAAAGTAGTTCCATCAGCCTTAGCATCTGGTGCAGTTGCTTTTTTAGCATCAATGTTAGCTAAAACATCAATCAATTTCAACTCTTCATCTTCGCCATAAACAGTAATATCTTCTAATGAAGCTAATTTTGTGTTAGCAATGTTGGCTACAATTTTCAATTTTTGTTCGTCTAAACTTTCAAGTACATAACCAGATTTGTTCTGTCCTACTAATTTAAATAACCCTGGTCTGCCAGAAACGGCAACAATTCCTCTTAAATTCATATATTTTTTGTTAAGCGCAGGGCGATTTGCGTTAGGCGTACAAGACGCTAAACGCTATTCGCTTTACGCGTTTTCTTCTAAAACCTCGATTGATAAAATTTGATCACCTTGTCTAATGTCGTCAACAATGTCTACATTTTCTACTACTTTACCAAAAACTGTATGCACACCATCTAAATGTGCAGTATTTGCTCTACTGTGACAGATAAAAAATTGTGATCCACCGGTGTTTTTACCTGCATGCGCCATTGATAATACACCACGATCATGGTATTGGTTGGCACCACTTGTTTCACAATCAATTTTATAACCCGGGCCACCAGTACCTGGCATACCGCTTGCGCCATCTTTAGAATTTGGGCAACCACCTTGAACCATAAAATTAGGTATCACACGGTGAAATCTAATTCCATCATAAAAGCCTTCGCTTGCTAACTTTTTAAAATTGGCAACTGCTTTGGGAGCGTCATTATCATAAAACTCTACAGTCATTTCGCCTTTTTCTGTCTTTATTATTGCTTTACTCATTGTGTTTTTTCGTTAGAAATTTAATCTTTAATAAAAATTATCAAAAGTTTTATAACTATAACTTTAGCTAAATTAACTTAAAATAAATTTGTAAAAGGCAAATTTAACAAAATCTACCAACTAGCTATAATAATACCTCATAAATCTTAGCTCTTTATAAATATGAAAAGCGATTTTTTGGCGTTTATTAAAGATAATAAATTTCGTATTCGGTTTCAAAAAATATACATTCGTGTTGGGCTATCAATTATGATTTCTAAAAAATATATATTCTTTTTTGTACTCGTATTTTTATCTGCTGTTGTAAAAGCATCATCAATATTAATTTATATGGATGAAGGCCAGAAAAACCACCTAAAAGCTTACGGAATTGCTTATTGGAGCATTGCAAAACAAGCAGAAGTAGATTGGCTTTTGAATTACCGAGGCGGAAGTTTTTTAGTAAAGTACAATAAATTAGTGGAGGATGAATGCAAAATTCGGGGTGTTTCATACGAAGTGATTGCCGATGGACGAGTGAATATAATTTTAAATGAAATTAATGACCCATCGGTAAACATGGAAATGGTGAAGCTAGAGAAAACACCAAAAATTGCGGTTTACTCGCCAAAAAGTAAACTACCATGGGATGATGCTGTAACCCTAGTTTTAACTTATGCCGAAATACCTTATGAACTGATTTATGATGATGATGTTTTAAAGGACAAACTCACCAAATACGATTGGTTACACTTGCACCACGAAGATTTTACGGGGCAATATGGTAGGTTTTGGGCATCTTTTAGAAATGCCACTTGGTACCGCGAAGATGTAAAATACCAAGAAGAAGCCGCAAAGCGGAACGGATTTAAAAAGGTAAGTGAAATGAAACTCGCAGTAGCCAAACGCATTAAAGAGTTTTGTGCAGGCGGAGGATTTTTATTTGCGATGTGTTCTGGAACAGATAGTTTTGACATTGCACTTGCTGCAGAAGGCGTTGATATTGCCGAAAATATGTTTGATGGTGATGGCACAGACGCCAATGCTCAAGCTAAAATTGATTATGAAAAAGCAGTAGCTTTTAAAGATTTTAGAATAGACATGAACCCAAATAATTACGAATTTTCGGACATTGATGTTACTCAAACGAGAAGTTTTATTGCTTCTAATGATTATTTTACACTATTTGATTTTTCTGCCAAATGGGATTTAGTACCAACTATGCTTACACAAAACCATGATAAGGTAATTAAAGGTTTTATGGGACAAACCACCGCTTTTAGAAAAAGCTTGGTAAAACCAAGTGTAACTGTTTTGGGCGAAAATAAAGGCGGTGCTGAAGTGAGATATTTACATGGAGAAATTGGCAAAGGGCAGTTTACTTTTTATGGAGGCCATGATCCTGAAGATTACCAGCATCAAGTAAATGACCCACCAACTGATTTGAGTTTACATCCTAACTCTCCTGGTTACCGATTGATATTAAATAATGTACTTTTTCCGGCAGCTAAAAAGAAACCTCAAAAAACGTAGTTGTAGGTTTTTAAACTCTTTTTTTAGTGGGAATATTCAATTTAGCTTTTGGCCAGTATTTTATTCTCAATTAGTTAAGCGTTTTGCAATGAAACTTTAATAGCTGCACAAGCTTTTGTTAAATAAACGGGATTGAAGTGTAAATCCTTTTTGTTTTTTGTTAAGCTTTGACAACTTTTATAGCACGATATATAGAAAGTTGTCAAAGCTCAAAAACAAAAAGATTGAAACGAAAGCCCGAGCGAGCTTAATTTTGTCACTAATTTGCTTTTCAAAAAGTTAAATTACTAATCGTAAAAACTCCAACTTACACCAAAACGCAAAAGTCGGTCTGGCATTGGGTATTGTTTAACTGTATAATAACCGTTTTGGAACAAGCCTTGATTTAAATACTCGTACTTTACAAACAAGTTTGCTCTACGCAAACCCGCTTTAACCCAAACATCTACAACGGGTTTAGCATCTAATTTTTCGTTGATATTGTAAAACTGACTGGCAGCTGGAGAGTAGGCTGTAGCCATATAAGGCGTATTATACCTCACATCGAAACCTATTTGTGTTTTAAGGGTTTTAAAAAATGTTTGATCTTTATACACACTATTAAAAGAATATACTTCTGGTATTCTTAAAACATTTGCATTATCTGTTTTTTGATAAACAGCAAAAGCATCAATGTGCCACGAGCCAAAATTAAACTTTTTACCTACGCTAACTTTTAACAAACTGATATCGCCAGTTTCTTGAGCGGGCAAAATACTGTTTGTGCCATCGGCGGCAAAATATAGGTGGTTGGTAATTAAATAGTAAGAGGCTGTTGCATCCAAATTATATTTATCGTTTAAAAAGCTAAAAGATAAATTAGCTGTTTTTGTTCTTTCAAATCTATTATCCCACCTGTAATGATTGCCGTAATAGCGATTAAAAAGTTGTTCGGGCGATTTGTTTTGCAAGTATGCCCCTAACACTATTCTGCCTACGCTTTTGCTTAATAACAGGTTACTTTTAGCTTCGTATAAAAAATCGCCTGTGTTTTCGCCTTGAAAAATCTGTTGTAAATCTAAATTAAAATCAATTTTATTGCTAAAACGATAACCCAAATTACCTAAAAGTGTAATGTTTTGAAAAGAGGTTTCGTAGGAGTAATAATTAGTGGTATCTCTTAAAATTCCATATTGGCCATACTGATAGAAGTCGTGCCTAATTCCTGCATCTATTTTTAGTTCGTTTTTTATAATTGAATTGCCTTTTGCCCTCAGGAAAAAACTATATACAAACTCGTTCATTACATGCCTAACGTTGGTAGAATCGTTGGTAAAAACCGTATCCGCAATTCCTCTTGGCAAAACATTAAAAGTATCTGGTTCGTCCTTTTTAAATGAATAATCGTTTCGGGTATAAGCTAAAGTATAGGTAATTTTATTGGTAGGTAAAATGCTTTGTTGCGAGGTTAACCCTGTACTATCAATTCTGCCCACAAAATAACTCTGTTTCAACATCCACGAGTTTTTACGCCAAAGCTGGTTGGAAGTATTTAACCGAACTGGTTCTGCAAGTTTATCTACAAGTAAGCTTCCATTCGCATTAAAAATACTATCATTAACTGGCGATCCATTTTCTTGAGCTTTCATGGTATTAAAAACTCCATCGAGCCATAAAGTGTAACGCTTATTTGGCGATTGATACCAAGTAAAAATTGCGGCGTTTAAATCATCTCCGCGTTGGCGTGTGTATGCTCCATTTGCCCCAATTCGATTAAAATTGGCCCCAACATTCCAATTTTTAGTAATGTTTTGCGAATGGGTTAGTTTAAGAATTTGTTCTTTATCGCCAGCATTTACATAATATAGGTTTGTATACGGAGAGCGGGCACGGTAAAATTTAACATCTTCGTGGTTTAGCACATAATAATCTAATGCATGAAAACCTGCATTAAACCCAATGGTTTTTACTGGCTCGAAAAGCAAAGGTCTTGCAGCTAAACCCAAAACACCTGTACCTGCAGTAGGTGTACGTGGCTGGGCTATTACGCTAAAATTCTGTATACCTGTTAAACCAGTATCAATTGGTAAAGTTTGTATGCTATCTTTTGTGAGTTTATGTGTGGTATAACGCACATATTTTGAACTAAAAATAACCGAATCCGATCCAGATTCTTCTTTCTTTCTTAATGAGTCTAATTCTTTATTTTTGGTTACATCAGTTTTTAAATCTTGTGCAAAGGCATTATTTAAGCCAAAAAGCAGGCAACACAAAAGAAGGGATACAATTAGTTTTGGCATTATAAACTTGAAATAAGCTGACTTAAAATACTGGTCATTTTTGGTTCTGCGATGGCAGCAGTTGCTAAAATCTCTTCTAAGTTAAATGGCTGCAAATCTTCAGGAAAACCTTCATCTGTTAAAACCGAAATTGCAAAAACAGGCAAGCCCATATGGTTTGCAACAATAACTTCTGGCACTGTACTCATACCAACGGCATCACCGCCTATGATGCGTAAATATTTATATTCTGCCTTTGTCTCTAAATTTGGTCCGGTTACGGCAACATAAATACCCTTATGACAAGTAATATTTTCTGATTTTGCTATTTGTAAACCTGCTTCAATTAAACTTTTTTGGTAGGGCTGGCTCATATCGGGAAAACGAGGCCCTAATTCAGAATCGTTTAAACCACGCAACGGGCTTTCGGGCTGTAAATTAATATGATCGCTTATAATCATTAAATCGCCCTTTTTAAACTCAGCATTTAATGAACCTGCAGCATTAGATACAAATAAATGTTTAATGCCTAAAGCCTTTAAAACCCTAATCGGAAAAGTGATTTGCTGCATCGAGTAACCCTCGTAATAATGCAAACGACCTTGCATGGCTACTACTTTTTTACCTTTAAGCGTACCAAAAATTAATTTCCCAGAATGAAATTCTAATGTAGAGATTGGGAAATTAGGAATGCTTGAATACATAATACTATGTTCAATTGCGATCTCTTTAACTAAACCACCAAGTCCCGTACCTAAAACAATACCAACTTCTGGCTCAAAATTGCCTATTTTTTTCTTAAGGTATTCAACTGATTCTTTTAGCGCTTGCAACATAGTCTAATATATTTTTATCAAAGGTAAATTTATCTTTTGGCGCCAATTCAATTTCAATTGGCAAATAGTATATCGGCAAATTTAGCAGTAAATCTGTTAACTTGTTGCCTAATAAACGTTGGCTGTCTTTTTCTGTTGTTATTATTATCTTTTTCTTAGCAGGATGATTGTTAAACGCAATAATTAACTTATTGATATCTTCCTCAGTAAAATTATGATGATCTGGATATTCAAATTGCTCAATTGAATTAGAAAACTGTTTTAAATGAGTAAAAAGTGGCTTCGGATTGGCAATACCTGTAAATAAAAACACAAGCTCTTCATTAGTTAGCTCTTTAATCTCCTTAGTATGTAGGTTTACCAAATTACCATATTTAATAGAAGAGAATGATATTCTTTGGTCAATTCTTGTATCAATTTTTTTTCGCACAGCGATTTGGTCAACCATGTTTAAAGGCAATGGTGCTTTTGTAACCAACACAGCTTCTGCCCTATTGTAATTTCGCCAAGGTTCCCTTAAATTACCCATGGGCATTAAAAACTGAGCTTTTTTAACACTTTCATAATCAAACAATAACAAATTAAAGCCAGCTTTAACAGCCCTGTGTTGATAAGCATCGTCTAATAAAATCACATCATGACCTGATTTTAATTGATTGATGCCAAAAACCCGATCTTCGCAAACTGCCACTGTTACATTTTTAAACTTTTTAAAATACTGCATTGGTTCATCACCAATACTTTCTGCGGTTGCATTTTCATCCGCCAGTAAAAAACCTTTTGTTTTACGACCATAACCCCTACTTAAAATAGCAACTTTATAATTGCTTAACAAGCGAACCAAATATTCTGTTGTGGGTGTTTTGCCTGCACCACCAACCACCAAGTTCCCAATACAAATAACCGGCAAATCAAACTTAGTAGATTTAAAAATCCCCCAATCATATAGTTTATTCCTTAACAGGATAATAAAACCATAAATTATAGCTAGAGGGAATAGAAAAAGGCGTAAAAAATTAATCATGTTAGCCTTCAAAAATAAGGATAATTTTAACAAACAACATTAAGATTTTAAGCCTTCACATTTAACGAATAATTAAAACTTAGTGCGTTTAAAGAACATCATTCTAACGCTTAGTTAAATTTAGTTTGAGTTTATCGAGTTAAGCTAAAATTTTACTACCATTGAACAAAAATTTTAACCAAATGTCTCCAAATAAACGTTTAAAAATTGGCGAAGGAAAAATTAGCGGATACATATCAATCTTTTTATCTGTATTGGTTTTACTTAGTGTATTTTGTTTCAGATACCCAGAGCAGTTAACCACACCCGAGTTTAGAGAAGTTTATACCAAAAGCATAGCCGAAGGCTTAATGATTTTTGGCGTAATTGCAGCTTTCTTTTTCGCCTTGCTAAGTCTAATACTGAGTAAAAAAGTCAAGTTTGCTTTAATTGGAACAGCCATAACTGGAGTAGCAATTATTTTGGGTGCATTAACTTTAAACGGTAGAGATGTGGCTAAAAGCAGTTGGCATTTTGGTTTAGATTGGATGATTTTAGACCTTTTATTAATGGTTGCCATTTTTGTGCCTTTAGAGTTATTCTTCCCTAAAAACAAATCGCAAACTAAATTTCATGAAGAATGGAGAACCGATTTAACTTATTTTGTGATCAGCCATTTGTTTATCCAGTTTTTTGGCATTATTACTCAAAAACCAGCAGTTTTATTTTTTGGCTGGGTAGGTTTAGAAAATCTACATGTTTGGATACAAGGTTTGCCATTTATTGTTGCGCTATTTTTGGCATTTTTTAGTACAGATCTATTTCAATACTGGGCGCATCGCTTTTTTCATACCAGAGTTTATTTATGGCGTTTTCATTCAATACATCATTCTACCCAAAACATGGATTGGCTTGCGGGCAGCAGAACACATTTTATTGATATCTTTTTTACCAGAGCGATGACTTTTATTCCGCTTTATATTTTAGGTTTTTCATCAACTGTGTTTAATGTGTATATCATTTTTATTGCCATCCATGCGGTTTTAATTCATGCAAATACCCGAATTAACTTTGGACCAATTAAATATATTTTTACTACACCACAATACCATCATTGGCACCATTGCGAAGATCCAAAATATTATGGGCATAACTTTGCGTCTATATTTCCTTTTATTGATATGATTTTTGGCACCTATTACTTGCCAGGAAAAAAATGGCCTGCCGGAACCGGAGTACATGAGGCAGCTTACCCAAAAGGATTTATTAAACAATCCGTTTATCCATTTACTAAAAGTCCGTTTGATACAGATTTGAATATGGAAGAGCGAAGTGATAGGTAGGATTTATCGAGGAAATGGACGCCTATAAACATGGCGAATCCTCAAAATTCTAATTTCTTTTTCTAGTAATCGGTAAGAAATCCTGTAACTATTAATCTCAAAAGCAAAAAAGCTTCCGTCATTTGATTTTTTTAATCTATCAATTTGATAAAGAGAAACTGTTTGAGGCAAATTATTAATCTTTGACAGAATTTTTACTTCTAATTTTTCTGCGTAAAAATAGAATCATTGTCTTCTAAAAATTGAATGATATCAAGTAATTGTTTAACCGCTCCCTTACTCCATTTAATTTCCATTAAATAGATTTTCTCCTTTGCTCAAAAAGCATTTCTACATCGCTTTGGCTAACGAAATTACCGTTTTCAATTTCAGCATCAGCAGCATCAATATCTTTATTATATTGATCTAAAAAAACGCCACTGATCTGCTCATCGTTATCCACATTAGCTTGATATTCATACTTCAAACTTTCTAAAAAAGCTAATAAAACCTTTTCTTCTTGTTCATTTTGTGTGTTAACCAATATGCTCATAAAACAAATTTAATAATTATTTCAACAACTTCATCGTTTTCTATCCCTTAAATCTTACATAAAAATAGATGGTCTAAACCCAAAAAAACTATCTTTGTACAAACAAGAATTTAATTTATGCTTAAAGGATTTTTTAACGTACCAGCTCCTGTTAACGAAACTATTTTAGGTTACGCACCAGGTAGCAAAGAACGCGAATTATTAAAAGAAGCATTGGCTGATGGTCGCTCAAAAGTGATTGATATTCCAATGTACATTGGTGGCGAAGAAGTTTTTACCGAAGAAAAAGGAAAAGTAACTCCTCCACATGATCATCAACATTTGTTGGCTAATTACAGCAAAGGAAGTAAAAACCATGTAACTATGGCTATTGATGCTGCTTTAGCTGCAAAAGCAGATTGGGAAAACTTAGCTTGGGAACATAGAGCTGCTATTTTTTTAAGAGCTGCCGATTTAATTGCTGGTCCGTACCGTTATAAATTAAATGCTGCAACTATGCTTGGGCAAAGCAAAAATGCTTACCAAGCAGAAATAGATGCAGCCTGTGAATTGATAGATTTCTTGCGTTTTAACGTAAGCTACATGACAGAAATTTACAAACAACAGCCTCCTGTATCGCCACGTGGAACTTGGAACAGATTAGAACAACGCCCATTAGAAGGTTTTGTATTCGCTTTAACTCCATTTAATTTCACGGCAATTGCAGGTAACTTACCTACTTCGGCTGCTATGATGGGCAACGTTGTAGTTTGGAAACCAGCAAACACACAAATTTATGCTGCCAATGTATTAATGCAAATTTTCCGCGAAGCAGGATTACCTGATGGCGTAATTAACTTGGTTTATGTTTCTGGCCCTGATGCTGGTGATGTAATTTTCGCTCACCCAGATTTTGCAGGCATTCACTTTACAGGTTCTACCGGAGTTTTTCAAGATATCTGGAAAACCATTGGCAACAACATTCATAAATACAAAACCTATCCTCGCATAGTTGGCGAAACTGGTGGTAAAGATTTCATTTTAATACACGGCTCCGCAAACCCAGAAGTTTCTAGCACAGCAATTATTCGTGGGGCTTTCGAATATCAAGGTCAAAAATGTTCTGCTGCAAGTAGAGTTTACATTGCAAAAAGTGTTTGGCCAGAAATTAAAAAATTGATGCTGCGTGATTTAGCTACATTTAAAATGGGCGGTACCGAAGATTTTAGCAACTTTATTAATGCTGTGATTGATGGAAAATCCTTTAACAGTTTAGCAAAATATATTGATGCTGCCAAAAAAGATAAAGGTGTAGAAATTATTGCTGGCGGAAATTATGATAACAGCAAAGGTTATTTTATTGAACCTACTGTTTTAGTGGTTGATGACCCAAAATATACCACCATGTGCGAAGAATTGTTTGGCCCTGTTTTAACCATATTTGTTTATGACGATAAAGATTTTGATAAAACATTAGATATAATAGATAGCACATCAATTTACGCTTTAACAGGCGCTGTAATTGGTCAAGACAGATACGCTTTAGAAAAAGCAACTCACAAATTACGCAACGCAGCTGGCAACTTTTATATCAACGATAAATGTACAGGAGCAGTTGTAGGGCAGCAGCCATTTGGCGGTGCTAGAGGCAGCGGTACCAATGATAAAGCAGGCTCGATGATTAATTTATTACGTTGGGTTTCTCCACGCACCATTAAAGAAACCTTTGATCCACCAAAAGATTACCGTTATCCTTTTTTAGCAGAGTAATAAACACTAAAAATAACAGAACCGTTCAGAATTAACCTGGACGGTTTTTTTATACCTATTTTTTGAAAAGTCCATTCAGTACTCCTATTTAAGCAAGCCCTGCCAATGCTACAATTCTCAAAACTTTGATTACCGATTGCATCGGCAAAGTTTTGAGAGATTTTCGCGAATGTCAGGTTTAGAACACTCCATTTTTAGCAACTTTGAACGGTTTACCTGCACAGCCGTTAATTATAGCCCAGATTGAAGTGAAAAGCTTTTTCAATGTAAGGCTGAGGGCTTGCCTCCAGTGGCTGGTGCCGAAGCCAAATTGAAAAACTTGAAACGTAAAGCGGAAAGACCGCTTAAATATTTCAGGAATTTGCGCTTCAAAAAAATATAATCTTGATCATTTTTTTATAGATTTTTGCAATTTTAGGCAGAAAAACACCAAATTACAATGCAAGCATAATAAACAGACCGAATACCGTTTTCGCATTTAGTCTACGGCTTTAAATGATTTAAATCGAAATAACCAACTTAATCAATATTATATTTTGATTAAGCTTAAAATTCAGAATATAATATTTTTTAATTTATTTTAAGATATCTCTTGGTTGTTTATGAACTAAAAACTAAATTGGTTTTTATAAAACAATGACAATGTACAACCCAAATAATTTTAGTTTAGATAGCACTAATAGAGTGGTTTTAGCACCAACTTTATTAGTCATTCTTATTGCTAACATTATTCTGCTACTTGGTAAGCAGCAAGGGTCGCTATAAAATGAATTAATACTCAACCTACCTAAAGCGTCCCGATACAAACGGGACGCTTTTTTTAAATAAACAAATTGAAATGCAATACTATAATTCGAACACGATAATTTATTTAAACGGTGCTTTTGTAAAGGCAACCGAAGCAAAAACGGATTTGTACGGACAATCTCTACATTATGGTTTAGCCGCGTTTGAAGGTATTAGGGCTTATAAAACTCATAATGCAACCCGTATTTTTAAAATAAAGGAACATTTTGAGCGCTTAAAAAAATCTTGCGAATTGGTTGGTATTCCTTATCCATGGGATAATAAGGATTTGATTAAAAAAACCTATCGTTTGTTAGAAAAGAACAACTTAAAAGATGCTTACATCCGCCCAATTGTTTACAGCGAACCACAAATGACCTTAGTTGCGCCAGAAAAAGTAAATATTATGATATGCGCTTGGGAATGGGGAGCTTATTTGGGTGATAAACAATTGAAAGTTTGCATCTCTCCTTTTCAACGCCCAAATCCAAAATCAACTTTTGTTGAAGCAAAAATAAGTGGCCATTATGTAAACTCAATTCTAGCTACAACCGATGCTAAAAAAAGAGGGTTTGACGAAGCTTTACTTTTAGATATGAATGAAAATGTAGCAGAAGGATCTGGTGCAAATATATTTATCGAAAAAGGCGGCAAATTATATACTCCCTCGTTAGGTAATATTTTAGCAGGTATTACTAGAGCAACTGTAATTGAACTTTGTAAAATGCTAGATGTAGAAGTAATTGAAAAACAAATTAATGTGGAAGAATTAAAAAATGCAGATAGCGCATTCTTTTGTGGTACTGCTGCCGAAGTGATTGGGATACATACTATTGATGATACTGTTTACAGACAACGCTGGAGTGATAGTATCGGTTATGTGATCCAAAGAGCTTATAAAAATTTAGTGCTAGAGAAAGTGAATTATGAAGTGATTATCTAAGAGACGTGAGAAGTTAGATGTGAGATTTGAGACAATAGCAGCAAGTAGCGAGTATCAAGCATCAAAACAGCGAACATAACATTACAACCTTTAAACATTACAACCTTCCAACCATAAAACATGAACGAAATTAATAAATACAGTAAAACATTTACACAAGACCCTACACAACCTGCAGCGCAAGCTATGCTTTACGGAATTGGTTTAACCGATGCCGATATGGCTAAAGCGCAAGTAGGCATTGCCAGTATGGGTTACGATGGCAATACTTGCAACATGCATCTTAACGATTTAGCAAAAGATGTTAAAGCTGGTGTTTGGAAAAATGATTTAGTGGGTTTGGTTTTTAATACCATTGGCGTTAGTGATGGCATGAGCAATGGTACAGATGGCATGCGCTATTCGTTAGTTAGTAGAGATGTAATTGCAGATAGTATTGAAACTATTTGTGGTGGTCAATACTACGATGGCATAATTTCTATCCCAGGTTGCGACAAAAATATGCCAGGGGCGATAATGGCAATGGCTCGTTTAGACCGTCCGTCTATTATGGTTTACGGCGGCACAATTGCTCCAGGACATTATAAAGGAGAAGAATTAAATATTGTTTCGGCTTTTGAAGCTTTAGGACAAAAAATATGCGGTAATTTATCTGAAGAAGATTATCAAGGTATCATTAAACATACTTGTCCGGGTGCGGGTGCTTGTGGTGGCATGTACACCGCAAATACAATGGCATCGGCTATCGAAGCTTTGGGAATGAGTTTGCCTTATTCATCATCTAACCCAGCGATTAGCGAGGAGAAAAAACAAGAATGTTTGGATGCAGGTAAATACATCAAAATTTTATTAGAAAAAGATATTAAACCATCTGATATTATGACGAGGAAAGCATTTGAAAATGCCATTCGCTCAATCATTATTTTAGGTGGCAGTACCAATGCAGTTTTACATTTTATTGCAATGGGCAAAGCTATTGGGGTAGAAATAACACAAGATGATTTTCAACGCATGAGTGATATTACACCTGTTTTGGCCGACTTTAAACCAAGCGGTAAATATTTGATGCAAGATTTACATCAATATGGCGGTATCCCAGCGGTGATGAAATATTTGTTAGACGAAGGGTTATTACATGGCGATTGTTTAACTGTTACTGGTAAAACAGTAGCTGAAAACTTAGCTAATGTTAAATCAATTATGGATTACGATCAGAAAATCATTCATAAATTAAGTGATCCACTAAAGGCTACTGGACATTTACAGATCCTTTATGGAAACTTAGCCGAAAAAGGTTCGGTTGCGAAAATCTCTGGTAAAGAAGGTGAAAAATTTGAAGGGCCAGCTCGTGTATTTGATGGTGAAAAGGATTTAGTTGCGGGAATTTCTTCTGGAAGAATTAAACCAGGCGATGTTGTAGTAATTAAAAATGAAGGCCCTGTGGGTGCACCAGGTATGCCAGAAATGTTAAAACCCACTTCGCTTATTGTTGGTGCTGGTTTAGGCAAGTCAATAGCGTTAATTACCGATGGTCGTTTTTCTGGTGGCACACACGGTTTTGTGGTTGGGCACATTACACCAGAAGCTTACAAAGGCGGGTTAATTGGCTTGGTAAAAGATGATGATATCATATTAATTGATGCAGTAAATAACGTTATCAGCTTACAAGTAAGTGAAGAAATTATCGCAGAGCGAAGAAAAAACCATATACAGCCTGGACTTAAAGTTACAAAAGGTGTTTTATTTAAATATGCTAAAACGGTTTCAGACGCGGCAAGTGGCTGTGTAACTGATGAAATATAAGCAATAATTATGGTTCGTGGGGACACGAACCATGGCAAAAATGGTCATCCCGACTATGAACTAAATATTAAAATGAATTACTATGCAAATTATCAAAAGTATTCAAAGTAGAATTTACGAAATTCGGGGTGAAAGAGTAATGTTAGATTTCGATTTAGCAATACTTTATGAGGTTGAGACAAAGGTTTTAAACCAGGCGGTAAAACGTAATATAGAGCGTTTTCCAGAAGATTTTATGTTTAGGCTTTCTTTAAATGAATGGGAAAGTATGCGGTCACAAATTGTGACCGCATACCAAGAAACACCTGATCTATTATCAGAAATTGTGATCATCAGCCAGAATAAAAGAAATACAAACATCACGCCCTACGCCTTTACAGAGCAAGGTGTAGCCATGCTTAGTGGCGTTTTAAGAAGTGAAAAGGCAATTAATATGAACATTGCCATAATGAGAGCTTTTGTTGACGTAAGAAAAATCTTGCTCAAACAAAATAACTTAAACGAGCAGCTCTTAGAAATTAAAGAGCGGCTTGGCGAGCATGATGTTCAACTAAACGAACTCTACGATGCAATGGACAATATGCTAGATGAAAAGATTGCCCAATTGAAATGGAAAGACAGAGAGCGAATTGGGTTTAAAATAAAAGAATAACAGAACCACAAAAATATAATTATGGAAACTGCGCAAGATACAATACAACAAAACGAAATTAAATCCAGTCCCATTCAAGGGGTTGGGGGTTTTAAAGGAACTGGTTCGCAAATGTTGCTTAATGGCTTAATTGAAGAAGGTGTACATACCATTTTCGGTTATCCCGGTGGAGCGATTATGCCAATTTACGATGCGCTTTATGATTATGCAGATAAATTAACGCATATTTTGGTCCGCCATGAGCAAGGTGGTATACATGCTGCACAAGGTTTTGCCCGTACCAGTGGTAAAGTTGGTGTTTGTTTTGCTACCAGCGGACCCGGAGCTACCAACTTAGTAACAGGTTTGGCTGATGCACAAATTGACAGTACTCCATTAGTTTGTATCACCGGACAAGTTTTTGCTCATTTGTTAGGCACTGATGCTTTCCAAGAAACTGATGTAATTAACATTACAACACCAGTTACCAAATGGAATTATCAAATTACAGATGCTAAAGAAATACCTGAAGTGTTGGCAAAAGCATTTTACATTGCTAAAAGTGGCCGACCAGGGCCCGTTTTAATTGATATTACAAAAAATGCACAATTACAAATTGAAGAGTTTCCTGAATATGTAAAGTGCAACCATATTCGCTCTTATCGCCCAAAACCAAAAGTTAGGGTCGAATACATTGAGCAAGCAGCAGTTTTAATTAATGAAGCAAAAAAACCATTCGTTTTATTTGGTCAAGGTGTAATTTTAGGTAGTGCTGAAGCTGAATTTAAAGCTTTTATAGAAAAATCTGGCATTCCTGCAGCATGGACAATTATGGGCGAAGGTGCAATTCCTACCGATCATCCTTTAAATGTTGGTATGTTGGGTATGCATGGCAATTATGGGCCAAATGTTTTAACTAACGAATGTGATGTTTTGATTGCGATTGGTATGCGTTTCGATGATCGTGTAACTGGTCGTTTAGATAAATATGCTAAACAAGCAAAAGTTATTCATTTAGATATTGACCCAGCCGAAATTGATAAAAATGTTAAGGCAGAAGTGGGTGTTTGGGGCGATTGTAAAGAAACGCTACCCTTATTAACCAATTTGGTTAATGAAAATAAACATGAAGATTGGTTAGCGAAATTTAGAGATTACAATCAACAAGAAATTGATCAGGTAATAACGCCAGAGCTTTACCCAGATGGTGATGAAATGACCATGGGCGAAGTATTACGCAACATCAACGAAATTTGTGATGGCGATGCGATTATTGTAACCGATGTTGGTCAGCACCAAATGGTAGCTTGCCGATATGCCAAATTTAACAACACCCGTAGCAATGTAACTTCTGGAGGATTAGGAACGATGGGGTTTGGTTTACCAGCAGCAATAGGCGCTAAATATGGTGCTCCAAATAAAACTGTTATTGCCATTATTGGCGATGGCGGTTTCCAAATGACACCACAAGAATTAGGCACCATTATGCAATTTGGAGCAGCCGTAAAAATCTTGATTTTAAACAACCGTTTCTTAGGTATGGTTCGCCAATGGCAACAATTATTTCATGAAAAGCGCTACTCTTTTGTAAACATTACCAGTCCTGATTTTGTGGCTTTGGCTAAAGCTTATTATATAGAAGGACAAATGGTTAATGAACGAGCAAACCTGAGAACAGCTTTAGAAACGATGATTAACCATGAAGGCTCATATCTATTGGAAGTGATGGTTGGCAGAGAAAACAACGTTTTTCCGATGGTGCCACAGGGATGTAGCGTAAGTGAAATTAGATTGAAATAACCCCCCAACCCCTAAAGGGGAGTAATATAATTGATTATGAATACTGAAGATACTATAAAATACCAGCCAGCGAAAGCCGATTACGAGGGCAAGCAAGAATACAACATTATCGTTTATGCAGAAAACCGCATTGGTTTGCTTAACCGTATTGCTATTATTTTCTCTAAAAGGAAGATCAATATCGAAAGTTTAAACACTTCTCCTTCTGAAATTGAAGGCATACATCGTTTCAACATTGTAATTACAGAAAGTTATGAAGTTGTACGGAAATTGGCTCGACAAATTGAAAAACAGGTTGAAGTTTTGAAAGTTTATTTTAATACCAACGATGAGATTATTTGGCAAGAATTGGCACTTTACAAAGTACCAACTGAAGAAATTACAGAAAAAGTAACGGTAGAAAGATTGCTCAGACAATATGGTGCAAGTGCTGTGGTCATCCGTAAAGATTATACAGTTTTTGCGGTAACTGGCCACAGAGAAGAAACCGACGCTTTAGTAAAAGCGCTAGAGCCTTATGAATTAATTGAATTTGTACGTTCGGCAAGGGTTGCAATTATTAAAGATAGTGCTAGTTTCCACGATAAGCTAAAAGAGTTTGAAGCTTTTGAACCTGGAGATGAACTAGTAGAAAATGAGTTTTTAGAAAAAGGAGATAAGATATTTACAATGTAAAATAAGGTAGAGGGCTGGAAGGTAGAAGGCGGAAGGTTTTTGAAGATGCTTTAAAAACTATGAGGGGTGTCCCCCTTTGGAGGGGGTCAGGGGGAGGATTTCCTAAGAACTACAGACCTCAGTTATTTAAACCTGATAGCAGTGAAAAATTTTTTTGTCAGGCTGAGCGTAGTCGAAGCCCAAAAAATTTGAAACGAATAGCAGGACTGAAAAAGCGAAGAACTACTGACACTCATTTTCTAAAAAGAGAAAGCTGAAAGACTAAAGCAGAAACACCAAAGAATAAAAATAAAATAAAGAGATCCTTCGACAAGCTACCGATGTAAAATCGGCACACATCAGGATGACAAACGAAAAGAAAAAATAGAAAATCAATCAACCAAAATAACATAAAAAAACAATGGCAAATTATTTTAACACATTACCTCTAAGAGAAAAATTAAACCAATTAGGTGTTTGCGACTTTATGGACAGTTCTGAATTTTTGGACGGCGTAAACGCATTAAAAGGCAAAAAATTAGTGATTGTAGGTTGTGGCGCACAGGGCTTAAACCAAGGTTTAAACTTAAGAGATAGTGGTTTAGATGTAAGCTACACTTTGCGTGCTGAAGCAATTGAAGGCAAAAGAGATAGCTGGAAAAATGCGACTGAAAACAATTTCAAAGTTGGTACTTATGAAGAATTAATTCCGACTGCTGATGTGGTAATTAATTTAACGCCAGATAAACAACATACTGCTGTAGTTAGTGCGATTATGCCTTTAATGAAAGAGGGAGCTACTTTATCTTACTCGCACGGTTTTAACATTGTAGAAGAAGGTACGCAAATTCGTAAAGATTTAACGGTAATTATGGTTGCGCCGAAATGTCCGGGCAGCGAAGTTAGAGCTGAATATGTGAGAGGTTTTGGTGTGCCAACTTTAATTGCTGTACACCCAGAAAATGACCCACAAGGAAAAGGGTTGGCACAGGCAAAAGCTTATGCAGTTGGTACAGGCGGCCACAAAGCTGGTGTATTAAAATCTTCTTTTGTTGCCGAGGTAAAATCTGATTTAATGGGCGAGCAAACCATTCTTTGTGGTTTATTGCAAACTGGTTCTATCCTATCTTTCGATAAAATGGTAGAAAAAGGGATTGATGCTGGTTATGCCTCTAAATTGGTTCAGTATGGTGTTGAGGTAATTACCGAAGCCTTAAAACAAGGTGGAATTACGGCAATGATGGACCGTTTAAGTAATGTTGCTAAAATCAAAGCTTTCGAAATTTCGGAAGAGTTAAAAGATATTATGCGTCCGTTGTTCCAAAAACACCAAGATGATATTATGAGTGGCGAATTTAGTCGTATTATGATGGAAGATTGGGCTAATGGCGATAAAAACCTATTAGCGTGGAGAGCTGAAACTGGCGAAACTGCTTTCGAAAAAACGCCAGCAGGCGATGTTAAAATTGGTGAGCAAGAGTATTTCGACAATTACACTTTAATGGTTGCTTTTGTACGTGCTGGTGTTGAGTTAGCTTTTGAAACAATGGTACAAGCTGGTATTAAACCAGAAAGTGCTTACTACGAAAGCTTGCACGAAACTCCTTTAATTGCCAATACCATTGCTCGTAAAAAATTGTTCGAAATGAACCGTGTTATTTCTGATACTGCAGAATATGGTTGTTACTTATTTGATCAGGCTTGTAAACCTTTATTGGCTGATTTTATGAAAAAAGTGGACACCGATTTAGTGGGTAAAAACTTTAATGAAGGTAAAGATGGTGGAGTTGACAATAGAACTTTGATTGCTGTTAATGAAGCCATCCGTACACACCAAGTTGAACAAATTGGTGCCACTTTGCGCAAGGCGATGACTGCAATGAAGGCGATTAAGACAGCATAAAAATCCCCCAAACCACCAAAGGGGGCTTTTGGACGGAAAAGAATATAATTATAAACTTTAAATTCCCCCTTTAGGGGGATAGGGGGGTAAAATGTTAACACAATCAACGGAAAGCCACGCAAGCCCTTCCCCTTTGGGGAAGGATGGGATGGGGAGGACATTAGTAGAAAAAATTTGGGATGCTCACGTTGTAAAAAGCGAAGAGGGATTTCCTGATATTTTATACATTGATACACACTTAATACACGAGGTAACTTCTCCGCAAGCCTTTGATGGTATGCGCAAAAGAGGATTACCTGTTTTTCGACCGAAACAAACGGTGGCAACTGCCGATCATAACGTACCAACTTTAAATCAGTTACAGCCGATTAAAGAAGAACTTTCTCGTTATCAGGTAGATATGTTGACTAAAAACTGTGCAGAGTTTGGGATTGAGCTTTACGGCTTGGGACATCCTTTTCAAGGGATTGTTCACGTAATAGGCCCAGAACTAGGTATTACCCTACCGGGAAAAACAATGGTTTGTGGTGATAGCCACACCTCTACTCACGGTGCTTTTGGTGCAATTGCGTTTGGTATTGGCACTTCTCAAGTTGAGCAGGTTTTTGCAACGCAATGTTTATTGCAACAGAAACCTAAAACAATGAAAATTGAGGTAAACGGCGAGTTAGGAAAAGGCGTTGGTGCAAAAGATATCATTTTATACATTATTGCACAGATTTCTGCCGCTGGCGGAACAGGCTATTTTATTGAATATGCAGGTTCGGCAATTGAGGCTTTAAGTATGGAAGCCCGTATGACGATTTGTAATATGAGCATTGAAATGGGTGCCAGAGGCGGATTAATTGCTCCAGATCAGACTACTTTCGATTACATTAAAGGAAGAGAATTTGCTCCAGCAGGTGCCGAATGGGATAAAGCATTAGCTTATTGGAAAACTCTATACAGCGATGTGGATGCAAAATTTGATAGCGTTTTAACTTTCGATGCGGCTGCAATTGCGCCAATGATTACCTATGGAACCAATCCGGGTATGGGAATGGGTATTCAAGAGAACATTCCAGCTACCAATGCGCAACCAGAGAAAGAGCAACTGTCTTATCAAAAAGCATTGGATTATATGGGTTTTGATGATGATGCATCGTTAATCGGCAAGCCAGTTGATTACGTTTTCATCGGAAGTTGTACCAATTCCCGCATCGAAGATTTACGTGAAGTAGCTGATTTTGTTAAAGGTAAACGCAAAGCGGATAGCGTAATTGCTTGGATAGTTCCGGGATCTAAACAAGTTGAACAACAAGCCATAAATGAAGGCTTAGATATTATATTTGAAGCTGCTGGTTTCCAATTACGTGAACCTGGTTGCAGTGCTTGTTTAGGGATGAATGAAGATAAAATCCCGGCAGGGAAGTATTGTGTTTCTACATCTAACAGAAATTTCGAAGGCAGGCAAGGACAAAATGCTAGGACTTTGTTGGCTAGTCCGTTAACGGCGGCGGCAGCAGCGGTAACTGGAAAAATTACAGATGTGAGGGAGTTCTTGTTAGAGGAACAAGGATAAAAGAACAAAGATTGTAAACACATTAGTAATTCGTCATTGCGAGGTACAGCCTGTCCCGATTGTTCGGGAAAGCAATCTTAAAGTGCTAGGAATTAACAAATGGTTGGTGAGGACACCAACCAAGGAACAAAGACCAAAGCGACCAACAATAAGCGCCCTGCAATTCCCCTCTTGAGGGGTGGACCGATTTTTCATCGGGACGGGGTGGTTTTAAAAGCAGAAACAATAAAAAACAAAAACTTAGGTGCCCTTTGGTTTCTTAAGTGGTGAAAAAGTAAAAAAAAACGAAATGCCAGAAATACTTTGGGATAGTAAATTATACGATAAACAACATCATTTTGTATCTGCTTATGGTATGGATGTAGTGCAATGGCTTGCTCCAAAACCCGGCGAAGATATTTTAGATCTAGGCTGTGGTACGGGACAGTTAGCTGCACAAATTGTAGAAAGTGGCGCTGAAGTTTTTGGTGTTGATGCATCGGCAGAAATGATTGCCGAAGCAAAAGCAAATTACCTTAACGTAGGTTTTGAAGTGGTTGATGCTACAAAATTGCCTTACAAAGAATTATTTGATGCAATTTTTAGCAATGCGACTTTCCATTGGATTGAAGACCAAGAAGCCTTACTTAAAGGAGTTTACAATAGCTTAAAACCTAACGGAAGATTAGTGGCTGAATTTGGTGGAAAAGGAAATGTAAAAAGCATTACTGATGCTTTAACAGTTTCGGCTAAAAATTTAGGTTTACTAGAAAAATTAACTACTAATTTTTGGTTTTTCCCTTCTGCGGCTACATATACCACATTGTTAGAAAAACAAGGTTTTGAAGTTGAACAAGCTTGGTTATTCGACAGACCTACAAAATTAATAGGCGAAGATGGGATGCTAAAATGGATCAATCAATTTGCAACCCATGTCTTTAAAAACTTATCAGCAGACGAAGCTGAGGCAATTAAAAGTTTGGCTATAGAAATATTGAAACCAAATTATTTAAGAAATGGCGAATGGACCGCAGATTATAGAAGATTAAGAATTAAAGCCTATAAAAGATAGAAGGCTGAGGTTTGAAGGTGGAAGGTTTGAAAAGCTGAAAGACCAAAGCTGAAAGACCAAAGAATAAAGTGTACAAAAATAACGTGAATACAAGTCTTGATACTTGATACTCGCTACTTGATACTATTTGAAATGAAAAAATTCACAAAATTAACATCGGCTGTTGTGCCGTTAAATATAGAAAACATAGATACAGACCAGATTATTCCGGCTAGGTTTTTAAAAGCAACCACAAGAGAGGGTTTTGGCGAAAATTTATTTTGCGATTGGCGTTATGACGCAGACCGCCAACCAAAACCAGATTTTGTTTTAAATGATAAAACTTATAGCGGAAAAATTCTTTTGGCTGGTAAAAACTTTGGTTGTGGCAGTAGCAGAGAACACGCCGCTTGGGCTATACAAGATGCTGGTTTTGATGCCGTAGTAAGTAGTTTTTTTGCTGATATTTTTAAAGGTAATGCCTTAAACAACGGACTTTTACCAGTTCAAGTAAGTGATGAATTTTTGTTTAAAATGTTCGAAGCAGTGGCAAAAGACCACAATACACAAATTACAATTGATTTAGAAAATCAAACTATCAAAATTGAGGGGCAAGTCCTCCCTTCTGGGGAGGATTTAGGTGGGGCTGAAAGTTTTGAAATCAATGCTTACAAAAAATCTTGTTTAATAAATGGTTATGATGATATCGATTTTATTTTAGCGCAAAAGGAATTGGTTGAAGAATTTGAGAAAAGCTGAAAGACCAAAGCTTAAATACCAAAGCTAACCCACCAGTCATTGCGAGGCACGAAGCAATCCTACAACTATCGCTAGGTTATTCAACCCATCGCTTTAAGATTGCTTCGTTCCTCGCAATGACGACAACATAAAATTTAAACAGAAAAATGCAACCATTAGTCAACATTCAAAACCTAAACCTAAAATACCAGCAAAAGCAGGTGTTAGTGGATTTGAATTGGACTATCCAACATGGTGAAAACTGGCAATTGGGTGGTGTTAGTGGAAGTGGAAAAACTTCGTTAGCTAAAATTATTGCAAGAAAGCAAACCGCAATTGGAGATGTAAAAATCAACTTCAATACAGCTAGCGAGTTGCCTGCCGAAGTTTTATTTGTAGAAAGTTGGTATCAGTTTAAAAATGTAGAAGGCGTTGCCAATTTTTACTATCAGCAAAGGTATACCAGTCAGCAGGCTAAAAATTCCTTAACTGTACATGCAGAATTGGTGAGTTATGGCAAAGAAAACAACTTACATCTAGATCAGGTTGAACCAATTTTAGAAGCTTTAAACTTCTCAACTTTTGCCAGTTCGCAATTGATTGAATTATCAAGCGGAGAACATAAAAAGTTACAATTGGTAAAAGCATTGTGGTTAAAACCGCAATTGCTAATTATAGACCAACCATATACAGGTTTAGATGTGGCATCACGTAAAAGCCTAAATATTTTATTGGATAAAGCAGCAGCTGCTGGAGTTCAATTGATTTTGATCTGTAACGATACAGCATTACCAACATCCATTAATCGCTTTGCAGAAATAAAAGATGGTAAATTGGTTGCAGTTGATTCTTTTGAACGCTCATCCCATACTGAAAATCGTTTAAAAGAAATACCTGATTTTTTAAAGCAATCCCCTTTATATTCTTCGCAAAATATTGTCAAAATGGTTGATGTAAATATCAGCTATGGAGAAAAACAAGTTTTAAAAAACATCAATTGGGAAGTAAAAGCAGGCGAAAAATGGTTGTTACAAGGCCACAACGGGTCCGGCAAATCAACTTTGTTAAGTTTAATTAATGGTGATCATCCGCAATCTTATGCTAACGAACTTTATCTTTTTGGCAATAAGAGAGGTAGTGGAGAAAGCATTTGGGATATTAAAAAACGCATCGGTTTAATATCGCCAGAATTTCACTGGTATTTTGATGCCTCTGCTACAGTTTGGCAAAGCATCGCCTCTGGCTTTTATGATTCGGTAGGTTTGTTTCAACAATTACCTTACAGCAAAGCGGCTCAAGTTGATGAACTGATTGAATATTTCGCCTTAACTGAAAGCAAAAACGAGTTATTAAATCATCTCCCGTTGGGAAAACAAAGAATGGTTTTATTGGCTAGAACTATTATTAAAAATCCTGAATTATTGATTTTAGATGAACCTTGCCAAGGTTTAGACCAACAACAAACACAACATTTTAACCAACTGGTTGATGCGTTATGCGCAAATGGCATGACCGTAATCTATGTTGGCCACTTTGAATCGCAATTACCAAAAAGCCTTACGCACAAATTAGTTTTGAGCCAAGGAGAAGCTATAGAAAATACAAAAGCATACACCATACAAAAAGAATTAGCATGAATAAGCACATTTTAGTTATTCCTGGAGACGGAATTGGACCAGAAGTTACCCAATGGGGGAAAGCAGCATTAGAGAAAATCGCCGAAATTTTTGGCCATGAATTTACTTTTGATGAAGCACTGATGGGCCATGCGGCAATTGAAGTTACAGGAACACCGTTGCCTGATGAAACTTTAGAAAAAGCGAGAAAAAGCGATGCTATTTTATTCGGCGCTATTGGTCATGCTAAATATGATAACGACCCTTCGTTAAAAGTAAGACCAGAACAAGGTTTATTAAAAATTAGAAAAGAACTGGGTTTGTATGCTAACCTCCGCCCTATTTTATTATTTGATGAACTTTTACAGGCATCGAGCATTAAACCAACCATTTTAAAAGGAACTGATATTTTGTTCTTTAGAGAATTAACTGGCGATGTTTATTTCGGTGAGAAAACACGTTCTGAGGATAGAAATACAGCTTCAGACTTGATGATTTACCATAAATATGAAGTTGAAAGAATTGCGCATAAGGCTTATGCCGCAGCTCGTCAACGTAGAGGTAAATTATGCTCGGTTGATAAGGCAAATGTATTGGAAAGCTCTCGTTTATGGAGAGAAACCGTACAAGAAATTGCGAAACAATACCCAGATGTAGAAACTTCGCACATGTTTATCGACAATGCAGCCATGCAACTGATTAAAGACCCAAAACAATTTGATGTGGTTTTAACAGCGAACTTATTTGGGGATATTTTAACAGATGAAGCTTCGCAAATTGCAGGTTCTATGGGGATGTTAGCCTCTGCTTCTGTAGGTGATGGCACTGGATTTTTCGAGCCAATTCACGGATCTGCACATGATATTACGGGCAAAGATTTGGCAAATCCATTGGCTTCAATCCTATCTGCAGCGCTAATGCTCGAAATTAGTTTCGGACTTAAAGAAGAAGCAAAAACATTGGTTGATGCAGTTGATAAAGTTTTAAAAGAAGGTTTTAGAACCAACGACATTGCAGACACCACCACCAATAGATACAAAGTATTAGGCACCCAAGAAATGGGTAAACTAGTCATTAAATTTTTAACACAAACCGTTACCACTAATTCATAAAAGCATGTTACACGATCCAAATAGAGTTTTCGTTTTTGATACCACTTTACGCGATGGCGAGCAAGTTCCTGGTTGCCAATTGTCTACGCCAGAGAAGATAGAAATTGCAAAAGCCTTAGAATTACTCGGCGTAGATGTAATTGAAGCCGGTTTTCCTATTTCTAGTCCGGGAGATTTTCAGAGCGTAGTAGAACTATCAAAAGCGGTTACCAACCCTATTATTTGTGCATTAACTAGAGCTAACAAAGGTGATATCGATTCGGCTGCTGCTGCTTTAAAATATGCGAAACATCCTCGTATCCACACTGGTATTGGTGCTTCTGATATGCACATTAAGTATAAATTTAATAGTACCCGTGAGCAAATTTTAGAGCGTGCTGTTGATGCAGTTAAGTATGCCAAAAAATTTGTAGAAGATATTGAGTTTTACGCAGAAGATGCTGGCAGGGCCGATAATGAGTTTTTGGCGCAAATGGTTGAAGCTGTAATTGCAGCTGGCGCAACGGTAGTAAACATTCCAGATACCAACGGTTATTGTTTGCCAGAACAATATGGTGCGAAAATTTTATACTTGAAAGAAAATGTAAAAAACATTGATCAAGCCATTATTTCTGTGCATTGCCATAACGATTTAGGTTTAGCAACCGCAAATACTGTAGCCGGAATTGTAAATGGTGCTCGCCAAATTGAATGTACCATAAACGGTATTGGCGAAAGAGCTGGTAATACAGCTTTAGAAGAAGTGGCGATGATTTTAAAAACGCACAAAGCTTTAAATTTGCACACTAACATCAATAGCAAACATTTTACGGAAATTAGCAACATGGTGAGCCGCATGATGCGGATGCCTGTACAGCCAAACAAAGCGATTATTGGTAAAAATGCATTTGCACATAGTTCTGGCATTCACCAAGATGGATTTTTGAAACACCGTGAAAACTACGAAATTATGAACCCTGAAGATGTGGGTTTAATAGAAGCTGGCATTATTTTAACCGCACGTAGTGGAAGACACGCTTTAAAACATCACTTAGAGCGATTGGGTTATGATAATGAGAAATTAAACTTAGATGATGTTTACCAACGTTTTTTGGTTTTGGCTGATGAGAAAAAAGAAATCTCTGATGATGATTTGTTATTTTTAATGAGTGATGGCGATGAAAGTGCTTACAAAAATGGTTACAAATTAAGCTTGTTACATGTAATTTGTGGCGATAATGAAAGTCCGACGGCTAATATAAAATTGCAATACAACGGCGAAGAAAAAGAAGCTACGGCAACCGGAAATGGACCTGTTAACGCGACTGTAAAAGCTATAACCAGTGTTATTGGAAAAAACATTGAGCTTAAAGAATTTACTATACAAGCAATGCATGGCGGAAGTGATGACGTGAGCAAGGTAAATATGCGTGTAAGTTTTGAAGGAAAATCTTATCAAGGGTATGGTTTTAGTACAGATATTGTAAAAGCATCGGCAAATGCGTATTTAGATGCGATTAATAAGTTTTTGTAAAGCCCCACCTTTTGAAAGGTTTTACTTGGGCTAATTTCCTGCACGTTCCTCCCCAAAGGAGAGGAAAACAAAGTTTGGTGGTTTAAACCCTAGCGAACAACTTGTTAAGGAGAAATAGCAAAGATTAAAAATTGCGATACGCATAAAAAACTGTGAGGGGTGTCCCCCTTTGGAGGGGGTTAGGGGGAGGATTTTATTTTATTGCACTGCCTTTAGTTTTCTAAACCCGATTGAAGTGGAAATACTTTTTGATGCAGGTCTTCGACAAGCTCAGACTGACAATCGCAAAAAGATTGAAACGAAAAGCCTGCCTGCCGGCAGGCAGGCGGGACAACCCTAACCGAAAAGCTCAGGAACCTGCTTTTCAAATTAATATGATTAAAATCTAGTCTCGATACTTGATTCTAACTACTTGAAACTAAGAAAATGAACAATACCATAAAAAATACATTCGATTTTGAAGGCGCATTTAAAACTTTAGAAGGGGTTGTAAAACGCACCCCGTTAGAGTATAATGAAGGATTGTCGTTAAAATACAATGCCAATATTTATCTCAAAAGAGAAGATTTACAAATTGTACGTTCGTATAAATTGCGTGGTGCTTATAATAAAATCAGTACGCTAGATCCAT
The DNA here is from genome assembly GCF_005116475.1 of Pedobacter cryotolerans. Lineage (GTDB taxonomy): Bacteria > Bacteroidota > Bacteroidia > Sphingobacteriales > Sphingobacteriaceae > Pedobacter > Pedobacter cryotolerans. The sequence goes on along the minus strand of NZ_SWBO01000011.1, from coordinate 64,066 downwards.
CTGCCTTAAAAAATGGGATTGTATGTGCAAGCGCTGGTAATCACGCTCAGGGTGTAGCATTTTCTTGCAAAAAATTAAATATTAAAGGTGTAATTTTTATGCCCGAAATTACCCCAAAGCAAAAAATCAAACAAGTAAATATGTTTGGTGGCGACAATATTGAAATTATTTTAGTTGGTGATAACTTTGATGATTGCTTAAAAGAAGCTTTAGTTTATTGCGAAGAAAAGTCATCGACATTTATCCCTCCTTTTGATGATGAAAAAATAATTGAAGGACAGGCCACCGTTGCAATGGAAATTTTTCAGGATTTACCTGAATTAGATGCTATTGTTGTACCGGTTGGTGGTGGTGGTTTGGCATCTGGTGTTAGTGCCTATTTGCAAACTGTAAAACCTGAGGTTAAAATTTTTGGTGTTGAGCCAATGGGTGCACCCTCATTAAGCGAAGCGTTAAAAAATGGCGGACCAATTACCGTTGAAAATATTGAACGATTTGTAGATGGTGCGGCTGTAAAAAGAATGGGCTGGATTACTTACAAGTATTGCAAGGAACTACTAAGCTCTACTTATTTAATACCTGAAGGGCAAATTTGCACCACTATTTTAAAGCTTTATAATGAAGATGCCATTGTAGTAGAACCTGCTGGTGCTTTATCTGTTGCTGCGTTAGACCAAGTAAAAGATCAAATTGTAGGTAAAAATATTGTTTGCGTGATTAGTGGCGGGAACAACGACATAGAGCGAATGCAAGAAATTAAAGAGAAATCTTTACTTTTTGAGGGATTGAAACATTATTTCATCGTTCGCTTTCCTCAGCGTCCGGGAGCTTTAAAGTTATTTGTAAACGAAGTTTTAGGTCCGCAAGATGATATTACGCGTTTTGAATTTATCAAGAAGACTAACAAAGAAAATGGTCCTGCTTTGGTGGGTATTGAGCTGACCAACAAGAATGATTATGCAAGTTTATTGCAAAGGATGAAGGAATTTAAATTTGAAATTATTGAATTAAATCAGGATCAAACTTTGTTTGAATATTTGGTTTAATAAAGCTAAAAGACTAAAGCTGAAAGACCAAAGAAAATAAACTTTGTTAATCTGTAAAAAGATTGACAAAGTAGTTTTACCAATATTGAATTTTAGCTTATTAAATATTGGCAATAGTTTTGCATTACAATTTGCAAAACACACACAAACATGAAAAAGCTAACCTTAATCCTACTTTGCATTGCCACACTAGGTCTGGCGTCTTGCAAAAAAGACACTATTGTACAAAATGGTGCTAACAACCTCACAATTATAAAATATATTGAGCCAAGTGCATGGCAATCAAGTAGCGATGGATTTACTTTAACTGCATCATTAAGTGAAAGTCGCATTGACCCTAGAACTTTCGAAAATGATGCAATTTTAGTTTATATCTCTAGAGGTGATGGAAATTTTTACGAACAATTGCCATTTGTTTATGATGTTCAAGCCTATAGTTATTCAGTGAGCCAAGGTAGAATTGATATAGATATACAATCATCCGATTTTCAAGAAGCCATTCCTGATAGACCCACATCAAGAACTCGAGTAAAGATTGTTTTAATTGAGTCTTTCCAAGATTAAAAAAATTAAAATTCTTTAAAAACGACCAATGTTTAATAAACTTGGTCGTTTTTTTATGCATTCTACTTTCTTAAAACCTAAAAATAATAATTACACATTTCACAACAAAAATGCTGTAAGCTAACATAAAAACAAGTTTTTAATATTTTCTTAAGATAGGGTTAACAATTATCAAACGTTTGCGCTTAGTAATTGAACCTATTAAAGTTTAAAAAAGTATTTCTATTCTTCCCCTCCTTATTTTCTTCAAAATTCAGGTCTATATCTATCCTAAACCTTGTTATTTATGATAAAATTAAATCGTATTTAACAAACGTTTGCGTAGTGTTAGCTGGTAAACTCTGTTATGGTTATGGCTACATTAGTTTAATCCAAATACTAAATAACTTATGTATGAATTAAACTTTTACAGCACAACCAACAATTCTAAAAGGCAATTTAAATGCTTTACCAACAACTATTTAAATCTAATTTTTTAGTCCAAATGAAAAAAATTAACCAAAAAAACAACATTAAGCTACTGCATATAGAAGGGAAAAAACCTTTTAGCATCTTTTCGGCTACAATAAAGATGATTTCTTTATTGACTATATGTATCCCAACGTTTGCAAACGCAAACATTTATTCTTTTAATAAAAATGATGTTAATGACAAATTAGCATCCACAACAACCGCCCCTCTTTGGGATCCTATTTCTGGTACAATTCAAGATCAAAAGGGTGGTCTAATTCCAGGTGCAGTGGTAAAAGTTAAAGGCACAACTAAAGCTGCATCTACTGATGCAGAAGGAAAATTTACTATTGATGCAAAAACAGGCGACATTCTAATCATCAGTTCAATTGGTTTTACCACAAAAGAAGTTACTGTAACTGGATCTACTTTAGGTAGCATTGCACTTGCCGAATCAGTAGAGTCATTAAATGAGCTAGTAGTTGTAGGCTACAGCGTTCAGAAAAAAGAAAGCCTTACGGGTGCTTTAAGTACGATAAAAGGTACTGACTTAACCACTGTTACCTCACCAAATGTGCAAAACATGTTAGCTGGTAAAGCGCCAGGCTTATTTGTTGCACCAGGTTCTGGAAGACCAGGCGCTGCAGGTGCGGTAATTATTAGGGGACAAGCTACTTTAAGCGGAACAACTAGTCCGCTTTGGGTAATTGATGGGGTAATTATTGGTTCTAATCCTGGAGATTTAAACCCTGATGATATCGAAAGCCTAACGGTATTAAAAGATGCGGCATCAACTGCAATTTATGGCTCGCAAGGTGCAAATGGAGTTATCATCGCTACTACTAAAAGAGCCAAATCAGGACAAATGACAATCGATGTTTCATCGAAAGCTGGTTTTACCACTTTAACCAATGGTAACTTGCAGGTAATGGATGGTGCACAGTTATATGATTATTTTAGCTCTTTTGCCAATGCAAACACCATCAGTTTTCCACGTTGGAAACCAGAGTTGCGCAACAGTAACTTTAGCTGGTGGGATTTGGCTACCACAGAAGGCTTTAACCAAAATCATAATGTTTCTATACAAGGAGGAACTGAAAAATTGCAATCTTTTCTATCTGTAGGTTATTATGACGAATCAGGTGCAATTAAAGGATACGACTATGAACGTTATAACTTTAGATTAAATACTACTTACAAACCTTTAAGTTGGTTAACAGTTAAGCCAGCTATTGTAGGCTCTCGTCGTTCTGTAGCCGATCGTCAATACTCGGTAACTTCGATGTATTCGAACCTTCCTTGGGATAGTCCATTCGATGAAAATGGAAACTTAGTGGGGCATCGTTCAAGCTCATGGGTAAATAGTGTATCAACAAATTATTTGTACGACTTACAGTGGAACAAGTCAAAAAACAACAATTATGAGTTAATGGGTAATTTAGATTTTGATATCAATATCACTAAAAATCTTACTTTCTCTTCTGTTAATAACTACAGATTCAATACCTACAGCGCTAGTGGTTACACAGATCCTCGCTCAAATGATGGACAAAGCGTAAATGGCCGTATCACGGAGTATAGATCTGAGTACACGCGTCGCTACACCAACCAAATGTTGCGTTACAACAATAACTGGGGGAAACACAGTTTAAATGCTTTAGCAGCTTATGAGTTTAATGATTATGTAGGCAAAACATTAGATGTATATGGAACAGGTTTATTGCCAGGTTTTGAAGTGCTAGATGTGGTTTCTAAACCAGAAAGAACCAGAGGAGGAATAAGTGAATGGGCTGTTCAATCTTTATTTGTTAATTCTAATTACGCTTACGATGGCAAATATTTAGCACAAGTATCTTTCCGTAGAGATGGTGCTTCGAATTTTGGTAAAAAATACGGTAACTTCTTCTCTGTTAGTGGCGGATGGAATATCAATCGCGAAAGCTGGTTTAAAACAAACTTGATCAATAACTTAAAACTTCGTGCTTCTTATGGTACAGTAGGTAACCGCCCAAGTTCATTATATCCGCAATACGATTTATATTCTGTAAATCCAGCTGCAGGTTACAACGGCATTCCAGGTCTTTTAATTAGTCAAATTGGCAATAAAGACCTTACCTGGGAAGAAACTTATACAAGTGGGGTAGGTTTAGATGTTGCTGCATTTAACAATAGATTGAGATTAACAATTGATTATTATATTAAAAACACGGATAACATTTTATACAATGTACCAATTTCTGGCTTAACAGGTGTTACAAGTATTTGGCAAAATGTTGGTAAAATGCAAAACAAAGGTTTAGAAGTTGCGTTAGGAGGTGATATTGTCCGCAATGATAACCTAACATGGAGCTTAGATGTGAATTTAGGTACTAACGTAAATAAGCTTACTGATATTTACAAAACTAGAAACCTTGATGGTACCTACACCGCTAAACCTATCATTATTGGTGATGGTTTAGGTATTGCAGGATCGGCTCAACGCATCTTACAAATTGGCTTACCTGTTGACACCTATTATTTACCAGAATGGGCAGGCGTTAACCCAGAAAATGGCTTACCACTGTGGTACAGGGTAACTAGAGATGCCAACGGAAATGAAACTGCAAGAACAACTACTTCAAATTATGCACAAGCTACGCAAGAAAAACTAGGTAAAGCTTCTCCTGATTTATTCGGTGGTATTACTACTTCCCTAAGATGGAAAAACCTAGATATGAATGCAGTTTTTGGTTATTCTATTGGCGGTAGAGTATATAATTACTCTCGTCAAGAATACGATTCTGATGGAACTTATACCGACAGAAACCAAATGGTATTAATGGATAATTGGAATAGATGGCAAAAACCAGGCGACATTGCAACCCACCCTGTTGCAAGATATAACAACCAAGATAAGGGAAATTCCACTTCATCACGTTTTATAGAGAACAATGACTTTTTTAGAATGCGCTCATTAGCTTTAGGTTATAATATCGATTTGAAAAAATATAAAGTTAGAAATTTAAGAGTTTATGTAGCTGGCGAGAATTTATTTGTAATTACAAAGTATTCAGGTGTAGATCCAGAATTACCTGCAAATGGAGAATCTATCTTATTCTCAACAGGGCCATCTATTTATCCTATGAACAGAAAATTTATGTTAGGACTTAATGTTTCATTCTAAAGAAAATAAATAATGAAAAAGATATTAACTATTATCATAGCTACAATTGCATTATCATCTTGCGAGATTGATAGAGCTCCTTTCGGATCAATGGAATCTGAGAGAATTAACCAAAATCCAGAAGAATCTATAGATGGTTTATTAAATGGTGTTTATGCGCAGCTTAAGGCTTGGTCTGATCCAATGCACCGTTTGGGCGAATATGCTGGAGACAATATCATGATTAGAGGATCTTCTACTGATGCTTTTTATGAGTTCATTTCCTTTGCTAGAACCCCAAACAACGGTAGACTTTCTACATTTTGGGACAGTGGATACAAGGCTATTGCTCAAGCTTCAAATATCATTAAGTTGATACCACAAGGCAAAAATGCTGCATTGGATAGTAAACTTGGCGAATGTTATTACGTACGAGGCATGATGTATTTTTACTTGGTTCGTGCTTATGGGCGTCCGTATTACCAAAGCCCAGAAACTAATTTAGGCGTACCTATTGTAAATGGCACTCCTGATGATGTAATCAATGCTAATTTACCTGATAGAGCAACAGTTAAAGCAACTTACGAACAAGTGATTGCAGATTTAAAAAAGGCCGAAGAAATGATCACCGCAAATAAAGGAGCTTCTTTTGCTTCTAAAGAAGCTGCACAAGCTATGCTTTCGAGGGTTTATTTGTACATGAGCGGAACTTACGAAAACCCTAATCAGCCTTTTGCTCAACTTGCGGTAGATTATGCGAATAAAGTGATTACCGGATCCTCAAAATTTAGTCTATTGCCAAGAGCTGACTTCATGAAATACAACACTTTTACACCTGAAAATAACAAGGAAACAATTTTTGCTATTAAACGTGTGGCAACTGAATTTTCTGGTTTTGATCATTATTATGGCATTGGCGGCATGTATGCAAATATTGGCGGACAAGGTTGGGGAGAAATGTATGCAAGCGCTAAATATATCAGTTTGTTAAATGAAACTGGAAGAAATGATTGGCGACCAGAAAAATACAAAATAGTGGATGCCAGAGCTGCATTTATAGAACCAACTTACTCAAAAAATGCTGCAGGAGCGTATACCGAAGTATTTAGATTTATTAAAGACGATACAGGTAATGTATTAAACTATGTTCAGGCTACTGTTACCAGAAGTGGCAGTACAATTACTTGTAAAGAAGGTACAGATACTTATACACTTACACCAGTTGATGCTGCTCAGGAAATTTATAATATCACCTATAAAAATGGTAAAACTTATACAGGTGTAATCGACTATTTTATTACTTTGAACCGTGTTTACCCTCAATTCTATATCACTAAAGCTTCGCGTGAAGGAGAAAATTCTCACCTGCACTCTCCTGTAATTAGTAGATTAGGAGAAGTTTATTTAAACAGAGCCGAGGCTTATGCAAAGTTGCAAAGATATAACGATGCACTTACTGATTTGAATACCATAAGGACACGTTCTATTGTAAATGGCGGTTATACTTCTTTAAATGCTACAAATGCATCAGAATTGATCGATAAAGAGAGACAATTGGAATTGGCATATCAAGCTGAACGTAGTTTTGATGTATTCCGTAATGGTAAACCGCTTACTCGTGTCTATCCTGGTCCTCAAAACCAAAGTACGAGCATAGCTGCAAATGATTTCAGGGTAGTATTTTACATCCCACAAAGTGCGATTAACTCTTATCCAGGAAAACTAACACAAAATCCTACCAATTAATAACAATTAGATTAAAACTCTAAAAAACGACCAATGTTCGCTTGAACGTGGTCGTTTTTTTTATGCTTAATCATCCCACATTAAAAATTCTCGAATATTTACATGTTTAACACCTTGATAACTAGTTCCTTCGAAATTATCATTTGTAATTACATATTTAGGATAATTATCTGCAATAGCTAATAAATTACCAAACTCACGCTTAATAGTGTCTTCAGCATCTAATCTTAATGCCACTTGTATGTACAACAATTCCCCATTTCTTTTACAAACAAAATCGATTTCTTTTGTAGCATAAGCTCCCACTTTTATATCATAACCCAAATAAAGAAGATGATTATAAACTATATTTTCTAATAATTTACCTATATCATTTGGTCTGTATCCTATTATTGCGTTTCTTATTCCCAGATTTTCAAAGTAAAACTTACTTCCAAATTCAAAAATACGTTTACCAATTAAATCATAACGTTCAACATCGTGAATAATATAAGCATTGCTTAGATATTGATTATATAATTGTATTTGGTTTGGCGCTATCTTTACTTGTTGTGATTTTAAAAAATCACTGATCTTTTTAGCCGAAAACATGCTCCCTATATTATCTGCGATAAAGGCAACCAGTTTCTCCAAAAAATTACTACTTCTCAAATTATATCTAGATACAATATCCCTAAATATAATGGTAGCATAAACACTTTTAAGGTATTCAAACACTTGATTATTTAATGGCAGATTAATTAAGTAGGGCAAACCTCCATACCTAAAATAATAATCCATACTCTTCTCACTATTGTCAAGATCATGAAACAACAGAAACTCTGGATACGAGAGGCTATAAACATTAAATTCTATATATCTGCCACTTAAATAAGTAGCCAATTCTCCAGAAAGCATCTTGGCATTACTACCTGTAATATATATATCATTATTTTCGTTGAGCAAAAGTGAACTTAAAGCTTTTTCAAAGTCAATAATATCTTGTATTTCATCTATAAAAATATAATTGATCTGCTTGTTTTTTAATTTAGAAGCAACATATTGGTTAAGATCATTAGCATTTTTAATAAAATCGAATTGTAAATCTTCTTTGTTGATGTAAATAATATTTGCATTCTCATCTTTTTGCTTGACATATGATATGAGCTGAAAAATTAAATAACTTTTACCTACCCTTCGCTGACCAGTAAGCACTTTAATTATGCTTTTACCCAAAAAAGGTTCTATTTTGGCTATGTATTTATCGCGATTTATAAATTTAGAAGGTATATTCATTTTATAATTACACTTACAACTATGTCAAATATAACAAAAAGTTATAACTATAACTACAACTTTTATTTATAAAAAAACCTGTGGCTACAAAGTAAATGTTATAAGAATATTAAAACTCTAAAAAACGACCAATGTTCGCTTGTACGTGGTCGTTTTTTTTATGCTCGCCACTGTTTAGTTGTAAAGCTCTAATTTTAACACCATTGCGTTCTAGCAAAAGTTCATCGTAAAAGCCTTTGTAATAAACCTCCTCAACTTCAAACCTACGGCTGTTCCAAGTGCTTTTCAATTCTACCCATTCTGGATAAAAAACAACATTATCTTTACTTGTTTTAATTCCGATTTTATCCGCTTCATTTGCATCTAAAACCACTGCATTTCCTAAAATTTTGGCTGTATAAATATCCGATGGATTTTGATAGATTGCTGCTGGACTATCATTTTGTAAAAGTTTGCCTTGTTTCAAAATCAATAACTGGTCTGCCAAAAATAAACCATCTGTAGGGTCGTGAGACACTAAAATAATCGTCAATCCAGTTTCTTTAGCTAATCGCTTTATGTCGGCACGCAACTGGTTTTTTAATAACGAATCTACCTGACTAAAAGGTTCATCTAACAATAAAACCTTGGTATTGCTAATTAGTGCTTTTGCAATGGCTACACGCTGTTGCTCGCCACCACTTAACTCTATTATTTTTTTATCCTTTAGTTTAGTGATGTGCAAACGCTCCATCATTTCTAAAGTTTTTTCTTGCTTAGCTTTAATATCAGTGTTTGATAACATCGAAGCAATATTATCATAAACCTTGGCGTAAATGTTTAGCGAAAAATCTTGTGTAACCATTTTCATTTCGGCATTGCCGGGTATCAATTGCTCATCTGGGCCTTTAACTTTTTTCCCATTTAACAGCACTTCGCCTTCATCGGCTTTAATTAAACCATAAATACATTTCAACAAAGTTGATTTGCCACTACCACTTTCGCCAATTATGGCTACAATATCGCCTTGCTTAATTGAAAAGCTAATATTTGAAATACCCGAAACCTGAGTTTGCTGGTATTGTTTGGTTAAATTATTTACAGAGATGATTTGAGAATTCACTTTGTAAAGATAAATAAAAAGGTTTAAGCTTAAAGGTGGAAGATATAGCCTAAAATAAAAAATCCTGCAAATTTACATCTGCAGGATCAAGTTGTATCTGCCTGCCGCAGGCAGGTGTATTTGTTTACTAATTCATTTATTAGTGGTTCAGTAGTTCATTGGGCACATCAATTTCAGGTTTTACGGTCTTTCTAGCTTTACTCACTTCCCAACTTTTTAGACTTCCTTAATTTAACCCTAACGTTAAACCGAAAGCCATATTTTTCAATCCCTTTTGTGGTGCGCTATCAAACATATCATTTGCATAATATTTAGCAAAAATAGCCGCACTACCATAACCTAATCTTACAGTTCCACCATATCTAAAAGGTGCAAAATTGTAATCATCTTTAATTTTAACCTTTCCATATTCATCACTAATCTGTTTTACTTTTCCATTAATTAAAAAAGCAATCTCTGGTCCAGCTACTAAATAAAATCTGTTTCCTTTTTTATTCTCTTTGCTTCTTAACTCAAAGTTTAATGGTAAGTGAACATAACTGCTCGAGAAACGGTTTTTTTCATATAAAACTTCTGGTGTTTCGGTAGTATAAGTTAGCACCGGACTATCTTTAGCAATAGTGATGTTTCTTTTTAAACGGATCAATGTCCAATCGAAACCACCAGCAACATAAATTTTAAAATTAGAGTTAAATCTATAGCCAATTTGTAAAACATCAAAAGATACATGACTAGTTTTACCCGCTTTATAATCTAAAAACTCATTAGCTGGCGATAAAGAAAAACTTCCATTATCTATAAGTTTAGAAAAACCAACATCAAAACGAGTAAAAGTAATTCCACCTACAAAACGACCTTTGCTAGCATCTACTGTATCTCTATTGTTTCGAGTGATTAAGCCATTATCACTACCACCAACATTTATAGTGATGCCTTTACCGTAGTTGATATCTTTTTTTACGCTATCTTGTTGTGCACTTGCACTTAATGTTGCCAGTAAAGTAAGTCCGCTTACTAAAACTGTGGTTAAAATTGAGGTTTTCATTTGTGTGTTTGTTTGGTTTATATAATATGTTAATAATATTGAAAGGTTTGAATGTTGTAATGTTATCATTCCTACTAACAATCCTGTAAATCCTAAAATCCTACTCCTATTTGCTTTTCTTGTTAAACTTTAAAAATCCTATGTTAATACCCACTAAAGAAGAGTTGTCATCATCATCAGTATTAAATCTCAACAATTTTTTTTCTCTTTTATCTACTTTATCTACCACAAAGTTTACCAAGTCGCCAACGTTTCTAATTCCTTTTTTCTCTACATTGTCTTCACTTATTAAATTTTCATCTAAATCTTGCTGAACAATTACTTGTGTATAAACAATTGGACTTTCAACAACAGTCTCTTTAATTGGCGCAATAACTAAAGGTCTAACTTCTTGTTGTTTAATTTGTAGACGAGTATCTGCTACCATCGGTTGCATGGCTTCTTCAACATTTTTTGATTTTTCTTCAACACCCTTATTATCAGACACGTCAATTAATGATATTTTTTTTGAAGCACCTTTATTTTCATTCGTTACAAAACTTTTGGTAGGCAAATTAGCAGATGTATTATTTTCATCTGCAACATTAAGTTCTACATTAGATTGAGTAACATTTGCAATTGCATCTGCACCGCGTAACTGAATTTTTTCTGTTTTCTGAAAAACTAACATCGCCGTTATGGCAACTATTACACTTGCAGCAGCCATCCAATATATAGGAAATGTGCGTTTGAGTTTAGGTTCAATTTGTTGTTCAATATTTGCCCATAAATTTGCCGATGGCTCAATTTCAGCATCGCTAAATTTATCCCTAAATAACTGATCAAATTCTTTATCCGGCATGTGTTGCATAACCAAAGCCCTCCATTTTAATAATTTCTTGTTGCAATATTGCTCTCGCCCTACTCAATTGCGATTTGCTCGCTCCTTCAGATATCCCTAAAGTTTCGGCAATTTCTTTGTGCGAGTAACCTTCTATAATGTACATGTTAAAAACCATGCGGTAGCCATCGGCCAATTTCTGTATCACTTTTAATAAATCTTGCATACCTAAACTACTGTAGTCAAAATTTGTAGATGGTTGCTCATAAGCATCCTCAATTGGCACTACATTAAGCATTCTCAGGTTTTTCCGGTAACTTTCAATGGCAGTATTTACCATAATTCTGCGTATCCAGCCTTCAAAAGAGCCATCGCCACGATATTCTTTTACCTTCTGAAAAATCTTAACATAACCCATCTGTAATACATCCTCAGCTTCCATACGGTCTTTTGCATAGCGCATACAAACCGCTAACATTTTCGATGCAGTTAGCTTATATAGCATTTCTTGCGTCTTCCTGTCGCCCGCCTTGCAGCCATCTAAGCAATCATTTATCGTATATGTTCTAGTCACCTTCATTGTCTGTTTGTATAGGGTAGATGAACCCTAGCGGTAAAAGGTTGCACGGTGTTGCAAATAAATTTTTAAATAAAGATTTCACAGATTTTTAGGATGATTTAAAAGATGTAAAAATACGACATTAAGGCTTAAGTTAATTAGCTTAATGCTTCTTCATTTCTTAATGTTTAAAATCTTTTGAAAATGAGTGTCAGCTTTTCATAGCTGCTGCAGTCCCGCTGTTCGTTTCAACTTTTTGTCCTTCGACTACGCTCAGGATGACAAAAACTTTCCACTGCTATCGGGTTTATTTAACAAAAGGATGTGTTTCATAGGGTGGGTCTTGGGCTTGCTAAACTTACGATGTTTCACAATTCACAACCTATAAAACATTGTAAGTTTTTCTTCCCAACTACTCAACTCCTCAGCTTCCCCCTTATTTTCTCTTAAAAAGCCTAAAACTCTCTTTATAAGTTAAAAATAGCGAATGGTTAAATTGTAAGTTCGTATCAGAGTTGTCTAAATCTACGTGAGGTTCAAAGCGAACATCTAAATATAAATTTGGGATCAACTGTTTCTGGTAAACATATCTTAAAGCCAAAATATTTCTGCTGCTTTGTGTAAATCCTTCATCATACAAAGTTTCAGAAACCGATTGATACAATGGCATTCCTTTAATTGTGATAAATTTATTTCCCTTCCAATAAGAAGCAACCAAACTACCCCATTTAGTTTCCATACCAGCATTTAGCCATAAACCAAAACCGCCTTGGTAAGCCCTAACCTTAGTTGGCGAAAAATCTTTATAAACAGCCAAATAATTATCCGTAAAAACTTCTTTTATTCGATAGCCAATCTTTTTATGCAATTTAAATCCAGCAGCACCATTAAATAAAGTAGTTAATGGAATATCTTTTAAAACATCAATTTGCCCGCCTTGGTGGTAAGCCAAAAATTGTACAGGAATAGTCAGTTTCCAGTTTTCTGTTTTCAGTACATCGGTTTCAGTAATTAAACCACCCACAATTTCTTCCTTAGCTGCATCGCCTCGGTAAATCATTTTTTGCCATGCAATCCAACTGTCTAATCTAAATTTTTCTTTTTCAACCAATAGCTGAGTTCCATACTCAATTGGTGTGGTAATTTTTCTCTCAAAATTATAAATCGGTTCTATATAATTGTGTTGTATATTTCCCTCTAGGCTACCAAAAATTAAGGTTAAATCTTTTTTATGGTATTTTAAGCTAAACAATGGTTGTGCATCATAAATTCCTTCGTTACCAAAATCTTTACGCAAATAAGCACCTGCAGTAATGGCTAAATTAGGATTGGCATAATACACCAATTGCGGTTCTAATTGTGTACCATACAAGGTGTAACCATCATGAAATTTATTGGAGTATTCGTAATTTCTAACGTAATTGAAATTGTAGAAATTAAAGTGTAATTCTTTATCTAAGCTATCTGCTGGGCGAATACGATTAAAAATTGCATCGTTATTGAATTGTGCTTTGGCAGCGAATGAAAGTAAAATTATGAAAGCAAAAAGTAGATTTTTTTTCATTTAAATTATTTTAGAAATTGTCAGTCTGAGCGTAGTCGAAGACACATTATCAATTCAAAAAATAATCCTTCCACTACGTTCAGGATGATATATTTTTTGATTTACTCTCCCTTTTTTTCTCTATATCTCTTATAAATTTTAACAGCAAACATAATTACTAATGCAATACCCATTATGCCAACTAATCCGTAAATCCAATCTACAGCATCTTTAAGTTTGACTGCAAAAACGATGGCAATCATAAAAACGGTAGCTAGTTCTCGCCATAGCCTAAGTTTAAAGCTGCTCATTTTATAAACACCGTTTTTAAGTTGTTTAACTATATTTTGGCAAATGAAATGATAAATCAGCAATGCGACAACAAAAGCCAATTTTACATGCATCCAATCGGCCTGCAGTAAACCTGGATTTAGATAAAGCATACTTATACCAGCAAAAAGTGAAATTAACATTGCCGGAGTGGCGATGATTTTCCAAAGCGTAGCCTCCATCTTAGTAAACTGCGCTGTTAAAATAGCTTTTTCTGGCTCTGGCTTATCTTGTGCTTCGGTATGATAAATAAAAAGGCTTAAAATATAAAATAAACCTGCCATCCAACTGATAACAAATACAATATGAACTGCAAGGAAGTAGCTGTAGTATTCTTCCATCTTACACTCTATCTAAAATATATGTATCAACCCATCTTGGAACAGAGATATGCTCAAATTCAGCATATCCATTCTTCAGTTTACCAAGGTATTTATGCTTTAATCCAGAGTTATCCCAAAGATAAGTTTCGTTTGCTTTTTGTATCATTTCGGCTAACAAACCCATCGTCAAAAAATATCTCTTTTTCACTTTTTCATCCTCAACTGCATGACCTCCCTTTTTAATTCTATCTTTAACCCTTTCTAAGTTCATTAATGGTGTTTCAGTGCCAATAAAATAAAGATAAACTTTATAGCCATGTTGATGAGCAAAATCAATCAAATCTAATTTTGAGTGGTGAGAAAAAACAGTTTCAAAAGAAAAAGACTGTTTATTTTGAATTAAAGTATGACGTATAAAATCGGCAATTATAGCAAAATGGTATGAATTGAATACGGTTTCTAAATTATCATTTGCTTTTACAATTACATTAGATTTTACAGCCAAATTCCAATTTTCAATATTAAAAAATGCTTTTTTATATAATCCACTATGTAGGCAAAAGTTATTAAACTCTTCTGCTGTACAGGATATTTCAAACTCAGATAAATTAATGAAATTACTTTTTTTATAAAACTGTTCTAGGTTATCAGCATTAATAAACAACCTAGTAGAAAAGTAGATTGATTGTATAGAATCAAACAAAGTAGTTTTACCAGAACCGTTTGGACCAGCAAAAATCCTTAATTTAGGTTGTTTTGGCATTAAAACAATTTAATTCTTTTATTTTTTAGACGTTTTTTTTTGAAAACACCATCCGCTATTTTAACAATTTTTCCATCATTAAAAGTTCTGTAAACACCGTCCTCTTTAACTTCCGTTCTTCCTAAATTCATAGCATCAATAACCCTAATTACATCATCCATTTTTTTATTAATAGCATTTATAATTTGCTGCATTGGAAGTTTATCTTCGTCTTTCAGAGATTTAACAGTCATAACAATTCTTTCTAACTATTGCTAATATACAAAAAACGTTCTATTAATACCTAAATTCCTTTACTACTTTAATTGCATATTTCACATTATCAAAAGGAATATCTGGCATAATACCATGGCCTAAATTAAAAATAAAGCCTTCGGTACCACGCATTCTTTCGAATAACTGATGAATATGTTTTTTAATTACAGGTTGGTCTGCGTATAAAATATGGGGATCTAAATTACCTTGAACAGCTATCCCAGCAGGTAAAGCATTTTTTATGTTTAACAAATCTGCATTCCAATCAACTGAAATAACATCTGGTTTGGCTTCTGCCATAATTGGCGCAAAAACAGAGCTTCCTTTACAGAAAGAAATAACAGGCACATTTGTTCTGTTTAAGCCTGCAATAATCTGCTGGTTGTACTGGTGAGAAAATTCTTGATAATCATTCCATGATAAAGCTAAAGCCCAACTATCAAATAATTGAACAGCATTAACACCAGCCGCAATTTGTAAATTCAAATAATCGGTAGTAACCTTTGCAATTTTAGCTAATAAACGGTGTGCTAATTCAGGGTGATTGTGCATTAACAACTTGGTTAACTTAAAATCTTTACTTGACCCACCTTCAACCAAATAACTCATTACCGTAAATGGTGCACCAGCAAAACCAATTAAAGGAATGCTTCCATTTAAACGTTGTTGAATAACTTTAATTGCATCAGCAACGTATTGCAATCTATCCAAAACATCAACTTCCAATTTGTCTATATCTGCTGCAGTACGAACCGGATTTGCAAATTTAGGACCAACGCCTTGGGTAAAGCTTAAATCTCCACCCATTGCTTCGCCAGTTACCAAAATATCGCAAAATAAAATAGCCGCATCAATACCCAATAAATCAACAGGCAACATGGTTACATCTGCCGCAATCTCAGGGTTTTTACACATTTCTAAAAACGAATATTTGTTTTTAATCTCCCAATATTGTGGCATAAAACGACCAGCTTGGCGCATCATCCATACTGGTGGGCGTTCTGTAGATTTTGAATTTGCAGCGTCTAAAAATAAGTTATTATTCATCTTGTATATCGGCTATTGCATTAGCCTCTTTCTCTATAATTTTAATAATTTCTGTTGCTCTTGATGTTGTGGCTAAACTTTTTGCCTTTTCGGCATAGGTTAAAGCTCTATTTTTGTCTTTCTTTCTTAGCGCTAAATTGGCTAAATGTATCAACACAAAAGCAGTATCGTTTTTTCCACCTAAAGGATAGCGACTGGCCAATTGAAAATGAAATTCAGCCACTTCATAATCTTCTCTTTGCAGAGCGATATTGGCCTTCATAAATTCATAATACCCTCTACGGTTTTTTGCTAACCTTTCCGGATTTTCAACTTCTTCTAATATTTTATCAGCACGCTCGTATTCTGCATTTTTGAAATATTTAGAAGCCAATAGAACAGAGCTATGTTTAATGTGGCTCCACCAAATAAATGCGAATAAGAAAAAGGAAACAGATGCTAACTGATATTGTGCAATATAAACACAAATTACAGTGCAAAGCACAAAAAGCCCTGCCAAAGCATATCTACCTTTATTGCTGTACATTAATGCGAACTATCGGTAAATTTATATCCTACTCCTCTAATAGAGTGAAAGTATACCGGATTTTTTTGATCTGGCTCGAAATACTTACGGAAAGTTAAAATAAAATTGTCAATTGTTCTGGTTGATGGATAAACATCGTAATTCCAAACGGTTTCTAAAATCTGCTCACGAGAAACAGCTTCGTTTTTACGTTCAATTAACAGTTTTAATAGCATTGTTTCTTTTTTAGTTAAAGGAACAACAGTACCGTCATCTTGTTTCAATTCGAAAGAATTAAAATAAATTGTTTTATCGCCAATTTTATAAGAGTTTAATTCTTTTAAATCATCTGGTTTTAAACTGCGTTTTACCAAAATACCAACACGAAGAATTAACTCTTCTAAATTAAATGGCTTAACCAAATAATCATCAGCACCTTTTTTAAGACCCATTACGCGATCTTCATTAGTATTTTTAGCCGTTAAAAACAAAATAGGAACTTCTGTATTTTCTAAACGTATTGTTTCACAAACTTGAAAACCATCCATTTCTGGCAACATTACATCCAAAATGATAAGGTTAAAACGTTCTTCCTTAAAAACTTTTAATGCTGTTTTGCCGTCTTTTACAGCATGAACTTTATAGCCCTCTAACTCGAGGTTTAATTTAATGGCGTCTAGTAAATGATCTTCATCTTCTACCAATAGTATTCTTAATTTCTGTTGCATATCAGTTAAATGTTACTTCAAAAATTGCACCTTGCGGTGTATTATCTTTTACGCTAATATCCGCGTCGTGATTTTGTAATACCTCTTTCACAATAAACAAGCCAAGTCCAGTACCTTTAGATTTTCTTACATTTTCAGCCCCAACACGGTAAAATTTATCAAAAATCAGCATTTTTTCATCGTCTGGAATGCCCGGACCTTTATCAGAGACAGTTAAAACAGGCTTACCGCCATTTTGACAGAGCTCAACTGCAACTTCGGCACAAGGACCAGAATATTTAACAGCATTTTCTACTAGGTTGGTTACCACAGATGATAAGGCAAATTTATCTCCTAAAATAGTTATGCCCTCTTCTATATTCGTTTTAATATTTTGCTCATAGCCGCAAGAATGAACCTGTAAACGATCAGTTATCTTCGTTACCAAATCAGAAAAATCAAATTCTTCTTTCGGGAAAGAATAAGTTTTACTTTCTATTTTAGTAGCCAATAACATATTTTCAACCAAATCATCTAAACGTTCAATATCTTTTAAAGAATTTCTTAGCAATTTCGCTTGTTGTTCTTTGTCTAAATCTCGTTTAATAATAGTCTCTATAGAAAGTTTTATAGCAGCCAAAGGCGATTTCAATTCATGCGTTACAGACATTAAGAAATTTTGCTGTTGCTCTTTTAGCTTATCTTCTCTCTTAATCGAATCATGAATAAAATAAGCACCAACTCCTAGCAAAAACAAAAATACCGCTCCTTCTCCCATTACCATTGCCATACGTTGTGGTTGCAATTGTATCATTACGGTACCCCACCAGAACATCTCTAGCATGGCGTAAAGTAAAAGGAAGTAGAATATGAGTATTGATTTTTTCATTTTATATATGTGTTGTCATCCTGAGCTTCCCGATTAATCGGGACAAGTTGTCGAAGGATTTTCGTTTACATTTCGATTACGCTCAATGTGACAAATTTACTTTTTACTAAACACTAAATCCAACGCATCAAAAATAGCTCTTTTTGCTTTCTCTAACTCAATTTTTGTATGTGCTGCAGAAACAAACCCAACTTCGTAACCAGAAGGACCTAAATAAATACCTCTATTTAACAATTCGCGGTGCATGATTTTAAATTTCTCCATACTTGCTGGATCTATATCTTCGGCAGTTTTTATATCCTTATCCGTAAAAGCGAACCAAAATATTGATCCAACTGTAAATACTTTAAATTTATAATTTCTTGCAGTTGCAAAACGCTGTATACTATCTACAAAATCTTTGGTTTTTTGGGTTAAATCTTTATAAAACCCAGATTTTAACAACTCAGTTAAGGTTGCAATACCAGCTGCCATAGCTACTGGATTGCCCGATAAAGTTCCGGCTTGGTAAACGCCTCCATCTGGAGAAATATGAGCCATAATTTCGTTAGAAGCGCCATACATTCCGACAGGCAAGCCACCTCCGATAATTTTACCATACGTTACAATATCAGGCTTGATGCCGTAATGAGCAGCTGCACCTTCAAAACCAACTCTAAAACCAGTAATCACTTCATCAAAAATCAACAAAGCATTATTGTCTGTACAAGCTTTTCTCAAAAACTCAATATAGGCTTGATCTTGCATTAACAAACCATTATTTGCCGGAATACCTTCTATAATTACCGCAGAAACTTGATCTTTAAACTGCTCAAAAGCTTTGGTAATTGCATCCGTATCATTTAACGGAATAACAATCGTTTCTTCGGCAAAAGATTTAGGCACACCAGCCGAAGATGTTTCGCCAAAAGTTACTAAGCCTGAGCCAGCTTTTACCAAAAGCGAATCGCTATGCCCATGGTAACAGCCTTCAAATTTGATGATTTTATCTTTACCAGTAAAGCCACGAGCCAAACGAATGGCCGACATTACCGCCTCAGTACCCGAACTTGTAAAACGAATTTTTTCGACAAAACGATTATTCTTAATAATCAGCTCTGCTAATTCATTTTCTAATGCAGTTGGTGCGCCAAAGCTCATTCCGCTTTGCATTACCTCAATTACTTTTTCTCTAATTTTCGCATTGTTGTGCCCCAAAATTAGCGGACCCCAACTTGCACAAAAATCTATAAATTGATTACCATCTGCATCCCAAATGTAACAACCATCGCCTTTTTGAATAAACAGTGGTGTGCCGTAAACAGACTTAAATGCCCTTACCGGAGAGTTTACCCCACCCGGAAAATAGGTTTTAGATTTTGCGTACAACTCTGCCGATTTCTCTCTACTAATATCAGGTTTTGCACCTGTATTTACTGGCGTCTCTTCTTCGTTTCCCGAGAATATCTTTTTTAACTGTTCTAACATGTCTTGAATTTTTTGTCTAGCGTAATGCGTTTTGCGTTTATTACGCCTATCTCCAAACGCTTAACCTATGGCATCCAGCCTTGTTCTACAATATCTCTAATGTGGTAAGTGGTTATAATGCTTGCTCCCGCTCTTGCAAAGGCATGCATGGTTTCCATAACCACTTT
The DNA here is from genome assembly GCF_005116475.1 of Pedobacter cryotolerans. GTDB lineage: Bacteria > Bacteroidota > Bacteroidia > Sphingobacteriales > Sphingobacteriaceae > Pedobacter > Pedobacter cryotolerans. The sequence goes on along the minus strand of NZ_SWBO01000011.1, from coordinate 44,321 downwards.
TTGTTCATCTATCCAGCCTTTTTGCGCAGCTGCTTTTATCATCGAGTATTCTCCCGATACATTGTAACAAGCAATTGGTAAATCGCTGTTTTGTTTCAATTTGCTAATGATATCTAAATAAGCTAAAGCAGGTTTAACCATTAACACATCTGCACCTTCACTTTCATCTAATAAAGCTTCCCTTACTGCCTCTGTTCCATTTCGGTAATCCATTTGGTAAGCTTTTCTATCTCCTTTATTTGGCGCACAATCTGCCGCTTCTCTAAAAGGCCCGTAATAGGCCGATGCAAATTTGGTAGCGTGGCTCATAATTGCTGTGTTGGCAAAGCCATTTTGCTCTAAAGTACTTCTTATTGCTGCAACTCTGCCGTCCATCATATCTGAAGGTGCCAACATATCTGCACCTGCCGCAGCATGGGCTAAGGCCATTTTAGCAATCAAATCAACCGATAAATCATTTTGGATATAATCATCTTTCATGATACCACAATGACCATGTGTAGTGTAAGAACAAACGCATACATCAGTAACTACGTACAAATCATCGCCAAAGTTTTGTTTTAATTGTTTAACTGCTACAGGCACTAAAGAATTTGGATCAAAAGCAGATTTTGCATCATCACTTTTTTCATCTCCCACCCCAAAAAGCATGATTTTGTTTACACCTAATTTTAATCCTTTTTCTACATCTTTTAATAAAGTATCTGTAGAAAAATGGTTAATTCCAGGCATGGCATCAATTGCCTTTGTAACTCCATTTCCTGGAACTACAAAATAAGGATAGATAAACATATCCTTTGACAATCGCGTTTCGGCAATTAGTTCTCTAACAACTGGATTTTTTCTTAACCTACGTGGTCTGAACATAAATTTGGTGTTGATATGTATTAAACTGCAAACCTATTTATTTTAAAATTTAGTATGATAACCTAAATATCATTTTTTAGAAAAGCAGTTCCAGTGGTTCTTTTGTTAAGGTAGTCCTGCTATTCGTTACTCCCGATGAAAAATCGGGATTCACTGCTATCAGGTTTAGTTAAGAAAGTTTAGTGCTAACAACTTTCTTTTACTACAACCGCTTTAAAGCCCCACCCGTCCCTCCCCAGAAGGGAGGACTTTCTAAACGCCTTAAATGCAACCGTAAAAATATGTTGCAATTAATGCTAATATCTTCTGTCCAAAAGTCCCCTCTCTTCTGTAGAGGGGATTTAGGGGAGAGGCTTTTATATTCCAAAAACAGCCTCTGCCAAACCAATTTCATCTGGTGAATAAGGTAAAACGTATTTTACGCCCATTTCATCGAATTTTTTACCTGTTGAGTTACCAATGGCAATTACTTTTTGTTCTGGGTCTAATAAGTTATCAGCAAAATAAGCATGTACATTACTCGGACTGGTAAAAATCAATACTTCGGCTGTAGTACCATCAATATCATCGGCAACAACGGTTTCGTAAATCGGCAAGTCAACAATTTTTGTATCAGCACCTAATGATTTTTGTATCGTTAAAAGCGAATCTTGTGCTCTTGGAAACATCACCGTTTGGCCTGTAACCAATTTTGCAAACTCTTCTGCTACTTCAACAATGTCTCCACTTTCGCCAACAAAATCTGCCAAATGACCAAATTTTCTTAGCGTAGCTTCAGAACCACGACCAACAACTCCAAATTTTACCTTTTTGCTTAATGCAGGATTTAACTTAAAGAAGTATTCTACTCCGTTTCTACTGCTAAAGAAAATCCAATCAATATTTTTTAAATAAAAAGGATCTAAAATATTTACGATAGGAAAAGTACGAATTAATGACCGTCCATCAATTTCTATTTCATGTTTAGCTAAGGCTTTTCTGAAATAGCTGTGTTCGCCAATTTCTCTTGAAATAAACACCTTAGCTGGCATTTTTCTTTCTTTACTAAACTTAGCTACAATTTTCTCAGCTAAACCTTCTGTTGTTTCGGCTCTTACAAAAAGTCTATCCGGAAAATCCTCATCTGTTTCTGCTTTAGAAGTCCAAACCTCAAAAAGACCGTTTTCTTTTTTGCAATAACAGCCTAAAGGCATGTGGCAACCACCTTCAAAAAGGTTTAGCACTTTACGTTCTACAGCAATTTCTTCGGCCGTTGCAGCATCGTTTATTTGTTGCAAAGCAGTAAAAAGTTCGTTATCATTTTCACGAATTTGAATAGCCAAAGCACCTTGAGCAGGTGCAGGAACCAATTCAGTTGTATCTACAACTTCTACATGAAACTCACTTAAATCTATATTTAATCTATTTACACCAGCTTTTGCCAATAAAATAGCATCATAATCTTCATTACGTAACTTTTGAATACGCGTTGGTACATTACCACGTAAATCTTCAATATTTAAATCAGATCTTAAAGCTAACATTTGTGCCTTACGACGGTTTGAAGAAGTACCTACAATTGCACCAGTTTTTAAAGATAATTTTTGGGTTACATCTACTGTGTCTTTTAACACCAATAACAATTCTGATGGATCTTCTCTTTCAAAAACTGCAGCAATAATTAATCCTGGCGGATTTGTTGTTGGCAAATCTTTGTGAGAGTGAACCGCGATATCAATAGTGCCACCTAAAAGTTCTTCTTCTAATTCTTTAGTAAAAAATCCTTTTCCTTCTAGCTTATCTAAACGAAGATTTAATATTTTATCGCCCTGCGTTTTTATAATTTTTAGTTCTGCATCTATTCCAATGCTCGCTAATCTATCTTTAGTGTGGTTTGCTTGCCATAATGCTAAATCACTTCCACGGGTACCGATAATTACTTTCTTCACTTTATATAAGATTTTCCGCTAAATTAAGAATTTTGAATGATTGATTGGAATTGAAATGTTAGAACGTTGAATGGTTGTAATGTTGCCCTACGCATTGCAGTACCATATAGACAAAAAGAAAACAAAGAATATTAAGATTGATTTGGCCTAAAATCTCAATACGCAAATCTTTTTAACTGTTTTTAACCAGTATTTCTTTTGCCATCACCATCGGAATTTTAATGTATTTCTTTTCCATGTAATCCATTACTTTTTCCAATACTGCTCTAGAGTTATCATCAAGTGTATTGATTTCATCGGCAAAAACAGCATTAATTGCTTTATGTTTAATGTCTTTTATTTTTTGAGGCACATCGCTCATGGCAATTTCAATTTTACGCTGACGTAAAACGGCATCAAACTCACTAATATTTGCTTCAATGATTTGTTCGGCGTTAATTAATTCGTCATAACGCTCTTGAATATTTTTACGGGCAATTTCTTTTAAAGATTCTACCTCAATGTAATGCAAAGGGAAATTTTTAACAACTTCTGGTGCAATGTCATTAGGTATAGCTAAATCAACGATTACCTTTTTACCAATTTCTCCTTGCAATAACTTATTATAAATTTCTTCGGTTATAATTGGCTCAGTAGAACCTGTACAAGTGATAATTACATCAAAGCCTTTGCTGTAATTTTCTAATTCGCTTAACGGATATGCTGTACCATTTAAATCTTTAGCCAAACTTTCGGCATTAGCTACCGTTCTGTTAAAAATAGAAAAGTTAGCGTATTTATGCTTTTTAAGGTATTGTGCTATATTTTTATTGGTTTCACCTGCACCAATAATTAACAAGCGAGAATTTGCACAAACATTTAGCTCACGTAATTTGCGGTAAGCTAAAGAAACAATAGAAACCGGATTTTTTGAAATATTGGTGTGCGTATAAACCTCTTTTGCGGTTTTAACAACACGGTTCATAATCATTCGCATATAATCGCCAGTAAAACCAGCAATTCTGCAAGCTTCGTAAGCTTTGCGAACTTGTGCTAAAATTTCTTTCTCGCCAACAACTAAGCTTTCTAATGAGCAAGATGTACGTAATAAATGATTAAAAGCCTGAGTTTTCTCGTAAACAGAAACATTTGCTATAAACTGTTCCATGTATTGCTCAGGTAAGCCCATATCTAATACATGTAAAAACCGACTGATAAATTCTTTATCTAATGCTGCTGCAGAGGTAAAAATAAATTCTACGCGGTTACAAGTACCAACATAAAATATTTCTCTAATATTTAGTTCCGATTGGATATTCCTCAACCTATCATCCAGCGTATGCTCACAAATCACTAATTTACCTAAGGCTTTTAGGTCAATTTGCTTGTGTGTAAATGCAATAATCTTTAAATATTCCAAAATAGGGTTAGCCTGTTATTTTTAGTGTAACAAAAGTAAAAACGTTAAGTGGTAAATCTGTCATTGAGCTGTAATTTAGCCCTAATTTAGAAAGATTTTAAATAAACTAAATTCAACTAAACCTTGCTAAAATAATTTTGTTATATTGGGTACTAGTGTTATTTAAATACAGATTATGATACATCAAAACTCATTTTCGATAATTGGGGCAGAGCAAAAAACAATAATTGGCGACATTACTTATGACGATAGAAATACAAATGCAGCTTTAATAATTTTTATACATGGATTTAAAGGTTTTAAAGATTGGGGTGCACATAACTTAATTGCAAGGTATTTTGCAAGTCAAGGCTTTCGATATTTGAAATTTAATTTATCGCATAGTGGTGTTGATCCGCAAAAACCTACTGATGTTACTGACATGAAAAGTTTTGCTGCAAATACAATTAGCAAAGAGATGTTGGATGTTGATTTGATAATTAGTTATGCCATAGCTAACTTAAATGTTGATTCTGTTTTTGTAATAGGCCACAGCAGAGGCGGTGGTTTGGCAATTTTGCAAGCTGTAAACAACCCTCATGTGAAGGGTTTAATTACTTGGAGTGCAATCTCTACTTTTAACAGTTTATGGAAAAAAGAGCAGGAAGATGACTGGAGAAAAAACGGAAAAATTGATGTGATTAACGCTCGCACAAAAGAAAAAATGCCATTAAATGTAACTTTGCTACAAGATTTTGAGGCTAACCAACAACAGTTTGATATTTTAGCAAACGCAAAGCGGATAAACATTCCGTGGTTAATTGTGCAGGGCGATGATGATGTAAATGTACTCTTTGCACATGCACAAAAACTCAATGGGACAAACCTAAACAGCAGATTGGTAAAAATTGAAGGTGCAAATCATGTTTATGGCGCATCTCATCCTTTTGAGAAAGAGACTTTACCCGTACAGCTTTTGCAGGTTTGCGAAAGGAGTTTAATATTTTTGAATGAGGTGTTATCCAGATAATAATTAGATTTTCTTTTGAAAAGCAGAGACAAAAGCTATTATTAAAATTAGTCGGGCTTTCACTACAATCTTTTTGTGTGCTTCGACTAAGCTCAGCATGACACAAAAAGGATTTACGTTAAAATCCCGTTTATAGAACATTAGCTTATACTACTATGAGGGATTGTTATACGCTTAGACCTAAATAGTTGCATAAGCCTGCGTTTTTAAACCCGGTAGGTCTAAAAAACCTACGAGGTTTGATACGAAAAAAAGATTGAAACGAATAACGGGACTGTAATGATCAAAGTATTACGGAAACTGATTTTCAAATTCTTTAAAACAAGATTATACATCAACTATTTTAAGATATTTCGTTGCTTAAAAATCAATAACTTTACAGATTAAATAAAATCATGAACAAAGAAATTTTCCGAGAGTTTGCCGATATTGAAGTTAAAGAAATGAGCCCAGGCTTTTTTTCTAAATTGATACATACAGATAATAATACCATCAATTTTATCGATATTAAAGCTGGGAGCGACTCTCCTATTCATAGTCACCCACACCACCAATGTGCATTCGTACTAAAAGGGCAATTTGAGATGACCGTTGGCGAAGAAACTCAAATTTTAGATACTGGTAAATTTGTTCTTATACCTTGCAATGTGCCGCATGGCGGAAGAGCTATAACTGATTGTACATTGTTGGATATTTTTAGTCCGGGAAGAGAAGATTTTAAGTATTAACCACGATTTTGTCATCCAGAACGCAGTGAAGGATCTCTATAATGTATTTTTACAGAGATGCTTCGACTACGCTCAGCATGACAATGTAAAATAAAAATGATCCAAAAAACAATAAGCTTAAGAGCAAGAAACCGAGGATTTCATTTGATTACAGATGAAATTTTGCACGCCATCCCAGAAATTAAGGAATTTAAAGTGGGCATGATGCAGGTTTTTATTCAACATACATCAGCTTCGCTAACCATTAATGAAAATGCAGACCCAACTGTTCGTAAAGATTTCGAAATGTGGTTTAACAAGGCAGTTAAAGAAAATGATCCCGATTATCAGCACGATTACGAAGGCTCAGATGATATGCCTGCTCACATTAAATCAGCTTTGCTGGATACTTCTGTTTTAATACCAATTAGAAATGGAAAACTTGCTCTAGGTACTTGGCAAGGAATTTATTTATGCGAACACAGAAATTACGGCGGCAATAGAAATGTAGTGATTACTGCTTGGGGAAACCCCTAAATCCCCTAAAGGGGACTTTTAAAGCCAGCAACAAATGTAATACTTACAATAGCCCCCTTTAGGGGGTTGGGGGTACCCAATTACCATCGCCTTTAATGATTTCTATCAGTTCGTTAATGGCATTGGCAGTATTTACATTTTTCTTAACTACTTCTTGTCCGCGGTATAAGGTAATTCGATCTACTCCTGCACCAACATAACCGTAATCTGCATCTGCCATTTCGCCTGGACCATTTACAATACAACCCATAATACCAATTTTAATCCCTTTTAAATGAGAAGTTCTTGCTCTTATTGCTTGTGTAGTTTCTTGTAAATCGAATAAGGTTCGCCCACAACTCGGACAAGAAATATACTCTGTTTTAGAAATACGGGTACGTGTAGCCTGTAAAATACCAAATGAAGTAGAGTTAATTACCGATAAAGGAATTTCAGGAGCATTAATCCACACACCATCCCCAAACCCATCAATTAATAAACCTCCCAAATCAGTAGAACTGTATAATTGAAAATCATCAATGGTTAATTTATCAAATGTACGTTCAACAATTACCGGAATTTTTATACCCGCAGCTAATAATTTTACAAAAGCACTGCGTAAAGTTTGCATTGCATTTTCTGCATTGGTTGATAAAACCAATACCGCTTTATCTAAATTTATTAATTGCTCAACATTTAATTCCTCAGCCAGAATTTTCACGAAATTTAACTTTTCATCTTTCTGTTGAGCCGAATTAAAATCAGCTAAACTAAATATCGGATGACAATTTTGCTTGTCCACCAACTTTAACCAAGTTGCATAGTTATAAAGCTGTTTCAATCCGCCAGGAAATGAAAAAGAAGGTAATTGATCGCCTAAATAAACCATATCACAAGCCTGATCGGTTAAATTATACTTATCCAGCAATGCTGAATAATTGTAACCTACTGGATTTAAAATGGCAGGGTCTTTTAAATTTTCTTGTTCGATATTGATGATTACTCTCGGTACTTGATGTGCACCCAGATTTTCTATTTCATTTGTAACTCTACGTTTATGTTGGAATGGGTTGTACCCCCCTGCCCCCCTAAAGGGGGAAGCAAAGTCTTTAATCCGCTCCAACTCCCCCTTCAGGGGGTTAGGGGGGTACCTATTAGCCAATGCTCTGGCAACTGGCGCTTCAAATTCTGGATCTTCTGTTAAAGAAACACGAATGGTATCTCCTAAACCATCAGCAAGCAAGGTTCCAATACCAACTGCAGATTTGATACGACCATCTTCTCCATCGCCAGCTTCGGTTACACCCAAATGCAAAGGATAATTCATTCCTTCTTTTACCATGGTTTCTACCAACAAGCGGTAGGCCTGTACCATCACTTGTGTATTACTCGCTTTCATAGAAATACACAAATTATAAAACTTCAAGTCTTCGCACATGCGGATAAATTCCATTGCAGACTCTACCATTCCACGAGGTGTATCACCATAATGGCTCATGATACGATCTGATAAAGAACCATGGTTGGTACCAATCCGCATAGCAGTACCATATTCTTTACAGATTTTTACTAAAGGTGTAAACTTTTTATAAATCCTTTCAAGCTCTGTTTGATAAGTATCTTGAGTATAGGCTAAATTTTCGAATTTCTTTTTATCAGCATAATTGCCTGGGTTCACACGAACTTTTTCTACAATCCGAGCAGCAGATTCGGCAGCATTTGGTGTAAAATGAATATCAGCAATTAGTGGAACATCGTATCCGCGTAAGCGAAGCTCTTTTTTAATATTAGCTAAATTTTCTGCTTCCTTAATGCTTGGCGCAGTAATACGAACATATTCACAGCCAGATTCTACCATCCTTATGGTTTGCTCTACAGTACCTAAAGTATCCATGGTATCAGTAGTTGTCATACTTTGGATACGGATTGGATTTGAACCTCCCATTGGGATATTTCCAATTTGAACTTCTCTTGTTATAAACCGCGAATATTGCGTTAGGCTATTACAATAACCACCTTCTAATTGGATAGGCTTATTCATTTCTTGCATGGTTAGCAAAGATATAGGAAATGTTTAATTGTTATATTGTTGAATTGTTAAATTGTTGGGAAGTTGGGAAACTCGCTTGTAAGGCATTTTGACACTTATTAAAAGCAATTTTAATAAATTTTGCTATAAATTTATAGCAATTTTAACTATATTTGCTTTAAAATTTGAGCATAATGGAAAATTTGAAATTAAAATCAAACTTGATTGTACAACAACAGCCTATGGAAATTATTAGGCCATTAGCAAAAACTATAGATTGGAATGACAGATTAATTAGCATTTTAGGGGCAAGGGGAACAGGAAAAACAACGCTTATTTTACAACATATTAAAGCTAATTATGGGATAAACAACGAAGCTATCTATATTACTATGGATGATATTTATTTTACAGATAATTTGCTAACAGACTTTGCACAAGAATTTAGGCAAAGTGGCGGCAAAGTAATATTTATAGATGAAGTACATAAATATCCAAATTGGGCAAAAGAAATTAAAAACATATACGATTTTTATAAAGACTTAAAAATAGTTTTTACAGGTTCGTCTATTATAGATATTTCTAGACAAAATACAGATTTAAGCAGAAGAGCCGCACAATATGAACTGTCTGGCCTGTCTTATAGAGAGTATTTAAGTTTTACAGGCATTACCAATTTGCAGGCAATAACATTAAAAGATTTGCTTAAGCAACATGTAGAAATTGCTCATGATTTAATTTCAAAATTTAGACCCTTACAATATTTTAACGACTATTTAAAAAATGGTTACTACCCTTTTTTTTTAGAAAACAAGAGTACCTACCATTTAAAGTTAGAAAAAGTGGCAAGGTTAATTATTGAGGAAGATTTACAGTTTATAGCAGGTTTTAACCCACATCATTCTCGTAAAATTTATCAGTTGCTTTATATTTTATCAACCAATGTACCTTTTAAACCAAACGTTAGTAATTTGAGTGAAAAAACTGGCATTAGCCGAAATATGATTGTAGAATACCTTTACTACCTTAACAATGCAAAATTAATCAATTCGCTTACGGCAGCAGGCAAGAGCATTAGCACTTTACAAAAACCAGATAAAATATTTTTAGAAAACACCAATTTATCATTTGCTCTTAGCCCAAATAATACAGATAAAGGTTCATTGCGTGAAGCTTTTTTTATGAATCAGCTTAAAAATGCTGGACATGAAATTAATTTACCTTTAAAAGGTGATTTTTATATTGATGATAAGTATACTTTTGAAATTGGAGGAAAAGGAAAATCGACCAAACAATTAAATGGAGTAGATTATTCTTTTATTGCTGTTGATGATATGGAGGCAGGAATAAATAATAAAATACCGCTTTGGATGTTTGGATTACTTTACTAACTATTTTACAACAACCTTTGTTTAACCACTAATGTATTGGCCATAACATCATGCAAACATTGTTGCTTTTTGTTCATAAAACAATATAAATAACCGATAAACAAAGGCAAGGTTGATAAAATTTTGGCAAAATTCCGTAAAATTGAAGTGCCAATATCTAAACGATTACCAAATAAATCGCCTACTTTAATATCCATTAATCGTTTGCCGATAGTTGCTTGTTTAATAGAGGCTTCGGCAATGCTCGAATAAATAAATTTTGCTACAGGAACTAAGAGTAAAAAAATTACCGCAGTACCTATGCGAAACATTTTTTGGTCGATGAAAATATAAATAAACAGCACAATAATTACGTAACCCACCAATAGAAAGAAATAATCTATAGCCGAGGCCATCAACCTTTGATCGAATGAAGCGAAATATTGTGGTGCAGTTTGTTGAAATTTGAAACCCAACATTTCTCTCAATTCTACCAATTCATGAGCTTCTTTGTAATCATCCATGCCTGGTTTACGGATAAATGTTTCTGGCCTAATTTTTAAACCTTTCAATTCATCGATACTGTATGGTCCTTCTGGCTTACCGTTAACAACAATTGTATATTCTTTCATAGAAGAGATTTGAGTATTGAGATGATAGATTTGAGATATTATACGAATAGCGTAAGAACAAAAATACTAAACATTTTGTCTTTACGCTATCCCTAAACCCTTTACCTCTAAACCCTAAACTTTTTAGTATCTATCTACTTCAAAACTACTTATACCGCCTTCAAAATTGATAAATATTTTATTTGCTGCCGATTGATAGTTTGGCGTTTCATATACGCCTTCACTTATTTTAGTAAAGCCTGTAAAATCTTTTGATGATAAACCTGTTTTAGTTTTAATTCTGCAACCAGAACCTTCAGGGATTTCGATTTTTACATCGGCTACACCAGTTTTTACATTTACATCGGTAATTGGCAGTAAAGCGCCAAATTTAATGTTTAGCTCTGCTGCACCGCCATCAAAGTTTAAGGTTCTTACTTTATAATCTGCTAAATCGAATTTTAATTCTCCTGCCCCCATTTTTAGGTTCATTTCATAAACCGGATTGGTATTTAAACGAACATCAACACTTGTGCCATTACCAAAAGAATAACTTTTTTTATTGTTTTGCATTTTAAAGGTTAACGTATTAACACTATCTGATGTAGTTTTAGTTAAAGAAAATTCACCATTTCTTTTTCTTACTTCAGCAGCAAACAAACTATCAGTCTCGCCTTTTAAATCAAACGAAGTACCACCACCAGAAAGGTTTAGTATTGTTTTTTTCGCAGAATCTGCTTCAATATATGGTTCACTAAAGCTTAGCTTTTTATTATCTGTATCATTATCCTCATCGCCATCAATTTCTATAGTATGCCTTCCATTACTCCACCAAAATTTATTTGTTGGCTCTTCTTGTCCCTTAACAAAAAGTACTGATAAAGCAATTACTAAAATACCCAAAGAGATGATGTTTCCTGTTTGTGAATTATTTTTATTGAAAAGAATATTAACGCCAAGGATGATCAAAAATATAGGCCAAAAATCCCAAACATTTCTCCAATAAAAATTAATTACATCAAAATTATCTAACAATAGTACACCACCAATAAATAAAAGCAGCACACCCCATATTATTCTATCAAATTTCATTTCCGTATGTTTTAAATTAACGTTTTTGGTTTATTTAAGCGTTTGGCTGAGGCTGATCATTGTCATCTTTTATAACTACAGCATCTTCAACTGGCTTATCATCTTGCGTTTTTTGTGCTTGCTCAGTGGTTTTCTTAAAATTATCCCATTCAGTTTTACGCTGATTTCTGAAAATTAAGCTGATACCAATTGCAACTAGCGCTAATGGCCAAAGTTTATAGATTTTCCAAATGTTTAACCAATGTGGCAAAATATCTAGTTGACGTAACAAGAAATAAAAACCAAGCACCAATAAAATTAATCCGCCAATGGTTCTGCCTGTATCATTGGTTTGTGGTTTCTGAAAACTGTTCATATTATTTAGGTTATTAAAATCAGTATTTGGGGTATTCCACTTGGTTTCTGCAGTGTTTTGAGGCGCATCAAATGGACTATTGAAAGCAGATTTATGTTTTTCGAATTGTTCATTAAACTTCTTCATTTTCGCTACCGGATCGTTATTAACTGGTACTACAATCCACATCACAATGTAAACGATTAAACCACCACCGGCTAAAAATAAAGTGGATAGTACAAAAAGCAATCTAACTATAGTAATATCAACTTGCAGGTATTCTGCTAAGCCAGATGATACGCCTGCCACCACTTTGTCGTGCTCATTTCTAAACAATCTCTTTTCCATAACGATCTCCTCCTATTGGTAAAAACTAAAAATTTAAAGGCGTTAAAATAACTTCATCAACGTTTGCTCCGCTACTTAAATTTAAAATAGCATATAAGGTGTTAGCAACATCTTCTGGCTGTACAAATTTTGCTGGGTTTATTGTTGTTCCTTCCCATGATGCTGTTAATGTACTACCTGGCAAAATTGCCGTAACTTTAACGTTGTATTGAGCTAATTCTTTACGCAATACATTATTAAGACTTAGCATCGCGGTTTTTGTTACACTATAGCTACCTGCATTTTCTACAACCGTTTTACTGGCAATAGAGCAAATGTTAAAAATATGGCCATTACCCTGATTACGCATAATTTTACCTAATTCCTTCGCCAAATAATAGGTAGAATTTAAGTTGAGGTTTTGTTGTAACTCAAAATTTTCATTTGGTTCATCAAGTAAACTTCCTGGCAAGAAAACACCTGTATTATTTACCAAAACATCTATTTGATTAAAATGAGATTTTGCAAAATCGACGAAAGATAAAACATCCACTTTGCGAGAAAAATCTGCAGCTTTTATGTAAACTTTATTTCCAAACATTTCTAAATCATTTCGCAGGGCGGATAAATCGGCCTCAGTTCTGGCACATAAAGCTAAATTATATCCACTTTGTGCCAATTTTAAAGCAATTGCTTTTCCAATGCCTTTTGTTGCTCCAGTTATTATTGCATTCATAAATTTAAATATGTTTAAACAAAGCAAAAAAAGCGTATTTATGCGGCTTAACAATAATATTTTTTTACAAACACACAAAGCCAGAACTTTTTTTGTTGTTTCTTTGTATATTATTGTAATTACCTCAGCTAATTTTTATTAAATGAACTTTACCAATTTTGGCAAGTATATACTGTTATTAAAGGCAGTATTTAGAAGACCCGAGAAGACTAAAATATACGTAAAAGCTATTTTTCAGCAAATGGATTTTATTGGCGTTGGCTCTTTGGGTTTGATAAGCATCATTTCTACATTTATTGGAGCAGTAATGACTTTGCAGATTGCGTTTCAATTGGTGAGCGATTTAATTCCGAAAACAATTATTGGTTCTGTAAATCGTGATTCGAGTATTTTGGAATTAAGCCCAACAATTAGCGCTATTGTGTTGGCTGGTAAAATTGGTTCAGCAATTTCTTCAGAAATAGGAACGATGAGGGTTACCGAGCAAATTGATGCCTTAGAAATTATGGGTATTAATGCACCTGGCTATTTAATTTTACCTAAAATATTGGCTGGCATTACTATGGTACCCATTTTAGTAATTATATCTATGGTTTTAAGTATAGGTGGCGGTTATTTAGGCGGAACTTTATCTGGCGCTATTTCTGCTGCAGAATATATACAAGGTATTACTACAGATTTTAATCCTTACACCATTGTTGTAGCATTAACTAAAGCCTTTGTTTTTGGTTTTATCATTACATCAGTACCAGCTTACGAAGGCTTTTACGTAAAAGGTGGTGCCTTAGAAGTTGCCCAAGCAAGTACACGTGCAGTAGTTGTAAGTTGTATTAGTATTTTGGCTTGTGATTACTTGGTAACCCAATTATTATTATGATCGAGATTAAAGACATTCATAAATCGTTTGGAGATAACGAAGTACTAAAGGGTATTTCGGGCATTTTTAGAGAAGGTGTAACTAATTTAATTATTGGTGGTTCTGGATCAGGAAAAACAACGCTATTAAAGTGTATGATTGGTTTACATCAACCAGAACAAGGCAGTGTTTTATATGATGACCGTGAATTTACACAGCTAAATTTTCAGGAAAGAATTGAAATTAGAAAGGAAATTGGCATGTTGTTTCAAGGGTCTGCTTTATTTGACTCGATGACGGTTGAAGAAAACATCATGTTTCCATTAAATATGTTTACCGAACAAAGTAGAAGCGAAAAATTAGATCGTGCAAACTTTTGTTTAGAACGCGTAAATTTAGAAGGCAAAAACAAGCTTTTTCCGGCAGAACTTTCTGGAGGGATGAAAAAGCGTGTTGGTATTGCTCGTGCAATAGCAATGAACCCAAAATATCTTTTTTGCGATGAGCCCAACTCTGGATTAGACCCCAAAACATCTATCGTAATTGATGAGTTGATTAAGGAATTAACCGAAGAATACAACACAACTACCATTGTGGTAACGCATGATATGAACTCGGTAATGGGTATTGGAGATTATATTATCTTTTTACACGAAGGAAAAAAATTCTGGGAAGGTTCAAATAAAGAAATCTCGAAGACAGATATTGCAGAATTAAATGATTTTGTATTTGCTAGTCGCTTTATGAAAGCAGCAAAAGGGAAATTGTAATCATCCTTTATTACCAAACCGACAATGTGGTTGATAGAATAGAGATATTTTGAATAACTTTGTCGTTTAGAATTACTACATAAAATTCAATATGATAAGCCTTTTAACACCAACCCACTGGAAAGATTACGAACTATTAGATTGCGGCGATTTTGAAAAACTAGAACGCTTTGGCAATTTGGTATTGTCTCGCCCAGAGCCGCAGGCAGTTTGGAAAAAGGTTTTATCGCCACAAGAGTGGAAGAAAAAAACGCACATTACCTTTAAAGGTCGTTCGGCAACAAGTGGCGAATGGTTAAAGGCCGATAAAAATATTCCAGATCGCTGGAATGTAAATTACAAAAATGATGACATTAGCATCAACCTACGTTTAGGATTAACTTCCTTTAAACATGTTGGTGTTTTTCCAGAACAAGCAGTTAACTGGGATTACATTTCATCATCTATCAAAAAATTTAAAACAGCTAGTCCGAAGGTGCTTAATCTTTTCGCCTATACTGGTGCAGCATCTTTAGTTGCAAAAGCAGCTGGAGCCGATACCACTCACGTTGATTCAATTAAACAAGTGGTAAATTGGGCTAACGAAAATCAGGAATTATCAAATTTAAAAGATGTTCGTTGGGTTGTAGAAGATGCTTTAAAATTTGTAAAAAGAGAATTGAAACGCGGTAAAAAATACAACGGAATTATTTTAGATCCGCCTGCATTTGGACATGGACCAAATGGAGAAAAGTGGAAATTAGAAGATCATATTCAAGAAATGATGCAAGATGTTGTTCAGTTATTGGATGAGGAAGAACACTTTTTAATCTTAAATACCTACTCTTTGGGTTTTTCTTCTGTAATTGTAGAAAACTTGATTAAAACATCTTATCCTCAAGTTAAAAACTTAGAAACTGGCGAACTTTATTTACAAGCTACATCTGGCATAAAATTACCTTTAGGTGTTTTCGGGAAGTTTAATAAATTTAAATAACTATCAATAAATGTTGATGTGTTGATAATTTTAGTGAACGCCGAGTGTGAATTAATGTATTTTTACGACAATAGAATATCAATTTTAATCAAATACCCATGAAAATAACAAAAAATGTTGTTGGTTTACTTTTAGGATTTGCAACAATGTGTGCTTTTACACAATGCACATCAGACGCTAAAAAGCCAGGAGATAAAACAGCTAAAACCGATACCGCAAAAGTTGAGGAGGAAAATTTACGTGCACCTGTAGATACTGCAAAGTATGATCAGATCATGAATAAATTAGCCAATGGCGATACCACTGGTAAATGGCCTGTAAAAAAACAACCTTATCCTTTGGCTGGTGCAATTTTACCTTTCAAACGTATTGTTGTTTATTATGGTAATTTACACTCAAAAAAAATGGGTGCTTTGGGCGAATATGCACCTAAAGAAATGTGGTCTCGTTTAACTAAAGAAATTAACCGTTGGGAAAAGGTAGATCCTTCTACTCCTGTACAAGCTGGTTTGCATTATATTGCTGCCGTAGCAAGTGGTACGCCTGGTAAAGACGGCAAGTACATCAACAGAATGGGTAATAAACAAATTGATTCTGTGTTAAAAATTGCTGCAATGCGCCCAAATACCATCGTATTTTTAGACTTACAGGTTGCCTTGAGTAACATCAAAGCAGAATTGCCTCATATAGAGAAGTATTTAATTATGCCTAATGTGCATTTGGGTATCGATCCTGAGTTTTCTATGAAAGATGGTTCTCTTCCTGGTAAGAAAATTGGTACTTATGATGCTGCTGATTTAAATTATGTAACTGGTTATTTAGCAGATATTGTTAAAAAACATAATTTAACACCTAAAGTATTTGTAGTACATCGTTTTACAAAAAAGATGGTAACCAACTATAAAAGCATTAAGTTAAGACCGGAAGTGCAAATTGTAATGCACATGGATGGTTGGGGCGAACCTGATTTGAAATTAGGTACTTACCGTCACTTTATATATGGCGAACCTGTTCAATTTACTGGCTTTAAAATCTTCTATAAAAATGATTTGAAAAAAGCGCCAAATCGTTTAATGACACCAGAAGAATTAATGAAATTAAAACCGATACCAAGTTATATCCAGTATCAGTAATATAAAATTTAATAGATTAAAAGGCCTTGAAAAATAACATTCAAGGCCTTTTTTATTGATTGTTACTTTTCGAAAGTTAACAAGGCATGTTGACTTGCCGTATGTAGATCTCGCCAAACTCTATTAATGTCACTATCTTTTTTGGCGGCTTCTAATCCGCAGTAAGGATAGAGCGTATCGCAGATTTTTCTACTGGTATGTGCTAACTTTCTACTTGCCAAACTAACTTCTTTTAGCAAATCGTCTTCAATTTTTTGGTTTTTCATCAAGCTCTGCCATGAATTATCAAATGTTTTATAAAAGCCAGCCCTAACTTGATCAAAGGCGATTTTACATTGCTTTAGTTCATTTTCAAAAAACGATATTTGATCTTCATTGTATCTTTTTAAGCCGCTTCTTCCATAAAATGAAAACTCTACCAATTCTAAAAAATGTTTAGCCATACCTGCGCTATTTACCGCTAAAGTTGTTTCTGCTAATTGCAAAAACGGATAGTCAAATCCAGGTATCTCAACCTTAATTTCCTTATTTATTGAAAACGTTCTGTTTGCAGGCACTTGCAAGTCTTGTGCTTTAAAAGCATGACTGCCGGTTGCTACCAAGCCGAAGTAAGACCAACCCGGCAAAATATCAACCTCATCTTTGAATAAGATGAATGATTTAATCACCTCTTCGCCATCTTCTGATAATATAGCCGATCCATCTGTATTAATTAATTTACAATTTGCTGTAAAAATAGTTGCATGTAAGGCTCCACTGGCATATTTCCAATGTCCATTTACTGAATATCCATTTTCATTTTTAATTGCTGTACCGCCAACTGCACCGCTACCAGCAAAACAAGCTGTCCTATTTGCAAAAATTTCTTTCGCCAAATCTGGATCCAAAAAACCGGAAAACCAACCAGCTCCGCTGCAAAGGGTTACTGTCCAACCTAAACTCCCATCAACATAAGCCAATTCTTCTAGCAACTTTAAAATTTCTGGCAATGTTTTTCCAGGTCCGTTGTATACTTTAGGCACATATAGTTTAAACCATTCTTGCTGATAGGCAATTTCCAAAACATCTGGATGTAAAGTGCCTAATGCTTCAGATTGAGCTGCCAAGTTTTGAATAGCGTGTTGCCAAGTTTGTGTTTGTTGCATAATTTGTTGTTGGAATGTTGAAGGGTTGGAACGTTGGAATGTTGAAAAGTTGCAATGTTTGCGAATTGTTGATTGCCAATTGTTAACTGATACCTGCCAACTATTAACTGCTAACTGCCAACTGTTTCTGATATATTTTCTTCCAATCGACATAACCGAAAATAGCTACGATGAACAAGAATAATGTAAGCAGAGAGAAGAGCACCAAATCTTTATGCCACAACAGTGGGATGGCTACAATATTTGAAACATTAAGAAAAATCCAATTTTCTATTTTACGTCGGGCTAATAACCACATTCCCGCCCAAGCGGTAGATGATACAAATGCATCTAAAATCGGCACATCAGAATTGGTAAAGTTTACAAGCGCATAATACAGCACAAAATATCCGCCAATGGCGATAGCAAAAGCAATTTTATACTCTTCCTTGGTCATCCAACTAACTGGTAAAACTTGATTTTTAGCCTTTCTTTTAGACCAGATGATCCAGCCATAAAAACTCATTACCAAATAATACATGCTCAACAAAGTTTCGGCATACAACTTTGCTTGTAGCTTCAAATAGATACCGAGCAAAATACCTATAATCCCGGCAGGATAAAGTAATATGTTATTGCGCTTAGCCAAAAGCACTTCGGTTACACCAAAACTAACTGCAAACCACTCTAAATATGAGGTTTCTATAATCTGCTCTACAAACAAACGTAGATATTCCTGAATTTCCATTCTCTGAACATTTATGCCATAAGGCGATAAAAATGATTGAAAACTGCTTTCAGGGCGAAACAGTAATTTGGCTGTTAACCTCTTCCCTACGTCGGTATTATCCGCATCAGGTGCGTTTATTGGGTTAGGTTTTGGCGATAAGTGGTTAGGGTTTCCCCTCAGCTTTACCTTTTACCTTCCTCCCTTAAACTGGGTATAATCTCAGCCTGCACAATTTTTGAGTAAATTTTACAAGCACCCCTTTGAGTAAGGCAAATATATATTTAAATTAATAGAAACATAGTATTAAGTTGTAAAGTTTTGATGGAATAGCAGTAATCCTAAAATATTTTTATATTAGTAAAAATTACAACGCTCATGAAAATCTTTTCCTCTCTCTTTATTTTATTCATTTTACCTGTTACAGTTTTTTGCCAAATCAGCGATACTAAGTCTTTTGAAAACGCTATTAATCTTGCTAAAAAAAATGACAAACCATTACTTCTGATAATTTCAATGCCTGCAAAGTATTTAAATAATATACCGGTAAATATTGGATTACAAGACCCTGAAATTAAGAACAAGCTAAAAGAAAGTTTTGTAACATTTGAGACTGATATGAAAGATAGTTCAATAAGGCAAATCATCTTAATGTATAAAATTAACGCATTTCCTTCTTTTGTTTTTATGCATGCAAACAAAGATGTATTTCATAAAGATTTTGGCTCATCAAATACAAAATATAAGTACATACAAATGTTAGCCACTGCGCTAACGCTTAGCAAAGAAAAATCAGTTTCTGAGCTTGAGAAAGATTATTTATCAAACAAAGGGGACAATAATAACCTAAAAAAATTAATAGAATTAAGAAGAAAAAATGGAATTACCGATAATGCTGTATTAATAGAGCAATTCGTAAATAATTTAAAAATAAGTGATTTTAACGATTATCAAACTGTTTTATTCATTTTACAAGCTGGTCCGTTTGCAGATGGTAATGCTTATAAACTAGCCTATAATAATAGAAAAATTGTAGATAGTATTTTTAAAAAAGAACCATTACAGAAAAGGATTGATATAAATAATGCTATTATACAAAACACACTTAACAACGCTGTAAAAAATAAAAACATAAGACAAGCACAAGCAGCAGCTAACATTGCAAGATCTAGTAATGGGAATAATTACGAAATTGCGAACAAAAATGCTGCAAATAATATGTTGTACTATTTTAAATCTGTTAAAGATACATCGAGTTACATTAGAAGCGCTATTCATTATTATGATACTTACTACATGAATATTAGTGCTGATTCTATTAAAAAATTGGAAGCTAAACAAAGACAAGTAGCACTTGATAGGAGTAGACCAACGCTAACAACTGGAAAAAAAATTATATCAAAGGAAAAAATAGATAGTTTGATAAAGGCGAACCCTAATACGGTGAAAAAAGAGACAACGATGGTATCTTCCGCCGTTGGCATACCTTATAACAATTATGCAAATGAACTAAATAATGCTGCTTGGAATATGTATGAAACAGGAACAAAAAACATCAATCACCTACTTAAAGCTGTTACATGGAGCACAAGATCTATTGAGTTAAACCCAATGTCATCTCATCACGATACATTAGCTCATCTTTTTTATCAGTTAGGCTATTTTGAACAAGCTATTAAGGCTCAAGAAACTGCTATAAACAAAGCAAAAATAGAAGGGAGACCTTTCCAAGAGTTTCAAGAAATTTTAAAAAAGATGAAAAGCAAAACACTATAACACCAAAGCCTCAAAGAAAATCTCGAAGCCTTTTTAAAATATCAGTTGTTAAAAGCACCCTCCAATAAATTTAAAATATTGGTTACAACTTCAACACATTACAAATTAGCCTTTAAAGTAAGACGCCACGTTTTGGGTAGTATTTTGTTGTATCCACTTTGTCTTGCCAAATTGCTTTTTCAAAGCTCCAATAGGTTTGTCTTTTACCACTAGAAAAATCGTTATACAACCCTCCCCAACTTTTAAAAAATATTACTTCTTTATTTAAACTTTCTGAATATACAGTTCCTAAAACGTAACTTTCTACAACCCCACTTAAGCTAGTTTTAGACTGTATAGCTTTTGAAAGTTTTATTATGGTTCCTTTTTTAAGCAATTCTACTTTTGTATATTGATTTGGGAGGTGATCTGTAAAAAGAATAGAGTACCGTTTATTTTTATCTTTCAAAGAGAGATTTTCGCATAACATATAATCATTGTTTAATGTAAGCGGTATTCCAATATTTTCTTTAAAAGGGTTTTTGTTCGATTTGTTAGAACTCCTGCAAAATAGGCCAAAGAAAAATAAGATACCGCCCATGCTTAATAAAATTATTAACATCATTTTTCTCTTACATCTGTTAGATATTTACCCTACCAATAAGATTATCTAGCGTTTTGACTTAAAAAAAGCCTAATTGCCCTTTATCATCAATTTTAATATCATCAGGATTGGTGATTTCAAAATCTATTTTTTTAGCTGGTTTTGCCTCTTCAGGTTTTGCTTCTGGTTTGGGTGGTTCAACTTCTTTTAAATCTACTTTTTTAACTGCCTCTGCTTTTGGCTCAGTTTGTACTGGTTCTGATTTAAATATTGGCTTCTTAACTTTAGGAACATCATTTTTCACCTCTACCTTTTCGATTACATCTTGAACAGGTTTTACCACAGGTGAATGATTTATTTCTGCAATTCCATCTGCTTCAATTTCAACAATATTATCCTCAGGTTGTAATCCTTCTTCGACTTCATTTCCAACAGATGAATTGTCCTCATCTCCATCAACCTCTGCAATTTTAGGCTCCACATCTTCAACCACTATAGGTTCAACCAACTCCATTCCAATTTCTGGTGTTGCATCAACCAAAAAAACCTGTTTTACATCGTGTTGCGAAAGTCTGTTTCCATTTGCTTTTAAACCTTTTACATCAATCAGCCCTGCCAAGTCAACAACCAAAGTTTCAGGAGTTTTCGATTTACCTTTTTCTATATCAATTTGTAACTGGGCATCGGCTTTGCCTGTAATAAAAATCATTTTAGAACCTGGCTCTTCGCTAATAATACTAACTTCCTTTCCGGCAGGTTGCAGCTCAAAAACAAATCGTTTTACGAAATAATTTTTTGCTTTTGTATCATAATGAACTAAACCATAAACTCGTTCTGGGTCAAATTTTTGCATTAAAACAATACCCGGATCAAAGTGATTGCTTAAATCAAATGAGGTTAACTCGTACCAACCCGCAGCATTTACTTGTAAAATCTTATCATCGCCATCAAATTCGCCAAGGTATTTTCCTCTACCATCCACATTTAAGCGTTTCAGCAATTCATCATACCAAATCTTTAATCCTGATAAGGTAGAAACGCCTTTGCTTTTAAACAGCACTTTTTTAATTGGATATTTCGATACAATATTACCTTGCGAAGCACGCCCTTTTATGGCGGTTTCTGCAAAATCTAAATCAAACTGTAATTTTTTTAATTTTGAATGTGGCTTCAATTGTATAGTTACAACCTCTGCTTCTCCATTCGGATTTGCCGTAAAATATAAAATTTTACTTCCTTTACTACCTTTGGTTAAATCATATTCTTTATCGCGGGTAACGCCTAAAACAGCAAAACGTTTAATGTAATTTGTTCCGCTAGCACCGTCTCTGTAAATCAAATTGTAAACCGTACGTTCATCACCTTTTTTAAATACTTGCGCATGGATAATTCCCTTGCCTACAAAAGTTTTATCGGCTACCTTGGTTACAATACATTTGCCATCTTCTCTAAAAACGATAATCTCATCAATATCAGAACAATCGGCAACAAACTCGTCTTTCTTTAAGCCTGTACCCACAAAACCATCTTCTCTGTTAATGTAAAGTTTAACATTTGCTAGCGCCACTTTACTGGCTTCTACCCTATCAAACAAACGAATTTCCGTTTTACGTTCTCTTCCTTTTCCGTATTTATCTTTCAGTTTCTGGTACCAAGCAATGGCGTAATCAGTTAAATGACGCAAATGCCCTTTTACAACCTTAATTTCATCCTCCAAAGCTTTCATTTGCTCATCAGCCTTTTTCACATCAAAACGAGTAATGCTACTCATCGGCTTATCAATCAGCTTTTTAAAATCTTCTGGTAAAATTTCTCTGTATAACGATGGTTTAAAGGGATCAAATAATAAATTTAACACTGTAACTACACCATCAAAATCAACAGAATTTTCATATTCAGGGTTTTTGTACATCCCTTCCTGAATAAAAATCTTTAACAACGAACTAAAGAAAATTTTCTCTTGTAACTCATGCAAACGGATTTCTAATTCTCGTTTCAGTAAAAATTTGGTGTGTTTTGTATTTTGCTCAAGAATATCGTTAACCGTTAAAAAATGCGGTTTATCATCTTTAATAATACAGGTATTCGGCGAAATTGAAACCTCGCAAGAAGTAAAGGCATACAAGGCGTCAATTGTAACATCTGGCGAAATACCAGGCGCCAGTTGAATAACTATCTCAACATGTGCAGCAGTATTGTCTTCAATCTTTTTGATTTTGATTTTGCCCTTATCATTGGCAGCCAAAATACTATCGATAACCGATCCTGTTGTGGTACTATATGGCACTTCGGTAATAACCAAAGTCTTTTTATCTTTTTCTGTAATTTTTGCCCTAACCCTAATTCTACCACCACGCATCCCTTCGTTGTAGTTAGAAAAATCGGCCATGCCACCCGTAAAAAAATCAGGCAAAATATTGCTCCTGTTGCCTTTTAAAATTTCAATGGATGCATCTAAAAGTTCCACAAAATTGTGAGGCATTACTTTAGTTGCCAAACCTACGGCAATTCCCTCTGCTCCTTGCGCCAACAATAACGGAAACTTAACCGGCAAAGTTACTGGCTCACTGTTTCTACCATCATAACTTAATTGCCAAATGGTGGTATCTGCATTAAAAACAACATCGTTGGCAAATTTCGATAAACGAGCTTCGATGTATCGAGGTGCCGCAGCGCTATCTCCTGTAATCGGGTCGCCCCAGTTTCCTTGGCAATCAATTAGTAAATCTTTCTGACCAATTTGCACCATCGCATCGCCAATAGAGGCATCGCCATGCGGATGGTATTTCATCGTATTCCCAATTACGTTGGCCGCCTTGTTAAAACGCCCATCATCCATTTCCTTTAGCGAATGCATAATACGGCGCTGCACAGGTTTTAAACCATCGTGTATGTGCGGCACCGCCCTATCCAGAATTACATAAGAAGCATAATCGAGAAACCAGTTTTCATAAAGTCCGTTAATGGGTATAACCGAATGTTTATTTTCCGGATTATCCGGCAAGGCATCTTCGTTTAAATTTTGGTCTAATTCTTCACTCATTCGCTATAAAAGTATTTGGGATGCGTAAATATAAGGCTTGCAAATAGAATTAACGAAGGAAGTTTTTAACAAGCTGTGAAATAGATTTACGATGTTGGATTTTAGATTTTAGAATGAGTTAAAATCAATAATAAACACATTTTGAAAAGCAAAAACAGGAGTTCTTAGTAACGTTCGTCCCGCTGTTCGCTTTATTTCTCCGCCGCGGCGGATACATGTTTGCTGCCATCGGGTTTATTTAATAAAATGTTGTGCAATTATTTGAGGTTGCAGATTGGCTAATAGTTTAACCACCTAAGAAACCTAAGGACACGAAAGAGTATGATTTATATTAGAAGGTTGTCATTCAGAGCGCAGCGAAGAATCTCAATTAAACAACAACAAGATTCCTCCAAAGTCAGGATGAAAAAAAACACCTTACCTAAGGTTTTCTTAGGTGGTTACAAAACCCTAAGCTCCCAACCTATCCTCTACAAAAGCAAATGGAATTAAACTCTTCACACTTTTTACTTTTAAAATTTGTCCATCTATGCAATAAAACAGCACTTCTATAGGCGAATTTTGTCTTTTCTCTACTTCAATCATCACTTGCAAACAGGCACCACAAGAAGTAACCGGATTTACAATTTTAAATAATTCTGTTTGCGCAGTTATGGCCATTTTTTTAATTACTGCATTTGGTTTATGAGCTCCAATACCAAAAAGCGCAACTCTTTCGGCACACAAGCCAGATGGATAAGCCACATTTTCCTGGTTGCTTCCCAAAACAACTTCATCATCACCTAACAAAATAGCCGTTCCCACTTTAAATTTAGAATAGGGAGAATGCGAAGTCGCCATTGCATCAACCGCTTTTAAGCATAATTGCTGATCTGCTGCTTCAAGTTGATTGATACTGTTAAAAGTCTCGTAACTTATTGTAAAATTTTGTACTTCCATATTCCTTTATCCTCAAATAATTTGTGGGGCTATAAACCTAAGTTATTTTTTCTTTATTTTCTAAAGAACTTTTTTAATTAACCGTTGTTTATTTTTTGTACTAGTGGCATAATATTAGCAATAAACTAAACTTACCATCCCAAAATTGATCTCAATTGAATAAATATTTACGTAAAGGCCTTAAGATTTTACTGTGGACAATTGCAAGTGTTATCCTACTTGTTGTTCTTGTTGCACTATCTCTAAATATTCCAGCAGTTCAAAATTTTGTAAAAGATAAAGCAATAACCTACCTTAAAAATAAGACCAAGACAGAAGTTAGCCTCGAAAGCATTAAAATTGCTTTGCCTAAAGATGTGGTGCTGAATAAATTTTACATAGAAGATAAACAAGGTGATACTTTACTTTATGCCGAAAAATTACAAGTAGACATCAGCTTATTTAAACTCTTAAAAAACACTGTTGAGATTAACAGTATTGAGCTAAAAACTATACGTGCTAATGTAAAACGCATCAATCCCGATACTACTTTTAACTTTTCTTTTTTAGTTGATGCCTTTATGAGCGAAGAGAAAAAAGATCCAAAAGTAGATACCACATCAGCCCCGCTTAAATTTAGAATAGACAAAGTTTTGTTTGAAGATATTGGAATTACCTATCGTGATGATGTAGCAGGTAATGATGTTAAACTTTATTTAGGAGAGTTTAAAACCAAAATAAAAGACTTCGATCTAGCCAATCAAAATTATGTGATCAAATCACTTAGTTTAAAAAATACCTCATTAAATTACCTACAGCAAAAACCATTAACTGAACTGGTACAACAAATTACCAAAAGTGTAGATAGCACTGAAAAGGCCACAGGAAAATTGCCGAATATTGAAATCCAAAATTTTGAGTTTAGCAATGTAAAGGTTAATTACGATGACCAGTTAAGTACAACAAAAGCCATTGCCAACATAAATGAGTTGGGTTTAGTAAACTTAAAAGTTGACTTAACAAATGGCAAATACACTGCAGATGAAGCACGTTTAAATAAATCGAATATCTTGTTTGCTTTTAAACCTGCTCCAAGCAATAATTTAGTTCAGGTAAAAGATACGGTTGCAATACAATCATCGCCTTTGGAACTTTTTTTAAAGAAAATTGATTTTAACGACAATACAGTTCAATTTGATAATTTGGGAGCAAAACCTGCAAAAGGCTTAGATTTTAACCACTTAAAAATTACCAACCTTAATTTGGGTGCCAATGATTTAACCTACGCCAATGGCGGCATCATTGTGAAAGTTAAAAACGGTTCGTTTAAAGATAAAAGTGGATTTATTTTAAATGAATTAAGAGGCGATGCAACTTATACTGACAAACAAATTAAGTTAGCCAATTTTGTAGTTAAAACGCCAAATACAAGCATTGATAATTCGACAGAGTTAAACTTTACATCATTAGATGATTTAACAAAAAACCCCGAGCGTGTTAAATTAAACCTCAACTTTAAAAATACGGTAATTGGCTTAAAAGACGCTGTATTTTTCAGTGACGCAATTCCTGCTAATTATAGAAATGAAAAAATAACCTTAAACGCTAATGTAAATGGTTATTTAAACAATTTAAATATCGCTCAGTTAAAAATTAACGGTTTAAGAAATACGCAAATTGACATAAGTGGTGTAGCCAAAGGTTTACCAGATATTAATAAAGCTTACTTAGATTTAAATATTAAAAGGTTTAGTTTAACCAAAAGTGATATTTTGGTTTTAGCGCCTAAAGGATCATTACCACCATCTATAGAATTGCCAAATGCCATAAATGCCAGAGGTAATTTTAAAGGTTCGATGACCGATTTTAATACCAATTTAAATATCCAAACAGACATGGGTAGTGCGGTAATTGTTGCTGGCATGAAAGGACCTAAAGGCAGAGAAAGTTATAAAGCTAATGTGAGTTTAAATAATTTTAATGTCGGCAGATTGTTAAAACAACAGGCAACTATTGGTAGAGTAACGGTTAAAGCTGATGTAGTTGGAACAGGTTTAGATCCTAAAAAAATCAATGCCAAATTTAATGCGAACGTAATTAGTGCGGTTTACAATAAATACAATTACCGCAACTTAAAAATGAGTGGCACTTACGCTAAACAGTTGGTTAACATTAAAGGTAACATGCCAGATAGTAATGCCAATTTCGATTTAGTTGCGCAAATTAATTTGGCAGGAAAATATCCGGCAATAAAAGCAAATGTTGGTTTAAAACAAATTGATTTACAAAAATTAAACTTTAGTCCGACTGAATTTAAAGTTGCCGGAAATATTAAGGCAAATATTACTACAGCTGATGTTGATTATTTAAACGGAGATGTGTATGCTACAGGCTTGCAATTGGTAAAAGATGGAAAGAAATTTAATGTTGATACTGTTCAGATTAACGCGGTTTCTAATGCAACATCAAACAGTTTAAGCCTAAAATCTGAGTTGTTAAGTGCCAAAATTGATGGCAAATATCAATTAAGTAAAATTGGTAATGCGGTAATTAACCAAATTAATAAATACTACCAATTTGGTGAGGTTGTTCAAATACCCGATCAGCGATTTAGGTTTGTGGTAAATCTTTACAACCCTAAGTTTCTACAAGATTTTGTGCCTGAGCTTACTACCTTTTTACCTTCTCGCATGAGCGGATTAATTGATACCGAAAAAGATAGTTTGATCATGAATGCATCCTTTCCAAAAGTAGTTTATGGCGATTTTAATGTGGATAGCATCCGCCTTGCGGTAAATAACAATAACCAAAAGTTAAATTATGCGCTAAACATTAAGAGTATTCAAAGCCCATCTGTTGTGTTGTTTAATACAGAAATTTCTGGTGCTGCTGCAAATAATCAATTAGGCTTAAACATCTTTTTAAGAGACAGACAGCGCAAAGATAAATACGTTATTGCTGGTAATTTTCAGTCTATTAATAAGGATTTTAGATTTAACCTTGATCCAAACAAACTTTTGTTAGATTACGAAAAGTGGACTGTATCTCCAGAAAACTACATTCAATTCGGTCAATCAGGTATTTTGGCAAATCAGTTTAACTTAAGTCAGGGAACACAATTATTAAGCATAAATAGCATAAACAACACACCAAACGCTCCGCTACGTGTAGAGTTTAAAAACTTTGAGATAGAAACCTTAACCAAATTTGCAGATGCTGACACCGCTTTAGTTGGCGGAACAATAAACGGCTTGGTTGATGTTAAAGATTTAGCATCGACACCAAAATTTGAAGCAAATTTGAACATTAACAAATTACGCTACCAAAAAGATGAACTTGGCGAGCTCAGTCTTTTGGTAAATAACAATACCAATAATGCTTTTGAAGTTGATGTGAGGCTTAAAGGTGTACATGAATTAAGAGCCAGCGGTTTTTACTATACTGCGCCACAAAGTGCCTTGGATTTAGCCATTAATATTGATAAAATCGATTTAACCCAAATTGAAAGTGTGAGTATGGGGCAAATAAGACAAGGCAAAGGAACAGTAACCGGAAATTTTACTGTTAAAGGTGAACCTACTGCTCCAAAAATATTAGGTGCGCTGAAGTTTAATGATGCCGCATTTAATGTGGCCTACATCAATTCTTATTTCACAATGCCAACTCAAGAAATTACTTTTAATAATGAAGGAATTAGGTTTGATGACTTTACACTAATCGACTCTTTAGGTAAAAAGGCGATAATTGATGGGAATATTTTTACTACAGATTTTAAAAATATCAGATTTGGTTTGGATATTAGAACCAATAATTTTAGAGCCATTAACTCTACTGCAGCCGATAATGATATGATTTACGGTACGGTTTATTTAACCAGTAACATCAAAGTTAGGGGAGATTTAAACCAGCCAGATGTGAATATGAATGTAAGAGTTGACAAGGGAACGAAATTCTTTTATGCGCTGCCAACATCAGATCCATCTATAATTGAGCAAGAGGGCATTGTACAGTTTGTTGATAAAGACGCTCCGCCTTTTAACGGTGAAAAAGCATTAACAACCGACAGCGTAAGCAAATCGCCATTGAAAGGATTAAACTTAGTAGCAACTATTACTACCGATCCAGAAGCAGAATTAAATGTAGTTGTAGATCCGCAAAATGGAGATCAATTAAACATTAGAGGCGAAGCAAATTTAAACGCGACAATAGATCCTAGCGGGAAAATTAGCATGACTGGCCGTTACGAAGTTGTTGATGGTTCATACAGTTTAACTGTTGCTCCTTTAGGTAAAAGGCCTTTTAAAATTGTTGCTGGCAGTACCATTATCTGGACTGGCGAGCCAACTGCAGCCACGGTAAATTTAACTGCATTATACGAGGTTTTAGCAGCTCCTATTGATTTGTTAAACGAGCCTGAAAACGTACAAGCAAAAACAAAATTGCCTTTTCAGGTTTACCTTTACATGAAAGATGAATTGCTTAAACCGAGCATCTCATTTAAAATAGAATTACCAGAAAACGAACGTACAAGTGCAATTGGAAGCTTGGCTCAAACGCGATTAAATATCATCAACAGAGATGAAAGTGAGTTGAACAAACAAGTTTTCGCCCTACTTGCTTTAAATAGATTTATTGCCAATAATCCTTTCCAAAGTTTAGCTGGCGGCGGCGGCGGTGTTTCTACTTTAGCACGTTCTAGTGTAAGCAAATTATTAACCGAACAGTTAAATAATTTAGCTTCAGACTTAATTCAAGGTGTAGATTTAAACTTTGGGGTTAACTCATCAGAAGATTATTCAACTGGCTCGCTTGAGCAAAAAACGGATTTAGAAGTTGGCTTATCTAAAAAACTATTAAATGATAGATTAACCATAACTGTAGGTAGCTCTTTCGGTTTAGAAGGGCCAAGAACTGCCGGAGAAAACAATGCAAATATTGCAGGAAATGTAAATATCGATTATGCCTTATCTAGTGATGGAAGATACAGATTGAGATTTTACAGACGCGACCAAAATGAAGGAATTGTGGAGGGTCAGATTATTGAAACTGGAGTTGGATTTACATTAGTAGTAGATTACAATAAATTTAGAGAGATTTTTCAAAAAAGAGCAAAGCGATTAAGAAACCAAACAGAACAAAAACCAAAAAATGAGACAACTAATTAAACCTACTTTTATATTATTAGCTTTTGTAGTTTTAGCGAGTTGTAGCACTACTAAAAAGTTAAAGCCCGGACAATATTTATATACTGGTGCTGATGTAATTATCAATCCTGATTCGAGCAAGAAAATAGACAATGAGAAAGACATCAAAATCTCATTAGAAAACAAAACTCGCCCTAGGCCTAACAAATCTTTACTTGGCATAAAATGGAAATTGTTAATTCATAATCTTGCGCCTGATACTGTTAAGCCAAAGGGAATTGGTAATTGGCTTAAAAATAAAATTGGTGAAAAACCAGTTTTATTAAGTGAAGTTAAAATCCAATATAATAACGATGTATTAGAGAGTTTTTTGATTAGCCAGGGATATTTGCAAGCAGACGTTACTGGAGATACAGTAATTAAAGGCAAAAAAGGTAAAGCTGTTTATACCGCAAATACAGGTATTAGATATAAAATTAATAGCATTACTTTTCCGCCAGATACAGGAACGTTAACCAAAATCATCAATATCAATAAAGATAAAACCTTATTAAAAGTTGGTAATTTTTACGATTTAGATACTTACAAAAACGAAAGAATAAGAATTGATAATGATTTAAAAGAAAGCGGATATTTCTATTTCAGTCCTGATTATTTGATTTTACAGGTAGATAGTACTATTGGAAAAAACTTGGTTGATATTAATGTTGCGATAAAAAACACTACGCCAGATGCAGGATTAAAACCCTACACCATAAATAACATCAACATTTTCCCAAACTATAATTTAAGAAGAGATAGTTTATTAAGAACATTAGAACCTAATAAATACCACGATTTTAATATATACGACGATAGAAACACATTTAAACCAAAGTTATTTGATCGTTTAGTTTTCTTTAAAAAAGGCGAAAACTATAACCGAACCGATCATAATCAATCCTTAAATAGAATGGTTAATTTGGGTGCATTTAGAGATGTTA
Source organism: Pedobacter cryotolerans (assembly GCF_005116475.1). Taxonomy (GTDB): domain Bacteria; phylum Bacteroidota; class Bacteroidia; order Sphingobacteriales; family Sphingobacteriaceae; genus Pedobacter; species Pedobacter cryotolerans. The sequence continues at coordinate 13,363 of NZ_SWBO01000011.1, read as the reverse complement.
GAGCTGAGTTTTTACCATTGGATAGTTTTAAAAACAATCAACTTAATTTGAACATTTTTTTAACCCCTTTGAAGAAAAATTCATTGAGCTTTTCGGTTACTGGAACAAATAAATCGAACAATTTTGTAGGTTCGGAGGTAAAGGTTACGCAAACCACACGTAATTTATTTAGAGGAGCAGAACAATTAGATGTGAGTGCCAGCGGTGGTTTCGAAACGCAGTATAGCGGTTTAGCAAAAGGATTAAATTCATATTCATTAACGCTACAAGGTAAATTAACTTTTCCTCAGTTTATTGTTCCGTTTTACAAACCTAGTTCAACAAATGCTTTTATCCCTAAAACGGTAGCTTTACTCTCATATCAGTTGTTAAATAGAGGTTCGCAGTACTCGCTTAACGCATTTAAAGCAGAATTTGGATATAATTGGAAAGAAAATGCTCGTAAAGAACATACTTTTAATCCTATTTCTGTTAATTATGTACAAGCTGGTTTCCCTAGTGATACAACTGAAGAACGCCTTTATAGAGAAAACCCGGTATTAAGGAGCTTATTAGAAAATCAATTCATTATTGGTAGTAATTATAATTTCACTTTCTCAAATCAAATGGAAGATTATAGAAGAAACAATATTTACTTTAATGGAGGAATTGAAACTGCTGGTAACGTTTGGGGGCTTTTTGTAGCTAAAAACAACTTAGGCGAAAAAAGATTATTTAATACATCTTTAAACCAATTTGTTAGATTAGAAGCTGATTTAAGAGATTATTACAAGATTAATAGAAATATAACTTGGGCAAGCAGACTTAATTTAGGGTATGGTTTTGCTTATGGCAATACCACAACATTACCTTTTGTTCGGCAGTTTTTTGCTGGCGGAAGTAATGACATCAGGGCATTTAGAGCAAGAACACTCGGCCCTGGAACTTATAAAGTACCTGACGACCAAACGTTTTCAGACCAAGGTGGTGATATAAAAATGATGCTGAACACAGAGCTAAGGTTTAAAATTGTGAGTGTTTTGCATGGTGCTGTTTTTGTTGATGCTGGAAATATCTGGCTTAGAAAAGAAGATACAGGAACGCCAGGAACTACAGATTTGGGTAGGCCAGGATCTGGATTTAAACTAAATAGAGCTTTTACTGAGTTAGCGATTGGTACTGGTGCAGGTTTAAGAGTTGATGCCCAAATTTTTGTAATTAGATTAGATGGTGCATTTCCAATTAGAAAACCATTTTTACCTAATGGACAACGTTGGGTTTTAAATGATATAGATTTTGGAAGTAAAACTTGGCGCAGAGAAAATTTTATTTTAAATATTGGCATCGGATATCCGTTTTAAATTATGATGATTTTAATTAAAAAGATTAGAAGTTTTTTTATTGTATTATACCATTTGTTTATTGCTGCTGGCAAGGGTTTTATAGAAGATAGAGTTTTGAAACTTAGCGCTGCATTAGCGTATTATACCATATTCTCGTTAACTCCTTTAATCATCATTATAATTTCTGCTGTAAGTATTTTTTTAGGCGATAACATGGATCCTAATACCAAATTATTTGGTGAGATTAGTGAAATGATTGGTGTTGATGCAGCAAATCAGTTAAAAGGTTTTGTTGACAATGCCAACTTCTCAGGCAAAAGTACATTGGGGTTAATAATTGGTGTAGTAACTTTACTTATTGGATCTTCTGCCATTTTTATAGAAATACAAGACAGCATCAATTTAATATGGAAAGTTAAAGCAGTGCCAAAAAAAGGATGGAAAAAGTTAATTACTAATCGCTTATTATCATTCTCTCTCATTGCTTCATTAGGCTTTTTACTTCTAGTTTCTCTTGTTATCAATAGCGTTGTGGTGGGTATTGGCAATAAATTAGAAATATATGCATCAAGAATTGGAATTGAAGAAGTTTCAGGTTTTTTTATGCTCATTGTAACTAATGTTTTAACACTTGCCATAGTAACCATAATATTTGCCGTAATATTTAAAGTGTTACCCGATGTTGATTTAGAATGGAAGCCAGCGTTAATTGGTGCATTATTTACTGCGTTAATGTTTAGTCTGGGCAAATATGTAATTGGCATATACATAGAAAAAGGTAACCCAGGTTCTGCATTTGGTGCCGCAAGTTCAATAATTGTAATATTGGTATGGATCTATTACACTTCTGTTATTTTATATTTTGGAGCAGAGTTTACGCAGGCTTATGCAGAAAAATACACAGATGGAATTGCACCGAGTAAATATGCTGTTCACTTAAAAACTATTGTTGTAGAGAAAAAAGTTGCAGTGTTGCCTCCTCAACATCCAGAAGATACGGTCGATTGCCCAGAAGAAACTTAGTTTTTCTTTAAATAGGTAGCAATTTTATCAATTAAATCTCTTTCAGAAAATGGTTTTAACACTAAATCATCAATACCAGATTCTATATATTTTTTCCTATCTTCTTCTAAAACATTAGCAGTAACCCCTAATATTGGAATTTTTGCCTTTTCCCTATCCGCATTAGCTCTTATAACTCTAGTTAATTCAACTCCTCCCATTTCAGGCATTTGAATATCGGTTAGCACTAAATCATATTCATTAAGCTTAAATAACTCGTAAGCTTCAACACCATCATGAGCTGCATCGCTAATTATTTTATATTTCTTTAATACAGTTTGGGCTAAAAGGATATTCATTTTATTATCGTCGGCCAATAAAATACGTGCTCCTTCTATTCCGTTTATTTCTAGGTTAGTTTTTATTTCATTTTTTAAAGCCAAATTATCAACATCAATTTCATAAGGTATTTCGAAACTAAAAACAGAACCCTTTCCCAACTCACTTGTTACGCCAATGGTTCCGCCCTGAAACTCTACTATTCTTTTACAAATAGCCAAACCTAAGCCGGTTCCTTTTTGTTTAATTTTGGTAGAAGAATAATAAACTTGTGCAAATTCATCAAATATCATATCAATATCTTCATTTCCAATCCCTATACCTGTATCAACCACTTCAACTTTTAACAAATTTTGTTTTTTTGAAAGATTACCCACCTCCACTTTTAGTGTAACAGATCCTTCATCAGTAAATTTAATGGCATTACTAAGCAAATTCATTAGCACTTGCTTTAATCGAAGTGGATCACCCGAAAAACACAAATCACTTTTAATGGACATTTCCTTATTTAGTTCGATATTTTTATTGATTGCTTGAATTTTAATACTGTTAAAAACATCAGTAATTGCATCAAACGGAATGAATGAAATATGATCAAAACTTACTTTACCTGTTTCATACTTAGAAAAATCTAAAATATCATTCACAACTTCTAATAACATGATTGATGAACTTCTTATTGCATTAACTTGCTCAGATTGTTGTAAAGTTAATTCACTCTGCGTAAGTTGCTCCGAAAAACCGACTACAGAATTTAGAGGAGTTCTAATTTCATGACTCATATTTGCTAAAAATCTACTCTTAGAAATAGCATATTGAGAGGCTTTTTGGCTATAATGGATTAGATCGCTTTCATTTTTAAATATTTTCCAGAGATTGTATAATATTGCCAAAACAAGTGCTGAAAGCAATATCAAACTTAAAACAAAAATCTTATCAATGCTTTTAAAAGTTTCTTCTATATTACTTTTAAATTCTGCCTTGTTTATTTGTACAAAAGAAATTTCTTTATCCTTGTAACGCTTTAATAAACTTACAATTTCTGTAATAATTCTGGTATTAAGCTTAAGAATAGCAATCTCATTTTTTTTCAGCATATTATTTGCCGCATATAAATTGCGGAAATAATTATTCATGTTTTTTAACTGAAGCTTGTTGAAATTTTTGCTTTGTAAAGTAGTATCCAATTTAATTTCAGTTCTTACAAATTTAACCGAAGTATCAGCAACTTTATTTTTATTCTTACCCCTAAATAAATCGCCTACTTTTTGTAAAAATTTCTTATCCTCGGCAATTTGAGATGTATGAATGGTATCTACCGTAACCAAAGTTTTAAACTGTTTATAAGTTAGCTCTTTGGCTTCATTAATTTTAAATGTAGCATTAGAGGTATCTATTCCTGTTGATACGCTAATTAAACTATCAGTTAATTGCCTCAATTTGAGATAAAGCTGGGTTCTAATCCGCTTTTGAACAACTAAACTACTTAAACTTTTGGGCTCTTTATTTTCATTGCCATCTGCGGCACTTTTGATATTATTTAAAATACTTGAAACAAAATTAATATCGCTAGCAAATTGTTTGATGTATTCTTTTTTACCGGTAACTGCATATAACCTCGAGTTATTATCTGCTTTGTACAGTACCACTATGCAAGAATCAATAAGAGAATAATCCTCTTCTAGTTCAGAAAGTTGTTTAATATCATTAGTAAGATCGTTTACTTTACTATATTTTATGTAGAAAAAAATAGCACAAATAAATAAAGTTAAAATTAGAAATACTAAAAGGCCATAACGAGTTGAGGCGTTTTTTTTAGAAGAAAAAGGCATAAATATTTGTTAAAAAATGTACATCTCCTAAATCAGATTTAGGGTAAAATATCATTAACAAATAGGGATATGCAATTATACGTTAAAAAAATGTTGTTTCAGGAAATTATTTTACTTTTTTAAGCAACTTCTACAAGATTAGTATTCGCTGCATTTCGCTCCTCATCTCCTTCTCTAATTTCATCCTTTTCGATGCGCAAATTTTTGATGATGTGCTGTTGCCTTTCGGGTGTATTTTTACCCATGTAATACTCCAATAATTTTTTAATCGTTTGCTCTTTTAAAATCACTGGATCTAATCTGATATCCTTGCCTATAAACAAGCCAAACTCATCAGGAGAGATTTCTCCCAAACCTTTAAATCTAGTAATTTCTGGTTTACCACCTAACTTTTCAATGGCATCTCTACGCTCTTCTTCGCTGTAGCAATAAATGGTCTCCTTTTTATTTCTAACCCTAAATAAAGGCGTTTGTAAAATATAAACATGACCAGCCTTCACTAAATCTGGGAAAAATTGCAAAAAGAAAGTCATCATTAACAAACGAATGTGCATTCCATCTACATCGGCATCGGTAGCAATTACAATGTTGTTGTAGTGCAAACCTTCCAATCCATCCTCAATGTTTAAAGCATGTTGTAAAAGGTTAAATTCTTCATTTTCATAAACTACTTTTTTGGTTAATTCGTAGCAGTTTAAAGGCTTTCCTTTTAGGGAAAAAACAGCCTGACAATCTACATCTCTAGATTTGGTGATCGAACCAGAAGCAGAATCACCTTCGGTTATAAAAAGTGTAGTATCGTATCTTTTCTCGTGGTTTGAGTTAAAATGCACCTTACAATCTCTCAGTTTTTTGTTATGTAACGATGCCTTTTTAGCTCTATCATTGGCTAATTTTTTTATCCCAGCAATGTCTTTACGCTCTCTTTCAGATTGGATAATTCTTTTTAAAAGTGCGTCGGCAACATCTGCATGTTTGTGCAAATAATCATCTAATTCCTTCTTCACAAAATCATTTACAAAACCTCTTACCGACTGCCCTTCTGGTGCAATTTTCTCTGATCCTAACTTGGTTTTTGTTTGCGATTCGAAAACAGGTTCTTGCACACGTATAGCTACAGCAGCAATTATAGATGCTCTTACATCATTGGCATCAAATTCCTTTTTATAAAACTCACGAATTGTTTTTACAACCGCCTCTCTAAAAGCGGCTTGATGTGTTCCACCCTGTGTAGTATATTGTCCGTTTACAAAAGAGTGATAATCCTCGCCATATTGTTGGCCGTGGGTCATTGCTAACTCAATATCGTGCCCTTTTAAATGTATAATTGGATAACGAATTTCTTCAGGCTTATTTTGTTTAGATAATAAATCGTATAAACCACGCTCCGAAAAATATTTTTGATTGTTGAAGTTGATGGTTAATCCAGTATTTAAAAACACGTAATTCCAAATCATGCTCTCCACAAAATCTGGTATGTAATGGTAATTTCTAAAAATAGTTTCATCAGGATAAAAAGTGATCGCGGTACCATTACGCTGCGTAGTTTCAATTTCTGGGTGTTCTAACGTAATTAAGCCTTTGCTAAATTCTACCTTTTTAGTTTTACCATCGCGATAGCTTTGTACTACAAAACTTGTAGATAAAGCATTTACTGCTTTTGTACCTACCCCATTCATCCCTACAGATTTTTGAAAAGCATTGCTATCATACTTACCACCGGTATTCATTTTACTCACACAATCAATCACTTTACCCAAAGGGATACCACGACCATAATCTCGGATATTTACTTTTTGGTCACTTAGTGTAATATCAATTGTTTTTCCTGCACCCATCATAAACTCATCAATAGAGTTGTCCATGATTTCTTTTAAAAGCACGTAAATACCATCGTCTTGTGCAGAACCATCGCCAAGTTTACCAATATACATCCCTGGTCGGCGACGAATATGTTCTTGCCAATCTAATGATTTGATACTATCTTCGTTATAAATCGGTTCTGCCATAGTTTTATGATTAATATGCGTCATTGCGATACCGATTTTTCATCGGGAGAAGCAATCTTTCTAGCAAAAAAGATTGCTTCGTCGTTTCACTTCTCGCAATAACGATTAGTTAAAACAGAAACAACTCAGCATTACAAATTTAATTTAATCTTAGCGCAAATCAATTACAAAGTTTCCACAAATGAACATTCGCAATTTTATTGCTCCTCATTTCAAACTTTAAACTCCAAACTAAAATCCCTATCTTCCAAAATCAATTTAAATTACAATGCCTGAAAAAAAACAACTCTCACTATTCGATCTTGCCATGATTGTGGTGAGCTTGGTAATTGGTATGGGGATTTTTAGAACTCCTGTAAACGTTGCCAGCAAAGCTCAAATACCCGAACTCTTCTTTTTAGCTTGGATTGTTGGTGGTTTCGTTGCCCTTTGTGGCGCTTTAACTTATGCCGAAATTGGCTCAAGGTTTCCTGTAACTGGCGGATATTATAAAATTTTCTCGGTCTGCTACCATCCATCCATAGCTTTTGCTATTAATTGCATTATCGTAGTATCTAACGCTGCTTCGGTTGCGGGTGTTTCATTAATTGGCGCCGAATATTTAAGCAAAGTTATTTTAAGTGCTGATATGCAAACGGCAGAATATCGAATCGCGATTGCTGCTGTAAGTATTATTATATTTTATTTAGTTAACCTATTGGGATTAAAAACCAGTTCGAGAACACAAAATGTGCTTACTGTGATTAAAATTGTAATGGTACTTACCTTAATTTGCGCTGTATTTTTTGGCGAACAAACCTCTAGCATTACGCCAATTTTTAACACCACTACAGGTTTACCAGCCACTTGGAGCGATTATGGAAAAGCACTCGGACTTTGTTTAATTGCAGTTTCATTTAGTTTTGGTGGCTACCAACAAACCATTAATTTTGGTGGCGAAGTTAAAGAAGCTAAAAAAGTTATTCCTCGTTCTATCATCATAGGATTAGGAATAATTATCACTTTGTACATGGCAATAAACTATGCTTATGTAAGGGTTATTGGTTTCGAGCAATTAAAAACAGCCGAAAGTATTGCAGCCATTTTAGCAGGAAAAATTTTCGGTCCGGCAGGTTTTACTGTACTTTCTGTGTTGATATTTTTCTCTGTTTTAGGATACGTAAACGTAAATCTATTAAGTAATCCAAGGGCAATGTATGCCATGGGCGAAGAAAAAGCGTTACCAAGTATTTTTACTAAAAAGACCAAAAAGAATGAGGTAATGATTGTGAGCCTAACTGTTTTTACGCTTATTTCAATCTTAACTTTATTTTATGCGCAAACCTTCGATAAAATTTTAAATTACACCATTTTTTTAGATAGTATAGGGATGGCTTTTTCTGCCGCTGCAATTTTTTATTTACGTAAAACAACGGCTCATTTAGATAAAAGCACCATTTATACCATGAAATTTTATCCAATAATGCCCATCATATTCATTGCCGCATATTTGTTTGTTACAGTAAGTATTTATGCAGATGACCCTAACGCAGCTACAAATGGTTTAATCATCTTTTTAGGTTTTGTAGCAATTTATTTCATTACAAAATTTTTCAATAACAAAAAGGCGACTAACCAATAATGGATTTATCTTACATTTTAAACGAATTAGGCGAAGAACGCGAAAACTATTTTAATGCAATTGCGCCACCAATTATACAAACCAGTAATTTTAAGTTTAACACAGTAGAAGATTTTAGGGCAGCATTGGCCGATGAATATCAAGGTAATTTATATTCTAGGGGCTTTAATCCGACAATTGATATTTTAAGAAAAAAATTGGCTGCGCTGGATGGAGCTGAAGATGCCTTGGTTTTTAGCAGTGGTATTGCGGCAATTACGGTTCCTGTTTTGGCTTTACTGCAAAGTGGTGATGAAGTAGTTTGTGTAGAAAACCCATACAGCTGGACCATTAAATTATTTAAAGAGTTTTTACCAAAATTTGGGATAACAACCACATTTGTAGATGGTACAGATTTGAGCCAAATCGAAAATGCCATCAACCATAAAACAAAGTTGATTTATTTAGAGTCTCCAAATACTTTTAGTTTTGATGTTCAAAATCTGGAAGGCGTGTCTAAAATTGCAAAAGCAAATGGCATTTTAACAATGATTGATAATAGTTATTGTTCGCCACTTTACCAACAACCCATTGCTTACGGAATTGATTTGGTAGCACAATCGGCTACTAAATATTTAGCAGGCCATAGCGATGTAGTTGCCGGAGTTGTGACAGGCAAAAAAGAATTGTTAGAAAAAATTTTCAACAAAGAATATTTGAATATTGGCGCAGCATTGGCACCTCAAAATGCTTGGCTGTTGTTGCGTGGTTTAAGAACTTTACCTATTCGCCTCGAAAAAATTAGCGATACCGCAGATAAAGTAATTGCTTATTTAAACGCACACCCAAAAGTGGAAAGGGTTTTGCATCCTTTTAGTGCCACCAACAAAGATTTAGCATTGGCCAAAGCGCAAATGAAAAAATGTGGTGGTTTGTTTAGCATTGTTTTAAAAGATGCAGATTTACTTAAAATTGAAACTTTTTGCAATGGTTTAAAGCACATTTCAATGGCAGTTTCTTGGGGCGGATATGAAAGTTTGATCATCCCGGCTTGTGCGGGCATAAGCAAAGCTGATTTTGATGCCAACAATAATAGACACGTGTTGATAAGAATTTATGTAGGATTGGAAGAAGCTGAGTATATTATCGCTGATTTAGAACAAGCACTCTCAAAAATATAAATGCCTTTACAAACACTACCTTTTAAAAAACAATTAGCTTATTGTGCCGGAATGATGGGCTGGAGCGTGATGTCAAACATTATCATTGTGATGCTCCCCTATTTTTATTTACCGCCAAATAATGCAGGTTTATCGCCATTAATTCCGCAATTGTTGGTTTTTGGTGCATTTAATATTCTCTCTTTAATTTTAGCTTCAGGCCGATTGTTTGATGCGGCTTACGATCCGTTTATTGCTTCGGTAAGTGATAGCAGCACCAACCCAAAAGGTAGGCGTTTCCCGATAATGAAATGGGCAATTTTACCAGCGGTGATATTTTGTAGCTTGGTTTTTTACCCCTTGGTTAAAGGAGAAAACATAAATAATGCTTGGTGGTTAACATTTGTTTTAGCTGGATTTTTTGTATCAGTTACGACTTATATCATTCCGTATAATGCGCTTTTGGCCGAATTAACTCACACACCCGAAGAAAAAGTAAAACTTTCTACCTATCAGCAAGTGGGTTTTGTTTTAGGGATGATTTTAGGGGCTCTTTGCAATAACTTCGCCGATTTAATTCAGACTGTTTTCCACGTAACCGAACGTTTTCACGCTTTGCAATATACCATTTGGGCATTGGCTATTTTTTCTGGTTTGGTTATGTTTTTACCTATTATTTTCATCAAAGAGAAAGATTATGTAGAAAGTAAACCTACACATATTCCGTTGCTGCCTGCCATTAAAAGCACTTTTAGAAACGCAAATTTTAAATATTACCTTATCTCAGATTTTACTTATTACACGGCATTAAGCCTGATGAGTAGCGGTTTGTTATATTATGTAACCGTTTTACTCGGCCTACCCGATAGCGATGGTGGTAAATTTATGGGCACAATGGTTTTACTTTCTTTGTTTTTTTATCCATTTATAAATGTTGGTGCTAAAAAATTCGGCAAAAAGACTTTGGTGCTTTTAGCTTTTGGTATTTTGAGCTTAATCTTTGTCACCATTTTCTTTTTAGGGAAGTTACCATTTACACCAGCAAACCAAATGTATTTATTGGTTGCTTTTGCTTCATTTCCATTGGCGGCTTTAGGTATTTTACCAAACGCAATTTTAGCAGATATTGCTCAAAAAGACACCCTAGAAACTGGCGAAAACCACGAAGGAATGTTCTTTGCTGTTAAATATCTTTTCGTAAAACTTGGGCAAACTTTAGGGATTGCCATTTTTGCAATGCTAACTATTTACGGTAAAGACACTGGCAATGATTATGGATTACGCTTAAATGGCGTGGTTGGTTTTGCGCTTTGTGTTTTGGCTTTGTTATTTTTTACGAGGTTTAAGGAGGCTAAAGAGAAGTGAGATTTGAGTATTGAGATATGAGATTGGGAGCTAAATAAATAGTATGAAAAGATTTGAAATTTTAAATTCTTTGCCTGCTTATGGACCTATGTATATTTCTATTACAGCAGATGGTGAGCCGTATTATTCTGAAGGATTTGTTGTTAGATTTTTTAAAGCGGATGGAACAAATTGGGTTGCCAATTTTAAACCTGGCTGGACTGACTTAGTCTATGTTCACGAATTTTCAGAAAGTAATAACCTATTAATTATAGCTCAAGGACTATGTTATATTATTAATGTAGAAGAAACAAAAGCTATCACAATATTTGGAGGAGGCTATCACAATATATTTCTTTTTAGTGATGAATATGTTATTCTATGTGACGATATTTCTTTAACAATTGTAGATAACTATGAAAAATATTGGCAGTCGGAAAGGATTTCTTATGATGGAATTAAAGATGTTTCATTTGAAGAGAATATTGTTAGTGGATTAGCCTTTGACCCAACAGATAATGATAATGAATGGAAAGAATTCACTTACAACATTGAAACAAAAATCTTAAATGGAGGAAGTTATCCGTTTGAAAAACCAAAGAAAATATCTTGGTGGAAAACGTAACCCATTCCATTTTACATCTTACATTTCCCACGCCCTTCTTTCTTCACTCTATAAACCTGACTTAGCGGAAATACTTTTACCAAGTCCCCTTTAGGGGATTTAGGGGTAAAAGATTGTAGCGAGGGCAGGGCTGTAATTGCCGAAAAGCACTAACATCAGTTTCCAATTATTCCCAAAGGGATGCCTTTGGCACATTCAGCAGATTTCAAACACAACAATTTAACAATCTAACAATAAAGCAATCCATCTTCCATTTTCCCTCTTACATCTTACATCCATTTATTTTACTTACCTTTGCAGCGAAGCAGAATTTCTTTATCATTTAAAGCAAAACACAAGCTAGTCCTTCTCATAATGATTGTTCTAGCTTCTTCGACATTTTACATTTAAAAATTATACTTTGTTATTTTCAGAATTAAACCTCATAGCCCCTATTTTAAAGGCGCTTGAAACCGAAGGTTATACACAACCTACACCTATACAGGAGCAATCTATACCCTCTATTTTACTAAAACGCGATTTATTGGGTTGCGCACAAACTGGTACTGGTAAAACCGCAGCATTCGCTATACCGATGTTGCAATTATTAGATAAACCACATTTAAACACAAAAGGACCTAAACCAATTAGGGCCTTAATTTTAACGCCAACTAGAGAATTAGCCATCCAAATTGAAGAAAGTTTTAAGGCTTATGGCCGCAACTTAGCTTTAAAACATTTGGTAATTTTTGGCGGTGTTGGACAAAAAGCACAGACTGATGCTTTGCATAGAGGTGTTGATATTTTGGTGGCAACGCCTGGCCGTTTATTAGATTTAATGAACCAAGGTTTTGTAAACTTACGTGATATCGAGATTTTTGTATTAGATGAGGCCGACCGTATGTTAGATATGGGCTTTATCCACGATGTGAAAAAAGTAATCGCAAAATTACCTGCAAAAAGACAGACTTTGTTTTTCTCGGCTACAATGCCAACAGAAATTCAGAAATTGTCTAGCACTATTTTAACGAACCCTGTTAAGGTTGAAGTTACTCCGGTTTCTTCTACGGCAGAAAAAATACAGCAAGCCGTGTATTTTGTAGAGAAAAACGACAAAAGAAGTTTGTTAGCACATTTGTTAAAAGACAAAGCGATTGAAACTGTTTTGGTATTTACACGTACCAAACACGGCGCAGATAAAGTAGTTAAGGATTTGATCAAAATGAATATCAAGGCTGAAGCTATTCACGGAAATAAATCACAAAATGCCCGTCAGAGAGCGTTAACAAACTTTAAAGCTCGTACCACCAGAGTTTTAGTAGCTACTGATATTGCTGCTCGTGGTATTGATGTTGATGAATTGGCACACGTAATTAACTACGAATTGCCAAACATTCCTGAAACTTATGTACACCGTATCGGTAGAACTGGTAGAGCTGGGTTAAGCGGTATAGCCTACTCGTTTTGCGATGGCGAAGAGAAAGAATTTTTAGACGATATTGAGAAATTGATTGGTTTAAAACTTCCTGTAATCGAAGATCATCCTTATGCAATGAGCTGGCAAAGTTTAATGAGTGCAGCTGCTGCAGCTAAAAGTGGTGGCAAAAAGAAAGGTAACCAACGTGAACCTCGTGAGCGTGAACCAAACTTAAGTGGCGCTAAAAAGAAACCTAATGCTGGTGCTAGAAAACCAAACCATACAGGTAGCACTGCAAGTGCAAACGCTGGTGGCGGCAACAGAAGGTTTAGCGGAGGAGGCAATAGAAGAAGGGATTAATCAGAATTTGTCATTCCGAGGAACGAGGAATCTCGTTTAAAGAATGCTTTTAAGAGAGATTCTTCCTTCGTCAGAATTGTAAAGGTTTAATAATTCGGTAACAGATTTTGGGTTTTTGAGTAGCATTAATTTAGTTGTTATTTTCGTTATTCCCGCTTAGTTTTGCCATCTCTGCTGGAGTTTTGCCATTGATGCCCTGATGCGGTCTTTGCTGATTATAGTATAGCATGTATTGCATCAGTTCATCTTTTAGTTCTTCTATTGTATCGAAGTCCGTTTCTTCTATCAGATCTTCCTTCAGTGTTCTCCAGAACCGCTCTACCTTTCCATTGGTCTGTGGCCTATAGGGTCTTGTGTACCTGTGTACAATATCA
>NZ_SWBO01000010.1 GCF_005116475.1 Pedobacter cryotolerans | reverse complement strand
TTTTTTGAAACTTTTTTTTCGTTTCGTTGTTTGCTCTTTGTTTCCCTATTTCAATTCATCCTCTCTTTTCCTTTTCTCCTTCTGTCGTTACCTCCGTAGCGGGTTGCAAAGGTAAGAAGATTTTTTAATTTCCAAAACTTTTTTTGAAATTTTTTTGTCTTTTTCGTAAGTGGCTTATTTACAGCTCAAATACTTTTAAATCCCCTTTTTCAATGCCCCTATCACTATTTCCGTAAACCCATTCGCCTCCTCCGAAGCGGGATGCAAAAGTAGAAAAATTAAACGTAACAACAAATATAATTGCCAATTAATACATACAAATATCATAACTGCATGATTTACAAAGTGAAAAGTTTTAAGGAGGTGCTGTGGACTGGTAATAAGTACTCATTGTATGTGTTAATATATATACAGGTGAGTGAATGAAGTATCCTATTATATATACAAATGAATTGCCCGTTAAATTGATTACTGGTTAATAGGCTTAAATTTATTTCCAAATGTTGAAGTATGAATAACCGATGTATCCTATATATATATACTGCTATATTTTTAGATTGATGCAGGGCTACACTCAAATAGAAGCACTGACCTTTGTTAAATAGACCCGGTGGTAGCGAAAATACTTTGCCAAACCTCTAACTTGGAATTAGCAGCGAACGCCCAGGCAAAGATTGCAGCGGACGACGGGATTTAATTAATTGAAACACTGTATCTGATCTGCTAATATTGTCCAATGCTTAATAATACAAGCGTACAAGCTTCGACAGGTTCGATATTGTGTTGATCTAACATTTTTTCGAATTCGTAATTTTCTGTACCTGGGTTAAAAATAACTCGCTTTGGCTTTGTATTAATGATGTAATCATAATAGCCTGGCTGAAGATCTGGACCTATGTATAAGGTAACGGTGTCAATATCATGATATGGTGCGGCTGGTTTTTCTATTTTAACACCGGCAACCTCGCCTTGTTTTATACCTATGTTAACTATTGGATGACCTTTTGCGGTTAACATTTGAGCAGCTCGGTATGCGTAACGATCTGCATTTGGGGTTGCACCTATAATTAAAGTCTTCTTCATGCTAAATTGATTACTCCGATTTAAAATATTTATAACAGTTTAACAGTTAAAAATACTATTTGTTTAGAATAGCGTTTGCACAATTGATGCCATCTATTGCTGCAGAGACTATTCCACCTGCATAACCCGCTCCTTCTGCACATGGATAAAGTCCTTTAATTTGCGGGTGCTGAAAGGTTTCTTTATCTCGAGGAATTCTTACGGGGGATGAGGTTCGGCTCTCTACTCCTACCAAAATAGCTTCGTTTGTATAGTATCCTTTCATTTTTTTTCCGAATAAAGGCAGCGCTGCTTTCAAGCTATCAGCAACAAAAGTTGGTAAAATTTGATCTAACATTACGCTTTTCGTTCCGGGGAGGTATGAATTTTTAGGGAGATCTGCCGATAATTTATTTTCTACAAAATCTATCATCCGCTGTGCGGGAGCAACTAAGTTACCGCCACCAACCTTAAAAGCTAATTGTTCTATCTGAGATTGAAAGTTTAACATTCGCAAGGGATCATCTCCTTTTACATCATCTAAAGTTATTTGCACAACGGTACCTGAGTTTGCAAATGGGTTATTACGTTTGGATGGCGACCAACCATTAACCACAATTTCGTGTAAATCTGTTGAGCATGGTGCAATTATACCACCAGGACACATGCAAAAAGAGAAAACCCCTCGTGTATTTACCTGCTCTACCATACTATAATAAGCTGGCGGAAGAAATTCGGACCTGATATCACAATGATATTGTGCACTATCGATGATTTGCTGTGGGTGTTCTATTCTAACGCCTAGCGCAAATGGCTTTGCTTCGATTAATATATTTCGCTGTTGTAAAAGCTCGTAAATATCTCTTGCAGAATGGCCAGTAGCTAATATTACGTGATCAGACAAAATCTCTGTAATATTATTTACTATCACTCCTTTTATGTGATCTTTAGAAAGAATGAAATCTGTAAGTTTCGCATCAAAATGTACTTCGCCACCTGCATTTTCAATAGTTTCTCGAATGCTGGTAATAATTTGAGGCAATTTATTGGTGCCGATGTGTGGTCTGGCATCAATTAAAATATCTGGCTGTGCACCATGCTGAACGAAAACTTGTAGTACTTTATTAATATCGCCCCTTTTATTTGAACGGGTATATAATTTACCATCAGAATAAGTACCCGCACCACCTTCTCCATAACAATAATTAGATTCTGTATTTACCAAACCCTGTTTATTAATGGCTGCTAAATCTCTTCTCCTTTGTTTTACATCTTTCCCACGTTCAATTATTATTGGCTTTATTCCGTTTTCTAAACATTGTAATGCTGCAAACAAACCAGCTGGGCCAGCACCTACTATTATTGCAGATTTATTGGTGTGTATTTTTGGATAGTTAAAGGTTTGGCTTTGTTCTTCAATTATTTCATCGATAAAAGCCCTTACCTGAAGGCGGTAAATAACTTTGCGAGACCTTGCATCGATAGACCTTTTTAATATTTTGAAGCTTTTTATTCGATTTTGTGCAATTTTTAAACCAGCCGCTAGGTTTTTTAAGATTTGTTGCTCATTGGTAATTTGCTCTGGAGCAAGGGTAATTTCAATTTCTTTTTGCATAAACAAGTCGAGTTTTTATCTCGAATGATACAAAAATACGATTTTGCAGTTGTAAATTATAACTAAGCAATTGGTAGATGATACACTAAATGGTATATTTATTTATTATCTTATGGCAAGATGTCAGTATTTTGTCTGATTTAGTAACAAGGCATGAGTATTGATATCTAATTGGAAAATAGAAACCTAAAAAACAAAATAAAAAAATGAAAAGAATAGTAATTGGTATAGTTGCAGTAGTTGCAATAGTAGCTTTAATTAGCGGCTGTGGTTATAACGGACTTGTTAAAATGGACGAGGAAGTTAAAAACAAATGGAGTAATGTTGAAGCTCAATATCAACGTAGATCTGATTTGATACCTAATTTAGTGAGCACTGTTAAAGGCGCTGCAAAATTTGAGCAAGGAACTTTAACTGCAGTAATTGAAGCACGTGCAAGCGCAAGTAAAATTACAATTGATCCTGATAAGTTAAACGCAGAGAATATTGAAAAATACCAACAAGCACAAGGTCAGATTACACAAGCTTTGGGTAAATTAATGGTGTTAACTGAGAATTATCCAGAATTAAAAGCTACACAACAGTTTAGTGATCTTTCTGCACAATTAGAAGGAACAGAAAATAGGATTACAGTAGCACGTAATGATTTTAATGCATCTGTACAAACTTTTAATTCTAAAGTAAGATCTTTTCCTACTAATTTAACAGCTGGTATGTTTGGCTTTAGTGTTAAAACTCCATTTAAAGCAGATGCTGGAGCTCAAAATGCACCTAAAGTAGAATTTTAATTATCATCTAACTTTTAAGGGTAATAGCTGTTTAATATTTAAACGTTATTACCCTTTAATATATACTATAAAATATGTCTCTTTTCAGTACACAAGAACAAGAACTTATTGCCAATACCATTTCTGAAGCTGAAAAAGCTACATCTGGAGAAATAAGAGTTGCAGTTGAAAAACATTGTAAAGGCGGTGCTTTTGATAGGGCAACCGAATATTTTGCAGAGTTAGGCATGGATAAAACTGCTCAGCATAATGGGGTTTTAATTTATTTGGCCCACGAAGACCATAAATTTGCAATTATTGGTGATAAAGGAATTGACAGTGTTGTACCAGATGATTTTTGGGAAACCACTCAAATAGCTATGAAAGCTCATTTTTTATCTGGCAATTTGGCAGAAGGAATTGTTGCAGGAATTGCACTAGCTGGAGAAAAATTAGCCTTATATTTTCCTTACCAAAGTGGAGATATTAATGAATTGCCAAACGAAATCATATTTATTGATCAGCACGAAATTAAATAACTGATGAAGAAAATAATCATCTTATCATTATTAACGCTCAGTACTTTTTTAGGCTTTGCTCAGGAATTTCCGGCGAAGCCGAATAAATTGGTTAATGACTATACCAATACTTTAACCAGTGAGCAAATACAATCGTTAGAAAGAAAGCTCGTAGCGTTCGACGATTCTACCAGCAACCAAATAGCGGTTGTGATCATGAAATCTGTTGGCGATTACGATATTAACGAATACGCACAAAAATTAGGTAGAGCTTGGGGTGTTGGCGGTAAAGAAAAAAATAATGGTGTAGTTTTATTGGTAGCCATGGGCGATAGAAAATTATCTATCCAGACAGGTTATGGAGTGGAAGGCGCATTACCAGATATTTATACAAAGCGAATAATTGAGAATGATATTAAACCCTTTTTTAAAACGAATGATTATTACGCTGGCATAGATGCGGGCACAAATTCGATTATAGAACTAATTAAAGGAGAATATAAAAACGATAATCCTAAAGCAAAATCGAAAGGCAGCAAAAGTGGAGCAGGCTTTATTGTGATCATCATTATAATTGTAATTGTAATAATTTTGCGCAAAGGTGGTGGCGGCGGAGGCGGAAACCAAGTTATTGGCGGACGTGGTGTTGCTGACGCTTTATTTTGGAGTATGCTTTTAGGTGGAGGTAGAGGTTCTGGTGGCGGAGGTTTTGGAGGCGGATTTGGTGGTGGAAGTAGCGGCGGCGGAGGTTTTGGCGGATTTGGAGGTGGTAGCTTTGGTGGTGGTGGAAGTAGCGGAAGTTGGTAAAGAGAATTACGATTTTTGATTTACGAGTTACGATTTTGCTCAACATTGCAACCTTTCAACTTAAAAACATTACAACTTAAAATGTATAGAAAAGATCTGATTACTTCGGAAATAGAACGTTTAGCGCAAGTTTTAGCCAGAATTATGGGTCTAAAAGTTGAGCTTAAGTTGAAAGAAGCTGAATTACTTTTTGAGGAAACTTTATTATCAGGTTTTGGCTTAACCAAATCATTGTTGTTAGCTATTGATAACGAACCTTTTTCTACTTGGCTTAAGCAAGCAGATTTAGCACCTGAAAAACTAAATACTTTAACAGACTTTTTGTTTAGTGAATTAGATTTTGAAGGAAATCCTATCCTATCTCAGCTTTATGCGCAAAAGTTAAATTTGATTTACCAGTTTTTAGTAGATCGTCATCAAATTGTTCATCTCATTAACATGGGCCGACAGAAATATATACAACAGTACATTTGATATGGAAATTTTAAAATGGCAGAAGTTAGCCTCTAAATATTTAGTAAGAGAAAGATGGGCAACTTTAAGGGTTGATACTTGTAAACTGCAAAATGGAAGTATTAAGGATGATTATTATGTTTTAGAATATCCGAACTGGGTGAATGCTGTTGCTTTAACTAAAGAAAACAAAATAATTATGGTAAGGCAATATCGCTTTGCGGCTGATATCATTTCTTTAGAAATACCTGGCGGTGTGATTGATGATGGTGAAGAACCAGAAACTGCAATTGCTAGAGAATTACAAGAAGAAACGGGTTACAGTTTTGAGAGTTGTGAATTGATTGCAACCTTATATCCTAACCCAGCAACAGCTACTAATAAAACTTTTACCTATTTAATGAAAGGCGGTGTAAAAACCCATGACCAACATTTAGATGAGCATGAGATTTTAAATGTGGAAGAATATACAATTGAAGAGATTAATCAGCTGCTGAAGGATAATAAAATTGATCAGGCTTTACATGTTGCTGGATTGCATTATGGCTTGATGCATTGTAAAAAAGCTTAATATTTATAAAGCCCATTTTGAAATAATCAAAATGGGCTTTTTTATTTGTTCCGTCGACTAAAGTCGACGGCAATGAATACAAAAAAGTTGATAGCTTTAAGATTGCTTCGTAAACTCGCAATGACGATCCACTTATATTAACTCATTTTCAGTTTTTTCTGAATGTCGTTTACGTAAGCTTTAAACTTTTTATCAGTTTCTATTAAATCTTCTACGGTTTGGCAAGCATATATTACTGTAGAGTGATCTCTGCCTCCAAAGAAGGCTCCAATAGTTTTTAATGATGACTTGGTATGGCTTTTAGACAAATACATAGAGATTTGACGAGCCTGCACAATTTCGCGTTTACGCGTTTGCGATTTAACCATGTCTATTGGCACTTCAAAATACTCACATACCAATTTCTGTATGTACTCCATCGAAATTTCTTTAGAAGTATTTTTGATAAAGTTTTTTAACATTTGTTTAGCCAAAGCTAAATCGATGTCTTTTTTATTTAATGTAGATTGTGCTAGTAAAGAAACCATTGCTCCTTCTAATTCACGTACATTATTATCAATATTATGCGCTACATATTCAACTACATCACTTGGTAATTCAATACCGTCAGCATACATTTTCTTTCTAAGGATAGCGATACGAACTTCCAAATCAGGAACTTGCAAATCTGCAGATAATCCCCATTTAAAACGACTTAGCAAACGCTCTTCTAAACCAGCTAAATCCTTAGGTGCTTTATCTGAGGTTAAAATTACCTGTTTACCAGATTGGTGTAAGTGGTTAAAAATATGGAAGAAAATATCCTGTGTTTTTTCTTTCCCTGCAAAGTTGTGTACATCATCCATAATGATTACATCCATCGCTTGGTAAAAATTAACGAAATCGTTAATGGTGTTATTTTTTAATGAATCTACAAACTGTTGACAGAATTTTTCGCAAGAAACATAAATTACCAATTTATCTGGCATACTACGTTTAATCTCGTTACCAATTGCTTGCGCCAAGTGTGTTTTACCTAAACCTACGCCACCATAAATCATTAATGGATTAAATGATGTACCACCTGGTTTTGCTGCCACAGCATAACCTGCAGAACGAGCTAAACGGTTACAATCTCCTTCAATATAATTTTCGAAAGTATAGTTCGGGTTTAATTGTGGATCAACATTTAATTTTTTCAATCCTGGTATAATAAATGGATTTTTAATATCCTTATTTATAGATACAGGAATTGGCATTGATTGCATTTTTGCTTCTGCCCCATTTCCGTTAGAGGGCATATTTGTAGTATATGGAGAACCACTATTTGACGATTTGTCAACTACTATATTGTATTCTAATCTTCCTTCGTCTCCCAATTGCTTTTTTACCGTTTTACGAAGTAAGCCCACATAGTGTTCTTCTAACCATTCGTAAAAAAATAAACTAGGCACCTGGATGGTTAAAACTTTCCCCTCTAATTTAAGTGCTGATATCGGTTCGAACCAGGTTTTAAAACTTTGGCTCGGAATGTTATCCTTAATTATTTGGAGACAGTTCTTCCATACTTCGGTACAAGTTTTTTCCATTGTTAATCTTTAATTTGTTGGTTTTCAGTTCTAATAGGGACATTACGGATATGCCCTTTTGAGTCTTCGAATATTCAAAAAATTATCAACATAATGAACAAAAAAATCAATTAATTTGTAAGTCATTAAGAAGCAGTATCATATACCACTTAACCTCAATTTATTGTGTTGATAACTATTTTTTAACATTCAATTTAATATTCTCCGAACTCATTTCTTAAACAATCAGCTATTTCCCCAAGTGTTGCATATTCTTCTACAGCGGTTAATATAAAAGGCATCAAATTGTTTGCTGATTTAGCCGCGGCCGAGAGTTTATCTAAAGCTATTGCTACTGCTTCAGTATTTCTTTCTGCTTTTAATTTATTTATTTTATCTGTTTGTATTGTTCTTATCGTTTCATCAATTTGTAAGGTATCGGTAATTCCTTCTGTTTCTTGGGTAAACTTATTTACACCAACAATAATTCGCTCTGCAGCTTCTACTTCATTTTGATATTGATAGGCTGAATTTGCAATTTCTTGTTGCATGTATCCATTTTCTATAGCATAAACCGAGCCACCCATTGCATCTATTTTTTCTATGTAAGCTTGTGCGGCAGCTTCTATCTCATCAGTTAAGCTTTCTACAAAAAATGAGCCAGCCAAAGGATCTACCGTATCAGTTACTCCACTTTCAAAAGCAATAACTTGTTGTGTACGCAGTGCGATTTTAGCCGCCGCTTCTGTAGGCAAAGACAAAGCTTCATCGTATCCATTGGTATGTAAAGACTGCGTACCGCCCAAAACTGCTGCCATAGCTTGGTTAGTAACCCTAATTACATTATTTAAAGGCTGCTGTGCGGTAAGCGTCGATCCACCAGTTTGTGTATGAAAACGTAACATTTGTGCTTTTTCATCTGTAGCTCCAAGTTCTTTTGTAATGTTTGCCCACATTCTTCTGGCCGCTCTAAATTTGGCAATTTCTTCGAAAAAATTATTGTGGCAGTTAAAAAAGAAAGACAATCGCTTTGCGAAAACATTAATATCTAAACCTTTTTCTAGTGCAGCTTTTAAATAAGCTTTACCATTCGCTAAAGTAAATGCTAATTCTTGTACTGCTGTTGAGCCTGCTTCTCTAATGTGATAGCCTGATATAGAAATGGTATTCCATTTAGGCAATTCTTTACTACAATATTCAAAAATATCGGTAATGATACGCATAGATGGTTTTGGAGGATAGATATAAGTGCCTCTTGCAGCGTATTCTTTTAAAATATCATTTTGAATGGTACCCGAAATCTCTTTTAAGTCTGCGCCTTGTTTTTTGGCTAATGCGATATACATGGCTAACAAAATAGATGCAGTTGCATTGATGGTCATTGAGGTAGTAATTTTTTTGAGCTCAATGCCATCGAACAAAATTTCTATATCTTTTAATGAATCTATAGCAACACCAACTTTACCCACTTCACCCTCAGACATTTCATGATCAGAATCGTAACCAATTTGAGTTGGCAAATCAAATGCAACAGATAAGCCCATTGTACCTTGTGCCAATAAATAATGATAACGTTTATTTGATTCTTCGGCAGTTGAAAAACCAGCATACTGCCTCATTGTCCATAATCTACCTCGGTACATGTCTTTTTGAATCCCTCTAGTAAAAGGAAATTCACCCGGCTTTTCGGTTATTGCTTTTGCAGATGTATATAAAGCCTTAATTTCAATACCCGATGTTGTAGTATGCTTTTTACTCATGGTTTTAATAGTAAGTTAGTTCGTTTTCAGCAAAACATATTAAGTAATAGTTTACCAGCTGATGTGTGTTATGAAAATAAAACTTGGATGTTTTTCTTCAAATGATCTATGGTTAAATCGTAAGGATTTTCTGCTATGGTACTCATGTGTTGCAAAACCTTTTTGCTTAAATCTACACCGCTAGCATTTTCTGGCAGTCCCTGTACCGCATTATTAATCATGGCAATGGTATCATCCTTTAATTTACGAACAACATTCCAGCTAACCGTATCTATATATAACTGTTGCGTAATGTTATGCTGATATTCTGATTTAATTTCATTTAGCACTAAAGTTTGTAATGCAGCAAGGCTGATGCCCGGTTGATGCAAGCGAAGCAATAAATTAGATGGACTGATACGATCTATGAATATGATTAGTCGCTCGTGAGCCTGCAACCGCATAGGAAAAAGATCATTTTGACTATCTTTTATAGCCGCTAATGATTTAAAGTGGAAGTAATTTTGAATGTCATTTTTCACCAAAAAGTAAGCTACTGTAACCGTAACAATTCCTCCTAATGCAAAAGATGCGGCTGATGTTAAAAAACTAATAATGTTCATTATATGTTTATATTTCGTAATATTAATAAGGGTAACGAACAAAAATGTACATAAATATTTATATTTGTCTCATCGATTTATAATTTAATTAAACAACAAACAAACGACCTGTTGTTTGATAAAATCGAATACTAATTTTTGTAATTCACCAATAATTTTAAATATCATGAGTACTACAGAAACTGCTTTTGCGCCTGTATCTTTTACCGAAAACGCTGCTAAAGAACTTTTGAAACTAAAAGATCAACAAGAAATTGCTGAAGATTTTGGTTTACGCGTTGGTGTTGAAGGTGGAGGCTGTTCTGGCATGACCTATGTTTTAGGTTTTGATCAAAAGAAAGAAGGTGATCAGGAGTTTTATATAGACGGGATTAAAATTTTTATGCACAAAGCGCATCAAATGTATTTACTAGGAATGCAAATTGATTGGCAAGATGGATTAAACTCTAGAGGATTTACTTTCAGCAATCCTAACGCAGCGAGTTCTTGCGGTTGTGGAACAAGTTTTTCAGTTTAATCTCCTCCCAACATCCCCATTGGGGAGTAGATGAATGTATATTAAATAGTTTGTAACATTTTAAGAGGTCTCGTTGTCTTAACAGCGGGACTTTTTATTTTTATACCCAATATGATTTTTATTTCTATCAAATGACTTATACAGAAAACGTAAGACTTGCGCTTCAATCTATTAAAAGTAACCGCCTGCGTACTATTCTTACAGCTTTAATTATTGCAATTGGTTTATCGGCCCTTGTTGGTATTTTAACAACTATTGACGCCATTAAAAGCAGTATGACCGAAGCTTTTTCTAGTATGGGAGCCAACTCATTTAACATTAGAAACAGAGGGAGTGGTATTAGAATTGGTAACGGAAAAAGACCGAAACCATTTAAATCTATCCGTTACGAAGATGCGATTAAATTTAAAGAGCGTTTAAATGCTCCAGCTACCGTTTCTGTAAGTGTTTTTGCAAGTGGTGGATCAACCGTTAAATACAAGCAAGAAAAAACAAATCCAAATATTAATATTCAAGGTATTGATGAAAATGGCTTAGGTTCGCAAGGTTTAGATTTATCTTTAGGTAGAAATTTTACCAACTTAGAAGCTACCAATGCTGGTAATATCTGTATAATAGGGAGTGAAATTGCCAAAACTGTATTTAAAAAGGAAGACCCTTTAGATAAGGTAATTAATGTAGGTAACAACAAATTTAAAGTAATTGGTGTACTTGCCGAAAAAGGAAGTGGAATGGGACAAAACACTGATAGAGCAGTTTATGTACCACTTTATAAGGCCAAAATTATTAACTCTAACGCCAATCCTTCATACACCGTTACAGTAAATGTAGCTAATAAAGATATAATGGATAACGTTATTGGCGAAGCGACTTCAGAATTTAGAAACATCAGAAAAATTAAGATTAAACAGCCCAATAATTTCGAAATCACTAAAAGTGATGCTGTTGCCCAAACCTTAAATGAAAATTTAGAATATGTTGTTATCGGAGGCATTGCAATTGGATCTATTACCTTGCTTGGCGCATCGATAGCACTAATGAATATTATGTTGGTTTCTGTAACAGAAAGAACAAGAGAAATTGGGATTAGAAAAGCTATTGGAGCAAACCCAGCAACCATTAGAAAACAGTTTTTAATTGAAGCAGTTATTATATGCTTGCTCGGGGGATTTTTTGGAATATTATTGGGCGTGGGTATTGGAAATTTGATCTCGCTATCTATGGGAGGCTCATTTTTAATGCCTTGGGGATTTATTTCTGGAGGTTTTGTATTGTGTGTTTGTATTGGGATATTATCTGGTTATTACCCAGCAAGAAAGGCTTCTAAGTTAGATCCGGTTGAGGCCCTACGTTACGAGTAATTAAGTTAATATTATAATAAGAGATTTTTCATTTGAGGTTGAGCTAGGATTTTTTGTATCCGCTCTAAATTTAAACTCTCTTTTAAAGCATCGCCGTGGCGAAGATGATGCATATCGCTACCCAAAAAATCGATACAATAATTATCTACCAATTCTTCGGCAGTTTGCTTGCAACTTTTACCATAATATCCTGTTAAGGAAATGGTATTTAACTGTAATAAGCAGCCAGTTGCTCTAATGCTCTCATAATTATCTAATGTTCCATAAAAATATGGGTAACGCTCTGGGTGGGCAAGCACAGGCTGATAACCAGCATCTTGCATTTTAGCAATTACCTCAAAAACATTATTAGGCGGGTTAATATAAGAAAGCTCGAAAAGGAGATATTTCTTATCTCCAAAAGTTAACACTTCCTTTTGTTCAATCTTTTTTTCAAAAGTTTCATCTAAATAATATTCAGCAGCAGCTTCAACTTCTAAATCTATATTGTTTTTTAATAGCGCTTCTTTTAAAGTATCAAGCGCTTTATTTACGGTTGTTGGCGTATTTCTAAAATAATCAGCCATGATGTGAGGAGTTGCAATCAATTTTTTGAAGCCCAACTCTTTAAAACGAGCAGCCAAAAGCAAAGAATCATTCAAGTTTTTTGCCCCATCATCTATACCAGGTAAAATATGCGAATGCATATCTGTACCAATAGTTGAAAAGTTAAATACAGGCTCCTTTTTCTTCTTTAACCAATTAAGCAAACATACCTCCCTTTATTTTTTACTACCATTTTTAGCTTGATAGCTAGCTAATTTAAAAAGATCAATCACTAAACAATATACATAATTACTAACATCAAAAATCTAACTTTCAAATTATAGTTGTCTAGGCAGGTTTAAATCATCTGCAATACTTGCCATATTTGAACTAGCTATTTTTGATAAAAGCTTGTTCATCTCATCTTTTAAATCAAATTGTAAGTCCTCATGCAATTTATAGAATTTACGTAAAGTTACAAGTACAGATTTCACAAAATATACATTAAATAATTCTGTATAGTTTTTATATGATGAATAAGTACCAAACTTTACTTTTAACGGCGTATGGTTATAAAGAAAAATTCTTAACTCAACATCTTCAAAAATTGCTTTAGTAACCCTAAAATTATGATTTACATCTTTTGCTAGCCTTCTTAAATTAGCCAATGCATCTTTTGCATCAATACTTTTAGCAATTGATAAATTATCAAAATTTGATAAAATTTCACTTTTAATGGCATTAATTCTATCACTTAAATCACTTTCATCTTCCAATAATAAAAAATGTAAATGCTCTGTAAGTACTTTATCTTTTGCTACCAAGCGAAGTAAAATCTTATCCTTCTCCTTTACTGGCAGCGCTAAAATTTCTTTCTTAAGTTCTTTATGCTCACTTAATTTCATTAAAAGCTAATTCTAATATACAAGCAAAATTAAAAAGGATTGGCTTTTAGATACTTTTCCCAATTCCAGGCCGAACTCATCATTTCTTTTAAATCTAATTCAGCTGTCCATCCTAATGTCTGATTTGATAGCGTAACATCTCCAAAAGTTTGTTCAACATCGCCATCTCTTCTTGCACCGATGGTATAATTTAATTTCTCTCCAGTTGAAGTTTCAAAAGCATTGATAATTTCTAAAACAGAAGAACCTTTACCAGTACCAATATTAAATACTTCATAATTATTACCAGAACCAGTTTCTAATCTTTTTATAGCTGCTACATGTGCTTTAGCTAAATCTACAACATGAATGTAATCCCTTATTGCAGAACCATCTGGCGTATTGTAATCACTACCAAAAACTGTTATCGGACCGCGTTTACCAATTGCAGACTGTGTGATGAAAGGTATTAAATTTTGTGGCACTCCAATTGGTAATTCGCCAATTAAAGCAGATTCATGTGCACCAACTGGATTAAAATAGCGCAAGGCGATAACTTTTAAATCTTGATTAACCGCACAAGTTTCTGCTAAAATCTCTTCAGCAATTTGTTTCGTATTGCCATAAGGCGATTCTGCTTTTTTTACTGGAGCACTCTCGGTAACTGGCAAAACATCAGGCTGTCCGTATACGGTACATGACGATGAAAAAACCAATTTAACACTGCTATTAAATGCAGTAATGATATTGATTAAAGAGAAAAAGTTATTTCTATAATATTTTAAGGGATTTTGAACAGACTCTCCTACTGCTTTAAACGCAGCAAAATGAATAATTCCATCAATATCTTTGTGTTGTTTAGCAAATTCATTTACCTTATTTTCATCACATAAATCTAACTCAACAAAAGCTGGTCTTTTACCACAAATCTTTTCAATTTGATCTAGTATTTTAGGTTCAGAATTCGAAAAATCATCAACAACAATAACTTCATATCCTGCATTAAAAAGCTCAACAACAGTATGAGAACCAATGTAACCTGCTCCGCCAGTAACTAAAATTTTAGCCATTATTTATTAAATTTTATGTTTTTAATTTTTACTAAATTATCTCAAAACCCTTTATGTTAACCCAACATAGCTAGTTCTAATTGCCGCTAACTTGATATATTAATTGAGGGTTTTAATTTTATTCATTTATCTTGCAACGAAGATAACAAATAAGACGCAAAATGCTTTGGATTTATAATATTGGAATTAGATTATATGGTTTTCTTTTGCAGATTGCTGCACTTTTTAATCCTAAAGCCAAATTATTTGTAAATGGACGAAAAGATATATGGCAACAATTAGCAAGTAAAACCAACCCAAATGATCAACCAATTTGGTTTCATTTTGCATCATTAGGAGAGTTTGAACAAGGCAGACCAGTTTTAGAAACACTGAAAACAAACAAACCTGAACAAAAAATTATTGTTACATTTTTTTCTCCCTCGGGATATGAAATTAGAAAGAATTACGCATTGGCGGATGTTTTTTACTTACCATTAGATACTCCTAAAAACGCAGAGCGATTTATTTCAATTGTAAATCCGCAGCAAGCGATATTTACTAAATATGAATTTTGGTTTCATTATTTTAATGAATTGCACAAAAAACAAATTCCGCTTTATCTAATTTCTGGCATTTTTAGACCGAACCAAACCTTTTTTAAATGGTATGGTAGTTTTTATAGAGAAATATTAACTTACGTATCCCACTTTTTTGTACAAAACAAAGAGAGTGTTGATTTATTGAAAAGTATTGGAATTAGCCAGGTAAGTTTAAGTGGTGATACCCGATTTGATCGGGTTTATGAAAATGCCCAACACCCTAAAAAATTAGAATTAATAGAACAATTTTGTGGAGATGCAAAAGTATTTATTTGTGGCAGCACTTGGTTGCCCGATGAAAAATTGTTGGTTTCTTTAACCAAAAAACATCCAGATTGGAAGTTTATCATCGCTCCACATGAAATTGGGCAATCTCATATTCAAGAAATAGAAGAATTGTTTCCGAAAGCAATAAAGTTCTCAATTCTTAGTTCTCAGTTCTCAGAAAACACACCTCAAATCTTAATCATCGATAATATCGGCATGCTTTCTTCGCTTTATCAATACGGCAAATTGGCTTACATTGGTGGCGGATTTGGTGTGGGCATACACAATACATTAGAAGCCGCTGCTTTTGGCTTACCCGTTATCTTTGGTCCTAAATTCGATAAATTTCAAGAAGCAAAAGATTTAATTAAAATTGATGCTGCAAAAAGCATCTCAACCGAAAGCGAATTATTAACTGCGTTTGAAAATTTCAAGGCAAATGAAGAAGCATCCGCGGCTGCGAAAAAATATGTTGAACAGCAAAAAGGTGCAACTGAAATGATTATTGAAAAAATAGCTAGCTAACCGCCATTTCAGCCAAAGCTTCAACAAATTTCGGGTGATCGTTTAAACTTTCTACCAACTGAACATGCTCGCCACCTAGTTCTTTAAATTCTTCGTGGTATTCTACAGTAATTTCGTACAAAGTTTCTAAACAATCTGCAACAAAAGCCGGACTAAACACTAACAGTCTCTTTTTACCTTCTGCAGCTAATTTCTTTAATACATCTGTGGTGTATGGCTGTACCCAAGGTTCTTTACCTAAACGAGATTGAAAACAAACGGTATAATTTTCTTTAGCAATTCCCATTTTGGCGGCAATAAGACTAGCTGTGTGGTGGCCTTGAGCAGAGTAGCAAAACTTATTGGTATCATTATATGTATGGCAACAATCTTTCTGTTTTAAGCAATAATTACCTGTGTGATCACATTTTGCCAACTGCCTTTCTGGCAAACCATGAAAACTAAACAAAATATGGTCAAAAGTTTCAGGTTGATACTTAGCACTATTTTCAGCAAATATTTCAATCATTTGTTCATTATCATGAAACGAACTAACAAATGAAATAGGCGGAATAGTTTGCCATTTACTTACCAACTCCATAACCAATTGCAAAACAGAACCAGAACTTGCCGAAGCATATTGTGGAAATAAAGGAATTACTTTTATACTATCAACCAAACCAGCTTTTAATTTTAACAAAGCACTTTCAATTGATGGGTTTTGGTAACGCATAGCCAACTCTACATGGTATTCATCACCCAGTTTTTCTTGTAGTAATTTAGCCTGAATTTTACTGTAATGAAATAAAGGTGAGCCATTTTCTCCCCAAATTTCTTTGTACAACTTAGAAGTTTTAGGACTACGAAAAGGAACAATAATTCCTTTTACCAATAGCGTTCGGTTAAATTTGGGAATATCAATTACTCTTTCGTCCATTAAAAATTGATCAAGATATTTTCTTACATCTTTAGTTTCTGGACTATCTGGTGTACCTAGATTTACTAATAAAACTCCCTTTTTTGCCATAATCTTATGCTGAAACTGCAATTAACTTGATTGCTATTTTAGTGCGACAAATATACATTAAGAATAAACTTCTTGAAACCGTAGCACGGATTTATGGCATTGCCAAAATGAATATTACTTTTTGATGATTTAGAAAGCTTGTAGTTGTGCTTTTACTTTTTCCATTAACCACATAGGTGTAGATGTTGCCCCACATATTCCAACTTTATCATCAGCTGCAAACCAGTCTTTTTCTAATTCTTCTGCATTAGAAATGAAATAAGAGTTTGGATTGAATTTTTTGCAAACATCATATAAGACCTTTCCATTTGATGATTTTTTACCAGAAACAAAAATGATTTTATCGTAATTAACTACAAAATTTTCTAACTCTTCATAACGGTTTGATACTTGTCTGCAAATGGTATCATTAGCTTTTAAATCGAAACCTCTATTAATCAACTCGTCTTTTATAGCGTAAAACTTATCTACACTTTTTGTAGTCTGACTATAGAGCGTAATATTTTTCGGTAACTCAACATTGTCTAATTCTGCTAAATCCTGAAAAACAATTGCTTTTCCATTAGTTTGACCCTGTAAGCCAATTACTTCTGCATGGCCATGTTTGCCAAAAATTAAAATTTGCTCATCATCATCGTAAGAGTTTTTAATTCGGTTTTGCAATTTTAAAACTACCGGACAAGAAGCATCAATTAAAGTAAGGTTATTTGTTAAGGCTAATTCATAAGTAGAAGGCGCTTCACCATGTGCTCTAATTAATACTTTTTCGTTATTAAGTTGATGCAATTGCTCATGATCAATAATTTGTAAGCCTTTAGCCCTCAATCGTTCTACTTCCTCATCATTGTGTACAATATCTCCTAAACAAAACAATTTGCCTTCGTTGTCTAAAATGTCTTCGGCCATGTCTATTGCATAAACCACACCAAAGCAAAAACCTGAAGATTTATCTATTGTAACGTTTAAATTGTATGCCATGCTAATTTTGCTTCAATTGTTAAAACAAAAGTACGTAAAAGAGATTGTGTATTTAAATGTAGTAAACTAATGGAAGTTTTTTTTACTGTTTTTTGTTAAATAAACCCGATTGCAGTGGATGCCGATTTTTCATCGGCAGAAACGAAAAGCGGGAGTAAAATTTAATAGCAGCACAAACCCTGCTTTTCTAAAAAAAATTAACTCAAATAAACGCGGTCTTCTTCGCCTTCTACATCCATTACCACATCTACATGTTCTTTTAAAATTGTTGCCAATTGTAGGCCTACAAAATCTGTTGCTATTGGGAAACTTTTATGGCTACGATCTACCAAAACTACGGTACGAATTTTTTTATGTGGCGTATTTAAGAAAACACCTAAACCATAAGCCAAGGTTTTGCCACTGTTCAAAACATCATCAACTAAAATAACAACTTTGTTTTTCCAATCGCTTTCGGGCAAATCTGTTTTGGCAACTAATTTACTATTCTCTTTTTCAATATCTACACGAACCAAGGTAACTTTAAATGAGGCTATGGTTTCTAAAACTGATTTTAAGCGAACAGCTAGTTTGTAGCCCCTATCCCAAATCCCTGCCAAAATAATTTCTTTTTCATCTAAATTATCTTCCAAAATTTGGTAGGCAATTCGGTTAATTTTTTGAGTAATCTGTTGTTTATCTAAAATTAAGACTTGATTGTTGGGCATGGCATTGCGTTGTTAAACATTACAAAAGAACGATTTTAAGCCTCAAAAACAAACACAAAAAAATAATTTAGTTTTTATGCAACGTTTATGGGGGTACTTGCGTCTAATAGCTGTAAACCTTATACATTAATTATGAAATTTTTTAACTCAATAAAAACTACATCGCTTGTATTGCTGATTACTGTATCGGCAAGCTTAACAGCTATCGCTCAAAATAGCAAAAATATTAGCGTTAAAGCATTTAATGAAATTACCGTAAGTAGTGGCATAGATTTGTACCTAACCCAAGCAAATAATGAAACCGTTACTATAAAAGGTAATGAAGATTTAATTAAAGATGTAATTGTTGAGCAAAGAGGTGGTTTATTAATAATTAAATATAAAGATGGAATTAGCTGGGGCCGCATGTTTAAAAACGAAAGTATTAAGGCCTATGTAAACTTCAAAAGTATTAAAGCCTTAATTGCAAGCGGAGGTTCTGATGTTTTTACACAGAATAATTTAAAGGCTGATGCTTTAAAATTGATCGCCAGCGGCGGTTCTGATTTAAAATTAACACTTGCTGTAAAAGACTTAAGCTTAACAGTTAGCGGTGGTAGTGATGCAGTGCTTAAAGGAAGTGGCGAAAACCTAATTGCAACTGCAAGTGGGGGTTCTGATATTGATGCCTTTGCTTATATAGTTAACAATGCAAAGATAGCTGCAAGTGGTGGTAGCGATGCAAATGTTTTTGTAAACAAGGCTTTAGAGGCTAGCGCTAGTGGCGGAAGCGATGTGAGTTATAAAGGTAATGCTGCTTTAAAAAAGACATCATCTTCTAAAAGCGGAGATGTTAGAAGAGTAAAATAAAAAAAGAATTTCCGCCTTTATGGAGAAAAGATAATACAATAAATTTTAGTTTAGTTTTAGTTTATAAAGCCAATATTGTGGATGCAATATCGGCTTTTATTTTAACCTCACCCCAACCCTCTCCTGAAGGAGAGGGAGCAGCAATGCTTAATAGTTTATGGTAGATAGACAATGGTCTATGAACTATAAACCATAAGCTATGAACCAAACCTATTTCCCTTTTGGATAAGGATAATAAACAAAGTTTGCTCCTTCGGGCACTACCACAAAAACACACATGTAATTTTCTGGTTTTTTGTATGTTTTTAAAAACTGCTCTTTCTTATCAGGATGAATGATCCCTTTTTGAATAAACTCTTCTAAGGTTGATGCTTGTATTGTCCATTCGGTATTGAGTTCTGCTCTATTTAAAATAATCTCACCAATACTAACTTCATGTTGGTGCGCAATAAAAATAGGATTTAAAGAAATTCCCTCCATCATTATTTCTACTGCTACTTCTCTTATCGAATCGGCATAAAAAGTTAAATCTTTTTCTAAACTCACCAGCGGACTTTTTTTCTCCTTCTTTGGCGCTCCATTCTCGTCTGAGCTTAAATTGCCCAATAACTCTTCACTCTGCATATACTTAAAACTTAATCTCTTTTTTTAGGGTAATAAACTTATCATCGGTTAGGCTATCTGTTAACATCGCAAAACCTTTAGCTGTTTTTATTATTCTTTTACTTAATGGATATTGATCGGAGCAAAAATACATACTGCCTTTTTTTATCAACTTCCAGTTTTTATTTTTTATGGAGTACAAATTTAAGCTTGCCCAACAACTGCTAAACCACTCTGGCCTAAGTAATAATTCTGGCTTATTGTCGCCATCTAAATCTTCCGCCAAAAATAAATCTGCCCCAATTGCATCTTTGTGTTTTAAAACTGGCAAACTTCTATCAGAGAAATAAACATAAATGATGTATTCCTTTCGTTTATCACCCATGTCATCTTCAATTGGCTTTGGCTTTACAATAAAAGCAGTATCTACATTGTTAAGCAAAACGGTATCAATAATACCATCTTTTGTATTTAACCTAATAGAACCAACACTTTCCGTATCAGCAATTTTCCGATCACTTGTTTTGTCTTTAACTTCGGCATTACAAGCTGAAAATAAAATAACTACAACAAAACCAAGCCAACTTTTCATTTATCTCAGTTTTAATAAAACTACATTTTCTACGTGTTGTGTGTGCGGAAACATATCTACAGGTTTAATGCGTACCACATCATATTTTTCTTTTAACAAAGCCAAATCTCTAGCTTGGGTTGCTGCATTGCAACTTACATAAACAATTTTCTCAGCTTCCATTTCTAACAACCGCTCAACTACATCTGTATGCATACCTGCTCTAGGCGGATCGGTAATTACCACATCTGGCTTACCATGTGCTGCAATAAAATCAGCCGTTAAAATATCTTTCATATCGCCTGCATAGAAAATTGTGTTCTCAATACCGTTTAGTTCGGCATTAAATTTGGCATCTTCTATTGCCGTTGGTACATATTCTATACCAACCACTTGTTTTACGCTACCTGCTACAAAATTGGCAATGGTACCCGCACCGGTGTATAAATCGTATACCAATTCATCACCTTTAAAATCTGCAAATTCTTTGGTTATTTTGTACAATTCGTAAGCCTGATTAGAATTGGTTTGATAAAAAGATTTAGCTCCGATTTTAAATTTAACAAAGCCATCATCAGTTGGCATTTGCTCAAAAATATGATCTCTACCAGCGTAAGTAATTACATCTTGATCAAAAACCGTATCATTCTTTTTTTGGTTTTCGATGTATAACAATGAAGTAATTTCTGGAAAAGAAACTTTTAAATGCTCCATTAAACCATTAATTTGCTCTTGCTCAACATAAGCAAAAACAACAACTACCATCACCTCTCCAGTTGATGATGTTCTAATGATTAGGTTTCTTAACGCACCTTCGTGGTTACGTAAATCGTAAAAACTAATGTTATTCGCTAAAGCATAAGCCCTAACACTCAAACGCAAACTATTGCTTGGCTCTGCCTGTAAATAACAATGCTCAATATCCAAAATTTTATCAAACCGTAAAGGCACATGAAATCCCAAAGCATTCATTTCTCTGCCTTCGGCTTCAAACTCCATGTCGGTTGCATTTAACCAACGTTTGTTGCTAAAAGTATATTCTAATTTATTTCTGTAGTATTTATTCTCGGCCGAACCTAAAATTGGCTCCATTACCGATGTATCTATTTTTGCCAAACGTTGCAAAGCAGCTTCAACATTTTTTTGTTTAAAACGAAGTTGGGCAGCATAATCCATGTGTTGCCATTTACAACCGCCACAAGTACCAAAATGACTGCAAAAAGGATCTACTCGATGTTGTGATTTGGTTTGTACATTTTCGATAATCGCTTCGGCAAAATTCTTTTTCTTTTTAACCACGCGGATATCGACCACATCACCTGGAACGGCTTTATCTACAAAAATTACCAATTCATCGGCTTTGCCTACGCCTTTTCCTTCTTCTGCAATGTCAATAATGCTTAATCCTGCAATACGGATTGGCTCAGCATTTCTTCTGTTTCTACTCATTGCTGCAAAGATAGTAAAAAGAGATGTGAGTATTTAGATGTGAGATATGAGACAAGTAAGTTATAAAGATTCTAATTCATCAAAAATTAAGCCTTATAATTCATTACGAGTTTTTTAAACTCGTTATTAAAGAAAAATTAGCAATGTTGTTTACTTGCCAAAAACTTTAAGAATAAATCCAAAAGCCCCTTCTAGCCAATTAAACTTCATATCAAATTGTTCATCAACCATTACCGAAAATTCTAATAACTCTTTACTCATTTCAATAGATTTAATGATGATTAATATTACAAAAGTATATTTTTTATACCAAAAACCAAAACGGTATATGTTATTTAAATGTTAAGTTTTAGAAAAGCAGTGTTCTGAGCTTCTATTAAAAGGATCGCCCTGCTATCACTACAATCTTTTGTTCCCGTCATTACAAACACTGAGAGAACTCTGAAATTCAGTAGCACTGAAGTAACAGCTACCAGTATGGCAAAAACAAAAGTATTTTCGTTACTATCAGGTTTAGAGAAATTGAGATTGTGCAATTATTTAAATTTGCAATGAATCTATAAATCTTACTCACCAAATAAACTGATTCGCAATTTAGTTTTGTGAAAAATACTTACCTTCAAAAATATTTTTGAACTAGCTAAATTTGATGAAAATCAATAATTAATGCATAACCAATTACCCACTTAATAAATAATGACGGGCTCAGACCAGTTCCTTTTCTTTTTTAGTGCTTTGGGCGCTTTTAATGGTCTGTTACTTTCCATCTATTTTGCTATCAACGCTAAAAAGAAAGTTTTTTCAAATTACTTTTTATCTTTACTACTATTGGTTTTAAGTATCAGAATTATCAAATCTGTATTTTTCTATTTTAATCCACAGTTATCAAATATTTTTATACAAATTGGGCTCTCTGCCTGCATATTAATTGGTCCTTTTCTTTATCTATACCTAAAAGCTTACACAGCAGATAAAAAATCAAATTGGATGATACATGTGATAACATACATCGTAGTCATGTCGGTTTTAGGCTTTCTGTATCCATACGTTGAAAATCGTATAATTTGGAGCAATTGGATGGTAAAAGCCATATATGCGCAATGGCTTTTTTACATTATTATATCTGCAAGAAGCTTACAACCAATTCTTCAAAAAATTAAAGACAAAGAAAGTTTGCATAAAATAGATATCTGGCTATTGAGTATCTACATGGGTGTTACTGTAATATGGCTAGCATTTGCTACATCAAATTACACCTCTTATATTGTAGGCTCGCTGTCATTCACATTTATTTTATATGTAATTGTGTTACTTGTAATTTTTAAAAACAGTTCCCAAACCAGTTTTTTTCAAGAAAAAGAAAGGTATAAAAACAAAGAAATTGATCAAAACACTTTAGCAATCATTGGTCAGAAAATACCTATTATTGTTGAAAAAGAACTCTTTCTTAATCCAAATTTCACACTTGAAGAGGCTGCGAAAGAATTAAAGGTGACCAAGCATTTATTATCTCAATACGTAAATGAAATACTAGGCAAATCTTTCTCCAATTTGGTTAAAGAATATAGAGTTGAAAAGGCAAAGGAATTGTTGGAGAACGAAAAAAATTACACTATCGAAAGTTTAGGCTATGATAGTGGTTTTAGTTCAAAATCGACCTTTTTTACTGCTTTTAAAAAAACAACAGGCTTAACACCTGCAGAATACCAGAAGTTATACGCTAAATAAGTTCTATTCTATAATCTTATACTCCCGTTTTGTAAACCAAGCCCTTAGCAACAGAGGTGTATCTATACTTTTGAAAAAAAAGTATTTATGTATAGATCAACATCTAAATTTTATCGAATAATCGTAATGATTATTTTACTCGGTTTATTGCTTACAACAGCTTACGCACAAAAAAAAATCTTGTTTGTAACTTCCAATCAGGAACTTTATGGCAACAGTAAAATTGCTGCCGCTAACCATTTTGAAGAAATTGTCATCCCTTATGATATTTTTATAAAGGCTGGCTATCTGGTTCATTTCATCAGTCCAAAAGGTGGGGCAATTCCTATCGGCTATATCAATTCATCCGATAGTATTCAGAAAAAATATCTTTATGATTCATTTTTCATGGACAAATTAGAACACACGCTAAAACCATCAGCCATTAAAGCGGAAGATTACAGCGCAATTTTTTACACTGGTGGTGGAGCTGCTATGTTTGGTGTGGCCGAAGATTCCACTATCCAAAACATTGCTAGGGAGATTTATAACCAAAACGGAGTAGTTTCTGCTATTTGCCATGGCACGGCAGGCTTAGCTTACTTTAAAGATAATTCTGGAAGATCGCTATACAGTGGCAAAAAGATAACTGGGTTTCCGAACAAATTTGAAAACACAGCAGCAGCATACTATAAAACATTTCCGTTTGCGATAGACGAGGCAATAAAAACCAATGAAGGCAATTTTGTATATTCTAATGAAGGTTGGGATGCTTTTACGGTTGTTGATGGCAGGTTTGTAACTGGACAAGATCCTAGTTCTGCATCAAAAATGGCTTATCAAATTATTACACTTATTGAAGCTGGCACATCCCAAATCAATAAAGAAACAACCAAGAACTTAGATAAAGTATTTGCTGAGTGGGATAATGCGCCAGATAAACCAGGCGTATCAGCTGCGCTAATTAAGAATGGTGAAGTTTTGTACCAAAAAGGATTTGGCAGTGCAAATGTCAATACTCAATCTCCCGTTACGGCTGATACCAAATTTCAGATTGGTACGATGTCGAGACAATTTACAGCTTTTGCAGTTTTACTACTTGAAGAACAGGGAAAACTATCCTTGGCTGATGATGTTCGTAAATATATTCCACAATTACCAGATTATGGACACATCATTACGATTAAACATTTGTTAAGTCAATCGAGTGGTTTGGCAGACTTTGCAGCTTTAAAAGACATTACTGGCTGGAGGGACAAAGATTTTTTCACGCAGCAAGATGCATTGAACCTTATCTTTCAACAAAAAAAATTGAATTACATACCTGGTACACAATTTCATCCAACCGCATCAGGGCTCATTTTATTGACGGAAGTGATCAAGAAAATTACTGGACAAACTTTAGCAGGCTTCTCACAGCAACATATTTTTGAGCCAATGGGCATGAATAATACTTTGTTTTTGGATGATAATGAAGCAATACTGGCCAATATGGCTGTTTCTTATCAGATTGGAAAAGACGGTTTAAAGTATAACCGTATCAATCACTCCATTACAGGAACTACCAATCTTTATACTTCGGCGGCAGATCTTAGTCGTTGGTATTTGAACTTCGAAAACCCAAAAGTTGGAAGCAAAAAGTTAATTGAAACACTAAACTCGCCAGTAACTTTAAATGATGGCACCACCACTTACAACCCTACCGCTGGAAAATTCTTATACGGACAACAATATCAACATGCAGAGCGAGGTGTTATTAAATATTGGACTTATGGTTTAGAAGGAGGTTATGCAAGTAACATTTTTATTTTCCCAGAGCAAAAAGTGACCTCATTTGCGCTTGGCAATAACAACAGATACAACGGTAGTCTTGCTATGGGCATGGCAACAGAAGTGCTTGGCGATATATTTCCAGAACCTGCAAATATTGATTACGCTAAGCTTAAAACTTTAAAATTAACCCGCCAACAATTAGAAACCTACAGCGGCAATTATTGGGATAACGAACTTATAGCTGGGCTTAAGTTGTATGTAGCAAATGACACTTTACGCTACCAAATTTTAGGCAGTAATGAAGTAAGTTCACTGGTACCAATTTCAGAAAAAAATTTCCAAATGGTGGTTGATGGAGACGATGTAATTATGGTAAAGTTTCGTAAAGAAGGCGCTACTATGAAAGTGGCTTATACTTCTGGCGATAGTGATGAGTATGTATACGAAGCTTACAATCCTATAAAATACGACAATACTGCTTTAAATGAATTTACGGGTGTATTTTATAACGAGGCATTGAATACAACCTATAACTTATCACAAAATGAAAAAGGCTTATTTACAAGCAATAGAAATCAGTCAGTAATTGATCTCACTTCAATTCAAACAGATATGTTCTTAAGCAATGCTAGAAATATTGCTAGTATTCGATATACTCGAGACAATCAAAAAAAGATTACAGGTTTTTATATCAATTCTGATAGGGTTAAAAACCTATTTTTTGAAAAAATAAAGCGTTAAGCAATATTGTTTACCCGATGTTCCAATGTTGGAGACATTGGGTCAGGATAATATATATTTAAAACCTCATCATTTATAAAAAATGAATAAAATATTAGTTTTACTTCTTGTTTTTGTAAGCCTACGCTCAGAAAAAACATACGCACAGACTGTAAAAAGTGATTTTGATCAAGTTACTGAAGTACTACTCGACTATATAGAAGGAACAGCAAACGGACAGCCAGAAAGGTTGCGTAAAGCTTTTCATCCAGATTTTAATCTATATACAGTGGCAAAAGACACTTTGTGGATACGTTCTGGCGCACAATATATTGCTAACATAAAAGTTAATGAAAAAACCAATAGAGTAGGTCGAATTATCTCAATTGATATTGAGAAAGATGCAGCAATGGCAAAAGTAGAAATCGTTATTCCAGGTTTTAGAATATTTACCGACTATTTTTTAATACTTAAATACGGAAGAGCTTGGCAAATTGTTCATAAAAGCTACACTTGGAGAGAACTAGGAAGCAGTTGAAATAAATAAAAAAATTCAACAGCAGAAAGCTCAGA
Source organism: Pedobacter cryotolerans (assembly GCF_005116475.1). Classification (GTDB taxonomy): domain Bacteria; phylum Bacteroidota; class Bacteroidia; order Sphingobacteriales; family Sphingobacteriaceae; genus Pedobacter; species Pedobacter cryotolerans. The sequence goes on along the minus strand of NZ_SWBO01000010.1, from coordinate 128,273 downwards.
AATTATAAGTGTACTTAGTTTGTTGTAAGCATTTGTACTTCGAAAGGTAAATTACTATCTTGAGCAAATGAAGAACTTAATTCTTGTATTTTTAATTTTTACTACTTTATCTATTCAAGCTCAACAAAAATCTGGCGCTCAGCAATTTTGGGATAGCTTAAAACAACATTGTGGCAAAGCTTACCAAGGAGAAGTTACCCAAGGTATTACAGACGACTTTAAAAATGGCGCATTAATTATGCATGTAAAATCTTGCGATGATGGTACAATTAGAATACCATTTTTTGTAGGCGAAAATAGATCAAGAACCTGGGTTTTGACATTCAAAAACAATCGTATTTTGTTGAAACATGACCACCGACATGAAGATGGAACCGAAGATAAAGTAACACAATACGGAGGCATGACAACCAATAGCGGACAAGCAGGTATTCAGATTTTTCCTGCAGATCAGCAAACTGTAGATATGCTGCCAACAGCAGCTGGCAATGTTTGGTGGATAACGATAGATAAAGATCTTTTCTCTTACAATTTACGTAGAATTGGTTCTGAACGGGTGTTTACTGTTAAATTTAACTTAACTAATCCGGTTGCAACTCCTAAAGCACCTTGGGGCTGGAAAGAGTAGAAATTATTTTGATTCAACCACATAGAAGCATAGTTAACATAGATTTTCTATGTGCCTATGTGGTGAAAGTTATCTTACAACGCTGCCTTTACTAAATATGGCAATAACTCTTTTTGAAAGGTTACAAAATTTTTGCGTACATCAGCATCGCTTACTGAAGTAAAAGCAAACGAAAACACGATACTTTTACTAGCTTTTAGTAAAAATGCCAATCCACCTTTACGAGCAGGATTATTTTTAAAATGATCTAGTTGTAAGTAAGCTGAAAGTAACAGCGCTTCTAATTGATCTGAAAGGTGTTTTAAAAATTCTTGCGAATTTGCATTTTCACGAACAAAATCCCAACCGATAAACTCATTACAAACCGTGTAAGATAAGCGGCAGGTTTTCATCACCAAAGCTTTTAAATGTTCTTCTTCGTTCTCGAAAGTAACTTTGTTGCTTAAAATTTCATGCAAATTTACATCCAAGTAATCCATTAAAATGGCATCTAAAACTTGTTCTTTGCTATCAAAATATTTATAAATGGTTGCTTTGGCAATACGTGCTTTTTTAGCAATTTCGTTTACGCTGGTTTTATGGTAACCATATTTCCTAAAAAGCTCTTTCGCTGCTCTTAAAATGCTTTCTTTTATTTTTTCTGGCTCCATTAATTAGTTACTTGTAAAGTATTACCCGCAATGGTAACACTATATCTTTTTAGGGATGTTGTAGCTGGCGCTTTAACTGGGCTACCATCATACAATGAATATTTGGCGCCAGAAATACGATCTGTAGCCGTTAAATTTGGGTCGTCTATTTCAACCGCATTTTTCTGATCAGGATTTACAGTGCTACATCTATCATAAGCTACATAAGCGTTATCCGCCCTGCGATAAATAATAATACCTGCAACACCATAACCACTAAAACTTACCGCACCACCTGCAGAACTTAATCTGCTTAAACGCGGATCAGTTAAGGGCATATTAAAATTTACGGGAAAATCTGGTATTAGGTTTTGTTCTTTCGCACATGAGGTGCAAATTGAGATGAACAAAAGTAACCCAAATAACGTTTTCATCAGTAATAAATTATTTTTAATGGTGATGAAGCTATCATGATTTATCTTAATTCTATTTTTGTAAATCATGATGGTTTCATTTATATAATTGCTGTTTTGTATTGTTTTAAGAAACGTACATCATTCTCAGAAAATAAACGTAAATCTTTTATCTCGAATTTGAGGTTGGCAATACGTTCTATACCCATACCAAAGGCAAAACCGCTGTATTTTTTACTATCTATACCGCAGTTTTCCAAAACGTTTGGATCTACCATTCCGCAACCCAAAATCTCTACCCAACCGCTGCCTTTACACATTTGGCAACCAGCACCTTTACAAATTGTACAAGAAATATCCATCTCGGCACTTGGCTCAGTAAATGGAAAATAAGAGGGGCGGAAACGAACTTTTGTTCCTTCTCCATACAACTCTTGTACAAAGTAAAAAAGTGTTTGTTTTAAATCTGCAAATGAAACATTTTCATCTACATATAAACCTTCTACCTGGTGAAAAAAGCAATGTGCTCTTGCAGAAATTGCCTCGTTACGGTAAACGCGACCAGGCATTAAAGCTCTAAATGGTGGCTGACCAGCTTCCATCATACGAACTTGAACAGAAGAGGTGTGTGTACGTAGAGCGATATCACCTTTAGCCTCACCCCGACCCTCTCCAGTAGAGAGGGAGCTATCAGCTTTTTTAATGAAGAAGGTATCTTGCATATCTCTTGCCGGATGTTCTTCTGGAAAGTTTAATGCAGAGAAATTATGCCAATCATCTTCTATTTCTGGCCCTTCAGCCACGCTAAAACCTAGTTTGTTAAAAATCTCGATGATTTCTCTTCTCACTAAAGCTAAAGGATGGCGAGCACCAACTTCAAAACCCTCACCAGGCAAAGTCATGTCTAGTTGGGAGTTTTCAGTTTGCAGTTTAGAGTTTTCCGTTAGTTCATTTAAAGCTTGATATTTTGCCTCGGCTAATTGCTTAAATTCGTTTAAAACTTTCCCTAAAGTTCTTTTTTCTTCAGGAGAAACGGCTTTAAACTCATCAAAAATATCTTTAATAATGCCTTTTGTACCTAAAAAACGAATACGAAATTGTTCCAGCTCATCTGCATTTTTAGTATCAAACGCATTTATTTCTGCTGTATATTGTGTGATCTGGTCTTGCAACATGCGCCAAATATACAGCAATTTATAGAATTATTTTACTAGCTGTGAGTTCAAATATCAACTTGAAGCACATTTATTACAAGTAAATGAACTTACAATACTAAATGTGAAACTAATCTAAAGTAGTATTGAAATAGAATACTGATGCGTCTAACACCTGCTGCCATTTGCCTGTTTGCGAAAAAGAATGATTGGCTCCAACCACATAATAAAATTCGTTTGGAACTTTAAGTTCATTTAACCTAGCTCTAAAAATATTATAAGTTGCAATATCTTGTTTTGGTAAACCTTGTAAATCGTTATTTTCTGGCAATACGTTAAGCGTAGGCACTTTTCTATCGGCATTTGCCACACTTAATGCACTTATTTCTTTATAATAAGTTTCATTTTCGGTTTTTACCTCGAAACCTGTGTATCTGTATCCTGCTTCAAAAAGCACTGGTGGGTAAAACTGCCAATTCGGAATATTTGTAAAAACCAAATCTAAGGCTCCAGCTAAATTAGAAACTGCCTTTACTTTATTGGTATTTCTCTGGTCGTAACTATATAAAAGTGATAATGATGCACCTGCACTATGCCCAATCATAACAATTCTGTCGGCATTTGTAACCCATTGTTTAGCATTGGTTAAAGCATAATCTACTACGGAATTTATATCAGTAACCTGATCTTTAACCTTTACATTACTTTCTAATCTTGGCGGATTAGTTTGTGTTAGCAAGCCTGCACCATTTACTAAACGATAGTTTACATTTAAAACAGCGTAGCCACTTGTGGCCAAATATTTGGCTTGATTGTTAAGTTCGTTCTTATCGCCACCTATAAAACTACCGCCATGCACTAAAATTATTATTCCAGTGTTTGATGTTCTGTTTGCAGGCAAGTAGATATCCATGGTTTGCTTTGGATCAGTGCCATAAGCAACATCTAACATTGTTTTTGCTTCGGCTTCTACTTGGTAAGCAGGTGGATCACTTTTTTCGCAACTAGCAAAAAATAATAAAAAAGCGATGTTGAGGAAAACAATCTTGAAATTTTTCATAAGGATAATAAAAAAACATAACGAATTAGATGTAATTAAATTACACCTAACTCTTTACCAACTTTTGTAAATGCAGCAATTGCTTTATCTAAGTGATGTTGCTCATGTGCTGCCGAAAGCTGCACTCTAATTCTTGCTTTACCTTGTCCAACAACCGGATAGAAAAATCCAACTACATAAATACCTTCATCTAACATTTTTGCAGCAAAAGATTGTGCTATTTTAGCATCGTACAACATTACTGGCACAATTGGATGAAAACCTGGTTTAATATCAAACCCAGCAGCAGTCATTTTTTCGCGGAAATATTTTGTATTACTTTCCAATTTATCACGAAGTGAAGTAGTTTCACTTAACATATCTAAAACAGCAACAGAAGCACCAGCAATTGCAGGAGCTAATGTGTTTGAGAATAAATATGGGCGTGAGCGCTGACGCAACATATCTACAATTTCTTTTTTACCAGAAGTAAATCCGCCAGATGCGCCACCTAAAGCTTTACCCAAAGTACCGGTAATAATATCTACACGATCCATTACGTTAAAATGCTCATGCGTACCTCTACCAGTTTTACCAATAAAACCAGTACAGTGCGATTCATCAATCATTACCAAGGCTTCATATTTATCGGCTAAATCGCAAATTTGATCTAACGGAGCTACTGAACCATCCATAGAAAAAGCACCATCGGTAACTATAATTCTATGTCGGCAATCTTTTGCAGCAATCAATTGAGCTTCCAAATCTGCCATATCAGCATTTTTATAACGAAAACGTTGCGCTTTACACAAACGTACACCATCAATAATAGAAGCGTGGTTTAATTCATCAGAAATAATAGCATCTTCTGCGCCAAACAAAGGTTCAAAAACACCTCCATTTGCATCAAAAGCTGCTGCATATAAAATGGTATCTTCTGTACCTAAAAATTCAGAAATTTTTGCTTCCAATTCTTTATGAATATTTTGTGTACCGCAAATAAAACGAACAGACGACATGCCATAACCATAATCATCTATCGCTTTTTTGGCAGCTTCGATAACTTTTGGATGAGATGATAAACCTAAATAATTGTTGGCACAAAAATTAATTACTTCAGCTCCGCTACTTACTTTAATATCTGCACCTTGAGGAGTTGTGATGATACGTTCGCGTTTAAATAAGCCTGCATTTTCTATTTCTTGAAGTTCTTTTTGTAGAACAGGTTGAAGGGTTTTGTACATATATATTTATTTTGGTGCAACCAATTGTGATTAATTTTCGTCACAAATATAATATTTTGCACGTTAACAAACTTTAACACATTAAATACGTTAAGTTTTGCAACTAAAGCGATATTTACACTTTAACACCTTTATGAAGAAAATCTTTCTCTCGATTGTTTTTATTTTAACGCTAACAAGCTTATCATTAGCGCAATATCAAATCACTGGAAAAATTACCGAAACCAATGGCGAAGTAATTCCTTTTGCATCAATATATATCAAAAATACCAGCAAAGGCGTTTCTGCAAATGTTAATGGCATGTATACCATTAATTTAGACAAAGGTTCTTACACTTTAATTTATACTGCTATCGGATTTAAAACTACCGAAAGAAACATACAGGTGAATGGTAATTTAACTTTAAATCAGGCTTTGCCTACAGAAAGTTATACCTTAAATAATGTAGTGATTAGACCAAATGCAGAAGACCTGGCTTACGAAATTATAAGACAAGCTATTAAATTAAGAAAACAACATTTAAACGAAGTTGAAGCCTTTAGTACCGACGTTTACACTAAAGGATTACAAAAATTGGTAAGTGCGCCCAAAAAATTTATGGGCAGAGATATTCAAAAAACATTAGACTTAGACACCAACAGACAAGGGATTTTATACCTATCAGAAACTCAATCTACTTTCAGCTTTAAAAGACCAAACAAAATTCACGAAGAAATGGTGTCTTCTAAAGTATCTGGCAACAATAATGCATTCAGTTTCAATAAAGCTTCAGATTTAATTGTAAATTTTTATGAAAATTTGATGTTAGAAAACACAGGTTTAAGTGGGCGAAGTTTTGTTTCGCCAATAGCTGACAATGCATTATTTTACTATAGATACAAACTTTTAGGAAGTTCAGAAGAAAATGGAGTAACGATCAATAAAATTGAAGTAATACCCAGACGTAAAAATGATCCCGTTTTTAGAGGTATTATTTATATTACTGATGAGAGCTGGCGATTATTAGGCACAAACCTTAATTTAACAGAAGATGCAGGCATAAATTTCGTAGATACTTTAAATATAAGCCAACAATTTGTAAAAATTGAAGATGTTTACATGCCATCGAGTATTAGATTTCAGTTTAATGGTGGTATTTTAAAATTTAAATTCGAAGGATATTTTATTGGCATTTATAGCAATTACAATATTAAACCCAATTTCCCTGAGAAATTCTTTACTGCTGAAATTTTAAAAGTTACTAAAGCCGTAAATAAAAAAGATTCGCTTTACTGGATGAACAATAGGCCAATACCATTAACCGAAGAAGAAAAATTTGACTATAAAAAGAAGGATAGTGTTGCTTTGCTCAAACAATCAAAACCTTATCTAGATTCTTTAGAAAGTAAAAACAATAAGTTCGGGATTGGGAAGCTATTTTTTTCAGGTTACACCATTAATAACAGGTATGAAAAAAAATATATATCCTTTGACCCGTTAGTTACTTCTGTATTTTATAACACTGTTGAAGGACTCGCTTTGAGATACGGCGTTACATTTAGAAAGAATTTTGAGGATAGAAAAAGTTTTTCGATAAGACCAGAAGCTAGATATGGTTTCAGCAATAAAATTTTTACGGCAAACCTAAGCTCAAGTTATTATTACGACCCACTTAAAAGAGCAAGTGTAAGTGCAAGTTTTGGAACCTCAATTGCAGATTTAAACAGTTATGGAACCATGAGTTTACGTTCAAATACAATCAACTCATTGGTGTTTGAAACAAACTTGCTTAAGCTTTATAAAAAAGAGTTTTTTACACTAAATTCTACAAGAGAACTAGCAGATGGACTACAAGCTTATGCTAATATTGAATATGCTAGAAATCAAACTCTTCAAAACACTAGCAATTATAGTTTTAGAGATGTTTCAGACAAAGCTTTTACGTCTAACAATCCTTTTACTCCAAGTTTAGAAACTCCTTTATTTCCAACTTACGCCTCTTTTAACATATCGGCCACCTTAGTTTATACAATTGGGCAGACTTATATTACTAGGCCAGATGGTAAATTTTATCAGGAATCAAAATATCCTCGTTTTCAATTAAATTATAGAAAAGGTTTTAAAGGAATTTTAAATAGCGCCGTTGATTATGATTATTTAGGGCTCGAAATTTATCAAGAAAGAATTAGCGCTGGTTTACTTGGCTATTTCTCTTTTGTTGTTGGAGCAGGCAAATTCTTAAACAATAACGTTGTTTTTTATCCAGATAGCAAACATTTTAGAGGAAATAATTCTACAATCTTCCCTCCCAACCTAAGAAAATTTAGGTTTTTAGACTTTTACCAATACAGCACCGACAGGCATTTTGCAGAAGCACATATTGAACATAATTTTGGTGGCTTATTGATCAATAAAATTCCTTTGTTGCGTAAGCTTAAATTCGAAGAAATTATTGGCGTTAGTTATTTAACCCAACCCAATAAAAAGAACTATAAAGAATTTTACTTCGGTATAGAACGTTTTGGTTTTGGTGTAAGTTACGGTTATGCTTATGATGGTAGCAAAAAAGTAGACCAAGGATTTAGAATTGCCTATAGTTTGTAAATCCCCCCAAACCTCCTCAAAAAGGAGGGAGTTGAAAATCCAAAAACCTTCTACCTTTTATCCCTCAACCTTTTTTTCTATCTTTGCATCGTTAAACGCCGTTTGCAGCGGTATCAATAAATTATGATGTACAATACTTTACTCTATTATTGCTATGCTCCTATAGCAAATGCTGAACAGTTTGCAGCAGATCACTTAAATTTTTGTAAATCTTTAGGCTTGGTAGGCAGAATTATAGTTGCCGAAGAAGGTTTAAACGGAACTGTTTCTGGCACCAAAGAAGCTTGTGAAGTTTACATGCAAGCTATACATGCCGATGAACGTTTCGCAAAAACTGAATTTAAAATTGATGAAGTTCCTGAGCCATCTTTTATCAAGATGCATTGTCGCTACAAGGAAGAAATCGTGCATTCTGGATTAAGAGATACAACTATCATCGACCCAAATAAAGAAACAGGAAAATATTTAGAGCCAAAAGAATTTAGCGAAATGCTAGATCGCGATGATGTTGTAGTGCTAGATGTTCGCTCTAATTACGAACACAATTTAGGGAAGTTTAAAAATGCAGTAACCTTAGATATCGATAACTTTAGAGATTTTCCTGATCAGATAAATGCCTTGGCACAGTACAAAGACAAAAAAATAATGACCTATTGTACTGGCGGTATTAAATGCGAAAAGGCATCAGCTTTGCTTTTACACCATGGCTTTACAGATGTTTACCAATTGCATGGCGGCATTATTAAATATGGTAAAGAAGCTGGCGGTAAAGATTTTGAAGGCAAATGTTATGTATTTGACAACAGAATTGCAGTTGATGTAAATTCTGTAAATCCAACAATTGTTTCTGTTTGCTACAACTGTGGTACAACAACACCAAAAATGATCAACTGTGCTAATCCGGAGTGCAATGAACACATTACACAATGTGATAACTGTGGCGACGAATTACAAGGATGTTGTTCGGTTGCCTGTACTACACACCCACGTAAACGCCCTTACGATGGTACTGGATATTATGTAAAAGTGCCTCAGCCTGTGGTTATGAAAGGTTAATAGTTAATAGTTGATGGGCGGTCGCGGTGCTCTTGAATTTATTTCAGGGAATTCTTTAGAGCATTAATCATCTTACACAGTTGTTCGTACTCGTTATAAAAATAGTTAAACCTTTCGATAGGCATATAATTTCTATTGCGAGCCATGAACAAACAACTGACAACTTCTAGTCCCGATCTAACAGAATAGGTTAAAAACCTAGAAAACTCCGCTTTGGATTGTCCCATGCAACCTTCAGCGATATTTAAATTAACAGAATCAGCAGCTTTTTTAATTTGAGTAGTCAAACTAAATAGCTCAGTTTTTGGAAAGTATTTAGTAGCCGCATCAATTTCGTCACTTAATAACAACGAAATTTGCCAAACTTTTAGTTCTTCAAATTTAAATGCCATAATGGTAAGATATATTCGCAGTTAATTTAGCTAAAAATACTCGCACAAATAATCTTCATTTTACTAACTTTAAATTTTCTACTATCCACCATTATCCATCAGCTATTATCTATAAACCATCAACTATTAGCTATCAACCATCATCTATCAACCTGCTTGCTATAAATGAAAAACAAATCCTTTAAATATTTTCACCTTCTTTTCGCTCTTTTACTTTTTTCAGGAAAACTTTTTGCCGATGATATTCAAAGCATAGGAGTTCCTTATGTGCAGAATTATCCAAAATCTTCTTACCTATCGGGAAATCAAAACTGGTCTATTGCAAAAGATAAAAATGGCGTAATGTATTTTGGCAATGCTGAAGGATTATTAACCTTTGACGGTAAATATTGGCAACAGTATAAAATGCCAAATCGACAAATTGTAAGAGCCGTAGCGACTGAAAATGGATTAATTTATACAGGTAGCTTCGGTGAATTTGGTTATTGGAGTTACCAAAATAAGCACCTGACTTATAAATCATTAATCAATCTCATCCCAAAACCAAATAAAATTACCGATGAAGTTTGGAAAATATATATCGTAGGCAAGAAAGTTATTTTTCAGACATTTTCTACCATTTATGTTTACGAAAACCAAAAAGTAAGTGTAGTAAAAGGCCCCGGAACATTTCTTTTTACACACGCTGTTGGCAATAAAATATTTGCTCAAATTTTAGGCAAAGGACTTTTTGAACTAAAAAACAACAAATTAGTTGCGTTACCTAACAGTGAAATCATTGGTACAACAGGGGTGTTATCTATCTTACCCTACAAAAATGGCGGCTATATTATTGGCACTAGTAAAAATGGGCTTTTCGTTTATGATGGAGTAACATTTATTCCTTTTGCAAGTGATGCTAATTCTTTTCTAAAAACATTTCAACTCAACAATGGAGTTAAACTACTCAACAAATATTATGCTTACGGAACCATCTTAAACGGTTTAATTATCATTGATGAAAACGGTAAAATTGTTCAAAGGATCAATAAATCAAGCGGTTTACAGAACAATACTATACTCAGTTTATATGCAGACAATGAACAAAATCTTTGGGCAGGTTTAGATAATGGAATTGATAGAATCGAACTTAATTCGCCGCTGTATTTTTATTTTGATAAAACTGGCCAATTCGGAACCGTTTACTCCAGCTTAATTGTAAAAAACAAGATTTATTTAGGCACTAATCAAGGTTTGTTTGTAAGTCCGTGGTTACCAGAAAATGGCAACTTAAATAGCAATTTCGATTTTAGGTTAATCCAAAACTCACAAGGCCAAGTTTGGGATTTAAGCTTAATAGATAACCAGCTTATTTGTGGGCATAACGATGGCTCCTTCATTATAAACGGAGATCAAATGCAAAAAACCTCTTCCATTAACGGAGGATGGACAATTAAAAAACTCAATTCTAACCCAAATTATCTTATTCAGGGAACGTATACTGGCTTAGTTTTATTTAAGAAAGATGCTGCTGGAAACTGGGCATTTAGTCATAAAATTTCAGGTTTTGGTGAACCATCTAGGTATGTAGAGCAAGACAATAAAGGCGATATTTGGGTTAGTCATGCTTATAAAGGATTATATAAATTAACCTTAAGCTCCGACTTAAAATCTGCCAAAAACATACAGTTTTACAATGAGAAAAACGGTTTACCTAGCAGTTTTAACATCAACATGTTTAATGTAGAGAATAAGCTTATTTTCTCATCAGATAATGGTTTTTTAGTGTACGATGACATCAGCAACCGCTTTAGTAAATACGATGTGCTTAACAAAAAACTAGGGAGCTTTTCTACATCAAATAAAATCATCAGCGCTGGTTTTAAAAAATACTGGTTCATTAACCATGGTAAAATGAGCTTAGTGCATTTAACCGAACCCGGGAAGATTGAAATCGACTCGAATCGTTTTAGCATATTAGATGGCAGAATGGTTCAATACTATGAGAACATTAGTCAGATAAGTAATAAGATTTATTTAATTAGCGTTGATGATGGTTTTGTGATTTACAATAGCACAACATCAAATAACCAAAGCCAAAATCCAAAACTTCCCTCGGTATTAATTAGAAAAGTAGAGGATATTACCGACAAATACAGCACTTTATCTGAAAACGGGAGCTTACAAGATTTAATTGAAATACCATTTAGTAGAAATAACATTAGGATTTCTTTTGCACTACCCTACTATCGACAAGCAAAAGTTAAATACCAGTTTTACCTAGAAGGATATTCAAACCAATGGTCTGATTGGAGCTCGGCAACGCAAAAAGATTTCACTAACCTTACTAAGGGTACTTACAGATTTAAAGTTAGAGCCAAGCTAAATGAAAATATCATCAGCGAAATAACAGTATTAGAATTTAAGATTTTACCTCCATGGTATGGTAGTAATTGGGCTATTTCATTTTATGTAATTATTGGCATTATTGCTCTTTACGCAGGAAAGCGTATTTACGAAGCAAAGCTGATGAAAGATCAGCAAAAGATTACCGACAAACTTCAAACAGAAAAAGAAGAATTTCTTAAAAAAGAAGCAGAGGCTACTGAAAAACAAATCATCAAAATACAAACCGAAAAACTACAAGCTGAACTAGCCGGCAAAAACAGAGAATTGGCTAATTCTGCAATGAGTTTGGTATATAAAAACGAATTGCTTCAAAAGTTAAGTGAGGAGATGAACAAGTTAAAAGATGAGAATGGAAAGAAGCTATCTGAAGACCAATTAAGAAAAATCCAAAAGGTAATAGATGATGGAATGAATGATGAGCGAGATTGGAATTTATTTGAGAACAGTTTCAATGAAGCTCATGAAAGTTTCTTCAAAAAGCTAAAAGCAAATCACCCAGATCTGGTTCCAAACGACTTAAAACTTTGTGCCTATTTACACATGAACATGAGCAGTAAAGAAATGGCGTCTCTACTAAATATCTCTCTCAGGGGTGTAGAAATTAGACGCTATCGTTTGCGTAAAAAGTTAGAAGTACCTCACGATAAAAACTTAACTGAGTTTTTAATGGAACTTTAATACTACATCATTACCACACAAAGCCATATTTATCTCACATCAAAATGTTGTAGTACAATTCAACTTGTAGTAGTTGTAATATTCTTGTTAACAACATAAAAACATCGTTTTTAGCCCAAAAATCAAATCAGTATACCACTTTGAGATAGTACACAAAAGTATGTTGATGTATTAATGTAGAGGTGGTAACGTTTGCATAAGCCAACATAAAACAGAAAATTAGATTAATCAATTAAAAACAAATGTAAACAGTATGAAAAAAATCTTTACAAAATTTTCTGTTCTAACCACACTTTGTTTGCTTTTATTAAACGTTGCCTATGCCCAAAATGTTACAGTTAAGGGTAAGGTAACCGATGGCAAGCTACCTATCCCTGGTGTTGGTGTTACAGTAAAAGGAACAACGAATGCTACGGTAACAAATCCTGACGGGGATTACTCGTTAAGTGTCCCAGCAAATTCAATTTTAGTTTTCTCTTCAATAGGTTTCTCGGCAAGAGAAATTGAAGTTAAAAACCAAACAACTATTAATGTTTCAATGGCTACATCAACTCAAGATTTAGAGCAGGTGGTGGTAGTAGGTTATGGTACGCAAAAGCGAAAAGACGTTACTGGCGCTATATCTAGCGTTAGCGGAGAAGATCTTGCAAAAATGCCGGCAGTAAGCCCATTGGCTTCATTGCAAGGTAAAGTTGCAGGTTTAACAGTTGTCAACTCAGGCGGTGCTGGCTCACAACCAGTTATTCGTATTCGTGGTATAGCAAGTACAAATAACGCTACACCTTTATATGTTGTAGATGGATTTATTCAAGACAACATTGATTATTTAAACCCAGCAGACATTGAATCTATTGATTTATTAAGAGATGCATCATCATCTGCAATTTATGGTTTAAGAGGTGCCAATGGTGTAATTGCAATTACAACAAAGAGGGCCGCTAAAGGCCAAACGCGTATCAACTTCACTAGTAATGTTGGTATCCAAAAAGTAATTGACAGGATCGACGTGACTGATGCAGAAGGGTTTAAGAAACTTTATTCAACTCAGTTGGCAAATATCGGTGCTGCTCCATTTGATTTTAGCAATTACAATGGTAATACAGATTGGCAAGATCTAATTTTGCAAACCGCTATCATCAATACCAATAGTTTAACCTTCTCAAATACTGGTGAAAAAACATCTACTTTAATAAACTTGGCATATAATAACCAAGAGGGTGTTTTAAAATATAACCAATATCAGAAGTTTATTTTAAGGTTAAGTGAAGAGATAAGAGTTACTGACAAATTTAAAGTTGGCGCAGATATTACAGGTTTTCATGACATCAATCAAGGCGCTACAGCTGGTTTAAACAATGCGATTTGGGCTGCACCAATTGTACCTGTTCAAACAGATGCATATACCTATTATGCAATGCCATCTTTTCAAAGAGCACAGGTAGGTAATCCAATTGCTCCAATGGAAAGAAATAGAAACAACTCAATTAATAAAGGACTGAGCTTTAATGGAAGTGTATTTGCAGAATTAAAATTCTTGAAAAACTTTACTGCTAGATCTACATTCTATGCTCGATATGGTTATGATTACAGTAGAGGATTTACAAGACCTCCTTTCTCGTTTATTAACGTAGGAGAAAATGGTGGTCCAACAACTACTGTCATAGATAACCAATTCCGTTCTACGGTGAGTCAAGGTCAATCAGAGTCACACAGATATCAGCAAGACCACACTGTTACATATGAAAAAACAATAGCAAATGACCATAGAGTTACTGCAATGGTTGGTTTTACATCATTGCGTTTTGCTGGTTCAAACATTAGTGGCTCTCGCACAGATAGTACTTTAGTTGTACCAGATAATCCAGATTTATGGTATTTGGGCGTAATTAATGCTAACAATATTTTAACCAATGGAGGGGGCGGTAATGAACAAACCAATGCTGGTGTTTTTGGTAGATTAAGTTATACCTACAAAGACAGGTATTTATTCAACGGAACTATCCGTAGAGATGGTAGTTCGAGATTTGCACCTCAAAATAGATGGGGTACTTTTGGTAGTGTTGGTTTAGGTTGGGTTGCAAGTGAAGAAGATTTCTTTAAAGACAACATTAAAGCAATTAACTTCTTGAAACTTCGTGCTTCATTCGGAAGATTAGGAAATTCGAATGGCGTTGCTGACAATCGATACCAAGTTTTACTTGCAAATGGTAGAGATGCTATTTTTGGAGAGAACATTTTTACAGCAGTAGGCCCTGAATTTTTTCCAGATCCAAATTTACGCTTTGAAATTATTCAAGGTGTTGATGTTGGTCTTGATATTCGTGCATTTGACAGTCGATATAATGCAGAAATAAACTTATACACAAAAAAAACTGATGGATTATTAACTAGTTACCCTATACAAGCTGGTCAACCTGCATTTTTTACCAACTTAGGTGAAGTAAACAATAAAGGTATTGAGGTGAGTATGGGCTGGACGGATAAAATTGGGAAAGATTTAACCTTTAATGTTTCTGGAAATTTTAGCTACAATAAAAATCGTGTAATATCAATTGGCAATACAATTGATTTCCAAATTATCGGAAATGGTGGTGTAAATTTAACCAATACCGGTCAATCAATCGGCTATTTCTATGGCTACAGACAAACAGGTATTTATCAATCTACAGCAGATTTAGATAAGACACCGAAATTTAGCAATTCATTACCTGGAGATATTTCTTATGAAGACACCAATGGTGACGGAATAATCTCTCCTTTGGATAGGACTTATTTAGGTACTCCATTCCCTCCTTATAGCTATGGCATGAGTTTGTCTTTAGGTTATAAAGGATTTGATGCTTTGATCGAAGGACAAGGTGTAGCTGGGAACCAAATTTATACCCAACGTAGAACGCAAAATTTCGCTACATTAAATTATGAAGCCAACAGATTAAACGCATGGACTGCCCCAGGAACTTCAAATGTTGAACCAATTTTAGATAATACGCGAGGAAACAATTACCTATTCAGTTCACATTATTTAGAGCCTGGTGATTATTTTAGGTTACGTACCGTACAATTAGGTTACACTTTTGGCGCAAATATGCTGGCAAAAGCAGGTATACAAAAATTAAGATTGTATTTAAGTGGTCAGAATATCCAAACATGGAGCCAAGCAACTGGTTACACTCCTGAGGCACAAATTGGAAGTATTTTAGGTGGTGGTGCAGATAATGGTGTTTATCCTATACCAGCAGTTTACTCATTCGGGTTAAACGTTACTTTTTAATTTTAAAAACATTTAATATTTAATAAGATGAAAATATTTAATAAAAGAAATATCTGTATGGCAATTACTGCCGCCAGTTTAATTTCTATCAATTCTGGCTGCAAAAGCTTTTTAGATACTGAGCGTCAAGGAGTTTACACTACAGAAAACTATCCTTACCCTCAAGGCGGAACACCTTATGATACATTTTTATTCTCTGCATATGATGCATTAAGAGCTTACAATTTTGTTTCAGATGGTTTTATGGTGGCTTCGAGCATTCGTAGTGATGATGCAGACAAAGGTAGCACACCTACAGATGGCGGTGCTGATGTAATTGCAATGGATAATTTCCCTGTTTTAAGCAATGGCAGAGTGAACACCTTATGGACAGAATATTTTGTAATGATTGTGAGATGCAATGATATTATCGATCAAGTTCAAAACAACACAGCTATTGTTGCCACACCAGAGGCTAAACTACAAGCAGAAGCAGAAGCTAGATTCTTGCGTGCTTATTCTTATTTCTTTTTAGTAAGAGCTTATGGTAGAGTGCCTAAAATTGATAAACCATTAGCTGCCACAGCAAATGTACCACAAAGTTCCGCGTCAGAAATCTATGCATTTATAGAAGAAGACTTGAAATTTGCTGCAGCAAATTTACCATTGAATTGGGAAAGCAAATATTCAGGTAGATCTACAAAAGGTGCCGCAAATGGTATGTTAGCAAAAGTTTATTTGTACCAACAAAAATGGGCAATGGCAATGGCAACAGCCAATATGGTAATGACATCTAGTCAATATGATTTATCTGTAAATTATGGCGTAATTTTTACAGAAGCAGGCGAGAATAGTAAAGAATCTGTATTCGAAATTCAAGGTACGGCTAGTGCCCAAGTTCCAACTGCAAACGGTATTCAGTATGCCAATATCCAAGGTACTCGTGGCAATACAGTAGAATGGAATAGAGGTTGGGGTTGGAATATGCCAAGTGCTCAGTTAGAAGCTGCTTACGAGGCTAATGATCCACGAAAAAACAGAACAATTTTATATTCAAGTCAAGCTGGCGCTCCACGCCAAACTTATTACGGACAAACTGCTCCTTTATTTCCTACAGAAGTTCCAAACCCTAAATACAACCATAAAGTATTAGCAAATCCTTCATTTATAGCTAGGTATAATACTCGTGGAAGTTGGTGGATGAATGTGAGAATTCTTCGTTATGCGGATGTAGTATTAATGTATGCCGAGGCTGCAAATGAAGTTGGAGGTGCTGCAAACATTGCTAATGCACTAGCTGCTGTAAATAGCGTAAGAGCTAGAGCCAGAATTGGCGCACCAGGTGGTACTCTACCAAATTTAACTACAACAGATCAAGCTGTTTTGCGTACCGCAATCCGTCAAGAAAGAAGAGTAGAATTAGCTATGGAACACGAGCGTTTCTTTGATATTGTAAGATGGGGAATTTCTCAACAAGTAATGCAAGATGCAGGTAAAACGAATTTTATTGCTTCTCGTGATAATCTTTTGCCTATTCCTCAGCAACAAATTGATTTGAGTAAAGGCGTTTTAACGCAAAATCCTGGTTATTAATCTTTAATGTAACAAGAAAATGAAATTATCAAAATTATATATTAATAGCTGTGTTGTGGCTCTTTCACTATCAGCTACGGTATTATCGTCTTGTAAAAAAGATGGTAACCCTAACAATTTACCAGATGTATCTTCAGCTACATACGAAGGTAAAATTGATGGCTATACTAGCTCTGATGAAATTTATCCAAACAACTTGGTAGCTTATTGGAACTTTGATGCAAATAAGAATGAAACCAAAAGTAATACTGCACCAACATCTACCGCAAATGATGCATTAGTTGCTGGCGGCGTAAAAGGTCAAGCATTATCATTAACTGGCGGTTACCTTTACTTCGGCACACAGTTAAATGCATTTAAAACCGATGCTTTAAAAAGTTTTACCATTAGCGAGTGGGTACAAGTTTTAAACAATGGCTCTAAACGTACTATGATTTTTCAATTGGCTAGACCAGGTATTTTTAATGGAAGTATTAACTTCGCTTTAAATACGCAATCTTATCCTGCTACAAACTTTGATAACCTTAAAGTACAACCAACTTTTACTACAATTGGTGGTGGTACTCAAGACAATATCAATACACAAAGAGATAGCCCTGGTATGCCTAACTATGTTCCTTACATTACACCAAAATTAGAGGCCAACAAATGGATACATCTTTTGCTTACTTATAACGGTACAACTGGTTTCTTCCATATTTGGATTAACGGTGTTAAAGCTGGTGCATTCCCGAGCAGAGGTACAGGTAATAATTTATTTAAAGCTTACGAGCCAGGAGAAATTATTATCGGCGGTAACTACAATACTATTCCTGGTAAAACAGTTAATACAGATGTTAGTTTTGCAGCCATGACTGGTAAAATTGATGAGTTAAGAGTTTACAACATTGATTTACCTGATGCAAACATTAAAGCCCTTTATAACCTTGGTTTAGCAGGCAAATAATTCTTAAGCACAGTGTCCTTGTGGCACTGTGCTTTCTTTTCTTCATCACCCCTATTTAGGGGTGAAAAACACAACTCTTATGAAAATGAGCTGCAGAACCTTTACCATATTTTCAATAGCCCTCTCCTTTTTTTTTGTAACTGCTTGTAAAAAGAATACAACAGAAACCACAAAAAGTACTGACACTTCTCTCTCGTTTACTGTAAACGATGCCAACAATGGCACCTTGAAATATACAGGTCTAAATCTAAAACCTGTCATCAAATTTAATTTTACCGAAGCAATTAATCCTGCAACTATAACAACTGGCATCCTTTTAACAGATGCATCTGGAAATAATATCACTACTACTGCAACACTTTCAAATGGAGATAAAACTTTAAATATTACTCCACAATTAGACCTGAACTCATTTACAAGTTATACGCTTGCTATTAATAATAATTTAAAATCATCAACTGGCGGAAGATTAATCAACCCTGTTAACATTAATCTAATAAGTGGATTAAATGATACTGATAAATTCCCACGAATAACTGATGAAGAACTTTTAACACTCGTTCAAAAACAAACATTTAAATATTTTTGGGATTTTGCACATCCCGTTAGCGGAATGGCTAGAGAAAGAAATACCTCTGGCAATACTGTAACCTCTGGTGGTTCTGGATTTGGGGTCATGGCAATTATCACAGGCATACACCGTGGCTTTATTACCAAAGCAGAAGGCTTAGCCCGATTACAAAAAATTGTAGATTTCTTAAAAAACAAAGCAACCAGACATCATGGGGCTTATTCGCATTGGATGGACGGAAATACAGGTGCAACTCTTCCTTTTAGTGCAAAAGATAATGGTGCAGATTTGGTCGAAACTTCTTTTTTAATGTCAGGATTAATTACTGCAAGGCAGTATTTTGCTGGCAATGATGCGGCTGAAACGACTTTAAGAGCTGATATTAATGCGATTTATAATGGTGTAGAATGGGCTTGGTTTAGAAAAGACAACAGCAACACTTTATACTGGCATTGGAGCCCAACAAATGCTTGGGAAATGAATTTACCTGTACAAGGATGGAATGAATGTTTAATAACTTACGTAATGGCAGCTTCTTCTCCTACTTCTTCTATCCCTAAATCAGTATACGACCAAGGTTGGGCTAGAAATGGAGCGATGAGAAATGGAAACACTTATTATGGCGTTCAACTGCCTTTAGGTACTGCCAATGGTGGCCCATTGTTTTTAGAGCACTATTCATTTTTAGGTATTAATCCTAATGGATTGGTTGATGCGTATGCTAATTACGAAACTCAAACAAAAGCACATACTTTAATCAATTATAATTATTGTGTAGCAAACCCCGCAAAACATACAGGCTATAGTGCCGATTGTTGGGGTTTAACTGCAAGTGATATTCCTAACGGATATGGTGCAAATTCTCCAACAAATGACAGAGGAGTAATTTCGCCTACTGCTGCATTATCTTCTTTTCCGTATACACCTACCGAATCAATGCAAGCACTAAAGTTTTTTTATTATAAATTAGGTGATAAAATTTGGAAAGAATATGGTTTTGTTGATGCATTTGCGTTGAACGAACCATGGTTTGCAAGTTCTCATTTAGCAATTGATCAAGGACCAATTATCATAATGATAGAAAATCATCGTAGTAAATTATTATGGAATCTTTTTATGAGTGCTCCTGAAGTTAAAACAGGAATGAAAAATTTAGGCTTCACGAGTCCAAACCTATAACACAACACACCAATGAAATTTTTATATACAATCTCCCTTTTCGTTATTCTAAGTAGCTGCGGTACACAACAAAAAACTAATGTAGCATCTCAAAAAAAATTAACAGATGATCAATTACTAACCTTAGTTCAAAAACAAACTTACAAGTACTTTTATGAGGGTGCAGAACCTATTTCTGGACTTTCCAGAGAGCGTTACCACAGTGACAATATTTATCCTTCTAATGATAAAGATATCATTGCAACAGGAGCTAGTGGTTTTGGCATAATGGGAACTATTGTTGCCATCGAACGTAAATTTATTACTAAAAAGCAAGGATACGATCACCTTAAAAAAGGATTAGATTTTTTAGCAAAAGCTGATCGATTTCATGGTGTTTGGGCGCATTGGATGCATCCCTCTGGAAAAGCAAAAGCATTTGGTAAAAATGATGATGCTGGTGATTTGGTAGAAACTTCATTCTTAGCTCAAGCTTTGGTTTGTGTGCGTCAATATTATGCAAATGGCAATGCCGAAGAAAAAGAATTAGCCCGCAAAGCGGATGAACTTTGGAAAGGAATAGAATGGAACTTCTTCCGCCAAAATAATCAAAATGTTTTGTACTGGCACTGGTCGCCGAACACTGGCTGGAAAATGAATTTTGCCATTACCGGTTACAACGAATGTTTAATTACTTACGTTATGGCGGCTTGCTCTCCTACCCATGGCGTACCTGCAGCCGTTTACCATCAAGGTTGGGCTAAAAGTGGGGCAATAAATACCAGCTTTTCTATGTATGGTCATCCGGTTAAGTTAAAACATAATGTAGTTGGACAAAACGTTGGCCCTCTTTTTTGGGCACACTATTCGTACTTAGGCTTAAATCCAAAGGGATTAAAAGATAAGTATGCGGATTATTGGGAAGAGAACAAAAGCCATACTTTAATTAATTACGATTACGCAATCGCAAATCCGAAAGGCTTTAAAGGTTATGGAGCAAACTCTTGGGGTTTAACTGCAAGTTATTCGGTAAAAGGATATGCTGCACACATGCCATCAGAAGGAGAAGATAAAGGTGTAATTAGCCCAACTGCTGCTTTATCATCTTATCCTTATGCACCTAAAGAAAGCATGCAAATGATTAGACACTTATATGAAAATATGGGCGACAAAGTTTGGGGAGAATTTGGATTTTATGATGCTTATAGCGAAACTGCTAACTGGTACCCTAAACGTTACATTGGTATAGATCAAGGTCCAATTGTGGTAATGATTGAAAATGGCAGAACTGGTTTACTTTGGAACTTATTTATGAGTGCTCCAGAAATTAAAACAGGTTTAAAAAAATTAGGTTTCGAAAGTCCGAAAATATAAAATGGATAGAAAAATATATTTCATCTTTTTGTTTAGTTTGATACTTGCTTCTTGTAGCCAAAAAGCGAGAATTGTGTTATTACCAGACACCCAAACTTATGCAGAAAAGTATCCAGAAATAATGGAATCGCAGCTTAATTGGGTGGCCAGTAATGCAAAAAACATCAACTTTGTTTTGCAACAGGGAGATTTAACGCAAAATAACAACGATAAAGAATGGCAAGTTGTAAAAGATAATTTTTCTAAAATAGACAATAAGGTTCCTTATGTTTTGGCCGTTGGTAATCACGATATGGGTAGTGCAGTAGGTAAATTTGCTGATGTTAGGAACAGTACAATTTTTAACACCTATTTCCCCTTTGCAGATTTTGCTAAACAAAGCTATTTCGGCGGAACATTTGAACCTCAAAAACTTGACAATGCCTATTTTCTGTTAAACACCGGAAAAGTAAAATGGATAGCTATCACCTTAGAGTTTGGCCCGAGGAATGAAGTTTTAACCTGGGCAAATGAAATATTAGCAAAACACCCAGACAGGTTAGCAATTGTAAATACACATGCTTACATGTACAGCGATAATACCCGAATTGGCGAAGGTGATAATTGGAGACCACAAGCTTATGGTGTTGGTAAAGACACTGGCGAAAAAGCGGTAAATGATGGCGAGCAAATTTGGGAGAAGCTTATTCGTAAAAATGCTAATGTACGTTTTGTATTTTCTGGACACATTTTAAACGGTGGCGTTGGTACACTTACCAGTACAAATGATGCCGGACTTCCAGTTTACCAAATGTTAGCCAATTACCAAGAAGGTGTTAAGGGATCTGTAAAAGGTGGCAATGGTTTTTTAAGGATTATCTATCTTAACTTTAAAAAGAATACGGTTAATATTAAAACTTACTCACCGTATTTAAATGAATATAAATTAGAAAAAGAGCATAATTTCGACTTCGAACAGGTGAATTTTAGCTCAAGCAAAAAATAGAATATCGAATAAAATACATACAAATGAAAAAAATTAATTTCCTACTCGTAATTGCCGCATTTACATTTAACACTGGTTTTGCCCAACAAAAGAAAGCAGTAAATCCTGCACAGCAAAAAATGAACACATTCATCAATTCTTTAATGTCTAAAATGACAATTGATGAAAAAATAGGACAGTTAAATTTAGTTACTGGTGGCGAAGCTAATACTGGCTCTGCAGTGAGTACAGCTATTGAATCGAAAATTGCAAAAGGTAACGTTGGTGGCATTTTTAGCATGACAACCCCGGCTAAAATTCGCAAAACGCAAGAAATTGCCATGAAAAGTAGATTGAAAATTCCTTTAATTTTTGGTCAGGATGTGATACACGGTTATAAAACTACTTTTCCAATTCCTTTAGCTTTAGCTGCAAGTTGGGATTTGCCCTTAATAGAAAAAACTGCCCGTGTTGCAGCACAAGAAGCAAGTGCCGATGGCTTAAACTGGACTTTCTCACCTATGGTAGATATTGCTCGTGATGCCCGTTGGGGAAGAATTGCAGAAGGAAGTGGAGAAGATACTTATTTGGGTTCTCAAATTGCTAAAGTAATGGTAAGAGGCTACCAAGGCAATGATTTAGCTGCAAATAATACACTTATGGCTTGCGTAAAACACTTTGCTTTATACGGAGCCTCAGAAGCTGGTAGAGATTACAACACTACCGATATGAGTTTAGATAGAATGTATAATGAATATTTGCCTCCTTACAAAGCTGCTTTAGATGCAGGCGCTGGTAGTATCATGGTTTCTTTTAACGACATTAACGGCGTGCCTGCAACAGCTAATAAATGGTTATTAACTGATGTTTTACGTAAACAATGGGGCTTTAAAGGTTTTGTAGCTTCAGATTATACTGGTGTTAGCGAATTGATAAACCATGGTTTAGGCGATTTAAAAACCGTTTCGGCCCTATCGCTTAAAGCTGGTACAGATATGGATATGGTAAGCGAAGGGTATTTAACTACTTTAAAACAATCTGTTAAAGAAGGTAAAGTAGCAATTACACAAATAGACAATGCTTGCCGTTTAATTTTGGAAGCTAAATACAAATTAGGTTTGTTTGATGATCCTTTTAGGTACTGCAGCGAAGAACGTGCTAAAAACGAAATCTTAACGCCTGAAAACTTAAAATTTGCCAGAGAAACCGCAGCTAAAACTTTCGTATTATTAAAAAATGATAACCAAACTTTACCTTTAAAAAGATCTGGAACAATTGCTCTAATTGGCCCTTTGGCAAATACAGCTAGTAATATGCCTGGTACTTGGAGCGTAAACGCTGATATGTCTAAAATACCAACACTTTTACAAGGTTTAACTGAGGTTGCTGGTAAAAATGTAAAAATTATTCATGCATTAGGCTCAAATTTAATTGCTGATGCAAACCAACAAACTTATGCTACTGCACACGGTAGAGATATTCCTAGAGATAACCGTTCTGAAGAAGAAATAATTGAAGAAGCGGTAAAAACTGCTAATAAAGCTGATGTAATTGTGGCTGCCTTGGGCGAAGCTTCTGAAATGAGTGGGGAAAGCTCTAGCAGAACTGATATCGGTATTCCAGAAACGCAGAAAAAATTATTAGCAGCCTTACTTAAAACTGGCAAACCTGTAGTTTTGGTATTATTTGCTGGTCGCCCCATGACTTTAAAATGGGAAAGTGAAAACGTACCAGCAATTTTAAACGTTTGGTTTGGCGGTGTTGAAGCTGCAAAAGCCATAGGCGATGTTTTATTTGGTGATGCAAATCCTTCTGGAAAATTAACGGTTACTTTTCCTCAAAATGTTGGTCAAGTGCCATTGTATTACAGCCATAAAAATACTGGTCGCCCGTTGGCAGATGAGAAATGGTTTTTCCGTTTCCGCTCTAATTATTTAGATGTGAGCAACGAACCTTTATATCCTTTCGGTTATGGCTTAAGCTATACTACATTTGATTACAGCAACTTTAAATTAAGCAGTAACACTTTAAAACCTGAACAAAAATTAACTGCTTATGTAACTATTACCAATACGGGTAAAGTTGCCGGCGAAGAAATTGTTCAATTATATACTCGTGACTTGGTTGGAACTAGCACAAGACCGGTTAAAGAATTAAAAGGTTTCCAAAAAATTAGTTTACAACCTGGCGAAAGCAAAGTGGTTACTTTTAACATTACGGAAGAAGATTTAAAATTCTTTAATAGCGATTTAAAGTTTGTTGCCGAAGCTGGTGATTTTAAAGTTTTTGTTGGTCCAAATGTTAGAGATGTTAAGGAGGTAGATTTTAAATTGGTTAAATAAGGCAAAAGGTTGAGGGTTGGAAGGCGGAAGGTCTCAAATCTCACATCTAATGTCTCAAATCTCAAAACAATGAAAAAAATATCAATCATATTCACGCTTTGTTTACTCATTTCATCAGCCTTTGCGCAAGATTTAAGCAAATATGAAAAGCAAAGTTTCGTACTCGGTACTGATACCTTAAAGTACAGAATTTTATATCCAGAAAATTTTGATGCCAAAAAACAATACCCTGTGGTTTTGTTTTTGCATGGCAGAGGCGAGAGTGGTAACGACAACCAAAAGCAATTAGCAAATGGAGGAAAGCTATTTCTATCTGATAACTATCGTAAAAACCACCCGTCAATTGTTATATTTCCACAATGTGCCGAAGATAGTTATTGGGCAAATGTAGAAATTGAAACGGTAAGTAATAAGCGTTTTTTCAATTTTGTAAAAGGTGGCGAACCTACCAAATCAATGAATTTGGTTTTACAGTTTACCGATGAATTTTTCAAAAAACCTTTTGTAGCGCAAAACCAAATTTACGTTGGAGGCTTATCTATGGGTGGCATGGGAACTTTTGAAATTTTAAGACGTAAACCAAAAACTTTTGCTGCAGCATTTTCAATTTGTGGCGGCGATAATCCTGCAAATGCTAAAAAATACAAAAACGTACCACTTTGGATTTTTCATGGTGGCTTAGATGATGTGGTAAATCCGCAGTTAACCTATAGTGTTTTTAGAGAATTAAGAAAGTTAGGTTATGAGCCCAAATACACCATTTACCCAAAAGCAAACCATAACAGTTGGGATAGCACTTTTGCCGAACCAGAGTTAATGCCTTGGTTATTTAGCCACAAGAAGTAAGTTACAAACTCAAAAGAATATCTTTCGCTTTAAGATTGCTTCATTCCTCTACAGCAATGACGTTTAATATTCGTCATTGCGAGAAGGCTTTTCAGCCGACGAAGCAATCTCCTTTCTAAAGCTTTTTGAAAAGCAAATTCCTGCATTTCATCGGTTCCGAAAGCCCTGCCATTCGCTTTACTTGCCGATGAAAAATCGGCTTCGTGCTCGCTGCTGTCAGGTTTAGCATATAAAGGCAAACCTAAGTAAAATAGACCCGACAAAATGTAAAGCTCAGAATGGATCCGCCCGCTGCGAAGAAATGAGAACTTGGAATGATGGCGGGACTGAATTAACCGACTGACACAGGTTTTGCTCTTCAAAAATTATCAAAACAAAAAGGCTTGAAGAATATATCTCCAAGCCACTATAATCTTTATTTCAGATTCTTTGCTTCGCTCTGAATGACAAATTTTTACTCAGCCATGTTATGATAAACCGCTTGAACATCATCATCCTCTTCCAACTTATCTATCAATTTCAAAACATCTAATGCTTGTTCTTCTGTAACTTCATGATGCGACAAAGCAATACGCTCTAATTTTGAACTTTTTAATTCAATTCCTTTTTCTTCTAATGCTTTTTGCAGTGGACCAAAATTTTCAAAAGTTCCTTGCGCTACCGCGATATCATTTCCTTCCTCATCAGCCTCTACATATAATTCTTCTAAACCAGCATCAATTAATTCAAATTCTAACTCTTCTAAATCTAAATCTTCAGCAGGCACAAACCTGAATATAGATTTACGGTTAAATACAAAATCTAACGATCCTGTTTTACCCAATGAGCCATCAGTTTTGTTAAAATAGCTACGCACATTTGCAACGGTACGGTTGGTATTATCTGTAGCAGTTTCAATTAAAACAGCAACACCATGAGGTGCATAACCTTCATAAACAATCTCTTCATAATTGGCCATAGATTTATCTGAAGCACGCTTAATTGCAGCTTCTACCCTATCTTTTGGCATGTTTACAGCCTTAGCATTTTGCATAGCTGTACGTAAACGTGAGTTGGTTTCTGGATGAGGCCCAGCATCTTTAACCGCCATTACAATATCTTTACCGATACGCGTAAACTGAACGGCCATTTTAGCCCAACGTTTAAATTTTCTTTCTTTTCTAAATTCGAATGCTCTTCCCATTTTTACATTGTTTTGAGTTAAGCGATAAGCGGGAAGCGAAACGCAAAACGCTTAACGCCAAACGCGTCTATTTCTTTAAATTTTTCAACATATCATCAGTCATTCTAGCCAAATCAAATTCTGGTTTCCATGCCCAATCATTTTTAGCAAAACTATCATCAATAGATTTTGGCCAACTGTTGGCAATATCTTGACGAGGATCATTTGCTGTGTAAGATAATTTAAAATCTGGAATATGTCTGCGAATTTCTGTTGCTAATACCTCTGGAGTAAAGCTAACCCCCCCAAAATTATAGCTTGATCTGATAGAAATTTGGTCTGCAGGTGCATCCATCAATTCTATGGTTCCTCTAATCGCATCATCCATGTACATCATCGGCAGTTCTGTTGTTGCCGATAAAAATGAAGCATAACTTCCTTTTTTTAAGGCTTCATGAAAAATATGAATAGCATAATCAGTTGTTCCTCCTCCTGGAGCTGCTTTCCAACTAATTAAACCAGGGTAGCGAATACTTCTTACATCTAAATTATATTTTTGATAGTAATATTCGCACCAACGTTCACCTGCCATTTTACTAATACCATAAACCGTATTCGGGTCCATTGTACAATATTGTGGTGTATTATCTTTTGGAGAATTTGGACCAAAAATAGCAATTGAACTCGGCCAGTAAACCTTTGCGGTTTTAAATACCAAAGCTAAATCTAACACATTTAGCAAACCGTTCATATTTAAATCCCAAGCCAATTTTGGGTTTTGTTCACCAGTTGCAGATAATAAGGCAGCCAATAAATAAACTTGTTTTGGTTTATATTTGGTAAAAATCTCTTTCAAGATTTCTTTATCTAAAACGTTAACAAATTCAAATGGACCAGCATTTTTGGTTTCATAGTCAGGTCTTCTAATATCACAGGCTACTACGTTATCATTACCATAGGCTTTACGCAAGGCCGTAACTAATTCTGTACCTATTTGTCCGTTAGATCCTAAAACTAAAATTTTTTCGCTCATACATTATGGATATTCTGCAAAGGTAAAAAAATGGAATTAACCTTTTATTAGATAAACACAATAAATTTTGGGTGTCATCATTTCTTTTGTAAGCTAATTTTTACAATTACTAAATCCTTTTAGTTATGCATTAAATGCACTTTTTTAAATTGTGTACCTTTTACACCTCATAAATTTAGTAGGCTTTTCTTTATGTATAGTTTTTTTGTCTAATTTAATGGCACAAAACCTAACCAAAGTATATGGACAGAAGAGAAGCCGTAAAAAGCGTGGCCTTTTTAATTGGTGGAGCATTATCAGCTACCACAATTGCTACTTTATTTGATAGCTGTAACGAACCTGGCAAAAATGGTGAAAATTTATTTTCCGATAATCACCAGAAAATAGTTACTGAGCTAGCAGATATCATTATTCCGACAACTGCAAAATCTCCTGGTGCAAAGGCGGCAAATGTTGGTCCTTTTATTACCATGATGATGAAAGATTGTTATCCAGAGGATGCACAAACAGCATTTGTAAAAGGACTTGATGATTTGGAAGATCGTTCTAAAAAAGAATTTAAAAAATCATTTATAGAAATTTCTGTAAAAGAACGCCAACAATTAGTCGCCAAACTTCGCGAAGATACTTTGGCTTCTATAGATGAAGAAAAGAGTAGCGGTGAAAAAGCTGCTAAATTAGAACAAGACTCTAAAGGAGCCAAACCCGAAAAAGAACAGGCAGGAAACCCGATGGCGGTGAAAGAAAAACCTAAAAAAGCCCCACAGTTTTTTGCAATAGCAAGAGACTTAACCATTCTTGGCTTTTTCACATCTGAAATTGGTGCTACACAAGCCTATGAGTTTGTAGAAATTCCAGGTCGCTATGATGGCGATATGAAAATGAAACCTGGTCAAAGAGTTTACGCATAAATCTTATCTCATTTTATAATGAATTTAAATACAAAAGCAACTGCACAAAATACTTACGACGCTATAGTTGTAGGTTCTGGAATTAGTGGTGGTTGGGCAGCAAAAGAATTAACAGAAAAAGGTTTAAAGGTTTTGTTACTTGAGCGTGGCAGAAACATTGAACATATAAAAGATTATACCACGGCAATGAAAAAGCCTTGGGAATTTGAGCATCGTGGTAAATTAACCGAAGAGCAAAAAAGAACACACCCAGTTCAAAAAAGAGATTATCCTTATCAAGAATACAATGAAAGTTTTTGGGTTAATGATTTAGATTGCCCTTACACCGAAGTTAAAAGATTTGATTGGTATCGTGGTTTTCACGTTGGTGGAAAATCTTTAATGTGGGGACGCCAAAGCTACCGTTTCAGCGATTTAAACTTTGAAGAAAATTTAAAGGATGGACATGGCGTAGATTGGCCAATTCGTTATAAAGATATTGCTCCTTGGTATGATTATGCAGAGAAATTTGCTGGAATAAGTGGGATGAATGAAGATTTCCCTCATTTCCCTGATGGGCAGTTTTTACCTCCGATGCAAATGAATGTGGTAGAAAAAGCAGTTAAAGAGCGTATTGAGAAAAAATACAACCGCAGCCGCATCATGACAATGGGTCGTGTAGCGAACTTAACCGTTGAACATGGTGGCAGAGGAAGTTGCCAATACCGTAATTTATGCAGCAGAGGTTGTCCTTTCGGAGCTTATTTCAGCACACAATCATCTACATTGCCAGCCGCGATAGCAACGGGCAATTTAACTTTAAGACCATTCTCTTTAGTAAACGAAATTATTTACGATAAAGAAACCCAAAAAGCAAAAGGTGTAAGAATTATCGATTCTGAAACCATGGAGAACATTGAATATTTTGCAAAAATTGTTTTTGTGAATGGATCTACACTTGGCACTACATTCTTATTATTAAACTCAACATCTGCCGAGCATCCAAACGGACTAGGTAACGGTAGTGGCGAGTTAGGGCACAACTTAATGGATCACCATTTCCGTGCTGGTGCAAATGGCAAAGCCGAAGGTTTTGATGACAAGTATGTTTACGGAAAGAGAGCTAACGGAATTTACATCCCTCGTTACAGAAACATAGGTAATGAAAAGCGTGATTATTTACGAGGTTTCGGTTATCAAGGTAATGCAAACCGTGGCAGTTGGCATAAAGAAATTGCTGAGCTAGATTTTGGTGGTGATTTTAAAGATATAATGAGTACTCCAGGTGCTTGGAATATGGGTTTAGGTGGTTTCGGCGAAACATTGCCATTCCATAAAAATCATGTATATATTGATAAAACTAAAAAAGATAAATGGGGTCAACCTGTTTTAGCTATCGATTGTGAATTTGGAGAAAACGAAGCTAAAATGCGTGTAGACATGATGAATGATGCTGCAGAAATGTTGGAAGCTGCCGGACTTAAAGATATAAAAACATTTGATAATGGGTCTGAACCTGGTATGGCAATTCATGAAATGGGCACAGCCAGAATGGGCCATGATCCTAAAACATCGGTTTTAAATAAATGGAACCAAATGCATGAAGTTAAAAATGTTTTTGTTACTGATGGAGCTTGTATGCCATCGGCTGCTTGCCAAAACCCATCATTAACTTATATGGCTTTAACAGCAAGAGCAGCAGATTTTGCAGTTAGCGAATTGAAAAAAGGAAACCTTTAAATCCTCCCCAACCCCTCCAATGGAGGGGCTTTATGGAGCTAAAAATATAAAATTATACAAAGTCCTCCCTTTGGGAGGATTTAGGAGGGATATGAAACAAAAAATAAGAATGGGAATGGTTGGCGGTGGCAAAAAAGCGTTTATTGGCGCTGTACACCGGATGGCTGCAAGTTTAGATGGATTAATTGAATTGAGTTGCGGAGCTTTTAGTAGCAATGCAGAAAATGCAATTGAATCTGGTAAAGATTTGTTTCTTCCCGATAATAGAATATATACAAGCTATGCTGAAATGATAACTGCAGAAAGTAAACTTCCCGCATCGGAGAGAATACATTTTGTAAGTATTGTTACTCCTAATAATTTACATTTTGAGCCAGCAATGTTGGCTTTAGAAAATGGCTTCCATGTTTTAATTGATAAACCCATAACCCTAACCTTAGCAGAAGCTAAAGCTTTAAAAGCCAAAGCTGATGAAACAGGGTTGATGATTTGCCTTACCCACACCTACTCTGGTTATCCGATGGTAAAACAAGCCAAAAAAATGGTTAAGGATGGTGCTTTTGGCAAGATCAGAAAAGTTGTGGTAGAATATCCGCAGGGTTGGTTAAGTCTTCCAGCAGATGCTGATAACAAACAAGCGGCTTGGAGAGCAGACCCAGCAAAAAGTGGCATTAGCGGATGCATGGCCGATGTTGGTACTCATGCAGCTCATTTAGCAGAGTATATTTCTGGCTTACAAATCACAAAAATTTGTGCCGATTTAAATATCGTTGTAGAGAATAGATTGTTAGATGATGATGGTAATGTTTTGTTAAAATTCGATAACGGAGCTAATGGTGTTCTTTTTGCATCGCAAATTGCAGCGGGTGAAGAAAACGCTATTAAAATTTATGTGTACGGCGAAAAAGGAGGTTTAGAATGGCACCAAATGGAGCCGAACACGTTATTAGTAAAATGGCTAGATCAGCCAATGCAAGTTTATAGAACTGGTAATGGCTACAATTCAGACATCGCAAAATACAATACAAGAACACCGTCTGGTCACCCAGAGGGATATTTAGAAGCATTTGCCAATATCTATAAAAACTTCGCCCAAACAATTGCTGCCAAAGAAAATGGAACAACTCCTAGTGAAGAAATGTTGGATTTTCCAGGTGCCGCTGAAGGTGTAAGAGGTATGGCTTTTATAGAAAATGTAGTTGCTTCAAGCAAATCAGAACAAAAGTGGTATGATTTTACTGTTTAAAATGATGATAGCTGATGGTTGATAGCATATAGCCTATTTGCGTAAGCACAATTGACTATAAACCATTGACTATAAACTATCAACCAAAAACTAAACTAAAAATGACAACGATACAAGGACCAGCAGTATTTTTAGCCCAATTTATTGGAGATGAGGCACCATTTAATTCGTTAGATGGAATTTGTAAATGGGCAGCAAATTTAGGTTTCAAGGGCGTTCAAATGCCAACACTTGATAAAAGATTTATCGACTTAAAGTTAGCTGCAGAAAGTAAAACCTATGCTGATGAATTGACTGCACAAGTAGCCTCACATGGCTTGGTAATTACAGAATTATCAACGCATTTACAAGGGCAATTGGTAGCGGTAAACCCAGCTTACGATTCATTATTTGATGCTTTTGCTGCCAATGAAGTAAAGGGAAACCCGAAAGCTAGAACCGAATGGGCTGTACAACAAATGATGTACGCGGCTAAAGCTTCTCAAAACTTAGGTTTAAATGCACATGCAACATTTAGCGGTTCACTTTTATGGCATACTTTTCATCCTTGGCCACAAAGACCTGAAGGTTTGGTTGATGACGGTTTTACTGAATTAGCCAAACGTTGGACACCCATTTTAAATGAATTTGACAATTGTGGGGTTGATGTTTGCTATGAAATTCATCCAGGTGAAGATTTATTTGATGGCGAAACTTATGAAATGTTTTTAGATAAGGTAAATCATCATCCAAGAGCGTGTTTATTATACGATCCATCCCACTTTGTGCTACAACAATTAGATTATATTCAATACATCGATTTTTACCACGAGCGAATTAAAGCTTTCCATGTAAAAGATGCCGAATTTAATCCGACAGGTAAACAAGGTACTTTTGGCGGTTACCAAAGCTGGGCAAATCGTGCCGGCAGATACCGTTCTCCTGGAGATGGACAAGTTGATTTTAAACGCATTTTTAGCAAATTAACACAATACGATTATAAAGGCTGGGCAGTAATGGAATGGGAATGCTGCATTAAAGATTCAGAAACTGGTGCTCGCGAAGGCGCCGAATTTATCAAAAATCACATTATACCAGTAACCACAAAAGCTTTTGATGATTTTGCCGCATCTGGCGGAAATCAAGATTTTAACAAAACAATATTAGGCTTATCATAAAGTTAAATGAAACTCACTACAACACATAACACAACAAAACACATGAAAAAAACATTTCTATTTTTGGGAGGTATCGCCTTATTTTTAGCTGCTTGCGGTGGCTCAGGTGACACATCCGAAAGCACTACTGCAACAACAGCTACTACAACTCCCGCCCCAGCAAGCAAATCAGCAATGGAGCCAGGAGAATTATTAATTGTTAAATCTGATTGCGTGGGTTGCCACCATAAGGAAAACAAATTAATTGGTCCATCATATAAAGAAATTGCTGAAAAATATCCATCAAATGATGAAAATATAGCCCTTTTAGCGAGCAAAATTATAAAAGGCGGTAAGGGAGTTTGGGGTGCTGTACCAATGACACCTCATGCAAAAATTACAGAAGATGATGCCAAATCAATGGTTAAATATATTCTTTCGTTAAAAAAATAATTTCACCCTAAAATTAAATAGATGAAAAACTTAAATAAGGAAACGGCAGACAATAGCAGACGTAATTTTCTTAAATCGACCGCAGTTGCCGCTGCTGCATTTACAATTGTACCACGCCATGTTTTGGGTGGAAAAGGATTTTTAGCACCAAGTGATCGCTTAATTGTAGCAGGTGTTGGTGTTGGTGGTAAAGGTGGTGGAGATATCAAAGCATTCTACGATAGCGGTAAAGCTGATATTGGTTTCTTGTGCGATGTAGATACCCGTAGAGCTGCAGGTAGCGTAAAAGCATATCCAAAAGCTAAATTTTATAAAGATTGGCGTGAAATGTATGAAAAAGAGCACAAAAATTTTGATGCTGTTTCTGTTTCTACGCCAGATCATAACCACGCTGTGCAAGCTATGGCAGCTATGCAGTTAGGCAAACACGTTTATGTTCAAAAACCTTTAGCTCATGATATTTTTGAAGCTCGTGCTTTAACCGAAGCTGCGAAAAAATATAAAGTTGTAACTCAAATGGGCAATCAAGGATCTTCAAATGATGGTCCACGCCAAATGAAAGAATGGTATGATGCGGGTTTAATTGGCGATGTGCACACTATTTATGCATTTACCGATAGACCTGTTTGGCCACAAGGTATTCCATGGTCTGCAAACAAAGCAGATATTCCTAAAGAATTAGATTGGGATTTATGGTTAGGTACTGCACCTTACAAAGATTTTGTAGATAAATTAGTGCCTTTTAACTGGCGTGGATGGTGGGATTATGGAACTGGTGCATTAGGAGATATGGGTTGCCACCTATTAGAAACACCTTTTAGTGTGTTAGGTTTAAAATATGCAACAGAAGTACAGGCAAGTGTAGGTTCGGTTTATGTTGATGAATTTAAACGTGGATATTTCCCAGATAGTTGCCCTCCATCGAGCCATGTAACTTTAAAATTCCCTAAAACAAATAAAACCAAAGGTGATGTTACTGTACACTGGATGGATGGTGGTATACAGCCAGAAAGACCAGAAGAATTAGCACCAAACGAAAAATTTGGTGATGGCGGTAACGCTACTTTGTTTATTGGTACAAAAGGCAAAATGACTTCTGAAACTTATGGAAGAAATCCTAAACTTTTACCATTAAGCAGAATGGAAAACTTAAAAGTTGCGCAAAAATTTGCTCGTGTAACAAATCAGGAGGCTGGTCACTATGCACAATGGGTAGAAGCTGCAATTGCAGGACACGGTAAAAAAGAGTTAAGTTCTCCATTCGAGATTGCGGGTCCGTTAACAGAAGCTTTATTGATGGCTAACTTGGCAATTCGTGCAGCAGATGTACAGCGTAAAGATGAGCGTGGCAGAAATACGTACCCAGGTAGATACACAAAATTATTATGGAGTAACGAGTTGATGAAAGTAACAAACTTCGACGATGTTAATCAGTTTGTGAAAAGACAATATCGCGATGGTTACAGCTTAGGCGTGTAATTAACAAAAATTAACCCATCATCAGCTTATTTAAACAATTTGATGATGGGTTTGACATCCTTAAAATTATATAATGAAAAAATACATATTATCTGCACTAATGATTTTCGCAGCAAGCCAATTTGCTAGTGCACAAAAAGGCTTTGTGCCTTTATTCGATGGAAAAACAATGACGGGATGGCATACCTACAACAAAACTACTGTTGGTAGTGCTTGGGAAGTTGTTGATGGCGCCATACACATGAACCCAACCAAAAAAGGTAGAACTGGTGGTGGAGATTTAGTTACCGACAAAGCTTACACAAACTATCATTTAAAATTAGAATGGAAAGTTGCTCCTAAAGCCAATAGCGGTATCATTTTTAATATTTTTGAAGACAAAAAATATGGTCAAACGTATTTAACTGGACCAGAAATGCAAGTTATTGATAATGATGGCCACCCAGATGGTAAAATTACCAAACACAGAGCTGGTGATTTGTACGATATGGTTAAAAGCAAAAGCGAACCAGTTAAACCAGTTGGCGAATGGAATAAAGCAGAAATTATTAGTGATAATGGCAAATTAACCTTAGTTTTAAATGGCGTTAAAGTTGTTAAAACCACCATGTGGGATGACAATTGGAAAGCCTTAATTGCAGGAAGTAAATTTGCTAAATGGGAAGGTTTCGGCGTACACAAAACTGGTAAAATTGGTTTACAAGACCATGGTGATGAGGTTTGGTTTAAAAACATCATGATTAAAGAATTAAAATAAAATTATAAAGTTTAAAGCAAAAAGGCCAAATCTTTGGTCTTTTTGCTTTTGCATTTAACTTAAAACCAAATATAAAATGAACCCAACTATCCGCGTTAAACTGTCTTTTATGATGTTCCTAGAATTTTTTATCTGGGGAGCATGGTTTGTAACACTTGGCACATTTCTGAGCAAAAATTTAGGTGCATCAGGACCCGAAACAGGTGCAGTTTTTTCAACCCAATCTTGGGGAGCAATTATCGCCCCTTTTATTATTGGTTTAATTGCCGATCGTTATTTTAATGCAGAAAAAATTCTTGGTGTTTTACACATTTTAGGAGCAATTTTAATGTATCAGATGTACAATGCGGCAGATATTTCTGTATTCTATCCTTATGTGTTAAGCTATATGATTTTGTACATGCCAACTTTAGCTTTGGTAAATTCAGTTTCATTTAACCAAATGACAGATCCTGAAAAAGAGTTTTCAAGTATTAGAATATGGGGTACATTAGGTTGGATCGCAGCAGGTTTGTTAATCAGCTTTGCTTTTCATTGGGATTCGCAAGAAGGCGTTAAAGATGGATTATTGAGAAATACATTTTTAATGGCAAGCATTGCATCAATTGTTCTTGGTGTATTTAGTTTCTTGTTACCAAAAACTCCACCAAAAGGTAAAGGAGAAAAAATCACAGTTTCTGATATTTTGGGCTTAGATGCATTGAAACTTTTGAAGGACAAAAACTTTCTGATTTTCTTTATCTCATCTATTTTGATCTGTATTCCTTTAGCATTCTACTATCAAAACGCAAATAATTTTTTAACCAATGTTGGTATGGAAAATCCCACAGGAAAAATGACCATTGGTCAAATTTCTGAAGTTTTATTCCTTTTAGCTTTACCTATATTTTTCAAAAAATTCGGCTTCAAAAAAACAATTTTGGTTGGTATGTTGGCTTGGGCAATTCGTTATGTTTTATTTGCTTATGGCAATGCAGGCGAATTGAGTTTCATGTTAATTATTGGTATAGCTTTACATGGCATTTGTTATGATTTTTTCTTTGTATCAGGCCAAATTTATACCAACTCTAAAGCTGGCGATAAATTTAAAAGTGCTGCACAAGGTTTAATTACTTTAGCAACTTATGGTATTGGTATGCTTATTGGTTTTATGGTTGCTGGCCAAATCACCGAAACTTATAAAATTAACGGAGTTGAAGATTGGAAAATGATTTGGATTATCCCGGCAGGTATAGCTTTTGTAGTATTTTTAATATTTGCATTGCTATTTAACGATAAAACCAAAACCCAAACAGAATTATAAAAAAAAATGCTATTTTGCAATATGAACTCTAGAAGAACTTTCCTTAAACAATCTGGTTTATTTGCTGCAACTGTAGCAATAGCACCATCGTTTGCATGTACGCCTGTGGCCAAAAAGGCAATTGGCTTGCAATTGTACAGCTTGAGAGATGTGATTAAAAATGACATCACTAGCATTATTTCAAAGGTTGCTGCCATAGGCTATAAGGAAGTTGAAACTTTTAGTTATTCTGCAAAAAATGGTTTTTGGGGTTTAGATGCGAAGGCCTTCAAAGCTTTATTAGATCAACATGGCATGAGTTCTCCGAGTGGGCATTTCGAAATGGGAGAATACATGTCGGGCAAAAATACCGATGTATTAAAAGCATACATTGAAGCTGCAAATATTTTAGGTAGTACCTACGTAACGGTGCCTTGGCTTGATGGAAACGTGAGGAAAACTGCTGATGATTATAAAAAAATCGCAGCTAAACTTAATGAAGCAGGTAATTTATGTAAAGCTTCTGGTTTAAAAATCGCTTACCATAACCACGATTTTGAATTTAAAAAATTTGGCGACACCACAGGATTCGAAATTTTGCTCAATGAAACTGATAAAAAGTTAGTTGATTTTGAATTAGATTTATACTGGGCAGTAAGATCAGAAATAAACCCGATAGATTTGTTTAATGCACACCCTAAACGCTTCACCATGTTTCATGTTAAAGATATGGATAAAGGCAACAAAGCTTTAAATGCAGAAGTTGGACAAGGCAGTATAGATTTTAAAAATATTTTAACTGGAGCTAAACAGGCTGGAGTTAAACATTATTTTGTTGAGCATGAAACCAATTACAAACCAGACGTGATGGGTTCTGTTAAATCAAGTTTTGATTATGTGAATACTCAACTATTGTAATTAATACAACCTCAAAAAAAAATCCTAACAATTTAAATTGTTGGGATTTTTTTATGAGATATGGGGAAGCCAAAATGATAATAATTGCTTTTTAAAAGCAAATTTTACAAGTGAATTAACTTATAGATTGTTCGGTGTTCTGACTTTCTACATGAGCTTCATGAACGATATCTTTAATATCTGATTTTCGCTTTTTAGGCACTTTATTCACAAAATGCGGAACTTCAGGAGCAACATCATCATCATGCTCTTCAAAATCATAGCCATTAAATTTATTTTTAAGGGCATTAAATTTATCTCTTGCATTATCGCCTAAGCCTTTTGCTTTATCTCTAATTACTCTTCGTGTATCTTCGCCACTTTCTGGTGCAAATAAAATACTCAATAATGCACCTGCTGCTAAACCCGCAACTAATGCTACTGCTACGTATCCGTTATTATTAGATCTCTTTGTCAATTTCGATATCAATTTTCCGTATTTCATAGTTTTAATGTTTTAAAAATAACAAGCCTAAAATAAAATTGTTTTTTGATTTTTTAATTCAGCTTTGCTGCCAAAACGCAAGTTTGTTTAAAACTTTCCATTTTTCCGTTTGCAGTAAAGGCATCAAATTTAATTATATAAATACCAATGTTACCTTTTATTCCGGCATCATTTAAGCCATCCCAAGTAAAAAAACCGTTGCTTGCAATAGTTGTATTGCGTTGCAACTTGCGCACTAAAACTCCCCTGTCTGTATAGATGTTTACCGTAGCCACATAACCATTAGTAATGAAGTTGTAGTCAATTTTTAATACATCTTCAAAGCCATCATCGTCAGGCGAAAACACTTTGTTTGCTATTGAAACTTTGCTTTTAGTAATCGAATTATCAAACTCTTGAGAATTTTTAGCTGTTGGCGTAGCAAAACCTACAGACTGAGCGGCAGATTTAAAATTACCAATTGCATTTGCATCAGCTGCAAATGATATCCGCTCTAGCGATACACCATCACCATCTTGCAGTAGCTTAATATGCATTTTTTCGTTGTAATTCAATTGTTCTAAAACTCCGTTACTAGTTAATAAAACAACTGTACCTTGATCGTTATTATATGCGGGCAGACTGCTCATTTGTATCAACTGATTAGGATATTTTACATCGTAATGTTGCTGAATGGTTGTAGGATTTGTTGTTAACACCCAATAGGTTTTGGCAGGCACATAAACTGATGCGGTGCTTACATTTTTTATATTTGCTGGCTGACCAGCTGCATCAGTGTTGGCTAATTGCAATTCTTTTACATCTAATATTTGGTTGGTATTGTTGTAAATTTCTACAAAATCTACACCTCCAGTTCGTGGATTAGAAAGCACTTCACTAATTAAAATATCACCTTTTTTAAGTGTATATGGTTTTAAATAAAAGAACGACGCTAAACTATTTGCAACTATTGGATTACCCGCCAAATCGCTCAAATTATGAACAGTCAATTTATTTTCGCCATTTGGCAAAGCCGATGCAAAAGTTAATTTATAAACATTTGCAATTGTTGTATTTGATACATTTACTGGGTTGCCTAAATTAGTTACCGTGTAATTGCTCGCCATAAAGGCGGATGATACTTGTAATCTTTCAGAGAAAACAACTTCTATATTAAATTCATCTAATGCTTTGGCACTCAATAAAACAGGAGGTGTAATATCTGGTGTTAACGCTACAATTTTAAAATCATCAAAGATAAAACCTGCTGAACGTGTTGCTGTGTAATTGCACCTCACGCCAAACCAATCTGAGTTTACATGCGTTAAATCCGTTGTTGTTCCCTCTATTACAAAATTGTTAGCTCCAGTAATATCGGTATACAATTCCCATTTACCGTATTCATCTCGAATTACTTTTATTTTAGCTTTTAATAAATTTACATCAGCTCTGCTTTTTGCTGCACCATCTATAATTTTAGTAACCGTTGTACCTGTTTGCCTAAACAAATCGTAACTATCTGTACTTCCACTTTCTCCAATTTGGATAAAATACCCATTTAAAGAGCCGCTTAAATCCTGTTGATCAGCAATTAAATAAATTCTTGCTTGGTTGCTAGATGAAGGATCAAAATTCATTTGCACAAAAAAATCCCATTGGGTATTAAGTGCTAAAAAATTAGCAGTACTTAAGCTAACCAATTGAGCAGTAGAACTTAATGCGCTTTGAAGCTGCCCGTTGGCGTTGACATAAAACTGAGAATTTTGACCAACCCAGGATGGATTTGCCGTAAAATTGCCATCGCTAAAGTCATCAGTTAATTGACCGAATGTAAGTTTAACACTCAGGAGCATAAATAAAAGTAAAGTTTTTCTCATATTTGGTAGATATTAAGAATTAACTAAATATAATTAAAAAAACAGAAAATGAAAGTTGCAGTAGTAGGTGCCACAGGACTTGTAGGTACTGTTATGTTAAAAGTATTGGAGGAGAGAAATTTCCCATTAACAGAATTAATTCCAGTTGCTTCAGAAAAGAGCGTTGGTAAGTTAATTACGTTTAAGGGTAAACAGTTTCCAATCGTTAGCATGGATACTGCGATTGGAATGCGCCCTGATATTGCCCTATTTTCTGCTGGCGGAAGTACATCATTAGAACACGCTCCTCGCTTTAAAGAAGCTGGAACAACAGTTATCGATAATTCTTCTGCATGGAGAATGGATCCAAAAATCCCTTTGGTTGTGCCAGAAGTTAATGCAAATGTTTTATCATTAGATGATAAAATTATTGCTAACCCAAATTGCTCTACTATACAAATGGTAGTTGCGCTTAAACCATTACACGATAAATACAAAATTAAACGTGTTGTTGTTTCAACTTATCAATCGGTTACTGGTACTGGTGTAAAAGCTGTAGACCAAATGATGAATGAACGTAATGGTGTTTTTGATGGTGAAATGGCTTATGCTTATCAAATCGATTTAAACGTTATTCCACAAATTGATGTATTTACAGAGAATGGCTACACCAAGGAGGAAATGAAAATGATTAACGAAACCCGTAAAATTATGGGCGATGATAGCATTCGTTTAACAGCTACTACGGTTCGAATCCCTGTTATGGGCGGTCACTCAGAGTCTGTAAACATCGAGTTTGAAAATGAATTTGATTTAGCTGAAGTAACTTCTTTATTAGAAAAAACTGAGGGAATTATTGTAGTTGATGATATTGCAAATAATAAATATCCAATGCCAAAAGATGCACATGAAAAAGACGAAGTTTTTGTAGGTCGCATACGTAGAGACGAATCGATGCCAAATACTTTAAACATGTGGATTGTTGCCGATAACTTGCGTAAAGGTGCTGCTACAAATGCAGTTCAAATTGCCGAGTATTTGGTGAGAAAAGAATTAGTATAAATTATTTTTTACTAAAAAATTTTAAAAAGTGATGTATCTAATGCATCACTTTTTTTGTTGCAAAACATTCTCTAATCTCAATATTACATATAAAAACGATATTATAATCTAAAATTACATAATTTAGAGATTTGCCCATCTAACAAAAATCAGCAAATGAAATTTATCAAGCTATCCCTTTTCTTAATTGCACTTTCCGTTACTTCATTTGCCCAATATCCAGTTGCTAAGCTAGAACAAGCTTATCAGATTTTAGCAAATGATGAGCAAGCAAAATATGCCATTACCTCACTTTGCGTATTAGATGCGCAAAGCGGAAAGATAGTTTTTGCTAAAAATGAAAATATTGGTTTAGCAACAGCTTCAACCTTAAAAACCATAACCGCAGCAACAGCTTTTAGCATTTTAGGTAAGGATTTTAAATATCAAACTACTTTGGCCTATAGCGGCAAGATTGATAATAATGGGACTTTAGACGGTGATTTAATCATTATTGGTAGCGGAGACCCAACTTTAGGCTCGTGGCGTTATGAGCAAACCAAAGAAAATGTTGTTTTAAATAGTTGGGTTAATGCCATTAAAACTGCAGGAATTAAAAAAATTACAGGTTCGGTTGTTGGCGATGATAGTTTATTTGGCACCCAAACCATGCCTGAAGGCTGGATTTGGCAAGACATGGGTAATTATTATGGCGCTGGTGGATCTTCACTCTCTTGGCGTGAAAATCAGTTCGACGTGAAATTAAAACCAGGAAGCAATATGGGAGCTGCAGTTACTGTTCAAAATTTTGTTCCGGCAATGCCTTATATCAAAATTGTAAACGAACTTAAAACTGGCTCATCTGGCTCTGGCGATAACGCTTACGGGTTTCTGCCACCTTATGGAGATTTGGCTTATTTACGTGGCACTTGGGGAATGGGGATTAACAAATCAGGTATTTCATTGGCTTTACCCGACCCCGCTTTTGATGCGGCTTTTCGTTTACAAGATACTTTATCAAGACTAAATATTTCGGTAGGTAAAGAAGCTACAACGAACAGAAAGTTAGTTCTAGCAAATCAAAATATACCTACGGCTACGCAAAAACTAACAACTACAAGTTCTCCAGACTTAAGCGAAATTGTATATTGGTTCAATAAAAAAAGCGTAAATCTTTATGGCGAGCAACTGCTAAAAACTATTGCTTGGAAAACAGGCAAAACACCTTCAACAAAAAACGGTGCTACAGCGGTAATTAATTATTGGGCAGGCAAAGGAATTGATAAAAATGCATTAAATATTTTAGACGGAAGTGGATTATCTCCTGGCACAAGAGTGACTACATCGGCAATGGCTAGTATTTTATTTCAGGCTCAAAAAGAAGATTGGTTTGCTCCCTTTTACAATTCATTGCCAGAAAACAATGGCATGAAACTTAAAAGTGGGAGTATTAATGATGTTTCAGCCTATGCTGGCTATTATACAGCAAGTAACGGACAAAAATATATCGCAGTAATTAACATCAATAACTATAGCGGCTCTAATATTAGTAAAAAGCTTTTTAAAGTTTTAGATGCTTTGAAATAGATTGTCATTCTGAGGGATAATTTATTTCATAAAAAAAATATGAATGACGTTAATTTAGCTCGTTTTGTCATCCAGAGTGCAGCGAAGGATCTCGAATTTTGTATTCCAACTATGAGATTCCTCCGAAGTCGCC
Organism: Pedobacter cryotolerans; assembly: GCF_005116475.1. Lineage (GTDB taxonomy): Bacteria > Bacteroidota > Bacteroidia > Sphingobacteriales > Sphingobacteriaceae > Pedobacter > Pedobacter cryotolerans. The sequence continues at coordinate 85,848 of NZ_SWBO01000010.1, read as the reverse complement.
TGCCTGCCGGCAGGCAGGAAATGACAAAACAAGGAGCTTATTTTTTTTAAAAAAAATTGATTTATAGATACTTAATAAATAACGTCAATGGAAGTGCAACGAAGAATCTCATTTTTGAAGGTACTCATTGAAATTCCTCCAAAGTCGGAAGGATAAATAATTAAGATTATGCAATTCGAACTTCGTCCTTTTCAATCTTCAGATTTAAATAGCTTGGTAAAACACGCTAACAATTACAATATTGCCAAAAATTTAAGCAATAAATTTGAATTTCCGTACACTATAGATCATGGAATAGCCTTTATCAATTTAGCTTTATCAGCAATAACACCAGAAATTTTTGCGATAACTATAAATAATGAAGTCGTTGGCTCAATTGGTGTTCATCCAAAAACAGACATCCATTGCAAAAATGCAGAAATTGGCTATTGGATTGGAGAAGAGTTTTGGGGAAATGGCATAGTTCCCGAAGCCGTAAAATTAATGGTTAATTATGGTTTTAAAACTTTCGATATCACAAGAATTTATGCTTCAACTTATGATATCAACCTAAAATCTCGACGTGTTTTAGAAAAAGCGGGATTTTCTTTGGAGGCAGAATTGAAAGAAACACTTTATAAAAATGGCACTTTTTACGATGAAGTAGTTTATGCCATTAGAAAACCAAATACCATATAATGAAGTTCTTAAACTTGTTTGTTAATTTCGCAATTGCGATGGTTTGGTTTATAAATGGCTTTTTCTGCAAAGTTTTAAATCTTGCACCTCGTCATCAAGCAATAGTTGGCAAAGCACTTTCTCAAGAATATGCAGTTTTGCTAACAAAAACTATAGGGATTTTAGAAGTGCTCTTAGCAATTTGGATTTTGACAAGACTTCAACCTAAATTAACTACTCTTTTTCAATTGATGTTAATTGCTAGTATGAACATCATAGAATTCTTTCTCGCTCCAGAGTTATTATTATTTGGCAAGCTGAATATTATTTTCGCCATTATTTTTATGGGTATCATTTACGCTAATCAATGCTATCACCAGAAAGAGTTACAATCAATTTCTCAAGTACCAAATAATTAATAAATTGCAACATCATTTTTAACCAATTTACTTTTTGATGAAATTTATCTTCCACATATTCCCCTTTTTACTTTTATGTCTAAACGTTTCTGCACAAACTATTGAAGAGAATAGCGAAACTTTTGCCAATAATGAGCCCATATCAAATACCGAAATTGCCATTATTCCTGAACCAGTTCGTTTAATTAAACAAACTGGACATTTCATATTACCCAATAATATAACTATTCAAGTAGGCAAATCGGCAGAGCTAAAGCAAACAGTTGCCTTTTTAAAAGAGCGTTTATCCGTACCTACGGGATATTATATAAACTCAGTTAATCCACCAGCAACAAACCCAACCATTAAACTAGTAATTAACGATACGGAAGATGCAACTTTAGGTAATGAAGGCTATCATCTTACAGTTGGCACAAAACAAGTTATCATTCGTGCAAATAAGCCCGCAGGTATTTTTTATGGGGTTCAATCTTTTATCCAACTCTTGCCAAAAGAAATAGAAAGTAAAGAAGAAATTAAAGGCGTAAAATGGACTGCACCTTGTGTGGAAGTTACCGATTATCCACGTTTGGGTTGGAGAGGATTAATGTTTGATGTAGCCAGACACTTTTTTACCAAACAAGAAGTAAAGCAGTATATAGATGCCATGGTTCGCTATAAATATAATATTTTGCATTTACACCTATCTGATGATGAAGGATGGAGAATTGAAATTAAAGGTTTGCCAAAACTAACCGAAGTTGGTGCTTGGAATGTAAAACGTGAAGGTACCTTCGGCGATTTTATTACACCAAAACCAAACGAACCACGCAATTATGGGGGCTTTTATACCCAAGAAGACATAAAAGAATTAGTAGCTTATGCTAAAGAGCGTTTTGTAGATATTATGCCAGAAATTGATGTTCCTGGGCATAGTTTGGCTGCAATTGCATCTTACCCCGAACTTTCTTGCACACCAGAAGCGGTAAACTATAAAGTACGCAGCGGCGAAAAAATTATGGATTGGAGCCGTGGCGCACCACCATTGGGTTTGGTTGATAATACGCTTTGTCCGGCAAATGAGAAGGTTTACGTTTTTTTAGACACGGTTTTTAGTCAAATAGCACAATTATTCCCTTTTCCTTATATCCATGTAGGTGGAGATGAAGTTGCTCGTAATTTTTGGGAAAAGAATGATCAGATCAAAGAACTGATGAAACGCGAAGGTTTAAAAACCATCCCAGAGGTACAAGCCTATTTCGAGAAACGAGTAGAACAAATTATCGTTTCAAAAGGTAAAAAATTTATGGCTTGGGATGAAGTTTTAGAAGGTGGTGTTTCGCCCACAGCAGCCGTAATGAGCTGGCGAAATATGCAACATGGCTTAGATGCGGCAAAAGCTGGCCACGAAGTAGTGATGACACCAACCCAATACGCTTACATTGATTATATGCAGGCAGATGCCATTACCGAACCTAAGGTTTATGCTTCTTTACGTTTAAGTAAATCTTACGAGTTCGATCCCGTACCAGAAGGCGCTAACGCGAAATTTATAAAAGGCGGACAAGCAAATTTATGGACGGAGCAGGTTTTTAACATCCGTCAAGCAGAATACATGACTTGGCCACGTGGTTTTGCCATAGCAGAATCGGTTTGGAGCCCAAAAGAGAAAAAAAACTGGACTACTTTTTTTGCTAAAACAGAAGCTCATTTTAAAAGACTAGACATTGCAGAAACCAAATACGCACCAAGTGTTTACGATCCTATTTTTGGGGTTAAACGAAGTGCTGATAGAAATTTATTGGTTACTTTAAGTACAGAGGTTGAAGGTTTAGATATTTACTACAGTTTCGATAATTCATTTCCAGATCGTTTTTACCCTAAATACACCACTCCTCTAGTGCCACCAATTGATGCAAAAGTTTTAAAAGTGATTACTTACAGAGGTAAAAATCCGGTAGGTAGGATGATGAATATGCCAATTGAAGAATTAGAGAAGCGAGCAGGCAAAAGATAGCATGGAAAAGGCACAAAAAAACATCAATATTCTATTTTTATTGTTATTTAGTGCCTATGCTATTTACAGCATAACTTATCAAAATGCCAGTATATTTTTTATTGTTTATTTATTTTGGTTTGATGAACTAATCAGAAGTATCTCGATGTACATTCAATTAAAAATGCATACAGAAGATTTACAAATTGTACCAAAATTCACTAAAGCACAGGCCTTAACAAATGTAAAAGCAAGGTTCTTCTTTTTATTTGTTTATTCAGTTTTTATTGTAATTGTATTCGGTTTATTCTTTCATCTCGATAAAGATAGTACAGATGCACTTGGGAGAAATATTAAAATTGTGTTTTTTCAAGATATAGCATTTAATGTGTGCATCATGATTGCTTTAGTTAGAGAGTTTATTCAGATTAGAACAGCATCTTTAAATCGCAATGCGCCAATACCAAGTTTTAGTGACATGAGCGGTAATTTATTAACCTTGCATTTATCAATCATTTTAGGCGCATTTTTATGGGCAATTACAAGTGGTAAATTCACAAGTTTTAGTTTCACATTTGGCAGTTTTAATAAATATGCAATCATCCTACCCTTCTTTATCATCAAGTTTTGTGTTGATATTTATGCCATAAATCACGCTGATAAAAGCAAAAAAAGTTTACTAGATAGTTTACAAAAACAATAGAAATTTCAAAACCAATTCATAGCCCCTAGTCTTAGCGTCCCCCCTAGTCTTAGCGTCTCGCTAAGACTAAACAAAAAAAACACAATAAGGTATTAGCGAGATGCTAAGACCAGTGAGTTAATATTGAATTTTATTACGGATTTTCAGTCTTCTTCTTAAACAACCCTCCTAATTTTTTGCCAATTTCTGTAGTTACCTTTTCTACTGCTTTCTTTTTAACCGTATCTATTTTTTCTTGTGCTTTGGCTTGTAATTCGGCCTTCTTTTCTGCTACAACTTGGTTTACTGTAGTGGCTACAGCAGATTTTGCTGTTCCATCGCCAGCACCATATTTTAATTTAATAGTAGGTTTTAAAAATGTACCGCCTAAAACTGCGTTAACCTTAACGGTTTCGCCCATAGAAACGTTGGTGCCAGCTTTGCTATTTAAGCCAGCAATAATGGCATTGGCTGCATTATTAGCACTTGCACCAAGCATCGCCCTTGGCACATTTAAAGCCAAATTATAATCCATAGTTTGGTCTATACCGTTAGAGCCGCCTACATTCATTACTATTCCTTTTGCTTTAATATCAAATGGCGAAACGTTTAATCGCCCGTTGGCAATTTTAAATTTAGTGAGTACGTTATTTAACTCCAACTTTTTCAAGTCGGCAGAACCTAATGCTGCTGCCAATTTATTTACTGGCTCAAAACCTTCTACTAAAGCCTGTATAATGTTGGTTAAACCTTCCGCATTTATCGATGAATAGATTGGCATCATTCCTTCATCTAAATCTGAGTTAAATTTCAAGTTTGTAGAGAACGTACCTTTGGTAAACTTAGCCACTGGCGCCAATAATTTTATAGTATTAAATGCATTAAAAGCTTGTTGTATATCCATCCTTTCAATACCAAAATCGATATCAACTTTTGGCTTTTTTGGATTAACCGTTGCATAAGAACCATTCATTTTTACTGTTCCAGCCAACATATTTAAAGCCATATCTTTAAAATATACAGTTTTATCTTTTATTAATAAATCTCCTTTCGCATTGCGGATATCATATTTATCGTAATTAACTTTTGCTGCCTTTACACCTAAATTAAAGTCGATATTCTCGGGTACTTCAAATATTGTCATTTTCGCATCAGCTGATTTATTATCCGTAGTTACTTTAGGTGAACCCATGAGCTCATTCACATCTATTAAACCAGATGTTAGATTGAAATTACCTTTTAACAATTGATTTTTCTTGAATACATAACTCAAGTAATTATTTACAGTACCATTGGCAGCAAAATCGCTTTTACCAACTTTAGCCACCAAATTACTTAAAGTTATGTTTTGCGGACTAAAACTCATCTTCGCCGATGGCACATTAACTGGCATTAGCACATTTTTACCAGCATAGATAAAATTGCTAGCCTGCATTTGTCCAGAGGCTTTAAAATCTTGATATTGGCCTTTATCTATTGATGACTTACGACCTGCGGCTTGCACATCTGCATTTAAGAGACCACTCAAAGTCAAATCTTTCATCGGGAAAATTGCTGTTAATTGCTTTAAATCTAAATTTCCTTTTAGTGCCATGTCTACAAACGGATCTGACATTGGGTTTCTAACCAATAACCTACCATCAATTGGTGCAGCACCAAACTCTAAATGAAATGCTGGTACATTTATCACAGTGTGATCAATTACACCATCAGGATTAGAAATAGTGGATTTAACCTGGATATTATTTATCGCCGATGGCAAACTAGGATATTTAATTTTACCGTTTTCGATACCCAAATTAACATTAAATGCCGGAATAGACTTATCGTTATACGTGCCTTTTGCCGTACCATTCATTGCAAATTTACCGGTTGCTTCTAGATCCTTAAAATTGGTAGCGTAAATTGCTGGTATTAGCGATAAAAAATTCTTTAAATCAGATTTTTGCGCATCAAACTTAAAATCCATTACCATATCATTTTCATTCGGCATTGCCAAATAACCAACAGCAGAAAGTAACAGCTCATTAAGTTTGATCTTGTTTTCGCCGAAGGTAAATTTCATCTGCTTCATGTCTATGTCTAAAGGCAACTCAGCATTTAAATTCACTTTGTTTAAATATGGAATACCGCCATATTTAACGGTTAATTTTTCAATTTCTGATTGTGTATTTAAAGTGAAAATATCTTGGGTAAAATCGCCTTTACCTGTGTGATTTAAGTTTTCGGCTTGCATATAAAAACCTAAAGAAGCATCATCGTAAGTAATATTTCCTTTTTCTATACTGTATTTTTGTAATGCAGCCTTAAAACTAGTTTGAGCAGTATCAGTTGTTGTAGTTGTACTATCAGGTTTCATGATATCCCAATTGGCTTTACCACTTTTTAAAACCTTAGCGTAAATAGTTGGCTCATCTAAATTAACAGTTTTTATTTCGTAAGTACCGCCATTAACTACACTCATTAAATTTAAATTTAATTGTAGCTGTTTAATGTTTGCCAGCGTATCCTTGGCAAAACTATCTGTTCCAACAACGGTTAAATTGTTCAATTTTATACCCAAATTGGGGAAAGAACTGATAAGGGTCAAATCAAATTCTTTAAAATCTACCTTGGCATTTAGCTGATTGTTGATAGAGGATTTAACTTTAGCTACGATTTCTTTCTTAAAAACCATCGGAATTATGGCTGCAGAGGCCAATAATACAACAAGTAAAATTCCGATTGTGATAATAATTTTCTTTAACATGATATGGTGATGTTGTGTGTGTACCTGAATTAGGCAAATGACAAGCCAAATAAGAATTATGGGGCTAAGTTATAATTATTGGTTATAACATGTTAACTTTCGACTTTAAACCAGCAGATGAAAAGAATTTTAATTTTTGCCTTAACGCTATTCACAACTACCGGCTTTTCGCAAACTATAACTGATAATTATTTTAAATTAACCAGAGCAAATTTCAATCAGCAAAATGCTTATGAAACTACAGCTTTTGTAGAAAAATATTTTCGTGTACCTGGCAATACAGGTTTCAATGCCAGCATCCACTATGTGGAAGATATTTTAAAAAAAGCAGGTTATATAGCCGAAAAAGCCAATGAATTTGAAGCGCCACTAACCTACCGAATTGAAAAACGCCCAATGAAACGAAATACTTGGGAGCCAGTTGATGCTAGCGTAATTATTGTTGGCGAAACCATGCCTTTGATTGCTTACAAAACCAATCGCAACATGATCCCTATCAATTGTCCATCTACCCCGAAAGATGGAATTACAGCAGAGGTTGTATTTGTTGGCAAAGGAACACCGGCTGATTTTGAGGGTAAAGATTTAAAAGGAAAAATTGTTTTTGGAGATGTAGCCACTGGCAGGTTAATTAGTGCAGCTGTGAAAGCTGGTGCTATTGGTGCAATGGGCTATTCGTTGCCAAAATATAACCAACCAGAAATTCACCAAACCTCAATTTCTTTTGGCAGTATGCCAGCCAATGCAGGCATTTGGTCTCTGCTTTTATCTTATGGCGTAAAAGAAAAATTAAAAGCTGCTTGCTTAAAAGGAAAAGTAGAATTGAAAGTTAATATTGAAACTAAAATTTATCAGGCCGAAGAATTAACAATTGTTGCAAATGTTAAAGGGAGTATTAAACCTAACGAACGTTTTGTTTACAGCGCTCACGTACAAGAACCGGGAGCAAATGATAACGCTACTGGCGTTGGTACATTGGCAGAAATGGCAAGGGTAACTGCTACTTTAATTAAATCTGGCAAATTAAACCCTCAACGTACTTTAACTTTTTTGTGGGGCGATGAAATTGTGAGTACCGGAAGATATATTACTGATGATAAAGAAAGAGCTAAGGGAATTTTATGGGGAATGAGTTTAGATATGGTTGGTGAGGATACTAAAAAAACTGGCGGTAGTTTCTTAATCGAAAAAATGCCAGACCCTTCTGCAATTTGGACACGTGGAACTGATAAACACAGCGAATGGGGAGCTGGAGATGTGAAAGAAAAAGATCTTTTTCCGCATTATTACAACGATTTTATCATGAACATTTGTAAAACACAAGGCAAATTTGCCAATTGGACAGTAAACTTTAATCCGTTTGAAGGTGGTAGCGACCATACGCCATTTTTAAGAAACCAAATTCCGGGTTTGTTAATGTGGCATTTTACAGATGTATTTTACCATACTGATAACGATAGAATTGATAAAGTTAGCGCTACAACGATGAAAAATGTAGGTGTAAGTGCATTAACTGCCGCTTATACTTTAATTACTGCAGATGAAAATACAGCATCAGCAACAGTAAATCAGGTTAAAAATGATGCATTAATTCGTTTAAAAACAGAGTTTGAATTGAGCAAAAAAGCAATTGCAGAAGGAAAATCTTTAACAGATGAGAAACACATTATTGAAGTGTGGGGTAAGTATTATGTTGATGCTTTAGCAACTATTAATACCATGGCGGTTGAGCCTAAAACAACAAGAGTTGGTTCTACAATTAAAGTTGCAACATTAGCGGTTGAGAAACAAACACAAATATTTTTAGATGAACTAAAAAATATATCTAACAATAGTAGTGCAAACTAATTTCTTGCAAAAAAGTTAAATTTCTAAAAGTGCATAAATTTAACTGATTGGCCCATTTGTTAAAACAAGCTAAAAAAGACATAAGCTATTAAAACAATTTAGAATTAACATAAAAACAAAATCCATTGATTTACACCTGTTTTAAATTTCAATTAAAATTAAAGTTTGTATTTCTATGAAAAATAATCTTGCAAAATTATACCTCTTGACTTTAGTTTTGTTACTATTTTCTTTTAGAGTTGGCGCTGTTGAAAATTTAACAAAAAGATTGGAAATAGTAATGAAAATGCAGCCCAAGATGGCTATAAAAGAGTTATATCCATTAATAAATAAATACATTATCGATGCTCCATTAGATAGGATAATAAGCAATAAAGACCAATTAATAACCGCTCTTGAAGATAGTGAAATACCGCATAAACAAGCGTACATTTATGAAATAGAAGCGAATAGCGCTAAAAATCTTCTTCAACTAAGCAAAGCTAAATTTTATGCTCAAAAAGGATTAGAAGAACCGAAAATACTTGAAGATCAATTAATAAGGCTACTAATTCTATTGGCTAATGTAGAAACCAGTCTCGAAAACTATGTTGTTGCCATAGAAAACTACAAGATTATTGAAAATGTATTGGCTCGACAAAAAAGAAATCAATATCGTAAACAACTGATTGTAAATCATATTGGATTAGCAGATGTCTATTTAAAAATAGGCCTTTATAAAAAATCACTAAATACTTTAAAAGAAGGAGTTGAATTAGCAAAAGATGAAGACCTACCTGATATAAATAATTTATTGTATAATAAAATTGCTATTGTTTACTTCTACCTCAGGAAACCCAAATTATTAGAATATTATACAAATAAAGCATTAGAAAAGAATGCTATTGATGATGAGGTTACGTTTCATAGATTGATGTACATGAAATTATTGCTAAAAAACGATTCTGCGGCAATTGACGAAATAAGAAAGGTAATAAGTAGCCCAAAAGATGATGATGAATTAATGAGTGGTTACCACTTAGCACAGGCATATACTGAGTTTAATATGCCAGAAAAAGCTAAAAAATTCATTCTAATTATGTTAGGCACTGGAGATTTAAAAAAATTACCTTTTTTAAGCAGTAAATTAAATAAGCTATTAATTGATGTTTATTTAAAAGAAAGCAATGTAGATTCTGCAATGTACTATTACAAAAAAACAATAGAACAACTTACTCAGTACACAGAAAAACAATCTAGCACAGAGAACATCTCTAATATATTAAAATACCGTGACATCAAAAATAGGTATGATATGGCAGAAGAAAATTTGGAAGTAAGAAAAAATTATCTATTTCTATCGCTCATAATAGGCTTTATGAGCATTTTAGCATTATTTCTACTTTATAGAGCTGCATTGGCTAAAAAAAGATTTAATAAGTTAACTTACGAAAGATTAAATAATGAAATTGCTCATATCAATTCTCACGATGTTCGTAAACATTTATCAAATATTTTGGGTATTATAAATGTTATTCAATTGAGTAATAGCAAGACCTCAACTTATGCAGAAATGGAAGACGTTTTATTAGAATCTGTTGAAAGTTTAGATACTTCAATAAAAAATATAGCGGCTAAAATAGATCATACAAAAAGCAAATAATAGAAATACAGTTTATCAAGGTTATTGTTGTTTTCGTGGCTTAAAATTCTATATTTAGCGCTAACTAAAAAATCTATACAATTATGAATTTTCACACTCGAAAATGGATTAAACCTGAAGACCTAAACCCAAATGGAGGCTTATTTGGAGGAAGCTTATTAAAATGGATTGATGAAGAAGCGGCAATTTATGCAATAGTACAATTAGAGAACCCAAAGGTAGTTACCAAATACATGTCTGAAATTAATTTCGTAAGCTCTGGCAAACTCGGCGACATTATTGAAATGGGTATAACTGCAACTGCTTTTGGTACAACATCCATCACCATGTGTTGTGAGGTTAGAAATAAAATTACCAGAAAGAGTATTTTAACCATTGACAAGATTGTATTCGTAAACATTAACGATTATGGCGATCCAACTCCTCATGGCAAAACAAAAATAAAATATATCGAGGAACAGTTTGATGACATGGCTTAGATTGATTATAGCAACTTATATTTCCTTCTTTCAACTTCCCAACTATCCAACTTCCCATTAAACCTTCAACCGTTCTTCCAAAATCTCTGCATCTAAATCAAATGCATTAATTACAATTTTTGCTTGGTTGTAAAACGGATTTCTTTCGGCTAATTTCATTTCTACAAAAGCCAATAATTGTTCATCATCCATACCTTTAAGCAAAGGTCTTTTCTCTCTGTTATGTAAACGAGATACCAATTGTGGAGGTGACATTTGTAGATAAACGGTTTTACCATTTTCGTTCATCCACTCTATGTTATCGAAAAAACAAGGCAAACCACCGCCTGTTGCCACAACGCATGTTTCTGGATAATCAAATGTTTTCAGCGTATCACTTTCCAATTGTCTAAAGGCAGCCTCACCGTGTTTTTCAAAATATTCGGCAATAGACATTTCCTCACTTTTCACAATTTCGGCATCTAAATCGATAACAGGGCAGTCTAATCGATTAGCCAATTGTTTCGCCTTGGTGCTTTTGCCACAGCCCATAAATCCGATAAGAAAAATCTTCATATTCAAAAATTGTTGTATTGATAAATTGTTTTATTGTTGGCAAACTTCGTCTCAAATCTCACATCTCACTACTCCCATCTATGAAAGTTTCACCCTTGGATCTACCCATGCATAGAGCAAATCGACCAGAATATTTACCACCACAAATACAAAGGCAATAAATAAAATAGAACCCATTACTACCGGAAAATCCGACATCTCTAAAGCTGTAACGGTAGTTCTTCCTAACCCATTGTAACCAAAAATATATTCTACAAAAAAGGAGCCTGCCAAAAGCGATGCAAACCAACCAGAAACTGCTGTAATTACCGGGTTTAATGCATTTTTTAAGGCATGTTTATAGATGATTGCATTTCTGCTTAAACCCTTTGCCCTAGCCGTACGGATATAATCTTGCGCCAATACATCTAACATCGCACTGCGGGTTAATTGTACAATAATGGCTAATGGACGTAAACCTAAAGTGATCATTGGCAACCATAAATTTCGCCAAGTAATAATTTCTCCTTTAAAAGGATCGTAACTATACAAACTGCCGCTCATATTTAAACCAGTGTAATCAGCCAATACAAAGCCGAATAACCATGCAATGATAATACCGGCGAAAAAAGATGGTGCCGATATGCCCAAAATGGCAAAAGTATTTGCTGCATTATCTATCCAAGTACCTTGATGCACTGCCGAAAGCACCCCTAAAAACACGCCAATAATGGTTGCAAAAATCATCGCAGTTAATGCCAACACAAAAGTATTAGGTACAGTTTCTGATAGTATAGTAGTTACATCTCTTTTGGTTTGATACGATCTTCTGAGATAAGGCGCTTTTAACACCACTGCATCATCGCCTATGGTAAAAAGTTTTTGGTAATGATATTTATCTTGATTTTCTACTGTGTTTGGATGAATACTGATTGGAGATAAATCATTGATGTACAAAAAAAATTGAATAGGTCTAGAGCGATCTAAGCCAAATTCTTTACGTACTGCATCTAATGACTGTACATCAGAACGTTGGCCCATTGTCATTCGAGCCGGATCGCCAGGTAAAATATTAAATAGCACAAAAACAACTAAAATTACCCCTGCCATTACTGCAAAGCCATATAATAATTTTCTAAGTGCGTAAACTCCCATTATTTGCTAAAGTAATCTTCTGTAAATTCATCAAAAGACGGCAAACCATGGTAATGCCATTTATCAACAATAACTCCGTTTTTTAGCAGCAAAACACCCGGATTTGCTCTTACCATACTTTTTAACGGCACAGCATCAGCATAAAAAACCTCGGCAAATAATTTCATTTTTTTACTAAATGCAGTTGCATCTTGAGCAGAGTTAGAGGTTAGTAATACGGTGCGGATATTAAACTGTTCAGCTGCATTTAAGGTCAAAGCATTTATTTCGCCCATTGCATTTTCATCAGTATGTTTTAAATCGTAAGCAACAACAACTAAATTATAGTACGGGTTTTCGATTAATTCTTTGGTGTAATCTGTTCCAGAGGCATCAGCAATCATCAAATCCTTAATTTTTACATCATATCCTTTTTTAATAAGTTTTTTATCTGGTGTTCCCACAATCTCCCAGTTTTCATCTTTCCAAATTTCCTCTTTGAGATAATCTTTATCACTCATGGTTTTAGTTTCAGCAGTCTTTTTGTTTTTAAGCTGATACATGATCAAGTATTCATCTTGTGCAGCACCTGCCGGGATTTTCATATTATCCGGGATACTCGAACCCACTTTATAAGGTAAAAAATCTACGATGGGTAAATAGTTATAAGTAAATGTTCCAAAAAATAAAGATGCCGCAAAAACCGCAGAAAACAAGCCACTTTGCACACCGGGTTTAGTAGTAAATGGCTGTATTTTAGCTTGATGAATGAATAGGTATACAATCATTACCAGCAACACCAAATCTTTACTAAACGATTGCCAAGGCGTTAGCGGAATGGCATCTCCGAAACAGCCACAAGAGGTAACTACTTTAAAAGCAGCAGAAACAAACGTTAAAAATGTAAAGAAAATAATGATAGCCAATAGTCCTTTAGTTACCTGTTTTATCCAAAAACCAAATAATAACAATGCACCAAGTACAATTTCTAAAACGCATAAAATGATGGCGATACCCGTTGCCCAATCGTTTAAAAAAGCGATATGAAAAACCTCAAAATACTCTTGCAGCTTATAGCCAAATCCTAACGGATCATTGGCCTTGATCAATCCAGAAAAGATGAACAATAACCCAACAAACCATCTAGAAAAATTTAAAGCTGCTTTTTGCATCATAAGATTTGAGATGTTAGATATGAGATTTGAGAAAGGGTTTCCATTCTATTTAACTTGCTATCTTTATTTAACCCCAAGTTTAATCAAGGCAAAAACCGAATAATTTAACATATCCTGATAATTGGCTTTTACACCTTCAGAAACTACTGTTTGCCCCAAATTATCTTCTATTTGTTTTACCCTTAAAATTTTCATCAAGATCAAATCTGTTAACGAACTGATGCGCATATCACGCCAAGCTTCACCGTAATCATGGTTTTTAGCAAACATCAATTCTTTAGTTTCGTTAACTCTTTGATCAAACAGATTTTCAACCAACTCCACTTCCATTTCATTTGGATCGGCTTCTGTTAAATCTAATTGCAACATCGCAATCACACAGTAATTAACAATACCAACATATTCTGATGTAATGTCTTCTCCTACTTTAGAAACTTTTTTCTCTTCTAAAGTTCTAATGCGTTGTGCTTTAATAAAAATTTGATCGGTTATAGACGATGGTCTTAATATGCGCCAAGCTGTTCCATAATCTTTGGTTTTCTTTAAAAAAAGAGATTTGCAAACCGCTATAACGCTATCGTATTCCTGAGATGTATTTACTGCCAAAACAATTAAAATATTTAGTTTAAAGCCATTTTAATACCTATTTTTGTATCAAATGATGGCTAAAGATACATTTTTAAACCGAAAAGTAACACTAAACTGCAAAGGTAAACTGATAGATTTGAGTTCTCCAGCGGTAATGGCCATCTTAAATGTTACCCCGGATTCCTTTTACGGCAACAGCCGGATAAACACAGTTGATGAAGCTTTAAAAGCTACTGAAAAGTTTATCAATGAAGGCGCTACATTTATTGATGTTGGTGCCTATTCATCACGACCAGGCGCAGTAGATATTTCAGTTGATGAAGAACTCAATCGTTCTATTCCCATTGTACAAGCCATCGCAAAAGAATTTCCGGATACTTTAATTTCAATCGATACTTTTAGGGCAAAAGTGGCTGAAGAATGCAAAACTGCAGGAGCACACATCATTAATGATATATCTGCCGGAAGCTTAGACAAAGATATGTTTGACACAGTTGCAAAACTGCAAGTACCCTACATCATGATGCACATGAAAGGTACACCGCAAACCATGCAGCATGAGCCAACTTACCAAAACCTAACTCTTGAAGTGATTATTTATTTTACAGAAAAAATTGCTGCATTAAAAAAATTAGGTGTGAAGGATATAATCATAGATCCAGGTTTCGGCTTTGCTAAAACCATCGATCACAATTACGAGCTTTTGCAGAAAATGGCTGATCTAAACATTTTTGAACTACCAATTTTAGTTGGTTTTTCAAGAAAATCGATGATTACCAAAGTTCTTGACATTAAAAATGAAGACGCTTTAAACGGAACTACCGTATTAAATACGATTGCCCTACAAAAGGGTGCCGCAATTTTAAGAGTTCACGATGTAAAAGCATCAATTGAATGCATTAAACTATCAGAAAAGGTAAAATTTGCTTATTTCTAAATAAATTTCATGCTTTACACTCAATATTCCTCTTAAAATTGATTTCAAACATCTAAATACCTAACTTAGGCTCAATGAAAAACTTTGATTTCGATTTTCTGCTAGATAAAATTACGTGGGTAAGCATAATAGACATCTTAGTTGTAGCCATACTGATTTATTATGTATATAGTTTAATAAGAAACACCTTAGCAGTTAATTTATTGTTGGGTATGCTCATCATTTTTCTTTTTTACCATTTGGTAAAAAGTTTAAATATGGATTTGCTCTCTACCATCATCAATAAATTTATGAGTGTAGGGATTATGGCACTCATTATTATTTTCCAACCAGAAATTAGGCGTTTTTTACTGCACTTGGGTAAAAATACATTTTTGCAAAAAAACAAAGCTTGGTGGGGTTATTTGTTTGGTAGTAAAGATTTAGAACGTGATAATTTAATTCGAATTAAACCCATTATTGATGCTTGTAAAAGCATGAAAAAAACTAGAACTGGGGCATTAATTGTTTTTGTAAAGTTTTACGACGACGAACTTTTTAGCAACAGTTGCGAGTTAATCGACTCTAAAATATCTAAACGTTTATTAGAGAGCATCTTTCAAAAATACAGTCCGCTGCATGATGGAGCCGTAGTAATTGCCGAAAACAAAATAAAAAGTGCAAGTTGCATTTTGCCTTTAACAGACAACGATAAGTTACCCCCTCAATTCGGTTTGCGCCACAGAGCCGGGATTGGCGTATCTGAAACGACAGACGCTGTTGCAGTAATCATATCAGAAGAAACTGGCGAAATTGCCTACGCCAAACAAGGCCGAGTAAGAATGAATGTTTCTTTTGGAGAGCTGGAGAAATTACTGAATAAAGATTTTTAAAAAAGATTGATTACATAGATTTAAGAAGATTACACAGATCATTTTTTCCCCGAGATGATGTTGTTTCAGAATTTTAAATTCAATAATTTTTAGAGAATTAAATTTTGGCGTATCGTCATACTCAGCTCGACTGGGTATCGTAATGCATTTGCTAATGGTTAATGTCATTACCAACCATACTTGTAATTAAGTCAAAATTTCGTCGGGTGAGCCGATAGGTGAAAGCGAACCCTGCTGTTCGAGATGTTAATCGAAGCGCATCTCGAACTTAAAATACTAGTGGATTTCAAATCCACTTTATCAATTCTTCTAGATGCCTTTCAGAACATCTCGAAGAGCGAAGTGCTTTCTAATGATCGATCTCTCATCGACCACTCTTATAATTACCTCAAAACTAAAAGGTTTCGGCAGGTGAGACACCATTAATGTTCGGAAGTTTAAAAATTAAACACATAGGCACATAGTTAATATAGGAAAAAATGCGCTAGCCTATGTTTTCAATGTCTTATTATGGTTAGAAAATTAAACGGAGGTTTCAATTATCCCAGCGGGATAATATCTGTATAGCAATTGCAAGGCATACATTCGACCCCAGCTGGGGTCGCACACCATAATTGCACATTAGCTATAGATATAAGACCTCTCTGAGGCCTAAAAGTAACTTCTAATAAATCTTAATTGCACTCGTAGTCCGTGTTTTTATCAATTTTTCTAAATCTCTATGTGATAAATAATCATTAAAAATTTGTTCCGAACACCTATGGTGAGACACCAGCCGATAGGTTAAATCTTCCTCAACAAAAAACCCATCCTGCTAACCAAGATGGGTTTCTATTTCACGTTTTGCAAACGCAATAAGCTTTACTCTATACGCAATACCAAATTAACAATACTGCTCAAAAGCACCAATTAAACTATCAGCAATCATTTGTGCTGGTCTGCCTTCTATTTGGTGGCGCTCAATCATGTGTACCAATTTACCATCTTTAAACAAAGCCATAGATGGCGATGAAGGTGGGAAAGGCATCATGTAACCTCTAGCTCTATCTACCGCATCTTTTTCCATACCAGCAAAAACAGTTACTAATTTATCTGGGTGTTTAGCGTTAGAAGCTGCCAATTTAGCTGCCGGACGAGCATTTGCCGCTGCACAACCACACACAGAGTTTACTACAACAAATACAGTACCTTCACCTTTTATTGCACTATCAACTGCTTCAGCTGATTTTAATTCTTCAAAACCAACGTTTGTTAACTCAGCACGCATTGGTTCTACTAAATATTCTGGATACATCTTTTTCTTTTTTAAATTAAAGCACAAAGATAACAAATCTAATGCGCTTATATTTTAGCAAAAATAAAATAACAATTTACTGACTTACAGGCAAAAAAAAGCGAGTTACTAAATGATTAGCAACTCGCTTAATATTGAGGTAATTTATTTCATATTTTCTAGCGCTTCTCTAAGCGCATCTTGATCAGATAGAGCAGTTAAACCAAACATCATAATAGCTATGATACATAATACTAAGTAAATAATATTTAATATCAATCCTATAATTGCACAAACTCTACCGGCATTTAAATTTTTAAATGAACCCTCAGTATACGAACCCATATTTAGTGCATAAAGGGCTCTGTCTTTTTTACTTAATACTAAAGCAACAATTGCTAATATTAAACCAATTACACCATAACAGCAGCAGGTTAAAATTGATAAAATACCTAAAATTAACACGATAGTTGCATTAGGCAAAGGTTGTTGCATACCGTTAAAACCCATACCTCCATTTTGAGGTGGAAAGGGATTTTGCTGCTGAAATGGGTTATTTTGTTGTGGGTTTTCTTGTGGAAATTGTTCTTCAGACATTGTTTTTAAATTAGTTGATTGGTTATGATTTTGTATATGTAGTTGCTTACAATAATTAAAGTGACAGCAATATAAAGCATTTTTATAAAAAAAGCACCGTTTTTAACATCAAATTTGAGATGAATAATGGTAAAACCAAATAATGCAACGATTGGAATTGTAGCAGGATATAATTTGAACGACGCCAAAAAATCTCCTTGCAGCAAAGCAACAATAGAACGCTGAATACCACAGCCAGGGCAATCAATACTAGTTAAAGACTTAAATGGGCAGGTAATTAAATGATGTTTTAGCCAGTGGAAAAATCCTTCTGTATTCGAAGCCAATATTAACAATATGCCTAAAACTTTTATTTTCATTGCTTGGCTAAAATTATGCTTTTTGCTGTTGATGCACAAACTTTGTTTTATAAACCTGATAAACGTGGAAAGTTCGTGTCAGTCTGAGCGCTTGCCTGCCGTGGCTGGTAGTCGAAGACAACGAACTTGTAACATTAGCAGGGCTAAAGATACCAAAAGCCACATCCATTCTTTTTCGAAAAGAAATTTACATTTCAAAAACACAACATCTGCTATTCGTTTGGGTTTCACAATGCTATGCTGTAACTTTGTGCTAAATTAAAAACAAAAAATATGTCATCAGTAGAGACTCTTTATGTTCCTTACAAAGTTAAGGACATTTCACTGGCAGAATGGGGCCGCAAAGAAATTGGCTTAGCCGAAGCAGAAATGCCTGGCTTAATGTCGCTTAGAAAAGAATTCGGACCATCTAAACCATTAGCAGGCGCTCGTATAGCAGGCTGCTTACACATGACTATCCAAACCGCAGTTTTAATCGAAACTTTGGTAGAATTGGGTGCTGAGGTAACTTGGTCGTCATGCAACATTTTCTCAACACAAGATCATGCCGCTGCTGCAATTGCTGCTGCGGGTATTCAGGTTTATGCTTGGAAAGGATTGAACGAAGCTGATTTTGATTGGTGTATTGAGCAAACTTTACACTTTGGTGAAGACCGCCAACCATTAAATATGATTTTAGATGATGGTGGTGATTTAACCAACATGGTTTTCGACAAATATCCTGAGCTAATTGCAGCAATTAAAGGTTTATCTGAAGAAACTACTACAGGCGTACACCGTTTGTACGAAAGAATGAAAAACGGAACATTGCACTTGCCTGCAATTAACGTAAACGATTCGGTAACAAAATCTAAATTCGATAACAAATACGGTTGTCGCGAATCATTAGTAGACGCAATTAGAAGAGCTACTGATGTAATGATGGCTGGTAAAGTTGCCGTTGTTTGCGGTTACGGCGATGTGGGTAAAGGTTCTGCCGAATCATTACGCTCGCAAGGTGTACGTGTTATCGTAACAGAAATCGATCCAATTTGTGCTTTACAAGCTGCCATGGAAGGTTTTGAAGTTAAACGTTTAGACACTGCAATTCAGGAAGCTGATATCGTGGTAACTACAACTGGTAACTGTGATATCGTTCGCGAAAAACACTTTAGAGCATTAAAAGACAAAGCAATTGTTTGTAACATTGGTCACTTCGACAATGAAATTGATATGGCTTGGTTAAATGGCGCTTACGGCGATACCAAAGTTGAAATTAAACCTCAAGTTGATAAATATACCATCGAAGGTAAAGACGTGATCGTTTTAGCTGAAGGCCGTTTGGTTAACTTAGGTTGCGCAACTGGTCACCCAAGTTTTGTAATGAGTGCATCTTTTACCAACCAAACTTTAGCTCAATTAGAACTATGGACTAACCCTGGTAAATACGAAAACAAAGTTTATGTGTTACCTAAACATTTAGACGAAAAAGTTGCTCGTTTACACTTAGAAAAAATTGGTGTAGAGTTAGATGTTTTAGACGATCACCAAGCTGCTTACATCGGTGTTGCAGTTGATGGTCCGTTTAAACCAGATACTTACAGATACTAAGCCCTAAACCCCTAAAGGGGCTTTTGGATTATTTAAAAGAGATGTGCATTTTGTACATCTCTTTTTTTGTGTTTAACCCTATCAGAAATTTAAGTTCATTTAAGTTTATAGTTTCTTCAATGTCTTGTTTGGTTAAATTTTTTCAGAAAAAGTATGTTAGTGATTCTTCGCTTAGTTCTGCCCCACTTTCCGCTTTACTCGCCTTTGTGCCGCAGGCTCATGTTCGCTCCAATTGGGTTTATTTTACAAAAAACAGTAGTTCTTTTGAAAATGAAAAACCTACATTTGCCTTAATAATGTTAACTTCTAATGTTAAAATCATGAAAGCTTTAATTGTCGCCCTACTCCTAACTTCTTTTGGTTTTGCAGCAAATGCCCAAACCAAACCTCAGCCAGCAACAAAAATTAACAACAAAATTGTGGAGATAGCTTGTGGAGAATGTAAGTTTGACATGAAAGGTAAAAGCTGTGATTTAGCCATTAGAATTGATGGAAAATCTTATTTCGTAGACGGCAAAAACATTGATGATTTTGGCGATGCACACGATGAAAAACATGGCTTTTGCAATGTAATTAGTAAAGCAAAAGTAAGTGGAGAGATTGTTGACGGGCGTTTTAAGGCAAAGAAAGTTGAGCTTCTACCTGCTAAGAATTAGGCATTAAACACAGAGAACATTGAGTTTTAACAGAGTAAAAGAGGTTAAATTTCGTACTCCAAATGCAAACAAACTAAATTGTAATTGTGGGTAAAATCTTGCTTTGGCACAATTACAGTTTCTGCATTAATAATTCTAAAATCTTTAATCTTATTCTTTTTTAGAAATTTTTCAAGTTTTAGATTTAAATCTTCTGTTACAACAGCATCTTCATCTAAACCACTAATTGCTCCCGTTGAAGTAAATCCACAAGAAATTCTAGCATATTTTTTCATAATATAGTTTTTGATAAATTTCATCAATAATTAATAAACAAGCAACAAATTTTTCGAACCCACAAATAAGTCTTCTGAACCTACCCTTTTGCAAACTAACTTTGCACACTCCGTGATCTTTGTGGTTGATACATTCGCTTTGCGCTTTAGTCTTTCAGCTTAAACCCTTATCTTTGCCCCATGACAAAATTATCAGTCAATATTAATAAAATTGCAACCCTACGTAACAGCAGAGGCGGTAATAACCCAGATTTAGTTAAAGTAGCATTAGATTGCGAACGATTTGGTGCGCAAGGAATTACCGTACATCCTAGGCCAGATGAAAGACATATCCGTTACCAAGATACCTTTGATTTAAAAGCAGTTATTGCAACCGAATTTAACATAGAAGGCAATTGCAAAGAGCAAAAATTCATCGACCTTGTTTTGGCAAATAAACCTGCACAAGTTACTTTAGTACCCGATGTATTAGGGCAAATTACCTCAAATCATGGCTGGGATACCATAAAAGAGCAAGCTTATTTAAAAGAAATGGTTTCGTTGTTTCAAAATGCTGGCATTCGTGTTTCTATTTTTGTAGATCCGGTTATCGACATGGTTGAAGGTGCTTTAGCAACTGGAACAGATCGAATTGAATTGTACACAGAAGCTTATGCAAGTGATTTTCATAAAAATAAGGAAGTTGCAATTGCTCCCTACATCGCGGCAGCAAAAAAAGCGAACGATTTAGGTTTAGGCATAAATGCTGGTCACGATTTAGATTTAGACAATCTCAAATATTTCGCACAAAACATTCCTAATTTATTAGAAGTTTCCATCGGCCATGCCTTAATTAGCGATGCGCTTTATTTCGGATTAGAGAATACGATACAACTTTATTTAAGACAATTGAACCCCTAAATATCCGCCGCGGCGGAGACTTAAAATAATGAACAAAAAAGTTAAACTAATTTCCCCTTTAGGGGATTAAGGGGTTATGCTCAAAGGAATACTCCTTGTTTTATTCGGTGCCTGCAGTTTCGGCATCCTCTCTACTTTTGTAAAATTGGCGTATGCCGATGGCTATTCACTTAGCGATGTAACAGGCACGCAAGCTTTTTTTGGTGCCATCTTGTTGTGGTTATTTTATTTTATCTCAAAAAAAACTGGCAAAAAGGTATATCCGAAATCTAAACCACATTGGTTTAAATTATTAGCGGCGGGCACATTTACAGGTTTGGTAAGTATGTTTTACTATCAATGTGTAAAATTAGTTCCTGCATCTTTAGCTATCATTTTATTGATGCAATTTGTATGGATAAGTGTTTTATTAGAGCTTTTCATTTATAAAAAGAAGCCAAGTAAAATGCAAATTCTAGCTGTTTTTGTAATTTTAGGCGGAACAGTTTTAGCAAGTGGTTTTACAACAACTAAAGCTAGCGAAATCAATATCGAAGGTATTATTTTCGGCATGTTAGCCGCACTTTGTTACGCTATATTTTTAATGTTAAATGGTAAGTTAGGCAATGATTATCCGCCACTTAAAAAGAGTGCTTTGATGATTACAGGAGCTTGCATTTTAATATTCATCTGTCTGCCTCCTACTTTTTTATTTAATGGTGCTTTGGGTGGTAGCTTACTAAAATGGGGAATTATACTAGCGGTATTTGGCACTTTCATTCCTCCATTGTGTTTTGCAGCGGGCATACCAAAAATTGGATTAACTTTAAGTTCTATTTTAAGCAGTGCCGAATTACCTGTTGCTGTACTAATGAGCAGTTTAATTTTACATGAAGAGGTAAACTTATTACGTTGGTTAGGTGTTATTATTATACTTAGTGCCCTCATCCTCCCAAATTTGGAAAATATAAAAAAGGGGAATATCTTTAAGAAAGTTAAGGATTAAAAAATCCTTACTAAAAACATAAAAATTAAACATGAAAAAATACACATTACTATTAATAACTTTAATTACCATCGCCTTTAGTGCTTGCAAAAACGTAGCAACTATTAGCGAATCAGAAGCTTCTGATGTAATTGTTACTTATCTAAAAGGAAACCCAGAATATAAAACTGATAAATTTGAATTTGGGGAAATTACTTTTAATAGTAGAAAAGAAATGGGAGAGTTAGAGAAATACAAAACTTTAGCCAACGAAGGTTTTATCACCCTAACCCTACAAGAAAGTAAAAAGAAGTTTTTATCAAAAGATAGTAGCTTTGTATATTTTGTTAAATTGACCGATAAAGCGAGCGATTTAGTATTTAAGCAAGACAATGATAAAGCCACGGTTAAGGTTGTAAACTATGAATTAGCCAGCGAAAAACCCGTCAATTTCTCTCGCGTAAACGATAATAATGCAAAAGTTACGGTTTCACTTAAAAAAGTAAACACTGTTTTTGCACCTTTCCAAAACAACAGCAAAGACAATAGCGATTTCATCACCAAAACTTATCGCTTAAAATTGGATAAAGAAGAAGGCTGGAAAGTGAATAAATAAAGTTTTAAAGATACAAGGTTGAGGCTGAGGCTGAGCACTAATATTTCCTAAAAACTTAATTAAATTTCATTATTTTTATGCTAGTTGATTTTAAAGAGAGAAGTTTATGAGTACAATTATTATACATCCTGAAACAGAGGCAAAAGAAAAAGCTATTAAAGCAGTTCTAGAGGCTTTAGAAATCAACTTTGAGCAATCAGAAGAAACTTATGCACAACAGGTTTTAGCAGGCCTTGAAAAAGGAATTCTTCAAGCTAATAATGGAGAAACCAAAACTTACGCTGAAGTGAAAGAGCTGCTAGCAAATAGATGGAGCTAGTTTTTACAGATAAAGCAACCGAAATGCTTGTTTCCGTGGCTTTATTTATTGAAGAAAAATGGAATTTAAAAGAGGCTGAAAAATTTCTTTTAAAAGCATATCAAACTTTCGACTTATTACTAGAACATCCCCATATCTTTAAGGCATCTACTTTAGACCCAAAAATTAGAATCGGGATAATCGCTAAACAATGTTCTTTCTTTTATGAAATAAGAGAAAAAGAAATTGTAATTCTATTTTTGTGGGATAATAGACAAGACCCTATTCTTTAACTGGGCTTTAGGAAAAATACACTTTGTTCCTTTTTTTTCTTTGTTGTTAATTTTTTCGTCGTTCGTTGACTGCAAGCTTCCAACTTTAAAACATTCCAACTTTCAAACCTCCCAACATTTCAACAATACTTTAACCCCCTCCTTTTGCCACCAAAATATGACGATTTGCTCATCATTTCCATAGCAAAAAATAGTTGCAGATTTCTTACCTTTGCGGCAACTTATTTTTATCAACTTCATGAGTTTAAATATCCATTACCAAGAAGATTTTCAAGACCGCCACATTGCGCTAAATAGCGAAGATACAGCGGCTATGCTACAAACCATTGGCGTAAATTCTATTGATCAACTGATTGAACAAACCTTTCCGGCTTCTATCAGACTAAAACAACCTTTAAACTTACCAAAGGCGAAGTCGGAAATTGAATATTTAACAAACTTAAAACAAACGGCTTCGTTAAATAAAGTTTACAAATCTTACATAGGTCAAGGTTATTACGATACCTTAACACCGGGTGTAATTTTACGTAACGTAATGGAAAACCCAGGTTGGTACACACAATACACGCCTTATCAAGCAGAAATTGCGCAGGGTCGTTTGCAAGCTTTGTTAAACTTCCAAACTATGGTTATCGATTTAACCGGAATGGAAATTGCCAATGCTTCTCTATTAGATGAAGGTACCGCAGCTGCCGAAGCCATGTTTATGCAATACAGCTTGCGTAAAAATCAAAAAGCAACTAAATATTTTGTGTCTGAATTAATTTTTGCACAAACTATAGATATTTTAAAAACTCGTGCCAATCCATTCGGTATAGAATTGGTAATTGGTAACCACGAAACTTTTACGGCAACCGATGAATTTTTCGGTGCAATTGTTCAATATCCGGCAGGTAATGGCGAAGTACATAACTATACAGCTTTCGCATCGGCTTTGCATACCCAAAACATTAAATTAACGGTAATTGCCGATTTACTGAGCTTAACCCTATTAACCCCTCCGGGCGAATGGGGAGCGGATGTAGTAGTTGGTACAACCCAACGTTTTGGCGTGCCAATGGGTTTTGGTGGTCCACATGCAGCCTATTTTGCTACAAAAGACGAGTACAAACGCTCTATCCCAGGTCGTATTATTGGGGTAACTATCGACAGCAACAACAACTACGCTTTACGCATGGCTTTGCAAACTCGCGAGCAACACATCCGTAGAGATAAAGCAACATCTAACATTTGTACTGCACAAGCATTGTTGGCTATTATGGCAGGTTTTTATGCCGCTTACCATGGTCCAACAGGCTTAAAATTAATTGCAGAACGTACCCACGGATTAGCGGTTAGTTTAGCTAGCTCATTAAAAGAAGCTGGTTATAATGTATTGAGCAAGGCTTATTTCGATACCATTCAAGTAGATTTAGGCGATTTAACAGGTTCTATCCATAAAGAATGTTTAGACAATAACATCAACCTTAATTATAACGGTAATTTAGCAAGTATCTCATTTGATGAGACCACTACTTACGAAGATGTTAAATTATTGGTCCGCATTTTCTCTAAAGTAAAAGGTGTTTCTGCAGATAGCTTAACAGATATTAAAAATGTACAAACTACTATTCCTGCCGATTTACAACGTACTTCTAGCTATTTAACGCATCCCGTATTTACCTCGCACCACAGTGAGCACGAAATGTTGCGTTACATTAAATCTTTAGAAACAAAAGATCTTTCACTTTGTCATTCGATGATTGCTTTAGGTTCTTGTACCATGAAGTTAAATGCAACTAGCGAAATGATCCCTGTTACTTGGCCAGAATTTGGTAAAGTGCATCCTTTTGCACCAGCCGACCAAGTTTTAGGTTATTATACTGTTTTTGATGAATTAGATAAATGGTTAAGCGAAATTACAGGTTTTGCAGCTATGAGTTTACAGCCAAATGCTGGTGCACAAGGCGAATATGCAGGCTTAATGGTTATCCGTGCTTACCACCAAGATAGAGGCGATCATCATCGTAACATTGCTTTAATTCCAGCTTCGGCACATGGTACAAACCCTGCTTCGGCGGCAATGGCCGGAATGAAAATTGTGGTCGTAAAATCATTAGAAAATGGAAACATTGATGTAGAAGATTTAAAAGCTAAAGCTGCAGAACATTCGGCAAATCTTTCTTGTTTAATGGTTACTTATCCATCTACACATGGTGTTTTCGAAGAAAGTATCATCGAAATTTGTGAAACTATACACCAACACGGAGGACAAGTTTACATGGATGGCGCTAACATGAACGCACAAGTTGGTTTAACTAGTCCGGCTAATATTGGTGCCGATGTTTGTCACTTAAACTTACATAAAACCTTCTGTATACCACATGGTGGAGGTGGTCCTGGTATGGGCCCAATCGGTGTTGGTGCACACTTGGTTAAATATTTACCAGGTCATGCAGTTGTAGATATCAACAACGAAAAATCAATTCCTGCGGTTTCTTCTGCACCTTGGGGTTCAGCTTCAATTTTAATTATCTCTCACGCTTATATCGCTATGATGGGCGGCGAAGGCTTAACAGATGCTACCAAATACGCCATTTTAAACGCCAACTACATGAAAGCTCGCTTAGAGCAGCACTATCCTGTGTTGTACTCTGGCGCTCAAGGTCGTTGTGCACACGAAATGATTTTAGATTGCCGTAGCTTTAAAAACTTCGGTATCGAGGTGGTTGATATTGCGAAACGTTTAATGGATTATGGTTTCCACGCACCAACGGTTTCTTTTCCAGTTGCTGGAACCTTAATGGTAGAGCCTACAGAAAGTGAGCCTAAACATGAGTTAGACCGTTTCTGCGATGCTTTAATTGCTATAAGACATGAAATTACTGAGGTTGAAAATGGTAGTTTAGACAAGGTTGATAATCCTTTAAAAAATGCACCACATACATCGGCAGTAGTTACCGCTAATGAGTGGGCACATGGTTACAGCCGCCAAACAGCAGCTTTCCCATTACCTTATGTAGCCGACTATAAATTTTGGCCATCGGTAGGTAGAGTAAACGATAGCCATGGCGATAGAGCATTAATTTGCGCTTGCCCTCCTATCGAAAGTTACATGGAAGAAGAAGCAATGGCTTAACAAGTATTGTCATCTTGAGCTTGTCGAAGGGCCGCATCATAAAACACCAATAGCTCGAACCAAATGTTCGGGCTATTTTTTTGCGCTTGCTTGTCATCCTGAGCGTAGTCGAAGGATCTCACATACTTTGTCATCCTTATAATCTTTGTAATTCTTAGCAAAGCGAAGAATCTCTATATAATATTTATTATTTGAGATTCCTCCGAAGTCGGAATGACAAAACTAGGAGTTTATAATTTTTATAAAATTTTGATTTATAGATACTTAATAAATAACGTCAATGGTAGCAAAGCGAAGAATCTCTATTAATGAATTTCTCACTTTTTCAGAAAAGCAATTGCAGCATTTCATTTTAATGTTCGCCCTGCTGTACGCTACTATCTTTTTGGCAATTTCTCCGTCATTTCGAACGCATGTGAGAAATCTCAGAGTTAAACGCATTTTCAAACAATAATGCTACAAAAAGTATATCCGCTGCCATCAGGTTTAGGGAAGAAAAAAATGTGCTGAAATTTAGAAACAAAAACGCTTTATGGGAAACCGTAATTATGATGAAGGAAAATAACTATCTTAGCCTATAACACTTAAAATCTATGCCTAACAATCCTATTCGTGTAACTTGTGCTATTATTATCCGTAACAATAAAACACTTGCAGTACAAAGAAGCCAAAAAATGAAACTTCCTCTAAAATGGGAATTTCCTGGAGGGAAAATTGAGCTGGGAGAAACTGAAGAAAAATGTATATTAAGAGAAATTAAAGAGGAGTTAGATTTAGAGATTGATTTAGTTTCGCGATTGACACCATCACAATTTCAATATCCAAATCTCTCTATTGAGCTTATACCTTTTATTGCTCAATTTAAAAGCGGAGACATAAATTTAGCTGAGCATAAAAGGCATCTTTGGCTAAAAAAAGAAGAACTAATTGATTTAGATTGGGCAGAAGCTGATTTGCCAATTTTAAAAGAATACTTGACCGTATGAACGAAGGAATTTACGAAGAACTAGTTACCAAACTTGTTTCCTTAAAACTTGATGAAGTTAATCTAAATACGTTTTATGTTAACAAGGCTACCATAGACAAAGAAGAAGCCGCGACCATCCTTTCTAAACATCTTGGACAAACTATCAAAACAGCTCTAAAAACTGTTAGTGGAGACAACCAGATTGAAGTTCAGATTGAAATAGCTAATAAAATCATCTTATTTCTAAAGCAAGAATTAAACAAAGAAGATTTTACGAATGACCTAATTGAAATTGAAGGCGAAATTTTAAAGGCTGTTTTTTCGAAAGTAGACGCTCATTTTTCAGATTTTAATCTTCATTTAAAAGAAATAACTCCATATACAAGATTAACTCATAGTGAACTTTTTACTGGTGGAAATGCTGGATTATCACTAGAAAGTGAACTTAAAAAAGAGATTTTATCATCTAACCAAATAGATTTACTAGTTTCTTTTATAAAATTCAAAGGCATAATTATTCTAGAGAGAGAACTAAAAGAATTTACAAAAAGAGGTGGACAGTTAAGGGTAATCACTACTACTTACATGGGAGCCTCAGATTATAAGGCTATTCAACTCCTTTCAAAATTAGATAATACTCAAGTTAAAATATCTTACAATTCAGGTAACGAAAGACTTCATGCTAAAGCCTATTTGTTTAAGCGAAAAACTGGTTTTCACACAGGATATATTGGTTCTTCTAACTTTTCTCGTTCTGCACTAACTGATGGCTTGGAATGGAATTTAAAAATAACAACTAAAGAAGTTAGCCACATCATAGATAAGTTTCAAAAAACATTCGATTCATATTGGCAAAGCGATGACTTTGAACTTTTTGATGATAATTTACACAAAGACAAATTAATTACTTCTTTAAATCAAGGGCGGACCAATAAAATAGGCAATTTAAACGTTTCTTTTTTCGAGATCAAGCCTTTTCCCTTCCAATCTGAAATATTAGAAAAATTAGATGTAGAGCGTACTTTGCATAACCGTCATAGAAATTTAATTGTAGCTGCAACAGGAACTGGAAAAACTATTATTTCTGCCTTCGATTACAAAAGATTTAAAAGCCAAAACAAAAATGCTAAACTTCTTTTCTTAGCACATAGAAAGGAAATCTTGATTCAATCAATAATAGCTTTTAGAGGGATTTTGAGGGATAATAATTTTGGGGAATTATGGGTTGATGGTATAATTCCAGACAATTTTGAATATGTTTTCGCATCTGTTCAAACCCTAAACAACCGCCTTCAAGAATTAAATCAATCGCCCGAATTTTACGACTATATTGTTATTGATGAGTGTCATCATTTGACGGCTGGTAGCTATCGAAACATTATCAACTATTTTAAACCTAAAGTTTTACTTGGGCTAACAGCAACGCCAGAAAGAATGGATGGTGGTGACATTCAAGAAGATTTTCACAACAGAATTGCTGCTGAAATTAGATTGCCGGAAGCACTGAATAGAAAACTGCTTTCTCCTTTTCAATATTTCGGCATTACAGATAGTATTGATTTGTCAAAAGTAAGTTGGGATAAAGGCAGATATGTTGCTAGTGAATTGACCTCGCTTTATACAGCAAACAATAGAAGAGTTAGAGAAATTATAGATGCGTTAGATAAATATACAAAAGATATTAATTATGTATGTGCTCTAGGTTTTTGCGTAACTATGGAACATGCCAAGTTTATGGCTGAAAAATTTAGTTTAGCAGGATTAAAAGCTGATTACTTAACAAGCGCCAATAATGAAAATAGAAATGAAGTAAGAAGCAAATTATTAAAAAAAGAAATCAATTATTTATTCGTCGTTGATATTTTTAATGAGGGTGTAGATATACCTGAAATAGATACTGTTTTATTTCTTCGCCCTACTGAAAGTTTAACAATTTTCCTCCAACAACTTGGTCGTGGCTTGCGTCTAGCAGATAACAAAGAATGCTTAACTGTTTTAGATTTTGTAGGTAATTCGAGACCAGAATATAACTTTGAAAATAAGTTTAGGGCTTTGATCGGTAAAACCGCTACAACGGTTAAGAAAGAAATCGAAGACAACTTTCCACATTTACCTTTAGGTTGTTCAATTATTTTAGAAAAAAAGGCAAAGCAAATAATACTAGAAAACATCACTGTTGCAACCTCTCTAAATCGAAATCAACTGATAAAGAAAATTCAGAATTTTCAGCATCAGACAACATTAGACCTTAATTTAAAGAATTTTGTAGAATTTCATAATATACCACTACAGACAATTTATAAACGAGGTGGATGGAAAAGACTTTGTGAAGAAGCTGGTAAAATTGAAAACTTTGAACAGATTAATGAAAAACAAATTATTAGTGCTATTGGAAATAAGTGGTTTTCGTCAGCCTCAATTAGCTATTTTCAATTCATTTTAAGATTAGCAGAGAGAAATTTCCAATTCTCCATTAAAGATTTAAATGAAATAGAAACTAAAATGCTTTTGATGCTACATTATGATATATGGTATAAAGCTGGTGGATTTACATCTTTAGAAAGTAGTATCAAAGCAATAGGTTCCAATAAAGTATTAGTTGAAGAAATCATTGAAGTTTTAGAATTACTCATTGATAGAATTGATTTCAAAGAAATACATATTGATTTACCTTACAATCAACCATTAAAAGTACACTCTAGATACACGAGAGATCAAATATTTGCTGCATTTGATAAAAGTACTTTTGAAAAAAAAGCAACTATTTTGGAAGGTGTTGCAGAAAACAAATCATTAAACACAGAATTGCTTTTCATTAATCTAATCAAATCCGAAGAAAATTTTTCACCTACAACCATGTATGATGACTATGCAATTGATGAAAAGCTATTCCATTGGCAAAGTCAAAACTCTGCAGCGCCTCATACCAGTAAAGGGATTTCTTACATCAACCATCAAGTTAATAGCAAGAAAATTCTTTTATTTGTAAGAGAGAAAAATGAGGACGAGTATGGAAATACAATGGGTTATGTCTTTGTTGGTGAAGCAAAATTAAAAGAACATTATGGCGCTAAACCAATGAACATAAAATGGGAATTACAAGAACCCTTACCTAACTATCTTTGGAAAGACGCCGCAAAATTGAGAATTGGATAGACAAATAAGCCCAATACAACTCGCAATCATTTATCTGTAGCCACAGAACATTTACTTTAGTTTACAGCAAGGTTTCGGCTGGTGATGACACCAGCCAATAGGCGAATATTCATTAATGAACTGACTTTGTTATTTATTTCATCATTAGTCCCTGAGTCTGCTTATTCAATTAAAGCTTGTAATACTGGCTTAAAAAAAATCTGTTCTTGGTATTTATGTCGTCTTTGTTTATCTTCCTGGTTGCTGATAAAATACAAATTTTTAAATATGGATTGGTTACTTGTTACTTCAATCGAGCATTTGAAAGAACTTTGCGACATTAATGGTCGTGCAGAGTTTTATATACTTATTGCTGGCGGCTTATGTAGAAGCGGAAAGCAAATTCATTTTGACAACAAATCAAAGAGGTTTGAAGTTTATAATGAAATTGATGAAACTTTGCAAAGTGGCTTAAGCGAAAAACAATTGCATTTTAAAACATTGATACCAGAAGCTATTGAAAAGTCCGCTTTGTTTTTCTATGGAGTTCAACTTTGGGGGATATGAGGACGAATTCGCCACTCTTCTATATGTAAGTTAAGATTGGCTCAAAGCGAAATGATTGGTTAGAACCTTATACTTATAAGCTTTATCTAAATAAAATTTTACATTCATATTGCGGACATTTTTACGGACACGGACAAATTCCAATATCACAATAAGTAAATAGAATATTTTTTAATTAAAGATATTATGCAGATTTTACAGAATTATTAAATGGGAATTAAACAAACCCTTACCCAACTATATTTGGAAAGACGCCGAAAAATTGAGAATTGGAAAGTTAAATTAAGCCTTAAACAATAAAAATTTTCCGCCTAGGTTCGTGTCCTCACGAACCTTTTAAATTCTCAACACTCTGGTTCGTGGAGACACGAACCAAGGCTTTGGCTTTTTACTAGATTAAAAATTATTCTTCAGATAGAGCATCTTCATTCCCTTTTACGGCCACATTAACAGAATTGATGACAGTGAAAATTAAGGAATAGATTTCTGAAGTTCCCATAGTCTTAATCAATCAAATTCCATCTAAATACTCCTGTCAAATTAAACCATAAATAATTCAATTTTTCCCTTATTATTACATTTTTGTAAAAATAAGCTTTTTTTTACATACTTATTTTTACATTTACGTAAAAATAAGGAGTTTTATGGATTTTAACACATCTATTCCGACAGCTAAAAGATTAGAACGTTTACAGTATGAAAACCCGTGGTGGCTTAATGGGCAAGTGCAGCAAGTGTATACGGATATGTCTAAACGCCTATATTTTAAGCTATTTTATCCATTTGTTAAGGAAACAGAAATTAAACGAGCTCTAGTTTTAATGGGGCCAAGGCGTGTGGGCAAAACAGTAATGATGTTTCATTCCATACAAGAACTATTGGCCGAAAAGGTTGCTCCAAAAAAAATCTTTTTTATTGGTATCGATAACCCTATTTACATGCATTTAGGCTTAGAAGAGATTCTATTGCTAGCAAAGGAAGCTGTAGATTTGGCTAATTTAGAGGGTTGTTTTGTGTTTTTCGACGAAATTCAATACCTAAAAGATTGGGAAAGACACCTTAAAGTGTTGGTAGATTTGTACCCAAAAACCAAATTTATTGTTTCTGGTTCGGCTGCTGCTGCTTTACGTTTGCAAAGTTCTGAAAGTGGCGCAGGCAGATTTACTGATTTTATGTTGCCTCCGCTTACTTTCCACGAATACATACATCTAAAAGGATTGGATCATTTGGTACAGGCTAAATCTATAATTTATGATGAAAAGGAAATACCATTTTTTACTACTCACGACAATAAAGCACTAAACAAAGAATTTTTCCATTACTTAAATTTTGGTGGTTACCCAGAAGTTGTATTATCAGAAAAAATACAGAGCGACATGGGGCGTTATGTTAAAAATGACATTGTTGATAAGGTGTTGTTAAGAGATTTACCAAGTTTGTACGGCATTAAAGATGTGCAAGAACTGAATAGTTTTTTTAGTTATTTAGCTTACAACACAGGTAATGAATTTTCGTTTGAGCGTTTAGCAAAAGATAGCGGAATTCAAAAAGAGGTTATTAAAAGGTATTTGGAGTATTTAGAAGCTGCATTTTTAATCAAGGTTATTCATAAAATAGATAGCAATGCTAAAAAATTTAAACGCATTACCAATTTCAAAGTTTACCTAACCAATCCCTCATTACGCACAGCTTTGTTCTCTCCTATTCAAGAAACAGACAGTGAAACTGGTAATATGGTAGAAACTGCCATCTTTTCGCAATGGATGCATCGTGAAAATCTTGACCTGAAATACGCCAGATGGAAAATGGGCCGTGCAGAGGGAGAAGTGGATATTGTATTGATAGATAACAAATTATTTAAGCCGCAATGGTGTGTAGAAGTTAAATGGAGTAATCGGTATTTCGAAAAGCCGCAAGAGTTAAACAGTTTATTGCATTTCTGTAATCAAAATAAATTTAAGGCTACCTTGGTAACCACTATAGATGTAGCTGGTAATAAAACAATAGACAATGTAAATATTACCTTTGTGCCTGCAGCAATTTACGCCTACAATATTGGCGTAGTAACTTTGGTTAAGAAATCAATGTGGTTAAATGATTGATATAATCTTTAGTTAATTTTGAATGTTTAAAGCAAATCTCTTAATTTAGAAATCATAAGAAACACAGAAAATGCAGCCAACCCCATCTCAAATTAAAGAAATAACCGAACAATTAGATTGCGGTTTTTGCTGTTACTATAATAAAATAAGTGGAGAAGTAGTCTCTATTCCAGATTTTGAAGACACAATTGACGACATAGCCGAATTTTATGGTGAGGATTTGGCAAAGATTAAAAAAGACAAGAAAAACTTTGTGATCATTACCAAGCCAAGCTCAAGAGAAGGTTTTGAAATAATGGAAGATTTTGCCCAGCAACTTACAGATGAAATGTTGCAAAAAAAGCTTCTTGATGCCTTAGAGAAAAAAAGGCCTTTTGCACATTTTAAGGCAATTATAGAAGATGCAAGCGATTACCGTCAACAATGGTTCGATTTTAAGTTAATGAAATTGCAAGTTTATATTTTAAATCAAATCCCTAAAGTGAAACAGCAATAGCATAATAAAATGTAAAAATAAGCCTATTTTTTAATGCTTATTTTTACATTTTGGTAAGATTAAGAGAATTTTGAATATTTTTTAATCTTATTTTTACACTCTACATCTTCATGCTATCAGTAATCAAATCTATTAACTTCTGTAAATCACAATTTTATAAAATCATAAACTCCCAATCTTGTCATCCGATAGCTATCGGATCCGACTTCAATAAATCTCAAATAATAGAGATTCGATCATCTAATAAAATTAAAGATGTGCATTCATCATATTATTCAAGTTTGTGTAATTGTGTGGAATAAGTATTTTCAAAACACCTCTAGTTGTAGAATTAAAAGAAAAAATATCCCCAATTATTTAACTATAAATTAATAGCAATATGCAAAAATAGCGTTTTAAACGCTTCAATTAATGTGTTTTAACATTTATTAAACTTGGCAGATATATTGAATATGTTTAAACAACAAAAGATTTTAAAAAAAATAATTCGATTTTTTAAAATCATAATTGCAAAATATAATAAATATTGTATCTTCCCCATGGTGAAATTTTTAAGCAAATTAGGATCGTCTAATCATTTAGAAGAACTGATAAAAGGAACAAAAGATAATTTAACATTAATTAGCCCAAGTTTTCAATTAACCGAGAACATGAGAGCTCATCTTTGTGACTTAAGCAGCAAAAAGCTTAATGTAACACTTGTATTGGAAGAAAATACTCTAAACGCTGAAGAAAATAATTGGTTAAGAGGCCTAAGTGGAATTAAAACTAGTTTCTGCAAAGAATTGCAATCGATGTGTTACATGAATGAAAATGAAGCAATAGTTACTTCTATTGGTTTATTAAATTTTTCTAAACAAAATAATTCTGATATGGGCATTTACATCACTAAAGACAAAGATAAAAGCTTATTTGAATCTGCAGTTGAAGAAGTACAACGCCTAATTAACTTAAGTTACGAAACTCACATTTGCTAAATAAATATAGTCTCACCTCAAATACATTCAGGCTTTTTAGCCTGTGCGTTAATGAAACACCTCTCCTTTTATATAAATGCCTCATCACTAATGTTCAGCCATTCGAAATTAGTTTAATGATGTATCACTTTTCTACAATTCGTCCCTCAATATTTGCTACTAAAAAACTATTTGTAAAAATTTATATTTTACAACTAAACCTTTTGCCCTTTTTAAAATCTTAACATAGGATAAGATACCATCCACAAAAAATAAATACCTTTATCAAAAAATTAAATTAATATTAAAATGAAATTGAAATTCTCTTTAACGTTTTTATTAGCTGTTGTAGCTAGTTTCGCTTTTTTTGCTTTTGCACCTAAAGCCGATGTATACACTGTAGATGTAACAAAATCTACGATTACTTGGGAAGGGAAGAAATTTTCTGGGTCGCACGCTGGTTTTGTAAACTTAACTTCTGGTACTTTAGGTTTTAATGGTAAAAAATTAACACAAGGTGGATTTATTGCAAACATGACAACCATTAAAACTATGGATGGCGGTACAAAACCAAATGCAGGCTTAGATAAACACTTAAAAGCTGATGATTTTTTTGGCGTTGAAAAGTTTCCTGCTGCTAACTTTGTAATTAAAAAAGTAAGCGGAAATGGTGCTAACGTAAATGTTACAGGAGATTTAACCATTAAAGGGGTTACGCAATCAGTTACTTTTCCGGCTAGTGTAGTTTGGGGTGCCGACAATACAGTAACTGCAACTGCAGAAAAAATTACAATTGATAGAACCAAGTTTGGTGTGAAATATAAGTCGAAATCGTTATTTGCTGATTTAGGTGATAATTTTATTTATGATGAATTTACCATTGGTGTAAAGTTAGTAGCTAAAAAATAGGTTCTGCTTTAGCGCAATGAACTATGCCCCGTTTGGTTTATTACTGAACGGGGTTTTTGTTTTTAAATACATGTTGATATTTTGAATCCCAATATCTACCTTTAACGCGTCAGAAAAATATTTCTTTCGTACACACACAAACAAATGCTAGACA
The DNA here is from genome assembly GCF_005116475.1 of Pedobacter cryotolerans. Lineage (GTDB taxonomy): Bacteria > Bacteroidota > Bacteroidia > Sphingobacteriales > Sphingobacteriaceae > Pedobacter > Pedobacter cryotolerans. The sequence continues at coordinate 49,932 of NZ_SWBO01000010.1, read as the reverse complement.
AAACAATCAATTTATTGGTTATAGACGATGATGACATCAACATTTTCATTATCAAAAAAATAGTTGAAAAAACTGGTTATAAAATTAGTATGACAGCTAAAAGCAATGGCCAGCTAGCTATTGATTACATTAAAGAAACACTAGAAAACAACCAAATACTACCACAACTCATTTTAATAGATATTAATATGCCAGTGATGAATGGTTGGGAATTTGTTGAAGCTTATACTGGCCTTAATGTTACTGAAGATATAAATCTATACATTTTATCATCATCAGTTTACGAAAATGATATCGAAAAAACTAAAAGCTACAACAATGTTAAAGGCTTCATTTCTAAACCTTTATCGTTAGATAGATTAACAGAATTGTTGAAAGAAGTTGAGATTAAACAATTTTAAATCGATCATCATCCAATTCAATAAATGCTTGCGATTTAGATTTAGAATGATAGAATAAACAATTCCATTTTTCTTCTGCTGCCTTTAACCCAAACTCTTCTCTCAATTCCATTGCTTTACGTCCATCAAAATCGTATTTGGCAATAAACTTTCTAATCAGTTCTTCTGGTTCTGGTAAAACATCCCCGCCAAAAAACACTTTTTTTTCTCCATCACTTATTAAAAACACTTGATGGTACGGACAATGCGCTCCAGTTAACTCGTAACCAATTTCTGGCGTCAAATTTCCATTGCCTTCTATCAGTTTAATTTGTGCATTGCGTTGTACATAATCAAAAATGTCTGTATGGTAAGATGATGATGTGCTTGAAAATGCTGTCTCCCATTCTCCTCTTTGTATCACACAGGTAGCATTTGGAAAACTCAATTCCATTTTACCATCTACATTGTGCACCATTCCGCCAGAATGATCAAAATGCAAGTGAGACATTAATACCAATTCTACATCGGCAGGATCGAAACCTGCATTTTTAATGTTTTCATGCAAATGTAATTTCCCTTCTGCATTGCTGTAACCCAAACCTGTATCTAATAAAATTAAACTATCGTTTAGCTTAATTAAAAATGGTTGTACGTGTATAAATAGTGATGCTGGCCTGTCTTTAGCGTTGTGAATTGATGGATCAAATGGAATGAATTTTTTAGTAGCATCTACCGAGTATGAACCTTCGTGTAATGTGTAAACTTGCAAAGACATGGGCTATTTTTTTGAAAAGAAATTAAATGATATATTTACGAACGGTACTGCAAATATAGCTATCCTGATTTAAAATATGGGTATCAGGCATTTACCAAACCAAATAAAGAGAATAAAGCTAAATGGAAAAAAGATGGGCTCTATTGGAGCAAGGTGCAAAAGAAATTAGTGAAAATTTAGCCAATGAACTAAATATTGACGCCTGTTTAGCACAGGTATTGGTACAACGTGGTATTACTAATTTTGAAGATGCCCGCTACTTTTTTAGACCAACTTTAACGCAATTACATGATCCTTTTTTAATGAAGGATATGGAACAGGCCATTGCCAGAATTACACTTGCCCTACAAAATGGCGAAAGAATTATGGTTTATGGCGATTATGATGTGGATGGAACTACAGCTGTTGCTTTAACTTATAGCTTTTTTAGCCAGTTTACTAGCGAGATTGCTTACTACATACCAGATAGACATAAAGAAGGTTATGGCATTTCTACTGCCGGAATTGATTTTGCCGCCGAAAATGGTTTTACCTTAATTATTGCATTAGATTGCGGTATTAGATCTGTTGATAAAATTGAATATGCAAATAGTTTAGGGGTCGATTTTATCATCTGTGATCACCATTTACCTGGAGAAACTTTGCCAGCTGCAATTGCAGTTTTAGACCCAAAAAGAGCCGATTGCGAATATCCCTTTAAAGAACTTTCTGGTTGCGGTATTGGTTTTAAGTTGGCGCAAGCTTATTGCCAAGCCAATAATTTGCCAGATGAATTGTACGAGCAATATTTAGATTTATGCATGGTAAGTATTGCCGCAGATATTGTACCCATTGTTGATGAAAACAGGGTAATGGCACATTTTGGCTTAACAAAGTTGAATACAAACCCTTGCTGTGGCTTAAAAGCTTTGATGCAAATTTCTGGTAAAACCGAAAATTACAGTATTACAGATGTAGTTTTTTTATTAGCGCCGCGTATTAATGCCGCAGGGCGGATGGGTGATGCCAAAGATGCTGTAAAAATGTTATTGAGTAATGAAGTGATTTTGGCTGATGAACAAAGCACTTTTATTAACGGACAAAATACCGAACGCCGATCATTTGACCAAAATATTACTGCTGAGGCTTTGGCTATAATTGAGCAAAGCGAAGTTTTAATAAACCGTAAAACTACCGTAGTTTATCAGGATGATTGGAATAAAGGTGTAATTGGCATTGTAGCTTCTCGCCTAACCGAAACCTATTATCGCCCAACTATTGTGCTAACAGAATCTAATGGCACTTATACAGGCTCAGCTCGCTCTGTTGCAGGTTACGATTTGTATGAAGCTTTACTTTCTTGTAGTGATTTGCTGATGCAATTTGGAGGACATAAGTATGCTGCTGGCTTAACTATTAAACCAGAAAATTTAACTCTATTTTCAGATAAATTTGAGCAAGTAGTTTCTTCTACCATTAGCCCTAATCTTTTAATACCTGAAATAAAAATTGACTGCGAGCTAAACTTGGCGCAAATTGACGCTAAATTTTACAGAATTTTATTACAAATGGCACCCTTCGGACCACAAAATATGGCACCTGTTTTTGTAAGTAAAGGTGTAACTTTGGTAGGCCCTGCTCAAACTGTTGGCGCAAAACATTTAAAATTGAGCATAAAACAACAAAATTCAGCTATTTTTGAATGCATTGCATTTGGCCTAAGCGAATTTGAAAGTATATTAGAACCAAACCAAAAATTTGCTGTTTGTTATACGATAGAAGAAAATGTATGGAAAGAAAAAAGACGTTTGCAGCTAAATATAAAAGGAATAAAAATAGATTGAAGATCATGATGCAAATCATAAATCATAAATCATAAATCATAAATCTGAATGATATTAAAGGCCGAAAATCTGGTTAAAAAATATAAACAACGGGTTGTTGTAAACGATGTATCTTTTGAGGTTAGTCAGGGTGAAATTGTTGGCTTACTTGGCCCAAATGGCGCTGGTAAAACAACTTCATTTTATATGATTGTTGGTTTAATTAAACCCAATGAAGGTACTATTTTGTTAGACGGGGTTGATATCACCAAAGACCCGATGTTTCGCAGGGCACAAAAAGGAATTGGCTATTTGGCGCAAGAAGCAAGCGTTTTTAGAAAGCTAACTGTTGAAGACAACATTATGGCAATTTTAGAAATGACAAAACTAACCAAAGAAGAACGTCATGAAAAACTAGAAGAGCTAATCAACGAATTTAGTTTACACAAAGTAAGAAAAAATCGTGGCGATTTACTTTCTGGTGGCGAGCGCCGTAGAACAGAAATTGCTCGTGCATTAGCGGCAAACCCTAATTTTATCTTGTTAGACGAGCCTTTTGCTGGTGTAGATCCGATAGCGGTAGAAGAAATACAAACCATTGTAGCCAAACTCAAAAAGAAAAATATTGGTATCCTAATTACCGACCATAATGTTCAAGAAACTTTATCAATTACCGATAGGGCTTATTTATTGTTCGAAGGTAAAATATTAGAATCGGGAACTCCAGAAGTGCTTGCCGCCAATGAAATGGTTCGTAAAGTATATTTGGGCGCAAACTTCGTACTGCGTAGAAAAAATTTATAACCTCATCACACCTAAATGGCAATTGTAAATTCAATTTTTACTTGGTACATGAAAAAGCGCATTCATCAGATTGAGCTTTTTATAAAATACCCGTTAGATGTTCAAGAAGAATGGTTGCATAGCTTAATTTCTAGCGCAGCTAATACAGAATGGGGCAAAAAATACGATTATCGATCGATCTTAACAATTAGTCAGTTTAAAGAACGAGTTCCCATTCAAAATTACGACACGCTTAAGCCTTACATCGAGCGGATGCTTAAAGGCGAGCAAAATATTTTATGGCCTTCAGATATTAAATGGTTTGCCAAATCATCGGGCACTACGAGCGATCGAAGTAAGTTTATTCCAGTTTCTGCAGAGGCTTTAGAAGAATGCCATTTTAAAGGTGGGAAAGACATGATTTCCATTTACTGCAATAACCAGCCACAAACCCAAATGTTTACCGGCAAAGGCTTGGTTTTAGGTGGCAGCCATCAGATTAATCAGCTCTGTCAAGATATTCACTGTGGCGATTTATCAGCGGTGCTGATTAAAAATTTACCCATGTGGGCCGAATATTACCGTACTCCAGATATTTCTATTGCCTTAATGGATAATTACGAAGAAAAAATGGATAGAATGGCTGAAGCTACCATCAAAGAAAACGTAACTAATATTTCTGGCGTACCAACTTGGACAATTGTTTTGGCTAAAAAAGTTTTGGAAATAACCGGCAAAAAGAATTTACTAGAAGTTTGGCCAAATTTAGAATTGTATTTTCATGGTGCAGTAAATTTCGCCCCTTATCGTGAGCAATTTAAAGAGTTGATCCCTTCGCCAGATATGTATTATTTGGAAACATACAATGCATCTGAAGGCTTTTTTGGCATCCAAGATCAAGACAACTCAGAAGAGCTTTTGCTGATGTTAGATTACGGTATTTTTTACGAATTTTTACCAATAGAGAATCTGGATGATGAAAATCCGCAAACTTTAACATTAGAGCAAGTTCAATTGCATAAAAACTATGCAATTATTATTTCTACCAATGCTGGTTTATGGCGATATATGATTGGCGATACCATTCAATTTACCTCCTTATCTCCATTTAGGATTAAAATTACGGGCAGAACTAAACATTTCATTAATGCTTTTGGCGAAGAATTGATTATTGACAATGCAGAAAACGCTTTAATTAAAGCTTGTGCAATTACCGAAGCCAAAATAAAAGATTACACTGCTTGCCCAATTTATTTTAAAGGCGAAGAAGCGGGTGGGCACGAATGGATTATCGAATTTGAGCAGCAGCCCAATAATTTTGAGCAGTTTATTGATGTAATGGATCAAACTTTGCGTGAAATTAACTCTGATTATGATGCCAAGCGTTTTAAAGACATGGCCTTACGCAGACCTAAAGTACATAATGCGCCAGCAGATACTTTTTACAATTGGTTAAAAAGCCGCGGCAAATTAGGCGGACAGCATAAAGTGCCTCGTTTGGCTAACGACAGGCAATATGTTGATGAAATTTTAGAATTATTGTAGTTTAGGTATACTTATTGTTATTAAATATTAAACCTACCACTATGAATTTCGACCAATTAAAATCAAGCTTTGAAGCTTTTACAAAAAAGGCAAGCACCTTACTTAACGACAAAGGTAAAACATCAACCAAAATACAGGAAGCCATTAAAAAAGCTACCGAAAATAAAGGTGCCTTAAGTAATGTTTGGGATCAAATACAATTGTTTTTTGCCTTAGCAAAAGATTATGTAAACGGAACTTATACCGATATACCAAAAAGTTCAATCGTTGCTGTTGTTGCTGCATTGCTATATTTCATTTCTCCATTAGATATTATTCCAGATTTTATTGTGGGCTTAGGCTTTTTAGATGATGCCTTTATTTTAGGCATGGTGTACAAAAAAGTAGCTAAAGAATTAGAAAGATATCAAGATTGGAAAGATCAGCAGAAGAAAATCATCCATATTTAAGCTAATTATTTTTTTATGAAAAGCAATGGCAGTATTTCTTCGGAAAAGGCTGTCCCGCTTTGCGTTACTGCCGATTTTTTTAGTCCCGACTTCTTCGGAAAAAAATCGGCATTCACTTCAATCGGGTTTAGATCAGTTCTGCTTGTACTGCTATTTAAAGCTGCATAGTTTCATAACACAGCAATTTTGTTATTGCTTTTGTGTACAAACCTTTCCTATCTAAACCTGATTAAGCCGGCAGCCCCGAACGGCTTTAGCCTGAGGGCTACAGGCGAAAGCAGGACTACAGAACCTATAAAAAGCTGTAAGTTCATTTTCAAAAAAATGGCATTTCTATTATCATCACAAAACAACTATTTGTATTTAAGTAATTTTTAACTAGATTTAAGTAGCTAATAAACAAACTACTATGAAAACAGTTCAACAAATTTTAAACACCAAACCAATTCAAATTTTTAGCGTAAGCGAAAGCACATCTGTTTTAAATGCGCTTAAATTAATGACCGAAAAAAACATCAGTGCTTTGCTAATTATGGAAAATGAACAATTATTGGGCATTTTTACCGAACGTGATTATGCCAGAAAAATAGTTTTACAAGGCAAAACCTCAATGGAAACGCCAATTAGCGAGGCTATGACGGCTAATCCAATTACTGTTAACCCTAAAGACAGCATTGAGCTCTGCATGCAAATTATGACAGACAAACACATCAGACATTTACCTGTTGTAGCTGAAAATAAAGCTGTTGGCATGGTTTCTATTGGAGATGTGGTGAAATTCATCATCGCCGACCAAAAACAGACCATATCGCAGTTAGAAAGTTATATTAATAGTTAAGTTGGAATGTTAAAAGTTCAAATGTTGGAATATTAATCTAGCAACATTTCAACTTTACAACCTTACAACATTCTAATCCTTCCACCTCCATTCGCCAGCAATTTTTAGCGGTTCTTTTAATCTTTGTTCAATTAAAAAAGCTTCTAATTTTTCTTCGGTTTGTTTAGTAACCGGAATTTTTGCTGTATTGGCTAACGCATAGGCTAAAATTGCCCCATTTCTAACGGTGTTCTTTAAACCTTGCTCATCTACCAATTTAAATACATCGCCATCAGAGTGATAATATGGTCCAGAATTGTTTGGTAATTTGCCACCTGCACCGCCACCAGTTGGTATGCCTTCTAACAAAAACGGTTGATGATCGCTATGCAAACTTGCTCCAGCCAAAAATAAATTGGTAAAGTTGCTATCCAACTTGGCTACTTCTGCTCCCCAACTTGTAAACAGTTCCTCTAACTCTTCTCTTGAAGTGTTAAAACCTTTCGGGTCGTTAGTCATATCGTAATTAAGCATAAAACTAACCTGATCTAGCGTACCGTTCTTCTTAGCCTGATCTACGTAAGCTTTAGAGCCTAATAATCCTTGTTCCTCGCCCATAAACAACACAAACTCTATAGTGCGTTTTGGTTTAACCCCTAACTTTTTAAAAGTACGAGCCATATCAATAACCGCAAAAGATCCTATGCCGTTGTCAATTGCACCAGTAGCTAAATCCCAGCTATCTAAATGCCCGCCAACCACAACTTTCTCTTTCGGAAATTGTGTGCCCTTAAAAGTTGCAATTACGTTTCTAGCTTTAATTAAACCAGAAAAATTAGTCATATCAATTGTTGCAACTTGGCTAGCTACTTTTAATTTTTCTTTTAGCGCCATTCCGTTTTCTAAACCAATACAAATTGCAGGAATTGGAATTAACTTTCCAGTAACTGAAGCAGTACCTGTAAGTAATACTCCATTTTTTACGGTATTGATAATGATTACACCAACTGCTCCGTATTTAGTAGCAATGGCTGTTTTTTCTGAACGATGAAGAGAACTTGTGCCTTTTGGAGAACCAGGTAAAACACCCAAATAAATTAAGGCAATTTTACCTTTAACATTATCGCCCAAAGCCAAATAATCGGCTTCTAATCCGTTACCGGCATCAATTATTGTAGCAGTAACATTAGCTTTAACTGGCGAATGTGCCAAAGTAACCGCCTTAACAGCAGCTAAATCATTCGCATTATTGCCAATTTTTACCGAAATAGTTTTTCTATCCCAACTCTCTACCTCAAAGGGTTGGTACTTGACTTCGCAACCGTAAGATTTTAGTAAATTAAAAGCATATTCTTCTGCTTTTGCACCATTGGCAGAACCCGTTAATCTATGACCAATAGTTTCTGTCGCGTTTTTTAAAGTACTGTATGCTTTAGAATTAGTTTGTACTTCTGTATTAATTTGTTTAAAAACAGGAGCGAAATTATCTTGGGCCGCAGCAGATATAGACAGACTGACAAATGCCAGAAATAGAAAATTCTTCATCATTATTAATTTTGATGAAAAATAAGGTTTTTAAATAAGTTAACAGTTAGTTAATTGAATTTTTACATAAATGGCTCTTGCCTTGTATCCCAAAACACTAACAATTCAATCCTGTCATCAATTATACGATAGAGAAATGAACTGTTTTTGTGAAGTATTCCTTTTCTGACTTTAGGATTTTCTAATACGGTCTTAAAAATAAATGGGCTGTTCGACAATATTTTTAGTGTACTTTCTGTCTTATTGATAAAACGATGTACATACTTTTTGCCCCAATTTTCATCTAAATATTTTAGAATATAATTAAATGTCTCTTTTGCTGTGTCTGTCCATAAAATATTAAGGGACATGCTATTTATATTTTTCTTTTGTTTCTGATAAAAATGTTTCGTTTGGGGTCAATTTATTATTGTCCGCTTCATCAATTGCTTTTGCCATTAATTTAGTGACATATTGAGGGAGCTCCTCTTGCAACATAGAATTTTGAGAAAAAACTTCAATCTTTACATTCATCTTTTGCAAGAGATCTTTAACTTCTTGAGTTTGGGATGAGTTTTTTGTATGTATAACAAGTGTTTCCATACTCAAATATAATGAATTATTAGTCTTTGTGTAACTTCTTTTTAGGAAACACCAACGATGCTACCACACTTGCTGTTAAGATAAAAAGAATAATAAACAGCGAATGCTCCGTAGTAAATCCCCATTCTTTTAAGTAATGGTGTGCTAACATTTTAACCCCAATAAAGGTTAATAAAAATGCCAATCCAGTTTTAAGGTAGTGGAATTTATGGATGATGTTGATGAGTAAAAAGAACATCGATCTTAAACCCATAATGGCAAAAATATTAGAGAAGAAAACGATGTAAGCATCTTTGGTTACCGCAAAAATTGCTGGAATTGAATCTACTGCAAAAATTAAGTCGGTAAACTCTACAATAAGCAATACCAAAAACAAAGGTGTTATAAATCGCTTTCCATTTATTTTATGGAAAAAATTATTGCCTTCGTATTTAGGGTGAATTGCAAAAAACTTGGAGGCGAATTTAACTACAGGATGTTTCTCAGTGTCTATTTTATCATCTTCATCATTAGAGAAAAACATTTTTACACCTGTAAAAATCAAAAATGCACCAAATATATATAGTATCCACGAGAACTGATTAATTAATGCAGCACCCGCAAATATGAAGATAAAGCGCATGATAATTGCTCCCAAAATACCCCAAAACAATACCCTGTGATAATACTTTTCTGGAACAGCAAAAGCCGAAAATATCAATACAATTACAAAAATATTATCGACCGAGAGTGCATATTCAATTACATAGCCCGTTAAAAACTCAATCCCTAAATTTTGGTTATATATTCTTAAACTTGCTTCAAAATCTCCAGGTATTAAGGTTATAGCATGTTTATGCGCCTTAACTACTTCTTGTAACCGCTCAAAACTATCTATTCCATGCAGTTTTTGCCCCTCGGTAATCAGTAAAAAATAAAACCCAAGCGCTAAAGTAACCATGATAAAACTCATGATACCAGCTTGTTTTAAACTAATTACGTGGTCTTTTTTGCTAAATAAACCTAAATCTAAAGCCAAAATAAGCACTATAAACACTAAAAATCCACCAATAAATAAAATTTCGCTCGACATTATTTTTTACGTTCTGTTGTATATCTAACTAATTGTTCTAACCCAGTTCTAGCATCGCTTTCTTCAAACTGATACAGTATATCAAAAGCTTCTTGCTGGTATTCGAGCATCTTTTGATTGGCATAATGAACGCCGTTTTTACTATTTACAAAATCAATAACCTCTTGTATTTTTTTTGGGTCGTCATTATGATTTTTAACCAAATTGATGATTCTTTTACGTTCTGGTTTTTCTGCTTTATTTAAAGCATAAATTAACGGAAGGGTAACCTTTTTTTCTTTGATATCAATCCCCAAAGGTTTACCAACATCATCTGTCCCGAAATCAAAAGTATCATCTTTAATCTGAAAAGCGATCCCTACTTTTTCACCAAATAAACGCATTTTTTCAATTGTCTCTTCATCAGCACCTGCCGATGCAGCTCCACAAGCACAGCACGAAGCAATTAAGGAAGCAGTTTTTTGGCGAATTACTTCAAAATATAGCTCCTCACTAATATCCATTCGGCGTACTTTTTCAATTTGCAAAAGTTCGCCTTCGCTCATTTGCTGCACCGCTGTAGACACAATCTTTAACAAAGCAAACTCGCTATTGTTTACCGATAACAACAAGCCTTTAGCCAGCAAATAATCGCCCACTAAAACCGCGATTTTATTTTTCCACAAGGCATTTATACTAAAAAAACCTCGTCTTTCGTAAGCATTGTCTACCACGTCATCGTGAACCAAAGTTGCTGTGTGCAGTAACTCTACTAAAGCAGCCCCACGATGTGTCGATTCAATAATTCCACCACACAGCTTTGCAGCAAAAAACACGAACATTGGTCGCATTTGTTTACCTTTTCTTTTTACAATGTAATGAGTTATTCGATTCAACAATGGCGCATCGCTATGCATAGAATCCTTGAATTTTAATTCAAAAGCATCTATTTCTGCAGCAATGGGTTGTTTAATCTGATTTATTCCGGGCATTCAGCTAAAAAATGTGTTTGCAAACTTACTTATTAAAAGCGTATTTTTAATCAAATTAATTAACGTGAAAAAATTCTTATACATTTTAATTACAATAGCCTGTTTGCTGGCAATTGCCTATTTCAGTGGACCAAAACCTAAGGCTCCTATTTACGAAAAAACGTTGCCCAAAGTTCCAGAAATGGCAGCCTTGTCATCATACATTTCTAAACAGGAAGCAAAGCATAAAGTAAAACCTAGCAATGAAGCCGAAATTGTGTGGGCAGACAGCATAAACCAAATACAAACTGAATACGCAATTGTGTATTTACACGGTTTTTCAGCATCAAAAGAAGAAGGAAATCCGGCTCACCACTACCTGGCAAAAGCATTAAACGCAAATTTATATTTAGCCCGATTGGCAGATCATGGTATCGATACCATAGTGCCAATGCAATATTTCACCGCAGATCGGCTTTGGCAATCAGCAAAGGAAGCTTATGCCATTGGCAAAAAACTGGGCAAAAAAGTAATTATCATGGGTACTTCTACTGGTGGCACTTTGGCTTTACAACTGGCTGCTGCTTATCCAGAAATTAACAGTTTAGTATTATTATCGCCAAATATTGCCATTAATGATAAAAATGCCTGGATGTTAAATGATCCATGGGGATTGCAAATTGCCCGTAAAGTGGTGGATGGTGAAGAGCGTAAAGTAGATGGAAAAACTGAAGCTTATAAAAAATATTGGTACACCAATTATAGGTTAGAGTCGCTTGTAGAACTTGAGGAATTGTTAGAAACTGCAATGACATCAGAATTGTTCGCCCAAGTTAAACAGCCAGTGTTAATGTTGTATTATTACAAACATGAAAAAGAACAAGATCCTGTGGTACGTGTAGATGCAATGCTAAAAATGTTTGATGAATTAGGTACATCAACTGATGAAAAGCAAAAAATAGCGCTACCAAATGCAGGTAACCATGTACTCGGTTCAGCTATCACATCAAAAGATATACCCGGTGTACAAAAAGTAATGGATGGGTTTATTGCTGAAAGGCTAAAGAGGTAGAAGGTTGGAAGGCGGAAGGTTTGAAAGAGGAAAGGCTAAAGACCGAAGCGATAATAGTGTCACTTTGCGTACTTTGTGTCTTTGCGGTTTAAAAATAAATGATTAGAAAAATAGAGTCAGAAGTTCTTGGCAAAATCAGTTCCGCCATACACTACATTTTTTTTGTCCTTCGATAAGCTCAGGATGACAAAAAAGATTTTCGTTACTGTCGGGTTTATATTACAAAGCAAGTGCAAAAAACAAAATTTAAATAGAAAATCAACCCTTTGCGTAATTGTACCTTAGTGGTTTAAAAAGATCAAAAAATGGGATTATTTTCATCGTTAATGGGTAACGCAGGTGCAGTTAGCCCAGAAGAATTAAAGAAAAATTATGGTCAGCTATTAATTGCTGGCGAAGAAATTGAATTAGGGTTCAAGCTGATTAGAGATACTTTCATCTTTACCAACAAGCGTTTAATTTTAATTGATGTGCAGGGGTTAACAGGCAGTAAAACTGAATATCTTTCAGTTGCTTACAAAAGTATTTCGAAATTTAGCGTAGAAACAGCAGGCACTTTTGATTTAGAAGCTGAACTTAAAATCTGGATTTCGAGTGAAACTATGCCGAGTATTAAAAAGAAATTTAATAAATCTGTTAATGTTTATGAGGTACAAAATGTGTTAGCGCATCATGTTTTGGGGTAAATGCCATTCTTGTCAGTATGAGCTTAGTCGGAGACCAGTATAATTCTATTGTATGTTTTGATATATTATCCTTCGACTACGCTCAGGATGACATACCGACAGAATAAGAAGAATAATAAAAAACTAGCTGTTCGAGATGTTAGCTTTTCAGCGCATCTCGAACTTACAAATATTAGGGATTTGCAATCCCGAAGCTTTACATTGGATAGGTATTAAACTTTTTTAATCTGCAAATGATTGACAAAGTAAAGAATTTAACTCTCCACAATATGTTTCACAATCTGTTCTGCATGCACCCTTGAGTTTTCGATAAACCATTTGTGTGTATCCATGCCACCACAAACAACCCCAGCTAAGTACAAACCTTTTTTATTGGTTTCCATGGTTTCGGGATTATGTTTTGGCGAGTGATTTTCATCTAACTCTACTCTCAACTTTTTAAGCAGAGCGAAATTAGGTTGATAACCCGTCATTGCTAAGACGAAATCGTTTTCGATGGCTAATTCTCCTTCAGGGGTTTTAATTTGAACAGTATCTTCGGCAATTGAAATCACTTCGCTATTGAAATAAGCTTTGATCTCGCCTTCTTTTATTCTGTTCTCTATATCTGGCCTCACCCAATATTTAACGTAAGAGCCAATTTCGCTACCACGAATAACCAAAGTAACATCGGCACCTTTTCTATAAGTTTCTAAAGCCACATCAATTGCCGAATTATTTGCCCCGATAACCAGCACTTTACTAAAAGCATACAAATGCGGATCTTGGTAATAATGTCTCACTTTTGGCAGCTTTTCGCCTAATACATTCATCATTACTGGCACATCATAAAAACCAGTTGCAATAATTACATTTTTTGCATGATAAGTTGTTTTATCAGTTTCAATTTCGAAATTATTCGCTGCTAACTGTGTAACCTGCCTAACCTCTTCAAATAAATTGATATTCAATTGAAATTTTTCTGCCACTCGGCGATAATATTCTAAGGCTTCGTTTCTGTTAGGTTTATTACTAATGCTCACAAAAGGAACACCGCCAATTTCTAGTTTTTGTGAGGTAGAAAAAAAAGTCATAAATACCGGGTAGTGGTACAAACTGTTTACCAAAGGACCTTTCTCTACAATTAAATAACTTAATCCAACATTTTGTGCTTCGATGGCACAGGCCAAACCAATTGGACCAGCACCAATAATTAATACATCATATTGCGAATTTGAGGGGATGATTTTTGCCAATTTATTAAAACTTTGTCATCCTGAGCTTGTCGAAGGACGAAATGATTAAATATTTATTGAAAGCACTTCGACAAGCTCAGTGTGACATTTACTATTAATTATACCTTCATTGCCTTGCTCGGACAAGCGAAATCGGTACGTTTTAAATTTGTTTCTTTAATTGCGCCATAACCACCTGCAATATCAATTACATTTGCTACGCCACGAGCTTTTAGTATCGAAGCGGCAATCATTGAGCGGTAACCGCCAGCACAATGGATGTAATAGGTTTCTTGAGGATTTAACTCAGGTGTCCAATCGTTAATGTAATCTAATGGACGGGTTAGCGTGTTTTCTAAATGCTCAGCTTCGTATTCTCCAGGTTTGCGAACATCTAAGGCATTGATTGTTGGCTGATCAATTACTGCTTGCTCAAATTCACTTGCTGTTATAGAAGTGATATTATCGATTTCTTTACCTGCATTTTGCCAAGCCTCTATTCCGCCAGCTAAATAACCAATTGTATTATCGTAACCTACACGAGCCAAACGCGTAATGGTTTCTTCAGCCTTTCCTTCGTTGGTTACCAGTAAAATCTCTTGCTTTAAATCGGTAATAAGCGCACCAACCCATGGGGCAAACTGTCCGTTTAAGCCAATATTAATTGAGTTTGGCACGAATGCCTTTGCAAATTCTTGCGGATCTCTGGTATCTAAAACTAAAGCACCGGTTTGGTTTACAATATCTTCAAAGGCTTGAGGCGAAAGCGCTTGTAAACCTTGCTTGTAAACATCATCCATATTGGTGTAACCGCCCTTATTTAATGCTGCATTTTTGGCGAAATATTGTGGCGGCGGCAAAATGCCATCGGTAACTTCTGCTATAAATTGCTCTTTTGATGTAGCTTTTAGCGCATAATTCACTTCTTTTTGATGCCCTAAAGTATCGAAGGTTTCTTTACTCATGCTTTTACCACAGGCCGAACCTGCACCATGACCAGGATAAACAATCACATCATCTGGCAAAATCATGATTTTACTGTGCAATGAATCATAAAGTATTCCTGCCAAATCGTTCATTGTTAATTCGCCTTTTTGGGCTAAATCTGGTCGACCTACATCTCCAATAAAAAGGGTATCGCCACTAAAAATGCAATGTGGTTTATTATTTTCATCGAGTAATAAATAGGTAGTTGATTCTAATGTGTGCCCAGGTGTATGTAGGGTTTTTATGGTAAGATTACCAATTTTAAACTCCTCTCCATCTTTTGCAATATGCGATTTAAATGTAGTTTGAGCAGTTGGACCATAAACAATAGTAGCACCAGATTTTTCGGCTAAATCTACGTGACCAGATACAAAATCGGCATGAAAATGAGTTTCGAAGATATATTTGATTTTCGCCCTGCTTTGCTCGGCTTTTTTTAAATATGGACCAACTTCTCTAAGCGGATCTATAATTGCGGCTTCGCCATTACTTTCTATGTAATATGCGGCTTCGGCAAGGCAACCTGTATATATTTGTTCTATTTTCATTTCTGTATATTTGAGTATTGAGATTTGCGATATGAGGCAAACGACTAATCAAAGTTCCAAAAATAAGATTATAAATTTTTATAGCAGAATGATTGTAGTCATAATTGCAGCAATTTTACTTTATTGAGATGTGAGATTGAGGTTTGAGATGTGAGATGTGAGAACTAATGAACAATTGAACCAAGAACCTAATTTGTTAACTCTCCGGCAATAGAAATTTCCATTTGTCTGCATATTTCTTCGTTTGAAATACCTAAGCCCATCAAAAACATCAATTTAGTTACTGTAGCCTCGAAAGTCATATCATAACCACTTAAAACGCCCATTTGCTGTAATTTTCTACTGGTTTCATACATACCTAATTGTACAGAGCCACCTTTACACTGTGAAATATCTACAATGATTTTACCTTGCGTTATTGCAGCTTGTAAACAATTGATGAACCATTCTGCCGTAGTAGTATTTCCAGAACCAAATGCTTCTAAAACTATAGCGCTTACAGCAGATTCGGTAATTGCTTTTACCGCGTTTTCTGTAATACCAGGATATATTTTTAACACGCCAATATTGGATTTAAACTGTGTATGGATTTGAAATGGCTGAGTTGGATTTGGTAGAATATAGTTTGGAAAAAAATCTAGATTAACTCCAGCTTCGGCTAAAATGGGATAATTTGGCGATGAGAATGCTTCAAACTTTTCAGAGTTGTTTTTAATGGAACGATTACCTCTGAAGAGTTGATAATCGAAATACACACAAACTTCGGGCACCATGGCTTTTCCGTCTTTCTTGGTAGCAGCAATCTCTAAGGCTGTAATTAGATTCTCTTTGGCATCTGTTCTGATCTCGCCTATTGGCAATTGAGAACCTGTTAAAACTACTGTTTTTGATAAATTTTGCAGCATAAAACTTAATGCAGCAGCGGTAAACGACATGGTGTCTGAACCATGTAAAATTACAAAACCATCAAATTCATCATATTTTTCTTTAATCAGCTCTGCTAATGCTGCCCAGATTTCTGGATTCATGTTAGAAGAATCTAAAATAGGATCAAAAGAATGAACGGATAATTGATAATCTAATCGAGCTAATTCGGGTACGTTTTCTTGAATTTGTTCAAAATCAAAAGGGATAAGTGTACCAGTTTTGGCGTCATTTACCATCCCGATTGTACCGCCGGTATAGATGATTAGAATTTTTGTCATACGTTACAAAGATAAGTTTTTTAACACAGAGAAAGAGTGAAGAAGAGTAATTCAATATCATTCTATGATGCATTTTAGCACCGAGAAGAAGAGAAAACACAGAGAAATGGAGAAATCAGTAACCATTCACTATTCGTCTAATTCCTTCTTTTAATCTAAAAACATTAAAATTCATTAATAATCCATGTTTATAATTACCCAGTTTCATGTAAGTCAAAGTTTGAGCAAGATGAACATCATTTAAAGCTACAACACTTTTTAATTCGATGACAATTCTATCTTCAACTAACAAATCAATCCTGTAGCCACAATCTAACTTGACCTCTTCAAATACAAGTGGCATAATCTTTTCTTTCTCAACATGAAAACCTTCTTTACACAGTTTATAATAGAGGCATTCTTTATAGGCATTTTCAAGAAGACCGGGCCCTAATGTTGTATGAACTTCAATTGCAACGCCGATAATTCCTTTTGTTAAAAAATCTTCCGACATTATGCAATGTACAATTATACTTAACAATTTGAAAAACAAATACTTAATTAACTATTAGTTAATAATTGTAACTCTTTCTCTCTGTGCAAACTCAGTGTTCTGTTTATTAAACCCCAAAAACCTTCCTAGAATTCTCTGTTGTTACTTCAGCAACTTCTTCTAAACTTAAACCATAAATCTCCGCCACTTTTTGTGCAATATGGATAAGGTAACTACTTTCATTAGGTTTACCCCGATAAGGAACGGGTGCTAAATAAGGAGAATCAGTTTCTAAAACAATCTTGTTCAAAGGTATATCGGCTAACACCAAATCCAAACCAGCTTTTTTATAAGTTACCACACCACCAATTCCCAAATAGAAATTTAAATCAATTGCTCTTTTTGCTTGTTCTAAATCTCCAGTAAAGCAATGGAATATACCTCTTAACTTTTCATCCTTTTCTGAATCCAAAACCTCAAAAACTTCATCAAAAGCTTCACGACAGTGAATTACAATTGGCAAGTTTAACTCTTTTGCCCAAGCTATTTGTTTTTTAAAAGCATCTTGCTGAATAGTTAAAGTTGTTTTATCCCAATATAAATCAATCCCAATTTCGCCTATGGCAAAAATATTTCTATCAGCTATGCTGTTGTAAATGATTGATAATTGTTCTTCGTAACCCTCTTTCACATCACATGGATGCAAACCAGCCATTGCAAAACAGTTTTCAGGATATTTTAGCACCAACTGATCAATCATAGCAATAGACTTTACATCTACATTTGGCAAAAAAAGTCGTTTTACATCAAGAGCGAAACAACGCTGCATTAATAAATCTTGCTTTTCTTGGTCAGTTTCGTAATATAGGTGCGTATGGGTATCTGTTAACAACATTTACAAAGGTATTTTAATTTGCTTTTATTTGGTAAATCTTATTGCACAAAAAAACCCTGCTTGTTGCCAAACAGGGTTTCTATGAATTATAATATTTTATGGTTGCACTGGTGCTGGTGGAGGAGTTGTTCCTTTAATAATTTTAACAATCTCGATATCAAATGCTATTGGAGCAAATGGACCAATACCTGCTTGAGGATTACCTTGTTCGCCATAACCTAATTTAGAAGGCATAACAACGGTAGCTTTACCACCTACGCCAACTAATGAAATAGCTTCTGTAAAACCAGGTACGGTTTGTCCGTAAACCATTTTAGTTGGACCGTAAGTTCTGCCCATTTGCATTTTATCTAAACCGCTTTCTTTTGAAACTTTAGCATCACTGGTATCAAATACTTTATACTTTCCATCTTGACCTTTTTTAGTTAAGCTACCAGTATAGTTAATTTCAACCGTATCGCCTAAAGCTGGTCTTTCTGCAGAACCTGGAGTTGTAATGATGTAATGCAAACCACTAGCTGATACTTTAGTTTTTAAATCTTTATCATCGATATATTTTTTAAGCTTAGCATCTTCACTATTTTTAACTTTATCCATTGTTGCTTTAAAATCAGCTTGGAAAAAATCATTAGCTCTTTTTTGGAAAGCTGAATCTACTTCGCCAGCATTCTTTTTGAATACTTTTTCTATTTTAACTACAAAAGTTTGAAATTTATCATTTTTAAATTGCTCGCCTTTTGG
The DNA here is from genome assembly GCF_005116475.1 of Pedobacter cryotolerans. Classification (GTDB taxonomy): domain Bacteria; phylum Bacteroidota; class Bacteroidia; order Sphingobacteriales; family Sphingobacteriaceae; genus Pedobacter; species Pedobacter cryotolerans. The sequence goes on along the minus strand of NZ_SWBO01000010.1, from coordinate 31,409 downwards.
TTGCTTAGTGTATTTCTCAAGCGTATCTAAATTAATTTTAAAAGTAGCGCTATCGCCTTCACCTAACAATGCCAAAGCATCATTTTGGTCGCCAGCATACATTTTTTTCTGTGCCATAAATACTTGTGGCATTTCATTATCATAAGAACTAAAGAAAACAGAGTCTTTATCATTTTTAACGATAAGGTTCATTTTAATGATATCACCTTCTTTAATTTTCTCTTTGTTTTCAGATTTGTGGATGGTATATAATAAACCCCCAGCACCTTTTTTCTCTTGATTACAAGCTGCTAAACCTAAGGTAGCTGCTAAAAGAATTACTAAACTTTTTTTCATTTTCTATTTTTTGGTTGATTGAGAGTTATCTCTCTTTTAATTTTTATTGTAATAATTGTGTTTTATACTCTGGTAAAATTGATTTAAATTCTGCGATAGTGTCGGGTAAATTCTTTTCAGACACACCGCCTGCAGCGTTTCTATGCCCACCTCCATTAAAATACTTTTTACATATTTCATTAGCGGGAAAATCTCCTGTTGAGCGCAAAGATAATTTAACTTTATCAGTTCTTTCTATAATAAAAGCAGCCAATTTAATTCCATTAATCGACAATGCATAATTTACTATTCCTTCGGTATCACCTGTAGCTATATCGTACTGTTTTAACTCTTCTGCATTTACATTGATGATTGCTACATTTACATCTCTTAGTATTTCTAACTTATTAGATAAACAATGGCCTAAGAAACGTAAACGATTTTCCGAAGCATTATCGTACACCAACTGGTGAATTCTCCAATGTTCGGCACCTAAATCAATCAAATCTGCCGCAATGCGATATACATTTGATGTTGCAGATGGGAAACGGAATGAACCAGAATCTGTCATGATACCCGTATACAAACATGAGGCAACATCTTTATTGATCAACTCGGCTTCACCCAATTCATTTACAATAAAATCGTAAACTAACTGAGCAGCAGCACAGGCATTGATATTCCAATGGCGATAATCATCAAAATCTTCTGGATCTAAGTGATGGTCAATCATCACTTTTAAACCTTCCGCATTGCGAATGTGCTCACCTAAATCATTAATTCTACTTAAGGTATTAAAATCACAGCAGAAAATTAAACTCGCTTCACTAACAAGTTGGATAGATTTCTCTACCGCCTCGGTATAAATAACAACATTGCTATTATTGGGTAACCAATGTAAAAAATCTGGGTAATCTGTTGGGGTAATAACTGTAACATGATGCCCTTTTTGTATTAAAAAAGCGTACAAACCCAAAGAAGAACCCATCGCATCGCCATCTGGTTTATGGTGAGTTGTAATGACAATTTTTTGAGGTGTTGCCAGTAAAGTTTTTAATTCTGAAAGTGATATCATAATTTTTTCGCCTGCAAAGCTAATAATTTTAGGTATAATAGATAGCTTTTATTGGATTAGCTTTAATATTAAGTTAAAGTATTGTATTTTTGCAAAAAATTCAATTAAATACAAATGAGTACAAATAGAACATTTACCATGATTAAGCCTGATGCTGTAGCAAACGGGCACATTGGCGCAATTATAAATGACATTACAAACGCAGGTTTTAAAATCATTGCTTTAAAATACACCAAACTAACAGAAGAAACTGCTGGAAAGTTTTATGAAGTACATAAATCTCGCCCGTTTTATGGTGATTTAGTGAGCTTTATGTCTTCTGGACCAATCGTTGCCGCTATCTTAGAAAAAGATAACGCGATTGAAGATTTCAGAAACTTAATTGGTGCTACCAACCCGGCTGAGGCTGCTGAAGGTACAATCCGCCAGAAATACGCAAAATCTATCGATGCAAATGCTGTTCACGGGTCTGATTCTGATGAGAATGCTCAAATTGAAGGAGATTTCTTCTTTAAAGCTGATGAGCGTTTTTAAGTAAACCTGTAATAAAATTATTGATAAGCACCTCATTTATTTAAGGTGCTTATTTTTTTATTTATATTTCGACTTTAAATTTTAAGATGAAAAAAGTTATTACTGCAGCTGTAGTTACATTATTTGCAATTAATGCCACTGCGCAAACTCCCGCAAAAAAAACTACAACTGTTAAAAAACCGATTACTACTACTAAATCTGTTGCTAAACCAGCTACAAAGCCTGCTGTTAAAGCTAAATTATTTAATAGCAATCTCGATTCTGCAAGTTATGCTTTAGGCATAAATGTAGCCAGTAGTTTTAAATCTGGCGGAATGAACACTTTAAACTACGAGTTATTTAACAAAGGTTTAAAGGATGTTTTTGCGAAAGCAAATCCGTTGTTAACCGAAGCACAATGCCAACAAGCAGTAAATAGTTTGTTTGCTAGTTTTAGCAAAGTACGCGAAGCGGAAGAAATGAAAAAATTTGAACCAAGTATTAAAATTGGAAAAGATTTTTTGGCCGCTAACAAAGTTAAACCAGGCATAAAAACTACTGCAAGTGGCTTACAGTATGAAATTTTAAAGCAAGGTACTGGAGCAAAACCAGCATCAGCTGCAGCTAATGTAACTGTACATTATAAAGGAACCTTATTGAGTGGTTTTGAGTTTGACAGTTCTTATAAAAGAAGCGAGCCAACTTCTTTTGGTTTAAGCCAAGTGATTAGCGGCTGGACAGAAGGTTTACAACTAATGAACGAAGGATCTAAATATCGCTTTTTTGTTCCTTACAGTTTAGCATACGGCTCAAGACAAATGCAAGATATACCACCTTATAGCACCTTGATTTTTGAAGTTGAATTGATTAAAGTGAATTAAAGCTGGATAATTATTATCTAATGTGAGTCCGTTCAATGCTGAATGGACTTTTTTTTTATTTCAAACTATTCGTGATTTAGGCTGTTTATTTTAAAATTAAACAGAAATATTATGAAAAAATATATCCCATTGGCGGCAATCGCCTTATTTTGTACTACATTAACTAGCTGTGATTTAATAACCGGAATTTTTGAAGCTGGCGTTTGGGCTGGTGCAATTGTAGTGGTACTTGTATTAGCCTTAGTTATTTGGTTAATCTCAAAAGTATTTGGTGGTAAAGGATAAATTTGTGGCTGATGTTGGTGTAACAGCCAACATCAAAAACTTAAACTATTTCTTAATTACAAAAAGACAATTTCGGTAATTACTTTAGCACCTGCTCGCTCATTCAATTTGTCGATGATACCGGTTCTTACCATTAAAAGCTCGTTTTTTATAACTGAAGATTCTATCCTGACAAACAACTTGCTATTACTTACATAAATTTGAGTTGTACGGTTGGCAACAGCTGTACCCATTAATTCTGGCCAATGCACAACAACACCGGTTTCATCATATTTGCCACGCAAACGATAAACAGACAGCATTTTTGTTATTGCTTCTTTTAGTGTAACATCATTCGGTTTACGCATGTTTAATCATTCCATTTTCTACCTCAAACAAAGTTACTTCCACGTTTATTTCTTTAAAAACAGAAAGTACCCTTTCTCTTCCAGTATCTGTAATAAAAATTTGCCCAAAATCATGATGAGAAACCATTTCCATTAATTTACGAACGCGATGATCATCTAATTTATCAAAAATATCATCTAATAACAATAACGGTTTAAACGCTCTAAACTTTTGCAGGTAACTATATTGCGCTAACTTCAACGCAATCAAAAAAGATTTTTGTTGCCCTTGTGATCCAAACTTTTTTAACGGCATATCGCCAATGGCAAAAAGCAATTCATCTTTGTGAATACCTGTGGTAGTACGTTCTAAAATTCTATCTTTTTCAATAGATTGATTCAATAAATCCTCAAACTTTTGTTCGTTTAACTGCGATTGATAGTTTAAAGACACCTGCTCTGCATCCTCAGTAATAAAACTATAATGCTGATTAAATAATGGAATAAAATCCAACAAAAACTGTTTACGCTTTTCGAAAATCTTATTTCCAGAAACAATCAATTGCTCATCCAATATTTGCAATAGCGTAACATCAAGTTTTCTTGTTACTGCCACCTGCTTTAACAGCGAATTTCTATTGAGTAAATGTTTGTTATAAATAATAAGTTCATCTAAATAATTAGAATCGGTTTGTGAAATTACGTTATCAATAAATTTTCGGCGTTCCTCACTCCCATCCATTATCAAGTTTACATCATAAGGGGAGATCATTACCAAAGGGAAAAGACCTATATGATGAGCCAGTTTATCGTATTCTTTCTTGTTTCGCTTAAATTGCTTTTTCTGGTTACGTTTTAAGCCACAGGTTATTTTCTCGTTTTTTTCTTGTCGATCAAAATCACCCTGTATTAAAAAAAGGTCTTCATCAGCTTTTATTTGCTGACTATCTATCGGATTAAAATAGCTTTTACATAAACATAAATAATGTATAGCATCTAGCAAATTGGTTTTACCAGCGCCATTATTGCCCACAAAAGCATTCACAGTTTTAGCAAAGCGAAGTTCGGCAGATGAATAGTTTTTAAAGTTTAAAAGGGTGATGTTTTTTAACCACATAATTGAATTTCAAATATACAGAATATATGGGTTTGGCGAATGGTTTTCGGCTACATAAAACATCTATTGCTGTAGCCGAAACGCCCTGCTGATTAAATACTTAAAAAAGAGTTGATACTTTGAATGAAAAACGTATTTTTGCATTCTCAATTTTTAAACCGAGCCTATTAAAGTTTAACCTAACAATTGAAAATAATTAAACAAATAGATTAAATAAATGTCTACAACAGATAAAACAGTAACGCAACCAGTTAGAAAAGGTGGTTTTTTAGAAGAAAATGGCAAAAGCTTATTATTTATAGGCGTTGCGATACTTGCATTAGCAGCTATTGCGGTTTATTATTTTTACTCTTATCTTCCAAATCGTGCAAATGAGGCTGCGGCTGCAATGTTTAAAGCAGAGCAATATGTAGGTGTAGATTCTTTAGCCAACAAAGCAATTAATGGCGAAGCAAACTACCCTGGATTAGAAAAAATTGCTGATGAGTATGAAAATACAAAATCTGCTAACCTAGCAAACCTTTACTTAGGCGGTATTTATTTACGCAAAGGAGAATACAAAAAAGCTACAGAAGCTTTAGGAAAATATTCGGCAACTGGCAGTCCGGTAGCTGATCCTTTGGCTTTAGGTTTATTAGGTGATGCTTACAGCGAACTGAAAGACTTTAACCAAGCAGCAACTTACTATAAAAAAGCAGCAGATAAAGCGAGCAATAAATTTACTTCGCCAATGTTTCTTAAAAAATTAGGTTTGGTTTACGAAACTCAAAAAGATTTTAAATCTGCAGAAGAAGCTTATACAAAAATCAAAACTCAATATCCTGAAAGCCAAGAAGCTGCAATGATTGATGAGTATATTGCAAGAGCACAAGCTCAGGTAAAATAATTTTCCGCATTGCGGATTTAAAGACTCTGTTATCGCAGAGTCTTTTTTTTGCGCCAAATTAACATTTCAACTTTCCAACAACTCAACTTTACAACATATAGTTTACTTTTGTAGAATGGCTTCACATCTTAAAAACCTATCCGATTTTTCGCATACAACTATCCCGAATGGCGAGAATTATAAATTTGCAATAGCTGTGGCAGAATGGAATGCAAATATAACCGGAGCACTTTACCAAGGCGCTTATGATACTTTAATTCAACATGGTGTAAAGGAAGAAAATATTAGCTCTTTTCCGGTACCAGGAAGTTTTGAATTGCCAGGAGCCGCAGAAATTATTTTACACAAAAAAACAAACGTTGATGCGGTGATTTGTTTGGGTTGCGTAATCCAAGGAGATACTAAACATTTCGATTTTATTTGCGAAGCGGTAGCTAATGGCATTACCAATGTTGGCATTAAATATAGCAAACCAGTAATTTTTGGCGTTTTAACCACCAACGATGAGCAACAAGCGTTAGACAGAGCTGGAGGCAAACACGGCAATAAAGGAGATGAAGCAGCTATAACTGCCTTAAAAATGGCAGATTTTTCTGCAACAATTTCATAAGCTTGCTTGTTATTCAATAAAATTTGTAATTTAGAGCTATAAACCAACTCAAAATCGATGAAAAAAGTAGCTATTCTATTGTTATTTGTTTTCTGCGCTATCGCAGTACTAGAATCATGCTCATCTCGCCTTTGCCCTGCTTATAGCTCTTACCCAGAGGGAAAAAGAAGGAGATAATATATGCAATGGACAAGCCTTACTGATACAGCTCAGTTAGATGAAATAAAAAAACAAAGTGGATATAGTGTTATTTTTAAACACAGCACACGTTGCTCGGTTAGTTTAATGGCTAAAAGAGGTTTCGAATCAGATTGGGATGTGATCCCTGAAAATACAGCATTGTACTTTTTAGATTTAATTGCGCACCGCGATATTTCTGCGCAAATTGCTGAACTTTTCCAGGTTCATCATGAATCACCACAAGTGCTTTTAATTAAAGATGGCGAATGCATTTTCGATGCTTCACACAGTGATATTTCTGCTGATGAAATTGCAGAAAGCATTGTAGCGTAATTCTTCATAAATCAAAAATGTCATCCTGAGCGTAGTCGAAGGATTTTTTGATTTATTTAAGAAGTCTTCGACTATGCTCAGACTGACAACTTACAAGATTAACCCTCTACCACGCTATTTAATTTTAGCACAGCTGATGTTTTTGCTCTAGTTTCTTTGCAAAGCACATCGTTATCTGCTAAATTTTCTCCGTAAGTTGGTATCATTGTTCTAATTTTAGTTTGCCATTCTGCAGTTTGCAATTTAGTTTTAAAGCAACGATCCAGTAAATCTAACATAATTGATACTGCAGTTGAAGCGCCTGGCGAAGCGCCCAATAATGCTGCAATAGAGCCATCTGCAGCGCTTACCACTTCGGTACCAAATTCTAAAATACCTCCTCCGCTAGCTTTCTTTTTAATTACTTGTACACGCTGTCCGGCATATTCCAACTCCCAATCTTCAAATTTTGCATCTGGCAGATACTCTTTTAAAGCTTTAAACCGATCTTCTGGAGATTGGCGAACTTGTTCGATTAAGTATTTTGTTAAATCTATGTTTTTTAATCCTGCAGAAATCATAGGCCGGATATTGTTGAACTTAATTGATAGCGGCAAATCTAAAAACGAACCATTTTTTAAGAATTTGGTAGAAAAACCTGCATACGGACCAAAAAGCAAAGCTTGTTTTCCATTGATAATTCGTGTATCTAAATGAGGTACAGACATAGGCGGTGCGCCAACTGCAGCTTTACCATAAACTTTTGAATGGTGTTTTGCGATTACCTCTTCATTGGTACATTTTAACCATTGGCCGCTAACAGGGAAACCTCCAAAACCTTTTCCTTCTGGGATATCAGATTTTTCTAGCAGCGGTAATGAACCACCTCCAGCACCAATAAATACAAATTTGGCACTACGTTTAGTTTTTTTACCAGTTTCTAAGTTTTTAACTTTTATGCTCCAATTGCCACTTGGTAATTTATCGAGTTCACGAATTTCGTGGTGAAAATTTAAGCTTACATTATCTTGTTTACTTAAATAGCTAAACATTTCTCTAGTAAGCGAGCCAAAGTTTACATCGGTACCTATCTCCATTTTGGTTGCTGCAACTTTTTCTTTTTTAGATCTACCATCCATAACTAAAGGTGCCCATTGGTTAATTACCCCCGGATCTTCAGTATACTCCATATCTGCAAATAGATTACAAGTTGTTAGCGAATTATATCTAGTTTTTAAAAACTCTACATTTTTTTTACCCCAAACAAAACTTAAATGTGGAATATTTTTGATGAACAAATTCGGATCAGAAACCATCTGTTTTTGAACCATATAAGCCCAAAATTGTTTAGAAACTTCAAAAGCTTCCGCAATTTGTACCGCTTTATTGATATCAACAGAACCGTCTTTTTTTTGAGGAGTATAGTTTAGCTCGCAAAAAGCCGAATGCCCTGTGCCAGCATTATTCCATGCATCAGAACTTTCTGCGGCAGCAATATCTAAACGTTCGTAAATTTCGATGCTTAAATTTGGTTCTAACTCTTTTAAAATTAAACCAAGTGTGGCGCTCATGATACCTGCACCTATTAAAATTACATCAGCGTCGGTTTCTACAACCGTCTTTTTATTTTTGCTCATAAAACATTGCTAAGCCTTTATTTAAAGGGTTTGTTTCTTAATTCCGAGCTACAAATTTAATATTTGGGGAGATGGTACAAATATAATTAATTGGTTTGAAAACTACTGCCGATAAAATTAAATCATTCTACTCGCTAAGCACCAACACTTTTGGCACTCCCAATCGCTCTTTTAACCAGCTTTCAAATTTATCCTTATCGGGGCTTTTTAATGAGGTTTTAGATTTGTAAACAGCAATTGGAAAAGTCGAGGAACTGTCTTTTGTGTAATTAAAGGTATGATTTGCTATCGAAATTGACGAAATACTCGGAAATATAATTTTGGCTTCGTTTAACATTTGAGCATTGTTATAATTATTTTTTGCCAATTCTGCTTCCAATAACTTAATTCTTGATTCGTTCACATCAAGCATTTCATCTTTGCCTTTAATTTCATTTAAAATGCTATTTCTTAAAACCTGAATATTATCTGTAGAATCTTGCTTTATGATTATTTTAGTTTGATTTAAACCGTAAAATTTCATTTTCTGATTCAGCTCTTTTATTTCTGCAGCTGTAAAACGATGATCTAAAAAAGCTAATTCAAGTACCTTGCTTTTATAATCTGTTTTTTTGTAAACAATGGTATTGCCGGTTGCTACCAATTCATCATTTATAAAATTATTTACCGCTTGTATATACTTTTGTTCTTTGTATAGCGAATAAGCAAAATAAGTACTCGGTACCAGCATTATAATTGTTAAAATGGTAATGGCATATTTTACCTGACGTTGATGTCTTCTATCAACCTGTTTTTTGGGCGGATATTTTAAAAACTTAACAATTACATAAGTTGCAATACAGATAAAAACGCAGTTGATACTATATAGAAAGAAAGCACCTAAAAAAAAGTTAAGCTGACCAGTTGCCAAACCATAGCCTGCAGTACAAAGCGGAGGCATTAAAGCAGTAGCAATTGCAACACCTGGTATTGGATTTCCTTTTTCAACTCGTGTAACTGCAATAACACCAACTAAACCACCAAAAAAAGCAATTAAAATATCGTAAATGTTAGGCGATGTTCTGGCTAATAATTCAGATTGTACATCTTTAAACGGACTAACATAAAAGTACACAGTAGATACTACCAAACTTGCAACTGTAGCGATAAGTAAATTTTTTAAGGCTTTTTTTAACAAATCAAAATCGAAGGTGCCCAAAGCAAAACCAGAACCTACAATTGGGCCCATTAACGGAGAGATTAACATGGCCCCAATAATTACTGCTGTAGAATTAACGTTTAAACCTACTGATGCAATTAAGATAGCACAAGCCAAAATCCAAAGATTAGCGCCAGCAAAAGAGATATTGTTTCTTACATTCTGCAAGGTTTTCTCTTTACTATCTTCTCCTCTGTGAAGGTTAAATAGGTAGTTTATGTATCTGATCATAAGGTAAACATACAAAATGAAGTTTTGAGCACCAACAATTAAATTTTTGAAATTTATTGCGGTTCTACAATTTCTCATTATCTGCAAAATATTATCCACCTAAACCTTATTGAAGTGGAAATCTTTTTGTTGCGAAGCTTCAAAAAATTGTAACGAAAAGAAGGACTGACATTAAAAATTGTACAGCAATTGCTTTTCTAATAATTATTTTGGCGTAAAACATTACAACCTTCAAACATTTCAAGGTTGCAACATTTCAATCCTAATATGTAACTTTGCAACATGATTGAACTTCCTGTAGTAGCTGCTGTTACAGACAAACCTCGTAAACCAGATTGGTTAAGGGTTAAATTACCCGTTGGTAAAGAATATGCCCAAGTGCGAAGTCTGGTTGACACCCATAAATTACACACCATTTGCGAAAGTGGTAATTGCCCAAATATGGGCGAATGTTGGGGTGCAGGTACGGCTACATTCATGATTTTAGGTAATATTTGCACGCGTTCTTGCTCTTTTTGTGCTGTAGCAACTGGCCGCCCTTTGGCTGTGGATACAGATGAACCAAACAGAATTGCCAATTCAGTAAAACTGATGAATGTAAAACATTGTGTGATTACTTCGGTAGATCGCGATGATTTAAAAGACGGTGGCTCTATTATTTGGGCAGAAACTTTACAAGCTATAAGACGCGAAAGTCCAACTACAACTTTAGAAACGTTGATCCCAGACTTTAAAGGGCAGTGGGATAATTTATACCGTGTTTTAGAAGAACGCCCAGAAGTAATGAGTCATAATGTTGAAACCGTTAGGCGTTTAACTAAACAAGTTCGTATACAAGCAAAATACGACAGAAGTTTAGAGGCTTTAAAACGTATTTCTGAATTTGGTTTGCGCACCAAAACAGGCATTATGTTAGGCTTAGGCGAAACCGAAGATGATGTGCTGGAAGCTATGGATGATTTGGTAACTAATGGTGTTCATATATTAACTTTAGGACAATATTTACAACCTACAAGAAACCATCACCCTGTGGTAGATTGGATACACCCAGACCAATTTGCAAAATACAAGGAAATTGGTTTAGCAAAAGGTTTACGCTATGTAGAGAGTGGTCCTTTGGTGAGATCATCATACCATGCAGAAAAACATTTATTTGATTTTTAAAACTTAGCGTTGTAACAAACAAAATTTGTAATTACGTGTTTTAGTTGTGTATATTCGTAAACTTGGCAACAACAAAAAAAATATCCTTATCTGAAGACGAACTGGTTAACGCCCTAAAAAGCCAGGATACCGTAGCAATTAAAGCATTATACGATATGTATTCTGGAGCTTTACTTGGCGTTATTTCTCGTATAGTGCTTCAAACCGAAGTTGCAGAAGATCTTTTGCAAGAAACTTTTTTAAAAATTTGGAATTCTGCAGGTAGTTATGATCCATCGAAAGGTAGGTTATTTACATGGATGATGAACATTGCCCGAAATCTGTCTATAGATAAATTGAGGTCGAAAGATTTTAAAAACGCTAACAAAAACCAAGATATAGAAAATAACGTAAGTTTCATTGACGAGCAAAAGAAGGTGAGTTTTAATGCGGATACTTTAGGCTTAAAAGAACTGGTTACCAAACTTAAACCAGACTTTAAAGATGTTTTAGATATGGTATATTTTAAAGGATATACGCATGTAGAAGCTGCAGAAGAATTAAACTTACCATTAGGCACGGTAAAAACTCGCGTAAGAATGGCGATTTTAGAGTTAAGGAAAAAATTTAATTGAGGTGGAAGAAGTAAAAGCATATATCGAATCAGGCATACTTGAACTTTACGTTTTAGGGCAGTTATCTGCAACAGAATGTAATGAAGTTGAAGCTATGGCAGCAAAGCATCCAGAAGTTAAGGCAGAGATTACTGCAATTGAACTTGCTATGGAGGCTTATGCTTTTGAAAATGCCATTAAGCCATCTGCAAATATAGAGGCGAAGATTTTGGCTGAAATTGGTGTAGAACAACAAGATAATGATCCTAAAATTGTTCCACTTTACCAACAAGCTAATGATAGCAAAATTAGAGCGTTGCGCTTTGCATTAGTTGCTTGTGTTGCGTTATTGGTTGTTAGTGTAGCAGCATTATATTCTGTTTACAATAAATTAACTATTGCTAATGATCAAATTACAACGCTAAGTAGCAATAATGAACAATTTGCAAGAACTGTTAATAAATTAGAATTCGATAATTCTGGTTTACAAAACAGAGTAGACATGACCGAAACAGACGAGTGGACTACAGTTAAATTAGCTGGAGTAGCTGCTTCGCCAGATGCTAAAATGCTTGTTTATTGGAATAAAACGAACAAAAACATCTTAATTAACCACGCAGCAATGGATTTGCCAAAAACTGACAAAACTCATGAATACCAATTATGGGCTTTGGTTGACGGTAAACCAGTAAGCTTAGGTGTTTTTGGAGAAAATACTAAAGAAGCTGTACAACAAATGGTTACCATTCAAAAAGCACAAGCTTTTGCCGTAACTATTGAACCTGTTGGCGGTAGCGTAAACCCAACCATGGAAAAAATGGTGGTAATGGGCGGCGTTTCAATATAGTCTCATCATCCTGAGCGTATTCAGAGTCATCCTGAGCGTAGTCGAAGGGCTTTACAGATTTTTTCGAAGAGCAAATTGCTGCTACTATTTATGGTAGTCCTGCTATTCGCTATATTTTTTTTGCTTCCTTCGACAAGCTCAGGATGACAGCAAAAAAAGATATCGCTTCTATGAGGTCTATTTAACTTAAAACATTGCAAATCACAAAATTTGCTGTGCAGGTGCAAAAAATTAGTCCATTGACATTTTCATTGTTTTAGGCAATTGTAAGACCACTTGCGATGCCGACACGCAGAAACTATCTTTTGCCAGTTCATCGCCAGCTTTGCCATGTAAATAAACACCTAAAATAGCTGCTTCTTTTGCTGCATGGCCTTGCGCAAGTAAAGAAACTAATATCCCAGTCAACACATCTCCCATTCCGCCACTAGCCATTGCAGGGTTGCCTGTTTGGTTAATGCATATTTCGCCAGTTGGCATACAAATAAAAGTATATTGGTTTTTCAAAATAATAACAATACCTAATTCTTTAGCTTTTGTTTGTGCAGTTTGTACTCTTTGCCACCAATTTTCATGGTCACCAAATAACCGATCAAACTCTTTTACATGTGGTGTTAAAATGGTTTGAGGTGAAAGGTTTTTCAACAAGTTTTTGTTATTACTCAGCGTGGTAATTGCATCGGCATCTACAACCAAAGGTTTTTGCAACTCAATAACTTTTTTAAGCATGATCAAATTATCATCGTCAAATCCTAAACCTGGACCAATTGCAATTGCATTGTATTTATGGAGACTTTTAAAATCAACATGCTCACGTGGCAAAGCCATCGCCTCTGGCATCGTGATATTTAAGGCAGTTAATCCACTTTGTGGCAAACATACTGTTGTTAAACCAGCACCCGCACGTAAACATGCGTTTGCAGACAGCAAAGCTGCACCCATAGTATTGGTATTGCCTGCAATTAATAATGCGTGACCATAAGTGCCTTTGTGGGTAAAATGAACTCGTGGTTTAATGAGTTTTGTAATATCCTCACTTGTTATTAATTTATAATCTGTAGGTTGAGTATTGATATAAGCTTCATCCAAACCAATATCAACCACTTTAAATCGTTTGATGGCTATTGAAGATTCTGGAAAGAAAAAGTTAATTTTTGGCCTTTGAAAGCAGATTACTAAATCGGCTTTTACGCCATTATAATCTACTAAGATTTCGCCTTCAGTTTTAAAACCAGTTGGTACATCAACAGCAATAATTTTAACCGCCAAATCATTAATCAGCTTTGCTAAAGCAGCGTATTGATCTGTTAAAGGTTTGTTTAATCCAGAACCTAAAATAGCATCAATAATAAGATCTGGTTTGATAATTTCTATTTCATTTACATCGTTTATTTCTTCAACTTGGAAATTCATCTCTTGCAAACGTTTCAGGTTTTCTTTATTATCATCGCTTTGCTTACTACCAAAACGAGTTAAAAAAATCGAAATATTTGTATAGTTTTTAGCCAATAATAATCTGGCTATGGCTAAACCATCTCCACCGTTGTTACCTAAACCGCAAAAAATAACTATCCCTGTATTTTTGTTATCATATTCTTGTGCAAAAGCGCTTACAAATGCATTTGCAGCTTGCTCCATTAAATCAACCGATTTAATTTTTGTATGCTTAATTGTATAAGCATCAATATTTTGCATTTGCGCAGCAGTTAGTAAATTTTGCATAAAGCTAAGTTAGGTTAAACTCTTAATTAAATATATACAAGCTAATTTTTGTTTCGATTAGGCTTAGTTATTTGATATAAACGTAACAATTGGGCAGGCTTTAAGTCTCATTTTTAATTAATAGATCTAAAACCAAATTTTAAAACGATGATTCAAAAACCATCAAACGCATTCATAGCAGCCGCATGGATAGCATTAGGAATTGGCATGATTGGCTATATTATTGGGCTTTGGCGCTCTGATATGGAACTGAACGAAAAAGGTTATTATTTTACGGTATTGATGTTTGGGCTTTTTGCCGTAATATCTTTACAAAAAGCAGTAAGAGATAAATTAGAAGGTATACCCGTAACCGAAATTTACTACGGCATTAGTTGGTTTAGCACACTTTTAACCATTACTTTATTGGTAATTGGCTTATGGAATGCAGAACTTTTGCCCAGTGAGAAAGGTTTCTATGCCTTCGCTTTTTTACTCGCACTTTTCGGGGCTATAACGGTGCAGAAAAATACCCGCGACAGCAAATTAGCCACTAACAACTTAAATTAAACACTTTAAATTAAGGAAGCCATTCTGATAAAAATCGGGGTGGCTTTTTAATTGTAAAACATTTGCAATGTGATTAAAACATTATCACCTTACAATTAATTTAATTTACATTTAATAATTATGCTTGATGATTTAGATGTTATAATTATTGGAGGTGGATTAGCTGGATTAACCGCAGCTTTGCACTTAAATAAAGTAGGTCTAAATGTAACACTTGTAGAAAAACAATCATATCCGCAACATAAAGTTTGTGGCGAATATATTTCTAACGAAGTGTTGCCTTATTTAAATTGGTTAGGCTTGGATATGAAAAGTTTATCTGCCACAGCTATCAATAAATTGCAATTAAGTACAGTTTATGGCAAAAGTACTTTTACCAAATTGCCCTTGGGCGGTTTTGGTATCAGCAGGTATGAGTTAGATTATTTTCTTTACCAGCAACTCCTTAAAAACGGTGTAAGAGTTATCATTGATACTGTTGTTGATGTTTTTTTTAAAAATGAAATATTTGAAGTTTCTACATCATTAGGTAAGCTATTTACTGCTAAACAAGTTATTGGTGCTTATGGCAAACGATCATCATTAGATATAAAATTTAATCGGCCGTTTATTCAGCAAAAATCACATTATTTAGCTGTAAAATCACATTACAAGGGGAACTTCCCGAAAGATTTGGTGGCCTTACATCACTTTAATGGTGGATATTGCGGTGTTTCTATGGTAGAAAATCAAAATTTAAATATCTGTTATTTGGCAGATTATAATTCTTTTAAAGCCTATAAAAATATTGATACCTATCAGAAAGAAGTGCTTTATAAAAATCAAAATCTAAAACAGATTTTTGAGCAAAGTGAAATTTTATTCGAAGCGCCTTTAACCATTAGTCAGGTTTCTTTTGCTAAAAAAAGTAAAATCGAAAATCACATGTTAATGATTGGCGATAGTGCGGGTTTAATTCATCCACTTTGTGGCAACGGGATGGCAATGGCTATACATGCCGCAAAAATTGCTTCAGAATTAATGTTTCAATTTGCCAACGGCGAGATAAATAGAGCCGAAATGGAAACTAACTACGAAAAATCGTGGCAACAAAATTTTAATGGCCGATTGAAAATGGGCAGTCTTTTATCAACACTGTTTAGAAACCAAAAAACAACCAATTTCTTAATTTCTGCGGTAACAAAATCTCCATTTTTGCTCAATCAAATTATTAAAAAAACACACGGAAATAAAATTTCAATCCATAATTAAATGCCGATAAATACCAATAAAAGAAGCGAAGCACCAGAAATGATGGATGATTTTGCCATGGAAGGTGAAATTTTAAGAGATGCTTTGGATAAAATTGCAAGCATCAATAAACTATTAGGTGGCAACGCGGTTACACTAGATGGGGTAAAAAAATTGTTAAAAAATACAAGCCAAAATAAAACAATCCGTATTTTAGACATTGGTTGTGGCAATGGCGATATGCTAAGAACGTTAGCTAATTATGCTGAACAAAAACAATTAAATTTTGAATTAATAGGTATTGATGCCAATCAATTTACCATTAACCATGCAACGCAACTTTCGGTAAAATACACAAACATTACCTACAAATGTGAAGATATTTTTAAGGATCAAATTACAGATTGTGACATCATTTTATGTACCTTAACATTACATCACTTTAAAGATCAAGAAATTATAGATTTGCTTACTCGATTTAAAAAAGCGGCAAGCCTAGGTATGGTAATTAACGATTTGCAAAGAAGCGCTTTAGCTTATTACTTATTTATCGGATTGTGTTTTGTTTTTGGGTTAAACCACATGTCTAAAGAAGATGGTTTAGTGTCGATATTAAGAGGATTTAAAAAAGCCGATTTACAATTATATGGTAAACAAAGCCAGCTAAAAAACTGTTCTATTAAATGGAAATGGGCATTTCGTTACCAATGGATAATTAAAACCGCATGAGTGTAAAAATAAAAGCAGTGGGCAAAGCCTTACCACAATACTCTAGATCAACTGCCGAAATTATGCCGTTTTTAGCTATTTGGTTAAAGGATCAAGACGAGCGTTTCGTTAAAAAAGTAAAGAAAATTTTCGAAGGTGCTTCGGTAGATCGGCGTTACTCGTTCATGTCGCCAGAAGAAGTTTTTAGCGATTTAAGTTTTGAAGAACGAAATGAGATTTACATTAGGGAAGGCATAAAATTAGGTGAAGCCGCACTACGTTCATCATTGGAAAAAGCAAATTGGCAGCCTACTGATTTAGATTACATCATCACGGTAAGCTGTACAGGAATTATGATACCTTCTTTGGATGCATATTTGATTAATAAACTTAAGTTAAAACAAGATATTGTTCGCCTTCCAGTAACCGAAATGGGCTGTGCAGCAGGTATTTCTGGAATTATTTATGCTAAGAATTTTTTGAAAGCAAACCCCAATAAAAGAGCGGCTGTAATTGCGGTAGAATCGCCAACGGCAACTTTTCAATTGAATGATTTTAGCATGGCAAACATTGTGAGTGCTGCCATTTTTGGCGATGGTGCCGCCTGTGTATTACTAAGTTCTTACGAAGATGAACAAGGACCAGAAATTGTAGCCGAAGAAATGTATCACTTTTACGATGCAGAGCAGATGATGGGTTTTAAAATGACCAATACAGGTTTGCAAATGGTGTTAGATGTGGCAGTTCCAGAAACAATTGCAGAAAATTTCCCAGCAATCATTCATCCTTTTTTGGCAAAAAACTCGTTAACTATTGCAGATATTAGTCATCTTATTTTCCATCCAGGAGGAAAAAAGATTGTACAATTGGTAGAAAGCCTTTTTAGTGATTTAGGCAAAAACATTAATGATACCAAAGAAATTTTAAGGTTATATGGCAATATGTCTAGTGCAACTGTCCTTTATGTTTTAGAAAGATTTATGGAAACAGCAATTCCGGAAGGCGAACATGGTTTAATGTTGAGTTTCGGACCAGGATTTTCTGCACAACGTGTGTTATTGAAATGGTAAAAAGTCATCAAGAAATATTAGCGCTCCTACCCTACACAAAGCCATTTCTCTTTGTAGATGAGATTATTGAAATTGATGAAAATGGTGTTAAAGGAAGTTTTACATTTCATGAAGATTTAGACTTTTACAAAGGACATTTTAAGGATTTTCCAGTTACACCAGGGGTGATTTTAACCGAAACCATGGCCCAAATTGGTTTGGCTTGTTTGGGTATTTTTCTTTTAGGAGATGAGGTCGAAAATTTAACCATCGCCATGACTTCTACTAATATTGAGTTTTTAAAACCAGTTTATCCTGCTGAAAAGGTTGTGGTGATAAGTGAGAAAAAATATTTCAGGTTCAATAAATTAAAATGTGAAGTGAGGATGGAAAACGAAGCTGGAGAAATTGTATGCAAAGGCGAAATTGCCGGAATGCTAATCGTGAAAAACAATGGATAATAGAGTTGTAATTACTGGATTAGGTGTAGTTGCCCCCAATGGGAATAATCTTGCCGAATTTACACATGCTATTAAAAATGGTGTTTCAGGGATTAAATTTGATGAAGAGTTAGCAGCGCTGAATTTTTCTTGCCAGATTTCTGGAAAACCAATGCTTTCTGCAGAGCGAATTCAAAACTATTTTACCGAACTCGAGCTTAAAAATTTAGATAGCACCGGCATTTTGTATGGCGTAATTGCTGGTATGGATGCTTGGCAGGATGCTGGATTAGCTTTAAATGAAAGTGACGAACCTTTTTACGATTATGGTGCCATTTTTGGCACGGGAACATCGGGCATAGACAAATTTAGGAAAGCAATTTATAAAATTGATGAATTGCAAGTAAAAAGATTAGGCAGCACAGTAGTTTCGCAAACTATGGCTAGCGGAATTACGGCCTATTTAAGTGGTAAAATAGGTTTAGGTAATCAAGTTACCACTAATTCATCGGCCTGTGCCACTGGAACTGAAAGTTTGTTAATGGCTTACGAGAGAATAAAAGCGGGACAAGCAACTTGCATGATTGCTGGTAGTACAAGCGATAGCGGCCCTTACATTTGGGGTGGTTTTGATGCCATGAAAGTTTGTACTTACAAACACAACCACGAACCCGAAAAAGGCAGCCGACCAATGAGTACAAGCGCTAGTGGCTTTGTACCAAGCAGTGGTGCTGGTGCTTTAGTTGTAGAATCATTAAGCCATGCTTTGCAAAGAGGTGCTAAAATTTATGCTGAAGTTTTAGGCGGCAACGTAAATTCTGGCGGTCAACGTGGTTTAGGCACTATGACTGCTCCAAACCCAACTGCCGTACAACATTGCATCAAAAACGCTATAAAAAATGCTCAAATTGATGCTAAAGATATTGATTTAGTGAGCGGACATTTAACAGCAACCGCTAAAGATGCTTTAGAGATTGAAAATTGGGTGAAAGCATTAAATCGATCAGGTAAAGATTTTCCGTACATCAATGGCATAAAAGGAATGATTGGACATACTTTAAGTGCTGCCGGAAGTATTGAGTGTGTAGCTGCTGTGATGCAATTACATAAAAATTTTATCATGCCGAATGTAAATTGTGAAGATTTAAATCCTGATATTGAGAAGCTTATTGATAAAAGTTGTGTGCCAACTCAATTGATTAATCAACGTATTTCTGTTGTAGCGAAAGCTAATTTTGGTTTTGGCGATGTAAATGCCTGTGTGATTTTAAAAAGATACGATAATGAATAACGAAAAAATGATCAATGATTTGAAAGAAATCATTACGCCATATACCGAGAATAAGGAAGCTTTAAATAGCATTACAGAGCAAACCGATTTTTTAGTGGATCTGAAAATTAATTCTGCCAATTTGGTTGATATTATTTTAGATATTGAAGAAAAGTTTAACATTGAAATTGATAATGATTCGATGGCTAAAATGCTCAACGTTAAAGCTACTATTGCTATTATCCAAGAAAAGTTAGCCGCCAATGCTGGGTAATGACATTGTTGATTTACAATTAGCGGCCAAACAAAGTAACTGGCGTAGAAAAGGTTATTTGCAGAAAATATTTACCGAACAAGAGCAAGATTTAATAGCTGATGCTGAAAACCAAGATCAAATGGTTTGGTTGTTATGGAGCATGAAAGAGGCGGCTTATAAGATTGTGAACATCGAAATTGGAGAACGATTTTATCGCCCTAAAAGTTTCGAGTGTATTCCAAATTTTTCTGAGCACCTTATAAAAGGAAAAGCTACTTACGAGGATCTTGAATTGGATACAGTTAGTGAATTGAATGAAAACTTCGCTAATACAACTGCTACATCTGAGCAAAATCGCAAACTTGAACATTATCTTCTTAATAATCCAAATACTTATATCGAAGATTTTAATAAAAACTCTTTTCAATTTAGATTAGTAAAAAATGAAGCCAATCTTCCAACTATACAAGATATATTAACTGAAGAATATGGCCCAGCATCTGTAAGCCACCACGGAAGATATGTTTCAATTGTTCATCCAAGCCAGTTTGAACCAGTTTAAGTAGAAACTGCAATTGTCTACTTAATGCTGTTCGAGATGTTAAGCGAAGCGCATCTCGAACTGAAAATAATAGTGGATTTCAAATCCACCATATTAAATCTTCGAGATGCCTTTCAGAACATCTCGAAGAGCGAAGTTCAGCACACTTTGTAATCCAGACCAATGCTGTTCGAGATGTTAAGCGAAGCGCATCTCGAACTTAAAATATTGGTGGATTTTCAAATCCACTTTATCAATTCTTCCAGATGCCTTACAGAACATCTCGAAGAGCGGATTTATTTCTGTATACCAGATGCTGAAATAAATTCAGCATGAAGCGGAACAACTACCCTTCCATCTCCTTCTTCAAAAACTTACCTGTTAAGCTGATTGGATTTTGGATCAATCCCTCTGGTGTACCTTCAAAAATAATTCTTCCACCACCAGCGCCACCTTCTGTACCTAAATCAATTACCCAATCGGCCACTTTTACCACATCTAAATTATGCTCGATCACCAAAACCGTATTTCCTTTTTCTACCAATTCATTCAGTACACCCAACAACACATTGATATCTTCAAAATGCAAACCAGTAGTTGGTTCATCTAAAATATAGAAAGTTTTGCCAGTATCTTTTTTACTAAGTTCGGTTGCCAATTTTACACGTTGTGCTTCACCGCCAGATAAAGTGGTAGACGATTGCCCTAAACGGATATAACCTAAACCAACATCAGCCAAAGTTTTAATTTTACGATAAATTGCCGGCATCTGATCGAAAAAAGCACAAGCTTCTTCGATGCTCATATCCAACACATCACTAATTGATTTGCCTCGGTAACGCACCTCTAAAGTTTCACGATTATATCTTCTACCACCACATTCTTCGCAAGGAACAGCAACATCTGGCAAGAAATTCATCTCAATTACTTTCATTCCTGCACCTTGACAAGTCTCACATCTACCGCCTTTTACGTTAAACGAAAAACGACCAGGTTTGTAACCTCTAATCTTCGCCTCTGGCAACATTACAAACAAATTTCTAATGTCTGAGAAAACACCCGTATAAGTAGATGGATTTGACCTTGGCGTACGACCAATTGGTGCTTGATCAATTTCAATTACCTTATCAATTTCTTTTAAGCCATTAATTTTTTCATAAGGAAGTGGATGTTTTTTAGCTCTGAAAAAATGATGATTTAATATTGGATATAAAGTCTCAGTAATTAAACTCGATTTACCACTACCAGAAACCCCAGTTACGGCAATAAATTTACCCAAAGGAAAATCAACCGAAACTTCTTTTAAATTGTGCCCTGTTGCTTTAATTATAGATAATTTATGCCCGTTTCCTTTTCTTCGTTTTTTAGGAACTTCAATCCCTTTTACGCCATTTAAGTAAGACGCGGTAAGCGTTCCCGATTTTAAAATCTCTGCTGGTGTGCCTTGCGCAACAATTTGTCCGCCATGTACACCCGCCGCCGGCCCCACATCTATCACATGGTCGGCCTCTAAAATCATGTCTTTATCGTGTTCTACCACTAAAACAGTATTGCCTAAATCGCGGAGGTTTTTTAAAGCGCCAATTAAACGCTCATTATCCCTTTGGTGCAAACCGATACTCGGCTCATCTAAAATGTACATTACATTCATTAGTTGAGAACCAATTTGTGTTGCCAAACGAATACGTTGTGCCTCGCCACCAGAAAGCGTACGAGCAGTACGATCTAAAGCCAAATAAGTTAAACCAACATCGGTTAAAAAACCTAAACGAGCCCTAATCTCTTTTAAAATTTCTTTTGCAATGGTATTTTGTCTTTCATTTAAACGCTCTTCAACATCGGTAAACCAAGTTTGTAGCGATAAAATATCCAGCATTGCCAATTCAGAGATGTTTTTCCCATCAACTTTGAAATGCAGACTTTCCTTTTTCAAACGTGCACCATGGCAGTCAGGGCAAGTTTTTAGCTTGCGGAAACTATCCATATCATTGGCATTTTCCGTATCGCTTCTCTTATCTTGTTGCTCTTCTAACAGTTTAATAATCCCATCAAAAGTAATTTGATAGTTCTGAACATTCCATTTATTGTATTCAACCGCAACACTTAACAATTCGTGTGTTCCGTTTAAAATGATGTTAATGTTATCCTCTCCCAATTTCTCCAAAGGTGTAGAAAGCGAGAAGTTATATTTTTTAGCTAAGGCTTTTAAAACTTGGAACATCCAAACATCACGGTATTCGCCCAAAGGAGCCAAACCACCGTTAATAATGCTCAACTTCATGTTTGGCATTACCGATTCCTTATCTACCACAAAAATGTAACCCAAACCATCGCAACGCTCACAAGCACCATAAGGCGAGTTAAACGAGAAACTGTTTGGCTGTGGTTCATCATAAGAGATACCAGTTGTTGGGCACATTAAAAACTTACTAAAATGCGCTACGTTATTATCTTTATCGCTAATTTTAATAATTCCTTTGCCTAAACGCATGGCAGTTTGTATGCTATCTAGTAAACGTTTATGATCTTTTTCGTCCACAATTAAACGGTCAACCACAATTTCTATATCGTGTATTTTATAACGATCTACCTGCATTTTCGCAGTAATGTCTTTTATCTCTCCATCAATACGAACTTTAACATAACCTTGCTTGCGTATCTGCTCAAACAACTCGCGGTAATGTCCTTTTCTACCTTTAACAACTGGCGCCAAAATATTCACTGGCATAGTGTTAAATTTATTGTAAATATTTTTAAGGATTTGGTCTTCGCTCATTCGCTCCATTTTCTCTCCAGTATTGTAAGAGAAAGCATCGGCAGTACGTGCGTAAAGCAAACGCATAAAATCGTAAATTTCGGTAATGGTACCAACCGTAGAGCGTGGGTTTTTACTGGTAGTTTTTTGCTCAATGGCAATAACCGGACTTAGCCCCGAAACTTTATCTACATCAGGACGCTCCATGCCGCCCATAAACTGGCGAGAATAAGCGCTAAATGTTTCCATGTAACGGCGTTGTCCTTCGGCATAAATGGTATCAAAAGCCAAAGATGATTTGCCACTACCACTTAAACCAGTAATTACAACAAGCTTGTTTCGAGGGAAACTAACATCAATATTTTTAAGATTATGCACCCTGGCACCATACACTTCTACATCTTTTTGTTCGCCTAGGTCAATGTTCTTTTCGCTCATAAATTTATCAGTTCTCGGTGTTAAAAAACAGCCTGCAAAAATAACGATTTTAAAGCAGAAAAGCTATTGATTTACAATAGTTAAAATGTTGTTTTCTTGTCATTCTTAAAGAAGCTAAAAACTGGTTTTGAGCTTTGACAAAATTCTATCCCATCTGCCAAAATTTTGTCAAAGCTTGAGTAGTGTTATTTTTTATTTGAAAAGGTGCTGCAGTGCTTTTCGGCAAATACAGCCCGGCTGTTTGCTCCAATCTTTTAATTTATAGCTTTGACAAAGTTCTGTACAACTGTCTAGAACTTTGTCAAAGCTCAAAAATAAATTAAAAGTATTTCCGCTTCCATCCGGTTTATAAACGAAGCCAGTTCAAATTGGGAAAAACCTTTCAACAAGCTATTTGGCTAAAGCCGATTGATATTTTTCATAAAATCCGTTGGCTAAAGCCAACGGCAATGAATTGCTATTTTGCTATTCGAAATTTGCAATCGAGAATCTGGATTCTGAATCCCCAATTAGCTTTCTGATATTCATTGCCGTCTGCTTCAGCTGACGGAAATAGGAGATATTTTGATGCGCTATGCAACCCTCAATAATTGCAAAAGCCGCTGTTAGCTAAACCCGACTTAGCGAAAATACTTTTTGTTTTAAACTTACGAAGTCTTCTAAAGCACTGGCAATAGACTTCGTAAGTTTGATTAAACAAAAAGATTGTAGCGAGGGCGGGACTACCATTTGCTATGGAAACGAATTTTGCTTTTCTAATCCAAAAAATTTCGGTCGCTAAGACACCAACCGATAGGATAAATTTAACCAATGTTGAGCGAAGCCAAATCCCGATTTATCGGGAAACCAATTAAACCAATAAACCAACAAAATTTGGAATGCAAGGAAATTAAGAATAGTTTTGAGCTTGAAAATTAATTACTAGCAAGCGTATTATGATTATTGAACCTAGAATGAGAGGATTTATATGTTTAACGGCGCATCCGAAAGGTTGTGAGCAAAACATAATTAATCAAATTAACTATATACAGGCAAAAGGACCAATTGATGGCCCTAAAAAAGTTTTAGTAATAGGTGCATCAACTGGTTTTGGTTTGGCATCGAGAATTACAAGTGCGTTTGGTTATGATGCTGCTACAATTGGTGTATATTTCGAAAAACCACCAAAAGATGGCAAAACTGCATCACCAGGCTGGTATAATACCGCAGCATTTGAAACTGAAGCTACAAAAGCTGGTTTATATGCAAAGAGCATTAACGGCGACGCATTTTCTAATGAAGTAAAACAACAAACTATCGATTTAATTAAAGCTGATTTAGGTCAGATTGACTTGGTAATTTACAGTTTAGCTTCGCCAGTAAGAACAAATCCTAAAACTGGTGTAACACATCGTTCTGTTTTAAAACCTATTGGTGGTTCTTTTAGCGATAAAACGGTAGATTTCCACACTGGAATTGTTTCTGAAGTGTCTATTGAACCAGCTAACGAAGAAGAAATAGAGAATACAGTTGCCGTTATGGGTGGCGAAGATTGGGAAATGTGGATTGATGCTTTAAAATCTGAAAACTTGTTAGCTGATGGTTTTACCACAGTTGCTTACTCTTACATTGGCCCTGCTGTTACCGAAGCGGTTTACCGTAAAGGTACAATTGGTAGAGCAAAAGATCATTTAGAAGCTACTGCTTTTACCATTACCGATAAATTAACCGAAGTAAATGGCAAAGCTTATGTTTCGGTAAATAAAGCATTGGTTACACAAGCGAGTTCGGCCATTCCGGTTATTCCGTTATACATTTCTTTCTTATACAAAATTATGAAAGAAGATGGCATACACGAAGGTTGCATTGAGCAAATTCAGCGTTTATTTGCCGATAGATTGTATGTAAGTGATGTTGTACCTGTTGATGAAAAAGGCAGAATTAGAATTGATGATTGGGAAATGAAACCTGATGTACAGGCTAAAGTTGCTGAACTTTGGAAAAACGCTACAACTGAAACTTTACCAGAAACTGGAGATTTAGCTGGCTACAAAAAAGATTTCTTAAACTTATTTGGTTTTGATGTTGATGGTGTAGATTACCAAGCAGATGTAAACGAAATGGTAGAGGTGCCTGGTTTGGTTCTCACCCCCTAAGCCCCTCTCCCAAGGAGATGGGAAAACAAAATCGCCTATTAAAACGCTCAATAACTTGGGCGTTTTTTTTATTTTGCATTATACTCATTCTTTCCGTCATTTCGAACGAGTTCTTCATGAGGAGAAACCTGTACGTAAATTGCTACAGATTTCTCCTCGTACCTCGTTCGAAATGAAGGTTATATTAACGGGCTGAGGATGCTACTCTGTAAGTCGGGTCCTCCAAAATATTTACCTCAATAACTGAATTTGCATTTGCTAAAAGTGTTCTACAATCTTCACTTAAATGTCGAAGATGAATAGTTTTACCAACTTTAGCATATCGCTCGGTAATTTTATGTACAGCATCAATGGCACTCATGTCGTTAATTCTACTTTCCTTAAAATCAATAACAATTTCTGAAGGGTCATTTTGCACATCAAACTTTTCTGAAAAAGCAGTTGTAGAACCAAAAAATAGCGGACCAAAAATTTCGTAATGTTTTACGCCGTTTTCATCAATATATTTTTTTGCACGAATGCGTTTAGCACTTTCCCAAGCAAAAACCAAAGCCGAAATAATTACGCCAATTAAAACCGCTAAAGCCAAATTATGAAGTAAAACGGTAATTACGGCAACTAAAATCCCAACGAAAATATCGTGCTTTGGCATTTTATTGATGACTTTAAAACTAGCCCACTCAAAAGTACCGATAGCAACCATCATCATTACACCAACCAATGCCGCCATAGGCAATTTACCAATAATCGGTGCCCCATATAAAATAATGAGTAAGATGGTTAATGCTGCAATAATGCCCGATAAACGAGCTCTAGAGCCAGCAGAAAGGTTAACTAAAGTTTGGGCAATCATTGGGCAACCACCCATACCGAAAAAGAAACCGTTTAAAATATTAGCTCCACCTTGTGCAATACACTCTCTATTGCCATTGCCTTTCGTTGCGGTTATTTCATCAACCAAGTTTAATGTGAGCAAACCTTCGGTTAAACCTACACAAGCCATAATTAAAGAATAGGGTAAAATTATTTTTAAAGCATCAAAAGTGAAGGGTATATCTGGAACATGAAAAGGAGGAAATCCGCCAGCAACTGAAGCAATATCACTTACGGTTTTAGTATTGATACCAAAACCTGCAACTATTGCAAATACTACAATTATGGCGACCAAAGATGCAGGAATAGCTTTTGTAATTTTTGGGAAGCCAATCACGATTAAAATGGTTAGCACCACCAAACCCGCCATAATGTATAATGGCGAACCTGAAAGCCAAGTTTCAGTTCCTTGAACTTTAAACTGTGTTAACTGCGACATGAAGATGATAACCGCCAGACCGTTTACAAAGCCAAACATTACGGGTTGCGGCACCAGCCGGATAAATTTTCCGAACTTAAAAACCCCAACTAATATTTGAATTAATCCTGCCAAGGCAACCGCAGCAAAAACATATTCGATACCGTTTGACTGCATTAGGGCTATTAAAACCACAACTGTTGCTCCTGCCCCACCAGAAACCAAGCCTGGTCTGCCACCAAAAATGGCCGTAACCAAACCCATAATAAAGGCGGCATACAAACCAGTTAATGGAGAAAATCCAGCTAAAATCGCGAAGGATAGTGATTCTGGAATCATAGTCATGGCTACGGTTAAACCTGCCAAAACCTCTTTTTTATAATCTACTTTTTGTGTAAAATCGAATAAGTTGAAAGTTAATTTCATCTTTTATGTATTAAAAATTAAGGAATAGTACACGAAAAATCGCTGTACGAAGAATTAACCAAAATAATTTGGTTTTTAAATGACCTTAAAATTTAATCAAGGTGGTGTAACCGGAGAAGATGAACAATTGATGATTTGCATTATATAGCAAAAGTACAAAAAAATATCAGCGAGAGCGACTAACTTTTCGGTTCAAAATATCTTTTCCTAAACCAAAAAGCAACGTTAACCAATGCAATTAGAGCGGGCACTTCTACCAAGGGGCCAATTACACCGGCAAAAGCTTGTCCGGAATTAATGCCAAAAACACCTATGGCAACTGCTATCGCCAACTCGAAATTATTACCGGTTGCCGTAAAGGCAATCGCTGTACTTTTTGAATAGTCTGCACCAAAATATCGCCCTGCGAAAAAACTTAACACAAACATTACCGCAAAATAAATAACCAAGGGGATGGTAATTCGCACCACATCCATCGGAATTTGAACAATCAACTCTCCTTTTAAACTAAACATAATCACGATAGTAAAAAGCAATGCGATTAATGTAATTGGCGAAATAAATGGTACAAATTTAGTGTTAAACCATTCTTCTCCTTTTAGTTTAATTAAAACCACACGACTAATAATACCCATGGCAAATGGAATACCTAAATAAATACCTACGCTTTCTGCAATTTGCCAAATCGAAATATCAACAGCTAATCCTTTTAGCCCAAAGAATGGAGGTAAAATTGTAATAAAAACGTAGGCAAAAACACTATAAAACAAAACCTGAAAGATACTATTCAAAGCAATTAATCCTGCTGCATATTCTCTATTTCCTTCTGCTAGCTCATTCCAAACTACTACCATGGCAATGCATCTAGCTAAACCGATTAAAATTAAGCCAACCATATATTCGGGATAATCTTTTAAGAAAAAAATAGCCAAAAAGAACATCAAAATTGGGCCTATTACCCAGTTTAAAACTAATGATGTGGTTAATACTTTAGTGTCTTTAAACACTTGCCCCAAGTTTTCGTACTTTACTTTTGCCAAAGGCGGATACATCATTAAAATTAATCCGATAGCTAAGGGAATATTTGTTGTTCCACTAGAAAAAGAATTAATAAACGTAGCCGATGACGGAAAAAAGAAACCAATACTAACACCAATTGCCATGGCTAAAAATATCCGTAGGGTTAAAAAACGATCTAAAAAACCCAATTTTTTACGCTCGGCAATTGGGGCACAATTATTTGCAGACATTTTATTTACTTAAATATTCCTTCACAAAATTCTCACAATAAGATTTTATCATTTCTCTTACTTCTGCAAATTCTGCTTTAACTTCTTCTTCTGTTCCGGTAGCTTTTGCCGGATCGGGGAAATTATAATGTAACTTAACTGCCTTGGTAGGGAAATATGGGCAACTTTCTTTGGCATTATCGCATACGGTAATTACATAATCAAAATCGATGTTAGTGTATTCATTTACATTGTTTGAGGTGTGATTTGAGATGTCAATTCCATCAGCAGCCATGGTTGCTATTGCTTTCGGATTTACGCCATGCGTTTCAATTCCAGCACTGTAAATTTCTGCTTTTCCGTTAGCAAAATGATTTAAATAACCATGTGCAATTTGACTACGGCAACTGTTGCCTGTACATAATACCAATACTTTTTTCATTGTTATGTTTAATTTTCAATTTTTTACTACTTGATTTTAAACCACTGTCTTTAATTCCCTCTCTTCTGGAGAGGGACATTGCAATTGGCCCATCCACAAACCATTAATAGGGAGAGGCTATTTTAACAACAGCCTCCACCTGGCACACAAGAGTTTGCCATTGGCAATTGACCTAACTTAACTTTTTGTTTTTCAGCAGGTATTCCACACGCATCCGTTGCTAAACAAGCGGTTTGCATATTAACTAAAACGAAATCTTTACCATCAAAACTTAAACTGTATTTGCCAATTGTTTTACTTTGATATTCAACTTCAATTTCTAGATCTTCTAAACATAAGATTTTCTCAGATAATGCAATAATGCTTAACAGTTTACCAGGTTTTAAACGATGTTCAAAATCGTTGGCATCCCACAATTGAAAATTTGCCTTATTTTCTTTCCTCACCACACCACCACAATCTATAAAATGTTTGCTTACGGCACCAACTTCGGTTACATGAAAATGCTCTGGCACCATAGTACCATCTTCCAATTTAAAATTTACAGCTTCAACTGTATTTAAGATGTTTTTTACTTCTGATAATTTCATTTTTTTATGGTTAAAAATTAACAACAATTTTTTTTTTGAGCGGTTATTTTTCCGAATACTTCCGATAAGAAATTTTGAAATTTGTTGAAGGTTGCCTCATCAATACAATAGCAAATGGCATTTCCTCCAATATTTCCTTTTATCAATCCTGCGTTTTTTAGTTCTTTTAAATGTTGCGAAACAGTAGGTTGAGCCAAAGGCAATTCGTTTACTATGTCGCCACAAATGCAGGTATCTACTTTTAATAAGTAATCAATTATGGCTATCCTAGCGGGATGACCGAGTGCTTTCATAATTGCAGCAATTTCATTCTGTTTATCTGTAAAATGTTCTGTTTTGGAAGCTCCCATGATTTTATATTTTAATATTGCAATATTACGATAAAGATATTTACCAACCAAATTATTACCTTTAAAAGAAAATTCCCATGTCAAATATCAAGCTCATTATTGAAGAAAGGCCAAGCAATATTGGCAATTTTATGGTTGGCAGATTATTGCCTTTCCGCGAAAAACGAATGGTCGGTCCGTTTTCCTTTATCGATCACATGGGACCAGCTTTATTGAGCGATCATGAGAATTTAGATGTTCCTCCACATCCGCACATAGGTTTATCTACTTTAACTTATCTTTTTGAAGGCAGTATTATGCACAAAGATAGTTTGGGAACTGAAATAGAAATTAAACCCGGACAAGTAAACTGGATGACCGCTGGAAATGGAATAGTACATTCTGAACGTACACCAAAATATTTAAGGCAATCGAATAAAATGCTGCATGGATTACAAATTTGGGTGGCCTTGCCAAAACATTTTGAGCAAATGGCACCAGAATTTTATCACGCAGATGCGGATGATTTACCAAGCTGGGAAGAAAACGGTATTCAATTTAAATTGATAGCTGGCGAAGCTTTTGGAAAGAAATCTCCAATTCCGGTTTACAGCCCGATGTATTTATTGGAACTAAAAAGTACAGCGCAAGCAAGTGTAAAAATTGGTGAACATCTTTTTGGTGAAAGTGGCATTTATATTTTGGAAGGCGCAATTGAAAACGATGGAAATACATTCGAACCTAAACAACTATTGGTTGCAAAAGATAGTTCACTTTGTGAGTTTACCATGCAAGCCAATACTACAATCTATATTTTTGGTGGTGAGCCTTTTCCGGAAGAGCGTTTCATTTACTGGAATTTTGTAGCCAGCAGCAAAGAGTTAATTGAAGAAGCGAAAGAAAGATGGTTAAAGCAAGAATTTGAACCCGTGCCAGGAGAAACCGACTTTGTGCCTTTGCCTGAGAGAAGGATTTAGTATTAGTTTTGTCAGTCTGAGCTTGTCGAAGACCATACAATTTCCTTCGACAAGCTCAGGATGACACCATTGTTCATTCAATAGCCAAATTTCGGGGGTGAGACACCATAACTTTTCGGAACAAATTTTTAATGATTATTTATCACATAGAGATTTAGAAAAATTGATAAAAACACGGACTACGAGTGCAATTAAGATTTATTAGAAGTTACTTTTAGACCTCAGAGAGGTCTTATATCTATAGCTAATGTGCAATTATGGTGTGCGACCCCAGCTGGGGTCGAATGTATGCCTTGCAATTGCTATACAGATATTATCCCGCTGGGATAATTTAATCCTCCGTTTAATTTTCTAACCATAAATAGACATTGAAAACATAGGCTAGCGCATTTTTTCCTCTATTAACTATGTGCTTATGTGTTTAATTTTTAATCTTCCGAACACTAATGGTGTCTCACCAACCTATAGTATAATTTATGCCTTTGCCCGAGAGAAAGATTTAGTATTAGTTTTCTCAGTCTGAGCTTGTCGAAGACCATACAATTTCCTTCGACAAGCTCAGGATTGTAAAGGTTTAATAATTCGGTAACAGATTTTGGGTTTTTGAGTAGCATTAATTTAGTTGTTATTTTCGTTATTCCCGCTTAGTTTTGCCATCTCTGCTGGAGTTTTGCCATTGATGCCCTGATGCGGTCTTTGCTGATTATAGTATAGCATGTATTGCATCAGTTCATCTTTTAGTTCTTCTATTGTATCGAAGTCCGTTTCTTCTATCAGATCTTCCTTCAGTGTTCTCCAGAACCGCTCTACCTTTCCATTGGTCTGTGGCCTATAGGGTCTTGTGTACCTGTGTACAATATCA
>NZ_SWBO01000001.1 GCF_005116475.1 Pedobacter cryotolerans | reverse complement strand
CCTGGTACGGTATTTTGGACCTCGCTTTCGAGGTAACAGGTCTAGATCTTCGCCGCTCTGCTTAAAACGGTTATAATATTTCAAAAAACTCTTCCGGTTGGTACCCCAGGCTTTGTAAAGTTCCTCTACAAAACGATATACAGGATGCGATTTTTGCTTTACCAACTCATACTCCCGGATCATCATCCGATAGGTCTGTAGGTACTTCCGTTCTACAGTAAAATCATTTGTGTTTATTGCCATAACAGAATCAATTTAAAAATTTTGATTCTGTTACCGAAATATCTGACTTCTACAAGGATGACACCATTGTTCATTCAATAGCCAAATTTCGGAGGTGAGACACCATAACTTTTCGGAACAAATTTTTAATGATTATTTATTATATAGAGGTTTAGAAAAATTGATAAAAACACGGACTACGAGTGCAATTAAGATTTATTAGAAGTCACTTTTAGACCTCAGAGAGGTCTTATATCTATAGCTAATGTGCAATTATGGTGTGCGACCCCAGCTGGGGTCGAATGAATGCCTTGCATTTGCTATACAGATATTATCCCGCTGGGATAATTTAATCCTCCGTTTAATTTTCTAACCATAATAAGACATTGAAAACATAGGCTAGCGCATTTTTTCCTATATTAACTATGTGCCTATGTGTTTAATTTTTAAACTTCCGAACACTAATGGTGTCTCACCAACCGATAATATAATTTATGCCTTTGCCTAAGAGAAGGTTGTAGTATTAGTTTTGTCAGTCTGAGCTTGTCGAAGACCATACAATTTCCTTCGACAAGCTCAGGATGACATTCTTATCAATGCAATCATTAATGAGCTATTTTAGCACGCTTTGTCATTCTGAACGCAGTGAAGAATCTCTTAGATGAGATTTCACAATGAGATTCCTTCCCGAAAAGTCGGGACAAGCTGTTCCTAGGAATGACAAAACAGTTATTCCCAACTAATCGTAGTTCCATTCTCCGTTGGATGCCCTGTACAAACCAAAATTCTTCCTTTAGCCACTTCGTCATCTGTTAAAACTTCATTGTAATCCATTCTCACACCACCACTAATACAAGTTGCTGTACAAGTGCTGCAAACGCCACCACTACAACTATAAGGCAGATCAATTTTATTAGATAAAGCAACCTCTAAAACCCTTTTAGGCCAAGGCACAGATAAGTGATGTACGTTACCTTTAAAATGCAACACAACCGAATAAGTATTTTTATCTACTACTTTTTCCGTAGCATCATCTTCATCAACCTCATCTTCTGGCATTACAAAAACTTCCTTTTTAACCTGATCTGTTTTAAAACCTGCACCCAATAAAGTAATGCGACAAACATCCATATAATCATAAGGTCCACAGATGTAAAAAAGTGCATTTTCTTTATTAAATTGTAAGTTTTCTTTAACCAACTGGTTGATCAAAAAACCATTTAATCTGGCACGCATTAAATTTTTAGAATTACTAAATAAGTTTATCACTTTTAACCTATCGGGATAAGTAACTTGCCAATTTGCAATTTCAGTTAAAAATAAAGTATCATCAGCCGAGCGACTGCTGTAAATCAGTATAATTTTAGAATTGGTTTCTGCTAACAATGCAGATTTTAAAATAGAAAATAAAGGCGTGATACCAACTCCTGCCCCAAAAAGAAATACGGTTCGTTCAATTTTTTTTTCATCATCATAAACAAACAAACCATTGGGTTCAGCAATTTCTACAATATCTCCAACCGCAAGCTGGTGGTGCATAAATCTAGAAATTTCACCGTTTTCTACCAACTTAACGGCAATAGCAATTGGTTCATCAACATGTGGCGAACTGCAAAATGAATAAGAACGCCTTAGCTCTTTTCCATTTACATTAAATACTAAAGTAATAAACTGCCCAGCTTTGTAGTTGAGCTTTTCGCCATTTAAAGTTTCAAATTCAATTTTGATAACTTCTGTAGGTTGTTTAATTACAGCTATTACGCGGATTTTTTGCAATGACATGGGGCTAAAATAGTAATTTGATTTGTCATTCTGAGTGCAACGAAGAATCTCCTTACAAACGATTTATCTAGAGAGATCCTTCTCCGCCGCGGCGGATCTGGATAACAAAGCAACAAAAAAAGCCATCCGCTAGATGCGAATGGCTTTTGCTTACTCTTTTAAAAACAACTTTTTATTCTACCGTGCTGCTCTGGTTTTCAGTATAAGCAATTAAAGCTTTCTGAGTTTTGTAACCATTGCGTACAGGATTTTCCATAATTTCTTTCATCGAAATGAGTTTGTAAACATATCCCCCTGTTTCACGGTTCAATTTCATTTTGAAATAATTATCTTGATTTTGTCTGTTGATTTGCTTTTTCATGTGGCCATCGCCAACGTTATAAGCCGCCGCAACTAATGCCCAATTATTAAAGATACCATACAATTCTTTAATGTATTTGGCTGCCGCGATAGTAGATTTTTTTAGGTTTTTACGCTCATCTACTTTGCTATTTACCTTTAAACCATACATGCGAGCCGTACCTGGCATAAATTGCCAATAACCAGACGCACCTTTTGGAGAGGTACCGCCTCTTAATCCAGACTCAACTAAGGGCATATATTTAAAATCGTTTGGTATACCATAAGCTGCTAAAATTGGTTCTACAATAGGAAACCATTCTGCTGCTTTGCGGTGTAAACGATTGGTTTGCACATTACGGTAAGAAAATGAAGCTAAAACTCGCATCATTTTGTTGCTTACCCGATCATCACCTATTGGCAATGTTTCTTCTGCAAACGCTAACTGAGCTAAAGTAAATTCCGGCTCTTCGGATTTAGTAACTATAGGGGTGGGATTGTCTTTTTTTGTAGGGGTTGTTGTTGTTGTTTTTACTTTTGGTAGTGTGTAAGCAAACACTTGCGCCATAACCAGTAATGATAAAATTACCGTACATGGAATGATGTGTTTCTTTAGCATCTTCCTCCTTTTTTTTGTGAACAATTATTTTTGGTGCGGCAAAGATACAATTCATTTATCTAATTATCAAGTAGTTGCGAAACTTTGTGCTAAAATCGAGCTTTAAACTACTTTAAACTAAGATTTTTAAAACCTCATTTTAGGCTAAATTTTACTAAATAGATTGATAGAATTTACCTAAATTTGCATCCGCATATTTTATGCGAGTAAAAGCGTATCATGATAAAGAACAATAACAGGAACAGTCGCGATGACAAGTCCAAGGCGGGCGACGGCAAAAGTAGAAGAACTACAGGAACCGATAAACCCAAAGGAAAATATAGTGACAAAGACGGAAAGGATTTTTCGGACAAAGACGACAAAGACAAACGCAAAACTAGTTTTGCAACAGGCGACAAACCGGCTTACAAACCGAGAACAACTCGCGATGGCGACTCTAAGCCATATACTCCAAGAACATCAGCAGGAAAAGATTTCAAACCTCGCACCGATAGAGACAATTCATCAAGAGATTACAAACCAAGAACAGTAAGAGACGGCGATAGCAAACCATATGGAGCTAAACCAACCGGCGCAAGAGATTTTAAGCCTCGTGCCGAAGGTGATGAACCAAGAGCTTACAAACCTAAAACCGATAGTAAAGGCGGTTTTAAACCTTGGGAGAAAAAAGAAAGCGGTAATTCTAATTACAAACCACGAGCTTTTAAAGAAGGTAGCTCAAGAGATGATTCTTCGGAAAAACGTAGCTATGTTAAAAAAGACAATTATATTACCGACGGCGATAAATCAAAATTTGCTGATAAAAAAGGTGGCGCCTCTAGAAGTACAGATAGCCGCCCATACAGAAAACGCGATGAAGGCGGTTACAAAGGCAAAGAAGATCGTGGTGAAAGAGTAGCTCCTGCAACTAGATCAAGAAAAGTTGCAGAACCTAAAGATGATGGCTTAATTCGTTTAAATCGCTACATCGCAAATTCAGGTATTTGTTCTCGTCGCAAGGCGGATGAATTAATTGAAGCTGGTGTTGTTTCTGTAAACAATGTGCCTGTTACCGAACTTGGTCATAAGGTAGATCCTTACAAAGATGAAGTTCGTTACAATGGCGAGTTACTAAAACGCGAAAAGAAAGTTTACGTTTTATTAAACAAGCCAAAAGATTATATTACTACAACAGACGATCCGCAGGAGCGTAAAACCGTAATGCAATTGGTAGAAAAAGCTAGTCGCGAACGCATTTACCCTGTAGGCCGATTAGACAGAAACACTACTGGTTTAATTTTAATGACCAATGATGGTGATTTAGCTGATAAATTATCACATCCTAAAAATGGTATAACCAAAATTTATCATGTAGAGTTAAGTAAAAACTTATCACAGGGTGATTTTAATAAAATACAGGTTGGTTTAGAACTAGAAGATGGCTTAATTAAACCAGACAATATCTCTTACGTAGCTGGTGCAAGTAAAAAAGAAATCGGCATACAAATTCATAGTGGTAAAAACAGAATTGTACGTAGAATTTTTGAACATTTAGGTTACGACGTAGTTAAACTAGATCGTGTAGTTTATGGTAACTTAACCAAAAAAGATTTACCGCGTGGCAGATGGAGATTTTTGGAAGAACATGAATTGATCCAGATTAAACATCTAATTAAATAAAACTTAAATAAAGTCGCTCATAAAAAAAGCGACTTTTTTGATTCTAAAACTGTCTATCCTTTCTTTGCGAAACATTCTTTGCGTATTTTGCGTTAAATAAATTAATGATGAAAAAACTCCTGATTTTATTAACCGCTATATTTATAATGCTGCAAGCTAAAGCTCAAAATTACAACCTTATTATTGGCACCTATACCAACAAGGGCAATAGCGAAGGCATTTATGTTTACAAATACGATAGCCAAACCGCAGCAACTCAATTAAAAAGCACTACTAAAAGCACAAACCCTAGTTATTTGACGGTAAGTAAGGATAAAAAATTTATTTATGCAGTTAATGAGGATAGTAAAAATAGCACCATAAGTTCATTTGGGTTTAACACACAAAGTGGAAGCTTAAACTTTATCGATAAAATATCATCAGAAGGTGCAGATCCGTGTTTTATTACAACTAACGGAAATCAAATTTTAGTGGCTAATTATTCTGGCGGAAGTGTAGTTTCTTTGACAGCCGCTGCTGATGGAAAATTCTTAGCTACTAAACAAGTTATACAACATACAGGTAAAAGCGTTAACGCAGCACGACAACAAAGTGCTCATGTGCATCAAGTACAGCTAACACCAGATAAAAAATATGCAGTTGTAAATGATTTAGGCGAAGACCATGTTTACATTTACAGTATCGCCAAAACAGCTAAAAAAGAACTCACACTTAAATCTAAAATTAAAGTTACCCCAGGCTCTGGCCCAAGGCATTTGGCATTTAGCCCGAACGGAAAATTTGCCTATTTAACACATGAATTTACTGGAACCGTAACTGCTTATAAATATGCTGATGGTAATTTAACCGAATTACAACAAATTGAAACCGTTGACAAAGATTTTAAAGGCAAAATTGACGCTGCAGATATCCATGTATCCGCCGATGGCAAGTTTTTATACCAAACTAATCGTGGTGATTTAAACACGATTTCCTTATTCGCATTAGCAGCTAACGGAACTTTAAAACTTGTAGAAACTGTTAGTACTTTGGGCAAAGGCCCTCGTAATTTTACGATTGACCCGAGCGGAAAACATTTGCTGGTAGCACACCAATACACTAATGATGTGGTGATTTTTAATCGCGATAGCAAAACAGGCAAACTTACCGATAGCGGTAAAAGAATTTCTGTTGGCACGCCTGTTTGTTTGGTTTTTGCTGATTAAATTCTTAATAAAGCTATTAGTTATGAAAAAACTACTTCTTTTATTTTCCTTATTCTATATTACTTTTAGTGCTAGTTCGCAAACCCACAAACTAATTGTCGGCACTTTTACCAGAGCCAATAACAGCGAAGGAATTTACGTTTACAATTTCGACACCAAAACTGCTGAGAGTAAAGCTTTAAGCATTATCAAAAGTCCAGCCGACCAAGGTTATTTAGCCTTAAGCAGTGATAATAAATTTATTTACAGCACTTATATGTTAAAAGATAAAAGTGCTGTAACCGCTTATGCTTTTAACAATAACCATGCAGAAGCTAAAATGCTCAATCAATTACCAGCAGGCCAAAACCCTTGTTACATAATTACCGATGGGATAAATGTAATTACAGCTAACTATGGTGGTGGTAGTATCAATGTTTTTGGAGTTAAAAATGATGGCTCGCTTGATACTGAAAAGCAATTGATACAACATACTGGCAGCGGACCAGACCCAAGGCAGGCAAGTGCACATGCACACCAAGTAATGTTTACACCAGATAAAAAATATGTTTTGGCAGTAGATTTAGGTGAAGACAAGATATACACCTACAGCTACGATGCAAAAGCAGAAAAACCCTTAATATTAAAAACTAATATAAGTACAGATGCGGGTTCTGGGCCACGTCATTTAACGTTTAGCCCTAATGGAAAATATGTTTATTTGGCGCATGAATTTACTGGCAAAATAAGTGTTTTTAATTACCATGATGGAAATTTAACCTTCAAGCAGCAAATAGCAACTACAACACCAAATTTTGAAGGTAAAATTGATGGGGCAGCTATTCAAATTTCAACAGATGGCAAGTTTCTTTATCAAACCAACCGCGGCGATGCAAATACAGTTTCTATATTCAGTATTGCTAAAAACGGAAGTTTAAAACTTATTGAAACAGTAAGTACTTTAGGTAAAGGCCCTCGCTTTTTTACCATAGATCCTAGCGGGAAATTTTTGTTAGTAGCGCATCAATATACAAATGATGTTGTGATTTTTAATAGAAATAAAAAAACCGGAAAACTTAGCGATAGCGGTAAACGCATTAATGTTGGCACGCCAGTTTGTTTGGTTTTTAGTAGATAGTAGTTAGTTTATTAGGTTTAATCGTCATTGCAAGGGAAGCGGAGCGACGAAGCAATCTTTCCTTCTATTAAAACCCTGCGTGGTGTAACCTGCAAGATAGATTGCTTCACTCCAACGCAAATCCTCCTCTTCAGTTCGCAATGACGAAACTATTAAAGCAATGGCATTAAGCAAAAACCTGCGTGATTTAAACCTGATTGTAGTGGAAATACTTTTTTTA
Source organism: Pedobacter cryotolerans (assembly GCF_005116475.1). Taxonomy (GTDB): domain Bacteria; phylum Bacteroidota; class Bacteroidia; order Sphingobacteriales; family Sphingobacteriaceae; genus Pedobacter; species Pedobacter cryotolerans. Next base: position 706,686 of record NZ_SWBO01000001.1, on the reverse strand, counting down.
AAACCTCGTAGGTTTTTAGAAACCTACGAGGTTTGAGAAAAAAAGTATTGGAACGAAAAGCAGGACTAACATTAAAATGAAACGCTGAATCTGCTTTTCAGATCTAATTACACACCAGCTTTAGATTTCTCTAAAACCTCTTTATAATAATCAATATACATCGGCAAAATCTTTTTTAAATCGAAATCTTGAGCCCTTTTTAAAGCGTTTTCTTTGAAGTAATTTAGTGTTTCTTCATTACTCAAAATGGTAATTGCCTTATTCGCCATGTCGTCTATATCGCCAACATTGCACATGTAACCACAAAAATCATCGATATTTAACTCGGGTAAACCGCCAGCGTTTGATGTTATTACGGGAACTTTACAAGCCATTGCCTCTAGTGCGGCTAAACCAAAACTTTCAGATTCTGATGGCATAATAAACAAATCTGAAACCGATAAAATTTCTTCAACCGCATCTTGTTTACCTAAAAACCTTACATGCTCGTTAATGCCAAGCTCTCTACACAATTGTTCGTTGGCATTACGTTCTGGCCCATCGCCTACCATTAAAAGTTTAGAAGGAATTTTTTCTAAAACCTTTTTAAACATCTTAATTACATCGTGCGTACGTTTTACCTTTCTAAAATTTGAGGTATGAATTAAAATACGCTCGTTATTTGGGGCAATTGCTTTTTTAAAATGATCTTTGGGTTGTAAACTAAAGCGATTAAAATCTATAAAATTGGGAATTACTTTAATCTCTTTTTTAATCTCGAAATGATTGTAAGTATCTTCTTTTAAATCTTGCGAAACGGTTGTAACACCATCACTCTGGTTAATTGAAAAAGTTACTACGGGTTTATAAGTTGCATCTTTACCAACCAAAGTAATATCGGTACCATGTAATGTGGTTACAAACGGTATGTTAATGCCATAAGTTGCCAATATTTGCTTAGCCATAAAAGCGGCAGAGGCATGTGGAATTGCATAATGTACATGTAAAATATCTAATTTTTCGAACCGAACTACATCTACTAATTTACTGGCAAGTGCAGATTCATAAGGCGCATAATCAAAAAGCGGATAATCTCTTACCGAAACTTCGTGATAAAATAAATTTGCAGAGAAAAAATCTAAACGGGCGGGCTGACTATAAGTAATAAAATGAACCTGGTGACCTTGGTTAGCAAGTGCTTTACCCAATTCTGTTGCCACAACACCGCTACCACCAAAGGTAGGATAACAAACAATTCCTATTTTCATTTAATACCGTTATTTATAAAAGCAAATTAACCGATATTAGCTGTACTTTGTGTTATCTCTCGGTAATAAAATTGATAGCTGTAAAAACAAAAATGGCCATCCTCTCAGACAGCCATTTTGCTATTTATAATCGTAAATTATAAATGGTTTTTTATAAGTGAGTTTCCGCTCTTCACCTTGTATTTGCGTTCTAATATCTTCTACTTTTGCTATTTGTTTATTGAAACGTTCTAATGCTTTTTGAGCGTCAGCCGTATCATTTTTAGCCTTTTTTGCTACTTTTTCTAATGCTTTTGCGTCAACATTTGAAGTTTTTAATTTTTCAGAAACATCGTTATTTTGCGATGCTGATGCCTTTGCATTACCATTTGCTTCTAAAAGCTTTATTCTTAGTTTTTCTACCTCTTCCTCTTCTTCTGCTTCTTTAATTTTTAACTCTTGTACTTTTGTGCTGGCTTTTAACGACTCTAACCTGGCTTTTAATACCGCTGCCGAATCTTTTGTAACTTTTGGCGCATAAGTTTGCGCTTTAACCGCCGTAGCGCATACAATCGCCACAGCTATAATAAAATAAATTTTTACCTGTAATTTCATCATTATGTTGTTTTATTGATGAAAAACAATTTCGATGCCTCGAGGTAAAATAGCCAAAAAAATGCTTTAGAAGCAGGTTTTATAATTTTAAGAAAAATGATGCTATTGATTTTTGGGGAATTTAATCCCGTTTGAAAAGCGAATTAGGCTTTCATTTCTGCCTGTATAACCAAGTACATTTCGTTTGGTCTTTGTGTGCCAATAAAATATTCTAAACCATCTCTATCTGTTAGTACAACAGCATCTTTACCCGAAGAATAAAAACGAACACTACCTTTTTTATGTAAATTATAAACAGGATTATTGAATAAGAAATTACTATAAGTAGCCTTGCGAACTTTAATAATGTCTTTTAAATCGATTACTACCTTTTTTGCAGTCCACAAACCATCAATAATTACTTTTCTGTTTTCGATAATGGTTTTGTACTGAATTAAAAATAATAGAATAATTGAAACCCCAATGATACCGAAACCAACAACCAAAAATAAATCTACGGTATTATCGCGGTCACGTTCATAAACATAAGCACCAAAACAGAAAGCGGCCATAATTAGCCTTATCGCAATGCGGATGTAATCTCGCCCGATATACTGTTTCTCTATAAAAGTATGTTTCTGATCCATTATAAGTTTGACAGTTCGAATATAGCAACTTTTTTTGTTGTTGCATTTACTTTATATCTATTGTCTGTTCTAAAACCTGCAATCCAAATAATTTCGCCATTACCATTAATTAATAACGGAATTTTATCCTTTTGCGGTAGTGGTACTTTTTGATCGATAAAAAAATCGCTCAGTTTTTTAAAGTTTCGCATACCTAATGGCATAAATTTATCGCCATCTTGCCAAAAACGAATAATTAAAGGAAAAATCAACTGATCTAAATCTACAAATGCTTTAAGCGCATTATTTTCTACTAAAGTAGATTCTGTATAAAAAAGTGAGATTTTAGTACGGTTAATAATTATGCAATCATCTTTTGGGTGTAAAAATTGTACAGCAATTTCTTGCTCATCCCGCAAAGCGGAAATTAATACATGATCTCTGTTAATGGTTGCAGCATGTGTAGAACTGTAAAATGAGGTTCCGGTTTGTTTATTTAAAGAGTTCAGCAACTCATCAACGACTTTACTGGTAAAATGATATGGTTTTAAAAACTCAAAAACGATAAGCTTTTGTGGTTTAAGCGCACTAATTTTAGCTATGTTTAAGCAAACATCGCCATTTACTTGGCTCATCACTTCCATGCGTTTTTGCGCAACAAATGCAGTTAAAACTTCCTCGGTTTCGGCAAAGCGGATGATATTTTGGGCAAAGGTTTCTTCTAAATTCGGGTTTATATCCCGCAGGTGCGGTATTACATTTAACCTAATTTTATTGCGGGCATATTTACTACTTTCGTTAGAGCTGTCTTCAACAAAGTTGATATCATTTTCTTCTACCAATTCATCAATTTGTAACCTCGATAAAAATAGCAACGGTCGGATAATTTTATCCCTTTTAGGTAAAATACCATGCATCCCACTAATACCGGTGCCACGTATTAGGTTTAGCAATAATGTTTCTATAGCATCGCTTTGATGATGGGCTACTGCAATATAATCGTAATTCCCTTCTACCCTAACTTGCTCAAACCATTGGTAGCGCAAATCTCTAGCCGCCATTTGTGTAGAAATCTGATGTTCAGCAGCATAAGCTTTAGTATCAAAATGGGTAATGTAAAAAGGCACATCAAAAGTGCTGGCTAACAATTTCACAAAACTTTCATCTCGTTGGGCTTCATCTGCCCGTAAATTAAAATTGCAATGTGCAATACTAAAGTTATAGTTACAGAGTTTAAATAGCTGAGCCATTAATACAGAATCTTTACCGCCACTTACTGCCAATACTATTTTTTGCTCGGGCAAAAAAAGGGCATTTTTTTTGATATAATCTTTAAACTGCTGTAGCGGTAACATGGCTCAAAAATATTTAATTTAAATTCTTACACAAAACCATAACTTTGTAAAGTGCAGAAATTACGCTTTTTCTTTCTTTTATTACTGTTTCCGAGTATTTTGTTTGCGCAAGAACAGCGAACAAAAATTATATTGGAGCGATCTACCAAATTAACTGTTGATACGAAAACGAATATCAACTATGTTAAAAACCCCGTATTTAGGCAAGATAATGCAACCCTTACTTGTGACAGTGCAGTTTTTTACAAAGAGCGGAATTATTTTGAAGCCTATAAAAACGTTCACATTAACCAAGGTGATACCGTAAATATTTACAGTGATTTTTTAAATTACGATGGTAATAAAAAGTTAGCACACTTAAATAGCAATGTAGTGATGAAAGATTTAACATCTACATTAACCACAAATGTGCTGGATTACGACATGGGTTTAAAAATTGGCACCTATGTAAATGGCGGTAAAATTGTTAATAAGGATGTAACGCTAACCAGTAAACGTGGTTACTATTTTGCCAACTCTAAAGATGCCTACTTTAGATATAATGTGGTAGCTGTAACTCCACAAACCACCATTAAATCAGATACTCTGCGTTACAATACCTTTACCAATTGGACTTACTTTTATGGGCCAACTAACATTAAAGGTAAAGACGATAATTTATACACCGAAGATGGTTCTTACAATACCAGAACAGAAAATGCCTATTTCGGCAAAAAGAACCTCTACACCCAAGGCACAAAATCTTTAAAAGGAGATAGTTTAGTTTACAATGGCAAAACAGGTTATGGAAAAGCAATTAAAAATATTGTTTTTAAAGATACCACCGATAAAACTGTTTTATACGGACAATTAGGCGAATATTACAAAACTGATGAACGTGTTGTTGTTACCAAAAAAGCTTATTTTGGTATGGGCACAAAAGATACGATTACCGTTGGCGGGAAGAAAAAATTAGATTCGCTTTGGCTAAGTGCCGATACCTTGGAAGCACAAATGGCTTTACAAAAAACTTTAAAATTGTTTAAAAAGCCTGTTGTACAAAAAGACAGCGAAATTGGCGCCGAAGATGAGAAAGAAAAAGAAGCCAAGGAAAAGGAGAAGGCCCAGGCTCGAAAAGAAGCTGCAGCAGCTACATTGTTAGAAAAAAAACAGGTTGTAGCACCAGAACCCAAAAAGAAATTAAGTAAAAAAGAACAAAAAGCAGGTGACGCACTAGCGGCTGAATTAAAGAAAAATCCGCCACCAAAAATATTAACCGACAGTGTAAAAATTCTTGCTGCTGACATAAAGGTTAAAACGGATAGTATAAAATTGGATAGCTTGAAAAAAGCGATTGATTTACCTAAAAAAATAAATATTAGCACTGCTAAAAAAGATAGTTTAAAGATTGATCCAAAAACAAAAACTGCTGCTAGTAAAGATCCAAAAGTAATTGTTAGCAATAAAGCCAAAGCTGCTTTAAATGTGAAGGCGAAAGATAGCGTAGCTTTTAATCCTGCTGATACGATAAGAACAAGGGTTATAAAGGCTTTTCACAATGTGAGGGTTTTTAAATCTAATTTGCAAGCCGTTTCAGATTCGCTATTTTACACTGCTGCAGATTCTACTTTAAGATGGTATAGCAACCCAATATTGTGGTCGCAAGGCTCACAACAAACCGGAGATACAATCCATGTATTTTTCAAAAACGATAAAATTCACAGTTTCCAAGTTTTACAAAACTCTTTTGCAGCCAACATGGAAACCGATACCACCAAGTTTAACCAAGCTAAAGGTAGAATAACAACAGGTTTTTTTAAAGATGGCGAACTGCAGAATATGTTTATAGACGGCAACGCCGAAAGTATTTATTTTGACAAGGACGAAAAAAATGTATTTAAAAACATGAACCAAACGGTAAGTAGCCGAATAAAATTTAGCTTTAAAGACAAAGAGCTTACCAAGGTAACCATGTTTAGGGAAATTGAAGGAAGAACAGATCCTGTTGAAAAATTACCTAAAAACACTTTGTTAACTGGTTTTATTTGGAAACCAGAATTGAGACCAACCAGCAAAGCTGATATTATAAAAGGTGTACCTGCAAAACCAAAAGTGGCGCCAAAAAGCAAAACAACTACACCAAAAGTTTTAAATCCAAAATCGGTTGGTAACGATCCAAGCGGAATTAAACCATTAATGCCAGGTAAAAAGGTTAACACTGAAATTAAAAAACCTGATTCGGTAAAAGTGCAGCCTAATAATCCAGTTTTAATTAAAACTGACACTACAAAGAAAGCTACAACTGGCGGAGTAAACTAGGTTGTCTTTAAAAACTCAATTAGTTTTTGCATGGCCAATGCCCTATGGCTAATTTGGTTTTTTAATTCCATGTCCATTTGGGCAAAAGTAATATCGTAGCCATTTGGCTCAAATATCGGGTCATATCCAAAGCCTTTATCACCAATTGGTTCTGTTCTTAGTTTACCATAAATTACACCTTCAAACAAATAGTTGGCACCATCTTTAATTAAAGAAATAACCGTTTTAAATTTGGCGTTTCTATTGGTTATCCCTTCCATTTTATGCAACAAGAATTGCATATTTGCTGCATCACCTCTTTCGCCGCTATATCTTGCCGAATATATTCCAGGTTCATTATTTAAGGCTTCTACTTCTAAACCACTGTCGTCTGCAAAACAATCTAAATTAAAGTGCTGCACCACATAACTGCTTTTTAAAGTTGCATTTTCGGCAAAAGTGTTTCCAGTTTCTGGTATATCAACATCACAGCCAATATCTTTTAGGTTTAAAACTTTGTATTCAGGCGCTAAAATCTCACTTACTTCATGCGTTTTATGCGCATTGTTAGTAGCAAAAACCAATTGATTATCCATTATTTAATTTGCTGTAAACTTGCCCACAGTAATTTTTTACTGGTTGGATCGGTATCTAAATCGTGTAAATTTTTAGTGAAAATTAATTTCGAACCATTGTGCACAACAAACTGATTAAAGGGTTGTTCATCTAATCCCAATTGATTTGGAAACACACCAAAAGCCAATACCATTTTACTGCCAAAAAACTGATGCAAATCATTAAACTTTGCAGTTTCATAATTTGCATAATTTACCAATGCGAAATCTTTTGCAGTTAAGGCAATTGCGTTTACCAATTTACGCAACAATTCTCTGCCCTGCTCGCTGCTTACTTCATTTTGTTTATCATTAACCAATATCAAAATCTGCTTTTCGTTTTTACCTAAAAATTTAAAGGTTGTAGCTTTTTGAAGTAATGGTTTTGGCTCTTCAACCAAATTTGGCAAAACTACAGGTTTTACAACTATTTTTTCATCAACAAGCTTAACAACAACTGGAGGTTGTGGGGCAGAGCTACTTAACTTAACAGGCTCTACAAAAGTATTTTGCATTTCACTTTTCACCAAATAAACATCGTCGGTAAAAAATAAACGTAAAGCTTTAGCGTTACTTGTAAGTTGGCTGCTCATAAATTTTTATTGAAATTATTTTCTGTTAAAATTAGTTAAATATCTTATTATAGCACCTTAAATTGTTACTTTTATCCTTTAAAACTATATAGCTGTTGTCTTTTGTGAGAAAAGTCTGTTGCATTTTTACTTTTTGTTTTTTTTACTACAATTCATTTGCGCAAAATGTTGCCACTGTAAATGGTAAATCTATCAGCAGCAAAGAGTTTATGTGGGTGTATAAAAAAAATCATGCCGGTAACACCAATGCAAGCCAACAAGAACTTGCAGACTATCTTGAAATGTACATCAATTTTAAATTGAAGGTTTTAGACGCAAAGGCAAGCGACTTGGATGCAGATACTGCCTACAGAAAAGAAATTAACGGATACGAAAACGCTTTAAAAGTTCAGAAAAAAAAATCACCCAAAAACGAAGCTTATGATTTTATCATGAACGAGTACCGCGAAGGTGTTTTAATGTTTAACATTTCTGAGAAAAAGATTTGGAGTAAGGTACAAGACAATGAAGCTAAACTTTTAGATTTTTACAACCAAAATGCTTCGGTATATGCCGGAAAAAGTTTTTACGAAGCTAGAGGACTAGTAATTAACGATTATCAACAATACTTAGAAGTAGAATGGATTAAAGCTTTAAGAGCAAAATATAGCGTTAAAGTAAATACCGATGAGCTTAAAAAGCTAGCAAAGCTCTAAAGGTTTTGTTAAGCGAATAATATTAACTTTGCAATAGAAATACAATTGAACAAAAATAGAATGAAGAAATTTTTATTATTAACGGGCGCTTTAATTTGCCTGTTTATAAATGTAAATGCACAAAAACCTAATCTAGATAAAGTTGTTGCCGTTGTAGGTAGTAACATCATCTTATTATCAGATTTAAATCAGCAATACGCAATTTACCTTAATCAAGGTAATCCGCCAGACAACAATGCAAAATGCTACTTTTTGCAACAAATGTTGATTCAGAAATTGTTAAAACAACAAGCAGAAATCGATTCGATTATTGTTGAAGAAAACCAAGTTGATGATGAATTAGATAAAAAAATGCGCTATCAAATTCAGCGTATGGGCGGACAAGAGCGCTTAGAGCAGTTTTTACAAAAATCTGTATTGCAATATAAAGATGAAATGAGACCTGACATTAAAGAAGGTTTAATTGCTCAAAAAATGCAGGCTAAGATTAATGAAAACACAAGCGTTACGCCTTTAGATGTAAAAAAATATTTCGAAACCTATAATAAAGACAGCTTACCAGATATCGGTACAGAGGTAGAAGTAGGTGAAATTGCCTTATATCCAAAACTTACAAAAGCAGAAAAACAACGTTTTTACGACAAGCTAGACGCCATTAGATTACGTGTTAAAAGTGGAGAAGACTTTTCATTTTTGGCGAAAACTTACTCAGAAGATCCAGGTTCTGCATCTGAAGGTGGCGATTTAGGCTTTTTTGACAGAGCTCAAATGGCTAAGGAGTTTACTGCTTGGGCATTTAAACTAAAAGCTGGCGAGATGTCTCCAGTATTCGAAACAGATTTTGGTTACCATGTTTTGCAAGTAATAGAACGCCGTGGAGAACAAGTTCATGCCCGTCATATTCTAGTTAGACCAGTTACCACACCAGCAAGTTTAGAAAGAGTAAAACTAAAAGCGGATAGTATTTATAATGATATTGTGAGCAAAAAGTTGCCCTTCTTTACTGCTGCTGCTACCTACTCAGATAATAAAGAAACACAATACAACGGTGGTATGATGTTGTATTCAGATAACCAAACTGCCAGAACAACTTTTATTCCGGTAGAGAAGTTAGATCCATCGGTATTTGTGGTTATAGATACCATGAAAATTGGAGCCATATCTAAACCAGTTTCATTTACTAGTCAACAAGATGGTAAAGAAGGTTATAAAATTTTCATGCTAAAATCTAAAATACCACCACACAAAGGTAATTTAGACCAAGATTACCCTAAGTTTAAAGAAAGTGCATTAAAAGAAAAAGAAGCTAAGGTAATTAGCGAGTGGTTTGAAAAACGCAAAGAAACTACTTACATTAGAGTTGACGAAGAATTTTTAACTTGCGAAGAGCTTAAGCTTTGGGCCAGTAAAGAAAATAAAAAATAAATGCAATTTACAAACGAGGTAGAAGCCGTAAACGCGCTGCAACAATCTTTTAAAACCATTAAAGCCGAAATTGGCAAAGTGGTAATTGGGCAGGATGAAATCATCAAATCTGTACTAATTGCTATTTTTAGCAATGGGCATTGTTTATTGGTTGGCGTACCTGGTTTAGCAAAAACACTTTTGGTGCAAACTGTTGCGAATGTGTTAGATTTAAACTTTAACCGCATACAGTTTACACCAGATTTAATGCCGAGCGATATTATCGGTGCCGAAATTTTAGGCGAAGACCGTCACTTTAAATTTATTAAAGGCCCAATATTTTCTAACATAATTTTGGCCGACGAGATTAACCGTACGCCACCAAAAACGCAGGCCGCTTTGTTAGAGGCCATGCAAGAAAAAGCGGTTACCGCAGCTGGTTATACACATCAACTACCACAACCCTTTTTTGTTTTGGCTACCCAAAACCCTATTGAGCAGGAGGGAACTTATCCTCTACCTGAAGCGCAATTAGACCGTTTCATGTTCAATATCCAGTTAAATTATCCGGCATTTGCCGATGAGTTAACGATTGTGAAAAATACCACAAGCAATAACACAGTAAACCTGCAGAAAATAATCAATGCAGATGAAATCCAATACTTTCAAAAGCTAATCAGAAATATTCCAGTAACAGATCATGTGTTAGAATATGCAGTTAAGTTAGCTTCTAAAACCCGTCCGAATACCGAACACGCCTCTGCAGCCATTAACAATTATGTTTCATGGGGTGCAGGGCCAAGAGCTTCACAGTTTTTGGTTTTAGGCGCCAAATGCCATGCTGCTATTTCGGGCAAATATGCGCCAGATATTGAAGACGTACAAGCTGTTGCAGAACCTATTTTGCGCCATCGTATAGTTCGAAATTACCGAGCAGAAGCCGAAGGTTTAAGTATTGAGCAAATCATTAAAGATTTGTTTTAAGGCGGCTGCTTTACAGCGTCCTACCTTTTAAGCATTGTCATCCTTGAGTGTAATCGAAGTGCTATTTCATAAATAATTTTCCAGAAAAGCAATTTCCGCATTCCATTTAATGTTATCCCTGCTGTACATTACAATCCCAGATGAAAAATCTAGGGATTTCCATTACCATCAGGTTTAGATAATGGAGTGCTGTGCTAAAATGCAGAATTGCATAGCGCTTTAAAATTTATTAACCGGAATTAAATGGGTATATTCGTTTATAAACGTTTAAAAATGGATAAGTAGCGCAAAGCGTTAATTAGCGGTCATTGTACCGAACCGCAGAAAGTACATCAACTAAAATCTAACGCAGACATCCAGTAAAATATCAGCGTTAGACTAAACTTAGATATTTATAGCAATTTTACCGACAGTTCTACCTTTTTCTAAATAAAGATGAGCATCTCTCATCTCGTCAAAAGAAAAGGTTTCGGAAACGTGAGATTTTAGTATTCCTTTTTCCATTAATTGTGCAATTTGAAACATATCAGTACCCGATGACTCAACAAGTACAAATGACAAATCGACTCCTTTTGATTTTGCTTTATCAATATCTTCATTTGGAATATTCCCTGACGGAATTGTAACAATTATTCCACCACTTTTGGTAACATCTATTGATTTGGAAATAATATCTCCTGCAAGTGTATCCAATACAAAATCAGCGTCAGAAACAATATCCGAAAAATTTTCAGTTGTGTAATCTATATGTTTATCTGCACCATTTTGTAAAACAAATTCTTTGTTTTTTGCCGATGAAGTGCCAATAACATAAGCACCAAGATATTTAGCAATTTGAGTTGCATAATGTCCTACACCGCCTGATGCTCCGTGAATTAAAACTTTATCGCTTTTTTTCACTTTACCTTTTTTTACCAAGGTTTGCCAAGCAGTAAGTGCGGCAAGAGTTGCCGATGCTGCTTCTTGATAAGAGATATTTGTTGGCTTCAAAGCTAAATGCGTTGCAGGAACGGCTACATATTCAGCATAAGCATTTCCTTTCCCGGGAAAATTAGCCATTCCAAAAACGGCATCACCAATTTTGAATTCAGTTACATTGTCTCCAATTTCAACAATTGTACCCGACAAATCCCAACCTAAAATAACAGGTCTTTCTTCTCCAAATAGCCAAGTTAATGACCCACTATTTGCCCTTGCTTTATAATCGACAGGATTAATACTTAATGAAATTATTTTTACCAACACTTCATTGCTTTTAATTTTTGGCTGTGGAATATCTTCAAATTTTAGATTATCAACAGAGCCAACTTCTTTTAAAATTATTGCTTTCATTTATTTATTTTATTTAACGAGATGCAAAACTAAAATAATAGTACCTTTGCAACAAGTACGCACATTAAAGTACTATACATACTAAAAACATACTAATATTGATTATCAACATTTTAAAAATTGAAAAATGCCAAAAATAAATAAATATGATACTTGTTCTGATATAACTTGCTCCGTAGATTATGCTTTTAAAAGAATTGGCGGAAAATATAAAGGCAGAATATTATGGAATTTGAGCAATAAAAATATTTTACGATATGGTGAATTAAAAAAAACATTATCAGATGTTACACCTAAAATGCTGACGCAAACTTTAAGAGAATTAGAAGATGACGAGTTAATTTCAAGAAAAGTATTTCACGAAGTTCCACCAAAAGTTGAATATTCCTTAACTTCAGTAGGTTCAGAATTAATCCCATTTATCAATCATTTGAAACTTTGGGGAGACAAACAAAGAGCAAAAGAAATAAAATCAGAAACTAATAAAAAAACAACGAACCGCTAACATGGGTTTGGCAAAAGTGGGGCTTTAATACTAAATTGAGTATTTGTACTTTCTATTAACTTTTGTGCTAAATTTGAACTTTAGTGCTTTTTAATCCCCACCTTCGCCAATACCCAAACCGTTATCATCAATTATTAAAAAACTTACGAATGAAAAGAATTCTTATTTTATTGCTTTTAGTTTCAAAATTTACATTCGGACAAACAGACGAAAATTATAAAGAAAATCTAAACAAAGATTTCATTGAATATAATGACTTGATTTTAAAACAAGAATTTGAAAAAGCAATGAATTTTATGCTTCCTAAATTCTTTGAAATTATTCCAAAAAATCAAATGGTATTATTAATGAAACAAGTTTATAATAATCCTGACTTGGAATTTAAGGCTGACAAACCAAAAGATATTGAATACGGTAAACTTAAAAAAATTGAGGAAAATTATTACTCTAAAATTACCTATTCGTATGACATCAAAATGAAATTTAATAACGCTGAGGAAAGCGAAGATGAAGATCGTAGAAAGCTAAATGAAAATTTAATAAAATTAGCCTTGGAAAAAACTTTTGGTTCTGGAAACTTAAAATTTAATGAAAAAACTAAATTTTATGAAATTCATTCAATCAAAAATGCATTTGGAATTTCAGAAAATGGAACGTCTGATTGGAAATTTGTGGTTGTTGAACCAAAACAAAAATTCATTTTGGAGAAAATTTTACCGAAAGAATTAACTGAAAAATTATAAATTCCCTTTTACAGGCTGTATCAGAATTGATTTTAAAGATTGAAAAGCAGAATAATATTTTGTGCGGTCGTCCCGTAGCCTGTCCCGACTTTTTCGGGAAAAACGGGAATCGTAATGCTATAAGAGGTTAAATTATCCTCTCCCATTAAGCGCATTACGATGCCCAGTCACGTGTCCCGAATTTACTTCGGGAAGCTGAGCATGTCGAAACACCAAATTTAATTTTTATTTCTGACACAGCCTCTTCAAACTAATACAACGTGGAATACTTGCAAGACTTCCCATACCTCGTTCGAAATGACATTTATCTCCCCAACAAATACCCTTTAAAATCTTCAAAATCATTACCCAATTCATCATATATTTCTGGATTATTTCTCAAGGCTTCTACTTGAGCTGGCATTTCAATCTTTGCTAAAATATCTACCGGAAAAACCTCTGGAAACTTACAAGCATGAGCGGTTGATAAAAACACTTTAGCTACATCTTTTTCTGCAAAAGCTTTAGTTGCCAAGTAAGCAATGGCTGTATGCGGACAAGCCACATAATCGAACTTTTCGAAAATTTCTTTTATTCCTGCTAAGGTTTCTTCATCCGTAAAACGATAGGCTTTTACTAATTTTTGTACCGTTGCTCTATCTTCCTCAAACAAATTCATGATCCGTACCCAATTGCTTGGCGCACCAACATCCATCGCATTAGCATAAGTTTGCACCGATGGTTTTGTTTCATAAATTCCGCTTTCTAAAAAGCGAGGCACCGTATCGTTGGCATTGGTTGCCGCAATAAATTGATGAACTGGCAAGCCCATTTTGTATGCCAATAAACCAGCGCCAATGTTTCCAAAATTTCCGCTAGGAACTGAAAACACAATATCTTTATAACCCTTTCTTTTCAGCTGTGCATAAGCATTAAAGTAATAAAAAGTCTGCGGAATTAACCTTGCAATGTTGATCGAATTGGCAGAGGTTAACCTAAATTTAGCATTCAACTCTTCATCAGCAAAAGCTTGTTTAACTAAAGCCTGGCAATCATCAAAAGTGCCATCAACAGCAATTGCCCTAATATTTTGCCCATTGGTTGTTAATTGTAAACGTTGTACTTCACTTACCTTTCCCTTTGGGAAAAGAATAGTTACTCTGGTGTTGGGCACACCTAAAAAGCCTAAGGCAACAGCACCACCAGTATCACCAGAAGTTGCTACCAATACATCTAATAATTGTTCGCCATCTTTTAAAAAGTAAGCCATTACACGGCTCATGAAACGAGCGCCGAAATCTTTAAAAGCTAAACTTGGTCCATGGAATAGCTCTAAAACAAAGGTATCATCATTCAGTTTTACAACAGGCGCATCAAAGTTTGCCGCATCTTCTACCAAAGCCTTTAAATCGGCCGCTGGTATTTCATCTTTTAACAAAGTTGATGCAATTTGATAAGCAATCTCTGTCAAAGAATATTTCTCGATATTTTTAATAAACTCCTGATCTAATTGAGGAATTTCTAAAGGCATATACAAACCTTTATCTTGCGGCATACTGTTAAAAACGGCTTCTTGAAAAGAAACACGTAAATCTTTATTGTTGGTTGAGTATAGTTTCATTTTTAAAAGGTTGGAAGGTTGGAAGGTTGGAAGGTTGGAAGATTTTGGGCGCTTTATCCCTCAACCTTATACCCTCAGCCTTCAACCTTAATTACATTACTCGTGGCCCTTCGGCGTTAACCGAAGAAACGTAAGCGTTACTGTTAATATTTAATTTGGTTAAGTGTTTTTGTTGTGCATCGGTTATTTTTCTGGCAGTTACTTCATCTTTAGCTAAAGCAAAAACAGATGGACCAGAACCAGAAATTCCGAAACCTACTGCGCCGTTTTCCATGGCAAGTTCTCTTAAAGTTTCAAAACCTGGGATTAAAATAGAGCGGGTTGGCTCTACTAAAACATCTTTCATACTTCTGCCAACCAAGTCGATATCATTTAAAAATAATCCACTTACTAAACCTGCTACATTTCCCCATTGGGTAACTGCATCTTTTAATAAAACCTTTGAGCGGATCATTTGTCGAGCATCTTTTGTAGGCACTTCAACATCAGGAAAAACAATAGCTGCAAACAAATTTTCGGGCGTTGGCAAAGCGATGATATCTAATGGATCATAACTGCGTATTAACACAAATCCACCCATTAAAGCTGGTGCAACATTATCTGCATGGCCATAACCACAAGCCAGTTCTTCGCCTTTCATGGCAAAAGGCACTAATTCTTTGGCGGTTAATAAATTACCCATCAATCGGTTAATGGCATACAAACCTGCAACTGTACTTGCTGAGCTAGATCCTAATCCGCTGCCGATTGGCATTTTTTTATGCAGCTCTATTTCTACGCCAACGTCTTCCCTATTTAAATGTTTAAGGTAATGTTGCACACTTGCACTAACTGTATTTTTTGCAGAATCTAATGGCAAACGACCATCATCGCCAGTAATTTTTAACAGACGAACTCCTGGTTCATCAACCAATCGCATCACAACCTCATCGCCAGGTTCGTTAACAGCAAAACCTAAAACATCAAATCCACAAACTACGTTGGCAACGGTGGCAGGAGCGAAAACTTTTATTTCTTTCATTTTATTAGATTTGAGAAGTTAGATGTGAGATTTGAGAACCACATTACCATCTCATCATTTTTTAAACTGTAATATTTCTTTGGTCTTTTAGCTTTAGTCTTTAAGCTTTCTCGCCTCCAACATTAATAATATCTGCAAAAACTCCCGCAGCGGTAACTTCTGCGCCAGCTCCTGGCCCTTTAACTACTAATGGTCTTGCTTTATATCTATCAGTAGTAAAAGAAATAATATTATCGCTACCAGAAAGCATATAGAAAGGATGATTTTCATCTACCATTTGTAGGGTAATTGAAGCTTTGCCATCTTCTAGTTTGCCGATGTACCTCAGTACTTTTTTGCTTGCTTCAGCGTCTTGTTTCAACTTGGTAAAATAATCAGCATTTAGTTCTAATTGTTTGTAAAACTCTTCTACAGTTGGGGCTTGCAAACAAGCATCGGGCAACATATTTTGAATGCTCACATCAGACTCTTCAAAAGCATAACCTGCATCACGAGCCAAGATTAACATTTTGCGCATAAAATCTTTGCCATTCAAATCATCACGAGGATCTGGTTCGGTGTAACCTAAATCTTGCGCCTCTTTTACTACCTCATGAAAAGCAACATCGCCTTTAAAATGATTAAAAATGTATGAGATCGTTCCTGATAAAATTGCTTCAATTCTTGCTACTTTATCTCCACTCATCATTAAATCTTTTAAAGTTCTGATGATTGGCAAACCGGCACCAACATTGGTTTCGTAGTAAAAATCGACCCCAAACTTGCGAGCTGTATTTTTAAAGGTTTCGTATTGCGCAAAACTTGCCGAGTTACCAATTTTATTACAAGTAACAACAGAAATACTAGCTTCAAAAATTCCTTGGTAAAAAGGTACAGGTTGCGGACTAGCCGTGTTATCTACAAACACACAGTTTGGTAAATTCATCGCTTTCATTTGCGCTACAAAATCTTCCAAATCTGCCGCTTCGCCTTGCGCATCTAAAGTTTCTTCCCAATTTTCTAAAGCTATGCCATTGGGCGATAAGAGCATTTTTCGAGTATTGCTGATACCCATTACTTTTACCTGCAAATCGTTGTTTTTAGCCAAAAATGGCATTTGAACCTGCAATTGTTTAAATAAAGTTTTACCGATGTTTCCTGTTCCTAAACAAAAAATATGTAAGGTTTTATTCAAGTCGGTATAAAAAGCATCATGCACTGCGTTAACCGCTTTCGATAAATCTTCTTTAGCAATAATTACCGAGATATTGTATTCTGATGAACCTTGTGCTATGGCGTGTACATTTACACCATTTCTACCTAAAGCATGAAACAATTTTCCAGAAATACCAGGTGTACGTTTCATGTTTTCGCCTACAATAGCCAAAACAGCTAAGCCATTTTCGATTTCTGGTTTTTGTAATTTATTGGCCTGTAATTCTAAATCAAACTCTTTAGATATAAGGTTAACTGCCTTAACTGCATCAGCTGGTTTTACAGCAAATGTAATGCTATGCTCAGATGATGATTGGGTTATCAAAACCACGTTAATTTGCTCACGCGATAATAAAGAGAATAATTTTCCGCTAAAACCTGCCTTACCAACCATGCCACTACCAGCTAAATTGATAATGCTAATTTCATCTATTGAAGAAATTCCTTTGATAGGCAAAGCCGATGGTTTTGCGCCATGACGGATGTAAGTTCCTTCAAAATCGGCATCAAAAGTGTTTTTAATTACAATTGGTATTTGCTTTAAAAAAGCCGGTGTCATTGTTGGTGGATAAATCACTTTAGCACCAAAATATGATAACTCCATTGCCTCAATATAACTCAACTCTTCTAACGGAAAAGCCTTTTTTACAATCCTTGGGTCGGCAGTCATCATACCGTTTACATCAGTCCAAATTTGGATTTCATTGGCATTTAATGCCGAACCTAAAATTGCAGCAGTATAATCACTGCCACCTCTACCCAAAGTGGTTACACGATTGGCTTCGTTACTGGCAATAAAACCAGTTACAAAAAGCATTTTACCTGCATTATTAGCGTAAAAATCTTTAACCAAAAAATCAGTCAGTTGGGTGTTTACCCTAGCCTGCCCAAAATTGCTGTCTGTTTTAATAAATTGGGTAGCGTCGGCAAAAACGGCATCTGTAAATTGTTGTTTTGCAATATGACTTACCATAAAAGTAGAGCAGCGTTCGCCATAACTTAATACCAAATCCTTGGCCTGCAAACTCAGCTCTTTTAAATTGTAAATCGCTTGTAACAGCTCTTCTAACTCGTTGAAATACAATTTCAACTTTGTTAAAACCGGGTTTTGTGCCGAAGCTGGTAACAAAGCTCTAATTACTTCGAAATGGCGCAACTCAATTGCTAAAAGCTCTTCATTATAGTTTTCGCCCAAGGCAGCTTTTTCTGCCATCGATGTAAGCAAATTGGTTACTCCACTCATTGCCGACAAAACCACTACAGGTTTTTCTTGTTGCTGATTTTCCTTTGCCAAGATGCTTAACAAAGCGCTGATACTTTCTACTGAACCAACTGATGTACCGCCAAATTTTAAAATATTCATGTTGTTTGGTTAAAAAAAAAGCGCTCCCGATTTTCTCGGGAGCGCTTTGTATGTTGTGTTTCAATTATACCACTAGCGTTTCCCCATCAGGCTTTGGCCTGTTGTTGATGTAATAATGGTAATAATTGTGTTGTTTAAAATCATTTTCGTTAGTGTATTTTCTACACCGCTAAGTAGGTAATTATTTTTTACAATGTCAAGTATTATTTAAAATTAATTTTAATTTTTTATTAAAACGGTTTAGTCATTGCGATATTTGCAACAGAAAGCCAATTAATTTTTAATAATGATTTGAAAAGGTACTGTAGAACTTATCGGATTGGTTCTGTCCCGCTGTTCCTACAAGCTCCGATGAAGAATCGGAGGCTTTTCGTGCCATCGGGTTTAGCGATGAAAGGTTTGTGCTACTATTGAAGTTTGCTTTACAAATCGCCAAATTAAGAAGTTTTAATCGGTTCGTAGAGACACGAACCAAGGCGCAAAAACAAAAGTCATACTACTGGTCGGTGTCTCACCGACCAGTTTATTTTTTAAATAAAATCAAAGGTTTCGGCAGGTGAGACGCCAGCCGATAGATAAGAATTATTGGTAAGTTGGCGGGTACCTCAACATGAGAACTCTTCCGTTGGCGTCCCCGCCAACGCATCAACCAAATAACATTTACATCATCCATCTGTAACCGAATGATCATAATGAGGGGAATTGAGGGACAATAATTTTTTAGTTTCTTACACAGCTTTTTTTCTCTAAACCTGACAGCAGTGGAAATCCTTTTACCAAATCTCCGCCGCGGCGGAGATTTAGGGGTAAAAGATTGAAACGAATGGCAGGACTATCCATAAATTGAAAAACTGCAATTGCTTTTCAAAATAATCCATCTTACATCCTATCCTGAATGGTCGGGATTTCGGTACGCTCAACATTTTATTTACATTTGTGCTTTATGCAAGGATTAGTCATTAAATCTACAGGAAGCTGGTACCAAGTTTACGCCGAAGATGGCAAAAACTACGATTGCCGCATTAAGGGAAAGTTTAGAATACAGGGTATTCAGACTACAAACCCAATTGCAGTGGGCGATAAAGTAGGTTTTGAGTTAGAGCCAAATGCCGAAACTGGTGTAATAGACACGTTGCAGGATAGAAAAAATTACATCATCCGCAAATCGATTAACTTGAGCAAACAAGCTCAAATTATTGCTGCTAATTTAGATCAAGCTTTTTTGATTGTTACTTTGGCTTCTCCACGTACCTCATTAGGTTTTATCGATCGTTTTTTAGTAACCTCTGAAGCCTACAGCATACCTACTTGTTTAATTTTTAATAAACTCGATTTATTTAGTGCACAAGGTTTAGAAATTTTAGCAGAATACAAATCCATTTACGAGAAAATTGGTTATCCGTGTTATGAAGTTTCGGCACTAAAAGGCACAAATATCGATCAAATAAAAGCTTTGCTAAAAGATCAAACAACTTTATTTTCTGGCCACTCTGGTGTAGGAAAATCGAGTTTAATTAATGCTTTATTGCCAGGTTTTGAGATTAAAACTGGCGAAATATCTGATTGGAGCGACAAAGGGCAACACACCACCACTTTTGCCGAAATGCACACTTTACCTTTTGGAGGCTACTTAATAGACACTCCAGGCATTAGAGAATTAGGCGTTTTTGATATTAAACCCGAAGAATTGAGCCATTATTTTGTAGAGATGCGTGAGCGTTTAAACCAATGCCGTTTTAATAATTGCAGACACGTAAATGAACCGGGTTGTGCAGTTATTAAAGCTGTTGAAGAAGGTGAAATTGAAGTGAGCAGGTATGAAAGTTATTTAAGCATTTTTCATAATAATGATACTAGGGCGTAATGAGAGCAGTTTTACAAAGAGTAACACATGCGAGTTGCAAAGTAGATGAAAAAATTACCGGAGAAATTGGAAATGGATTTTTAGTCCTTTTAGGAATTGAAGACGCCGATACAACTGAAGATTTAGAATGGTTGGCTCAGAAAATTGCCAATATGCGGGTTTTTGGCGATGAAAATGATTTGATGAATAAATCGCTTTCAGATATTGATGGCAACATTTTATTGATTAGTCAATTTACTTTGTTTGCGGCAACCAAAAAGGGAAATAGACCTGGTTTTACCAGAGCTGCAAGACCAGATAGAGCTATTCCTTTATACGAGGCAATGATTAAACAATTATCAGCCTTGCTTAATAAAAAAATACAATGCGGCATTTTTGGCGCTGATATGAAAATTAGCTTGTTAAATGATGGTCCGGTTACGATTGTAATGGATACGAAGGATAAAGACAACCATTAAATAAGTTGAAAGGCTGAAATGTTGTAAAGCTGAAATGTTAGTACCATGCCTCAACAAACTCAAAACACAAAAATTATGACGATTAACGAAGCACAAGTCGCTGTAGACCAATGGATTAAAACTACTGGGGTTCGCTATTTTAACGAGTTAACCAATACTGCAATTTTAATGGAAGAAGTTGGTGAAGTTGCTCGTATCATGTCTCGCAAATATGGCGAGCAATCTTTTAAAAAGAGCGACGAAGAAGTAAATTTAGCTGATGAAATGGCTGATGTAATGTTTGTGTTGATTTGTTTAGCCAATCAAACCGGCATTGACTTAAATGATGCTTTGATTAAAAATTTAGAAAAGAAAAGCATCCGCGATGCGGATAGACATAAAAATAATGATAAATTGAAAAATGATTAACCTCCACGCTGTGATGAAAAATTTATTACCTGTATTATTATTAACCTGTTTCTTGTTTTCTTGTAAAGAGCAGAATGAAGATATTGTTACCGAACCAAACAAAGATGGCTCAATTGAAACCGTTGTAAGTGTAAAACACAAAGATGGATTTGATATATTAACAACAACACATAAAATTTGGGTTAAAAACCAATTAGACAAAACCTTAGTCAAGATAGATACGCTAAAATCGTTGGGTTTAACCACAGTTGAAGGTGAAGATCGGGATGGTTATACCGAAAAGGTGCAAGTAAAAAAAGACTACGAATTTTATATCACAGTTAAATAACATGAAGAAAAGCAAATACATTAGCTTGGTTTTAATTACCGCAGCTTTAGCTTCTTGTGATAAAAAAGAGAAAGAATGGAACGAAGATGAGCCAAAGGTTTACATGCGTTCAGACACTTCTGCCAATTATTCTCGTTCGCACCACGGCATGGGCATTGGCACAGCGTTATTGTGGTATTATGCTTTTAGACCTTATGGCAGATACAATAACGGTGTTTACAGCAGAGCTGGATATTATAGCGGAGGCATAAACCAAAGTGCAAATTATGGTTCCAATGCCAGCAAGTCTGGTATTATTCGAGGTGGTTTTGGCAAAGGCTCAACTGTTTCTTCTTAATGGAAAGAATTAAAATATCGACACGAAATAATTGGCAAGCTGCAGTTGAAAATTTGGGATTTGGTTTTCATTCTACGGATGTGCCCTATTGGGATGAAAGTGTATATTACAAGTTTTCGGAAAGAGAAATCAATAAAATTGAAAAAGCTACTGCTGAGCTGTGGGACATGTGTTTAAACGCAGTTCAATATGTAATTGATAAAAAATTATATGCCAAATTTCATATTCCAGAATGGATTATTCCTGATCTAGAAAAATCGTGGGATAATGATCTACCTTCTATTTACGGAAGATTAGACTTGGCCTATAAAAATGGAGAAATCAAATTATTAGAATTTAATGCCGATACACCAACTTCACTTTATGAAGCTGGAATTGTACAATGGTTTTGGCTGCAAGATTTCGACAAAGAAAAAGACCAATTCAATTCGATACACGAAAAATTGATTGCCTATTGGAGTGAGCTAAAAAAACACCTTCACCAAGGCAAACTTCATTTTACCTGTATTAAAGATAGCCTTGAAGATTTAACAACGGTTGAATATTTAAGAGATTGTGCGATACAAGCTGGTATTGAAACCAAACTTGTTTTTATTGATGACATTGGATGGGATTTTAATGGGCAGTTTTTTGTAGATGCAGATGATGAGCAGATTAGAAACATCTTTAAACTTTACCCTTACGAATGGCTCTTAAATGAGGATTTCGGTAAGAATTTAACTGTAGATTTAACCAACACATTGTGGATTGAACCTTTGTGGAAAATGATTTTATCTAATAAAGCTATTTTACCAATCCTTTGGGAAATTTACCCTCATCATCCTTATTTATTGAAAACTTATTTTGATAAAGGCGATTTAGTTGACTATGCTAAAAAACCAATTTTAAGTAGAGAAGGCTCAAATATTGAACTTTTTAAGGATGGAAGATCTTTAGAAAAAACTGATGGAGAGTACGGAGAAGAGGGCTTTATTTACCAAGATCTGTTTGAATTACCTGATTTTGATGGAAACTATCCTTTAATTGGTAGTTGGATAATTGGACAAATGCCTGCAGGCATTGGAGTTAGAGAAGCTAATCGATTAATTACAGACAACAAAAGCAGGTTTGTACCGCATTTGATTGGGTAAAAAAATCTTCGAGATAAATCGTCATGCTGAATTTATTTCAGCATCTGTATTGCATTTTTTATAGAGCAGAGCCTATCCTATAGCGAGGCTGAAAGCTACGAAGAAAAATAAATTCAGGCTGACGCCATATGGTTTCTTACAAAAACTACAACTCCGCTTTAATCTTAGCAGCTGCTTCAGCCAATTCTTCTTGTGAAGGTGATAATTTCTCCTTGCTAAAATTCATATCTCCCACATTATTCATTGGTATCAAATGAATATGTGCATGAGGTACTTCTAAACCAATTACGGCAACACCAACCTTTTTACAAGGAAAAGCTTTTTTTAAGCCAACAGCAACAATTTTCGCAAATAAAGTTAAGCCGAAATAGCTTTCTTCATCCATATCGAAAATGTAATCAATTTCCTTTTTAGGGATCACCAAAACATGTCCCATCACTAACGGACTTACATCCAAAAAAGCTAAAAATTCGGTAGTTTCTGCTACCACATGCGCTTGGATTTCTCCGCTTACTATTTTCGAAAATACACTCATTTTAGAAGTTTAAAACCCCCTTTAGGGGTTGGGGTTTATCTAGATATCTCTAATATTTCAAATTCCATTTTTCCGGCAGGCACTTGTATTTCCGTTTTATCGCCAACAGATTTGCCTAATAAACCTTGTGCAATAGGCGATTTTACAGATATTTTACCAGTTTTTAAATCTGCTTCAGTTTCTGGCACCAATTGATAAGTCATTGAAGCACCATTTTTAACATTTTTGATTTTAACAATTGATAAGGCTAATACTTTTGTTAAGTCAAGTTTGCTTTCATCAATTAACCTAGCCGTAGATAAGGTGTTTTCCATCTTGGCAATCTTTGCTTCATGCATTCCTTGAGCCTCTTTGGCAGCATCATACTCAGCGTTTTCTGATAAATCCCCTTTGTCCCTTGCTTCTGCAATTTGTTTAGAAATTGCCGCTCTATCTACAGTTTTTAGTTTATGTAATTCCTCTTTTAGTTTATCTAAACCTTCTTGGGTATAATAAGTTACGTCTGACATACTTGGTTATTTTGTTGTAAATCCTCTAAAAAACAAACAAGACTACATCGGCCATTAGCCTACATAGTCTTGCTTCAATCAAAACGAAGATATAAGCCTATTTTTACAAAAGCAAATAATTTAATTTAAAAAGCATAAGGTTACGCGTTTATGGCATAACAATTTGGCTCATGCTTAACCGGAAAATTTAACGAATTAGCAATAAAACACATTTTATTAGCTTCCTCATGTAAGGTATTGGCAAGTTCAATCTGTTCTTTTTTAGAAATCAGCACTTCAGGTTGTAATAAAATTGAAGAAAACTGCCCACTTCCGTCCGTGTTTTCTACCATTGTACCAACTGCATTGTCTTTGTATTCCATCACCACAATTTCATGTTTAGAGCACAAATGCAAATACCAAAGCATGTGGCAAGAAGATACCGATGCCAATAACAAATCTTCGGGATTGTATTTAGTTTTATCACCTAAAAAAATAGAATCAGACGAACCAGAAATCGGTTCTTTATTTGCTATGGAAACTACAAAATCTCTATCGTAAGAACGATAATCCATTGTACCAGAGCCTTTATTGCCCGCCCAAACCAAATTGGTTTTATATTGATGTTCTTTTGCCATACTTTATTAGATTTGAGTATTGAGATGTGAGATTTGAGACACAGCCCATAGTCTAACACTCAAATAGCTTATATTTGTTAGGAGCAATTTAAGAATTATAATTTCATTTCGCCCAGCTTTTCCGCTAAAACTTCAGAAATTTTACGGTATGATTCGAAAGTCCAGCCGCCAACATGAGGTGTTAAAATTACCTTCCCATTAGCTTTTAAATCTTCAAACCAAGTTTGCTCAGCCAATATTGGAAATTTTTCAGCCTCCAAAACATCCAAGCCAGCACCTAAAATTTTACCATTTTTAATGTTTTTTAGCACAGCTGATGTATTTACAATTTCGCCCCTAGCAGTATTGATGAAAAATATGGGTTTTTTAAAATGGAAAAAATATTCATCATCTACCATTTGTTTGGTTTCTTTGGTTAGTGGAATATGTAAACTGAGCACATCGCTGTGTTTTACAATTTCTTCCATACTCACTTCTCTAACAAACTCATTACCAAAGCCAGTTTTATACTTATCGTAAGCAATTACATTTACCTCAAATCCAGCCAATTTACGAGCCATTTGTTGCCCCATAAAACCGTAACCAATTATACCCACGGTTTTGCCTTTCAACTCATAACCGCGGTTACTTTCCCTGTTCCAAACACCATTTCTAATTTCTGCATCCGCATTGCGGAAATTATTCATTAAAGCCAACAATAAACCAATTGCGTGCTCGCCAACTGCATCTCTATTCCCTTCTGGCGCATTAATTAGTTGGATATTTCTTTCATTGGCAATAGCAACATCTATATTATCTAAACCTGCTCCTGCCCTTGCTACAAATTTTAAATTTGGTGCAACATCGAATAGTTCTTGATCAATCCTAAACTTGGTTCGCACTGCGATGCCTACGTAATCTTTAATTATGGCTAAAGTTTCTGCTCGGGTAATTTGTGGTCGGTCATCAACCTCAAAACCTAAAGCTTTTGCTTTTTCTGCAAATGCAAGATGAAGATCGTCTATGATTAATATCTTTTCAGGCATAAATTAAACCTCCACCAATTTTGTTAAATGATTAGTCAACTCAATAAAATCTTCTACACTTAATTGCTCAGCTCGTTTATCAAAAAACAGATGATCATCCATTTTATCTTTAGGAATTGTACCCGATAAAGCATTACGCAAAGTTTTTCGTCTTTGGTTAAAGCCGCCTTTTACCGCACGCCAAAATAATTTTTCATCGCATGGTAAGGTTTCCATTTTATTTCTGCTTAGTCTGATAACTCCAGAGTTTACTTTCGGTGGTGGATTAAAAGTACCTGGTTTTACCGTAAACAAATATTCGATATCGTAATAAGCCTGTATCAACACACTTAAAATACCATATTCTTTGGTACCAGATTTTGATGCACAACGCTCGGCAACTTCTTTCTGAAACATGCCCACCATTTCTACGCAATGATCTTTATGTTCTAAAATTTTAAATAGAATTTGAGATGAAATATTGTAGGGGAAATTTCCAATTACAGCAAATTTGCCTTTAAAAATGGAAGTTAAATCGAGTTTCAAAAAATCGCCACTAATTAATCTTTCTCCCAACTGGGGATATTTTTGAGCCAAAAAAGCAACAGACTCAACATCAATATCAATCAAAAAAGTTTCTAAATTTTCTCTTTCTAAAAGGATATCTGTAAGTATGCCCATTCCTGGTCCAACCTCTAAAACTTGGCGATACTGATCGGTATGGACTAATCCATCTACAATTCGTTCGGCAATTCTTTTATCGGTTAAAAAATGCTGACCTAAATGTTTTTTCGCTTTTACTAAACTCATAATGCCAAAGGTAAGTATTTTTAAGGGTAGAGTTTAGGGGTTAGCGTTTAGCGATTAAGCAGCCAAACCAATCTCATTAGGAAAGCTACCAAGACTCATTTCTCAAATCTCATTTCTCATATCTCACATCTATTCGTTAATTTGCGCTAAATTCTATCAAAAAAGCATGAGCGATAAAATTAAAATAGGCATAAGCGTAGGTGATATTAACGGTATTGGTTTAGAAGTGATTTTGAAAACTTTTATGGAAACCAAAATGCTAGATTATTGTACACCAATTGTTTACGGGCATACAAAAGTAGCTTCTTTTCATAGAAAAGCTTTAAATATCGGCGATTTTATGTTCAATGTAATCACTTCTCCTGCCGATGCAAACCCACGCAAAGTAAACATGATTAACGCTTGGGAAGAAGATGTGAAAATTGAATTAGGGGTTGCCAATGAAACTGGCGGAAAATATGCTTTCCTTTCTTTACAAAAAGCTACCGATGATTTAGTTAATGGCTCCATTGATGCTTTAGTTACCGCTCCAATCAATAAAAACAATATCCAATCAGAAAATTTCAGTTTCCCTGGTCATACAGAATATTTGCAAGAACGTAGTGGCAGTAATGATGTGTTGATGTTTTTGATTAGCGAAACTTTACGTGTTGGTGTAGTTACTGGTCATATTCCTGTTTTAGAGGTGCCAACGGCGATTACCAAAGAGAAAATCGTTAAAAAAATTCAACTCATAAACGAAAGTTTAAAGAAAGATTTCTGGATCGAAAAACCGAAAATTGCAATTTTAGGATTAAATCCTCATGCTAGTGACAATGGTTTGTTAGGCAAAGAAGAAGCTGAAATTATATCGCCAGCCATACAAGAGGCATTTGACAAAGGCATAATTTGTTTTGGCCCTTACCCTGCCGATGGCTTTTTTGGTAATGGCACTTACAAAAAATTCGATGCAGTTTTAGCGATGTACCACGATCAAGGCTTAATCCCTTTTAAAACCATCGCTTTTGATACGGGTATAAATTATACAGCCGGATTAAAATTTGTACGCACTTCGCCAGATCATGGTACTGGTTACGATATTGCAGGTAAAAACTTGGCAGACCCAACATCATTTATGGAAGCTGTTTTTGCAGCAGTTCATATTGTAGAGCATCGCCGTGAGCAAGAAAACCTATTAAAAACACAATTACGCAGCGGCGGAAAGTTAATTGAAACTGCAAGTGATGTAAAAGATGATGCGAATTAAAGGTTAAAGGTTTAGAGGTTAGGGTTTAGGAAAAGGCAATCTTTCTACATACCACAAATATGGTATTTACATTCTCCTAAAAATTTCTCATTTTTAAGAAAACTTAAATACCTAAATCATGAAAAAATCTTTGCTTTTATTTGCTACCCTAATTCTTTCTTCAATTTTTGCAAATCATACCTTCGCTTCTGATGTTTATGCCGAATATAAAATGACTGGCATGGGCAATAAGCCTATTGTTAGCAAAATGTACATCAAAAATGGAGATGTGAGAACTGAAGTAAATATGGATATTGCTGGAACCAAAATGAATACCATTACATTAATGCTTAAAAGTAAGCCTAATGTGGTATTGGTTTTTAACTCATTAAACAAAACTTACACAGAAACAAAGAGTACCTCTGCTACAACAGCTAAAAACCCAGAAATAAAAGTTATGGGGAACGAAAAAGTGGGCAATTACAATTGCACCAGGGTTAAGATGACTGCTGAAGGAAAAACTTGGGATATTTGGTATGCAAAAGATTTACCCGCTACAAATCTTCCCATTACAGGAAACGATGCAATTGTAAATCAGAAAATTATGGCCCAACTTAAAAGCAAAGGCATTACAGGTATGCCTGCTAAAATAGTGCTTTATAAGCCAAATACCACAACCATAATGATGACGATGTTACTCACTAAATATGAACAAAAACCTTTAGCATCATCATTATTTGCTATACCAGCAGGCTATAGTAAAAACAGCATGACTATGGATGTTGATAAAATGAAAAACATGACCGCTCAAGAGCGCAAAGAAATGATCATGAAAATGATGAAAGCACAAACTAAACAATGAGATTACTTCCAATTATACAACCAGCAGAACTTATCAACCTAAACCCTGATGATTATATTTTATTTGATGCAAGTGCTGGTTCAAAAGCTCGATACGATGAAAATCATTTAGCTGGTGCATTTTATATCGACTTAAATACAGACTTAGCCAATATTGGAGATTTCGCCATTGGCGGAAGACATCCATTACCTACTATTGAACAATTTGCCTCAACGTTGGGCAATTTTGGCATTGAACCTCAAAATCATGTAATTATATACGATGATAAAAATGGTAGCAATGCAGCAGCTCGTTTTTGGTGGATGCTTAAAGCCATTGGCCATGAAAAAGTACAAGTTTTAAATGGTGGATTTGATGCCGCCGTTAATGCCGGTTTTGCAACGAATAATGAAATTCCAAAAGCTAATGCTAAAAAATCCTACCCCAATACAGGTTGGCAATTATCACTTGCTGATATAGATGAGGTTGAAATTGCAAGCAAAACTGGCAACCAAACCATTGTTGATGTTAGAGATGCCAAGCGCTTTGCTGGTTTAACCGAACCTATCGATTTAATTGCAGGGCATATTCCGGGAGCGATTAACATTCCATTTACCAATAGCTTAGATGAAAATGGTTCTTTCTTTAACCCTAAAGTATTAAAGAAAGTGTTAGATATGGAATTGGCAGATGCAAATGCAGAAAATCTGATTGTGCATTGCGGCTCGGGTGTAACAGCTTGCCAGTTATTGTTAGCGATGGATTATGCAGGTTTAGCTATTCCGAAGTTGTATGTGGGCTCTTGGAGTGAGTGGAGCAGAAATGATAAAGATATGATTTTGGCAGAGCAATAGCTTTTTAAACCACCTAAGAAACCGAAGAAAACCTAAGCAAGGGTTTGACAAGAATAGAGATACACTTTAAATTAGATTTGAAGCGCAATTGCTGAGCTATAATTAATGGAGGTTCCTGCTTTCGCTCCAATCTTTTTGTGATTGGCGCTGCAAATTTCGTAAGTTTTAAAAACTTACGTAGTTTAAATGGTTCTGCAACAAAAAGTATTTCCCGCTAAAATCAGGGCTATATAACAAACTATCTTGCAACTATGAGAGGTTGCAAAGCCGCAAAAGAACCACTACCTTAATTACCTAAACCTTATTGAAGCGGCATCTTTTTTACCAAAGTCCCCTTTAGGGGATTTAGTGGTAAAGATACAGCGGAAAGAAGGGCTTAATGATGCGAAAAGCACTGACAATGTTTTTCAAATTAATTAAATAAACCAGATTTTAAATCTCTAGTTTAACCGAACAGATTCTTTACAAGTGTCAGAATGATAA
Organism: Pedobacter cryotolerans; assembly: GCF_005116475.1. Classification (GTDB taxonomy): domain Bacteria; phylum Bacteroidota; class Bacteroidia; order Sphingobacteriales; family Sphingobacteriaceae; genus Pedobacter; species Pedobacter cryotolerans. Next base: position 677,157 of record NZ_SWBO01000001.1, on the reverse strand, counting down.
ATTCGCATTCATTTTTACAAAAAGATTTCATTTTATTAAAATATTTCCTACCTTTGCAGGCTAAAATTTAGTTACAATTGAAGGCATTAAAACAATTTTCAATCCCGTTTACAGGCTTAAAATTGGGCAAACATCAATTCGATTTTGAAATTGATAAAAGCTTTTTTGATGCATTTGAGTACTCTTTGGTTAAAGATGGAGCACTTAAAGCTAAACTAGATTTAGATAAACAGGAGACGATGTTGTTATTGAACTTCCATATTTGGGGAACAATACAATTAAATTGCGATAAATGTTTAGCTGAATTTGGACAACCGATTGAGATTAAAGAAAGGCAGATTGTTAAATTTGCAGAAGATGAGTTAGAGAGCGATGATTTAGAAATCATTGTTTTAAACAGAAAGGAAAGCGAAATTGATGTTTCGGAAATGATTTACGAATTCATTAATGTAGCAATACCTTACATAAATAACTGCGAACAGGCAGGCACCGACCAAAAATGCGACCCAGAAATGCTAGCAACCTTGGAAAAATTGGCTACCGGTAGTGCAGAAAATGAAGAAGAAAAAAATGACGACCCACGTTGGGAAGCATTAAAAAAATTAAAATAAAATAAAACAAATCAGCAATGGCACATCCAAAACGCAAGATTTCTAAACAAAGAAGAGATAAAAGAAGAACTCACTATAAAGCAGTAGCTCCTTCTTTGGCTACATGCCAAACTACTGGTGCGATACATGTTCCTCATACAGCTTACAATGTTGATGGTAACTTGTACTACAACGGTAAATTAGTTATCGAAAACACTTCAATAGGTTAATTTTCTAAGAAAATTTTTGTGTTTATTATTGGTTTAAGTTTAACTTAGATTAATAATTGCGAAGCAATTAAATTAACACAAAAGATTTTTACTATGAAAATAGGTCTCGATATTATGGGCGGAGACTATGCGCCCAAGGCTAACGTCTTGGGTGCAATAGCAGCTCATCAATCCCTAAAAGCTGATGAGCACTTGGTGCTTATTGGTGATACACAGCAGATTAAACCTCTACTTATAGAACAGGGATTCGACCCTGAGCTATTCGAATACGTACATACCGACGAAGTGATTGGTATGGGCGAACATCCTACAAAGGCTATTGTTCAAAAGCCAAATTCAAGCATTGCGGTAGGCTTTCAAATGCTTAAAGAAGGTAAATTAGATTCTTTCGCAAGTGCGGGTAATTCTGGCGCAATGTTAGTTGGCGCTGTTTTTAGCGTTAAAACAATTCCTGGTATTCTTCGTCCTTGTTTAACAAGTATTGTCCCTAAACTTAAAGGCGGTTTAGGCTTAATGCTTGATGTTGGCGCAAATGCTGATTGTAAACCTGAGTTTTTACAGCAGTTTGGTATTTTAGGAAGTTTGTATGCAGAACACGTGATGCAAATTGAAAACCCTAAAGTGGCTTTAATGAATATTGGCGAAGAGGATGAAAAAGGCAATATGCTTTCTTTAGCAGCTTTTCCGTTGATGAAAGAGAGCAATCAGTTTAATTTTGTAGGAAACGTTGAAGGTAGAGACTTATTTAATGATAAAGCCGATGTAATTGTGTGTGATGGTTTTACAGGAAATGTGATGTTAAAATTGGCAGAATCATTTTATGTAATTACCATTAAAAAAGGATTAAAAGACGAATTTTTTGATCGTTTTAATTACGAAAACTATGGTGGTAGCCCTGTTTTAGGTGTAAATGCTCCAGTTTTAATTGGGCATGGTATTTCTAGTCCGTTGGCTATTAAAAATATGATTTTTCAATCGAGGGATATGATTACCTCTAACTTGGTTGGAAAAATACAAGCTGCATTCCAATAATTTAAAAAAAATACAATGAACAAAATTCACGCTGCTATTACAGCTGTTAACGGTTACGTTCCTGATTACATCATGACTAATAAGGAAATGGAAACCCTAGTTGATACATCTGATGAATGGATAACTAGCAGAACTGGCATTAGAGAGCGACGAATATTAAAAGGGGAAGGTTTGGGCACTTCAGATATGGCTGTACACGCTGTAAATGGATTACTAAAAAAACGTGGAATTGATGCGATGGAAATTGATTTGATCATTTTCTGTACAACAACTCCAGATTTCACTTTTCCGGCTACTGCGAATGTTTTAGCAGATAAAATTGGCGCTAGAAATGCTTGGGGTTACGATTTACAAGCAGCTTGTTCTGGTTTTATTTTCGGCTTAAGCACTGGAGCACAATTTATCGAGTCGGGCAAACATAAAAAAGTTTTAGTTGTTGGTGGCGATAAAATGTCATCAATTATCAATTATAAAGATAGAACTACCTGCATTATTTTTGGTGATGGTTGTGGTTGCGCCTTATTAGAACCAAACGAAGAAGGCTTTGGAATTCAAGATTCTATTTTAAGATCTGATGGTTCGGGTAAAGAGTTTTTAGGCATGAAAGCTGGAGGCTCTGTTCTGCCTGCAACTCACGAAACCATTGATGCCAATTTACATGCAGTACACCAAGAAGGGCCAACTGTATTTAAATTTGCCGTTACGAATATGGCAGATGTAGCTGCAGAGATTATGGAACGAAACAACCTAACTGCCAATGATGTAGCCTGGTTAGTTCCACATCAAGCAAATAAGCGCATTATTGATGCAACTGCATCACGCATGGGTGTAGATTCTGATAAAGTAATGATTAATATTGAACGTTACGGAAATACAACAAACGGAACCATTCCACTTTGTTTATGGGAATGGGAAAGTAAAATGAAAAAAGGCGATAATATTATTATAGCCGCATTTGGCGGAGGCTTTACTTGGGGCTCTATTTACTTGAAATGGGCTTATAATAGTTAGTTCAAAGTTGATGGTTAATGGTCTATTGCCTAAGTTATTAGACTAAAATCTATCAACCATAGACTATCAACCTTATTTCCCTTTTAATTTAAAACAAAAAAACTATAACTTAGTTAATTCATAAAGACACCAATTTTTTTAACATAACAACAAAAGAATGGATATCAAACAAATTCAGGAACTCATTAAGTTTGTCTCGCGGTCGGGCGTAAATGAAGTTGCTATTGAGCAAGAAAACTTCAAAATTACCATTAAAACTAACCAAGCACCTGTTTATGTAAATGCAGCATTACCAGCAGCACCGGCTCCACAGCCAGTAACGCCAACGGCTGCAGCAGCACAGCCAACAGTAGAAATCAAATCAACCGCTCCTGCAGCTGAAGATACTTCTAAATACATCACTATAAAATCGCCAATGATTGGTACTTTTTACCGTTCATCTAGCCCTGATAAACCATTATTTGTAAATGTTGGCGATGAGATTGGCGTAGGTAAAGTAATTTGTATTGTAGAGGCAATGAAATTATTTAATGAAATTGAAAGTGAAGTATCAGGCCGTATTGTTAAAGTATTGGTAGATAATGCTTCGCCAATTGAGTACGATCAACCATTATTTTTAGTAGAACCAATTTAAACCCGTCATGCTGAACTTGTTTCAGCATCTTTTGTATAACTGATCATGATCCCGAACTTTCGGGACAGGATGACGAAAACAATATATTATGTTTAAAAAAATATTAATTGCCAACAGGGGTGAAATCGCTTTGCGTATTATACGTACCTGTAAAGAAATGGGCATAAAAACGGTAGCTGTTTACTCAACTGCAGATAGAGAGAGTTTACACGTACGTTTTGCCGATGAGGCTGTTTGTATCGGTCCGCCACCAAGTAAAGATTCCTATTTAAGTATTCCAAATATTATTTCTGCAGCAGAATTAACCAATGCAGATGCCATACACCCAGGTTACGGTTTCCTTTCAGAAAATGCAAAATTTTCTTCGGTTTGCCGCGATTATGGAATTAAATTTATTGGAGCAACACCTGAACAAATTAATGGCATGGGCGATAAAGCCTCTGCAAAAGCAACCATGAAAATTGCAGGTGTACCAACAATTCCAGGTTCTGAAGGTTTATTAACCAGCGTAAAAGAAGGAATTGAAATTGCAAATGACATGGGTTACCCTGTAATTTTAAAAGCTACAGCAGGTGGTGGTGGCCGCGGGATGCGTATCGTTTGGAAAGATGAAGACTTTGAAAATGCTTGGGATAGCGCCCGTCAAGAATCTGGTGCCGCCTTTGGTAATGATGGCCTTTATTTAGAAAAATATATTGAAGATCCTCGTCACATTGAAATCCAAGTAATTGGAGATCAGTTTGGCAAAGCTTGCCATTTATCAGAAAGAGATTGTTCTATTCAACGTCGTCACCAAAAATTAGTTGAAGAAGCTCCATCTCCATTTATGACACCAGAATTGCGTGAAAAAATGGGCGAAGCTGCCATTAAAGGAGCTTTAGCTGTAAATTATGAAGGAGCTGGAACGGTAGAATTTTTAGTAGATAAACACCGCAACTTCTACTTTATGGAAATGAATACCCGTATCCAAGTAGAGCATCCAGTAACGGAAGAAGTAATTAATTTCGATTTAATTAAGGAGCAGATTAAAGTTGCCGCTGGTATTCCAATATCAGGAAACAATTATCTACCAAATATGCATGCGATTGAATGTCGTATCAATGCTGAAGATCCATTTAATAATTTCAGACCATCTCCAGGAAAAATTACAAATTTCCATTCACCAGGCGGACATGGCGTACGTGTAGACACACATGTTTATGCAGGTTATCAAATTCCATCTAACTACGATTCGATGATCGCAAAGCTGATTTGCGTGGCCCAAACTCGTGAAGAAGCTATTTGTACCATGGAACGTGCCTTAAGTGAATTTGTTATTGAAGGTGTTAAAACAACTATTCCTTTTCACCTAAAATTAATGAAAGACCCGAATTTTAGGGCAGGTAATTTTACCACTAAATTCATGGAAACTTTCGAATTTTCAGAATAATATAATCTTTTATTAGATATTAACCGTAAATACCATTCTATATCAAATAGAATGGTATTTTTGTTTACAAATAATTTCAATGAGCGATAACAAGGCAAAGGATCTAATTGATTCGATAAAGAAAAAAGGAAAAAGCTTAGAGGCAGAAATGTCTTTTTTTGACCATTTAGATGTTTTACGTAAGCACTTATTAAGAACTTTAGCTGTTGTAACAGTTTTTGTTTGTGCATCCTTTTATTTTAGTGAATTTATATGGTCTGATATCATCATGGGACCAAAAAAGGCAGATTTCTGGACTTACAGAATGATGTGTAATTTAGTAGAAACACTACCCTCATTAATACCTCAAGAATTTTGTATTAAAGTAATTGATGCAAAGCTGATCAATTTAGAAATGGCTGGTCAGTTTACCCTCTTAATGAACTCAAGTATCACCGCAGGTTTAATTTTAGGCGTGCCGTATCTTCTTTTTGAGATTTGGCTATTTATAAAACCAGCATTGTTAGACACTGAAAAAAAATCGGCTAGTGGATTTGTATTTTTTGCTTCGATGTTATTTTTTGCTGGAGTTTTATTTGGCTACTATATTATTGCGCCACTGTCTATTAACTTCTTATTAACTTTTACTGTAGATCCTAGTATTGCTAATACCATTACAATCGATTCCTATTTATCGCTAATATTAACTTTAGCATTAGGTTCTGGTATTATTTTCCAGCTTCCTGTAGTAATTTATATCCTTAGCAAGTTGGGTATCATGACACCTCAATTTATGAGAAAGAGCAGAAGATATGCCATTGTACTTATCTTAATTGTAGCTTCTGTTGTTACTCCTACTGCAGATCCTTATACAATGCTTATCGTTGCTTTCCCGCTTTTCTTATTGTACGAATTGAGTATCATGATTTCGGCAAATATCCAACGCAAAAAACTAAAAGCTGAAACTGCATTATATAAAAACTAATTAATTGGATTTTGTTAACTTTTTGTGTTAAACGTCTAAAAAGTTAACAAATCCTCTATATGTTTACTACATCGCCCAAATTAAATTTCTTTAACCCTAAGCTTCATCTCGCAACAAAAAATTTACGCATAAGCTGCTTTATTCTACATAAATTTGAAAATGCCTTTAGAAAACAAATTAAAAATCGCCCTTGGCTCTGATCATGCTGGTTTCGATTATAAAGAAATGTTAAAATCTTTTTTAAACGGTTACGAAATTAAAGATTTTGGAACCTATTCTGCAGATTCTGTAGATTATCCAGACTTTGCACATCCTGTTGCAGCAGGAGTAGAAAAAAATGAATTTGATTTTGGAATTCTAGTTTGCGGCAGTGCGAATGGTGTTGCTATTACAGCCAACAAACATCAAGGTACTAGAGCTGCCATTTGCTGGGAAAATGAAATTGCAGCTTTAGCAAGACAACATAACAATGCTAATGTAATTTGCATTCCTGCTAGGTTTGTTTCTACCGATTTGGCAAAAGAAATGGTCACTACTTTTTTAACCACAGCATTTGAAGGTGGACGACACCAAAACAGAGTGAATAAAATGTCTTGCTAAGGATATAAAAAATACACCTATTTATATTCGCATAATGTGAACTAATATTTATTTAAAGCCGTTGTAATAATTTAAATTTGCTTAACGAACTAACAAACACTTAATAAAACTGATGAAAAAAACATTTCTATACACTGGCTTAGCTATATTGCTAAGTGTTGGTGCATCGGCTCAGAAAAACTCTGACGCCATAAAATTTAGCGAAACCATTACTAAAGATAGAGGATTTAGTCACCTATCTGTTTTAGCTTCTGATGAATATGAAGGTAGAGAAACAGGCAAAAAAGGCGCTTGGATGGCTGCTGAATATATCAAAAAACAGTTTAAAAGCTTTGGTTTAAAAGGCCCAGTTAAAGATGGTAAAGATAAATACTTTCAAAATGTTGGGTTAATTACTAATGATGTTGCTGGCGCTTCATTAGCAGTTAATGGCAAAGCTAGAAAGTTAAATGCCGATTTCATGATACCAAGTAATAGTGTAGCCAACGCTCCTATTGCTATTAACGTAAATGAAGTGATTTTTGCTGGTTACGGACTTACCAAAGACGGTTATGATGATTTTGCTGGCATTAATGCAGAGGGCAAAGTAATCATGATTTTTTCTGCTGGAGACCCAACTATTAAAGCAGGCGAGCCTGAGTTAACCGGTAGAGCGGCTATGATGGCCAGACAAAAAATGATGACAACTTTAATGAAAGCTAAACCTAAAGCTATTCTTTTGGTTGATATGAACTTTGATAAAATGCCAGAATATGCTAAAATTGCAGCTGCATCTGGCAGAATCATGTTGAAAAAAGATGCCCCTGCAACCGCAGCTCCTGCCAGACCAACTTTAACAACTTTAACAATTTCTCCAGCAACTGCTAACGAAATTTTAAAAACTAGCAATACAACTGTTGAAGCATTGGCTCAAAAAATTAAAGAAAGCGGTAAACCAGCTTCAATTACTGCAAATACAGCTTTAATGGTTGCAGCTCAGAAAAAAGAAACTACTCACCGTGGCGAAAATGTTTTAGGCTTTTTAGAAGGTTCTGATCCTATACTTAAAAATGAAGTTTTAGTAGTTACAAGTCACTATGACCATATTGGTTTAGTTGCAGACCCTAATGCTACAGATAAAGTTAACAATGGTGCAGATGACGATGGTTCTGGTACTACAGGAGTTTTAATGCTAGCAGAGGCATTCGCTAAGGCTGCAAAAGCTGGTAAAGGCCCAAAAAGAAGTGTTTTATTTATGACCGTTGTTGGAGAAGAAAAAGGCCTATTGGGTTCTGAATGGTATGCAGAGCATCCAATTTTCTCAATTGAGAACACTATCACAAATTTAAATATCGACATGATTGGACGTGGTGATGATGACCGTCCAGGCGATAATAACTTCGTTTATATTATTGGATCTAACATGCTTAGCGATGATTTAGATCGTATTGGAAAAAAAGCAAATGAAGATTATGTAAACATTGTTTTAGACGAAAAATATAACAACCGTACTGATCCAAACCAATTCTATTACCGTTCAGATCACTATAACTTCGCCAAGTTCGGTATTCCTGTAATTTTCTATTTTAATGGTGTACATAAAGATTACCACCAACCAGGAGATGAAGTGAGCAAAATTGATTTCCCTATGTTAGCTAAAAGAGCACAGTTGGTATATTTTACAGCATGGGAATTAGCTAATGGCGCAAATCGTCCAGTTGTGAACAAAAATGAGGATGGTACGCCTAAAACTAATTAGTTTTTAGATATGCGTATTGAGTTGTGAGATAGTAGAATAGATCCATAACGAATGTTTCGATAAAATCCCGATGGCAACATAAGCTATCGGGATTTTTTTTGTCATAAGTTTTTTCATTCTATAACTATGATTTGAAAACTTTGGTCTTTCAGCTTTAGGCTCGTATATTTGAGCATGAGCACTACCGCCGAAGATTTTTTGATAAAAGCTGATGAAAAAGCTTTCGATTTACCTCACCGCAAAACGATTAACCATAATATCGGAAAATATAATGTAGCGGTAGAACGTGGCTTATCAAAATTCGAAAACTTAGATGCTTCGAAGAAAAAAGCGCATGTAATTAAATGGCGTGTGATGGAAAACTTAGATAAGTTTTTACCAGAATTCGAGTCCAATTTTCAGAAAAGAGGTGGAAAAGTGATTTGGGCAAATGATGTAGAAGAAGCACAAAAAGAAATCCTAAACATCATCCAAAAAAACGGAGGCAAAACAGTCATCAAATCAAAATCGATGACTACCGAAGAAATTCATTTAAATGAGTTTTTAGAGAAAAACAATATCCAATCATTAGAAAGTGATTTGGGCGAATACATTGTTCAACTACTTGGGCAAAAACCTTATCACATTGTTACTCCTGCCATGCACCTGAGCAAGGTAGAAATTGCTAAATTATTTAATGAGAGATTTGGAACACCAATTGATGCAACGCCTGAACAGCTCACCCAAAAAGCAAGAGAATTATTACGCGAAAAATATTTAAGCGCTGATATTGGTATTTCTGGCGGTAATTTTTTAGTAGCTGATACTGGTAGTGTAGCTTTGACAGAGAATGAAGGTAATGCTCGTTTATGCACTACATTTCCGAAAATACACATCGCCATTGTTGGCATAGAAAAGGTTATTCCATCTATTGCCGACTTAGATTTATACTGGCCACTTTTAGCTAGCCATGGTACAGGACAAAATTTAACGGTTTACAATACATTGCTTAGCGGACCCAGACAGGCTAACGAAACCGATGGACCAGAGGAAATGTATGTTATCCTTTTAGATAATGGCAGAACAAATCTATTGGCCCAAAAAGAACAACGCCAAGCATTATATTGCATTCGTTGTGGAGCATGTTTAAATGCTTGTCCGGTTTACAAAAACATTGGTGGCCACACTTACGATACCACTTATAGCGGACCAATTGGTTCTATTATTACGCCTCATTTTAAAGGGATGAAGGAATTTAAACATTTAAGCTATGCTTCTAGCCTATGCGGAAAATGTTCTGAAGTTTGTCCGGTTAAAATAGACATTCATAAAATGCTGTTGTTGAACAGAAGAGATGCAGCAGCAAGCCATGAAAATACCAAAATTGAAGAAATTGGATGGGGATTGTGGAAAAAAGGAATGAAAAAACGTTCGATGATGGATATGGTTGGTGGAAAAATGAAAAACTTCTTTTTAAAAACCTTCTTCAAAAAAAGTTGGGGTAAATACCGCGATATGCCAGAAATTGCACAAAAATCTTTCTCAAAACAATGGGAAGATAAACAGAAAAATCCCGAGTCTTAAATAAGTTTGGAGAGTAGCGTTTGGAGTGTTACATTCGAAATAATAAACATTTACAACACCAACCAAATATGCAGTTCGATAGAAAAGATAAAGATGATGCTGAGCTTTTAGCATTGTATAAAACATTACTTTACCCACGTATGGTAGAGGAAAAAATGCTTATTCTTTTACGACAAGGCAGAATTGGCAAATGGTTTTCGGGTATTGGACAAGAAGCCATTGCCGTTGGTAGCACCTTAGCTATGCAGAGCGATGAATACATTTTGCCAATGCACAGAAATTTAGGTGTTTTTACCAGCAGAAACATCCCATTAACAAAGTTGATGGCACAATGGCAAGGTAAAGTAACAGGCTTTACCAAAGGTCGCGACCGTTCTTTTCACTTCGGCACACAAGATTATAAAATTATTGGAATGATTTCGCATCTGGGGCCACAAATGGCATTGGCCGATGGGATAGCATTAGCAGATTTAATTGCCAACAAAAAAAATGCAACCTTAGTTTTTACAGGCGAAGGTGCAACCAGCGAAGGCGATTTTCATGAGGCAATTAATGTGGCAGCAGTATGGAATTTACCAGTAATCTTTTTGATAGAAAACAATGGTTATGGCTTATCTACCCCAACTAACGAACAATATAAATGCAAAAATTTAGTCGATCGGGCGCTTGGTTATGGTATTGAAGGTTTACAGTTAGATGGAAATAATATTTTAGCTGTATACGATAAACTAAGCGAATTGGCTAGCAGCATCCGCGAAAACCCACGCCCAATTTTGGTAGAGTGTTTAACTTTTAGAATGCGTGGCCACGAAGAAGCTTCAGGCACAAAATATGTTCCTCAACATTTGTTTGATGAATGGGTGAAGAAAGATCCCGTTCAGAATTTTGAGAATTATTTGTTGAGCGAAAATGTAATAAATGAAGATACAATTGCAACGATAAAAAGCAAATTTAAAGCTGAAATTGAAGCAGATGTTGAATTTGCTTTTAATGAACCAGAACCTATTGCCAATGATGTAACAGAGTTGGATGATATGTTTTATCCTTACCAACAACAAGTTGTAGCACCTGTAGAGGCAAAAACTGAACTGCGTTATCTCGATGCCATTACCGCTGGTTTAAAAGAAGGCATGCAACGTTACGATAACTTGGTAATTATGGGACAAGACATTGGAGAGTATGGTGGTGCTTTTAAAATAACCGATGGTTTTGTAGCGCAATTTGGTAAAGCGAGAGTTCGCAATACACCTATTTGCGAGTCTGCAATTGTGGGTGCTGGTTTAGGTTTATCTATAAATGGCTACAAAGCAGTTGTAGAAATGCAATTTGCCGATTTTGTAACTTGTGGTTTTAACCAAATTGTAAATAATTTAGCTAAAACACATTACCGCTGGGGCGAGAAAGCAGATGTTGTTGTGCGGATGCCTACGGGTGCAGGCACTGGAGCTGGTCCATTTCACTCGCAAAGTAACGAAGCTTGGTTTACAAAAACCCCAGGCTTAAAGGTAGTATATCCAGCATTCCCACATGATGCGAAAGGTTTGTTAATGGCTGCTATTGAAGATCCTAATCCAGTAATTTATTTTGAGCATAAGTATTTGTACCGCAGCCTTACTGGTTTAGTGCCTGATGGCTACTATACCGTTGAAATCGGCAAAGCAAATATCTTAAAGCAAGGCGAACAATTAACTATCATTACTTATGGTTTAGGCGTACACTGGGCATTAGCATATTTAAACCAACATCCAGAAATTTCTGTTACATTGGTGGATTTAATAAGCTTACAACCGTGGGACAAAGAAACTGTTGCCAATGCAGTAAAAGCAACCGGGCGAGTAATTATTTTGCATGAAGATACCTTGAGCAGTGGTTTTGGTGCTGAGATTGCTGCTTGGATAGCAGAACATTGTTTCGAATATTTGGATGCGCCAGTTTTGCGTTGTGCCAGTTTAGATACCGCCATACCAATGAGCAAGGTTTTAGAAGATAGTTTTTTAGCGAAAAGTAAATTGGGAAAAGCGGTAGAGAAAGTATTGGCTTACTAACCCTTGGCACGATAATAGTCCGTCTGTAAATAAGATACCTAATTTATGGATGCCTTATGAAATTGTATACTTTTTTAATTTTAATCGCTTATTTTAGTACAATTTTAGGCTGTAATCAATTTAAATCCGACCATCCAGAAGCAGCATTAAGTGATGAATTTGCAACAGATTTAACTGCAAAATCTATTATCGAATACAGCAACCAAATAGATCAGAAACAATTAAAATTGAACAAAAAAACCAGCTTGGTTTATATGCTAGGTGATTTATCATTTTATGTAGAAAAATTTACAGAAAATGGTAACACAGTTTTAATTACAGAAAACGCCTACAATGGTGGCGCAAGCCATACTTTAAAAGCCTATTATTTTAGAAACGACAGTTTAGTTTTAGAGAAAGTAAAAAACGAACTATCTAACAATGAAGGAAAAATTATTAAAAATAGCCGAACATTTCTACGTAGCAACACCGTTTTTAAAACTGAAAACAGAACAGCATCTGCCGAGGACGCGATTGAAGCCTTACCTTATGTTGATGTTCCATTAAGTGTGAGCTCAAAAAACGATAAAACTTATCTAGAAACTGTAAAAACCTTGAACGAGGTTTTGGAAGGGAAAGATAGATTTGATATGGTTTTCGAAAATATAACCACTTACCCAGATAGTAGGTATATTATTTTAAGAAGTAAAGTACAAAATAGCTACACAGCAAGCATTTTGGTTCAACAAAAAGATGAATTGGTAGATAGTTTACTAAACAACCCAATAGATTTTAAAGACGTGAAATTAAATCTTAATTGGAAAGTAATTGATAGAGAAGCTGTTTATGTGCCTGTCGCCAATAATACTTCTGCCAAAGGATTAAATAGATAGATATTACCATTATCTAAACACAAACATCTGTAACGCTTTCTAATTCTTTCGCCTTTTTTAAACTTTCTACCATCTTTTAGCGTAAAAACAGCGTTGATAGGAATTTCTTCTATCCGATTAGTGGCTAAATAGGCATCGTACTTTTTTAAAGCTCTTGCTAAAGTTAAATCTGTACAGCTAGATGCTGCTGGATTATTTAAATAATTGGTAATGGTGTGGTGGATATCTTCGGGAAAAATATTTAACTCAAAAAAAGGTTTCATCATCCGCTTAAAATTATTTTTCCACTCTGCGCCGTGAGGTTTTACCTTATTTTTATGATCGTTCCATGTGAGCAAATGTGCAAACTCATGAACGGTGGTTACTAAAAAGGCGTAAGAATTTAAATCGTTGTTAACTGAAATTTTATGCCCATTGCCTTTAAAGGGATGGCGATAATCACCTAGTTTTGTGGCTCTATTTTTTGAAATTTTAAACTCACACTGAAAATAGTCGATCCATTTGGCTATAATTGGAGCGGCTTGTTCAGGTAAATATTGTGCTAAAACTTCGATTTTGTTCACGATACAAATTTAAGGATTTAATTAAGATAATTTACCACATAGAAACATAGTGCTTGCTACTTTTTAACAGGATCCATTTCCACTTTGTAAATCCTGTTTTGGATTGCCAAAGTTTGAAACAACTAATAAAGATTGTGTAGGTTAAAGCTTTTTTTTACTTACAAACTATAGATTAACCACCCCGCTCGCCGCGTCGGGCATCCTACAATCCTTTAGTTAAATACAAACGCTGTCAGTCTGAGCGTAGTCGAAGATCTTTCAATGGTCAAAAAAAAATAATTTGTCCTTCGACTACGCTCAGGATGACAATTACTTTTTATTTTCTCCTTAACTTAAGGACATTGGGCACCCCTCCAAGGGAGCAGAATTCCATCGTGCTAGCGTGAAGGATAGTAGTGAAAATACTTTTTGGCGTTATAGGCGCAGCCTCGCCAAAAAGATTGTAGCGAATAGCCTGACCCTTGCGCAGCTTGGGACACGCCCAAATAAATAATAAATACTGAAATCAACTATGAGATTCCTCCAAGTCGGAATTGCAAGTTTTCGCAATGACGAAAAGAGCTATTACTTCAAAAATTGATACGCAACTAACGCCGCTACATAAGCCATCGCCGTCATGTAAACCAGTTGGATCATTGGCCATTTCCATGATTTAGTTTCACGGTATACCACTGCAACTGTACTCATACATTGCATAGCAAAGGCATAAAACAACATCAAAGAAATACCTGTGGCAAAAGTATAAATTGGCAAACCTGTAACACTATTCTTAGAAGCAATCATTCTTTCTCTAATAGTGCCAGTATCTTCATCTCCGCCATCAACACTGTAAATTGTAGCCATTGTACCTACAAAAGCCTCACGAGCTGCAAAAGAAGTTATTAGAGCAATGCCTATTTTCCAATCGTAACCTAATGGTCTAATGGCAGGTTCTATCGCATGACCAAGTATACCTACGTAAGAGTTTTCGAGTTTCTCGCTACTAATTAAAGAGTTAATGTGATCGGTATTTTGGGTGGTATCAGCCAATGCTGTAGCATATTTTTGATCAATCTTTTCGAAACGATCTCCTGGGCCAAATGATGCCATTACCCAAAGTACAATTGAAATGGCAATAATTACCTTACCAGCTTCAAAAATAAAAGTTTTAGATTTTTCATAAACCGTTAAAGCTACATTCTTCCATCGTGGCATACGGTAAACTGGCAACTCCATAATGAAGTAAGATTTTTCTTTCGCTTTGATCAAAAATTTCATGAGCCATGCTACAATAACAGCAGCTGCAATACCCACCAAATACATAAACATTAAAGCAATAGCTTGTTTATTGATGATACCCCAAACACTTTCTGATGGGATAATAATGGAAATGATTAAAATATAAACGGGAAGTCTTGCTGAGCAACTTACCAGCGGAGTAACCATAATGGTAATCATTCTGTCTTTCCAGCTCTCTATGTTTCTGGCCGCCATTATAGAAGGAACTGCACAAGCCAAACCGCCAATCATAGGTACAACAGATTTACCACTTAAACCAACTTTGCTCATCATTTTATCCATCATAAAAGTAACTCTGGCCATATAACCAGTATCTTCTAAAATGGAGATAAAAGCAAACAGAATAGCGATTTGTGGCACGAAAATTACGATACCACCTAAACCAGCAACTACTCCATCTAACAATAAATCGGTTAATAAACCATCTGGTAAACGCTCATGCCCAACTGTAGTTAACCAGCCAAAAGCACCTTCAATAATATCCATCGGGTAAGATGCCCAAGAGAAAATTGCATTGAAAATAACAAAAAGAATAAGCAAAAATATGGCAAAACCCCAAAATTTATGCGTTAAAATCCGATCTAATTTATCCGTGTTTTTGAACTTACGTTCAGCGCCAGTATCAAAAATAACATCTGTTAATACAGTACTTAAATAGCGGTAACGAGCAACGGTTTCTGCTCCCTGTAATTTAGAAGATTCGAAACCAAATTCTTTTTCAATGGCTTCAATTTCTTGTTGCTCTTGTGGAGTAAAAAAAGTTAAATGCTCGTGCTGATGTAAAACTTGCAAAGCATAATAATCATTATCGATATTTATTTTTTGTTTTACAGCGCTGATTGCTTCTGAAGCAAATAAATTCGCATCTACACCGTTAATTTGTGTGCTAATGTTTGTAGTGTTTGCAAGCGCTTTTTTAAGTGTCTCTAAACCATCATTTTTGCGTGCCGACATGGCTACAACCTGGATACCCAAACGCTTGGCAAGCATATTAACGTTGATATGTATACCCTCTTTACGAGCCATATCTGTCATATTGAGCACTAATAACATCGGTAAACCTAAATCTGCAACTTGCGAGCAAAGCAAAAGGTTACGCCTTAAATTTGTAGCATCGGCAACCAGAACAATTATATCAGGGTAACTTGAATTGCTTTTATCGGCTAGTACCTGAAATACAATGCCCTCATCTTTACTTTTTGGGTATAAACTATAGGTACCGGGAAGATCAATGATTTCTGCTGTTCTGCCTTCAGCAAGTTTACAATAGCCAACTTTTTTGTCGACTGTGATACCTGGGAAGTTTCCTACTTTCTGATTTAATCCTGTTAAGAGATTAAATAAGGTAGATTTTCCGGTATTAGGATTACCAACTAATGCAACTTTAATATCGGCCAAGGTGTTACTGAATTATAATGACAGCTGCTTCGCTTTTACGTAAACAAAGTTGATATCCCGCAACGCGGATGGCTATTGGATCGCCGAGTGGAGCTAAACGCTCTACCTCTACAACTTCACCAGGTAAACAGCCCATTTCCATTAACTTTACAGACATTTCTAAATCTGTAAAAGCAACGATTGTACCTTGTTCTCCTGGGTTTAACTGCGAAAGTTTCATATACTTAAATATGGCGCAATTTAGCCTTTATTTATATTAAATCCAAATAACAAGAGCGCATAATCTCATAAAAAAAGTCGCTAACCAAAAGGCAGCGACTTTATAAATTTTTAAATTAAGGTTACATCATTCCACCCATTCTCATACCTCTTGCTCCTGGGCCACCTTGCTGTTGACCTCTGCCTGCTACACCTGCGATATTACTTAAAGAATAAGTAAATGAGAACATATAGTAACGTTTTAACACGTTAAAGTTCGAATCGGTAATTGAGTTACTACCAGCACTTCTTGAAATACCAGTGTTTTGATTAAATAAATCGTTTACAGCTAACTTGAATGTTCCTCTATTTTTAAAGAATTGACGACTAATATATCCATTTACTAATGTGAAATCGGTATCGTAACCTACACCTCCACCTGTTTGTTTAATATAGCTTAAATCCGCTTGTAAACGAATATTACCTGGGAATAAATAACTTATATCTACATTAGGTGAAAGTCTATAAAACTTAGTATTGTTACCAATAGTGTAAGTTGCTCTAGTCATTGTACCTGAAATACCAGCAACCATATCTAATTTATCTAAGTTAGAAACCAATCTATAACCGTTTGTAAAAATATATTCGTTGGTAATATTTTCTAGGTTAGTTGTAATGTTTGTATTTCTATTATAATTAGCACGACCATCTATGTTTAGCGTTAGCTTATTACCTTTAATAATTGGTAAACCAAGCGTACCAAATACATTAGCATTAATATTTCCATCAACATTTACAAAACTATTAGCAATTTTACCAAAATTTGGATCTGCTTGATCAGTTATTAAAGTCTGACTATTACCGAACCCATTAATAGTTTGCGTAATAAATGCGCCTAAAAACAATTGACGATAGCTTTTAAAATCGAAATTGTTATAGAAAATTCTTAAGTTGTTAGAGAATGATGGTTTTAAATTCGGATTACCTAAAAATATGGTTTGTGTATTGGTATTATCAGGTATTGGCTGAATTTGTGTAATACTTGGTTGATTGGTACGACCATCGTATCTAATGTTTAAACGCTTGGTATTACTGAAATTATACCTGTAATTTGCAGAAGGTGTAAGATTGATAAAGTTTTGTGTAAATACATTATCAGTAGTTAAGTTGGCATTTTCGCGGTGTGTTTGCTGAGCCGCTAAGCCCACATTCCAGTTATATTTCTTTTCATTTTTACTGAAACTGAAACCCAATGCATTAGTCAATGTTTTATTCTCAAACTCATTACTAAAGTCAACATTAACTACATCATATTGTTGTGTGGTGTTGTTAAAATCATATACAAATCTACTTTGATTATCAAAATTAAATCCGTTTTGGTAGTTTAACTCTAAGTTTAATGTTTTAGAAAGTGGCTCGGTAAATACCAATCTGGCACTGTTACTAAAAGAAGTAGAGGTATTATCAATTAATTGATTTAAGTTTCTTTGTGAAACTACATTTGTTGGAGAAGTTAAAGTCTCTGGGTTGATATTGATATTATCGGCATCATTATCATTGTAATTTGTATTCACATTTAATGATAAAGTACGACCTCTACGTTGAAACTTTTTCCTAATCAACATATTGTTGCTCAAAGCCGGAGATTTAGAATTACTATTGAAACTTTGTGAACCCACAGCATCTCCAATTAACGAAATTCTGTTGTAAGTGTTCATGCTTTCAGCGCTGTTATCACTAAAAGAAAAGTTTGGTCTGATTCTAATTGAGGTACTTGAATCTATTTTTGTATCTAAAGTAAAATCTAAACGGTGGTTTAAACGTTCTGTAGTACTTTCTAAATCGCTTCTGTTAGAGTTGGTATTGTTACCCAAAAATGTTTGCGAGAATGAACTGTTGGTATTAAACAACGATGTTTTGTTAAAGAAATAACTACCATTAAACTGTGTACCATTTTTATAAGTATCAGCAAAGTTAATACCTGCAGCATTAGTTGTAGTAATACCTGCTTGTTGACCGTTACCACCACCAAAATTTTGTCCACGACCGCCGCCACCGCCGCCAACTCCACCACCAAAGTTTTGTTTGTTTACATTATTAAACTGACCTAATAATGAGATTTGTTGATTTTCATTAAATCTAGTTACACTTAAATTTACATCGTATCTATCGTTTGAGCCGTAACCAACTGTGTTGTTCCCTACAAAACCTTTATTTTTAACTCCATTTTTAGTAACAATGTTGATGATTTTTTCACGGGTACCATCATCTACACCAGAGAATTTTGCTTGGTCAGACATGTCATCAATGATCTGAATTTTATCAACCATATCAGCAGGTAAATTCCTAGTAGCCAATAATGGATCGCTACCCATAAAATCTTTACCATCAACCCTTACTCTTTTAATGCTCTCACCTTGTGTAGTAACTGTACCATCTTTTGAAACTTCAACGC
This sequence comes from Pedobacter cryotolerans, assembly GCF_005116475.1. Taxonomy (GTDB): domain Bacteria; phylum Bacteroidota; class Bacteroidia; order Sphingobacteriales; family Sphingobacteriaceae; genus Pedobacter; species Pedobacter cryotolerans. The sequence goes on along the minus strand of NZ_SWBO01000001.1, from coordinate 658,557 downwards.
CAGGTACTTTCTTCAATAAATCTTCTACTACAGAGTTTTCCTTAACCTTAATGGTTTTTGCATCAAACTCTAACGTATCTTTTTTAACTACTACTGGCGGGATTTCGCCTTGTACAATAACAGTATTTAATTGTACACCAGTATTCTCCATTACCAAATCTCCAAAAGCTATGCTTGGTTTGGCTGCTGTTACTTCAAAATCTCTATTAATAGTTTTTAAACCAATGTAAGCAACATATAATTTGTACTTACCTGGCGCTAAACCGCTAACTGTAAAAGTTCCGTTTGCATTGGTATTCGTGCCACCAACTGTAACCGAATCTGATAAACGCTTTACAGCTACTGATGCATAATCAACGGGTGTTTTATCTTTACCATTTAAAACTTTACCAGTGGCCGATCCTCCCGTTTGAGCATTTGCATAATAGCTTATAAAAAGTAAAGCAAAAATTATTGTTTTTTGTAAAATTGTCTTCATTTGTTAATTTATAATTTTGTAAAGTTACCCTATCAGACTACGGTTAACCGCAAAAGTTTGTTAGCACATGATAAAAAATGGGTAACATTTTAAATACAACTAACTTTATCGTTACAGAGTAGTTTTTGAGAAGGAGCGTTAAAAAAATTTGAGGTATAAAACCCTTTGTTAATACACTTTAAAGCGTGATTTTGGCATTTTTGGACAATAGCAAGACGGCTTAAACAATCCGCAAGAACTTAATACTGCTGCCATTAATAAAATTAAAAAGAAATTAAACCTTCTTTTCATTGTAGTTTGATAAATGGAGTAAAGCATAACTAAAAACGCCCATAAAGCAACCCATCATATCGCTAATAAAATCCCACCACTCTGCAGATCGGTAAGTGAAAACTTTCCATTGCAGTATTTCTATTCCGCCACCAATAAATACGCAAATTAAAATAATTTTGAAAATGGTGAGTGAGCGAAAGCTGAAATTATGCTGATAATTGATTTTACCATAAAATAATAAAACAGTTAACACATAGAAAAATCCTAAATGTGCCATTTTATCAAATCCTTTAAAAAAAATGCCCGAACCTTCATCGCCTTCAGGCATTTTTATATTGCAAAGCACTAAAGTTATAACCGCCCATAAAATAGACCAGCGTTGCGACTTTAGTGCTTCATATATTTTCATCAATTAAGCGCCAACTAAAGCTTTATAATCATCAGCGCTTAATAAAGCATCAACTTGAGCAGCGTCGCTTAAAGTAACTTTCACCATCCAGCCTTCGCCATAAGGATCAGAATTTACCAATTCAGGGTTGTCATTTAATGCAGTATTAACTTCCAAAACAGTTGCTGTAACTGGCATAAATAAATCAGAAACTGTTTTTACTGCTTCTACTGTTCCAAATTCTTTTTCTTGCTCTACTTCTTCACCAACGGTATTGATATCTAAATAAACAATATCGCCTAATTCACGCTGAGCGAAATCGGTAATACCGATATAAGCTTCGTTTCCTTCTACTCTAACCCATTCGTGGTCTTTTGTGTACTTTAATTCTGATGGAAAATTCATTGTATTATATTTTAAAAATCTTTTTTAGTAAATATTTAATGAACAAAGATAATTATTAAACTGCGCTATCGCAATTACTAATTCAGTGTCATCCTTAAACTAAAACCAAAATTGCTAAAAGAGGTGTTAAATGATTGCGAGGTATAAGGTTTGGTAATATTCGAATCGTAAAATAGCCTCACATTAAAACGTTGATTAAGCACATAATCTACAGTTGGCCTCAACGAGATATTTTTAGCACCCGATGAAACTTCTGCTTCCTCAATATCTGCTCTGTAAATTACCGTTTTGTTATCTCTAACAGAAACATCCAATTTGAAATCCATGTTGTTGTCTAATTTTAGATTACTGAACCATCCAAATGGCAAACGGAATTTTGTAGTTCGGTAACCTAAACCAAAAACCAAGTTATTTTCTGATAATTGAGCGAGCTGACTATTGGCTAAACTTAAAGCCATAATTCTGGTTTTATTTATCTCGAAGTTAGCCGTAAGGTTGTTTTTTAATCTGGTGTCAATTCCTATTAATGGGGCAAATTGTTCTGAAATATTTGCTTGACCAAATTGATAAAATGGTAAAAAATTCTGATTTACATCCCTACTTGATACAGCGCCATTATTCTCTTGATATTTGATTAAACTATTAAAACCATTTACACTATACGTAGAACGATAGCCGTGTCTTAAACTCAATTCAGAAAGCCGATCTGCTATAAAAGGGATTTTAGATAAACCTCCATAAGTAATTCTCCAATTCGGAAGCGGTATTTTTGGCAAGTTATTTAAGCTAGATGAATTTGCCTTTTTACCTGTGTATGCTGCTAAAAAAGAAGAGATGATTACATCTTGCGAACGCTTATCATATCCATCGGCGAAACCATTTGCATTACCCGATGAATTTGGATTTTGAGCACCCAATCTATTTGAAATAGTTTGTCTATTCGCCATAAACTCGTTAAATAATGAAGAAACCGTACTTCCATTTTTGTCTTTAAATGCAGTTCTTAAACTAATGATAGACACGCTGTAATCACCAGTAGTTGTTGGACTTAAATTTCTGAATGTACTGATGCTGTTATCGTACCTGAAATTAGTAGCGTAATTTAAGGTTTGATTTCTAACCGCACTCAAAGTAATTTTAAAATCTCGTAAAGGTTCAATTGTTCCTGTCAACTGAAAATCTTCTCTTAAAGTATTAATGTACAACTGTGTTTGCAATTCATCAGTAGTTAACCAACCACTCCCAAAAGCTAAATCTCTAATATCTCGCTGGCTACCAAAAACAAAGCCCAAACCAGGTGCCCCGGTAACATCATCAACCCCAAAATATTTTGTACGTGGTAAATATCCTGGCAAGAATGTTCCTTTGGTTTGAGTAAATGCAACATTAACATTTTTTACACTTGTTAACAGCCCCAAAAGCATATCAGAAAAAGTTGTGGTAGAATCGGTTCTGTTTAAACTTTTACGAATAAAACCAAATTTATTGTAAAGCTTAGTTAACGATAATGTAGGATTTACTTGTATAGTTCTGGAGTTTTGAATGGTGTTACCCAAATTAATATTCGGATCTCTTAAGGTAGAAAGCGGTTCGGTTTGCCAGTTAAAGTTAGTACCATAAATTGTTGCTACTGTTAACCAATCCATACCCGGTATTTTTCCAATTGGCAAATTATATCTTACATTTAAATTGTGGTTGTAGTCTGTAGTTCTACCTAATGTTTTTAAATTCTGCCAAAGTGTATCTCTTTTTAAACCTTCAATTCTGCCATCTGGCTCATCTATAATCGAGAAGTTTGTAGCATCAAAATCTAAACTTAATGAGTTGGTTAAATCCCATGCGATACCATAAACTCTTGATACCAAAAAGTTTTTATTGAAAGTGGTATTAATCGGAAGAAAATTATTGGGATCATTATTTCTCAATGTATTTTCTGCATAAAAACGATCTACATCTAGTCTGAAATTAATGGCACTTGGCATTAAGGTAATGTTAAAATCCTTTAACAATTTAAGGCTATTAGATTTAATAATCTTATCAAAAGGCATATAGTTTTTAGGCGTTCGGGCGTAATTGTAAGCTATAGAACCACGGTAATTACGCTGGATGCTTCGCTCATTTATAAAATCGCGATGCGCAAATTTAGTTTGTGCGTAAGAAACATTAAAGTTTTCTATATCCCATAACTGTACCTTTTTTTCTAGGTTAGTTCGCTCTTTACGAACGTTGGTAAAGTTAATGCTGTTTCTGGTTGTGTAATCTTGTGCAAAGTTTAATATCGAATCTCTTTGCGCTTTAGATGCGGATGCTAATGCAGTTTTTAATTCGATATCTGGTGTACGCGGATCAAATTGTGGGGTAGCTACCTGTTTAGAATAACTCACATACATCGGGATTTTAATGCCTGATTTTTGAGGTAAAAACTTCCCTAATTCAATGCTTGATGACACATCGATAAATTCATTGTCAGCACGGTTACGCTCACTAACTCTTTTCTCTAAAGAACCAAAACCGATGGTAGATTTACTGCCTGATATATTCAAATCGGCAAAATCGGCTAATTTTGCATTCATTCTTGCCGTTGCCGCCCAACCACCACGTTCATCAAACTCTGTTAAACGTAACTCATTAAACCACACCATTGCACTTTTATCTAATCCATCATCTCCGGCTGGTGATGCAGGATTACGCAATGGATTTTTAACACCCAACATGTAAACCCTAACTTTACTCATGTCTGGCTGTCCTTTTACTACAATCGTATTTCTACCATCGCTATAAGTAAAAGGAACATTAATTGGCCAAGGCAAACCGCCGCTAGTACGTGCCTGATTTCTGGCAGTTTTAGCCCTTTGAAAAAGCTCCAACTCTATATCCATTTTATTTTCGTCTGGCCAAATTGCTGCCGGATCGCTTGTAAATGGTTGTGTGACTTTTAAGGGCTGGTTGTATTCGTAATAGTTATCTAAATTATCCGTTCCTATTCTTAAAAAGGCTTGCAAATCATAATCATCTAATGGATCATTGTTTGGCAAATCCTCTAAATGGACAAACATTTCTAAACGTTTGTAAGATCTAAAATCGTTTATTGCTGTTTTAAAGGCAGCTCTTCCATATCCATCTCTTAAACCTTTAACAATAACCGATAATGATTGCTCATTTTGGCGGGTATCTCCTCTAAAATTACTGAAATCTCTTTCTCTGATAATACCTGGTGGCACAACATAAGGAATTGGAGAACGCTTTCCGTTTTCTTCGATATTTACAGTTGCTACTTCTATAGTTGAATTATCTGGCGTAGCCGGAATTAAAGATTGATCTGCAATTACATTAATCGATTCATTTTTAGCGTTAAACTGTCGCCAATCTCCTCTTACAAATTGCACTTTCGCAAACCTTAAAATTGCAGTATCAGCAAAATTTGTCATGAACATTCTTACAAATCTTATCGATTTAAAATCTTGAATACCACCAACCTTTTGCTGGTATTGCGCTAACGGAATACGAATTTGATACCAAGTTGCATTTTGGGTTTGTCCATTTGCTAGTTTAACTGGAGTTACCACTTTATCAGTTACAAAGTTTTGTCCAACAATTAAATCTGATGGCCTCATCGATATTTTATACTGAAAATATTCATCAGACTGAGTCATGTTGTTATCTCTGTTGATATCCTCGCCATCTGGCAAAGCGGTTGATGCAGAATTTTGTAAACCCAACTCATCTAATGATTGTTGCGAAGTTTTAGAGTTTCCCTCTGGCCCATTAAAGTTTTTGTAGCGCTCTAAAATCCCTGCATTTGAAATATCTAAATTGCCACCCCTAAAGTAAGAATAGTCATCAGACGATGGATCGTTACCGAAAGCCAAAGCCGCATCTGGATTTAATTGCGTTGTAATTTGACTGATTAATGCTGCAAACTTGGCTTTTTCGTTGGCGTTAGACAAACCATCTAAACCCACATCCTGTGCTCTTCTTGCCGCAGGATCATTGTCGAAAGCTTGTATTACTGGCTGTAATTTAGTTACCCTACCCCAACTTGTTTCATCGTATTTGCTTGGATCTTCATTTGCCGGCAAGCCATTTTCCAGAGATTTTCTTCCATCACGCAAAATATCTTCTGAAATATTACCGATGTTAAAATATAAATCTCCCCCTTGCGAAGCTGGTTTATACATAAATGGATCCATCATCCACAACTCAATATATTCAATATTATTAGCCTCAAAATCATTTACATCAACCCTTCTAGAAATACCTCCCCAACGCGAACGTGGATTGTTTAAAAAGCCATTACTCGAAAAACCTGTTGTTGCATAATTATAAGGACCACGAAGCATGGGATAATAGGCCAAATTTAAAGTCGGCAAGTTAATTTGCTGACCAGTGGCAATTTCCTTAAAAGGAAAAACCTCTTGTTCTAAAATTTCTCTCACATAGTGATTAGAAAGTTCGTTTCTGTTATTCCTTAAACTAGATGGTAAATCTGTTGAGGTTTGGTTATAAAATATTGGATCGATGTTGTAAAAAGCCAGTTTAGCTCTGTTGTATCCGTAGGCTAAATCATCTATTAATTGCGATTCGGTAAAAAACTGCGGCGTGTTTGAAATTTGCCAAGGCACTGCACTTTTTAAATCGATTATAGAACGAGATGCTTCAAAATCATCTAAATAACTTGCTCCACCTTTATCAACACCAGAATTTATTGCGCTCGGATGGCCTGGTACTAACTTCGCATACTCTCCTGCAAAAGTAATACTTGAAGGTGCTTTGGTTGAGATAAACGGAATTTTGTCAACCAATTTTGTCAAAAATCTGGATGGCGAGCTGTAATTTGCATCGAAACCAAAAATGGTATTAGAAATGGGTTCTTCACGATAGTTTACTTTTTGGGTAAGAGGTTTCTCAGATAAATTCATGAAAGTACCCCCCAAAGTTAATTTGGGATTTACCCGATAATCGAACCTTGCACCAAAAAGAGACCTTTGTTGTAAGCCAAATAATTCGTTATTTTCAGTGGTAATTCTAATCGGCTGACCAGAAATTAGCACTGCGGTATTTACAATCTTTACTCTTCCTCCTTGGTAATCTACGGTATAATCAGCCCCTTCTTGCAAAGGAATTGTGCCTGCAAAAACTTTAACCGAACCTTCGGTTACGTTGATAGAATTTAGTGAAAATTCTGAAGCAATTTCTGATTGATAAGCTCCCTTAATAATGTATAAATCCTTTTTAGCAAAAAGCTGTTGAGCGACTACCTTGGTAGAATCATATAACTCTGGATAGGTATATTTATCTGCCAATGGCTGTTCTCCCGGCAGGCTAAATTTATCGGCCAAATCTTTCCCAAAAGGCTCAATTAACGGAAAAATAACTCTTCCATTTAATGGATCAATAGTTACGTAGCCATTATTGGTATTATTAAGAATGGCACTTGCATTTGAGCTATTTAAAGTATTTGAGTTGGGCAAGCTGCTTTGGTATTGTTGCTGCGTATTTACAAATGGTTTATTTTCTGCCTCAAAATCAAAAATCCCATCTGGTTTTTTCTCTTTCTGCTGATTGAGTTGATCTAAATTGGTTAAGGATATAAATTGCTTAAGTGCGGTTCTAGATCCTTCTCTAAGCAAGGGTGTTTCTACTCCAGTTTTATCATCAATTCTAAAAATATCTAACTTAAAATTTTGCGGACTAATTTGATAACCGCCAATAGCGTAAATATTTTTCATCATCAAATCCCAAGTTGGCAAATTGGTTTTAATGGTTTCGTTTTTTAATAATTTTGTATAAAGTACGTTTGGCACAGCCTGATCAAATGCAACATCTGTAGAAAACTCTCCAACTTGATACTCTACACCATTAAACGTATAACGATAAGCAACTGTTAAAATTTCATCAGCATTTAAGGCGTTATTTAAAGAAATATAACCCAATTGTGGCTGAAAGGTATACTCTCTTTCTGTAAGTTTTCTGGCGTAAGTTAGCTTGGCAAAATTATCTGTAGATCCGTTGGCAGCAAAATAAGAAATAACGCCATTGCTATTGGTTTGGCGAGCATTTGCTGGTAAGTTTGCCAGTAAATTATTAGACTGATTGGGAAAAGTTGGATTGGTAAAACCAGATGGAAGTACCGAACCACCACCTGTTACTTGTGCAGTATTATAAGGTTGATTTTCACCTAAATCTAAAAATCCCAACACATCTCTTGAATCTTGAGTATTACCTGTTTTGTTGGTAATCCAAACTTCAATTTTTGTTACTAAAATACCCGAAAGTATAGTTGGAGGATTTGATAAAGCCCTGTTGTAATTATCTCTAAAATACTTAGCTAAAAAATAGTGTTTATTGGCCTCATAATCGCTACCAATAACCCTGTATTCATTTTGTTGAGCACCATTATTTATTTGAAGCTCTCTTGATTGAGATTTTTGCTGACTAAAAACGGTAGAAACAGCTAACTTACCAAACTGCATTTGCGTTTTTATACCAAACAGCGCTTGTGTACCGTTTATTAACGTACTATTTAAAGGCAAACTAACGTTACCTGCCTCAATTTTTTTAATGATATCGTCTTTACCGCCAGTATAATCTAACTTGATCTGGTTTTCGAAATCAAACTGAGCCTCGGTATTGTAGTTCATTTTAATTTTTAAATTGTTACCAATATTACCAGTAACATCCATTTGGATGCGCTGGTTAAAATCAAAATTGCTTTGAACACGTTGGCGTTCGTTAAAAAGCGGATTTTCATTTTTATTGATACGCCCTAAAAACGTAAGCTCAGCATCGCCCCTTGGCTGTATATCAATGGTTGTACCGCCAAATATTTTCTCAAAAACTCTACTGTTAATTTTTACTGGCGGAATAATTCCAGTTTGCCTAACCTCATTAATTTCTGCGTTAGAGAGTGTACGCCAATTTTCGCGTTTTACTTCGCTATTTACTAACCTTAAATATTGCTCTATGGTTAAATATTGCGGTGCAGAAAATAGTCGATCGCCAATACGCTCGGTAATAATGTAGCGCCTGTTTTGGGCATCGTACTCTACAACACGTTTTACATTATCTGGTAAACCTAAAAACGGATTTGAGTTTGTTCTTAAACCCAAGCCCTGTTTTTCACGAATATTAAAAGAATTTTTAAGCGTATCTACTCCTGCTTTTGTTGGAGTTACCTGAGCAAAGGTTTCGCGACCAACAAAAATAAACAGTAGAAGTACAACTAACGTAAATTTATTTCTCAATCGCGAATTTTATAAGTTTTTTAAAGCCACTTTTATCATTTGCTCAACCGTTAAATCTTGGTCGGCCTTTTTTATAGCATTATCCAATGCCTTATCTGCAATTTGTTTGCCAAAGCCTAACATAATCAACGCAGATAACGCTTCATCACGGGTAGTATTGTGTAAAGGCATAGAAATCAGTGAATCTGGGCCTTCCTTTTTAAGTTTATCTTGTAACTCTAAAACGATACGTTGGGCAGATTTTACCCCAATTCCCTTAATCTGCTGTATTAATGCCACATCTGCTTGTATAATGGCATTCTGTATTTCTACTGGCGTAATGGATGAAAGCATCATTCTACAGGTTGTTGGTCCGATACCAGAAACCGAAATTAAATGTAGAAACAACCTTCTTTCGCCTTCATCAGCAAAGCCATAAAGTGTATGTGCATCTTCTTTTACATGGAGCCATGTATAAATTTTGCATCGCTCTGCATTACCAATAGCAGAATAGGTGTTTAGCGATATATTGATGTGATAACCCACACCTCCAGCCTCTACTACTACATAAGTTGGACACTTAAAGGTCAGTTTCCCATCAATATACGCAAACATTATTTTTATTTTTTAACTAATTTATTTAAAATACCTTTTCTTTTTGGGTTAGCGGCCTCTTCTTTACCCTGCACATCCAACACTGCAATAGTAACCATATTTACAATCTCTCTCACCGAACTTCCTAATTGAACAATATGAACAGGTTTTTTTAATCCTAACAAAATTGGACCTACTGCTTCTGCACCACCCAATTCTTGTAATAATTTATAAGCAATGTTACCTGATTCTAAGTTAGGGAAAACAAGTGTGTTTGCAGGCGCATCTACTAAACTACTAAAAGGAAAGTTCTCTTTCAAAAGCGAATTATTCATGGCAAAGTTTCCTTGCATATCGCCATCCACTACAATTTGAGGATGTTGATCGTGTAAGATTTTTACCGCTTTTCTTACTTTTTCTGGCACAATACCTTCGTTTGAACCAAAGTTACTGTAAGACAATAAAGCTATACGTGGTTGTATGTTAAATTTCCTTACCGATTTTTCTAGCAACAAGGTTAAGTCTACCAATTCTTCGGCAGTTGGGTCTACGTTTACCGTAGTATCTCCAAAAAACACTGGTCCTTTTTGGGTCATCATCATGTACATACCTGCCACACGATTAACACCTGCTTCAGTTCCAATTACTTGTAAAGCTGGTTTTATGGTAGAAACATAGTTTTTTGTTAAGCCTGAAATCATGGCATCGGCTTCGCCAAACTCAACCATAGAAGCGCCAAAATAATTACGATCACGCATTAATTTTTGTGCTTCGAATAAAGTAATACCTCTGCGTTGTCTTTTTTGGAATAAAGCATCAGCATATTTTTTCATTCTTGCTGGCTCTAAAGCAGTTTCAATAATTTCAACTCCTTCTAACTCTAAACCATTTTCTTCAATAATTTGCTGAATGATTTCTTTATTTCCTAATAAAATTGGAATGGCGATATTATCATCCTTAACTATTTGCGCTGCTTTTAAAATTTTATAGTTATCAGCCTCTGCAAAAACTACACGTTTTGGTGCCGATTTAGCTTTGTTAGTTAAAGCACGCATAATCGAATCGTCCATACCTAAACGGCGTTTCAATTCTTCTGCGTAAGCATCCCAATCGGTAATTACTTTACGGGCAACACCACTTTCAATCGCTGCTTTTGCAACTGCCATAGAAACGTTGGTCATTAAACGAAAATCCATTGGCTTCGGAATAATGTATTCTTTACCAAATTTGATATTACGTTCGTTATAAGCCATATTTACAGCTTCAGGAACAGATTTCCGAGCCAATTCTGCAATCGCTTTAACAGCGGCAATCTTCATTGCTTCGTTAATACTTGTTGCTCTAACATCTAAAGCACCTCTAAAAATATACGGAAATCCTAAAACGTTATTCACTTGGTTAGGATAATCTGAACGGCCAGTTGCCATAATCAAATCCTTACGTGAGCTAATTGCCAAATCATAAGCAATTTCCGGGTTTGGATTAGCCATGGCAAAAACAATTGGGTTTTTAGCCATAGATTTTAACATCTCTACGGTAACGCAATCTGCAGATGATAAACCGATAAACACATCTGCATCTTTTAAGGCTTCTGCTAAAGTATCTAAATTACGTGTAGTAGCAAATTCTCTCTTTATAGCATCTAAATTATCTCTATCATGACGAATTACGCCACTTCTATCACACATTACAATATTCTCTTTTTTAGCTCCTAGCGAAACATATAAACGAGAACAAGAAATTGCAGCCGCACCAGCGCCATTAACTACAATTTTAACTTTATCTATTTTTTTCTTTTGTAAATCGCAAGCGTTTAACAACGCCGCAGCCGATATAATTGCCGTACCATGTTGGTCATCATGCATTACCGGAATATTCATTTCCTCTTTTAAACGACGCTCAATTTCAAAACACTCTGGCGCTTTAATATCTTCTAAGTTTACGCCACCAAAAGTTGGTTCTAAAGCCTTAACAATTTTTACAAAATCATCAACATTTTTAGTGTCAAGTTCTAAGTCAAAAACATCTATATCAGCAAATATTTTAAACAACAAGCCTTTGCCTTCCATTACTGGTTTCCCAGCCTCCGGACCAATATCTCCCAAGCCTAAAACAGCTGTACCATTACTAATTACAGCTACCAAATTGCCTTTTGCAGTATATTTATATACATCTTCAACATTTTCGGCAATTTTTAAACAAGGCTCAGCAACACCTGGTGAATAGGCCAAAGTTAAATCTCTTTGCGATGAATATGGTTTAGTAGGTACAACCTGAATTTTTCCTGGTCGCCCTTGCGAATGATAATCTAAAGCGTCTTGTTTTCTATTCGTTTTACTCATAAAATACTTATTGGTAAGGGGCAAAGTTACGACTTTTAACGAGTAATTATATTTAAAGAATTAGAAAAGCAATTCCATATTTTAAACATCTCATCATAGAAATATAAGCAAAGAAAATAATAGCTGTTTAAACACTTAGCTATAAAAAGATATTCCTTTTATTCAGTGTTTATTTTAATAATTAGAAAGTGAAAGCAAGTAAATCTTCGGAAAATTTAGCCCTGCTATCGCTGCAATCTTTTACCCCTAAATCCCAGCCGTGGCTGGGACTTTGGTAAAAGTATTTACGCTAAATCAGGCTTAAGAACAAAGCAATTGTAGCAATTAACTAAGCGTTAGACTAAAGTCTTTCGTATCGAACGCAGCGCAGCGAGAGCCTGCCCCGATTTTATTTCGGGGAGATATCTCTTTCCAATCTTTACTGCTCTAACATAAGATTCTGCCAAAAAAACTTAGAGATTCCTCCTCGTAAAAAACTCGTTCGGAATGACGCTTCAAGATAGTTGGTTACTTGCTTGCCTAAGTATTAGCTAACCCTTAATCTTTAAAACCATACCTGGCTGTATGGTTGCTTTAGACAAATTATTGGCTTTTTTAATGTTAGCAACAGTAGCTCCATCAAATTTTTCAGCTATGCTAGAAAGTGTATCTCCCACTTTAACTTTATACATCACAAAATCTGGTTTTTCAATTGGTTTGCTACTTAACTTAACTTTGCTACCTTGTATTTTAAGATTTTGTCCGGGTATAACTGTACTACTTTTTAAATTATTCCAAACTTTCAAATCCTGAACTTCTATTTTATAAAGATTTGCAATCTGGCTTAAATTTTGACCCGTTTTTACTTTATGTGTGGTAGCTAAGATTTGCGTAACAGGTCTTTTTCTAACTGCGGCAAGCTTTCTTAAATCCCTCACATCATCGGTTGATGCTAAGATGATATTTTTTTCTACCACTGCGTCATTGTTAAGCACATTATACAATTGCGTATAATCCATTTGTGCAACTTGAGGTAAAATAATTCGCTTAGGCGTAAGTTCGGTTCCGTTTACAATACGTTTTTTATACGATGGATTTAAAACCGCTAAAGTTTCCTCCTCATAATTGATCGCTTTGGCTACATCGGCCAATGCCACAAAATGATTAACTTGAACTGTATCTGTTTTAAAATTAATTACTGCGTTTTTGGTAGCAATACCATGTTGTTCTGGATAATTCATCAAATAAACAGCGGCAATAAAAGCTGGCACATAATCTCTAGTTTCTTTTGGTAAAAACTTACGGATTTCCCAAAAATCTCGTGAACCTGCTTTTGTGATAGCTCTTGTTACATTGCCTTTGCCACAATTATAAGCGGCTATGGCCAAAAGCCAATCACCCAATTCTTCGTAAGCATCTCTAAAGTAAGCCGCCGCAGCATAACTAGCTTGTATCGGATCTTTACGTTCATCCTCAAAATTATCCATATTTAAGCCATAGGCTTTTGCAGTACCAAACATAAATTGCCACATACCGGTTGCACCAACTTTAGAAATGGCATGAGGATTCATAGAAGATTCTATAATCGGCAAATATTTAATTTCTTCGGGAATGTTGTAGGCCTTTAAAGCTTTTTCGAAAATCGGAAAATAATATCCCGATAGGCCCAACATTTGGCCCATTCTATTTTTCTGCTTACCTAAAGCATCAATAAAATTTTGAACATACTCATTGTAGCTTAACGGAACAGTTTTTTGAATAGAATCTAGCCTAAGTTGATGCAGAAAATTTTGATTGTAAAATAAAACAGGTGATGCAACTGGAACCTGAATGCTATCTGGAGTTGAATTTTGTACAATTCGCTTTAACAATGTATCTACCTGTGCTGTTTTTGTAACCACCTGTGCGGCTGCAGTTAAAAAAGCAAGAAAACTTAATGTGGTTAGTATTATTCTTCTCATAGGCTGTTTGTATTTCGTCAATTCGATTGCGGTGCGAAGAGATGAAAAAGATTTCTCGTCGCTTCCGATGTAAAATCGGAACAAGTGCGCTCTGTCGAAATGACGTAAACTTTTATTCCTTTAAAAAACGATCTGATAAATTGAGCAAACCTTCTTCATTAAAATGTTTGGTCATTAATTGAACACTTAACGGTAAACCGCTTGCATTATTGCCCAAAGGTAATGCAACTGCCGGTATACCAGCCAATGAGGCCAAAACGGTATAAATATCTGCCATGTACATTACCAACGGATCTTGCATATTTTCGCCAATTTTAAACGCTGGTGTTGGCGTAACTGGGCTCAAGAGAAAATCATAATCATTAAATAAATTTTCTATTTTTTCCCTGATCAACCTTCTTACCTGTTGAGCTTTCTGGTAGTAGGCATCATAATATCCGGCACTTAGAACAAAAGTACCTAATAAAATTCTACGCTTTACTTCCTCGCCAAAACCTTCGGCTCTAGATGTTTTATACAATTTATTTAAGCTTTCTGCTTGTGTGTTTCTGTATCCATAATGCACACCATCGTACCTTGATAAATTTGATGAAGCCTCTGCTGTGGTTAACACATAATAAGCTGGCACCAAATAAGCTAACATATCAAAAGAAACATATTCAATTTGATGACCTTGCGCTTTAAACTTTTCAATTGCTTTTAAAATAGCTGCTTTTATCTCAGGATCTAGCGCTTCGTTATCAATGGTTTCTTTTAAAACGGCTATTTTTTTATTTCCGCTTTGCGCTAAATTTTGTGAGTAGTTTGGTACGGGTAATGTAGAAACGGTGCTATCTGCATCATCTTTACCAGCAAGAACTTCTAACAATAAGGCTGCATCACTAACCGAAGAAGTGATTGTTCCTACTTGATCAAATGAAGAAGCATAAGCTATTACACCGTATCTAGAAATACGACCATAAGTTGGTTTAAAACCAATATTACCACAAAAAGCTGCTGGCTGACGAACTGAACCACCTGTGTCTGTACCTAACGCAGCTAAACACATATCTGCTTGTACTGCTACTGCAGAACCACCGGATGAACCACCAGCTACTCTCTCTTGATCTGCGGCATTTTTTACTACGCCATAATATGAGGTTTCATTAGATCCTCCCATTGCAAATTCATCGCAATTTAAGCGACCAATGATGATGGCGTCTTGTTCAATTAAACGCTCAACAACTGTTGATGAATAAGGCGAAACAAAACCTTCGAGCATTTTTGAGGAAGCAGAAACCTGATGGTCTTTGTAGCAAATGTTATCTTTTATACCGATAACCATGCCTGCAAGTTTACCTGCAGTGCCATTTGTTAACTTTTGTTGCACAACATTGGCTTGATTTGTTGCAGAATCAAAAAACACCTCATTAAAAGCATTGAGGTGTTGATTTTGCTTAATCTGCTCAAAATAGTAGGACAATAAATCTTTTAAGTTAAGCTGATTTTGCGTAAGTAGTCCTTGTATCTCTGTTAAAGAGGTATATTTCTTCAAAATTGGAGATTTTTTTGTACGAATTAAGGTTTAGTTTGGTTAGGATTATTGGTTGTTGTGTTTTCACCATCAACTCCATCTTTTCCTTCTTTAAACTCTTTCATTCCTCTACCTAAACCACGCATTAATTCAGGAATTTTTTTACCGCCAAAAAGTAACAATAACACTACTACAATTAGTGTAATTTCCATTGGGCCAATAGCGGCTAAAATTGTTGGTTGTACCATGATTATTTATTTAAAATATTTTAACAAATGTTAAGAATGAGTTTCATTGCTCTTGTTCTCAACTTTAATTTTTTCTTCTTCTTGGGGTTTTGATGTTTGATCTTGCTCTAAATCTATTTGATCAATTGGTGCAGAATAAGGATCAACAACTGCTACTTCCTCTTCAACTGGATGATGACGCAAAGCATGGTTTTCATCTTCTTTTTTCAATTCCTCTTCATTAGTTACGGAATTAATGTTGCGATGGATTTCTCTTTTAACCCCTTCTGATGCATCTTTAAATTCTCTGATCCCTTTTCCTAAACCTCTTGCTAATTCGGGTAATTTTTTACCACCAAACAACAAAAGAACGGCTACTAAGATCATCATCATCTCTCCGCCACCCATGTTCAAGAAGTCTAATAGTGTACTCTGATACATTTTAAATCGATTTTATACAAATATACGTAATAATATAGCTTTAGGTTTATCTTGCTACCCAACTTTCTGGATTTAATGGCACTCCGCTTCTACTAATCTGAAAACTAACTTCTGGCATACCATCATTTATAGCTGCTGTACCAATGGTTTGTCTAGTACTTACAGCTTGTCCTGATGATACACTAACGCTTTTTAAGTTTTGATAAATTGTGATATATTCTCCATGCCTAATTAACACATAATATTTACCAAACATATCTCCAACGCGACTTACCGTTCCATTAAAAACCGCTCTTACACTTGCTCCTTCAGCAGTCTGATAAGTAATTCCATCATTATGCCCTTTGGCAGTACCAACAGAATACGGCCCAAACCTACTTGTAATTACACCACTAGCCACAGGCCAAGGTAAGTTACCTTTATTACTTTCGAAAGCATCTGAAAGTTTAGCGTTCTCAGGACTATTTCGTAAAATCTGACTTGTAGTTTTAGGTTTTGCAGTCACTGTTGCTGGTGGTTCTTTACCTTCAGCTTTTGCTTTAGCGGCTGCTAATCTTTCAGCTTCTTTAATCCTCGCTTCTTCTTTTCTTTTTTCTTCGGCAATAATACGAGCAATTTCAGCCCTCATTTGGCGGTCAATAGCAACTTGTTGTTGCCTATTTTTTTGAATGTCTTGTTTATATTTTCTTTCGTCGCGAGTTAAACTGGTTAAAACTTTGGCCTGCTCGTTTTTCTTGCGATCTAACCTGCTTTTTTCACCTTCTTGTTGTTTAAGCAAATTAAGCTTGTTCTTCAAATCTCTATCCAATACAGAAATCTGATTATTTAAATCTTTTTCTGTTCCTTGTATGTAAGCAGCCTGCTTTTTACGATATTGACCAAACTGCTGTAAATATTTAATTCTTTTATAGGCTTGGTTAAAATCCTTCGCTGCAAAAATAAACATCATTTTATCATAAGAGTTTTGGTTACGCTGCGCAAACCTAATCATACCTGCATATTCTTTCTTCAAATCACTTAAACGAGATTGAAGATTATGAACTTTACCCGTATTTTCTGTAATTTGATTATCTAAACTCCTCATTTCTGAGTTAATGGTAGATATTTTATCTTGCATTAAACGTACCTGAGCTTTTATGGTATTAATTTGCCCCAAAGTAAGTTTTTTGCCGCTTGCCGTTTTGTTAAGGTTTTTTTGAGCAAGCTCTATTTGACGCTCTATGGCTTCTTTTTTTTGCTTTAACGCTTTAAGTTGTTTACTGTCTTGTTGTGCAAAAGCAGTGTTAGCTAAGGCTATAAATAGCAGTGAAAGAAATAGTTTGTTTAACTTCATTTACGTCAAAAATATAAAAATTAGTTTACTCGCTCAAAATTTTTAGGTATTGAGAACGGAAACGTTAAAGGAACATTTGTATCAATTTTATTAAACTCTATAGCTATATTGATTTTTTTTGCTCCTGCCATAGAGTTCAATTTTAGATTAGATGGAAATAAAGCATTGTTTATCTGAGTGTGATCTCCGTACACTACTTTTAATGCCTGACCACTTTTAGCATCATTTAAATTTACTTCTGCAGGTTTTAATAAAGTATTAAATAAAACTTTGTAAACTAAATCGCTAGCACTTCCGCTCAAAGCCCATACACCACCTTCTTGATCTAAATTAGATTTTTCTGTCATAAATTCATCAATAGTGTTACCAGATAGTATAGCTTGCAATAAACCAAAATTTACTTGTTTATTGGTAAAGCCATAAATGTAACTAAATGGTTTTTGAACAAATGTTTTTTGCAAATTATTCCTCATCAATAAACTATCTGGAGTAATTACTGCTCTAACACCTTCTATACCAGCTAAACCTGTAACACTTACCCAAATTTTCTTATCCTTTTCTATCCTAATGTTCATGGTAACATTATTTACATCGCCATCTACATCTAAACTAGTTTTACCTTTAAGCGAAAGTGTGTTGAAAGCTAAATCTTTACCTTTTAGTAACGCCAAATTCTCCTTTTTCTTATCTGCACCAACTTCAACTTTTTCTGTGCTTACAGTAGGGGTGGCAACAATTACCTTTTTAGGTTTACAACTAACAGCGATGATAGTTAATGAAGCTAAAATCAGGCTATTTAAAATATTTCTTTTCATTGATTTTCTTAATTAATTTTTCGGATCCATTTCCGGCTTGTTTGGCTTTTTGCCATTGCACAACAGCATTTTCCTTTTCTCCCTTAAAAAAAAGTATATCGCCGTAATGCTCCAAATAAACAGGATTTGACGCCTCATTGTTTTGCAAGGCTAGTTCTATATGTTTTAAAGCTAAATCGTACTTACCTTGTTTTAGCAAAACCATTGCATAAGTATCTAAAACAGAGGCATTTTTTGGTAAAGCTTTTGCTGCCTTTTCGGCCAGCATTTCTGCCTTTGGCAAGTTTTGATTTCTTAAGGCCAAATAATAGGCATAATTGCTTAAGGTTAAATAATTGTTTGGCGCCAATGTAATTGCCTTTTCAAATGCGGCATCGGCTTCCTTTAGTTTCTCTTGATCAATTAATACCTCGGCTTGCAAAGCAAAAATCATTGCTTTCAGATTGTCATCATCAGCATCTAAAAGCAAAGCTGATTTAATTTCAAGACCAGCTTCTGCGTTTTGTCCATTTCTGTGTAAAGCAAAAGCCCTGTAATAATATAATACGGCTTGGTTAGGATAAATGGTTAGTGCATCTTCACCAGTTTTAATAGCTTCATTATATTGTCCCAATAAAGTTTGTACGGCCAAAAGTTTCTCTAATGCTAAATAATTTTGCTCTTCTAATTTTAATACGGCGGCATATTGCTCTTTTGCGCTGCTATAGTTGCCTTGTTGATATAATACATCGCCATACATCAGCAACAATTTAGCAGTATTAGGCTGTGCTTTTATGGCAATCTCTATTAAATCTGTAGCATCTTTGGCAACCAATTGATTATTAAAGCGAGGCAACATAGCTGCAATAATTTTAAGCTTATTGGCAACAGGCATTTCAGCATGTGCAAAAGCAGATTTTAATGGAACAATTGCTAATTCATTTTTCCGTTGAGATTGATAAACATCGGCCAATGCCAAATCGATCTCAAAGTTATTGGGTTCTATAACTTTAGCCTTTTGTAACAGTTGTAATGCTTCTTCTGGTTTATTTTTTTCTAATAAAACACCACTTAAATAAAGGTAATTTTTAACATCGGTGGGGTTCTCGGCGATTAATTTCTCTACAGCATTATCGTTTTTTGCGCCTTTATCCTGTAAGGTAATGCGCTGTTTAGCCATTATTAATTCTTTTGAGCTACCAAATTTTTGCTCTAATAAGTCATAAGCTGCTTTAGCTTCATCAACCTTACCCGAAATAAATAGGGCATTTGCTTTGTCGAAATAAAAATCCTCAGTTTCTGGAGACAATGCTATTAGTTGATTAAATACACTTACCAGTGCATCCATATTTCCATTACGCTTATAAATTTCTGCGTTGAGGCGTAAGTACCAAATATTTTGAGATTTTAAAGCAATCGCTTTTTTAATATTTATTTCGGCATCTAACCATTTATTCTGCCGATAATTCATAGAAGCCAACTCGAAATAAGCGGCATCATTTTTTGGATCGAGCGCAATAATTTTGTTAAAGCTAACACTGGCTTTTACATAATTTTCGGCCATTTTATCCTTCAATCCAGTAAAAAACAATTCCTTAACTACATTTTCTTCCCTTGCATTAGAAACAGGCATCTCTTGCGCAAAACTCTTTATGCTTAACAAACAGAAAAGGAAAAATAGTAGTTTAAAGTTCATGCTTTTATTAAAATTTTGAAGGAATGAATTTTGAATGACTGAATAATAAGCGATCTTAATATCCATTCATTCTCTCATTCCCTCATTCAATCATTCTTTCCTTCTATCATTATTTGCCAGTGTGCCCATAGCCACCTGCTCCACGAGCAGTATCACTTAATTCATCAACACTATCCCAGCTAATCGTTTCGTGTTTTGCAATTACCATTTGTGCAATTCGATCTCCATCATTAATTACAAATTCGGTATCAGATAAATTTACCAATAATACCTTAATCTCCCCTCTATAATCGGCATCAATTGTGCCTGGAGAATTAACAATACCAATCCCATGCTTAAATGCCAATCCACTACGCGGTCTAATTTGTGCTTCGTAACCAATTGGTAACTCGATATGCAAACCAGTTGGAACCAATAAACGTTGCAATGGTTTAATTGTTATTTGCTCTGGCGTAAAAGCTCTTAAATCCATACCCGCTGCATGAGCAGTTTCGTAAGCTGGTAAAGGATGCGTAGAATGGTTGATGATTTTGATATTCATTTTAGATATGAGTATTGTGATGTGAGATTTGAGAAATTTATCGTTTTAGCATTTTCCTTAAATCATTTTTTTCAAAATAAGCAACTCCAGCAACAAAAGCAATTAACAAGGCATTACCGATGTAGATATTTCGATTAAAGAGAAAAAATGAAGAGAAAACAATCGCTGTAGAAATGATTAAATAAATCGATATTTTTTTTAGGTTATAAGGTATTGGGTAATGTTTTTGACCTAAAACATATGATAATACCATCATTACAAAATAGGCTAGCATACTTACCCAAGCCGAGCCCATATAACTGTACTTAGGAATTAAAACTAAGTTTAAAACAATTGTAATTACAGCTCCTGTTACCGAAATATACAAGCCAAATTTGGTTTGATCTGATAAGCGATACCAAATAGATAAATTCATATAAATGCCCAAACAAACATACCCTAATAGTAAATAAGGCACTGCTGGTAAGCCCACCCAATATTCTTCTTTTTGGATAAAATATTTTAACAATTCGATATTGGCAATTATGCCAACAAAAAGAATAGCCAAAGCAATTACAAAGTACTTTAAAATTGTGGCGTAAGTTTGTTTTGCATTTTCTTGTTTCGCATGGCTGAAGAAAAACGGTTCGGCACCCAATCTAAATGCGGTTATAAAAATGCTCAAGAAAATTGCGATTTTACAAACTGCCCCATAAATACCTACTTCTCCATCTGCAATATCATCTGGTAATAACTTTTTGAGTACAATTTTATCTAAATTCTCATTAATGATAAAAGATAAATTAGCAACTAAAATTGGCCAACTGTAGCCAAACATATTTTTGAATAGCTTGCTGTCAAATTTTAGCTGCAGTTTTAAAAACTCTGGCAATAGATAAATAAATGTAGCAACACTAGCAATTAGGTTTGATAAAAAAACATAACCAATCCACTGGAAGCGGTACCATGACGAAAACCATGAAGCGCCTAACCAATCGTTTTTAATGATAGCTGGAACAACATAAATAAATAGCAGATTAAAGCCAACAAAACATCCAATATTTAAAAATTTGGCTACACTATATTTAAATGGTCTACCATCGGCACGCAGTTTTGCAAAAGGAATTACACAAATTGCATCAATGTATAAAATCCATAAAAAGAAGCTTACATATTGTTTATAATCGGCTATTTCAGAAACATCTGTAGCTAAATAAGTTGCAATGGATGTAGAAAAAATCAACCCTGTTGCCAAAAACAAAGTTGAGACAAAGGCGATGCACAAAAATGAGTTGTTGTAAACCTCTTGCTTTTTATCTTCAAATTTATTGAGGTATCTAAAATAAGTACTTTCCATACCAAATGCCAAAACTGCATTGATCAGTGAAGCATTGGCATACATATTCGTAAATATACCATACACCCCTTTTTGGTAAACCGAAGTATAAATTGGGGTTAAAATAAAATTGAATAGCCTAGAAAATACGGTGCTTAAACCATATACTGCCGTTTGCCCCAGAAATTTTTTATATACAGACATTCTTAGATTTGAGTATTGAGATGTGAGATGTGAGATCAATCCCAACAATCAAACAATCAAACAATTTATAAGCTACCAAAGTAAGTTCTTTTTTACCACTTCAAAGTTGCGATAATTTTTAAACTCTCCATCTTCAACTTCAACACTTTCTACTTTAGATTTATCAGGACCTTCATTGCACCATTCCAAAAACATTTCTAAAGTTGTTGCATCTGCCTCTGCTTCTATGTAAACTGAACCATCTTTTTCATTTTTCACTAAGCCTTTAACCCCCATTTGGTCAGCTACTGCTTTAGTGCTTGCCCTAAAAAAAACACCTTGAACCTTCCCTATTACTTTTATATTGATGTGTTTCATTGCTTAACTTCTTGTTGTGGCTGTTTAACATGCACTTGCTTACCTTTATTTTTAAGCAACACAATTGCTAAAATCACTAAAATTACGGTTACAACGGCTAATATTCTTTTAAAAAGCATAATTAAAACTCCAATTTTTCTAAATTTTTCTTCTCCTGCAAAAATTCATTCCAAATATCGTTCAAAATTTCTGCAGCAGGTTTTATTTTATTCAGCATAGCTGATACTTGACCAATTTCTAATTCACCTTGTATCATATCACCTTCAAACATACCCAATTTTGCTCTTGCTCTACCTAACAATTGGACTAATTTTTCGGCATTAGCCCCTTCAGCCTCAGCTTGTGCTACTGCATCTGCAAACTCATTTTTTAATAAACGAACTGGCACTAACTTTTTCATGCGCAATTTGGTATCGCCTTCGGCGGAAGTAATGATTTTTGCTTTGAAATTAGGATGAGCTGATGATTCTTCAGCCACTGCGAAGGCAGAACCAACTTGTACAGCATCGGCACCTAAAGCAAAGGCGGCCAACATTGATTTTCCGCTTGCAATTCCGCCAGCGGCAATAACTGGGATTTTTACTACAGCTCTAATCATCGGAATTAAACATAAAGTGGTAGTTTCTTCTCTTCCATTATGCCCGCCTGCTTCAAAACCTTCGGCTACCAAAGCATCAATACCACAATCTTGCGCTTTTAAAGCAAATTTCGTATTCGCAATAACATGAACTACAATCATTCCATGTTCTTTTAAAAATGAAGTCCATGTAGCAGGATTGCCAGCCGAAGTAAAAACGATTTTCACCTTTTCTTCAACCAGAATATCAATAATTTCTTTCACATTTGGATATAGCAAAGGAACATTAACTGCAAATGGTTTTGAAGTAGTTTGTTTACATTTTTGGATATGTGTTCGCAAAACTTCAGGGTACATGGAACCAGCGCCAATAATTCCCAATCCACCTGCATTAGAAACTGCAGCAGCTAAGCGCCAACCGCTACACCAAACCATACCGGCTTGGATAATAGGGTATTGAATATTGAAAAGTTTACAGATTAAGTTTTTTATAACCATAAAGGTTCATTTTGCCAATTTATTTTTAATCCTAATGCATTGGAATCTACACTTGGGTATTTCTCCAAAAGTTCAACCAATTGAGTTCTAAAATTATTTTGAGGTTGAATGATATTTAAAAGATATCTAATACAACATAAATGTATATATAACATATGCATATCTTTAGCCTCAGGAACTTGTTCAATCCATAAGCAAGGAGGATTCGGTAAAAGCTTTGGTCTTCCTGGCAAATTTTTATTCCATAGCCTACTATGATGTGCACAATAGTTTCTTATTTGTGCCAATGATTGCAACCAACTAGGCAGAAAAGTATGATTAACTAGACCTAATTCTTTAGCAATAATATCTTTAGATTTTATATCGTTTTTTAAGTTGCCATAGATTTTTGATAATGAACCAAAACTAGTTAGCTCTAATGTTTTCCAAGATGGAGGAAAACGCAAATCATCTTTATGTTTTGTTTTATGCGATTTTATAAAAACATCTTTAGAACGAGTTATTTCTTCCTCAATTACTGCTAGAGTTTTTATTGCTTCAGGAACATTTATAAAAATTTCTAAATTTTGGAACCACCATGCCCCAAACTCGTGAGATAAGTGATATATTAGTTTAGTACGTAAACTAATTTCTATTTTTTCTATGGCATCAAAAATAACAACTCGAAGTTCCCTATCAAAATTATAGAGCGCAATTACATCTTCAAACTTACTATTATCCTTAAAAATATGCAGATCTTTTGGCTCTTTTTGCATTGGCCACCAATATCCAGCCAAGCGATAATAGCTAATATGGGATAAAAAATGTTTGGCTAAACCAGCATTTGAAATAAATAAACCTCTTTGTTGAAGTTGATTGATTTGCTCTTCTATAGTAAATGGAATTTTATTGTACATAGAATAAATAAAAAGCCTATTAAAGCAAAAGACACGCCCTGGGACGCTGTTCTTATGGGTAGCGTGGCGTGTACTGTTACTGCAAATATAGATAATTCAAAGAATGAAAGCAAATCACAACTATAATTTATTTGTTTATTAAAACTAAGATCTTAAAAAGTAACCAAAAATTTAGATAACCCTTTTAACTTTATTGTTTAAAATTTTAAACGTTGAATCCAAGTCAATATTTAAAATCCCCGGCTTTTTACCCACTTCAAAACTTCCATATTGTTGCTCAATACCTAAAAACTCTGCACCATTTAAAGTTGCCCATTTTAATAAATCTGCAAAATGAACATTTTTATGGTCTTGCAGAGTTTTCATTTCAGACAAAATACTGAGTTGATGATTGCTCGCCAAACTATCTGTCCCTAAAGTAATTTTCACATTTTCTGATTTCAGCACATCCACATCTGGCAAATTATTTTCGATGTATAAATTGGCATTCGGACATAAACACCAAAATAGTTTCTGATGCTGATTTTCAGCGAAATCTACATCAGCTTTGCTACTAAAAGTATTATGCACCAACAGTGTATTCACATTTTTGGGAAGTTTTGGCAAGTGATAATTCAAAGAATTTTTACCGTTGCCATGCACTTCGGATTTTGGAATATTTAAGCGCTGATACATTAAATCGAAATCGCCAGTGCCTACTTCAAAAAACTCATTTTCAGCTGCTGTTTCCTGATTATGAATGCTCAATAAATCAATTTCCCTTGTGTGGATTGCTATACTTTTTAATAAATCAGCAGATACAGAATAAGGTGCATGAGGAACTATACTTGATTTTAGCGGCAAAAAATCATTCCTTAAATCTATTGCATCATTTATAATTGGTTCTGATGGGCGATTGAAGCCAAAAACTTCCACAAATGTGTGGTAATATAATTTACTTTTCTGTTTGATATATTTAGATATCAACTGATTAGAAATATCGCCCACGGCAACAATTCCATTTGTATACATTTGTTCATCTGCAAGTTCCATTGCTTTTAACACCACTTCATCACTTGCAGTACGCTGTGCAACAATTTCTTTTACAAATGCGGGCAAGCCTGTTCGCTCCGGAATTTTGCCATACAAATGGGATAACTCTAAATGGCAATGGGTATTTACAAAACCTGGAACTAGTGCTCCTTCAAAGAATTCAATGTTAGTTACTCCTTTACTCCTAGCTTCAATTTGAGTTAATACCTGAAGAATTTTTCCTTCGCCATCAATTTCTAATACACCATTAGGCATTGCAGGTTCAGTAACAGGAAATATCCAATTGGCAGAAATGAATTTTTGCATATACAAATTAACTGCATTCTTTTACCAAACCCAAAAGCTTAAAGTAAACTATGTTGCGTGTTGCAACAAAGTGTTGCACATCTCTACAACTATCATACTCAACAATTAAACGCAATATATTAAATATCAGTGATTTAAATGTTTTGGCATGCCTTGGCATCATTATGTACTATAGGCTAGTATAGTTTCACAAATAAAATTTAAAAATTATACATTATGAAAAAATTAATTTTATCAGCTGCGTTTTTAGCATTCGCAGGTTTCACAACAGCACAGGCTTCAGATTCTAAAATTAAAAATATCGAAATCACATCAGTTCAAGATAGCGTGGTTAAAACGCCAATCAAATTGGAAGAATTACCAAAACCAATTGCAGATATTTTAAAAGTTGGACCTTATGCTACATGGACACCAACTGCTGCATTTAGTGTTAAAGATGGAGAAAAAATGTATTATCAAGTTGACGTTAAAAAAGAAGAACAAGTAGGTTCTTTAAAATTTGACGCAGAAGGTAAACCAGTAGAATAATTAGTACACATTTCTAAAAGCTCAATCAATTAAATTTTAAAGTTGCTTTTAATGCAACACTAAAAAAATCATATTATGAAAAAGTTAATTTTATCAGCTGCATTTTTAGCATTCGCAGGATTTGCAACAGCGCAAGCTTCAGAAGTAAAAAACGTTAACCAAGTTGTTACAGTACAAGACAGTGTAGTTAAAACACCTATTAAATTAGAAGAACTACCTAAACCTATTACCGACATTTTAAAGGTTGAGCCTTATGCTACTTGGACACCAACTGCAGCGTTTAGCGTTAAAGATGGAGACAAAATGTATTACCAAGTTGATGTTAAAAAAGAAGAACAAGTAGGTTCTTTAAAATTTGACGCAGAAGGTAAACCAGTAGAATAATTTCCCAAAAATTAATTCTTATATCATAACAAAAGCCAGATTCTCTCTGGCTTTTGTTATTTTTGTATATGTCTCAAATACTAATTATTGAAGATGATGCCACTTTTGCTCAAATAATTGAAGGATTTTTAAGCAAAAACAACTATGTGGTAGAAATTGCTGCAGATTTAAATCAGGCATTTAAATTAGTTGAAAAGCAAGAATATAAATTGCTATTAATTGATTACAGATTACCAGACGGCACCGGTTTAGATTTATTGAAATACGTACGCAATAAAGGGCAACAAGTTCCAATCATTATCATGACTAGCTTTAATGATGTTCGAACAGCTGTTAAATCTATACAATTAGGCGCTTTCGATTACATTACCAAACCCATTAACCCTGATGAACTTTTAATGGTAATTAAAGGTTTACTTGAAAAAAAAGAGCCACAAAAAACCGAAAATAAAGATTTAATTAAAGGTAAAAGCGATGTCTCTGATCGCTTATATGCGCATATTGATTTAGTTGCCCAAACAGACATGTCTGTAATTATACAAGGCGAAAGCGGAACTGGAAAAGAATTTGCAGCCAGAACTTTACACAATGAGAGCAAAAGAAAGAACAAACCATTTGTGGCAATAGACTGTGGCGCTTTATCTAAAGATTTAGCAGCTAGTGAACTTTTCGGCCATGTAAAAGGCGCATTTACTGGTGCAGTAAATGATAAAAAAGGTCAGTTTGAAATGGCTAATGGGGGTACTCTTTTTTTAGATGAAATTGGAAACCTAAGCTACGAAGTACAGATTAAACTTTTAAGAGCTTTGCAAGAAAGAGTGATACAACCTTTAGGCAGCAATAAATTGATAAATGTTGATGTTAGGATAATTGTAGCTACAAACGATGAACTAAACAACACCATGAAAACTGGCGAGTTTAGAGAAGATTTATATCATCGCTTAAACGAATTTAAAATTATTATCCCGCCGCTGCGAGAAAGAGGAAAAGATTTAGAACTTTTTATACAACACTTTATAAATATAGCTAACAAGGAGCTCAATAGAAATGTAAGCGAAATTGCGGCAGATGCCAAAGCCTTACTATTAAAATATGACTGGCCAGGAAATTTACGAGAGCTGCGAAATGTAATTAAAAGAATGGTTTTGCTAAGTCCGGATGGTGTTGCTACCATACAAAGTTTACCAGAAGAAATGACGATAGCAGTTGAGCAAGTGCAGTTGCCAAATTCATCAGATTTAAAAGCGATTAACGAAGTAAACGAGAAAAACCTAATTATTGAAACGCTGAATAAAGTTAAACACAATAAATCTAAAGCAGCCAAAATACTCAATATAGATCGCAAAACATTATATAGCAAAATGGAAAAATACAGTATTGATTAGTTAGCTGTAAGCAATTGATCTATTAACTGATTTAGTTTCGCAATCAAAATCTCCATTCGTTTTTGCTCTTGCGCTTCAATTTTTTGCTTATCGGCTACCTCCTGCTCTAAAATTCTAAATGCTGTCCCTAGCTCATTTGCGCCAATTTGTGCAATTCTGCCCGCAAGGCGATGGATAATTAACCTTGCCTTTTCTACATCCTGCCCATCAACATTAAAACGCAATTCATCTATGTCGTTTAAGCAATCCTTTTTAAATTGTATTAATATTTTTGCGAGCATATCTTTATCGCCCATCGTCATTCGCTCCAACGAATTTAAATCGTAAGCTACTTGATCGGCTACTAAAGTTTCATCAAAAATGGAAAGTAGATCACTTGCTTTAAAAGGTTTTGTAATCAATCCATCTAATCCTGCAGCAATAACATGGTCTTTTTCATTCGGTAAAACTTGGGCTGTTATCGCATAAAATTTAACATCATTGGGCATTTTTTCTTTAAGCAAAGCGAATAAATCTAACCCATACATATCTGGCAAACGCATATCAAGCAATACATATTTAATGTCATCGTCAACTGATGCGTTTAAACATTGAGCTGCTGTACTAAATTTAGCAAACGGAACCTGGTGTTGTGTAAATATTAAGGCGCATAATTCTAAAATCAATAAATCATCATCAATAACCCAAACTTTAGGTTTAAACAGATGATTTTTTGGCTCATCAAGTTGTGCTTCTGATAAATTTTCTTCTGCTAAATTATATTTCAAGGAGATACTAAAAGTAGTGCCGACATTAATCGTGCTTTTCACTTCAATTCTGCCGCCCTGGTTATCTACCAATTCTTTTACAATCGCTAAGCCTAAACCAGTACCCTCTTTATTTACGATGTGATGAGCTGGTTTTTCTATTTGCTCAAACTCTTTAAAAATCACATTTACGTTGGCATCATCAAATCCAATTCCTGTATCTTCTACAATAAAATTGAAGTAAATTTCTTTAGCTGTTTGCTTAGCAGTTACTTTAAATATCACACTACCATTTACCGTAAACTTAACGGCATTACCTAAAACATTAAATAAAATCTGCTTCAGCCTAAAAGGATCTCCATTTACAAAATGATGTTCATCAATACTGATGTTTCTAATAAATTTAATCTGCTTTTTGTCGGCTAATGGAATAATTCCAGCAGTTACTTCATCCAATAACTTAGCCATATTAAAATCTTGCGGATTAAAACTAAATTTTCCAGAGATAATTCGGTTATAATCTAACACTTCATTTACAATTTGCAGCAAATGTGTGGATGAGCTGTGGATAGCTTTGATATGTTTAGGATTAGGATTTTCCTCTCGCATGATCAATTCCGAATAACCTAAAATTGATTGCAAGGGCGTTCTAATTTCATGACTCATGTTCGATAAAAAGCGTTGTTTTGCCGAACCATGATATTCTGCTTCCTCTTTAGCTTCCTCTAAAGCAATTCGATAACGGTTACTTTTACCGATATCTTTCAATATCCAATAACCCAAAATTAAGGTCATTAAAAAAAACACCACAATAATGATGGTAATTTGAATAATTCCTTCACCAACCACATCTTTTGCTTCGGTATTTCTTTCATCTATCTGAGCTACCGTTTCTGCCTCAACCTCTCTTAATAAAGTTAACATTTGCTGTGTAATGAGGTTACTGGCATTCGCTAACTCAGCTTCTTTTTTTAAAAATCGGTTACTTTTATATTGCTGTTCCTTTTCTATAGTTAGTAAAGACGATTCGATGCCCATCATAACACTATCTTCAACCGCAGCATTTAGGGTATCTCTTTTTACCTGAAATTCTTCGTCAATAATTTTATAAACTTCAGCTTTCTTTTTACCAAATAATCTATTTAAAAATCCTTTAGATCTACCATCATCTTCTGGAGCAATGGTGGTAGTTGATGTTGACGTTCTGGTAGTTAAAACAGCACTATCTGCCTCTCTTGATCTTTGCGAAACCAGTTCGTTAAGTTTTTTTACTTCGTTTGAAAAGGATTTGGTATTCACCAACGTTTCCCTCACTTTTAGGTAAGCTAAAAATTGCTTATCTCTATCTGCCAATAATTTTTTGATTGATTTTATTCTTAATAATTGTGCAGTATCTCTTTCGTATAATTGAGAAAGTGTATCTAAGCTTTTTCTTAAACGCCTAGTTTTTAAAATAAAATTATTTTTATTGGCATCGTTATTAAATGCCTGATCTTTTTGAAGTTGATCTAATCTAGCGGTTTGATGAGAAAGTTCATTAACAATGCGCAATCTATTGTTTGGCGCCGAAAGTTGTTCAACCGTGTTTAACATTTCGCCAAACACAAATTTACTGATACCCCAAGCCAATAACAGCGCAAAACAAGCCAACAAAAATCCAATGATGATTTTCCCTTTGGTAGCTTCAATAAACCTTTTCTGATTAACCATCTGTTTTTATAACTATATATAATATTTTTTATTACTAATTAGTTTTTAAAAATGCCATATCTTTAAAATATCATGAATAGAATTGACCGACTTTTTGGAATTTTAATCCTACTTCAATCTAAAAAATATGTAACTGCAGAAAAAATTGCCAACCAATATCACATCAGTTTACGTACGGTATATAGAGATATGAAAGCGCTTGGCGAGCAAGGCATTCCCTTAAGTTTTGAGCAAAATAAAGGGTATTTTATTGTACAGGGTTATTTTTTACCGCCAATATCTTTTAATTCTGACGAAGCCAATGCATTGATATTGATGGAACGCTTTATAGCAGGTTTTGCAGACAAATCTATTACCAATAATTACACTACTGCGCTAAATAAAGTTAAAGCGGTACTCAAAACTGCTCAAAAAGAAAAGTTAGAAAGTTTAAATGAAAACATTAAACTGCAATTACCAAATCGTTTAACAAATGATTTCGGGCATCTTTCTGTTTTGCAAAATGCGATATCCGCCAGATGCGTAATTGAAATAGATTACAAAAACAATAAAGAAGAAATTAGCAAAAGAGAAATTGAACCTATCGGATTAATTTTTTATGCATTTAGCTGGCATTTAATTGCCTGGTGCCATTTACGAAATGAATACCGCGACTTTAAAGTAAGCAGCATCATTCTAGTTAAATGTACAGAAATTCCTTTTAGAAAAGCAGCACACATGGCCTTAAATGATTACATGAAACTTTTGCCTGTTAACTATTAATTATTTTATTTATCTTTTTTTACACTGACATAGGGTTGTCAGTTCCGCCTGTTTTCTTTGTAGTACAAACTCAGAAAATTATGGATATTTTAAAATTATTATCAACAGAATTAGCAAGCGAAGCACAAACTACACGTAAATTTTTCGCTAGTGTACCAATGGAAAAAGCAGATTGGGCTCCCCACGAAAAAAGCATGAAAATACAAGCTTTAGCTACTCATATTGCCGAATTACCAGGTTGGATAAAATTAGCTTTAACAACCAAAGAACTTGATTTTGCCATTGCTCCTTATGAACCTGTAACGGTTAAAAGCAACGATGATCTTTTAGCCTTATTAGAAAAAAGTTTAACTGAAGCAAATGAAAGTTTAGTAAATGCAAAAGAAGAAGATTTAAATGAAAGATGGCTTTTAAGAACTGGAGAAACTATACATGTAGATGTTACAGTATATGAAATGATTAGGATTGCCTTTAGTCAAACTACGCACCATAGAGCTCAATTAGGTGTTTATTTTCGCTTACTCAACATTGCTGTTCCAGCTAGTTACGGCCCTACTGCCGATGATCATACTTTTTAGCAGTAAGCTACTTTGTCAATCTTTAAAAGATTGACAAAGTTTTTATCTAAAAAAGCTCTCCAAGCTTTATCAACCTAAAAAGGATTGATAATTTATTTACGCTCTAAATTTCATGCAGCAACAACAAATCATCCAAATGATTAGGCCATTATCTTATCAACACCTCAAGTTTATTACCATGGGGCTATGTTTCTACTTAGTTATAATGTATAGATGTGTTAAAATGTTAACTTTGTAACATTCCATACTAATTGTACCCAATGACTGATCCAACTACAAGGTTAAACAAATACATAAGCGAAAGCGGTTTATGCTCGAGAAGAGCGGCAGATAGATTTATAGAACTTGGTCAGGTTTTTATTAATGGCCGTAAAGCTAAAGTTGGCGATAAAGTGTTTTTTGGAGACATTGTAAACGTAAATGGAAATACAATTGAACCTAAACAAGCAGAAAACTCTATCCTTTTAGCGTATAACAAACCTGTAGGCATTACCAGTACTACAGAAGCAAACGTAAAAGGCAATATTGTAGATCACGTAAACCACAGCGAGCGTGTTTTTCCTATCGGGAGATTAGATAAAGATTCATCAGGTTTAATTTTCTTAACTAATAATGGCGATTTAGTTAATAAAATTCTTCGTGCGGGTAATAACCACGAAAAAGAATATATCGTAACAGTAAACAAACCGCTAACCGATCAGTTTATTGAAGGAATGAGTAAGGGCGTACCTGTTTTAGGTGTAATGACAAAAAAATGTAAAGTAACTAAAGAAAGTCCTTTCGTTTTTAAAATTACTTTAATACAAGGTTTAAACAGACAAATACGACGAATGTGCGAGCATTTTGGCTTTGAGGTAACCAAGCTAGAACGTACCCGCATCATGAACATTACTTTAAAAGGTTTGCCTGTTGGCGATTGGAGGGAATTAACAGAAGAAGAACAGGCAGAAATTTTTAAAATGGTGGCTAAATCTAGTTCAGAGAAACCCGCCGCCCCAAAAAGAGTAAATAAAAAATCTGCTGAAGAAAAATTAGAGAAACCTGCACAACGTTTCGCCAAATCTAAAGGAAGAGCTGCTGCTGCTAAATCAAATCCAGATAACAGATCAAGTGGCGGTGCACCAAGAGGAAATAGCAATGCTGCTTCAAACGATTGGTTTAAAAGTAACGGCCCGAGCAAAAGGCCAACACGCCCATCTAATGGCAAACAAGGTGCTCCTGGTGCAAAAATAAAAAGCCCGAAGAGGAAGTAGAAGCTAGCACAGTTAATCAATTAGTTATACAGGCTAAATGAAAAAAGTATTCACGATAATAATTTCATTATTCCTTTTGATAAGTTGCTCAGACAACAGCAAAACAACAGATAAAATGACAAATGAAAACCCAAAAGACACAATCAGCAGTGACTTATGGCCGTCAATAAACTTAAAAGCTTGGGCCGAAACACCAGCAATAAACGGCAGACTTGCAACCGAAACTGATGTAAAAAATGGTTTAGCAGTTTATTACATCAATAACAATGGTGTTGCACATAAACCATACGAAATACAATTGCCTAAATTGGCTTACCTGACAGATTTCGACACAAAAAAAGAAGAATTAATTGTTGTTATCCAAATCGAAGAAACAGCCAGTGATATAGTTGTTGGTTACAGAAATATCGAAGGGGGAAATGGTGCTTGCTTGCTAAATGAGATAAAATTCCTCGAAAAGGAAACAATTAAGAAAGTTGTTGGCCGGTAATTGTGTTCGGATGGAAACTGATTTATCCCCAACAAATAGTAGCTGGAATGCACAAATAGTGTATACAGATATTTTGTTGTTTCAAGCTGCCAACTTCGAATAGTCATAAAGTAATGTGTATCGAGTATCAAGATAAATTCATCTTATTACTTGTAGCTTTTATGCCTCAAGCTTTTTAATTACCTTTGCATGAATAGTTTATTAAACCTTATACCTATGGAAACTTTAATCATGCATCCTGAAAGCAAAGAGCAATTAGCCGCTTTAAAAGCATTTGCTAAAGCTTTGAAAGTTCCCTTTGAGAAAAAATCAACAAAAGATTTATCTGAAAGAGAAAAAACAATCGCTTTATACGGTAAAGATTTGGTAGAAACTGTAGAGCGTGCGGAGAAATCTATCAAAGCTGGAAATGTTAAAATATTAGACCCGTCGAAATCTTTATGGGAGAATATATTATAGTTTTAGAAGCTAGGGCTGAAAAAGATCTTAAACGTCATCATAAAGCTGGCAACAAAACGACCATTAATAGGATAGGCCAGATTTATGAAGAGCTAAAAGTCCATCCAAAAACAGGCATAGGAAATCCAGAAGCATTAAAACACGAATTTACTGGATATTGGTCAAGAAGAATAAATCAAAAAGATAGATAATTTATAAAATTGATGAAAATATTGTAACCGTTTTCATCATTTCAGCTTTAGGGCATTACAGCGACAAATAATATGATCAACACCAAAAAAATAGATATCCGTTCATTAGATTTGTCTCAATTGCAGCAACATTTTAGCGAAATGAAGGAACCTGCATATAGAGCAAAACAAGTTTATCAATGGCTTTGGGAAAAATCTGCCCGCAGTTTTGAGGAGATGAGTAATCTATCTAAAGATTTGCGTAAAAAATTAGATGAAAACTATACCATCAACGTTGTTGAAATTAATAGTGCTCAATTTAGTAACGATCATACCATCAAAAATGCTTTCCGCTTACATGATGGCAATATTGTAGAAGGTGTTTTAATACCTACTGAAGAACGCATGACAGCTTGTGTAAGTTCGCAAGTGGGTTGCAGCTTAACCTGCAAATTTTGTGCTACGGGCTACATGGATCGTAAACGTAACTTAAATGCCGATGAAATTTACGATCAAGTTGTTTTAATTGATCAGCAAGCCAAAAAAAATTACAATATTCCGCTTACAAATATAGTTTACATGGGCATGGGCGAACCTTTGCTTAACTATGCAAACATGATGAAGTCTATCGAAAGAATTACAGCTCCAGATGGGTTAAACATGTCGTACAAACGCATTACCGTTTCTACAGCCGGTATTGCTAAAATGATCAAAAAGCTAGGCGATGATGGCGCAAAGTTTAATTTAGCACTGTCGTTACATGCTGCTAATGACACCAAACGCCACGAAATTATGCCAATAACCGAGCACAACTCTTTAAAGGCATTGGCCGAAGCTTTAAAATACTATTTCCAAAAAACCAAAAACCCAGTAACCTACGAATACATTGTATTTAATGGCTTTAATGATGAAATTGAAGACGCCATGGATTTGGTTAAATTTAGCAAACACGTACCTTGCAAAGTAAACCTAATCGAATACAACCCCATACAATTTGCTGATTTTATTAATGCCGAAGGAGATAAAATTGATGCTTTTGCAACATACTTACGTAACCATGGTGTAAATACCAACATCAGGCGAAGCCGAGGAAAAGATATTGATGCAGCTTGTGGTCAGTTAGCGGTTAAAGAATCTGCTGATAACTAATTTGCCAGCGTAATCTTCCAGCACACCGCAGGGCAATTATTAAGCTAAGAATGATTAAAATGTTGGCGAGGACGCCAAAATGAGAAAAACTCCTGAGTTGGCGTCCCCGCCAACGCTAAGTTTAACCATTGACCGTAGAAAGGAAGCTTTTTGTTTTTAAGCGTTACAACTTTCTTTCTAATACGCTACTAAAGTGGTAAAAGCTAAAGAAAAAACAAAAAGAATTTTCATTCCCATCCCGCCTGCTTGCTGGGCAGGCAGGTTTAGCAACGCAGTTGTTTGCTACTATTTAGTGCTGCAAACCGCCAAGAACCACACACTTTGTAATATAAACCCGACAGCAGCGGAAAATTTTGTGACGTGTCAGTCTGAGCGCCTGCCTGCGGATAATGTCCTTAAGTTAAGAAAAATTAACACGTTGGCGGGGACGCCAACATAAGAAACTTCCAGCGTTGGCGTCCCCGCCAACGCTTAACTTAATGATTGTGCCTGCGGTAGGCAGGTAGTCGAAGACCAGTAAACAAAATTTGTAGCGTATGGCGGGGCTACATTCGCCAAAAACCATTTACATTGTTTTTCTAAAAACCAATACACCAAGCGTCTAAAACAATCATAAAATTGTATAGTTAAACATAATCTTCTCTTTTCTTAAGAATTTTGTTAAATTGGAACATGTTTACCATCAATCGATTAGCTTTAGATGTAGTTGCGCTGCTTTTTCCAGAGCTTTGCAATGCTTGTGGTACACATTTATATTATGGCGAAAAAGAAATCTGTATCAAATGCCTGAGAGATTTGCCTTTTACAGATTTCCATTTGCACGAGGAAAACAGGGTTGCGAAACAACTTTGGGGCAGATTGCCAAACACCAATGCAATGGCAATGTTGTATTTTAGAAAGGGAACTAAAGTGCAAAATTTGATGCATAGTTTAAAATATAAAGGAAAAACAGCTGTTGGTGTTAAACTTGGTAACTTATTAGGCGACAAATTGCAGCTTAGTAATGATTATAAGGATATTGATTTAATTATCCCAGTACCTTTACACTACAGTAAAGAGCGATTACGTGGTTACAACCAAAGTAAAACCATTGCCGATGGAATTGCTGAAACCTTAAGTAAAACTGTAAGTATTAAACATTTAATCAGATCGAAATCTACAGAAACACAAACAAAAAAAACCAGGTATACGCGTTACGAAAACATGCAGTCGGTTTTTGATGTTAAACATACAGAAGATTTACAAAACCTTCATGTTTTATTGGTTGATGATGTGATTACAACTGGCGCTACACTAGAGGCATGTGGAAACGCGTTATTAAATAGTGGTATTAAAAAATTAAGTATTGCCGCAGTGGCTTTTGCAGAATAATTATGCGTTTAAAACTACTCATCTTAAGCTTATTTACTAGCTTTCTTTTTGCAGCTTGCAATAAGGATGAGGAGATTACTTTTGATGCAAATGCCAAACTTGCATTTTCAACAGATAGCGTTTTATTTGATACTGTTTTCACTTCAATTGGCTCAAGCAGTAGAAGGTTAAAAATATCAAACCCTAATGAAGCTGCAATTATATTAAGCAACATCAAACTAAGCGGGGGCAATACATCTGCATTCAGCTTAAATATTAACGGGCAACCCCTTGCAGAAATCAATAATCTTAAATTAAACGGAACCGATTCTATCAATGTTTTTGTAAAAGTTAACATCAACCCAACTAC
The DNA here is from genome assembly GCF_005116475.1 of Pedobacter cryotolerans. Classification (GTDB taxonomy): domain Bacteria; phylum Bacteroidota; class Bacteroidia; order Sphingobacteriales; family Sphingobacteriaceae; genus Pedobacter; species Pedobacter cryotolerans. The sequence goes on along the minus strand of NZ_SWBO01000001.1, from coordinate 621,850 downwards.
AGAAAGCTTACCTTTTGTGGTTCAAGACTCTATTCTTTTTTATTTTAATGGGCAAAAAAGAAGTATCCCTTTAGTTGCTTATGGTCAAAATGCAAACTTCATCAAAAACAGTACAATAGTTAGCGATATGGTTTGGGATAGTAAACTTCCTTATATTATTTACAACTCTTTAACCGTTGCAGAAAACACAACATTAACCGTAAATCCGGGCACTAAAATATTGTTTCATGGCAATAGCACCATGAGTGTAAGAGGTACATTAAATGTAAACGGCACAAAAGCAGATACGGTTTTGTTTACCAGTGATCGTTTAGAAAGAGTTTATGCAAATGAAACTGGACAATGGAATGGTATTCATCTCTATCCAGAAAGCAAAAATTCTACCATCAATTATGCGGTAATTAAAAATGCAACCGCCGGACTTACCATTGATGGAAGATCTACAGGCTCTGAACCCAAATTATTATTAACAAATACCGTTATTAAAAATATGGAGGTTGTTGGACTATTAGGATATGAAACCGATATTACTGCTTTTAACAACCTTTTTTTTAATTGCGGTCAGTATCTGTTGTATGGTGCTGGCGGCGGCAGTTATAACTTAAAACAAAACACTTTTGCTGGCTACCAAGACAATAAATTTGCTCGAAAAACTGCTGCGGTTTACCTATCAGATTTTATAAGCACTACACAGGCTAGTAATTTATCCTTACAATTATCGAATAATATTATTTATGGGGCATTGGCCGATGAATTTTCAATCGACAAAAAATCACCTACAACAGTTTTAACCACTGTGCTAAGAAACAACTTAATTAAAACAAGCAAAGTTATTTATGCTGATAATTTAATGAATGTTGATCCATCCTTTTTAAGTAGCGAAAACTACAATTTTGAGATTGCTACAAATAGTGCAATTGTAAAAAAAGGTTTTAATCTTAGTTCAGATAATTACTTTTCTACTTTTCTGAAAAAAGATTTAAAAAATAAATCTAGAATATTTCCTTCAACACCAGGTTGTTACGAAGCGAATTAAAAAATTAAACTTTTTTTAAAACAAATCATACTGCATATCGTTTATATAATCGAGAGCGTTAATTTAGATGGTAAGGGTCGGTATTTCTTCTGAAATATCGGCCCTTTACTTTTAAGGCTATTTATAATGATGAGTTAGCAATGGAGCAGCAACTAATATCTAGTCTTTTTTACTAAGAAAATCTGCAAGCACCTTTTTTATTTCCTCTGGATTAAATGGCTTTAAAATATGCCCATTCATCCCCGACTCTTTAAACTTGGTAGTTTCGTCATTTAATGTAGATGCTGTTAAAGCAATAATAGGTATTTGCTGATAATAATCTCCAGGTATTTCACGAATTATTTTTGTGGCATCAAAACCATCTATACCAGGCATTCTAATGTCCATAAACACCAAATCGTAAGTATGATTAACAATTTTATTGATTGCTTCTTCACCATTATAGGCAAAGTCTAATTCAAGACCCCATTTACTTAAAAACCTTCTCGCAATTAAAATATTAACTTCATTATCATCAACAACCAAAATTCTTTTCCCTGTAAAAAATTCTGGTAGTGGCATTTTTTCAGAGGCGATGTAAGAACTCTGAAGCTTGTTGAAATGAATTGCGAATGAAAAGGATGTTCCTTCGCCTTCAATACTATCAACCAAAATTTCAGATTGGTAAAGTTTCAATAGTTTTTTTGTAATGGCTAAGCCTAAACCTGTGCCACCATATTTACGAGAAATGTCTGATCGGGCCTGTGTAAATGTTTCAAAAATATAAGATAATTTATCTTTTGGAATGCCTATGCCATTATCCCGAATTTCAAAAAACACTACAGAGCCATCATTGTTACTTTTATCAAGCTTTACAATTAAATTAATTAAGCCATCATTGGTAAATTTAATCGCGTTGCCTAACAAATTAACAATAATTTGATACAACCTAGTTTTATCCCCTATTAGTTTGGATGGAATTTCGCTATCATAGGCTAATACAAGCTGATTGCCTCGCTTATTAGCATTTACTTGAAGTGAATTGATAATGTCTATACATAAAGAATGAAGGTCAAAAGGAACCGCCTCCAATTGTAAATTTCCAGTCTCAATTTTAGTAAAATCTAAAATATCGTTAATAATGTTTAATAAATTCTCCCCAGAAAACTTGAGAATGTTTAAATCATCAATTTGAGAATCTTTAGGGTCATTTTCTAATAGCAAATGCGTCATCCCTATAACCGCATTTAAGGGTGTTCTTATTTCATGGCTCATTACCGATAGAAACATTTCTTTAGCCTCGCTTAACTGCAAAGCTTGTTCTCGTGCCTCTATCATTTCTCTCTCAACCTGTTTACGCTGAGTGATATCATAAATTAATTCAACTTGGCGCTCTAAATTTCCATCTTTATCAATAATTGGAGTATTAGCTACAGACAACCATACTCTAGTTTTATCTTTTTTAAATGCCAATACTTCAATTTGGTAAGCTTGCTTGTTTTTGGCACTTTCTCTAGCTTTTGCAATTAATTCTTTATCTGTTTCTATGTTCGATAAAACGTTACCCAGCATATTACCCTGCAATTCTGCCAAAGAATAACCAACTAATTCTTCCAATGCGGCATTTACCCAAGTGATTTCGCCATTTTTATTGGTAATAGCCACGCCTGTATTTGTTTTGCTCGCAACTAACGATAAAACATTTAATTCTTCTTCGGCGTTTTTCTTTTCTGTAATATCGATGATAATTTCAACCTCAGTTTCTACTTTACCATCCTTATCTAAAACAACTGTATTGTAAATAGAAAGCCAAATTGGTTGTTTGTCTTTTCTGTAGGCTAATATGTCTACCGTAAAAGATTGCTTTTGTTGTGTAAGTTTTCTAGCATTTTCTATTTTAGCCCAATCTGTTTTGGGGCCACTAATTAAATCGCCTAATGGTTTACCTTTAACATCTGCTAAATTAAAACCAGTTATTTTTTCAAAGGCATCATTAACCCATGTTACATTATTGTTAGCGTCGTTTATAACCACGCCATTGTTTACTTTACTCGCTACAAAAGAGAGTTTAGTGAGCTCATTTTCAACTAATTTTTTTTCAGTAATGTCTCTACCATAGCAGTACCATTTACCTTCTTTAGCAACCATTCCCCAGCTCACCCACTTAACCTGCCCTTCTTTACTTACTAATCTAAAATCTACGTTAAAGTGTTTATTTTTACTCTTAAGCCCCTGCTCAATACCATTCACAATCCTATTAATATCATCGCGATAGCAATAATTCCAGATACTTTCGCCAATCAGCTCATCAACACTATAGCCTAGCATCGGAGTTACCGCTTCATTGATAAATAGTATTGCTCCACTTCTATCTAAAATACCATGGATCTCAGGCGATACCTTAAAAATATCAATAAATTCTTCGAATTTTTTAGTTTGAGAAACGAGCTGACTATTTTTTCGTCTTAAGGCCAACTGCGCAACAACCTGAACAGCTAAGGTAGCTAGTGCTTCTAACTGATTTTCATTTAATTGTTTAGGTTCTTTTGCTAATAAACTCAAACAACCTAAAGCAAATCCATCAGCATCTTTTAATGGTGCACTAGCATAAAAACGTATACCCAATCCTAAAGAAAAGATTTTGTTGTTCGATAAATAGGGGTCTTTCTCAACATCAGGAACTACAAAAAGCTCATCGAAATACATAGCCTGTTCACAAACTGTGATGTTGCGAGGCAATTCTCTTTTTTCGGTATTTAAACCAAAAGCCGATTTTAAAAAAACATGCTCTTTATCTACAAATGAGATATAGGCCATTGGTACGTTGGCAATTTGAGCTGCCAACTTTACCAAATTATCCAATTCATGCTCTAACCCCTCCCCTAAAATATCATAGGAGTATAGTGCTTTTAAACGTAATTCTTCTTGTTCTGGGGTAACCTGATGGTTTTTAAACATGGTTCATATGGCGTACGATCACTTATTTATAAAGAGGAAACCGACTTACCATTTTTTGCACTTTTAATTTTACACTTTCTAAATTTGAAGTATCTTCCGGATTTGTTAAAACCTCATCAATTAAATCTACAATTGCTTGCATTTCAGTCTCTTTAAACCCTCTCGAAGTTATTGCAGCCGTTCCAACTCTCATGCCTGAAGTAACAAATGGAGACTTATCATCAAACGGAACCATATTTTTGTTCACTGTTATGTCTGCCTTTTCTAAAGCTGCTTCAGCTAATTTTCCGGTAATGTTTTTATTGCGTAAATCAATTAACATCAAGTGGTTATCTGTACCACCAGAAATAATACCGTAACCTTTAGCAACAAATGCCTTAGCCATTGCTTGTGCATTAGCCCCCACTTGTTTAATGTAATCACCATATTCATCGGTTAAAGCTTCTCCAAAAGCAATTGCTTTAGCCGCAATAATATGTTCTAATGGGCCACCTTGAGTACCCGGAAAAACTGCCATATCTAACAATGCCGACATCATTTTCACTTCTCCTTTTGGCGTTTTTAATCCCCAAGGGTTTTCAAAATCTTGTCCCATCATAATCATCCCACCACGTGGACCACGTAATGTTTTATGTGTTGTAGTAGTTACAATATGGCAATGTGGCAACGGATTAGCCAATAAACCTTTTGCAATAAATCCAGCCGGATGAGAAATATCAGCTAACACTAGTGCTCCTATTTTGTCTGCAACTTTACGAATAAATGCATAATCCCATTCTCTCGAATAAGCCGATGCACCACAAATAATCAATTTTGGCTTTTCTGCCAAGGCAACTTCTTCTAATTTCGCATAATCGATTAAACCATCTTCTTTTTTAACTCCATAAAAATGTGGCTGATATAATTTGCCAGAAAAATTAACTGGCGAACCGTGTGTTAAGTGACCACCATGAGATAAATCGAAACCTAAAATTTTATCACCAGGCTGTATTACGGCAAGCATAACCGCAGCATTTGCTTGTGCGCCAGAATGTGGCTGTACATTTACCCAAGCAGCACCAAATAATTTTTTGGCTCTTTCAATCGCTAGATTTTCAATTTTATCAACCACTTGGCAACCGCCATAATAACGCTTACCGGGCAAACCCTCTGCATATTTATTGGTTAATACAGAACCCGCAGCCTCCATTACCTGTTTGCTTACAAAATTTTCTGAAGCAATCAGTTCAAGTCCATGTTCCTGTCTATCTAATTCGTTGTTAATTAAGTCAAAAATTATAGTGTCTCTGTTCATTATGGAAAAGTATTTTTGGTAAAAATAATGAATTTATCCCTTAATTCAACACCTTGAGTGCAATAGCTTTAAATATTATTGTTGTAACATATTTGGGCGTTTATTGATAGGTCATTAATTTTTAATTTGGCATCCATAAGCTCAGCAAAACTGCTGTTTGGTGCACTTAGCTTTTTATGTATGGGTAAAAAATGACACAAGAATGCCGCTTTAATTGTTTAGGCAACCAAACAATTGCCTAAACCAATAAGCAAATGCGATAGAATAAGACAATTTGTACAGAAAAAATCTTACAAATTTTGACATTAAATAATGATAAAAGTATTAAACAAAATACCGTAATTTGTAATTTAATATAATGCATGGAAGTTAAGACTGGTCCCTTATTAGCTACAATCAATTATCCTGCTGATTTAAAGCAGTATAGCGAACAAGATCTTGAACAAATTTGTCAAGAATTACGTCAATATATTATTGACGTTGTGAGTGTAAATGGTGGCCACTTTGGCGCCAGTTTAGGCGTGGTAGAACTTACCGTTGCGCTTCATTACGCACTTAATACACCTTATGATAAGTTGGTTTGGGATGTTGGTCATCAAGCCTACGGGCATAAAATCTTAACAGGAAGAAGAGCTCAATTCCATACCAATAGAATTATTAATGGCATTAGTGGCTTCCCAAAAATTAGCGAAAGTGAATATGATACTTTCGGCGTAGGTCACTCTTCTACCTCTATCTCTGCTGCATTGGGTATGGCAGTTGCCTCTCACTATAAAGGCGAAAATGACCGTCAGCATGTGGCAGTTATTGGCGATGGCGCCATGACAGCAGGTTTGGCTTTCGAAGGATTAAACCATGCAGGAATAGAAAACTCGAACGTTTTAGTGATTTTGAACGACAATTGTATGTCTATCGATCCGAACGTAGGTGCACTAAAAGAATATTTAACCAGTATTACTACATCAAAATCTTATAATCGCTTTCGCGATGATGTTTCGCATGTGCTCAGTAAACTATCAGAATTGGGCCCAAATGCACATAAATATGTTAAAAAGATAGAAAAAAGTATCAAAGGCACCTTACTCAAACAAAGCAATCTGTTCGAAGCTTTAAACTTTAGATATTTTGGCCCAGTTGATGGCCATGACGTGAAACGTTTGGCAGCTATCATTAAAGACTTAAAAGATATACCTGGCCCTAAATTGTTGCATTGTGTAACGGTTAAAGGTAAAGGTTTTGCCTTGGCAGAGAAAGATCAAACCAAATGGCATGCGCCAGGCTTGTTCGATAAAATTACAGGGGAAATTAAAAAATCTATCCAAGATAAACCTCAGCCACCAAAATACCAAGATGTTTTCGGACATACCATGGTAGAATTAGCAGAAGCAAATGCTAAAATAGTGGGTATTACGCCTGCTATGCCTTCTGGCTGCTCATTAAATATCATGATGAAAGCCATGCCCGAAAGAGCATTTGATGTAGGTATTGCAGAGCAACATGCGGTAACTTTTTCAGCTGGTTTAGCCACGCAGGGTTTGGTTCCATTTTGCAATATCTATTCGAGTTTTATGCAACGAGCATACGATCAAGTCATCCACGATGTGGCCATACAAAACCTGAATGTTGTTTTTTGTTTAGATAGGGCTGGTTTAGCAGGTGCCGATGGCGCAACTCACCATGGCGCTTATGATTTGGCTTACATGCGTTGTATCCCAAATATGGTAGTAGCATCACCAATGAATGAAGAGGAGTTGCGTAACTTAATGTATACAGCTCAGCAAGAAAATATTGGTCCTTTTACCATTCGTTATCCGCGTGGTAATGGGGTTATGCCCGATTGGAAAAGACCATTTAAAGCTTTAGAAATTGGCAAAGGCAGAAAAATATGTGATGGCGAAGATGTAGCAATTCTCTCAATTGGGCATGTTGGTAATTTTGCTGTAGAAGCTTGTCAAGAATTAAATAGCGAAGGTATTTTTCCAGCACATTTTGATATGCGCTTTGTAAAACCATTAGATGCTGCTATGCTCCACGACATTTTTACACGTTTCAAAAACATCATTACAATAGAAGATGGCTGTTTACAAGGCGGTATGGGTAGTGCAATTATAGAGTTCATGGCAGATCATCAATATCAAGCTAATGTAGTAAGATTAGGCATCCCTGATGAATTTATTGAACATGGCGAACAACCAGAACTTTGGTCTATTTGTGGTTATGATAAAAATGCAATCATTACCGAAATAAAAAAAATAGCCGTAAGCAGAACTACTAAAACCATAGCCTCTTAGCCTGCTCACGCTTTAAAAGCGTTGGGTATAAAAAAATAAACACATGGAAAAGAGTGCGAAAATTTATGTAGCTGGGCATCGTGGTATGGTCGGCTCAGCCATTTACCGTAAACTACAAAACGAAGGTTTTTTACAGATCATAACACGTACTTCAGCAGAGCTGGATTTGAGAAATCAACAAGCAGTAGAAGAATTTTTCGATACAGAAAAACCTGATTATGTTTTTTTAGCCGCTGCTAAAGTAGGTGGTATTATAGCTAACAATACCTATCGTGCAGATTTTTTATTCGAAAATTTGGCCATTCAAAATAATGTAATTCACCAATCTTATAAAACTGGTGTTAAAAAATTGATGTTTTTGGGCTCGAGCTGTATTTACCCTAAACTTGCCCCAAAGCCATTAAAAGAAGATTATTTATTAACTGGCTTGTTAGAAGAAACCAATGAACCTTATGCCATTGCTAAAATTGCTGGCATTAAAATGTGCGATGCTTATCGAGCACAATATGGATGTAACTTTATTTCTGTGATGCCAACTAATTTGTATGGCTATAACGATAATTACCATCCCCAAAACTCTCATGTATTGCCTGCTTTAATCAGAAGATTTGATGAAGCTAAAAAATCAAATGCAAATGAAGTGTTAATTTGGGGAACAGGCACACCAATGCGTGAATTTCTTTTCGCCGATGACCTAGCTGATGCCTGTTATTTTTTAATGCAAACCTACAATGAACCAAATTTGATTAACATTGGTACAGGTGAAGATTTAACGATTAAAGACTTGGCATTATTAATTCAAAAAGTTGTAGGCTTTAAAGGCAATATTACATTCGACAGCTCAAAACCAGATGGCACTCCTCGTAAATTGATGGATGTATCTAAATTACATGCGTTAGGTTGGAAACATCAAATTGAATTAGAAGAAGGGTTAAACCTAGCCTATCAGGATTACCTAAATAAACACTAAAAAGATCAATTTCAGAATATTATACCGAAGGCTACGCAGATTTGCGTAGCCTTTGTAATTTTATTTGGTTATACAGGCTATATTTTTGGAATTGATAAGCGGATGTTGCACCTTTGTATTGCTTATTAAGAAAGACGGAGGGACTAGACCCAACGAAGTCTTAGCAACCTGTGCCAACAAGGTGCTAATTTCTAATCCAGTCCCGATTTATCGGGAGCGAGAGAAGATAAGTTTAAGGAGAAAAGACAATCCAGACTTTTTTATAGGCTTTAGAGATTTGAGACATTAGATTTGAGATTTGGGACATTGTTGTCTATCCTATCTCACATCTCACATCCCACATCTCATATCTACTACAAGTATGGATATTAGAGAAGAACTAGAAAAACGTATTTTAATTATAGATGGTGCAATGGGCACCATGATACAGCGCTATACCTTAACTGAGGAAGATTTCAGGGGAGAGCGTTTTGCAGATCACCCATGTGATGTAAAAGGCAATAACGATTTGCTTAATATCACACGACCAGATATTATCAAAGCTATTCACTTGGAATATTTAAAAGCAGGTGCTGATATTATCGAAACCAATACCTTTAGTACGCAACGCATTTCCATGGCCGATTACCAAATGGAAGACATTTCTTACGAGCTGAGTTTTGAAGGGGCAAGGGTGGCTAAAGAAGCTGTTAACGAATTTATGGCTGCAAATCCCGACAGGAAATGTTTTGTAGCTGGTGCCATTGGCCCAACAAACAGAACCTTGTCTATGTCGCCAAATGTAAACGACCCAGGTTATAGAGCTGTTTATTTTGATGAATTGGAAGAAGCTTATTATGAGCAAGTACGTGGATTAGTTGATGGCGGCTCTGATGTACTGTTAATCGAAACTATTTTTGATACCTTAAATGCAAAAGTGGCTATTGTTGCCATTAAAAAATATGAAGAAGTAATTGGTAGAAAGCTAGAGATTATGATTTCTGGCACCATTACCGATGCTTCTGGAAGAACATTGTCTGGCCAAACTGCCGAAGCTTTTTTAAATTCGGTAATGCATGCAAAACCATTAAGTATTGGATTTAATTGTGCTTTGGGCGCTAAAGAAATGCGTCCTCACATTGAAGAATTGGCCGCAAAAGCAGGATGTTATGTTTCTGCCTATCCAAACGCTGGTTTACCAAATGAGTTTGGTGCTTACGATGAAATGCCTCATGAAACTGCACATTTGGTAGATGATTTTATCGCCGCTGGCTTTGTAAATATTGTAGGGGGTTGTTGTGGCACAACGCCAGAACATATTGGTTGTATTGCCGAAAAAGCAAGAAAAGCACCACCAAGAAAAATCCCAACTATTGAGCCATATATGCGTTTAAGTGGGCTGGAGCCAGTAACCATTACGCCAGAAAGTATTTTCGTAAACATTGGCGAAAGAACAAACATTACAGGTTCTCCAAAATTTTCAAAATTAATATTAGGTGGAGATTATGAAGCTGCCCTTGCTGTTGCCTTACAACAAGTAGAAGGTGGTGCACAAATCATCGATGTGAACATGGATGAAGGAATGTTAGATTCGGAAGCGGCAATGACCAAATTCTTGAACCTAATCGCATCAGAACCTGATATTTCTAAATTACCAATCATGGTCGATTCATCTAAATGGTCGGTGATAGAAAATGGCTTAAAATGTTTGCAAGGAAAAGGAATTGTTAACTCTATATCCTTAAAAGAAGGCGAAGAAAAATTTAGGGAAAGTGCCCGTAAAATTATGCAATACGGCGCTGCGGTTGTGGTGATGGCTTTTGACGAAAAAGGACAAGCCGACAACTTTGAACGTAGAAAAGAAATCTGTAAAAGAAGTTATGATATTCTAGTAGGTGAAATAGGTTTCCCTGCTCAGGATATCATCTTCGACCCAAATATATTAACTGTAGCCACTGGTTTAGAAGAGCATAACAATTACGCAGTTGACTTTATCAACGCCACAAGGTGGATAAAACAAAACTTGCCACATGCTAAAGTAAGTGGTGGTGTTTCTAATATTTCGTTCTCCTTTAGAGGAAATAATACCGTTCGTGAAGCGATGCACTCTGCATTTTTATATCATGCCATACAGGCTGGTTTAGACATGGGAATTGTTAACGCAGGGATGTTGGAAGTTTATCAAGAAATTCCGCCAGAATTGTTAGAACGTGTAGAAGATGTATTGTTAAACAGAAGAGATGATGCTACCGAGCGATTGGTAGAATACGCCGATACCATTAAAAGCAAAGGAAAGGAAATTGTTCGTGATGAAGAATGGAGAAAAGGAACGGTTGAAGCAAGATTATCTCACTCTTTGGTAAAAGGAATTGTAGAATATTTAGATGACGATGTGGAAGAAGCTCGCCAGCAATATGCCAGACCGATCCAAGTAATTGAAGGCCCGTTAATGGACGGGATGAATATTGTTGGGGATTTATTTGGTGCCGGAAAAATGTTTTTACCTCAGGTAGTAAAATCTGCTAGGGTAATGAAAAAAGCAGTTGCTTATCTTTTACCCTTTATCGAACAAGAAAAACTAGACAATCCAGACCAAGATCAAAACTCCTCGGCAGGTCGAGTGTTGATGGCCACCGTAAAAGGTGATGTTCACGATATCGGAAAAAATATTGTTGGCGTAGTTTTAGCCTGTAACAACTTCGAGATTGTTGATATGGGCGTAATGGTCCCAGCTCAGGACATCATTAAAAAAGCAAAAGAAATTAATGCAGATATTATTGGTTTAAGTGGCCTGATTACTCCATCATTAGATGAAATGGTGCATTTTGCTAAAGAAATGGAACGTGAAGGTTTTACAATTCCATTGATTATTGGTGGTGCGACTACCTCTAGAATTCACGCTGCGGTTAAGGTTGCGCCAAATTATTCTGGACCAGCAATTCACGTTTTAGATGCATCGAGAAGTGTAACGGTATGTAGCACTTTGATGAATCCTGAAACAAAGACTGAATATGTGGCAGGCATTAGGGCAGAGTATGATAAAGCTCGTGAAGCGCATTTAAACAAACGTTCTGACAAGCGGTTTAAAACTATTGAAGAAGCAAGAGCTGATAAATTCCAAATCGACCTAGATAAAGTAGTAACCGAGCCAACATTTACAGGAACTAAGGTTTTTGAAGATTACCCATTGGATGAATTGGTTCCTTATATCGATTGGACTCCATTTTTCCATACTTGGGAATTAAGAGGCAGTTACCCTAAAATATTTGATGATAAATTTGTTGGCGATGAAGCCAAAAAACTATTTGATGAAGCACAAGCCTTATTAAAAAAAGTTGTTAACGAAAAACTATTAACCGCAAAAGGCGTAATTGGTTTTTGGCCCGCAAATTCTGTTGGAGATGATATTTTACTCGAAGTTGAAGGTGGGAAGGTAGAAGGTCTCAAATCTCAAATCTCAAATCTCAAATCTAATATTGCTATCCACACCCTTCGCCAACAGGCGGAAAAAATGGCTGGCGAACCTTACTATGCTTTGTCAGATTTTGTAGCTCCAAAAGAAAGTGGCGTCCAAGATTATTTTGGCGGATTTGCTGTTACTACAGGAATTGGTATTGATGCCTTAGTGGAAGAATTCGAAAAAAACCACGATGATTACAATAGCATCATGATTAAAGCATTGGCCGATCGATTAGCTGAAGCTTTTGCCGAACGGATGCATGAGTTAGTTCGTAAAGAATATTGGGGTTATGCAAAAGATGAAAATTTGAGCAATCAAGAATTAATCAAGGAAGAATATGCAGGTATTCGCCCTGCGCCAGGTTATCCAGCTTGTCCGGAGCATACCGAAAAAGGAACTTTGTTTAACTTGCTCGATGCCGAAAATAAAATTGGATTACGCTTAACCGAAAGTTATGCCATGTACCCAACTGCAGCAGTTAGTGGTTTTTATTTTGCGCACCCTCAATCTCGTTATTTCGGATTAGGGAAAATTACAAAAGACCAAGTAGAAGATTATGCAGTAAGAAAAGGAATGAGTTTGGAAGAGGCGGAGAAATGGCTGAGCCCGAATTTGGCTTATTAACCCCCGACCCCCTAAAGGGGGAGGGCGAAATATAAACATTAAAATTACAGCCTCGGTTGGTGTCTCCACCAACCGAAATAAAGATAAGATATACAAAGCAAGCTAATCTCAATACGCAAACTCACTACGCTAAAATGAAGATCACAGAACACATTAAAAACGCAAACGGTAAAACCTTATTCTCATTTGAACTTTTGCCTCCAATAAAAGGACAAAGTATTCAATGGATCTACGATGCGATTGATCCGCTATTAGAGTTCAATCCGCCGTTTATTGATGTAACTTCATTGAGAGAAGATTATATTTATAAAGAACAAGACAATGGATTGCTGCAAAAAGTGGCCTATCGCAAACGCCCAGGCACCATTGCAATTTGCGCAGCAATTATCCATAAATATAAAATTGATGCGGTACCGCATTTAATTTGTGGTGGCTTTACCAAAGAAGAAACGGAGAATGCCTTAATCGATTTACAGTTTTTAGGTATTGATAATGTGCTCGCTTTAAGGGGCGATGCTCGTGCTGCAGACAATTCGTTTATCCCTACCAAAGGCGGTCACTGTTACGCAACCGACCTTATAGCTCACATCAAAAACCATAACGATGGTAAGTTTTTGCATGAAGATGTGGAGACTTTTAAAAGTGATTTTTGCATCGGTGTTGCCGGATACCCTGAAAAACATTTTGAAGCCCCTAACTTAAATGCCGACTTTAAATTTTTAAAGAAAAAAGTAGACATGGGTGCAGAATTTATCGTAACCCAAATGTTTTTCGATAACCAGAAATATTTCGACTTTGTAAAAAAATGTAGAGAGAATGACATCAATGTACCCATCATTCCAGGCTTAAAACCTATCAGCACACTTACTCAACTAAATGTGCTGCCTAAAATCTTTCACATTGATTTACCGGATGATTTAGTTGATGACTTATCACAGGCAAAAAGTAATGCCGAAGCAAAGGAAATTGGCACTGCTGCTATGATCAAGCAGTGCAACGAATTAATTGAGTTCGGCGCACCAGTATTGCACTTTTACACCATGGGTAAGCCAGCACAAACAAAGGAAATAGCAAGAGCGATATTTTAAATGAATATAAGACTCTATCAAAAACAAAATAATGCCGTCCTTTCGAACGAGGAACGAGGAGAAATCTGCTTCAGAACCAATCTGGGACAGATCTCTCTCCTGCGTTCGAGATGACGAATGGTCTTCCGCCTATCGGCTGGTGTCTCAACTGCCGAAACTATCAAAAAGTAACTACCATATATCCGATAATAAATTTTGAAAGTTAAAAATACATATAGTATTTTTTAATTAAAGTCTGTCATGCAGAGCCTGCGAAGCATCTCCATTTGTCTATCGGCTGGTGTCTCACCTGCCGAAACTAAAAATTAAATAATCGAATGTCCGAAGATGTATATCGAAATCTTCTAAACCCTAAACTCTACCCCCTAAACTTTAAAAATCCTGATACAAATTTCGCTTATCGGCTGGTGTCTCACCATTAGTGTTCGGAAGATTAAAAATTAAACAATAGGCACATAGTTAATATAGGAAAAAATGCGCTAGCCTATGTCTTCACTGTCTATTTATGGTTAGAAAATTAAACGAAGGGTTAAATTATCCCAGCGGGATAACATCTGTATAGCAATTGCAAGATATACATTCGACCCCAGCTGGGGTCGCACACCATAAATTGCATATTAGCTATAGATACAAGACCTCTCTGAGGTCTAAAAATAACTTCTAATAAATCTTAATTGCACCCGAAGTCCGTGTTTTTATCAATTTTTCTAATTCTCTATATGATAAATAATCATTAAAAAATTTGCTCCGAAAAGTTATGGTGTCTCACCCGCCGAAATAAACAAATTAACTCATCGAATATCAGAATTCGTATATCGAAATCTTCTAAACCATAAAAATTCCCCTTTAGAGTTAGCTCCGATTTTGAATCGGAGGGATTAGGGGTTTAAAAATCCTGATACAAATTGCGGAAGCTACTGCGCAAACCAAAAGTAATTAAACCCGTATTGTTTTGTAAAAGCACATTGCTTTCTCTTCTCAACAACACACCCAACTCCAGTTTCAAATTGTATTTAGGATTTAGCATATAAGCTGCCTTTGCATTGGCGATATATAAATTAGTGGCTAAGCCTTGTCCGATAAAATTACCATAATTAGCCTCTCTAGTATCATAATCTTTAAAAATGTCCTTGCCAAAATTTGTCCCAGTTGCATCTAAACCATATTTAGCATATACCAACTGCCCTTGAAAATCAAAACGACCTAGGCTATAATTTAATAGACCTAAAAACTCTCTAAAATTTGCACCGTAAGGATGGGCCAATGCTTGGTTAGACGCTGAATAATTGGATAAGCGATTGAAATGTGCATAAGTATATGGCCGTGCTGTATTAAACTCCGCCAAATAATTTAAACGTTTAACTTTAAAAAGATCCGAGCCTCTAAAGCCGAGCTGTACAGCCCACTTATTTGCCCAATAGCCATTTTTACTAAAAAACTCTTTGGCGGTAAATTCATCAAACATAAATTGACCATAAAGGGCAGTATTTTTTAAAATTTCATATTTAGCATTAAAACCTAATCTCATCTTATCAGGAGAGGTGGTATTGTTGTTTTCTATCGGTCTTAAAAATACAAAAGGATGGACATAATTAAAATCAAAACCTCTTTTACCTTCTATCTCAGCATCAGCCCAAGTTACTGCCTGAAAAAAACCAAAAGAGAATTTTTTAGTAAAATTGATATCTAAATAATGAGCCGCCATCCATTTACCTCGATCACCCAATCTACGATCGGTTGCCAATTTTGGTGCGCCAGGATCTAACATATAGGCGAAAATGGTTTGATATTGAACACTCCCAACCGTTGCCCTTGCTCTTAAAAAAGAATAATTACTCGTATTGTCTGATAGTAAAACCGAGCGATAACCATCACCAATAAAGTTTTTATCATAACCTAAAGCCAAATTTAAATATTTGCTGGGCGTGTAAGATAGCAAAGCGGTAACATAAGTCCAATCTTGTGTTTCTGTGCCCAACTTGCCAAAACCTTGCCCAGGAACAACTCGATTCTGAACTACAAAATCATTGTAATACTTGGCAAATTTCCCCTGATTTTCAAATCCATTTAAATAGAATGAAAATTCCTTCCCAATGTTACCCCCAACTTGAAAGCCTCTCGTATTTAGCCAAGTGTTTTTTCCTTCCTCAAATTCTCTTCCAATAGAAAAATCACCCAAAAAATCAGCATATACAAAATAATCATCGCTTCTAAACTCTAATAAATGCTCCTTGAACAATTTACGATGTACCCATGAGCGCTTGTTTAAGCTATCCACTCCTACGTTCATCAGCGAATCATACCGCACTTGTAACCTAGTATCATCAGCATAAAAACCTCTAATTGAACTGTGAAATTTTTGATCCTGACTATAAACAGATTTGTTAAGCTTTTGATAGAACTGAAAATCTTGAGGAATGATTTGATTGGGCGTTGTTACTTGTGCTTTACTGTAAATAACAGACAAAGCAATCAAAAAAAGTAGACTTAATTTCTTCATGAATTAATCTTTTGTGAGCTCATCTAATTCCTCAAATATGGAATTTTTAGATTTGTATTCTTTTACCAAGGCCTTCATGGCCATTACCACTTGGCGGTCATCATTTTGTTTGGCATGTTTAAGCAGCGTGTAAATTTGAGTTTCAATTTCCTCAAAGATGTAAGTTCTAACTTTACCAATCATGATTTTTTCATGATGGGTTGGCATGGTATTCTCATTGTCGTTCAACAATTCTTCAAATAGTTTTTCGCCAGGCCTTAATCCAGAGTAAGAAATTTTAATATCCTGATTAGGTTCTAAACCAGCTAAACGAATCATCTTTTTAGCTAATTCTACAATTTTCACTGACTTACCCATATCAAAGATAAAAATCTCACCACCATTACCCATGCACCCCGCTTCTAATACCAAACGACAAGCTTCTGGTATCGTCATAAAATAGCGGGTAATTTCAGGATGCGTTACCGTAACAGGGCCGCCCTTTTCTATTTGCTGTTTAAAACGAGGAATTACAGAACCATTAGAACCCAAAACATTCCCAAATCTTGTAGTGATGAATTTTGTGATGGGCTTTACATTTAAATCATTAATGTAGCTTAATCCATTGCTAAAAATAAAATTATTGGTGCTCAATGAATTATTTAACGACTGCACGTAAATTTCTGCAATACGCTTTGATGCGCCCATTACATTGGTAGGGTTTACCGCTTTATCGGTAGAGATCATCACAAATTTTTGGACACCATGTTTTACCGCCATGTCGGCAATGGTTTTGGTACCCATTACATTGGTTTTAATCGCCTCTGCTGGATTATCCTCCATTAAAGGAACATGTTTATACGCAGCAGCATGGTACACATAGTGAGGCTTGTAAGTTTCAAAAAGATAGTCCATCCTCACCTCGTCTCTTACATCACCTACGAAAGCATGAAAATTTGTAGTTTGATGAGTTTCCTCTAATTCGAGATAGATGTTATGTAATGCTGTTTCAGACTGATCACATAAAATGATCAATCCAGTCTCAAATTTCATCAATTGCCTAACAATTTCACTACCAATAGAGCCAGCAGCACCAGTAATTAAAATTCGTTTATCTTTTAGTTCACTTTGTATTCCATCAATATTAATCTGTATAGGCTTTCTATTCAATAAATCTTCAATATTGATATTTTGAATTTGGGCGGTACTAATTTTCCCTTTTGCCCAAACATCAGCAGGCGGAATATTCAGCACGGTTACCTCATTCTCCAA
The DNA here is from genome assembly GCF_005116475.1 of Pedobacter cryotolerans. Classification (GTDB taxonomy): domain Bacteria; phylum Bacteroidota; class Bacteroidia; order Sphingobacteriales; family Sphingobacteriaceae; genus Pedobacter; species Pedobacter cryotolerans. Next base: position 604,420 of record NZ_SWBO01000001.1, on the reverse strand, counting down.
ACACACATCTACAATCTCATTCTTCCGTTCTAAAGGAATGGTATAAGAGGCAAAAATAATCTCGTCTACCTCATGCTCCGTAATTAAGCTTTCTAACTTACTAGCTGCTAAAATTTTAATACCATCAATCGTTTTACCCACTTTCCTATCGTCATCATCAACAAAAGCAATAATGGTTTTATTTACCTTGGCATCATGATCAAAGGTTCTTTTGGTGGCTAAACCAGCTTCTCCTGCACCATAAATAATCACTTTCCTTTTATCAAGATGTAAGTTTTTGATGTACAAGAAAAAATATTTAATCATTACGCGATAGGTAATGAGCAACAAAAAGCTGGTTAGCCCATTAATGATGAGAATGGTATTCGAAATTAGTGGATTAATGCCTAAGGCAATTACGCCTAAATTCACAAAGAAAAAGATTCCATTGCTAATTAATACGGCAAATAAAATTCTAAAAGTATCTTGCGCAGAGGTATAGCGAATAATCCCTGCATAAGTTTTCACATTAAAGAAAACCACAATATTAATTAGCGTAAGAATGAGGATATTACGACTAAAATCAACAAAATCTAAGTTAGAAAAATCAAAGTTAAATTTTAAAAAATAACCAATTATCAGGGAAGCCAAACAAACGCCCAGATCTAAAAGGAAGATAATCCAACGAGGTACAATATTTATTTTTGTAAACAAAATACAATTTCTTAGGTAAATGTAAAGTTAAGATAATAATTTATATCCAACCAAAATTTTTAATAAGGTAAATGTTAACACAACATTTATACCAATTATTTGGTATGCATCAGAGTCGTCATTGCCAGCTTTCCGAAGTAAATTCGGAACACGCGACTGGCAATGGTAATGCTATGGGTGGGTAGATAAAATTCTCGGCCCAGCTACCGCAATAAGATCCCGATTGTATCGGGATGACGCGGAAGAATAGAGAGTCGTCATGCCCAGCTTCCCGAAGTAAATTCGGGACAAGCTTTCTGGGCATCCTAATGCTTGAGTAGGAAAGTGAAATTCTACAGCCCCGCTACCATATTAGAAACCTAATCTTCATCGGTATGAATCAGAAAATTAACCCTCTCCTTTTAACAATCGTTCCTTACCTTCTACCATAAACCTAATCCACAAAAATAAAATAGCGCTTACAAAAGTTAATAGCAGAGCAGCAAAAATAGAATCACTGACCACAAAAACAACCAAGGCATTAATTAAGAGTTGAACCAACATGTATAATCCAGATACCACCAAATGATTCCATTTCAAATGATTGGCCAAATATTGGTAAAAATGACTTCTATGTGCCTCAAAAATATTTTCCTTTCTAATTTTTCTAAAAAATACAGTTGTTGCCGTGTCCAACCCATAAAACAGCAGCAATAAGATATAGGCAAAATTCTCCGTTTTTAAAATCAACTGACCTAGCAAAAATATAAGGATAAAAGCAATACTTACACTTCCCACATCCCCAGCAAAACACTTGGCCTTTTTCCTGAAATTAAAAAAATTGAAGACCAATAAAGCCAAACCTACAATGAGCAATAAATCATTTGAAGTTAATTCAATAACTTGATTATTAATGTAAAACAAACAACCAATGGTAATTAGACTATATCCCCCTGTTATGCCATTGATTCCATCCATAAAGTTATAGGCATTGATGGTTCCTATAACAAAAACAGCAGCAAAAATCAACCAATACCAGTTTAAGCCAAATAATTCCCATTGATAAAAAAGCAATAAAACCGATAATAAATGTACTGCTAGCCTAACTTTATTGTTTAAGGTTAGAATATCATCCAAAAAGCTGACGGTTCCAATAGCTACCAATCCAAAGATGAAAAAGGAGTATTGAAATCCGCTATAGCAGTAGAAAATTAAACCAGCAATGATAAATATAATGCCACCCCCACGTAAAGTAATCGCAGTATGTGAACTTCGGGCATTGGGTTTATCAATAATATTGAAATGATCAGCTATTTTGAAATACAGCAGCTCTAGGGCAAAAAGAGAAATTAATATAAACGAGATAGGTAGCAGTGACATCATAGATCAATAAAAATCCAAAGATAGGGAAATAATTAAATTAGCGCTGTGTAAGGAAGCATCGTTCTTTTCCCTCACCCGTCATCTCGAACGAGTTTTTCACGAGGAGAGATCTGTTATATCATTAACTAATGCTGGTGGTATCATAATTTTAATAAATCCTGCTATCGTTGATTTGCAATCGCAAACAAAATCCTTCTACTGATAATCTACTCCAAAATCAGCTACCATTTTACCCGCCACCGCTTTAATCTCCTGTTCATCAGATTTTGGATAGATCAACAATACTTTCCCATCATCTACCACAATATAATCAGACAAACCTTTAATCACAGCAGCTTTACCTGCTGGTAACTGAATCAAGCAGTCATTTGTATTTTGGAGATGGATGTGTTGGCAACTACTAGCATTTCCATCCTCGTCTTTATCTACCACGTGGTGTAAAGATGCCCAAGTACCTAAATCAGACCAGCCAATATCAGCTGGGATGGTGTAAACATTGTCTGCCTTTTCTAATATAGCGTAATCAATAGAGATATTTTGTGAAGAAGGATAATTTGAGTTGATAAAATCAGTTTCCTTTTCCGTATTGTAGTATGAAATTCCCTTTTCAAATAAATCAGAAATTTCTGGCACATACTTTTGAAAGGCCTTAATAATCGAATTAGCAGACCAGATGAAAATACCAGCATTCCATACATAATCGCTACTCACTACATATTTTTGCGCATTTTCGAGAGATGGTTTCTCCATAAAAGCTGTCACTTTTTTAACCTCACTATCCTCGCTATTCTTTTCTAGATATTTGATACTTCCATCTTGATACTTAATATACCCATAACCTGTATCTGGTCTGGTTGGAGTAATCCCTAACGTTAACAAAGCATCATGTTGACTACTAAATGTGAGCGCTTCATTGATCTTTGCCAAAAACACCTCCTCCTTTAATATCAAGTGATCTGATGGTGCAACCACAATATTTGCAGCTGGATTAATCTTCGCAATTTTATAACTTGCATAAGCAATACAAGGCGCAGTATTATTTCTGCTAGGTTCTAATAAAATATTACTTGTTAAAATGTCTGGCAACTGCTCTTTTACCAGATCCGCATAACTTTCATTGGTTAAAATATAAATCTGTTCATTAGGGCAAATTTGTAGAAACCGTTCGTAGGTGAGTTGTAAAAGCGATTTACCTAAACCTAAAATATCAATAAATTGTTTAGGGAAATGGTTGCGGCTTTTTGGCCAAAAGCGAGAGCCAACGCCCCCTGCCATAATTAGAATATGCGTGTTGTTAGTTCCAGTCATTATTTTTTACTTCATCGAAAACTTTGCTAATTCCTTCTTCCAAAGTAGTTTTAGCCTTCCAACCCAAAGCATTCAATTTGTCTACATTCATTAATTTTCTGGGTGTACCATCTGGCTTGCTCATATCTGTTAAAATATCACCCTCAAAACCAACTATTTTTTTAACCAATTTCGCTAAATCTAAAATAGAAATATCATCTCCTACACCAATATTTACTAAGCCAGCTTCATTGTAAGTTTGCATTAGAAATATACAAGCTGCCGCCAAATCATCTGCATGTAAAAACTCCCGCTTTGGTGTACCCGTTCCCCAAATCGTTACACTAGGTTCTCCTTTTTGCTTAGCTACAATAAACTTACGCAACATGGCTGGCAATACATGAGAATTGTTTAAATCATAATTGTCATTAGGCCCATACAAATTGGTCGGCATTACCGAAATAAAATTACAGCCGTATTGCGCACGGTAGGCATCACACATTTTAATGCCTGCAATTTTTGCAATGGCATAAGGCTCATTGGTTTCTTCTAACAATCCTGTTAGCAAATATTCTTCTTTTAAGGGTTGTGGTGCTAACTTTGGATAGATACAAGATGAACCTAAAAACATCAATTTACTGACCTGATTTAAGTAGGCCTGATGGATCACATTATTCTGAATCATCAAGTTCTCGTAAATAAAATCAGCACGATAAGTATTGTTGGCTACAATGCCCCCTACTTTAGCAGCAGCCAGAAAAACATAAGCTGGTTTTTCTTTCGCAAAAAAATCAGCCACGGCTATTGTATCTCTCAAATCCAATTCGGCAGAGGTTCTGGTGATGATATTATTAAAACCAGCTGCTTGTAAATTTCTTAAAATTGCAGATCCTACCATCCCTCGGTGCCCTGCAATATATATTTTATCCGTTTTATTCATTTTCTATTCTAATCATTGGAAGGATTAATTTTAGCTTGCTTTGTCATCTAGATCCGCCGCCGCGGAGAAGGATTTCTATCAACGAATTCAATAATGAAACTCCCTACCTGCGGTAGGCGGGCTCGCAATGTCATTAAGTTAACAAGAAATAAAAAATAATTGTCATCCTGAGCGAAGTCGAAGGACAAATTATTTTTTATTTACAACCATTGAAAAGTCTTCGACTACCTGCCTACCGCAGGCAGGCGCTCAGACTGACAGCGTTTGCACTTAACTTAATCGCATTTGTCAGGCTAATACCTAGGAATGACAAACCTACGTAAACTTGTCATCCAAACGTGTGCCGATTTACATCGCTAGTGCAACGAAAGACCCCTACCAAACAAACCTTGCCTACTATTTATTACTCAAATTGGTTTTTAACACTGTAACCAGCGGCTTTTAGCATCAATTCCTTTTTAAAATGATCCACATCAGCCGCCATCATGTCTTCCACTAGGCCTGCTAAATCATACTTTGGTTTCCAGCCCAATTGCGTTTTCGATTTGGTTGGATCACCTATTAACAAATCAACTTCTGTAGGCCTGAAATAAGTTGCATCAACAGCTACTACTTCTCTTCCTATTTCTAATTGATAAGCAGGATTAGCACAAGAAACTACATAAGCTTTCTCTTCTACCCCTTCTCCCTTAAATGCTAACTCAATACCTACATGTTTGAATGACAATTTAACAAAATCTCTTACCGTAGTGGTTACGCCTGTCGCAATCACATAATCTTCAGGTACATCTTGTTGTAAAATCAACCACATCGCCTCTACGTAATCTTTAGCATGGCCCCAATCGCGTAGGGCATTTAGGTTACCCAAAAACAATTTATCTTGTAAACCTAAAGCAATTTTAGCTGTTGCTCTGGTTATTTTACGCGTCACAAAGGTTTCACCTCTTAGCGGACTTTCGTGGTTAAACAAAATCCCATTACATGCAAACATGTGATACGCTTCACGGTAATTTTTTGTGATCCAAAACCCATAAATCTTTGCCACTCCATAAGGTGAACGAGGGTAAAACGGTGAATTCTCATCATAAAAACCTCTTTCGTTTTTATTTTCGGGCATTCCCCCATACAATTCGGAAGTTGAAGCCTGATAAATTCTTGTTTTCTTTTCCATCCCTAAGATCCTTACCGCTTCCAAAATCCTCAAAGTTCCAATCCCATCTACATTGGCTACATATTCTGGCGAATCAAAAGATACTTTTACATGGCTCATGGCACCCAAATTGTATATTTCATCTGGTTGTACTTCTTGCACAATACGAATTAGATTGGTAGAATCTGTTAAATCACCATAGTGTAATTTAAACTTGATATTGCTCTCATGTGGATCTTGGTATAAATGGTCAATCCTGTCTGTATTAAATAAAGAACTACGGCGTTTGATACCATGAACTTCATATCCCTTTTTTAATAATAAATCTGCGAGGTAGGCGCCGTCTTGACCTGTTATGCCTGTGATTAATGCTATTTTCATTTTTATTACTTTATCTTAAATTCTTCAAGAACAGAATTTGGTTTCCAATTTAATATTTTTCTAGCTTTTGAATCATCAAAAGTTAAATCTGATGTTATTTTTACTACTTTATTTTGGTTAATTGGCGATTTATTACCTAATAAGTTGCCAGCTTTACCTAACACATTAGCAAGCCAATAAGGCATGTTTTTGATCCTCGCTTTACCCAATTGTTTTCCCATTAATTGGGCAAGTTTGCCAAATGAGGGATGGTAACCGTCAGTTAGGTTATAAGTACCACCAATTTTGGCTAACTCAGGGATTATTTTCGCTACATCACTAGTCAATACCATGCTTTTTTTTGCTTTACCACCTGCAATGTTGAAATAATAACCTTTCTGTATGCCTTTGATCATTGCTCCTAAATTGCCCGGAGGATTTTTACCCACTAATAATGGCAATCTCAAAATACTACAAATAATGTTATGTTTTGCACACCACTCTTTTACCAGTTGCTCTGCTTGTATCTTACTCACCCCATAAGCATCTGTAGCATTAAGTGGATAACCTTCATTAATTAGCGTACCCGTTTCACAACCATATACCGCAACCGTACTGATCAATACAAAGGATTGAGGTAGGATTGGCGTCGCTTCCAAACCTTTGAGCAAATTGGCTGTTCCATTTACGTTAACATCAAAAAAAGCTTGTTTTTCTACTTCTGTTTTTGGTACTGAATGCGCTTTACCAGCACAATGAATAACCAAATCTACTTGTGGAAGTTTAGGTGTTCCATCAACTAAATCAGCAATAATGTTTGCATTTTTTCTGGAAAGGGATATTACATCTGCATGATTTGACAGCACATCTAAAATTACAGAACCTAAAAATCCGGAAGAACCTGTTAAGAGTATTTTCATGATTTAAATTCCCAAATAGAAGTTTCTTGTACAAATAATTCTTTTAACCAACCAGTTAAAGACATTGCAAAATAAATGTCTTTTTCAATGCTGTTAAATTCACCGTTAAAAAACTCAATGTTCAATTGAGGATTTTTTCTATCAATAATAAATATGTTTTTAGGGTCATAAAATGGATACCTTTGCACATCCGGATTGGTTGTAATCAATTTCCTACCAGCACCTAGCGTTTCAAAAGTTCGCATTGTTAGCCCGTTTTGACCAGGATGATTGATATCCAATATCGCTTTTGATTTTTGATATAATGTTATAATTTCAGTGTGAGTTAAACTATCAAAAGAGATTTTTTTTCTATCAAACATTAAAAAATTTTTATCAGCTATTTTTTTTATATTAAAAAGGATTTTGCTTGGTGAAAAATAAAAATTAAACATATTAAGACCAACATTTTTACACCAACTCGCAATGTTTTGTGAGATATAATAACGATCTGAATGCGCTGTACCTATAAAGGAAAGGTCATATTGATAATCTGTTGTATTTTCATTGATATTTGCATATTCGTTTGCAAAAAAAAGTGGACGAAAACCTAAGTTGTAAATTCTAGCATCAAGGTGATCGAATGTAAATTTTCTATCGAAAAACCTCAAGTTCTCTAAACCATTTGGATTATTTTTAAAAGAATCATATGTATAATAAACAAACTGAATCTTCGGATGATTTTTTTTTAAATGTTCAAGAAAAAATACTGGTGTAGCTTCTCCTTTAATTAACAAAAAATAATCATATTGCTTATTCTTAATTTTGTTTAAGATCTTTAAAAAATGCTGATCAATTCTACGTTGATACAAGCTTTTCTTTAGCCTAATGATTGCTTTGCTATAAAAAGAATTAGATGGTCTCTCATCAAAAAGATCCACAGTTGCTCCCAATCTGATCAGCTCTTTACTTATGATGTGTTCATAATTAAAAAACTGAACAGAAATGATTAAAATATTTTTCCCTTGGAAAAAATTCATCTTATTTATATAATCCTTTTGCTTTCATCTCTTCGATAGATTGAGCATATTTATCTTCTTGAACCTCTTGCGTATTTACCCAATCAGTAAATTTTTTAAGCCCTTGCTCAAAACTGAACTTAGGTTCAAAACCTAACTTACTTTTGATCTTGTTTAAGTCTGCGTAGTTATGACGGATATCGCCTAAACGATAATTGCCACTAATTGTTATAGGAACATCTATCCCATAATTTTTAATCAAGCCTTCTGCAACCGCAATAACGTCTGTAGGAACTCCTGTGCCGACGTTAAAAACTTCATTGTTTGCTTCTTCTTTTTCTATCCCCAATATGGTTGCATCTACAACATCATCTATAAAAACAAAATCTCGGGTTTCTTTTCCATCTTCAAAAATGTTGATGCCATTCCCATTTTTAATTTGTGTTGAAAAAATAGACAATATACCTGTGTATGGATTTTTTAAAGACTGGCCAGGTCCATATACATTTTGATATCGAAAAGCAACTGGTGCTATGCCTAAAGTGGGGCAAACGGTCATGATCATTTGTTCTTGATTTTGTTTAGTTATTCCATAAACAGATGATGGGTGTATTTTTGAGTCTTCATCAGTAGCTACCAGCTTTAATTTGCTTGAATTTGAATCCTTAACTTCAAAATCACCCTTATCCATGAATTCGGCAGTACGATGTTTTGGATATACATTTTGCCCATTTTCATTGATGTATTTTCCCTCCCCATAAATAGACCTAGAAGATGCAATAACTACTTTTTTTATTTGGTGTTGCTCATTGGCCAACAAATCAAGCATAATGGCTGTTCCATTTACATTTACATCAACATACTTTTGTATTTCGTACATAGATTGACCTGTTCCAGTTTCAGCAGCATAATGCACAATCACATCCTGCCCATTTATGGCATCTTGCCAATCTGACTTAGACGTAACTGTCCCTTTAAAAAACTTAACTTTATCTTTGATACTTAAATAAAGTGGTGAAGTACGCTCAGCATCTTCTCCATGAATTTGAGGAGATAGATTATCTAAAACAGTTACTTGATGACCATTTTTGATCAATTTTAAGGCTAGGTTACTACCAATGAAGCCTGCGCCGCCAGTTATAAGTATATTTTTCATATATTTTCTTTGTAAGACCCGTCAGGATTTGTTCGTCTCCAAACTTTCCGTTCAAGGTCGTATTTCTTAATAATTTTTGCTGGAACCCCGGCTATTACACAGTAATCACTAAACTTGCCCCTTACTACTGAGTTAGCACCTACAATGCATTGATTACCTAGTATTGTACCTGCTTGAATACAAGCTCCAATTCCAATATAACAGTTATCGCCAATTTGTGTATCCTTAATTACATAATTTTGTTTTAAAATGTGCACTCCTATTTCCTCATAATCATGATCAATGTTAGTAATAAAAACATTAGCTAATATAGTCGAGGCCTTACCAATAATTAAATTTGCTCCTGAAGTTATGTGTACATTCTGAGCAATAGCAACATCATCAGAAATTGTGATTTTAGCATTTTCCCCATGAGCCTCTAATCGAACATGTGGAAAAATTCGGACATTTTTACCAACATAAATTTTTTTTATTCCGAAAATGATAATTGGCTTACCAAGATATGATATCATGTCAAATCTACCGAAGAAAGGTTTATAAAATAAAGCCCTAATTATCCAAATAATTTTAATCATAATCTGATAATTCTCATAATATATTTTAAAGTTGAAAAGACCTTGAAAAAACAAAATTCACCAAAATTGATATATTTTAGATCATACATTTCATCGATATTTTTTTGAGCACCTGTTTCCATTCCTTTAATATTAGCTGATAATCCGCTGTGTCCAATCGATGGTTTACCGCCACCTGTAATTACAAGAGACTTTACTAAAATAATCATTTGGTATTTTTTAGCAATTTTCATCCAGTAATTTGCATCTTCTGAATAACTTTGTTGCTCATCAAAAAAACCTACATCTTCTATAATTGATTTTCTAAAAACTGCTGTAGAAGTATGGCCAGCCACTCTAAATAAAAGTTTTTTTAAAGTTATAATCGCGAAATCATTATTTATAACATTATACGGAAATTTAATTAGCTCATTATTTCTGCAGGCAGCTACAAAATCGAACCTATCAAAATATTTAGTTTGAAATTCTAATTTATTAGGTAACCATTCATCATCACTGTCAAGTAACGCTATTAATTCTCCTTTGCTTTTAGCAAGCCCATTGTTTCTAGCGGATGAAACACCTCCATTTAGGGTATTTATAATTTGGATTTCAATGTCGTTCTCACTCCTACTATTCTTAAAATCATTTAAAATTTCTAGTGTAGAATCTGTAGAACCATCATTTATAACTATAATTTCGATATTCCTATACGTTTGATTATACACTGAATTTAATGCTGTTATAATCGTATCCTGGGCATTGTATGCTGGTATAATTACTGACACTTTCATATTACACTTTATTCTTTGAAAAAAGTAAAAGTTTTGAAATCCTAAAAATAAACAACAAAATCTGAAGTAATATTTTATTATTATATGATACTTGTAATTTGAATAAATCGCATATGTAAGCTAAAGAATTTACAGAACTAAAACCATCCTGAGAGTACTCTCCGAATATTGATTCTGAGTAATAAATATTTGTTGAATTTCTCTCAATATCCATTACTAATTTTTTATCGGCAACTATCGGGTACATTCTTGAATACATTCCTACAACTTTATGAATATCAGTTCTTATTACGGTTCCTACACTATGAGAAGCATTTACTGGCGATAACCATTTTTTTGTAACAAATGGAAAAATAGTTTTGTTCTTTGAAAATACACATCCAAGAATTAAATCATATTTTTTTTTACTGAGAATCGCATTTATTTTTGAGACAAAATCAAGAGAAAATGTATCATCACAACCAGCTATACAATAATATTCAGTTTCTAATTTAGCTACTGCAATATTCATTGCATGGTAAATTGAAAAATCTTCTTGAGAATATATCCTGAAATTAAATGTGGCATTTTCCTTAATTAAGTTTATCGAATTATCCGTAGACAAACTATCAATGACCAACCATTGAAAATTTGTAGACGTTTGATTGTTTAAAGAAAAAATTAAGTTTAAAATATCTTTTTCTCCATTTTTAATCGCTGTAACTATCGTTATCATTTATATTATTTATTTTTTAATCTATTGGCTAGAATTACAGATAATATTATTCCAAAAAAACTACTTACAGTCATAAATGCATCAAAGAAAACGCTTAAAAAAATACACGTGAATATTATTGCATAAGCCACCAGATAGCCAATATTTAAAGTTTTAGCTTTAAAATAATAATATGTACCAGCTGTTTGTAAAATAATACCGCCAAAAATCCCGCCAACTACTCCAAAAGAAGTTACATAACCAGCATAAAAAGAAGCAACATTTAAACTAGCATCAGTTATAAGTGGAGATGCCTTGTCACTCGAAGTAAAAAACTGTTTGAGAAAGCCAGGAACTAAATTATAGAAAATATCTATAAATGTGTATGATGGCTGAAATGTCCCAATTGTCAATAAAATATTATTAAAATTAGCTGTTATATAGATATAAATCCATGTGAAGCCACTTGGTAGGTTATTTAATGGATTACCAGGATTATCTGTAATTAAAGGAGCAAAAGGGTTTGCATATTCACCTCTAATATCTCCTATAACACCAAAAATCAATATTAATATGATAGAAAAAATTGCAATATTCCTGATTTGATTAAAGCTTATTTTTTTATCGTATATATAAATATAAAATATTTGAAGTATTGTGTAAATCAACAAGCCTCTAGCAAGCATTAGAAATGGCAATAAGATTAATATTGCTATTTTAATTTTCCAATTTTTGAATTTGTGAAATTTCAGAAGATAAACAAACACTGTAAATGTAAATAAGTATAATGTATATTGAAACCCCCTTATAGAGGGAATACCTAAATTTAAATAGCTTTTTGCAGAACCGGTAAACAACCATATCAATGGAACACCACCAGAGTATATTATATCTAGTGCTGTCAAAAACAAAAACAAGTAGAAAGACCTATTCGCAAATTTTAGAGAAATTTTATATTGAAGTGCACTTGGCGATTGATTAATAACTCTTTTCTTGTAAAAAATAAAATAGAAAACTAAATATATTATTAAACCAGTAACTATGTTGATATAAATAATTTGAAATCCAGGTGAATCTAACCTACTTATATTCTTAGTTAATTGTAAGTTAATTAGATATATAACAAATAACCACATCGCTGTGAACACAAAAAACGGATTTAGTATTCTATTCCACATTTATATAAATTTAACACAAAATTTCAAAGTTGTATAATTTAAATCTGAACCTTTTTTAGTAAGTAATATTTTATTTTAGTAAATAAATTCACTTTTACATTAATGTACTTCACCATAATTTTATACGTCATACTATCTCTTAGGTTTCTAAAATATATTTTTGCTCCAAAATCTGGTATTAATTTACGATATTCATTATTTATAAAATACCATTTAGCATATTCGTAATAAATATCTAAAGAATTTGATAAGGTTAATGATTCACTATGTGATCTAAAATATGATAAAAATTGAGGGACAACCTTAATATATTTATATTTGTTTGCAGTAATAATAAATAGAAGTAAGTCATTTCCGGCTCCATACCTTTTAAATACTAAACTTTCTGGATTTGGCACCTCTTCTAAAAATGAAGACTTAATATCTTTTGTTCTAAACAATGCACAACCTGGAGATACGGGAAATACTACCTTGTTGTATATTAGAATATTTTTTAGATATTCATCTTTATCATATACTGTTCTTTGTTGGTAATTTGATTCAAAAATAACGTTTTCAATGTTTCCATTAAAATGCTTTATTGCCGACATCACAAAAGCACAATCATCAGTAAAAAGTTTTAATGTTTCCTCAATGAAATTTTCAGTAATCAAATCATCAGACCAGAGAATTTTTACAAAATCACCTGAAACATGATCAATACAATTTTTCCAATTTAGTACTGGACCTAAATTTTCGCTATTTTGAAGGATTTTAATTCTATTATCTGCTAGCGCTAAGTCTTTAATGATAGCTAAAGTATTGTCAGTACTACAATTATCTGAGACGATGATTTCTATATTCTTATACGTTTGATTAATTGCACAGTTTATAGTTTCAGTTATAATATTTTCTCTATTATAAACAGGTATTACTATCGACACTAATACATCTTTATTCATTATTGTGTTTTTTAAAGAAGTTATACGTTTCTATCGGACCAAATACTGAAAATATGGAGAGACTAATACACATAGACAAAACTACTCCAGGTAATCCAAAATCAAAATATTTAACAAACAGAATTGCTAATGGTACATTTATTAGTGCGCCGATGATTGAAGTTCTAACCTGCATTTTAACTACACTCACACCGTTTAAGAAGAAAGAGTAGATGTTATTCCAGATAGATAGCAAAATGAATAATGAAAATGACAAGATTAAGCCAAAACTTGGTGAGATACGTGTATCTTTTGGAAGCCAAAAATCTAAAATGGGTTGATAAATAAACAACATAACGAACAAGCCTATCGCAATCAGAATCATTAATTTATTTAGTTTTTTAATTATCCCTTTCATCCATATGTAATCGTTTTTTTCTTTTGCCTCTGTAAATGCTGACCAAAGTGGGGATATGATGATGCCGAAACCAAGTGTAAAAATAGAAAATAGCTTAAATACAACGTTATACAAAGAAACACTCTGAGTACCTAATAACTGTAAAATGATAAAATTGTCTACTGTAAATATCAATAACACTGCAATTTGAATTACAAAAAAGCTACCCCCTAAATTTAGTATCTCCTTAATTTTTTCTTTTGAATAAAAACGATAATGCGGCGTTACATGCTGATTTTGATAAAAAAAAATTAAAGAGACAATGATATTGCTTACAATTAAGCAAATGCTATAAAGGGATATTATTTTAATGAGACCACTTAAAAAATAAGATTTAAAAATTACTAAGAGAATCACAAACAAAGCATTGGTAATTATTGTGCCAATGTTGGTAAGCGAACTTTTTTGATAAGCATTAAGTATTGAATTGATTAAAGAAAGTACAAAAGAAACAACAATACCACCAATAAATATAATCATCATAAAATGATAATCTTCACGGGTCAGTAACCTACTATTAAATATATCTTGCCAGCTAACAAAATATGATGCTATGATAAATGTGCCAAAAATAACAATTGCAATAAAAGCCAAAATTATGTAGGCAGTAGAAACATAACTTCTAGCTAAATTGGTATCATTTTTTGCTAAGGCTATTGTAAGTTTATTTCTAAGCCCATTACCCACACCTATATCACACAATGATATCCAAGATATTATTGATAATAAAACAATCCATATACCATACAAATCTTTACCTAAATATCCTAATGTTATTCTGATGACATAGAAACTTAAAATAATAGAGATTCCTCTTAGCAATAATGTTAAGTAAATTTGAATTTTAATATTATTGTTTCTTTGCTTACTATCAATGTTAGGCAAACTATACATTTATTTTATTGTTTGTACCCAATTGATCATTTTTTTCAGGCCATCTTCAGAATTAATTTTTGGCGTCCAATTAAATACTTCGTTTGCCTTGGCAATATCAGCAACATAAACTTTTTGATCACTTTGCCTAACAGGAAGTCTGTCAAAATTCATCGAAATATTTAAGTGATTTTCTAAAAACTGAAAAAGTTCTAATAACGACAAACTATTATCCATACCTCCCCCTATATTAAATGCTTTACCTTTAGTAGCATTTATATTGTCTACAGCCGAGAAATAACAGTCGATCAAATCATTTGCAAAAAGAACATCTCTAACTTGCTTGCCTGTACCTGAAATGGTAAAATTGCCTGTGCTTACGCCCGATTTGATATCAATTGCCTGTTTTACAAACCATCCAATCCAGCCTTGATCGGCTGTTGCGAACTGTCTTCCTCCAAATATTGAAGAATGTCTAAAAACGATGGTATTAAGATCAAACATTTTTGCATAATCAAGCATATATTGATCAGTTGTTCCCTTAGAACATCCATAAGGAGATTGAAAGTTTAGCGGAACCAATTCGTCAAAACCCTTATCATAGCCCACAGCTTTAAAACGTGTATCCGTTTCTTCGTACTCCATCCATTCCAAGTCGCCATAAACTTTATTGGTTGATGAGTAGGTTAGAATAGCGTTTGGCGCATATCTTCTTACTGCTTCCAATATGTTGTGACCTCCTAGTACATTTACCTCAAAATCAAACCTAGGGTTCTCAACAGAGGTTGTCATAGCCACTTGGCCGGCAAGGTGAAATACTACATCCGGCTTAGATTCTTTTACAGCATATTCAACATCGTTGTAAGACCTGATATCGGAATGAAAAAACTTGAATTTCCCTAGAGATTTAAGCCATTCCAAATTCTGCTCCGTTCCTGTTCTGTAGAGATTATCAAATACAAATAACTCATCACCCTTTTTTAAAATTTCTGCAGCTAAATTGGATCCTAAAAATCCACATCCACCTGTAATTAAATATCTCATCTTATGAATTTATATAGTCTCTAATAACTTTTGCAATATAATCATAGTGTTCTTCATCCAAACCTGGCCAAACACCCAACCAAAAAGATTGGTTCATAATAATATCGGTATTGGTTAAATCGCAAACAACACGATGTGCTACATCTGTATAAGCTGGCTGTCTTAATAAATTACCAGCAAACAATAAACGTGTGCCAATTTTTTTCTCCTCTAAATGCTGAACTAGCATATGTCGATCATTTGAGTCACCCTCTCTTAACGTCATTAAAAAGCCGAACCATGAAGGATCTGTATTGGGAGTTGCTTCTGGGAGAATAAAGATATCCTCAAACTCTTTCATACGGTTGTACAATAAAGCAAAATTCTCTCTTCGTTTGGCGATGAAACGGTCAATTTTTTTCATTTGCGACACCCCTAAAGCTGCTTGCATATCTGTAACCTTTAAGTTAAAGCCCACATGTGAATAGGTATATTTATGGTCATAGCCATATGGTAAAGAACCCAATTGTTGGCCAAAGCGACAACCGCAGGTATTGTCTTTACCCGGCTCGCAATAACAATCTCTACCCCAATCTCTGAAACTTTCTGCTAGTTTAGCTAATTCTGGATTGTTGATAATTACCGCTCCACCTTCACCCATGGTGATATGATGTGCTGGATAAAATGAAAAGGTAGAGATGTCGCCAAAAGTGCCTGTTTTTTTACCTTTATAAGTAGCGCCTAATGAATCGCAATCGTCTTCAATTACCCACAAATTATATTTTTTAGCTACACGCATTACTTCATCTAAATCGAAAGGATTGCCTAAAGAGTGTGCAATCATGATGGCTTTCGTTTTTGACGAAACTGCTGCTTCAATCATTTCTGGCTTCACATTATGTGTTGCAATGTCTACATCAATAAATACAGGGATAGCTCCTGCCTGTACAATCGGATTAACTGTGGTAGGGAAACCGGCAGCTACCGTAATCACTTCATCTCCTGGTTTAATTGCTCTATCTCCTAATTTTGGTGATGTTAATGTATAAAATGCCACTAAATTAGCTGAGGAGCCAGAGTTAACTAAAAGGCACTTAGCTGCTCCAAAATATTTTGCAAATTCAGATTCAAACTCATTGGCAAATCTACCTGCGGTTAACCAACCATCAGCAACAGACTCCATGCAAAGCAATAAGTCATCTTCTTCTATAATTTTACCAGTTACAGGTATGTAATCTTGGCCTGGAATTGCCCTTTTAAAAGTTTTTAATGCAACTTCTTTATTATTTATCTTTATCATCGTATTTTATTTTTGTATGGTTTTCAAAATACCTTCTTCAAAAGAATATTCTGGGCTCCACCCTAAGTTTTTTAAATAAGTTATATCAGCACAAGATTTTTCTATTTCGTTTGGTCTCATTGGTATGGCGCCAAAATTTAAATTAACATCTTTTCGATTTACCAATTCTCTAATTTTAATTATAATCTTTCTTAATTGAATGGCATTACCAGATCCAATTTGAATTGTTTGAAGACCGCTAAAGTTGTTAATTTTCCTAACAATCAATAAGTATGCCTTTACCACATCATCAATAAATATAAAATCTCTTAAAGAGGTAGCCTCTGTAAAATCAATCTCCGTTTTACCTGATTGAAGTTCTTTTAAAACGAAGGTGATGAACTTAGATTCATCATCGTTTGGACCAAAAAAATATTCCAATTGTAAATTTATCACATTTATCTTGGATGAGCTTTCCTCTAACCATTCTAAAAATTGTTTTTTAGATCTAGCATACCAATTTAAGGTTTTCGGCAAAGCTGTATCGGTATTGATGAAATATTTAACATCATTCTTTATTGCTGCAGTTAATAAGTCAATTGGGAATGTTAAATTAGCATCTATTACGTGCTTTAGCGTTTCATCTTTACGACCATAAGATGCAGCCGTATGTATGACAATATCTATATTATTGTCTCTAAAAATTTCATCAAAAGTCTGTGAACCTATATAATAAACTTTTATTGGTTGCGTATAATTTCGTAAAAAAATCATATCGGAGCTTTTCCTTACCAAAAGAACCAACTCATGATTTGCATCTACAAAGCCTTGGATAAGATTTTTCCCAAGATATCCACTCGCTCCAGTTAAAAGAATTTTACTCATAAAGCCCAACTTAATTTTTTCTGGCGTCCTTTAGTTGTATATTCGTTGATTTGCGCTATCCTACTTTGGTAAACATTTTTTTCTAACTTCAAATCATTTAAATAACCTTTTAATGTAAACTCAACCGTTTCATTAAAGGACAATACTGGTTTCCATTTTAAAAAGTTTACAGCTTTTGAAATGTCTAACTTTAAGAGCACAGCTTCATGTAATTTTACCGCGTTTTCTGGAATATGATAACCTCCCCTGCTATCCAAGACTAATATTTCATCAATCAATTCCTTCACAGAATAATTCGCCATGTCTTCTGGGCCAAAATTCCATCCACCGCTAAACTCTTTTCCTTTTAAGTATAATTCTGCACCTAAGTTCAGGTAACCACTCAAAGGCTCTAAAACATGCTGCCAGGGTCTGGTAGCATGCGGGTTTCTGATTTCTAATTTTTCATTTTTCTGATAGGCTCTAAAATAATCTGGAATGATCCTATCTAAAGCCCAATCACCCCCACCGATCACATTACCCGCTCTTGCTGAGGCAATGTTGCAAGTACCTTCTTTTTTAAAAAATGATTCAAGATAAGAAGCTGTAATTAACTCTGAACAGCCTTTAGATGCACTATAAGGATCTTTACCTCCCATAGGATCATTTTCACGGTAGCCCCATACCCATTCTCTATTGTCGTAACACTTATCAGTAGTTACATTCACCGCAGCTTTAACTGAAGGTGTAGCCCTTACGGCTTCCCAGAAGTTTACCGTTCCCATTAAATTGGTATCAAAGGTACCAACAGGGTCTTGATAAGATAACAACACCAAAGGTTGTGCTGCCAAATGAAATGCAAAATCTGGTTGCACTTCTTGAAAATAATTTTTCAACTTTACACGATCACGTACATCGCCTTCTTGATGATTGATTATTTCGCTTAACCCACAGGTTACAAAGTTGTCCATGTTAGACGTAGGTGGCAAGGCATAACCATAAACCTCCGCACCCAATTCTTTCAACCAAATGGCTAGCCAAGAGCCTTTAAAACCAGTATGACCAGTAACTAATACTTTCTTTCCTCGATATATATTAAAAAAACTCATCTTACCAAATTTTCCATTTTGCTTCACCACTGCTCCATAAGGCTTCTAATTCTATGCGATCTCTTAAGGCATCCATCGGTTTCCAAAAGCCTGTATGCTTAAACGCTGCCAATTGACCATCATTGGCAATTTCTTTGAGCGGCTTATTCTCCCATTGTACATTTTCTACATCACCAGCCAGATAATCAAAAATACCTGCATCCAACACAAAAAAACCACCATTGATCCACATGCCATCACCTTGTGGTTTTTCTACAAAATGCTTCACTCCACCTTGCTCATCCATTTCAATGTTGCCAAATCTGCCTGGGGTTTGGATACTGGTTAAGGTAGCCATTTTATCATGACTGTGGTGGAAATCAACCAATGCTTTTATATCAATGTCGGCAACCCCATCACCATAAGTCAACATGAAAGTTTCTCCCTCCACATACTTTTGTATTTTTTTGATCCTTCCTGCGGTATTGGTGGTTAAGCCAGTATCAATTAGTGTAACCTTAAAGGATTCAGAATTAGAAAAATGAACATCCACTGCATTTTTACCTACATCTATGGAAACATCAGAATTATAGAGGTAGTAGTTTAAAAAATATTCTTTAATCATCTGTGCCTTGTAGCCTAAACACAATACAAAATCATTGTAGCCATAAGCTTCATAAATTTTCATAATGTGCCATAAAATTGGCTTTCCACCAATTTCAACCATCGGTTTTGGTCGTGCTTCCGTTTCTTCCATTAAACGGGTTCCTAATCCACCTGCCAATATCACTACTTTCATATTTAATCGATTTCTATATATACATCTTCTGATAAAGGATGTGTACAGCAGACTAGGTATTCGTCCGTCAATAAATCATCCCTATCATTAATTAATCCAATCATTTGGGCCTTGCCCTGTATTAATTTCCCTTTGCAGGTACTACAACTACCTGTTTGACAAGAGTATGGTAATTCAATTCCAGCATCTAAAGCACTCTCTAAAATACTTTTTCCTTTGGTTACTTCCAAATCATATTCTCTTTGCTCAAATTTTATTTTGATGGTTTGGGTGTGGATCGATTCGAAGTCTTTTGGATCTTTCATCAACTCAAAATCTTCTGCATAAATATTGAAAGCAGGGACTTGATTTAAGGCTAAAGCTGCCTTTACAGATTCTTTTAAACCAGCAGGCCCACAAATAAAATGTTTAGATTCGTTTTCACAATTCAATTGCGCTAAAATTTGAGCTGCTTTTTCTTGATCAATCCTACCTTCAATTAAATCTGGTATGTCATGATTGATCTGCATCCGGGTATGAAAATGTTTAACTACAAACTGATTCTTATACTTCAGTTGCAATTCTTGTATTTGATCAAAGAAGATAGTCTCCATATGGTTTCTATTGCCGTAGATCAGATTAACTTTACAAGTTGGATTGGTTGCTATAATTTGTTTGGCCAAAGAAATCAACGGGGTAATGCCACTACCCACTCCCCATAAAAAAATTTGAGTTGATGGGGTTTCGCATACAAAATCTCCCATGGGCTGCATCACTTCAATGCTGTCATCTATTTTAATCACATCATGGATATGATTGGAAACTATTCCATTTGCTACTCTTTTAATGGTGATTTCTAACAATGAGTCTGTAGCAGGAGCGGAGGAAAATGAATAGGGCCTAATGTATCGGCGTCCATTTATTCGGAAAATTAAAGTTAAATATTGCCCGGCCTGATATTTAATTTTGCGTAATCCTGGTTGTTTGAAACACAAAGTAATCGTATCCGCGGTTTCTTTTCTAATGGCAATAACTTTTAGCGTAAAAGTATTCATTAGGCCATGATATTTTTAAAGACTTTATTAATTAAAAGAAAGATAATAGCAAAAAATCCAATTAATAGACTTCCGATGAGAATTCCTTTAACTTTAGTAAACTTTTCTGAGGACAAAGGGTAAACTGGTTGATCAATAATCTCAAGTAATGGAGTTTCTTTCATCAACGCCAGTTTTGACATTTCTAAATTTTGAACTAAGGTACCAAGGATCGCTTTATTAGTCTCAGCAGAAAACTGTGCTCTTTGGACTGGAGCAACCCTTTGTACTTGCCTTGTAGGATTCAAATTCGGTGTTGCATCAGCAACAGCAGCAGCCGAATATATTGCACCATTCATTACAGTTCTAACAGAATCTACTTTATGTTGCATAATTTGTACATTTTGCATTGATTTTTTGGTTTTAGTTTGCAGGTAAAAATCATTTACGTTTTTTACTATTGCATCATTAAAACATTTCGAAAATTTTTCGTCACGAGACTTAACATCAACTTGTACTTTACTCAATTTTTTATCTGGCTTCTGAACAGTCAAATAATTTTTATTGATATCTTCAACTGCTTTGGATATAATACTGTCACGTAACCTTGAGCGTTTTGGGTCAATGCTTTTATTTGAAGAATTTGATTCTGAAATTTTGAAATCTATATTTAACAGTTCAGGATTCTTTGCCCAACTTTTCCTAAAATTATTTATTTCTATATATTTTTCCATAAGAGATTGACTTGAAGAACTTTCTACTTTCGTAAATAGAGTTTTTTCGATCATCTTTCTAGATTTATATAAATCAAAAATATTATCCCCTTGGAATATTCCACCTCCACCACCACCTAAATCTAGACCTGCCATCGAGGCTAATCCGCCTAAGCTTCCTACACCTCCACTTTGTTCTTCTTCTAAAACAAAAGTTGTGGTAGCTATGTAGACAGCTTTTTTTGAATGGGCATATATAAAACCTAAAACGCCACCAACAATGGCGCAGATTAAAATGATCATCCATTTAGATAAAAGATATCTCCACCATTCTCTTATTTTAAGGATGAGATCTTTTAATGAAATCTCCTCGTCTTGGGTGTTTATATTTTGCTGACTTTCTGTTGTCATGTTTTAAATTAGTATGTATTATTTAGAAATGTCAATTAACATAGCATCATTAATCATCTCTTCTCTCCTTCGACGAGCTCAGGATGACATCTTATTTATTTAACGTAGTAAACTCACTATAATCGCCCCTAACGATGCCAATGCTGTTCCAATTCCAATCCATGCTTGTGGACTGATTTTCTCTCGTTCTGCTCTTTTAGGCACCAATATTTCGGTTCCAGGTTTAATTTTCGGGTTGTTATTTATAAATAAGAACTTTCCGACAGCTGCTGAAGCTCCATTTGCATATTTTACATAAACACCTGATTTTCTTGCGTTCGCAGTAAAACCACCCGAGCCATTGATATACTGCCTTAAACTTTTACCTGGTAAAAATACAATGCTGTTTGGATTGAGCACTTCACCTGTTACTTTAACCGTTTGCAATTGGCGTGGGATCCTGATCACATCTCCATCTTCTACAAATAAATCAACTTTAGATTGTGGATCTTTTAAAATTCGTGTTAAATCAATCCCTACCAAATCACTTTCAATCAATTTCAACTCCACATCTCTGGTTAAGGTATCTTTTACGCCAGCTTCTTGTGCTCGTTTTAAGTTCAGGAATTTTTTGTCTTCTTCTTCTTGATCGTTAATGGCATTTTTATCATTAGGATTTACCTTGTTTGCTCCTGGTCTTTTTAAGGATGCGCCATCTGTATAGGCAGAAGTGGTTAAACCACCTGCTCTTTTAATCAAATCGGAGATCCTTTCATTTTTTTGTGTAATGGTGTATAAACCCGGGTACAAAACTTCTCCTTCTAATTTCACTTGCCTTTGTATTTCATAACCTTCAGCATTACGAACAGTTACAATATCAAATGGTTGTAATACAAAACTACTGTCGGCCAATTTAAGATTTTGATCTATATTAACCACAAACACTTCTGCAGTTTTAGCATTAGTAGAGCTTACATCAGAATTTTTAACTCGTCTCGAAATTTCAATGCGGTTAGGCGTGGCGCCTTCTTTAAAACCTCCTGCCAATTGGATCGCCGCATCTAAGGTCAGGTTGTCTGCATAATCGAAAGTACTTGGTAACCTCACTGCCCCCTGTACACTAACTTTGTATTCGTCACGCAAATCAAATAACGAGTTAATCGTGATTTTATCTTCACGCTGTAAAGGAATATCTGCCGAAGTTCCAGCTAAAATTTTAGCCACATCAAAAGTGATCAGGCTTGGCGTATTGTCTGCATTTAAGCGGTTGATGTAACCTCTGTTCAAAAAGGCATCCTCGGTTACCCCATCTGCTTTTTGAATTAAGCCTTTTAAGGTTAAACCCGTTTCTAATCCATATAAACCTGGCCTGAATACTGCACCTAAAATTTCTACACGGTTTACAAAGCGGTCTAAAATTGGTTCTACTACAAATTTATCTCCATTGCTGGGGATAAAGGTGCTAAAAGCAGCTGCGTCTATGTCTGTGATTTCTCTTTCTTTGGCTGTTTTTTGGAAGGCTTTGATTTTTGCGGTATAAGCATCGCTGGTAAAACCAGAGGCAAAGTTGATCAAGGTTTCTAAGTTCTCTCCTTGTACCATTTCAAATAATGCTGGTACTTTTACCTCGCCGGTAATTTCTACGCGTTTTTGATAAGTAGGGATATTGATCACATCTTGATCTTGCAAGCGGATATCGCCTTGCTGAATACCCTTTAACAGGAAATTATATACATCAATGGTGCTAATTACCCGATTATTTCTAATCAATTGGATATTTCTGAAACTACCATTTAAATTTGGTCCGCCTGCATAATTTAAGGCATTGTAAATAGAGGATAAAGATGATATGGTAAATGTTCCCGTTTTAGTCGCTTGCCCAGTAATGGTTACTTTTATGCTTCTGATGTTGCCCAAATTAATGGCCAAATTGGTTCTTCCAGATCCTAAAGCTGGATAAGTACCTCGCATGTTGTTACGTATTTTTGAGGTCGCTTGATCTATAGTTAAACCACCCACAGCTATTCTGCCTACATAGGGTAAAGTAATCACACCTTCTGTACTCACAGTTAAATTATAATTGGCTTCATTATCGCCACTTAAATCTATCAATAATTTATCATCTGGGCCAATTACATAAGATCTTGGCGTGGCGATCCTTAAATTAGGTTCGAAAGTGATGCTCCCATTTTTAAATAATTCTGAACCAAATATTTTAGGCCCCATCTCTTCATCAGTGGTTTCTTTTTCATTGGTTAATGAACCGCCTTGCGTAGTGGTATTGTACTCGCGACCAGCATTAATAGCCGCATCAGCTTGTGTAGTTGCAGTGCCCGAACTTCTTAATTTGGTTACCCTAGCTCTTAATTTCTGCACCTCATCCGCTTTCATCCCTCTGGCTGTTGCCAACTGCTCTAATTGTGCTTCGCTGTAGCCAATTGATTCTGCTTGTTTGATCATCTGCAAAATCTGCGCATCAGACAATTGATCAACTTTTACATCCGCATAATTGGTTTGGGCATAAGTAGATAAATTAAAAAAGCAACTGGTGATGAGGAGGGTGATAATTAAATATATACGGTTTTTCATAAATTTATATATAAACTGACTTCGTTTTTCAACTGAGCCATAGGAGATTGGCGGTCTCCATTTTTTTGGATGATTTTTTAAGCGTGCTATAAAGGTAGATTAAACATTTTAATAATTAAATTTTTTAGGGTTTATTCAAAATAATTTAGCGTGGTAAAACCTCCGTTTTTTAAATGTTCGTCTTTTTTCATCAATTGTAAATCGGCCAACATCATATCTTTAACCAAAGCTGGTAAATCATATTTTGGTTGCCAGCCTAATTGTGTATTTGATTTATGTGGATCGCCCAATAACAAATCAACTTCAGTTGGTCTAAAGTATTTCGGATCAACTTTAACAACGGTAGTACCTAGGTATAAATTATCAGCGTTTAAACTCAAACTACTTAATAATTCCACATCTAACCCTACGATCACCCCTTTTTCATTTTCATCCTTGCCGCTAAACTCAATATCTATGCCAATTTCGGCAAAGCTCATTTTTACAAATTCACGAACAGTAGTGGTTACACCTGTTGCGATTACAAAATCTTCTGGTTTTTCTTGTTGTAAAATCAACCACATCGCCTCGATGTAATCTTTGGCATGGCCCCAATCTCTCTGGGCAGAAAGGTTACCCAAATACAAGCAATTTTGTAAACCTAAAGCGATTTTACAAGCAGCTCTGGTAATTTTACGGGTTACAAAAGTTTCGCCTCTAAGCGGACTTTCATGATTAAATAAAATTCCATTACAAGCAAACATTCCATAAGCTTCGCGGTAGTTTACCGTAATCCAATAGGCATACATTTTAGCCACTGCATAAGGCGAGCGGGGATAAAATGGGGTAGTCTCACTCTGAGGAACAGCTTGCACTAATCCATACAACTCAGAAGTAGATGCTTGATATACTTTAGTTTTTTTACTTAAACCTAAAATCCTTACCGCTTCTAAGATCCTTAAAGTTCCAATCCCATCTGCGTTTGCCGTGTATTCTGGCATTTCGAAACTTACTTGCACATGGCTCATTGCGGCCAAATTGTAAATTTCGTCGGGTTGGGTTTCTTGGATAATGCGGATCAGATTGGTAGAATCGGTTAAATCGCCATAATGCAATTTGAACTTTACATTATTTTCGTGCTGGTCTTGGTACAAATGATCGATGCGATCTGTGTTGAATAGCGAACTTCGTCTTTTGATGCCATGGACAAAATAACCTTTTTTGAGCAAAAACTCTGATAAATAAGCTCCATCTTGTCCAGTAACTCCAGTAATTAAGGCGACTTTCATTTAAAAACACGTTTTTCTTAAGTTTACAAATGTAAGCAAATTGTTTTGCCTTTGTGATATTAAAATTACAATTAACAGTCAAACCTATAATCCGCGTCATCCTCACGCAGGTGGGGATCTTAATGCGGTAGCTAGCCCTTTATTCCCTCTATCCTCTTAGTGCATTACGATGCCCAGTCGAGCTGAGCATGACGGAATCGACTTGGGAGTTGTGCATGACGGACTCTTCTTCCTTCGCGTCATGCCGTTATAATCGGGATCCGAATGCGGTAGCTAGACTTAGGTTCAACTTACCTACTAAGGTATTAGGATTGCCAGTCGCGTGTTCCGAATTACTTCGGGAAGCTGGCAAGGACGACTCGATTTGGAAGCTGAGCATGATGGATTCTCTTTTTATTCCGCGTCATCCCCACGCAGGTGGGGATCTTAATGCGGTAGCGAGGTCTTAGAAATACCTAAAACAAAAAAACTGTTGCAATCTTTTTGTTGCAACAGCTCTTAGCTAAATGATTTACAAATAAAGTTGCTTTCTAGCGAACCACCATATCACTACTAGTACAAATAGAATGAGAAGCAAAGGAATAAATTTAGTTGAAGCTCGATTAACGGCTAAAGTCTTGTTCACTTTCTTTTGATGCTTAAAAGTATTTGATTTCACTTGTATTTCGGCAGTGCTATAGTTTGCTTTTTTTACACTTTGATTTTTGTTCTGACGGGCTTTTACCATTAGCCAATCAGCTTCTCCTTCAAAACCAGAGGCGATATCAAACTTAAAATTCCCTTTCGGCATAACGTTAATCTCATATTCCTGAGCAATACTATCGTTGGCCTCAGTCCATTGAAACTGCCGCTC
Source organism: Pedobacter cryotolerans (assembly GCF_005116475.1). GTDB lineage: Bacteria > Bacteroidota > Bacteroidia > Sphingobacteriales > Sphingobacteriaceae > Pedobacter > Pedobacter cryotolerans. The sequence goes on along the minus strand of NZ_SWBO01000001.1, from coordinate 578,205 downwards.
TTGCGCTACAAGTTGGTTTTCAGACTTTGATGTGGTTGTCGATTGAAATTTTTGCCTATTTTTATTTAAACTGCCACATGCCAAACAAAAAAATAGCAAAAAGCACATTATCATTTTCATGGCATCACCTCCTTTCTTTCTGGCTCAATCCAATTTGCGTATGATTTGATGTGACGCCGATGCCTTAACCTTCGATATACACCATCGCCCTCTCTGTTTCCAGCTATATTGGTATTCCCTTCAATGGTGGTAATCCAGTTGCCCTGTTGTTTTTCTACCAAACCACAATGGGCAATTCGTTTGAGCTTAGGAAAATAAATGCCAAATACATCAGCGGGTAAGGGATGAATGGCTTGCCTGGCTAAAGGAAATAAAGCAGGGCTCCAAGCGGTCCTGGGTTGTACATAGCCAGCCTTACCATAAACCCAACTCACAAAACTTGCACACCAAGGTTCGCCTTTTTTATGGCCAGTGTAGCCGAGGTAAGCTTCTACAGCAGTACCATCATTTTTACCTGTAGCCTCTCTTACACCCATTTGGGATCCGGCAATGCGTAAGATCAGTTCTCGGTTAACAGTAGACAGCCTGCGATTTCCAGAATCACTTGAATATAGCTTCGCGCCCCTGTGCGCTATCCGCTGAGCGCTAAACCCTAAACCCTCAGCCTTCACCCCCTCAACCTTCCTTCCCTCCCTCCTTAAAAAATCGCTGTTAGGCTCAATAAACTGCCCAAAAAAAGCAAGGCAAATGATGCCCAGTACAATACGAACTGTTGCCATAATTGTAAGTTTTTAACTTGTAAAACCATCGTGTGAATTGGGGTAAGTTGCCATAAGTTAATCAACCCATTAAAGAGCCAGATACAACTACTTAATAGCAACAAAAAGGATATCATAGTAAATAACAGCAACTGCCAAATTCCAGCATCTAATAAACCTGTTTGAGGGGCAATATGATGGAGGAGTTGTGGTAGAATTTGCCAAAGCAGCAACAGGATTATAGCACCTAAGGCAAAGGCGATGGTCTGTTTATTCAAAATCCCACTCGGAATTATCAATTTTAAAGTTTTCATGTTGTTAGAATTTAAGAATGCCAGCTTCAGCACTGAAGAACCATTAATGTCATTTCATCATGTGATGGCATTTTTCTTATGGGCTTAACTGGCAATCTGTGAACAAATTTTGAATTAAGGCGTATTTACCGCTACTGTTCCCAGCGCATTGAATGCTCCATTATTTAAGCTGTAGTACACGGCATTCACCTCCTGATAAAAGCTGATACCAAATACCAACATGATCGCACCCTGCGCATTTGCAGGCAGGGTATTGCTCAACACTTGGGCAGGCAATGCACTGTTTAAGGTTTGATAAGGTGAAGAAGCCATCAACAGTACACTTTCTTCTACACTTTCATCCATATTGATCAGTGCCGCCCCAGCGGTTAAGCGAAAGTGTGTGGCTCCCTTTGGCTTGGCCAAGTGTATGTCAGGCGTAATCTCTGGCACATTCAATTCCACCAAACCCGATATACGATCAATATTAACCTGGCTTGCTACAAATAAGGTGTTGTTCAATGGTGCTGCTTCGTTAAAGTTGAAATCTTTCAACAACTCAAAGCTTGTAATCAATACCTTTCTTTCTCCACGTAGGGAAACCGTATCGGCCTTGATCATCTTAAATACCCTGCTTGATAAACGTGTTGCCATTTTTGGATCGTGGGTAAGCAAAATCATGCTACGCAGTACATCCCTGATTTTTTTTGAAGCACCGCTCACCTCCGTAAACTCAGCATTGTTTTCTCTGGTGCGCTGATAACCGGGATCATTCTTGATACGGTCTGCACTCACACCACCTTTGGTTCTCACTTGGTAACCATCTTTTGATTTGAAAAAGGACAAGTCCCCGACTTTTCCATTTAGCTTGATAAAGCTGTCTTGTTTTGCCATAATAATTTATGTTTTAAATGAAGACCAAAAATGCTGCTTAGCTAAAAAATGCTAGTCGTACTTTGACAATCCAGACGTTTAAATACGCCTATACACCTTAATGTGTGCAAATCGACACCTCAAATTTCCTTCAGCATCACAGGGATTATTTAATGCAGAGTTAGGCTTTAGCCCATGTCCCTTGCTTTGCTATTGGGTGATCATTGCTTGATACTTGCTTGATACCACGGTAAAACTGTGTTTTAAGCGGACTATGCCGAGACCCCATGGGCTAAGATGGGATATGGAGGGTGTATTAAAGCATGAAGGGCTTACATTAGGAAGGTTAAATAAGAAGTTGTAAAATAGGGATGATTGTGTTTACTTACAAACTGCAACAATCAAATGCAGTTCTATGCCCATGTAATCTGCAAACTCGCTGATGGTGACATATTGGTGCTCGCTTTTATTGAGTGCGAATTTGATGTTTCTAAGTAACCTTTGTGACCAACGAAGACCTTTGCCTGTAATGATGCTCACGTCTTTTGGGTAGATGCATAACCTGTTCATAACAATGAAGATTAGGGTAAACAAATTAAATTGCTGGCGTGTAGATCCGAGTGGTAGCCAAAAGATGTTTGTTAACTCAGCCTAATCATAGGCAAGCGTTGTTTGATAACCTACATTTAGTGCTTGTGCTGAGGGCAACAGTAAACAAATGTAGCTAAAGGTTTAAGGTAAATCAAGGTATGGAGAGGTATATCGGCGTACTTTTGCGACAAACCATGCTATCCCTTCATCCATTTTTTGAAGTAAACAGCAACACCTTGGCTAACGATACGCTGGTAGTCGTGCGTAAAGTGATTGAACGGGTGTCGTAGGGTGAGGTATAATCTTCTCGATGGAGCAATTTCCTTAAAAGAAAATATCAGCAAACGATGGTATATACAATAAGGATTAATCTTGGTGTATTCATTAGGATCAAGGCCTTCCATAAGTTTGGTAATTGGTGTTGTGGTGTGTTCAAATGAATTGTTAAAGTAATGAATTGTGATCAGCTCATTGAGCTTATAGATACAGGCAATTTGGCCAGAGCCAAGAGCTAAGTCTTTTAAATTAATTTCGTTTAAAGAAACCGGAGCGTTTTTTATCAGTGCCAAGCGGTGCAGTGAACGTAAGTTAGAAAGGTCTTTTAAGGCTGGAATTACTTTATGCTTATACCGCTCCCTGATTTGCAATCTTTCCTTACGGTTTTTGTTCGCAAAACTATAAACCGCGTTTACCAATAAAATAAAAGTAACCACCAAGATAAAATCTATGCTGAAAAAGTTGTTAGTTAAAATGCTTTCATCCTTCAAATAAAAATAAAATTCGACCGATACCAACTCTAAACCAATAGGCAACATTACACCCCAACAAAATTGGTAAAAAATCAATTTCATTCGGGCTGTTGACCCATACTTCAGTACCAGTTTGGCATTTAACTCATGGGCATAAATTGCGAAGCTGGTTGCCATGAAAAGTGTAAATAAAAAGGCAGGAAAAAAATCAGGTGCTAAAACGACGCCCCAAAAGCCCCATTTTGAATTGATGGCAATCAATACATAGGAAAAAACAAACAGTACAAGCGCAGCCTGCCCTTTTGAATGAAAAGGACTGACCATAAAATTCCCTATGATGCGTTTGAGTTTCATCTTTTAAATTACAATCAATAAATAGGGAATAAACCAAGTTTAATAAAAACCAATAAAAAATACAAAACAATTGGATAGATATTTCACAGGATACTGATAGTGAAAGTCATACATTTTGTATCGCTTCTTAAATTTTGAAGCGTATATCTAGAAAATGTGATCAATTGCAAACTAAAATTTAAAAAATGGCGCAATGGGTATTGTAAGGGTAGTTTAGGCTGAATAGTTTAGCTGGCAATTAACCAATTTTACAACCTTAAATAATGCTTATGAACAAGTTTCCATTTACCCCAACAGGGGTAGCAGAAATGTGTAAACATTTTTACGCAATGAACGATGAAGCGCTTTATGCAGTTGCACGCGAGTTAGGCAGTGATTTAAACTCATGGTTTAAAAACACCTTCATCTTAACCGAAAGGCAAATCATTTATTTCGACAACATCAATCCACAGGTACAACGTTTTATGGCAGCCAATGGGGAGTTTGCCTTGGCCAATCGCTTGCCAATCATACTCCTCAAAGAGGGAGAGCCAGAACCAGAACCAGTTGATAGCAAGGTCGCAAACCCCAAGCCTAAGTTAGCCGCTAGGATTTTACCCAATGGCCAATTTACCCCAACGGGAGAATTTGTAATTGAAATCACCTATTAATCTATCTGTTTGATCCGAAACAGGTAAACAAATTCAGGTTGCTTAGTGCTTGGGCAACCTGAATATTTTTTCATCTCTATCGCCCATGGCTATGAACCCACACAGCACAATCTCTACCCTGCAATTAACTTTGCAAACCTATGGAGCACTTCAGCCGCTTGCTTGGCAAAAGATTAATCAATTGAAGCAAGAACAAATCTTAAAAATTCACCAAAGCTTTATCAGAAAAGAAGGTTCCATTGCTTATTTGGCTAATGGAGCGCTAAAAGAATATGATGCACAATACCGTAAAAGTCCTTCCATCATCAATTTCATATCAGCCAACCAATGCTTGGTAACCCGCAAATATAACCAAAGCCTTTACCTCAAGGCCTGTATGCCATGCACCATCTATTTTTGGGATTTCGAAGATTTACAATCACTTTATCAGGAGTTTAAAGAGTTAAAAAAGATTTACGATTCGCTCTGTGCAAACTATGATGCAGCAATCGCATTTAGACTGTTCGTTCTAGAAAACTCATCAACTGCACAAAGGATCGAATTATTTAGACAGAACTTTAAAGCACTACTCCCATTTCTCAAAAAGAAAGATATTGCCAATTATCTCCAGTTGAACTACACCCATTTTTTGCATATCAATAACAAAATACCTTAGCAAGAGCCTTTGCTAGCCAAGTTATTTTCACACGGTTGCCTAAGCGCCATCACACCCTCGATGGGCCTAGTTTTGAATAGTGATACGCTGCTAGTGTATCCCACCCATCCGATGGCCATTGCGTGGTTTGTACTGCTCAATTAGTGGTGCAAATTAAGCATCATGCGATGTGCCGTTGGGCTGGGATGAGCTGAACCTAAATCGTGTTTAAAACTTGGGAGTTGAAAAACACAGGTATGATGCCTACCAAAGTGGCGTAGATAATTAAAATTTAAACCAACTTTTTCGGCTGTTTTTTCAAATGCAACAAAGCAGTCATTTACAATGAAAAGAAATAAATTATTTGTAGGCCTTGCAGCGCTATTGGTAGCGTTCGGCGTAGTTTTTAGCATGAGTGCTTTTAAAGGTGAAGCCAAAGGCAAAAGGGTGCAATACACTTTTCGCTACAATGGGCCAGACCATAGCAAGGCAAATGTAGAAAATGAAAGCAACTGGATTTACACTACCGATCCAATTACCTGTGATGATACACCAGAACAAGCGTGTTCGATTGTAGTGGATGAAGCATTTGTAAATAATCCTTTGTATACACCTACTTTAAAATCAAGCTTAAACCTAGCTGGAACACCATTTTCTAGTTCGTCAGCTTTTGTTTCGGGTTCTGATGATGCAACGATGGAAATTGTAAATCGTGCTGAACAATAGGTATGACAAAACAGCAGGGTATAAATGATACCCTGCTGTATGTTTTAGTTTTGCGGCATCCCCGAAACTCTAATCACATCATCTGGCAAAGAGAGTGCATAATTTCTGCTGTTGGGTAAAATCGTAAAGGTCTGCCCGTCAATCACCCTTTTTAAAATCAGGTTCGCACCTTCTTTGTTGTAACGCTTGATGTCCTCCCACCGCAAACCTCGGTACAACAATTCTTTTCTGCGTTCTGATCGGATCTTGTTCAACGCATCTATTCTATCCATACCCACTAGAGGCACATAAGCCACCGTATTTCTCCATCTTGTTTTCAGCAGCAGATTCAAATCGGCCATGCCTCCTTCCACATCGTTAAGGAAAGCTTTGCACTCTGCCCTGGTGATGTACAATTCATCGGTAGCCAAACCCGAAAAATAAATGTTGGCTGTTGCCGTATAGTTGCCCTTAAATTGTTGATAGGGAGCTATCGCCCTGAAATACGCCGTTTTTCTTAAGTCATTGTTTGCATAACTCAGATACAGTGCCGTATCTACCCTGGCTCTGGTGGTAGAATTTGCGCCAAAACCGCCCGACATTTCTGCATACCATATCGTTTCCTTGTTGAATTTTTTGATGGGCACCGTACTGGTCAAGGCCAACAAATCTGGATCGCCATTATAGTTTATCAATTTGTTATTCAGTAACAGGGCATCTTCCGCATACTTTAAGGCCAGCTCATATTGATGCATGTATAGGTAACAGCGGGCAAGCAGTGCCAGCGCCGCTCCCTTTGATGGGCGCATTAAATGCTGGGGATAATCTGGCAGCAAGCCAACTGAAGTTTCTAAATCATCGATTACCTGTTGGTAGCATGCTGCAACAGTTGCTCTTACCGAGGGCTTGTCAAACTGGGTATCCAGCCTCAACGGAATTCCCAAATCCTGTGCTGAGGAAGCCTCATCATAGGCCAAACCAAATTGTGAGGTGAGCATTAAAAAATAGTATGCCCTGATAAACAAGGCACTTCCTTTAATATTGTCCCAAGGCGCAGCATTTACACCGTTACGCTCAACAGCTTTTAACAAATCTAAGCTTAGATTGGTGTTATAAATGGCATTATAGCCCAAGGCATAATCATTACCATGATTATAAACTGTCGGCTGCCAGGTATAGATCGGCTTGAAAGCCGGGTTATAAGAAGCGTAACTTGCCGGCAGCATAAAAAAGTCGTCGCTAGAATGTTCGTTATAAGATGGTGTAACCCGTAGATTAATAATGGCTGCATCATCCAATATGCCCTGAATATCGGTTAACGATTTTGGTACTACCAAACTATCGTTTGATTTTTGATCAAGGTATTTTTTACAGCCTAAAAAGGGTAGCATAAACAGGCCGAGTATCAATAGTAATTGTTTGCTGTTTTTCATAAAAATGTTTTTAAAATGAAGCTCTTAAACCAAATGTGAATTGACGTGTTGGTGGAATAACCCTTGCGTAATCCGGATCGTAACCATAGGGATTGGACCGCCAAAGGATGCCTGCGTTCTGTACTGCTGTGAAAAGGGTCAGCTCTCTGAAGGGGAACTTCCATTGCGCTGTAGACAAACCATAGCTTAGTTTGATATAATCGAGCCTTAAATGACTACCAGACATGGTATTGATGGCTGCATTATAAAAGAAGGCATCCCTGTTTGCTATATTCGGATAGCTGAATGATGGAATATTAGTCTTTAGTTCATCCCCAGCTTTTTGCCACCTGTTTGCAAAGTCTATGTGCCCTACGCCATAGTTGATCAGCTGATCATAGGAAATGGCAGGTTTACGTACCTGATAGCCCAATTTGTAATTGACATTGATGGATAAGCTCAGGTTTTTCCATTTAACCGTGTTAATGAACGAACCAAAATAAAGCGGACTGGCATTACCCATGTATTGTAGATTAGCGCCAGTGGTTGCCGCTTCTGCAGCCATCGCATTATAGTTTGTACTTAATTCGCCATTCAGATAACCCTGGGGATTGCCATTTGCATCAAGCCCACCCCATTTGTAGGCAGCTATGGCATACAACGGCCAACCCTCTACTGGACTGATCATATCGCCACCCGAAATTAGACCGTATAGGCCTGCCCCTGTAATGTTGTAGTATTTTTGGGTTTTGCTCAGGTTATAGCTTACATACAAGTCAGTATTCCAACTCCAATTTTTGCCACTTAGATTTCTGCTATGCAGATCAAGATCGAAACCCCTTCCCTTCATGTCTGCCACATTCACAACAAGTTCACTTCTACTCCCCCATTTGGTATAATCAAATGGTGCGTTGCCATACAGGTCTGTTCCGTGTTTGATATAGTAAGCGAATGAACCGTTTAGGCGTTGGGTTGCCAATTCAAAATCGAGCTTTACATTGACCTGCGAGAGTTGTTCCCAGCGCAGATCGGGGTTGTTAATGGTTCTAATTCTGGTAAATGGTAATTGGGTAACTGCTTGCGTAGCGTAAGAAACTACTGGCAAGGCCGTTCTGCTCATGTCCACATTTCCGCTCTGCCCATAATTTACCGATAGGCGGAGCACGGGCAACCAGGGGATGTCATAAAAAGGTTCATCAGCAATTTTCCAGCCTAAACCTGCAGACCAGAGTGGTTTCCATTTATCGTTGGTATTGGCACCAAAAATGTTTGATCCATCACGCCTGACACTTGCAGACAGGATATATCTGCCCTTATAAGTGTAGGCTAGGTTGCTGTAAAAAGAAACGAAACGGTAGCGGGTACTGCTCAATGCGCCATCGCCCCCAAGCTCGCCAAAGTTGCCCGTTAGGTACTGCGGATAACTGTTCAGAACATCAACCAGGCCATAATTTAGTGGATCTGCAACATAACCGTATCTACTGAAGGCACTTGCCCTGGTATCTGCCCCTCTTTGTTCTGCTCCCAAAATTGCATTTACTGAGTGTACCCCGATTAACTTGTTAAAGTTAAACTGAGCTCTAGCGGTTTGGGAGCTTACCGTTTGAAAGTTCTGTTTCATTATACCTCCCCTGGGCACAATATACTTGACCACCCCAGTACTGGTATTGTACTGGCTATAGGTATTCACCAGATTTCTTGCTGCATAACTTTCTTCATCAGATACATTGTCTGTATTCAGGTCCTGTTTTTGGTACTGATAACTCAGTTGCAGGTTCAAGCCCTCCATCAGCTGGTATTTGAGCCCCACATTGGCAAAAAATTCCTGATTTTGCGTTTTACTATAACTGTGTTTATACTCCTCTGTTGGGTAGTATTTCCAATCCAAAAACTTGCCTTTGGCAACTGTATCGGTATAGGCGCTACGGTATGATCTTGCCAGCCCGGACGGATCGGCAAAGTTTAAGTAAGCGGGATATCTGTTACCTACCGTTTGGGTGTTGTAGGCTGGTCTGCCACTTTTGTTAACAGCATTTGTATAGTAAATATTGGTACTCAGCTCCAGGTTTCGGATGAGCTTAAAATCATTGGCAAAGTGGAAATTGACCTTGTTGTTCATGCCGTAGGTTTCATCCTTTGCACGGTCATAAGCCGCCGAAAAAAGATAGCTATTTTTCGCACCACCTCCTCTGACGTTCATGCTGTACTGTTGGGTAAGGGCATTGGTGTAAAAATGATCAAGATAGGATTGGCGGGTATTGCCCTGTGCCAACAGTCCCAACTGCCGATCGGCCGTGGCTTGATTGATCTGGCCATTCTTTAAGGCCGAAAGTAGCTCTACCACTGGTGTTAATGCCGCATAGGGTGTTTGGGTGATGATGTTGTTGAAATAGCCTTCATCAAACAATTGTCGCTCTACATTGATATAGTCATTATTGTCCATCTGGTTAAGCAGACCAATGTTGGGCAGCTCTTGCCATACATAGTTTACATTAACCGACAGCTGTAGGGGCTGATTGAGTTTGCCCTTTTTGCTCGTAAGCACGATAACGCCATTGCCTGCCCTCGCCCCCCAGATGGAGGCAGCGGCTGCATCTTTTAAAATGGACACGTTTTCGATATCATTTGGGTTGATGTTCGCGATATTGCCCTCATAGATAAAACCATCCAACACGATTAATGGATCTAAGGGACCATTAATGGTACCCAGACCCCGTACAGACAGGTTAGTGGTGTTTTGTGGATTGCCATTGCTCTTGCCTACGTTGAGTAATAGGCCGCTGCTTTGTCCAATCAGTCGATCAAGGATGTTTGTTCCTGAACGTTCATTGAGCATCTTTTCATCTATTACCGCCACTGTTCCATTAATTTCATTGGGTTTGGCAGTCTGGTATCCTGTTTCTACCACCACCTCGTTCAGTTCTTTAATGGCTTCTGTCATTTTTACGTTCAGCAGTTCATTTTCATTTTTTACCAAACGGTATATCCTTTGGTAGCCCACCGCACTAAACCAGATCGTATCAGACAATTTGAGAAGCTTAATCTCAAAAGCACCATCCGCATCTGGAACCGCCATGCCAGCACTAGAACGAATGCTTACCGTGATACGTTTACCGTCTAGATCAGTTACCCTGCCCTTAATGCTAAACTTGGTTTGGGCAGATGTTTGCGCAGTAAATAATAAACCCAGTACAAAAAGAGCACAGGTTAATACGATTGGCATTTTGCCAAAATAGTTAAATTGCATATTTGCCATGGTCTATCTCTCCTTCAGTTTAAGATTAAGCGATAAACCTGCAATAAACCGTTTGACTTGCAATTCGGTCACAGCCTCCGCATCGGTAATGGCCTTAATTCTTCCATCTGCACCTACCCAGATGTAATGGGGTATGCTTTTAACAGCAAACATGTTCTTCAATGCAGCATCACTGGCTACTAAGCTTAGCGAAAAGCTCTTGATGGCCTGTTGCTGTTTTTGGTAAAACTGCTCCAAAACTGGCAGCGTATCCTTTTCATAGGTATTTACCATCAGTATATTTAGGTTTTTGCTGTACCTATTTTGCAAATCCTGCATTTTCGGAAAGCCTTTTAAACAGGCGCTGCACCAGGTTGCCCAAAAATCTAGTAAGAAGGGCTTACCTTTTAGTTGCTTAAAATTTGATGTAGTTGTTTTTCCATTTTTAAGGATGCTGTGTTCTTGTTGCCAAAAGGTTTCTGGAAGTCTTTCTCCTATTTTAAAAGCCTTTATCTCTTGCGCCTTTAACTGCCCAGTACAAAGCACTAATGATGTAGCCAGCAATAAACAAGCTTTCAGCTTTAGTCCCAGCCACGGCTGGCAAGTTCCAGCTTTAGTCTTTTTTAGGCATAGCAATGCCATTACGCATAAAATCGTTGTTTTTTTCATAAAATTTAGATGGTTTAAAGCCCCACGCCAACTCCCGAAACTAGTTCGGGATAAACTCTCCCCGAAGGAGAGGGAATAGCATGACGCAAAATGTAAGAAGAGAATAAGAATGGGTGGTAACTAGGCTCGAATATATTAACCAATAACAACCTAAACGCTAGCACCACCCAATATTTTGTTCAGACTGGTGATTTAATGATGAGGGCAAACAATTGTTTGGGAGTGATTGAGGGAAATGGCAATGATGAAAAAAACACGGTAAACCTAAGCGCTTTGTTAAGGGCTTTCAAAATTGGGTTTACTTTTTTGGTTAGTTTTTTCATTGCTCGTTATTTGATAAACGAGTCTTAACTGATATTTAGAACACTATAGCTGGGCTCTATTTACCGGACTGCAGGTTTCTGACGACCTTGGGAATCGATATTCAATAGAGCCCACAATGCTATAGTGTATACGAAAGTACACAAAATATCATCATGAGCATTAATCTATTGTCCCTCCCAGTTGCACTTGTCAGAATTTGCAGTCAAGACTCTTTATTAACACCTTTTACCAAATGTAAGTAACAAACAACAATATTCCAAATTTGGAATAATAAAAGTATATTTAATAAAGTCATTTTGTAAAGTGGCGGAACAGTTTATAGATAAAGAATCTTTAGGTTTAATTAGAGAACGTCTTTGGGAAATCTCAAATGCTAAAAAAATCACTTTAGAAGATATTCAAGATAGAACTGATTTTAGTTATAGCCAAGTCTATCGAATAGTTAGGGGTAAAAATAATATTTCGATCAGTGGGTTAATCGAAGTTTGCAGAGCATTAGAAATTCAACCCATTGAAGTTTTCAGTTTCAAAGTGAAAATACCAAATTATCCACCTTTACGAAAAGAGCTAAAACGGTAGTATAAGAAACCCATATACATTTTGTTACAAAATGTTTACGCAATGTATCAAATTTCCCAAAACAATCCAATCATTAATTACCAAAAAGCGTAAATGCAAAAGCAAGCATCCCAATTAGTACAATACCAATAACCAATTCACCCCAAGAGTAAATTCCGTTGTTTTCTTTTGGCACTAGCAGAGAAAACAAATCTGATAGCGCATTTTTTAGTTTATTCATTTTAATCTTGTTTAAAATTTGTTTTTAAACAATGGGTATGATATAGCAAAGTATAAAGTGAATTTACCTTAAACTGGTGATAATTACTAATCACCATCTGTTTTTTTAATATATTCGCCTTACTAAAAACTCAGAGGTCAGCCCATACACCTAGGCAAATATTTTATATAATTGGAATTGGGTTTGAGATAAACGTTGGCATGAACACTTCGCATAGAGTTTTTTATATTACTAGGCTACCATTACTGCAGTCCATCTTTTACAAAAAGCTAAAAGGTGATCAGATTAAGACATTAAATTGAAAAATATGGCACATTGGGACGTACCCCTCACAACAGAGGAATCAGAATTTAATCAGGTTTTTGCGAAATATGGGGGTATCTATATCACTGGTACAAATACAAAGCAGTTAATTGAAACTTGCCTAGAAATTGGTGTCTCAGTTATTACGTCTTTAAATCAGCAAACTCATAGAGATATACCTGTTATTTTTAATGTAATTAAGGATACAACTATTAGTGCAAAAAGCACCCTAATTAATGGTAAATTTTTTATTGGTGTTAATATTGGTGCAATATTGGGCATTTTTAGTTTGTTTTATCGAATGCTGTCCCATCCAGAAATTCTCCCTCATTACGGTAATGTAAAAGCAGAACAATATGATGAAAAGATATATGATGCAAAAACAGGAGATTTGAGAACTATAATGGACTATTCCGAAGAACCTATTTTCCCACGTTGTGATATAAGGCGTGCCCTAGCTGAAACCTTATTTTTTAGTTTTTTACGCATGACCATATTACACGAATATGCACACATATCAAAAGGCCATCTAGCCTTTAAAGAAAAGTATTTTATGTTCAAAAATGCTGAGACGGTAAAATTAGTTAATCCTAATGATGAAAATATTATTTTACAGGGCTTTGAAATAGATGCTGATGCCTTTGCAATTTATGGCTTGTTCTCTCACTTAACGCATTTGTTAGAGAACAAGGGTAAATTAGGTGAATTAACAATTTGCTACACTAACAATCAAAATGCTATCTTTTTAACCTGTTTTGCTATAAGTTGTTCATTTAGAATCTTCGGAAATTTTGATTGGGATATTGATAATTTATCCGAGAAAAAAAATCCGCCTGCCCATGTACGTTTATATGCTGCTTTAGTATTTATAAATAATTATATTAAAGAAAAAAGCATGGTTCCTGAAAATGAGGTGAGAGAGATATTTTTTCATGCAAATAATGAGGCTGAAATAGCATTTAGTAAAATTTCTTTACAAATACCTTCTTTTGAACACGATACTAAAGCCTTAGATCCAGGGACTATGGAACACTATGGCAATATTTATCACAAGTTTTTAGAAATAGAATCTTTGCTAAAAAAAACAGAACCATATTAATGATTTAAAAATTGCGATATCAGCGTACATATTTCACATCTAATAGTTATGTATATTCAATTTGATGTTTTAAATTAATGTGTGGCATTTGTGCTTATAAAAAAGATAACTATATTTACTTACGCTCATCTCTATAAAACCGGAAAAGGTTAATAAAATTCAAAATCAATTCTGATGAGCGCCTTTTTATGGAACTTAAATTAGCATCTAAACTCATCTCCGATATTTATCATATATGTCTAGAATTAAAGCCAGAAAATATTGAATTTGAAGCAATAGATAATTGGCGTAAGGTTATTATGGACTTACACCTTATACGTGCAAAAAATAGTGAAGAGTATAATTTTATGCAAACAATTATTTCCTCATATCATATTTTTCTTGAATCTTTACCTATAATCCAAAAACCCCTTGAAAATCTCAACAATGAAGAAAAAAGAATATTTATCGATCAATTCATTGAGCAATATGAAGTTATCATTTCTAGATTAAAGCAGCTTGAGTTCAATATTTCTTTCTACGAACAATTTGGTTATTTCAACAATAACGTCGTAGCAGTTGGCGCAAATGGAAGCGGAAAAACCTCTCTTGCAGATAATCTAAGAAGCAGTCTGAACAACAATGGCTTAGTAATATCTGCGCAACGTGTGTTATTTATTCCTGAAATTGATAATATACCAAGTCCAGAAAAAAGTGATAAACGATGGACAGACATGAATAAAAAGTCTAGGACATTCAAAGATATTGACGACTTTTTAGAAATAAAAGAAGAATTTGGTTTTGTATTAGGAAACCTCGTGGCTAAACATTGCAATTATGCTGTTAACAGACTTAATGATGCATCAGAAAGTCGTGTTTTATCAGAACTTGAAATAACATTACAAATATGGAATGAAATTTTTGATCATCGTTCATTAAGATTGGTTGATGGCATAAAATTAAAAGTCTATGATCAGGAAGAATCTTATGATCCTTTAAAACTAAGTGAGGGTGAAAAATCTGCTCTTTATTTAATATCACAGGTAATCCAAGCACCCAAAAATGGGTTCATTATAATTGATGAACCAGAAATGTACTTGCATAAAACAATTATTTCTAAAATTTGGAATATTTTAGAAATATATAGGCAAGATTGCACTTTTATCTATCTAACTCACGACTTAGACTTCGCAGTAACCAGAAATACGGCAGCAAAAGTTTGGCTGAAGTCATTTGTATACCCAAACCTATGGGATATAAAAAGAATCCCAGAGAACCTAATACCAGAAAAGCTAATGCTAGAACTTTTGGGGAGCAGAATACCTATTCTTTTTTGCGAGGGAACAAAAAATAGCATAGACCAAAACATATATCAGACACTATTGCCCAACTTTACAATTATGCCAGTTGAGAGTTGCTTAAATGTAATTAATTTCACAAAAGCTTATAATACGATCCCTAATGTTAATACAAAAGCTTACGGTATTATTGACGCAGACCATCATTGTTTTACTAGGCTTGAGAAACTTAAGCTAGATAACATCTTTAGTCTTAAGTTAGCTGAGGTTGAAAACCTGTTCCTTCATGAAAAACTTCTCTTACAACTGGCACCTATTTTCTTTAAGGAAAGCAAAGTCTTACATATCATGGATGAAGTACTAAAGGAACTTGAAAAAGAAAAAATATTACAAGCATCAAGATTCGTTAGTTGTAAGATAAATAATTTCTTTAATGAATCTCATGTAAGTAAAGCAAATTCTTTAGAAAGTATTGAAGTGAATTTCATAGATTTTAACACCAAAATTGAAATTAAACGATGGTTCGAAGAACGTTTAACTTACATTGAAGATATTATCAAGCGTAATGATTATAATGCAGCTATCTCAATTTATAATAACAAAGGGCTAAAACGTATTGTAGAGCGAAACTTCTCAAAGCCTGAATACACTGACTTTGTACTTAAATATTTATCAAAAAACAATGATATAAAACAAATTGTCCGAGATTTACTACCGCAAGAATTAGTGAATGCATAAATAATTTTTTGGCTTTGATTAAAGTTCGCTAATGCAATCTTGTTGCTTGTAAAAACAAACCTAACTTTTATTAATTAGTATTTGTCTATGCTGTTTGGTATAGCCTGTATTATACCCGCTGTAAAATGGGTAAATTTATTCACCAGATTGATTTATCATTTAATAAAGGTTGCTTTGTCTTAATAATTAGGCTGTTTGAGATGTTCTAAAAGGCATTTCGTACTCTCTATCAAGGGGCTTTGCAATCCCCTTACAAACCCTTTCTAAAGTTTTATATAGTGTTATTTATCAACATTAATTTGCTTAACTTCATTCAAAACAATTTGAGGTTTATCATTGTACAAAACCAATTTACCCGTAACACAAACCTTTTTGTTTAAATAGGTTTTTTCCGGTTCATTAAATTTCGCTAAGTCTGCTTTATAAATTACAACGGTTAATAATTGTTTAGGAAAAGCAGCGCCCATATTAATGAGCGTTAAGCCACCAAGCGCTCTGGTGGTGTACACAGAATCGCAAATCGTTACAGTTTCGCCAATGTATTTATCAACCGCTACAATTTCAATTTTGCTTTGGCTTTTAGCTGCTATGCAAATCAATTGTAGAAGTGCTAATGAGTAAAGTTTTTTCATAGCTAAATTTAACAATTAAATATGAGGTTAACTACAAGTTTGATTCAACCAATAATTTGAAAGCCAACAAACGATCTAACAATGGCTGGCTAATCGTGGTGATTTGTTCGTTACGTAACGGCGAGAAATGACTTTCCAAAAATAATTCCACATCGTTAATTTTGGTGGCAGGATTTAAATATAAGGGTGCAGTTGGTAATTCTACATTTTTAAACCATTGCTCTAATTCATCAATTTTCATGGCGCAATTTTAGCATATCCTCTATGATTTATCACTAGGCATCAACGAGTAAATTCCTCCACAATCCCACTAAATTCTATTGCACAATTCCACATCAAATAAGCTAAAACTAGGTTTAAGAGCCAATACATCAATCGGCATCATATTCTCATAGGTTGTATTACCTAAATGAAAAACCATTTACAACATCTTACTTTGTGCTTTGCTATTTTGTAGCATTGCAAACAACCTCAATGCCCAAAAGAAATATAAAGTTTATCAATATTTTACGTATGGCAACAAAAAGAAATCAATTACAGGTATGATCACCAAAATAACAAATTCTAACTACAGGGGTGAAAACTTAACATGGGTGTATATTGGTGAGACCATTATCCATGTTTGGAAAAAAGATTTAAACCCAAAGATAGCAGTTGGTAATATGTACAAATTTACAGGGATCAGGAGGCTTGCTGGCTATAAGCACATCATCAAAAAAGACCCATAATACGTGCAGTACATTAAGTTGTTAATAATATAAAACGCTCCTTTAGCTTGTTTAGGTATTAACCTTTTCTTGAGGTATATTTGCATTATGCAGCCTTCATTCTATGAACAGGTCCACCAGATTACAAAATTGATCCCAAAAGGTAGAGTTACTACCTATGGTGCTATTGCCAAGGCACTAGGCGCAGCACGTTCTTCAAGAATGGTTGGCACCGCAATGATGCATGCTCACGATCCACGATTAGATGTGCCAGCCCATAGGGTCGTTAACCATATTGGCCTACTTACAGGCAAACACCATTTCGATAACCCAAACCAAATGCAAGTGCTGTTGGAAAGCGAAGGCATCATAATCATCAACGATCAGGTAAAAGATTTTAAAAAATTATTTTGGAATCCCCTAGAAGAAATCTGACCAAGGGATATAGTAGCTTCCCCTAATTTGAGTAAAGCTACAACACATGTATATCATTGCATTTTAAAGAGTTGCTCGTTTTTTCATGAGCAGTTCAAGTAAGCAACTGCCAGGTAATGCCCATGATGGCTAACTGAAGCTAAATGTTTTAATCCGTCTTGTTTAGTCAAAAGTAAAGGGAGGCCATTCTTATCTTTTTTTAATTCCAAATCACAATGCTTTAAATTAAAAGCCGAAAGGTAATCAGTTGTATTAGGCAATAAATGGGTGCAAATCTTATCAAGGTACTGTTGGCTGTTTGCGGCAACCGTATGCAGGTTAGTACTATCCATAACCGTTTTTGAATAAAATCTTTCTTCCATGTAATCAACCTCCCCATTTAACGCACAATTAAACAATAATGGATTAAACAACAAATTGGTATTTCTACCTATCGCTTTATAAGCTGCCTCCTTCATACTCCAGAATTGCCAAACTATTACATTAAGGTCTTTTGAAGAAAAAATCAATTCTTGTTCACCCAAGGTAAACACCTTTTTCAAATAACCTTTTCTTTTCCAATTGCTGTCTTTAGCAGCCTTGGCCAAATCAACAATATCATTTCCGATCATTTTAATTATTGATTACATTTCTTTTTCTTCAATGAGTTCACCCAATTGGTTTGCAAAATCGGCACCCATTAAATCTGCCGTTACCCATTTTACCGAAGTATCATCATTTATGATTGGTTCAATCTCTCCTAAATAATTTGCGCCATCAAAAATTTTAAAGTTCCCATTTTCTTGGGGTTGTACGGTAAATAAAACACCTGTTAATTCTATTTCAAATGGCTCCATAGTTTATAGTTTTTACATTATATGGTATCGGCTTCATTACTAGCTAACTTAGTTTTATTAACTATAAATAAATATAATCTTTTATTCTGAAAAAAGTAAAGGATTTGTCTGTGGGTCAAATTTATATGCATCAAATATTTATACGTTATGTTAAACATCATTCTTACAAAATTCTGCATGACATTGCGGATGTTCATCAAAGGATTTTAAAGCCCACTTGAAAAACCTTTACAAAACGGCATGCTTGCATTAATTTATGAATGAAGCAAAAATAAATATCACTGATTGGCATCATTTGTTGTAGGTTCAAGCAAGGTAGACTGCATCCAAAGATGAAAATAATTGGAAACGCAAAGAGCTAAGAATGCCCCTTAGAATGGCAAAAATTGAAGTCTATTTTTTTATTTTGTTTTTGAAAGTTTAGCCACTTTGTTGTAACTCTTAGTTAAAGTTTCCTCGCTGTGAGCACGCCCCTCATTTAAAAAAACATTCTTAATAACTATACTTTCCTTATTGTTATAGTTAATTTTAATATCAAATAAATGGTATGCTGCTACGCCACTAAAAAAAGAAAGGTTTAATTTTCCAGCTGAATTTGGCGCTATACTAGCATCAACTGTTGTAGTTAAATTATATTCCTTTTCTGTTGGCCTAATTTTGATGTTGTGCACTGTCTGATAGTCAGATGCATAATCACCGCCAACTTCCAATTGATATAAAAGTGTAATAAAATTGAATTTAACGGTTTCTCGTTTCCAAGTACCATCTGGCAATTGCCCTTCGAATGACATTAAACCTACCACTCTTCCTTCGCCTCTTTTAAACTTACCAAAAACTCCCATTTTGTAATATTTGTCTAAACTATCAAGATCATAAACGTATTTTTCTAATCTATCTATATCCAACTCCTTCCTAAAGAATGGTCTCATTGTCTGCTCAACGCTGTTTCCATAGAAATGGGAGTCGTCATCTGTTGGTTTAACTTCAGCAATTTTGAGCATGTGTTTAAATGGACCTTTAAAATTTAGGGGCTCATCAATACTTTGCAGATTAAATGTCATCTTGATATTTCTAGCAATGCCAAAACCTTCATTAAAAATCGGCAGTTTTAATGCAGTACCCAGTCCAAACACCAAATTTGGGTACAAATTTTTTCTGCTTTTTTTAACAACTACACTTATATCATGAATGAGCATATTCCGTCCAGAATTATTATTTATCTTTACTACAAGAGTAGGATTGTCTACTTTAAAAGTTTCCACCCCCTCACCGTCATCGGCTTTTATAAAACATTTATCATTTACATTTTCTTCAAAAGTTAGGTTTGTCAACTCGTTTTGGTTTAGATATTTCGCTGGATCTGAAGGTTGATATGTTTGCACTGGTAAAACTTGATGAACTTCTACACCAGAACCATAGTTAACATTTTGAATAATATATTTAGTTCCACATGGATTTGTCAAGGGAGATATATTAATATCAATCTCATCATTACTCATTTTGATATAATCTATGGCTTCTTCCTCTCCCATTACATCACCACTCTGTGGCCTGTAATATAGATTACTTGTAGAGAAAATGGTATTCAGATCTTTATTTAAAATGTTTTTCTTTGACAAGCTTAAGGTCTCAAATTCATTAGACTTAAACTTGCTCCAAACACTCATCAATACATCTGGATGAATAATACAAAAACCTAAGCATGGCAATACAAAAACTATAAATATTGCGTAATATTTGTTTTGATTAAGAAAAGACTTTTTTTGTTGCAATAATGCTCTATAATGTTCAACAAAATTTTTAGTACTTTTTTGGGGGATAGATTGCTTTGCCATGAAATATCAGTGAGTTAGTTAATCTTATATTAGTAAAAATAATTTTTTATTTGCCTAATTTCAATTACTTTAACAAGTATATTCACATACTAGCCCTTAAGTACTAGTTCTTTAGCAGTATATCGACCATAAGTTACTCACATTTTGTGACTAATTTAGCTTAAACATTTTACTAATATTTTTAGTAATATTGCTAACTAATTTTGTTAGCTATGATACGTGAAATTGAAATCCCAAGAAATGAATTTGTAGATACCTTGGCCAACCCAGGTAAGGTTTCGGGTTTTGTTAGTCCGGCGGAAGATTACGCACAAAAGCGCCTACACATTGCCCAGAGATTAGTAAACGATCCTATTAACACCTTCTATTTTGAAGCCGATGATGACCAGATGCGTTATTTCGGAATCAGGAAAGGAAGTATCATTGTGGTAGACAAAAGTGTAAATGTAAAAAGCGGAATGTTGGTTGTTTGTTGCGTGGATGAGGAATGGCTTACGAGAAAACTTTGCATTCGGGGCAACAGCCAATTCTTATGCATTAATGATAATTTTGAAGCCTGCTTAAATATTACTGGCCGCCAGATCACTATATTTGGTGCAGTGACCTGGACTTGTTTACCGCATAGCAATTAGACCATGTTTGGCTTGGCAGATTGCAATAATTTTTACGCCAGTTGTGAAAGGCTATTCCAACCGCAGCTCAATGGGATGCCCATTGTGGTATTGAGCAACAACGATGGTTGTGTAATTGCCCGCAGTAATGAGGCCAAGGCGCTGGGCGTAAAAATGGGTGCTGTATTTTACCAGATCAAAGACCTGATTGCGCAGCATCAAATAGCGGTATTTTCTAGTCATTATACTTTATATGGCGATATGAGCGCAAGGGTAATGACCAACTTAGCTCGCTTTACGCCAGAAGTAGAAGTTTACAGCATTGATGAATGTTTTTTGGGTTTGCAAGGTTATAGCAATTTGGAAGCTTACGGACATTTGGTGCGCAATACAGTAATAAAAAATACGGGTATCCCAATTAGTCTTGGCATCGCACCAACTAAGGTATTAGCAAAAGTAGCTAACAAAACAGCTAAAAAAAAAAATGGTGTAATGGTATTGGATACCGATGATAAAATTAAACAAATCCTCACTACATACCCTGTTGAAGATTTATGGGGCATCGGGCGGCAGTATGCACACAAACTGATTGCCATGGGAATTGAAACAGCCGAGCAGCTGCGAAACCTGCCGATTGATTGGGTACAAACCCACATGACCATTGTTGGGGTGCGCCTCTGGCGAGAACTTTGGGGTGAAAGCTGTATACCATTGGAATTAACATTAGACCGCAAAAAGGCGATGTGTACCAGCAGGGCATTTGGTAAATTAACTGGAGATTATACTGAGTTGAGAGAAGCAACAGCAAGTTACATGAGCAGATTGGCGCTTAAGCTGCGGCGTGAGCAATGTTGCGCTACAGCCATTACTGTAAAGCTGCAAACCAACCGTTTTAACCCTAACCATCGGCAAACTTTTCCATCTATAACCTTGGCCCTGCTTCATCCTGTAAACAACACGCATGATTTGGTAAAGACAGCGTTGGAAGGTCTAAGGAAAATTTACGTAAGAGGTTATCTTTTTCAAAAAGTAGAGGTAATGGCTACAGGCTTAATTCCCGAAACAGAAGTGCAATTAAATATGTTTAGTGAATATAAAGGTGCAGCACATGATAAATTGAGCAAAATAATGGATAACTTAAACGCTCATTTTGGAGCTGGCACTTTAAGAATGGCTACTGAAGGCCAGAAACAAAGATGGACATTGAGAAGGGAGTTTTTAAGTCCTGAATACACCACCAATTGGAACGATATTATAAAAACAAAATGATAATATGTGCGCAAGGTATACCTTAACAGCAGAAGACAAGGAAATTTTAAAAGCACATCCTTTAAAGGGGTTGGAGGGTTATCAACCAGATCCAAATATTGCAATTACAGACAAAGGCTTGATCATCACTTCAGATGAACCAGACCGCATACAACATATGCACTTTGGCATTGTACCGCACAATGCGCTGTCTAACAAACTTACCTATGATACTTGGAACATCCGTTCGGAAGAAGTAATGGATAAAAAAACCTACCGCCCATTATTGGTAAACCGCAAAACCTGCCTAATCATCAGCGATGGTTTTATCGAATGGAAAGAAGAAGCGGATGGCAAAGACCCCTATCATTTTACCTTGCTCGGTCGAAAAGAAAAAACATTCTGCTTTGCAGGGCTGTGGAGCCAATGGATGGATCCTGAGACAAATGAACCTTACAGAACTTATGGAATAATGACCACTACCTCCAACGAAACTGTTGGCAGGGTACATACAAAAAAAAGAATGCCGGTGATTCTGCCCCGTAATCAAGAACTGAAATGGTTAGATAAAAATAAGAGCATCGATGAGCTCTTGGCCATGTGTGTTCCCTATCCCGATTCTTTGATGGTAGCTACTAAACTCAACCGTGATATCAATGCTGTTTCTACCAAGAAAAAACCCAATAAAGGGATTGATTTATTGAAACCTTTAAATACTGATGAAGAGCCTAAGCAGGGAGATTTGGGTTTGTGATATTAAAATTACAAATAGCAGTCAAACCTATAATCCGCGTCATCCTCACGCAGGTGGGGATCTTAATGCGGTAGCTATTATGCATATTCCCTCTATCCTCCTAGTGCATTACGATGCCCAGAAAAACCTGTCTCGAATTTACTTCGCGAAGCTGAGCATGACGAACTCTTTTTTCTTCCGCGTCATCCTCATGCAAGTGGGGATCTTAATGCGGTAGCTACTCTGTATATTTCCTCTATCATCTTACTCCATTACCAGGGCAAGAAAACTTATCCCAAATTTACTTCGGAAAGCTGAGCATGACGGATTTTGATTATGAAGTGGGGCATCATGAAATCCTCTTGCTAAATAGATTGCCGCGTCGCTGCGCTTCCCTCGCAATGAAGAAACCTTCTTATTTCGCGTCATCCCCAAGCAGATGGAGATCTTAATGCGGTAGTTAGGTCAGCGATTTCAACCGCCCACTCATAGCATCCGATTGCCAGTCGCGTGTTCCGAATTTACTTCGGAAAGCTGGCAATGACGAAACCCTCTTATTCCGCGTCATCCCGATACAATCGGGATCTTAATGCGGTAGCTGTGGTGTAAATTCCCTTTATCCTCTTAGTTGACGCAAACCTAAGCAAATGGGTTAAAAGCACAACCCTTCAGTCCCTCTCATTTGGAGAGGGAGGCAATGCATTAACATACCACAATTGCTTTCACAGGGTGAGGCCTATTAGAAATATTTACACTTACAACAAAGAATAAAAAGTAGGCATCACGAAATCCTCTTGCTAGATAGATTGCCGCGTCGCTGCGCTTCCCTCGCAATGACGAAACCTTCTTATTTCGCGTCATCCTCACGCATGTGGGGATCTTAATGCGGTAGCTGTGGTGTAAATTCCCTCTATCCTCCTAGTTGCCGCAAAACCTAAAGCAAATGGGTTAAAAGCACAACCCTTCAGTCCCTCTCTTTTGGAGAGGGAGGCAATGCATTAACATACCAAAATTGCTTTCACAGGGTGAGGCCTATTAGAAATACCTACACTTACAACAAAGAATAAAAAGTTATAAATGAACTGCTAGCTAGATTGCCGCGTCGCTGCGCTTCCCTGGCAATCACGGATAAATTAAGGACTTATCTTCTCCTTACAACCTTGCATCCACTAAATCCCTATCTATAAAGGATTTTGTATCAAAAATTATTGCGCCTTTATCTTTATACGTCTTAAAATCAATGGTTAAAAACTGTTGGTGAGCAACCGCAAGTACAATTGCATCATAATGATCCTCGAGTTCATCCCTCAATTGAAATTGGTATTCTTTAAACACTTTTTTTGGATCAGCCCATGGATCAAATACATCAACTCCCATCGAATAAGATTTAAGCTCATGGTAAATATCTATTACCTTAGTATTCCTCGTATCTGGACAATTTTCCTTAAAAGCAAAACCCAAGATCAAAACCTTCGCCCCTTTAATCATGATGTCTTTGGCAATTAACATTTTAATTACCTTTTCGGCCACAAATTTCCCCATATTATCGTTTACACGCCTGCCAGATAAAATCACTTCTGGTTGGTAACCTAAAGTTTCAGATTTATAAGCCAAATAATAAGGATCAACCCCAATACAGTGCCCACCTACTAAGCCGGGTTTATAGGGTAAAAAATTCCATTTTGTGGCAGCAGCTGCCAAAACATCGGAAGTGTCAATTCCCATTCGATCAAAAATCAGGGCCAATTCATTTACAAAAGAAATGTTTACATCTCTCTGCGCATTTTCAATAGCTTTTGATGCCTCGGCAACTTTAATGCTTGGTGCCAAATGGGTACCTGCAGTGATAATGCTTGCATAGAGTTCATCTACAGTTTGTGCAATTGCAGGAGTAGAACCAGCGGTAACCTTTTTTATTGTAGTAAGGGTATTTACTTTATCCCCAGGATTGATTCGCTCAGGCGAATAACCACAGTAAAAATCTTGATTATAGCTTAAACCCGAATGTTTTTCTAAAATAGGCACACAATCTTCTTCGGTACAACCCGGATAAACAGTTGATTCATAAATGACTAAATCGCCTTTTTTGAGCAACCCACCAACCATTTCAGAAGCTAGTAACAATGGTTTTAAATCAGGCATTTTATGCTGATCAATGGGTGTAGGAACGGTGATGATAAAAACAGTACAAGCTGATAAATCGGCTAACTGCGCCGAAAGAGTTAAGCCTGTACTTAAGCTGTGAGTAGTTAAAACACTTGCTAAAGCTTCTAAATCTGCTTCTAATGTTTGATCGATTTGCTCTCTAAGCTCTTTTATTCGGTTTTTGTTGATATCAAAACCAATTACTTTATATTTTTTTGCAAATTCTATAGCCAGAGGTAAACCTACGTAACCTAAACCTATAATTGCAATTTGTTTTTTACTAGTCATTAAAGCTTTAAAAGCTACAAATATATTTATATTATTTCGATCGTTCAGGCTTTTTAAATTTGCATCCTTTACGAGGATCGGGGACATACATACATTGTCTTGTATTAAGGAGTTCTGAAACCTTTAAAACTTCGAGGCAAAATTGAAGTATAGATCAAGCATAGATGAAGCATAGATCAAGTATAGATGAAGTATAGTTGATGCGTAGTTAGGCCTTTTAGCAATTTAGATTAAAACGTTAACAAAGCGCAAGCTAAATGAGCTCATCTTATCTTATAAGTTATTATTTATCTATTTTTGTTTTAGCGGTTATTTCTTTGATGATCCCATCTAATTCATCAGCGCTTGAAGATATCTTTTCTAACACCCACTTTTGTTCGGCTTGATTTGCTGAACTTTCTACAATAGAAACCAAGCCCTGTATTCGTGCCAAGGGCGCCCTAAAAATGTGAGATTGTATCCAAGACACTTCTTTTAGCTTTTGATTTTGTTTCTCAATGGCCAGTACGTATTTTTCTTGTTCGGTCACATCATCAGCAATCACAATTTTTGCTGGTCTGCCTTTAAATAGTATCGTGGTGCTTCTTATCTCTACTCGTATCAGTTCTCCATTCTTTTTTTTATGGGTAAATAACCCTTTTGAGGTAAATCGATTACCCCTATTTTGTTTATGAATTAAATTTTTAGTTCGATCAAACTCCTCTTCCGGCCGGATATCAAAAATCGACATCTTTAAAAATTCTTTTAAACTGTAACCGTAATGTTTTACTGCAGCTCTATTTACCGCTAAAAATTTAAAGGTATCCATATCAAATACCCATTTCGGAATTGGACTAAGCTGAAAGAGGTCACTGTAACGTTTTTCTGAATCGATAATTTCCTTCTCATTTATTTTCCGCTGCGTAATATCTTTGAAATATACCGAGAGCCCATTGGCAGAAGGATAAGCACTGATCTCATACCATGTTTGTAAGGCCTCATAAAAAGCCTCAAAATGTACCTCTTGCTGGTTATTTACTGCCCAATGGTATTTTTCATAAAAATCTGTCTCAATGGTATCTGCATATACATCCCAAAGATTTTGCCCCAGTATTTCTGCTCTAGTTTTATGCAGTAAAAGTTCGGCTCTTCCGTTCCAATACGTTACATTCCAATTTACATCTAGTGCAAAAAAGGCATCGCCAATGCTTTCTAATATTTCTATTTTTTCACGCATGGTAGCCAAGGCGAGTAGTTCAGATCTTTTTCTGGCATCAATATCCTGAAAGCTGCCCCTTATCCGCGTACAAGCTGATCCGTTAAACTCAGCCTTACCAATTACCCTAACCCAACGAACATTATTTTTGGTGGTTAAAATTTCTAATTCAAAATCGAAAGGCTCACCATCATGCATTGTTTTTTGAAGGTTCTGGTAACAATCATTTAGTGCATCCTTATCCTTAAAAAAGTTCGATAAATTTGCTATTGTTGGTATTTCATCTTCTTCATTAAATTCAAAAATTTGTCTGGTTACGGTAGAACAGCTAATTTTGTCATGAACATAATCATAATCCCAGCCGCCAATACCAGCAAGGTGAGTGGCACTCTGCAATAAATTCTCCAATTCTTTTTGTGCTGTTACATCTCTTTCAATTGCAATCCAATGGGTATAATTTCCTTGATGATCTGCCATTGGCGAAATGGAAAGATCAACCCAAAACTCTTCGCCATTTTTTTTGTAATTCACAATCGTAATCTCGCAAGACTCCCATCTACTCATACACTCACTAAGCCGGTCAATTTCTGATTGTGCTGTATTAGGCCCTTGCAAAAACCTGGGCGATTTACCTATAACTTCGCTAAGTGTATAGCCAGTCATTGCGGTAAAAGCAGCATTTACATAAATGATTTTAGAGCTCGGTGGGTTGTAGCTAACTTCAGTAATCACTACCGCATCCTTAATATTGGTAACTACCGATTCAAACCATACCATTTTATAGAGCTGATCTTCGGCAAGTGTTTTAACCGCTTCAACTGCTTTAGCCGCTGCAAAATGGACGGTAATTGCTTGCACATCTTCATCTTGCAATAAATTAATTAAGGTACAATCTATGCTAACTTCATGTCCAGATAAATGTAAAATTTGGAGTTTTACTTTTTTTGCCTGAGCAGGTGCTGCATATACTTCATCTAATGTAGATTGGAGTTGCTGTGCAGATTCTTTGGCACATATAGATAGTAAGTTGAAATGTTGGTTGCTAAGTATATAGCCAATAAGCGCTGTTGCAGATGAATTAAGGAAAATGACCTGCATTTTTTGATCAACCAGCATCATTCCCTCTAAGCTATTCATAAACAGCTTGGCAAGCAGTGCATGGTTTTTAGATAAGTTTGTGTAGTTAGAGATTGCCATATTTTCCTAAAATCAGTACTATTTTCTACTTTACACACGATGGCGTTTTTGATCAAAGATATAGGTATAAAACAATAATCCTATAGTTTGCCACACCATTTATCATACTTATAATTAAATTTTTTAATTGAAACGACAACAAGTTACAATAAATTTTTCATAACAGTTTTGTTGCATAGCACTATTTAAATTAAAAAGTTGAGTTTGATGAATAAAGTGAGCTTAGATGCTATTTAAAAAGTCTATTAAGGATTATAACCACCCCGCCTTTCAGGCACCCCTCCAAAGGAGGGGAATGGAAGGTAGCAATTCTCTCACTGAGGGCTGTCTTGCATAACAGACCCTGAAATAAATCCGATAGCTTTGGGATTAGGGCAACGTAACTCTACAGAAAGAGCCTAAATTTAATGTTATGACCTGAGTTCTATAATTAATCTGTAATTGGGCTTCACATAAGCAGTTTATTACGGGTTTAACCACCCCGCCTTTCAGGCACCCCTCCAAAGGAGGGTAAGGGAGGTCGCAATTCCCTCCGACACGTCGGAGGGTGGTCGCAGACCAGGGTGTTATTTAATGTTAAGGAATAATTGAACCCTAGATTATTACCTAAAATGAATAACAAAAAAGCACCAGCAAGGCATATTATTTAACCTTTGCTAGTGCTTTTAAATTACCAGCCTATTGGTTGGCAATGCTATTTTATAGTTATTTAATTATCCTTAATAAATATTCTCCATAACCACTTTTAACTAAAGGAGTAGCAATTTTTTTAAGTTCTTCTGCTGTAATGAAACCCATACGATAAGCAATTTCTTCTATACAACCGATTTTTAAGCCTTGACGTTCTTCTATAATTTGTACAAACTGGCCTGCCTGCATTAAAGATGTAAATGTTCCAGTATCTAACCATGCTGTACCTCTACTCAAAACACCAACTTTAAGTTTACCTTGCTCTAAATACACTTTGTTTACATCAGTAATCTCATATTCGCCACGTGGCGATGGTTTGATATTTTTAGCGATTTCTACTACAGAATTGTCGTAAAAATATAAACCTGGAACCGCATAATCTGATTTAGGCGCCGTTGGCTTTTCTTCAATCGAAATTGCCTTTTTGTTTTCATCAAACTCCACTACACCATAACGTTCTGGATCATGAACCTGATAAGCAAATACCACCCCTCCATCTGGATCTGAACTAGCTTGCAACAATTTAGCCATTCCATCACCATGAAAAATGTTATCGCCCAATACTAAAGCTACTTTATCATTACCAATAAAATCTGCTCCAATTACAAATGCTTGAGCTAAACCATTTGGCTCATGTTGTACTGCATAGCTAAATTTACAACCAATGTTACTTCCATCACCTAATAATTTTTCGAAATTAGGTAAATCATGCGGGGTTGAAATGATCAATACCTCTTTAATACCCGCTAACATTAAGGTAGACAATGGATAATAAATCATCGGTTTATCATAAACCGGCATCATTTGTTTACTGCATGCTAATGTTAATGGATGCAAACGTGTGCCACTGCCACCTGCTAAGATTATGCCTTTCATATTTATATAGATTTGAGTATGGAGATATGAAGTTATTCATATCAGATCAATATTTATGTTTATTTATTTGATGAACCAACGACTAAACAACTCGCCGACTACACAACTAATTTTTCAATTTCGCTATACATTCAACCAAACTATCTCTCCAATAAGGGATGCTGATATTAAATGTACTTTTGATTTTGCTCTTGTCCATTACTGAAAAAGCTGGACGTTTTGCTTTAGTAGGATATAAAGCTCCTGGTATAGGATTTACCTTTACAGTTGTATCACTAATTGCAAAAATTGCAGTTGCAAAATCATACCAAGAGGTTACCCCTTCATTACTATAGTGGTAAGTTCCGTATTGGTTATTATTCACAGCAATGACATCAAAAATAGCATTGGCTAAATCGATGGCATACGTTGGTGTACCTACTTGATCTGCTATGATATTTAACTCATCTCGCTCTGCTCCTAACTTTAGCATTGTTTTTACAAAGTTATTGGCATACTCGCTATACAACCAACTTGTTCTGATGATGTAATGTTGAGGAAGCATTTTCGCTAATACCAATTCTCCATCTAGTTTGGTTTGTCCATAAACATTAATCGGATTTGCAACATCGTCTTCCTTTAGCAACTTCACTTCATTACCTTCAAATACAAAATCTGTACTTACATGAATTAATGTTGCCGCGGCATTTAAACATGCCTCTGCTAAATTTAACGCACCAGTTTCGTTTATCGCTTTGCAAAGCTCAACTTCATCTTCCGCTTTATCAACTGCCGTGTAGGCCGCACAATTAATCACAAAAGCTGGCTGCTCTCTCTCTAGTAATTGGCTAAGCAATTCTTTGTTTAAAATATTGGCCTCTTGTTCGGTTGGGAATACTATTTCATCAATACCACGTTTAGCGGCAACCGTTTTTAGGCATTGCCCTAATTGACCAGCAGCGCCAATCACTAAAATTTTACTCATGGTTTAAGGGAAGAAAAGGTATTTAAAATTAAATCTTTCTCTGAAACTGATTGCTTACCTTCTGGTATCAACCAATCGATATTTAGCTCACTATCATTGTACATGATACCCACTTCAGATTCCTTATGGTAAAAGTTATCACATTTATAAAAAAACTCTGCAGTTTCGCTTAACACAGAAAAACCGTGTAAAAAACCACGTGGCACATATAATTGTAATTTATTTTCTGCACTTAACTTCACCGAAATATGTTTACCGAAAGTGGGAGAATTAGGACGAACATCTACGGCTACATCTAATACCTCACCTTTTAAAACCCTAACTAATTTCGCTTGTGCATGTTCACCCGCTTGCGCATGTAAACCTCTAATTACACCATAAGAAGAATAAGATTGATTGTCTTGAACAAATTTACCCGACAAACCTGTTTTTTCTTCAAATGATTTTGAATTAAAACTTTCGAAGAAATAACCTCTTGGGTCTTCGAATATTCTTGGTTTTATAATTAAACAGTCTTTTAGACCTGTTTCTTGAATTTCCATTATTTATTGTCGTATTGTTTAGCGTAATAAGATTGATAATTACCTGAAGTAACATTTTCTAACCATTCATTGTTTGTCAAATACCAATCAACGGTTTTAGCTAAACCTTCTTCAAACTGTAAACTTGGCACCCAGTCTAATTCATTTTGCAGTTTTGTAGAATCAATTGCATAGCGTAAATCATGCCCTGCTCTATCGGTAACATAAGTAATCAATTTAGCTGATTCACCTGCTTCACGACCTAATTTTTCATCCATAATTTGGCATAATAAATTGATCAAGTCGATGTTTTTCCATTCATTGTGGCCACCAATATTATAGGTTTGACCAGTTTTAGCTTGATGAAAAATCACATCAATAGCTCTTGCATGATCTTCTACCCAAAGCCAATCTCTAACATTTTCTCCTTTACCATAAACTGGCACTGGTTTATTGTTTTTAATGTTATTGATAGCCAAAGGGATTAATTTCTCTGGAAAATGATGTGAACCATAATTATTTGAACAATTTGAAATTACGCAATCTAAACCATAGGTGTCATGATAAGCTCTAACAAAGTGATCTGAACTTGCTTTAGAAGCTGAGTAAGGACTATGTGGATCATAAGAAGTGGTTTCTGTAAACATCCCTTCCTCTCCTAATGCGCCATAAACTTCATCGGTACTAACGTGATAAAATCTTTTTTTATTATAATCACCTTTCCAGTATTCTCTGGCAGCATTTAACAAATTCACTGTGCCAATTACATTCGTAATTACAAATGCAGTTGGATCTGTAATTGAACGATCTACGTGGCTTTCAGCTGCCAAATGAATAACCGAATCAAAATTTTCACTTTCAAAAAGTTCATTCATCGCTGTTGCATCAGTAATGTCTGCCTTTACAAAACGATAGTTTGGACTGTTTTCTACATCAGTTAAGTTAGCCAAATTACCTGCATAGGTTAATTTATCGAGGTTAACAATTTGATAGTTGGGATAGTTATTTACGAAACGACGCACAACATGCGAGCCAATAAAACCAGCTCCACCGGTGATTAAGATTTTTTTCAAGATATTTCAGTTATAATTCAATTTGCTAAGTTAACAGAGATTAGGCGATTAAGCAAAATTTTTACTCATAAATCCTTGATAAGGAACATTTAGTAGACAAATAATTTTATTTATAAGTTAAAATTAGGCATCGTGTTTAATTTAAACGAAAATTTAGCACTCAAATGAGACACAATTTAAGAAACTGTTTAAAAAATGGCTAGATGATTTTAATAGGATGATACTTGAGGACACCTATCATGGCTATGTGTCCTGATTGATGTCTCTACAAACCAAAGCGATTTATTCTTTCTAAATTTAAACCTTTTCTAAGTATTCTTAACACTTTCTTCTAATTCTGTATACCATTCTAATCCGTATTTTCTAATCAATGGATCTTTTAGAAATTGGTAAACTGGCACTTTTAATTCTCTACCAAATGTACAGGCATCACTACAAATGTGCCATCTGTCGTAGTTTAGCACATCAAATTCTGGGTATTGGGTTATTCTGATGGGGTAAAGGTGACAAGAAATGGGTTTTTTCCAATCTACCAAACCTTGTTCATAAGCTTTTTCTATAGCGCATTTGGTAATCCCACCTTCAAAAGTAACATAAGCACATTCCTTATTGCCATCTACACAAGGTGTAGTTAAATCGCCATCTATATCAACAACAGAAGTACCTTGTTCTTCAATTGCTATAATTCCTTTTGGCGCCAATAAATGCTTAATTTTGGGATAAATGTCTGCTAAAATGGCGGTCTCGGCATGATCTAGTGGAGCTCCTGCATCTCCCTCAATGCAACAAATTCCTTTGCATTTATTTAAATTGCAAACAAAACTTTCACTAATCAAATCTTCATGCACTAAAGTGCCCTGTACTTCTATCATTTTTTAATATTGTTGAGAGGTGAAGGTGTAAAGTTGTAAATTTGAATAGACAATTCCACAAAAAACGACTTTACAACTCACCTATTTACCTATCGGATATTTTAAGCCTTGTGCAGATTTGATTTCTAATGTTACAGAACCTACTAAAATCTCTACCTCAGCTTTCACAGGAACTCTATTTCCATCATCGGTAATCCAAAGATACAACTTACTATCTTTTTTAAAGATACGACCAGGTTTTATCGAGGGACTAAATTTTAAGCATCGAATTGTTCCTAGCTTGGTTTTAATGGTTTCTTTGCCAACGTAGGCAATTTCTAATTGAGAAATTTCATCCCCTAAAAAGTAATTCAATTTAAACTGATCACCAATTTTCAGCTTTGCGATATCTAAACTTCTAGAAAAATAGTAGGCAGAAACTAAATCAAATGTTTGCGTAGTTGGTGTGGTAAATGTACCTCTGTTGGCCACCACCTTTTTATTGTCTTGGTAAAATCTCGCTTTATCTGTTCTTCTGTAACTGGCCTCACGAATATTTTCTTGATAAAAATAAGGTGTTAAATCTTTTTTATCGATGTAAGAATCGTAATGATCTCTGATTTTATAAAATACATCAAAAGTGCCAGAGGTTTGTGCATCAACCACTAAACGATAGGTTGGCTTATTATCAAACTTTAAATCGCTATTCAGCACTTTAATGGTGGCTTCTGCAGCTGTGATAAAACCGTATTTTAACTTGTACTGCAAAACCTCTCCCTCCTGAAAGGCTGCATCTTTTTTAAGGGGAAGTTCTTGCCCAAATGCCAGTAGACCACTAATGGCAAGCGTAAATAGAAGGATTATTTTTTTCATTTATGTGTGCTTCATTTTGTGTGTATCGCTAATTTATCAAATGTAAATAAGCAATATCATTGTGCAAACAAAAAGCAATCCAAAGTTGTTAATCTTTTCTTTTAAAGATAGGAACAGTAGAACAAGGCTCACCGTACATGATGCTTTTAGCCACAGGGGTAAGCAATGCCGTAATCTCTACATAGGCAGATACGGGAACATCTAAATCTGCGCAGCCTTTAACCACAACACGTTCTCCGGCAAAAGAATTAAGGTCTATTTGTGCAAGCGCTTTAGTATACAATACAGTCTCTAAAATTTCTAAATTACCGAAAACTACCTCATTTGCGAAGGGCTTCATTCTATTGGCCAAAAGCATATAAGCCCAGGTTGGCACAATTGCATCTGCACTGCAGGTAATTGCGATGTTTTTCCCGGCATACTGACCAAAATCATGTTCTTTGATAAAAGCTCTAAAATCTTGCTCTTTGAGGATTAGTCCGTGAAATAAATTGTCTTTTATATCATACACCAAACGCTCACCTTTATGGAAATAATCTTCCAAGTTTAGGGTAACTAAACCACTACTAGCAACTTTATTGACAATGTTTTCTTGAATATCCATTTTACACAAAATAAATCCTGATGATTCAGAACTATGGCAAAATTACACAAAATATCGTATGCATAATCAGCCGTTCAGGTTAATACGAATTATTACCTCATCTTTTTACGATGGAAAAACAATTAAATTGATCCGCGTCAACCTCACGCAAGTGGGGATCCTCATGCAGTACCTGTATTACTCAATTACCTTACAAAAGCATTACGATTGCCAGTCACGTGTTCCGAATTTACTTCGGAAAGCTGGCAATGACGATTAGACTTAGGTCTAACCATTAACAATTCTCAACTTCCGCGTCATCCCCACGCAGGTGGGGATCCTAATGCAATAGCAATATTCACCTGCAAGAGCATTACGCTCGCCAGTCGCGTGTTCCGAATTTACTTCGGAAAGCTAGCAATGACGAAACTACGTAACACAAAAAAGGGCTATGAATTATTTCACAGCCCTTTCTCTACTCTATTAATAAACTTAATAGAACTTTACTCTATTATCTTTAATCTCGCTTTTTTCTTGTAATGCTTGGAAAGCCGCACCTAATGAACGTTGAGTAACGCCCAAAATCATGGTTTCTTTTTGTTTATAAGTGTTTCCTATCGGAGCAGGGTTTGTAAATCCATCAACAGAAATTACATAAACACCTTTATCGCCTTCAATTGGTTTAGATAATTTACCAACCTGTGAACCAAATACCGCACCAACAACTTTATTTTCTTGTGACAAGCCTGGTATAATTGGATTAGCAAATACCAAGTTTTGAACTGGAGCTGCTGCTTTCCCAACTTTTTGTGCTACCGCTTCGATGTTTGAAGATCCATTTAAAGCTTTTTCTAATTTTTCTTTTAACATTTTAGCTTTAACGGCATTCATCACCATTGGTTGAATTTGTTTTTTAACATCTTCTAATTCCAACTGCCCTTTTGGCTGTACACCTGTTACATGCGCTACAACAAATGCATTATCCATCGTGTAAACTGTTGAAAGCACATCACCTTTATCTGCCTCATAAGCATCCTTAATTAAAGGACGAGGGTTATCTAAACCTGGAGCAAAACCTTGAGTAGGTGTTACTTTATCTGCTAAACCAACGGTATAACCATTTCTTTGCGCCAATGCAGCAAAATTATCTCCTTTTACTTCATTTAAAAATGCTGAAGCTTTTTTATAGGCAGCATCTTTAGTTTTTGTACTTGGCAATAACGATTTTTCGATGTAAGCCAACTTAGCTACTTTAGCTGAACCAATTTGTTTTTCTATTTTAAGAATGTGTACCCCAAATTGAGATTTCACAACTTTAATATCGCCAGTATTGCCATCAAATGCTGCATTTTCAAATTCTGGCACCATAGCACCACGTGCAAAAGTACCTACATCACCGCCCGTATCTTTTGAACCATCAACACTGTAAGTTTTAGCTAAAGTAGCCATGCTACCGCCTTTTTGCAATAATGATTTTAACGAATCAGCTAATTTCATTGCATTTGCCTCACCCCCAATTTTACTTGGATCTAAAAGGATATGACTTGCTTTAACAGAATCTGGAGAAAATTTATTAGCAATAACTTTAATTAACTTATAAGAATTATCTGAAAATACTGGTCCGTAGAAACTTCCTGCTGGATAATTGAAAATTACTGAATCAACTGCTGGAGCTAATTTACCTTTAGAAATATAAGTGAAAGGTACTTTTACATCAGAATTGTTTGCAGCAAATAAAGAATCATTTGGTGTAGTTTTAAAATCTGCAGCTAATTTTTCTACCTGAGCTTTTACAGCAACACTATCAGCTTTTGTAGGCTCAATACTGAAACTTACATATTCAAGACTTCTAGTTTCTGTTGGGTTTTCAAAACGTTTTTTGTTCGCTTCGTAATATTCTTTGTAATCAGCATCAGTAATTTTTACATCCTTATCTAATACCGAACTGTAATCTAGGTTTACATATTTGAAGTTAGCCAACTTATTACGGTTAATGTATTCGTCGTTTGCTTCAACTGAAGTTACATATACAGAATTACGAATCAAGTTTGCATATTTCTGTTGCAAAGCTTGTTTTTCGATCTCAGCTTGCAACATATCCCACTGTTTTTTTAAGTTAGGATCTTTAGATTGAGATTTTAATGAAGTTAAAACCGCAGCTCTATCTACCTCGCCAGTTTGTTGGTTACCAAAATATTGTACAATTAGTGGACTAGGGTTTTTACCTTGCAATAAATCGAAAAGTTCAACATCAGAAATAGTTAAACCTAAACGATTGTATTCTTTACCTAAAAGGATAGCACCAACTTCTGCTTGCCATGCATTATCCATAGCCATAGCTTGCATTTGGGCATTTACATTGCCACCATACTGTTGTTTAAATTGCGCCAAACTTTGCTCAACTTTTGGATTGAACTCTGCATACTCAATATCTTCTCCATCTACTGAACCAACCTTGCTTTGTGAAGAACCATACATTGCTGTACCTTGTGTAAGCAAAGGCTCTAAAACAAATAATGCCAATACCACTGCGATACCTCCTACTAGAAAATATCCCATCTTGGTACGCATGAACGTCATTACTCCCATATTATTTCTTATTTATTATTTTTTTAAGAGGGCGCAAGATACAAATTTGCAATTAATATGGAAACATTAAATTGAATTTGATATCCCCCATGAAAATTAGATAGATAGCTTGCTTAAAAACACTTAATTACTGTGTTAAATCGCCTTTAATTGATGTTGTACCAGCAGCATCAATAATCTCATAAGTACTAAAATCTTGTGGCGCAAAAAATTCAGTTCCTGTAATTACATCTCCATCTTTGGTAGTTACGGTGCCGTATGGCGAATAATACATCCTTTTATTTTCATCCCAGGTAAGCTCTTCGGTGGTAAATGTGATGTTATCACTAACAACAATTACATTTTTTCTGAAAATAGTAATCTTCTCCGTTTGTTTTTGGATGGCATAATTAGACGTAATGGTACCCGTTTTTTTAAAGAATTTATCGAAAAATTCTATTTTAACGCCTTTTGGCATTTCGTTATAGATAGCCCCTACAGATGGAGTTACTTTATCTAATATTGGCGCAAAACCTATTGCCTTTACATAAGCCGAGTCGCTGTAAGTCACAGCTACACCGATAGACCTATCTTTACTAAGTGTGATTTTTTTGGCCGAAATGGTAGCCGTATTCTTTAAATCATCATCATTACATGAAGATAAGCTAATTACAGCCAGCATCAAGCAAAATAAAAACTTCAATTTAACAGCCAAAGTTTTCATTAATCGAACTTAAACCTACGGAACCAAGAACCATCATTTAAGGTAAATGCTAAATGTAAGTTAACAAACTTTTCTTGCAGTAAACCATTACTCACGGTACCTCTTTTGCCTAATTCTGCGGTTAAATTCATCTTGTATATTGAGCCTCTATTTATAGAAGACAATGGTAAGCCTAAACCTAAAGTAATGGCGGTCTGTTTAATATCTTGATTATTTACTTGGATATATGTTTTATCATGCGAGAAACCCAAACGGTAATCTACTCTTTTAAAGTAACCATTAATAGCGTTAACATCTGGTGTATACTGACCACCTACAGAAACACCGTAGGTATCCTGCAATCCTTGATTAACATTGTCAATTGTTAGATTTGACCATTTGCCCATTCTATAATCAGCACCTATTAACCACTTGTTGTCTTTTTGAATACTAATACCAAAATTATGCACCAATGGCAATTTTAGATTGGTTTTTCTATTTTCTACGATTGATAAGGTATCAAAAGCAGATTGTTCTTCGCCATTTATAATGTTATATTGAGTT
This sequence comes from Pedobacter cryotolerans, assembly GCF_005116475.1. Taxonomy (GTDB): domain Bacteria; phylum Bacteroidota; class Bacteroidia; order Sphingobacteriales; family Sphingobacteriaceae; genus Pedobacter; species Pedobacter cryotolerans. The sequence goes on along the minus strand of NZ_SWBO01000001.1, from coordinate 540,614 downwards.
ACCACATTACTTATTTTAGAATTGATATTAGAGTTTGAAGAACCAGAATAACCAAATACTAACGAAGTTTTATTACCTAAACGAAAATCATATTGTGCACCATAAGTAAAGCTTACACCACCTACACTATTTTTGGCTTGTAAGCGAGAATTAATTGCTCCGGGATCATTAGCGTATTCAGTTGATCTGTTTTCTAATAAATTACCAAACAAATACTCTACGTTAGCACCCACTCTAAAATGATCTCCGAACTGCATACCATAACCCAAATAAGCTTTGGTTAAGCCACCTTCGCCTGTATATTTGTAATCAACTGTTTTGGTATTTGCAGCTGTTGTACCTACTTGTACCGTGTTCTTAAAATCGTAACCCAACTGCGAGTAAGGTAAAATACCAAAACTTAAAGCAGATTTACGAGTTATTGGAAAAGCCATTGCTACATGGCTTAATGAAGCATTAAAGTTTTGTTCAGACTGTGTGCTATTGCTCAATTCGTTTATTACACCCGTTAAACCAATATCTAATGTTGTAGAATTAATACCTGCATAACTTGCCGGATTTTGTATATTGATGTTATTAAAGAAACTAGGCTTATAAACTGCTGTAGATATGCCTCCCATGGCACGATATTGAGGTAACAATGATCCTCTAACATTTCCTAAACCAAACTTTGAATAAGGAGATTGTATGGTTACTTGAGCATTTACCATCAAGCTTGTTAATAATAAGCAAACTGCAAAAGTGTATTTCAATTTATTGTACATGTTATAATGTAATGACTTCATTTAATCCTTTTAAAACCAAATATGGCTCGTGTATAATTTGGGGGGCAAAGATGCTGTTTTTTAATTGTTTGTTCAAAAAATCTGCATCACCACCAGTTATAATTATTTTTAGGTCTTTATTTTTGCTGCTTTCTAAAGTGATAAATCCTTCCACTTCATTCACAACTCCTTGTAAAACACCGTTTTTTATCGCGTTTTGCGTATTACTTCCTAACGGGATATTTAAATCGCCTTTATCCCAAGTTATTAGTGGCAATCTACCTGTAAAGTGATTTAAGGCCTTAAAGCGCATGTTTATTCCTAAACTAATGCTGCCCCCAAAATATGCTCGCTCTGCGGTTAAAACATCATAAGTAATACAAGTACCAGCATCAATTAATAAACAGCTATTACTCGGGTATAAAAACCTAGCTGCAATCACTTTTGCCCATCTATCTAAGCCTAAAGTATCTAGCGACTGGTAATTATTTTTTATCCCTGCTAAAATTTTAGTGCTAAAAGGAACATAGTTTACTGATTTAGCTAAAAATTCGCTTAATTCTGTACTATCCTTGTTTACACTTGAAACCGTAGCATTTTTAATGTGATACTTTTCAATTATCTCAGTTAAACTTTTATTGTTTAAGATTAATAATCGCTCAAAATGAACCAGCTCTTTATTTTTAAAAACGGCCAATTTATGCGCTGTATTCCCTATATCAATTACCAGATTATGCATTAACGTTTTAAAGTATGACTAAAATTTTCATCAAACTTTACGGCACAAAGCTATTAATCTTTAGCAAGTTTCAAGGTATCAAATTGTTAAAAAAGGTTAAACAAACAAAAAGTACTGAATACTTACCACTAAAACTGCAAACAATGATTCGTAAAACCAACGCTTTTTGGCATTAGAAAAATAGTAAGCCAAAAGCACTGCACCGGGCGGCACACTTAAAATAAAATGATAAACTCTGAAATCTGGTTTAGTATAAAAACTGATTAAGGCAATAATGAACATGAAAAATAGCATTTGAAATGCTTTTCTGGTGCTAATGAAACTCCTAAAAAAGTTTTCTCTTAGTTGCAATGTAGCCAATACAATGATTACACTAACTGGTATTAGCACTAAATAATCATCATACTTAATTCTCAATTTAGAAGGAAACGTATTAACTAATGGACGCCAAATTCTATAGAATTGAGAAATATTATCATTCCAATAATAAAACACGGCAATGATAAAAAATATGGTTAAAAAACCAACCAAACCCGATAGCCATTCACGCCAGTTAAAAGGGCGATAAAGGAGTAAACTTAACCATAACATGGCTAAAAAAACGATATAAGGAAAATAAATTAAGCTACCAAGGGCGATAATCATTCCAATGTCGAACATCATCATCATCGCATTTGGCGCTTTGCCTATTTTTAAAAATTTATCCATTATCCAAATGAGCAGAAAATTGCAAATTAAGGGTGGACTTAAGATTAAAAATTGAGTAAATAAACTTGCTCCTGTAATGTATAATAGCGCTGGTAAAAAACTTGGCTTAGCCATTAAACCATGGTTATTAATTACCCGATTAAAAATAATGGCTTGTAAAAAAGTTAATATTGCTGCCAAGGCTAAGTTAGCAGTTACCGAAAATGAATTTTCTAAAGGAATTTGAATGAGCAGTTTTGCATAAGGTTCTAAAAACTCGAAATTAAGCTGATCGGGTAGATTTACAAAGATGGCAATACGCATAAATAGCGTATATGCTGCCAAAACAAAAAGGTTTACCGGGTTTAAATTTCTGAATAGATTAATCATGCCTGCTATTGACAACAAAGTAAAGAAATTTTGAGCAATAATTTTTTGAATAAGACTTGATGATTTTTTTGAACTACCTAAGGCAATACAACCAAATAAACAGATAAAACACCATCGTTAGGTTTTAGGGAGAAAATTATGCAAGATTTAATTGAACCACCTAAGAAACCTAAGTAGCCCAAAGTAATACTTACAACCTTAGGTTTTCTTAGTTATATAAGGTGCTAAAAAGGGACAAGATTTAATTGAACCACCTAAGAAACCTAGCACACCAAAGTAATACTTACAACCTTAGGTTTTCTTAGGTTTATAAGGTGCTAAAAAGGAACAAGATTTTATTGAACCACCTAAGAAACCTAAGCACACCAAAGTAATACTTACAACCTTAGGTTTTCTTAGGTTTATAAGGTGCTAAAAAGGAACAAGATTTTATTGAACCATCTAAGAAACCGAAGCACACCAAAGTAATACTTACAACCTTAGGTTTTCTTAGGTGACTTAGGTAGTAAAAATAGTGAACAATTTTACCTCGCATATTTTTTAACCATATCATCAATAATCATGGCTGTTTCATCAGGAAAATTAAATTGATGCTCTTGCGGCTTAGCAACAAACTCTTTTAAAATGGGCAACCAATTATTATTACTAGACCAAATAACTGGTAAACCCAATAATTTTAAAGCATAAGCATTACATTGTTGCTCATACTGAAAACGCATTGGGGCAACCAATAATTTTTTACCCAAAAACAAAGCTTCTGCTGGACCTTCGAACCCGCCACCCGTAAATAAACCCTCGCAACTTGCCATACTTTGGTTAAACTTTTCATTATGTACTGGGGCTACAAATACATTTCCATCTTGGTAGCTAGTTTGGGTATGTTTAGAGAAAACTTCCCACCTGATGTGAGGAATTTGTTTAAAAACTTTAACCAAATGTTTATCATCAATGGCTGGTAAATAAACGGTATAATGCCCTAAATTGCTTACTAACAAGTTTCTAATTTCACTTCTAATAACTGGCGTATAAATAAAACTATCATAGCGCTCAAAATGGAAACCAATGTGATGTGTGGTCGGGGCATATCTGCTTAAAATAAGTTTACCCCAATCTATGGTGCGGGGGCGAGGTACTTTTTTAGATTTAAACGCAGCTTGGTGACTTAAAGAAACGCTTTCTAAACCTTGCAGTTTACAGGCCCAAGCTGTAACAGGCTCAAAATCATTAACTATTAAATTATAATCATTTAATGGAATGGATTTCATGTCTTTCCTAAACCGAGGTAAATTCATGTTATGCCATGTTTTGTAGTGGTCCACACCTCCCTTTTTACCAAACACAAAGCTAAACCCATGCAATTGGTATTTAATGTCTTGAGTTAATTTCACATCTGCTTGCGTACCCGAAATCAGGATATCTAACTCGCCGTATTTTTGTAAAAGCGGAACTATTTCTCTCGCTCTGCTCACATGGCCATTTCCCGTACCCTGAATTGCATAAAGTATTTTCATCCGCTCCTAATATCTGTATTTTTAAGCAGTATTTATATTTTTTATGGAAATGAAACTGTTAAGATTATGGGCTTTAGCCAACTTCTAATTTTATTTTTTGCAATAACATTTGGATATCCAATTTACTATGCAAATCTTCACTATCTGATAATAATCCAGATTCTACCTCATCATCTTGATAATCAATAGCCTTAAATTTCATGATGTTCCATTGGTTATTATGGTATTCTAATGCGGTTAAACTCTCTACCCAGTCGCCACTGTTTAGGTAAGTTACCTGACCTTCTTCAGTTAAAATCTCTCTAATTTCTGAATGATGAATATGCCCGCAGACTACAAAATGATAACCTTTTTCTATGGCCAGTTCTGCAGCTGTTTGCTCAAATTGGTTGATGAATTTTACAGCATCCTTAAATTTAGCCTTTATTTTTTGCGAAAAACTCATTTTAGGCCGACCAAACAATGCTAAACACCAATTTACGAAACTGTTAATTAGAATTAAACTATCATAACCTACCGCTCCCATTTTTGCCAACCATTTAGAGTGCTGCATGGTTACATCAAAAATATCACCGTGAAAAAACCATGCTTTTTTACCGTTAATTTCTAAAACCAGTTTATTTTGTAAATGAAACGTACCCAAATGCATATCGGCAAATTTGCGCAACATTTCATCGTGGTTGCCTGTTAAGTAGTAAACTTCTACACCTTCTACTACAAATTTCATGATTTTACGCAAAATTTTCATGTGGCTTTCTGGCCAGTATCTTTTGCTAAACTGCCAAATATCAATAATATCACCATTTAAAATGATAGTTTTTGGTTTGATACTTTTAAGATATTTAAGGAGTTCTTTGGCGTGGCAGCCGTAAGTGCCCAAGTGGACATCAGAAATAACAACAATTTCTACTTCTCTTTTTGCCATTTTTAATCTTCTTCTTCGCCAACTGTTAATTCGTATGGACTAAAAAAGAAAGCGATGATGACCACTAAACAAATTCCAAAACCTAATTCTACCATTTGGTTAAATTTATACTACAAAAATGCAATAGACAGATTAATAAGATGTTAAGTTGATGTTATTAAAATCATTTGTAAAAAACGATTTCATCGCTCTTATCAAACATCCTCGTTGCAAGAAATTCTGTATGGTAAAACTTACGAAGTCTTTTATGTCGCACTTTTAGACTTCGTAAGTTTAAATGGATTTGAAAATGCACCACCAAGCAACCTTAAATAGCAGCAAAAACTTTTTTTATCTAAACCTGATAGCAGTGAACATGTAGTCCCGACCTTTAGTTTGGGCCGAAATAAAACGGATAGCAGGACTAAATTAAAAAATGTGATGCTATTGCTTTTCTGATAAAGTAAATGTTTTATTAGTTAAAATTTATTTTACCAAAATCCTCCCCTACCCCCTCTAAAGGGATAATGGATGCTTAATTGAAAGTTTAAACAAAAAAACCGCAGACCAGCTTAAAGCCAATCTGCGGTTTTTATAATTATATATTTAGCTTAAAAACCTAAACCTAAAGTAAAGCCTCTTGCTGCTGTTGTAATTGTTGCTCCAGCTGTTGCCGCACCAGTTGTTAAGTTAACTGAGTACAATCTTTGCGTGCCAGCGACTGTAAAAATACCATAAGCCATATTGCTGGTTGAACCAATATCGAAACCATTTGCAGCTTCAACATTTACACCTAATGCACCAACACTTACAATACCACCGCTATTTGGTGGATCTTGTCTAACCAAAAGATCATTAGTCGAGTCAATATCGAATAATACTGTAGCTGTTGAGCCAGCAAAGTTATTGGTATAGGCTGCACCAGAAATTTGACCAGTGGTAGTTAAAGGGCCATCAGTAATTGCGATACCATCTGCAGGGTTAAATCTTAAGTTTTGACCAGTATTACTTACAATTCTAATTCTATCTACAGTTGGGTTAAAATCGAAACCGAATGATGTACCAACTAATAATGGGCTAATTAATGAAGTACCAACTGCAACTGCAGCACCAGAAGAGGCATTAAGTGTATAAATTCTACTTGTGCTACCTAATGCATAAAGCTGACCGTTTAATGGTCTCATGTCGATACCTAAAATGGTCTCGCCAGTAGCAATACCAGTAATTGCTTTAGCTACAACTGTTGGTGTAGCGGCCATTGGGTTAAAAATCAACAATTCGTTGTTAGCAGAAATTGCATAAGCAACTGGTTCTGTTGGAATAGCTAAACCAGTAATGTTTTGCGCAAAATCGCCAATTTTAGCAGCTTTACCAGTATTGATATCGATCGTAAATAAAGCAGATTTACCCGCTACAGACATCGCTGCTAAAGCAGTAGTTCCATCTGGATTGATATCAAAACCACCTGTATTGTCTACATCATAACCTAAAGCACCAACTTCAATTAATCCGCCATCATTTGGTGGATCTTGTCTGTGTAATTTGTTATTTACCACATCAATATCAAACAATGTTGTTGTTGCAGCGCCAGCTCTGTTCATGCTGTAAGCAGCAGAAGTTACACTTGCATTAGCTACACCTTTTATTGTTCCATCTACAACTTGTACTGTTCCGTTTTCTGGATTTAAACGTAAGTTTTGACCACTCGAAGTAACCAATCTGATTCTATCAACAGTTGGGTTAAAATCGAAAGCTACACTACCACTAGCTATTGCTGGCGTAAATGGAGTTGCAGAAATTGCTCTTGAAGCACCTGTTCTAGGATTAATTACGTAAATTCTGCTTGTGCTACCAACTGCGTATAACTCGCCAGTTGATGGACGAAAATCGATACCTAGAATATTCTCTCCGCTTTGCAAACCCGAAATGGTTACTTGAGAAGTAACTGTTGATGGAGTTTTTGCATTTAACATTAACAATTTATTATCGTCTGTTAACGCATAAAAATTTAAATCTGGCCCAGGAGTTAATACTTCTGGCATCATTGGCATCCTGTCTTTTCTACAAGAGCTTATCGAAATGGTTAAGGCAACACCTAGTATTGCAACTAACAAGTTGTACTTTTTTAACATGCTTAAAATTTTATTTGAAAAATTGATTAAAGTTCGAGTTGAAATTATCCTCTGGGAGGACGGTCTGGAAGACGTTGATAAGAATTTGGAAGACTAAACTTAAAGATGTAAAGTTTTAAGCCTGCTGGGATATACGTTGTAAATGATTGCGCTTTTAAAGTTGGTTGAGTTAGCGAAAAAGATTTTTCTTCTATATCTAACTTTTTCTCGGCACCGGCATTTTGTTTGTTCTCACTTGCAAATAATTTGCCCTTCGCTAAAGGAGCGGCAAAAACCACATTGGCCGAAAAGCTACAAAGCAAACCTAAAGTGATTAATATTTTAAAGTAGAGATTTTTCATTTAGCAATTGGCTATCTGTTTATATGCTCACTTACGGGAATTTACTTCTTATGGTTTTAAAATTTTTTAATAAAACAAAAAAAGGCCGATTTCATTTAAGAAATCGACCTTTTGATTGAAATTTTATAATCAGCTATGCTGTTTTTTTCTTCTTGTTCTCCGTATAAAAACCAAAACCTAAACATAAAACCAATAAAATTGATCCAGCTAAAGATATTTTTTCGCCTGTGTAATAAGATTTTGGTTCGAACTTAAATTCTACTTTGTGGTTACCAGCCACCAATTGTGCTGCCCTTAAAACGTAATTTGCCCTAAAATAAGGTTTCTGTACATCATCAATGTACATGTTCCAGCCTTTATCGTAGTAAACTTCTGAGAAAACTGCAATAACATCTCTTGGCGCACTATAAGAATATTCGATATGATCTGGATGATATTTTTCCATTTTGATAAATGCAGAAGGATCAGCTCCTAAACGGGTGGTATCGATCTGATTTTTGAATTGCTCATCAACAATAGCTTCTAATTTAGGGTCGAAACTACTGATGGCTTTCATTTCCTCATCGGCATTTTTTACAAACTGAACACCCTTTACCAACCATGCATTACCTAAAGCTGTATTATTTCTCGACATTTTAAAAGAACCATTCTGAGGATCTTGTGTGATGAAATATTTAGCATTTAGCATATCCAACACATCTTGGTTAACACTTTTAGAGAATTGATTTTGGATCAACTCATCGTATCTTTTCAGCTTTGCTGCGTGGTAACCACCGATGGTTTTATGGAATGAAGACGTACTCGCATCAGAAAATGTGTTTACCGCCTGATCATAGACCCTAAAATTAGGATCGGTATCTGCCGTAATAAAAGTATCTACATCACGCGGTTGGAAATAATTGGCCAAAGTGTTTTTACTTTCGAAGTTTGCATTATTTAAGTAACGACGATCAACTTGCCACATGTCAATTAAAACAGCTAATGCCAATAATCCAAAGGCCAATTGCGTGTTTAACTTTTTAGTGATGAAGGCCCATACAATTCCAAATCCTATTGCGATAAACAAAAACGAACGGAAAGCATCTGCTCTTGCGATACTGATACGGTCTTTAATTAATCCATCGATAATTTTTTGTGCCAAACCTGCATTGTTACCCGTAGTTTGGGTTAATCCTTGAACAATTTCTAAATGATTTGAAGTTTTGAAACTGAAAAACAAAGTTGGCACTAGCGCAACCAACAAGGCAAATCCGCCAGTAATACCAGCCGACCAAGTTAATTTTTTAACTAAAGTTTTTTGATCGATGTTTCCTTCTTGAGCTTCTTTAACTGCTAAGAAAGCTAAAATTGGCACCATTAAACCCACAACAGCTAAAATAGATTCTACTGCTCTAAATTTATTGTATAACGGAAAATAATTAAAGAACAAATCTGATACAAATGGGAAGTTTTTACCATAAGACAACAACATAAATAGAATGGTTGTTGCTAAAACCCACCATTTTAAACGGCTTTTAACGATAAATAAACCGAATACAAATAGGAAACACACGATAGCTCCAAAGTAGTACCCCCCAGAAGTACCAGGTTTTTCGCCCCAATATTGTTGCATATTTAAGCCAGAACCCAACTGCTGTATGGCTTGTGTTGTTTGTTGTGGATCGCCACCGGTAACTTCAGTAAGCGCCTTGTACATGTTACTTTCTGGTTTTACCAACTCATCTATACTGGTAGCGCCACCATATAAATTTGGAATTAAAAAGGTAAAGCTCTCTCCAACACCTTGGCTCCAGTTGTAAGCATAATCTTTAGTCATGCTTTCTTGTTTGCCTTCTGCATTGGTTAAATTAGATTTACCTCTATTGGTTTCTGCAGCGTATTCTGTGGTTGTCCACAATAAACTGGCGTTTACCATCACTGCTAATATTACTCCTGCTGCCAAAAACCCTATAGCTTTACCTAAAACAGGTAAAGTTTTGTTTTTATAAGCCTGATAAACTTCTATCCCTATAAAAATCAATAAACACAAGAACAAATAATAAGTCATTTGTACGTGATTAGCTCTAATTTCTAAAGCCAAAAATAATGCTGTTAAACTTGCCCCTAAAATAAGTTTGCCTCTTAGGGTTAAAATGATGCTGGCTATAATTGGCGCAAAAAAGCCAATTGCCAATGCTTTATTGCTGTGACCTGTGGCAATAAGCACAAAGTTGTAGGTTGTAAAAGAGAATGCTATTGCTCCTGCCGCAGCCAGCCAAGGATTTATTTTTAATACAATAAACAAAAAGTAAGAACCAATTAGCAATAATAAAACCGTACCAACGGGATTTGGGAAAGTTTTGGTAATTAAAGCGATACCATAAGTTGCACCATTGTATGCATATTGTACCCAAATTTGATAGGCCGGCATACCACCAAACATCTGGTTAGTCCAAAGTGGGCCTTTGCCATCTAACTCTTTGTACTTCATAATCTCCGTCTGCATTGCTTTAGACTGTATTACATCGCTTTGCGCAGGTATTTTACCTTGCAAAACTGGACTGAAATACACGAAACAGATGACTAAAAATGCTGCTATGATGGCTAAATGAATGCCATTTTTATTAAACCAATTGTTCATTAGGCTATATTAAAATTTAAACTAAGCCCAAAAATAGAAAATTGATGCAGATTAAGAAGTATTATTTTTTATTACTGAAGACAGAGCGAATGGCGTTTACCGATTGTCAACCGAAAATTGATAACTGAAAAACTTAGCTGAAAACTACTTCACTTCTTCGTAATCTACAAAATCGCCCAATTTATCTGCATTGCCCTTTTTTTCCTTTTGAGGCATGTAATCTATAGAAATTGAGCCTTCTGGCTTAGTAGATTTTGGATTAGTTTGTTGGTATTGCTGATTACCACCAGCTTGATTCTGCATATTACTGAATGCTTTTTTAAGCACCATAGGGAAAATCAATTTAATTAGTACACGAATAAGCCACAGTACTAAAATGGTAATTATAATGAATTTTACAAGTATCATATCGTTTGTATTAACACAAATATAGACGAGAGATTTAATTTTTTGTTACTTCTGGCAAAATTAATTGCACTTTAATTACAATTTAATGTAACTATTGTTTGAATAGATAAATCACCCAAGTACAAAAAACACATAGGTTTCCCAAATTTACCTCAAAGCATTATGAGGCTGTATTTTTACTTAAAGACTTGAAGAATGTCTTCGACTACGCTCAGACTGACAAGTTGAGACCTAGTTATTACTCTCTACAATTTCGCAAACCCTACCTATTTGTCCATCTTCTAACCTTACTTTTATCCCTCTAGAGTGAAAAGCCGAAGAGGTTAAGAGTTTTTCTACGATACCATAAGTGATATTTCCGTTTCGTTGGTCTTTTTTAAGGATGATGCCTACTTCTAATCCTGGGTAAATGTCTTTTCTATTTTGTCCTTGCATATTTTGAGATATGAGAATTGAAATGTGAGAATTTAGATTTGTTTCAAAGTCTTCGACAAGCTCAGACTGACATCGATTAACTATTTCCCAAATCGCTCTGCGAAAACTTTTTCTAAAGCATACATTTCATCACGCATACGGGCTGCCATCAAGAAATCCATTTCTTTAGCTGCTTTTTGCATGTCTTTTCTGCTTTTTTCTATCGCTTTTTGCATTTCTGGCTTGGTCATGTATTGTACCACTGGATCGGCAGCAATGCTTACTTCATCAATTTCAACATAAGCTTTATTTCTAGCTTTACTTTCAGAGAAATCCAATACCGAGCTTTGCTCAATAATTTCTTCACGGGTTTTACCAACTGTTTTAGGCGTTATACCATGTTCTAAATTATAAGCAACCTGTTTTTCTCTTCTTCTGTTGGTTTCGTCAATGGTTCTCTCCATCGATTGCGTTATACTATCAGCATACATGATTACCCTACCTCTATCGTTACGAGCTGCTCTGCCAATGGTTTGTATCAAAGCTCTGTCAGAGCGCAAAAAGCCTTCTTTATCAGCATCTAAAATAGCAACCAAACTCACTTCAGGTAAATCTAATCCCTCACGCAGTAAGTTAATTCCAACCAAAACATCAAACTCACCCAAACGCAAACCTCTTAAAATTTCCACTCGTTCCAGTGTTTTCACCTCAGAGTGGATGTAGCGACATTTGATATTTAACCGATCCATGTATTTGGTCAATTCTTCTGCCATGCGTTTGGTTAAAGTCGTTACCAAAATTCGGTCGCCCATTTTAATGGTTTTATCAATCTCGTCTAATAAATCATCAACTTGGTTTATCGCAGGGCGGACTTCAATTATTGGGTCTAATAATCCCGTTGGGCGAATAACTTGCTCAATTACCACACCATCTGTTTTTTCTAATTCGTAATCTGCTGGAGTTGCGCTTACATAAATAGTTTGTGGCGCTAAACGCTCAAATTCATCAAAGTTTAATGGTCTATTATCCAATGCAGATGGCAAACGGAAGCCATATTCCACTAAACTCATTTTACGAGACCGATCACCACCATACATCGCCCTAATTTGCGGAACAGTAACATGGCTTTCATCAATTACCATTAAATAATCGTCTGGAAAATAATCTAACAAACAGAAAGGACGCATACCTGGCGAACGGCCATCAAAAAATCTTGAATAATTTTCAATTCCAGAACAATAACCCAATTCCTTCATCATTTCTATGTCGAAGTTTACCCTTTCTTCTAATCGCTTAGCTTCTAATAATTGCCTATCGTTTAACAATTGATTTTTTCGCAGTTCTAGTTCTTCTTGGATACCCCAAATGGAAGAGTTAAATTTTTCTTTTGGTGTTACGAAAAGATTGGCTGGGTAGATGGCCATGTCAGTTAATTTTTCTAAAGTTTTACCAGTTATTGGGTCGATAACGGTAAGCTCTTCTATATCATCCCCAAAAAATGAAATTCTGTAAGCACTATCCAGATATGCTGGAAAAATATCTACCGTATCTCCTTTTACCCTAAAAGTTCCGCGTTTAAAATCGTTGATGGTACGAGCGTATAAAATCTCTACTAAACTATGTAAAAAAGAGTTTCTACTAATTCGTGTGCCTACCGCAAAGCGGAAAACAGATTTCGAAAAATCCTCAGGATTTCCCATACCATAAATACAAGAAATGGAAGAAACGACAATTACATCTCTACGACCAGACATTAGTGCCGATGTAGTTCTTAACCTTAGTTTTTCGATTTCTTCATTGATACTTAAATCTTTTTCGATATAAGTATTGGTAGTTGGCATATAGGCCTCTGGCTGGTAATAATCGTAATATGAAACGAAATAATTAACTGCATTTTCTGGAAAGAACTGTTTAAATTCTCCATAAAGTTGCGCTGCCAAAGTTTTATTATGACTTAAAATAAGTGTTGGTTTTTGCGTTTGCTCAATTACATTGGCTATGGTAAAAGTTTTGCCAGAACCTGTAACGCCTAATAAAGTTTGGTAATTCTCTTCGGCTTCTACACCTTGTACCAATTGTTTTATCGCGTTGGGTTGATCGCCGGTTGGCTTATAATCTGATACTAATTTGAAATTCATTTGTAGGTAAAGATAAAGATTAAAGATGGAAATGGTAAAATGGAAGACGGAAGATTTTGAGCAACGCGAAATCCCGACTTCTCGCGAGAAGAACAATGATAATAAGGGAAAGGTTTAATAAAAGCTAAAAGACTAAAACATCTAATATTTGGCATCTTGCGCTCCCTCCCTTCTGGGGAAGGTTAGGGAGGGACTTTAAAAAACAACCTAGTAAATCAAAAGTTTGATTTTGGATTTACTAGGTAAATTTATATATTTGCATATGGTTACGATTGATAGATTATTAGCAAAAGTGTTAATGAAGAGATTAAAAACATCTCCGGCGATAGCTATTTTAGGACCTAGGCAGGTGGGCAAAACAACTTTAGCGAAACAACTTAACAAAGATTTTATTTACTTGGATATGGAAAATCCGAGAGATACAGCTAAACTACAAGATTCATATTCTTATTTAGAAAGCCTTGAAAAGGCTACCGTAATAATTGATGAAGTGCAACTAATGCCTGAACTATTTTCTATTTTAAGGCCATTGATTGACGCTAAAAGAACCCCTGGCCGATTTATATTGTTAGGTTCTGCATCGCCAGAATTAGTTAAAGGCATTTCAGAAACCTTAGCCGGAAGGATATCTTACAATGAGCTAACACCAATAAACTTAACAGAAATAATAAAAATAAAAGATTACACCACACACTGGTTTCGTGGAGGTTTTCCAGATGCTTTATTAGCCACAAGCGATGAATTTAGCAAAAACTGGATAGATGATTTTATTAAAAGTTATGTAGAACGAGATTTAGCAAAGATGTTCGGCGTAGATTTAGCCCCTACTTTATTAAGAAATTTCTGGAACATGCTAGCGCATTCAAATGGAAATTTGTTTAACGCAGAGTTGTTTAGTCGATCGTTAGGTGTAAGCGCACCAACAGTTACGAGGTATCTTGATTTTTTAGAAGGAGGTTATTTAATCCGCAGATTGCAACCCTGGTTTGTTAATGCTAAAAAGAGATTGGTAAAATCGCCCAAAACCTACATTAGAGATACAGGTATTTTACATGGTCTGTTAAATATCCCATCGTATGAAGATTTATTTGGACACCCAATAATTGGTTCATCTTGGGAAGGCTATGTAATTGAGCAAATATATCAGTTGAAAAACCAACACACAGACCTGTTCTTTTACCGTACACAAGCAGGAGCAGAATGTGATTTAGTTTTAGTAAAAGGCATCACACCTGTGGCCTGTATAGAGATAAAATTATCTAACTCTCCTGTAATATCTAAAGGTTTTATAAATTGTACGGAAGATTTAGAGCCGAAATTTAAATATGTAATTACACCACAAAGTGATACTTATAAAACCACAAATGACGTGGTAGTTACTAATTTAAGAAACTTTTTAGAAGAGTTTCTGCCAAAAATTTAGCCTTTACTTCTATAAAAAAACCCGAAGTGTTTTAATGCTTCGGGTTTTATTTTCGCCCCTTCGACTACGCTCAGGGTGACAAATCTCGATACTCCTAACTACTTACTTTTCTTTTCTAACTGCATTGGGTTTGAGCCAACCGATTGGCCACGAGCTGGAGCGCCACCTGCACGCATTTTAAATAATTGGAATTTCGATGCTTTTGTTTCTCCACCCCAAACATTATTGTTTTCATCAATATCAGCAGTTTCACGCATTGGGTCTATTTTAATCGAAGCTACTTCTTTATCCTGCAAATAAAATTTAGATGTTTTTTGTTCATTTAACCTCCAAATTTGAGCAGGGATTCTATCAACTGATTTGGTTCCGTCTTTAAATGTAAACTCTACAATAATTGGCATTACCAAACCACCTTTATTGCTAAAATTTAATTCGTAGAAAAATTTGTTAGCGTATTTAGTTTTTTCTTCTTCCGTAAATTCTTCTATTGGTAATCTAGCTGGTTGAGTTTGTGGTTTTGCGGCTAATGAAGTATCAATAACCACCATCCCTCTACTGTATTTCCAATAAAAATCTCTCGCCTCTAAATCTCTATCTGTATAAAACTTAATACTACTATTTTCGCGATTTCTGACTTTAGAAATATCTTCAAATGCATTAACAGCTGGCGGATCTACTCTTGTACCACCTGCTCTATTACCTTGTCTCATCATTCTATTTGCATCTGCTGCTGTAGCAAAATATGGTTTTGAATATTTCACACTATCTAATGAAATGTCAACTGGATCAGTGCCATAAAACCATCCTCTCCAAAACCAATCTAAATCTTCGCCGCTGGCATCTTCCATGGTTCTAAATAAATCTGCAGGTGTTGGGTGTTTAAAAGCCCATCTTCTTGAGTATTCTTTAAAAGCATAATCAAATAACTCTCTGCCCATAATGGTTTCTCGTAAAATATTTAAACCTGTAGCTGGTTTAGAGTATGCATTCGGACCAAAATTTACAATGTTTTCTGAGTTAGACATAATTGGCTCTAACTGATCTTTAGGCAATTTCATGTAAGGCACAATGGTATAAGCAGGCCCTTTTTTGCTCGGAAATTTATTGTCCCAAAGTTCTTCGGTTAAATATTCTACAAAAGAGTTTAGTCCTTCATCCATCCAACTCCATTGACGCTCATCGCTATTCACAATCATTGGGAAAAAGTTATGTCCAACTTCGTGAATTACCACACCTAACATTCCGTTTTTGGTGCTTTCGCTATAAGTTCCATCAGCATCTGTACGACCGTAGTTGAAACAAATCATCGGATATTCCATACCGTTTGCAGCCTCTACACTTTGTGCAACTGGGTAAGGATAAGGGATAGTAAAATCTGAATAAGTTTTAATGGTGTGTGCAACTGCACGCGTAGAGAATTTACTGTATAAGTTGTAAGCCTCCTTGCCATAAAAACTCATACACATTACATTTTTACCTGCAATAGGTTGCGCCATGGCATCCCAAACAAACTTACGTGATGATGTCCACGCGAAATCTCTCACATTGTTGGCCTGAAAAACCCAGGTTTTTTTTGCGGTTGATTTTTTGCCTTCTGCAGCTTTAGCCTCTGCTAAGGTTACAATTTCTACCGGAGCAGTTGTGCTAGTTTTAGATTTATTGTAACGAGCCAATTGTGTTGGCGTTAAAACAGCGCTGTAGTTTAAACATTCTCCTGTTGAACCTACCATGTGATCTGCTGGCACAGTCATTTGTACATTATAGTTACCGAAGGTTAAAGCAAACTCGCCTCTTCCAGTAAATTGATGATTTTGCCACCCTTGAAAATCGCTATACACACACAAACGTGGGAACCACTGAGCCATGGTAAATAAATGATTACCATCTTCTGGGAAGAACTCGTAACCGCCTCGTCCGCCACCAGCAATTCTATCTTGAATCTTATAATTCCAATCGACATTAAAAACGAACTGAGCACCAGATTTTAATGCAGGAACTTCAACCCTCATCATCGTTTTATTAACGGTGTAGGTTAAGTTTTTACCCATCGCATCAGTTATTTTAGTGATATTAATACCGTAGCCATTATCTGGTTGGGCGCCAACTTTCATGTTATCAACCTGAGCAGAAGTAGCTCCTGTTGGCATTTTACTTGCATTCTGATAGTTCGCATTTTTATAATTATTATGCTCATTTTCATCCAACTGTAACCAAATGTAAGTCAACACATCTGGAGAATTGTTGTAATAAGTAATGGTTTCACTACCTTTTAGCGTCAGGTTTTTTTCATCTAATTCGCATTTAATTTTATAATCGGCTCTTTGTTGCCAATATTTTACGCCTGGTGCTCCACTTGCCGTACGTTGCTCATTTGGTGTAGTTAAAATGGTGCCCAATTGCTCAAACTTATTACCGTGGTTGCTACCAGGATTGTTTTGAATGTTTTGGGCAAATGCAACCTGACCAATAAAAGTTAAAAGTGCTAGAGATTTGTAAAATCTATTCATTGTATTTTGTTTAAAAAGGGATACGTTCTAAAGCCATTTTTAAAGCCAGGCTAAACACGGCTGCTGATAAAAATATAACCCACTCTCTTCTTCTAATTTTAAAAACAGATAAAGCAAGCCAAGTAAAAAATAAAATGATAATCACGAAAACGATCTGACCAACCTCTAAACCTACGTTAAAGCCAAGCAATCCCCAGCCAATATTTTGGTCTTTTGCTAACATCATTCTTACAGAATTTGCAAAACCCATTCCATGAATTAAGCCAAACAGCAACGCAAGATAGTAATTAGTATTGACAGCTTTTATAGAAAAATCCTTCTTGAAAAAATTACTCAATGCCGTTAAAAAAATGGTACATGGAATTAAAAATTCTACCCAGCTACTCGAAAACCTAATTACATCTAAAACACTCAATAATAAGGTTAGCGAATGCCCAATGGTAAACGCTGTTACTAAAATTAAAACTTGTTTGGTATTTTTTGAAGTATAAACCGCCACCAAGGCTAATACAAATAATTGATGATCTAATGCATCTAAACTTACAATGTGCGACCAGCCCAACTTAAAATAGAATAAAAAATCAGCTAAAGGCATGTATCTATCTGTTATTTAAATTCGTTTATTACTTTTGATGAGTAAAAATAGGATGTTTTATTTTTTTAAACGAAACTTAGTTGCAAATGATAACCTTCTTTTCTAAATTGTTACTTATTTCTTTCTTTTTAAGCATTTATTCGCCATCAAGGCTGATGAATAAAAGCAAACATCCGCTACATGTTAGTACAACCGAAGTTAATTTTAACCCAAAAGAAAAAGGTTTAGAGATTAGTTGCCGTATTTTTACCGACGATTTTGAAAACATTTTAGCGAAGAAATTTAAAACTAAAACTGATTTATCTAAGCCAAGTATGCAAAAAGCGATGGATGAATTAATTAAAAAATACATCGCAGCGCATTTAAGTTTTAATGTTGATGGAAAAGTTAAAAAAGCGAATTACATTGGTTTTGAAATAGATCACGAAGCAACCAATGTATATATAGAGATTGCAGACATCAACAGTTTTAAAAATTTGAATGTGAGCAATACTATTCTTTATGATTTGTTTGATGACCAAATGAACATTTTACATGTAGAAAATGGCGGATTTAGAAAAAGTGTGAGAGTAAACTACCCAACCGCTACCCAAGCTGTTAAATTTTAATTTCAAAAATTTTCCTGAATGTTTTCCTTATTTTTCAGCAATGCTGAATTGTGATCTTTTGCTTATCTTTAAGCTATGATCTTCGACCTAAGTAAAACAAATTCTATTGCCAATACATTTATCGCCGAGTTGAGGGATGAAAACATTCAGCAAGACTCGATGCGCTTTCGCAGAAATCTTGAAAGATTGGGCGAGTTTTTTGCCTATGAAATTAGTAAATCTTTAACTTACCAAGAAATAGATACACAAACACCTTTAGGTACTGCAAAAAGCAAAATTTTAGTAGCACAACCTGTATTGGCTACAATTTTAAGAGCTGGTTTACCCATGCAGCAAGGTTTATTAAATGTGTTCGATAAGGCAGATTGCGCTTTTATTACGGCTTACCGTAAAACCAAAAAAAATGGCGATTTCATCATCCAAATGGAGCATATTTCTGCACCAGACTTAGAAGGAAAAACAGTAATACTTGCCGACCCAATGCTGGCAACTGGTTTAAGCATGGTGCTTTGTGCCAAAGAATTAATTAATGTGCACAAAATAGAAAAACTACACATTGTTGCTGCCATTGCAAGTAGCGAAGGCGTTAAACATGTTAGAGCTAATTTACCAAAAGCAAATTTGTGGCTAGGTGCTATTGATGATGAAATGACGAGC
The DNA here is from genome assembly GCF_005116475.1 of Pedobacter cryotolerans. Classification (GTDB taxonomy): domain Bacteria; phylum Bacteroidota; class Bacteroidia; order Sphingobacteriales; family Sphingobacteriaceae; genus Pedobacter; species Pedobacter cryotolerans. The sequence continues at coordinate 521,776 of NZ_SWBO01000001.1, read as the reverse complement.
AAATCTTACATCGTACCAGGTTTAGGAGATGCCGGAGATTTGGCTTTTGGTGTTAAAATGTAAACTTTAAAATGAACATTCTTTTTATTTGTAGCAGAAATAAATGGCGAAGTGCTACCGCGGAAACTATTTTTCAAAATCATCGATTTCATCAAGTAAGATCAGCAGGAACATCAGCGGTTGCTCGAATAAAAGTTAATGCAAAACTTATTAACTGGGCTGATTTAATATTTGTAATGAAAAAAAAACACAAGCAAATTTTAACTGAGAATTTTAGGGAAGAAATAGCTGAAAAAGAGTTGATTGTTTTAGCAATCCCAGATGATTATCAATATATGGATGAAGAATTGATTGCAGAACTTGAAACGAAGGTTAGTGGCTATTTTTAGTCATAACACCTATATTTAACCTCAATATTAAAATAAAATTATACCCAAATTATATGAGTATCTAGGCTTAATCATCTTATTCTACTCAAACGATCATGAGCCAATTAATGTGCAGGTAAATATCAGGCTATGGAAAGTAAGGCTGAAATAATTTTCGTTGATGGCATTTTTAAAGAAATTAGAATATCAGATGTTAAAGGCAAAAAACCATTGGATAATAAAAGCTTAAAGAATTTCAGTATTTTTGTTGAAGCATATAAGCTTGAAATTGTAAACAAATGGATTGAATTTTTCGTTTACAATAAAGCAATAGAACCAGAAATCATTACTAAAAAACTGTAGTTATGGTTGTAGAAATTATTAATGCAACATACCTCGAAAATTATAAAATAGAATTTGAATTTTCTGATGGTGAGAAACGCACAATTGATTTTATTAATTTTTTAAAATCATCTAAAAATCCCATGACCAAAAAATATTTGGATGGGGAAGAGTTCAAAAAATTTAAAATTGAATTTGGTGACATTGTATGGAATGATTACGAAATGTGTTTCCCAATATGGGATTTGCACGAGGGAAATATATAATAATTAAAATTCATCAAGTAGATATTAAAATTTGACTAAACACATTTTTTTCGACCTAGACCATACCATTTGGGATTTTGATCGCAACGCACAGGAAACACTTACAGAACTATATGACCATTATTGCTTAAAAGACCTTGGCTTACAATCGTGTTCGGACTTTATTGAATTATACACCAGCAACAACCATCGCCTTTGGCAACAATACCATTTAGGTGAAATTAGCAAAGAAAAGCTGAGGGAAGAGCGTTTTAGAAAAACATTTCTGGAGCTTGGGATTAAACCAGAGCATGTTCCACATCAATTTGAAGATGATTATGTGAGGATTAGTCCGACGAAAACCAACCTTTTTGACGGTGCAGAAAAAGTGCTTACTTATTTGAAAGATAAATACCATTTACATATTATTTCTAACGGTTTTAAAGAAACTACATTAACAAAAATGGATCTGTCTGGATTAAATCCTTACTTTAAAAATGTAATTATCTCTGAAGATGTTGGTGTAAACAAACCAGACAGCAAAATTTTCGAACATGCTTTAACCAAAGCATCGGCTACAAAAGAAGAAAGTGTGATGATTGGCGATAGTTTAGAAGCAGATATTCGTGGCGCACAAGCCTATGGTATTAAAGCCATATTTTTTAATCCGCTAAAAGCAGAAAAACCTGAAGATGTAGCACATCAGATTACCCACTTAGAAGAATTGCTAACGCACTTTTAGTGCTTTGATAATATTGTTTAGTTTCTTAAAATTTAAGACTTACCAAAATAAACTTCGTCAATCTATAGAAGATTGACGAAGTACCGAAAGTTGTGCCACCACTTTGACAATTTTTTTTCTTAGATTGTAAAAGTTTGAAACGCTAAACAAAACGAACTTTATACGATTTACAAAGTAGTAAACGTTTAATAAGCCAACATGAACACAACCAAGGTGTACCAATCTATTATTAAAATTGTAAATGCTTATCAAGCGAAATTACGCACCAAGGGCGAGGAAGATTTTGTGCTTACCCCACCAATTGGCGGCTGGAGTTACAGCGAGGTTTACTCGCACATTTTTGACTCGAGCTTACTTTCATTGATGGCACTCAATAATTGTATTATTGGAGAAGGAAAAATAAAACCTACCCATTTTATTACCAAGATGATTTTATTTTTTGGAGCATTACCTCCAGGAAAAAAGTATAAAGTGCCAAAAAGATTAGCAGACAGAGTGAAGAAAATAAATTTAATGGCTGCTCAGCAATTTATTACAGACTTTGAGTTGCAATTACTTAAACTACAACCATTGGTAGATCAAGCTAACCCACAAATCAAAGTTAAACACCCAAGATTGGGTTATTTAAATGCAAAGCAATGGCTTAGATTTATAGAAGTTCATTTAAATCACCATCTAAAACAATTGGTGCGTATCGAAAACAGTTTCAAATAGCCTTTAAATTTTGCATATTTGAACAAACCCTAAATCGATGAAAAATATATTATATATCTTATTAGCTATCAGCATTGCAAGTTGTAACAATAGCAAAAAAGTAGAAACTGCACAAAGTTATGCTGCAACGCCTAACGGATTAGCTGATTTACAAAACTCAACTGCTCCAACTAAAACCGCCACTGGTGCAACGAGTAATTTGTTAACCAATCCAGAACATGGACAGCCAGGGCATGATTGCAGTATTGCTGTTGGTGCCCCATTAAAAGCTGGCGCTAAAACAAGTACACCTGTAACACAACAAGCACCAGCAAATGTTGTTCAAACTGCTTCTCCTCAACCAACAACACCTTCTACAACAGCAGCAGGTAGCGGTAAATTAAATCCAGCTCATGGGCAGCCCGGACACGATTGTGCGGTTGCAGTTGGCGCACCTTTAAGCTCAAAAAGCGCTCAAAGCGCTACAAATAATGCGGCACCCAAAATAAATGTTTCGCAACCTACAACAACATCAGCAACTCCTATTTTAAATGAAAAAGGAAAAAAATTAAATCCCGCACACGGACAACCCGGACATGATTGTGCGGTTGCAGTTGGCGCACCATTAACCTAAATAGAGCCATTTAATTTTGCATCTTTGCAATTAATGAAAATTCCAGCAATTAAAGGTTTTGATCAAGATGCACTAAACAAGTATTTTAAAAATACAGGTTGGTTAATGTTGGGCAGAGTTGGCAGCATGGCCATTAAGATGTTCATTAGCATACAACTTGCCAACTTTTTATTACCTGCCGGAAATGGTGTCTTAAAAACATCTATAGCTTATATTTATCTTTTTGCGGCATTGGCCAGTTTAGGTTTAGATAGCTTTATTGTAAAAGAACTCCATCAATATCCAAAAAATCGAGATGCCATTTTAGGCACTGCATTTATATTAAAAACAGCTGCCGGATTGCTCTGTTTACCAGTGATTTATGTTGCTTGGCTATTTTTCCCACTTTCAGATATCCCTTATTTTTTTATTCTCATTTTATCATTTGGTGGAGTATTTCAGTCACTTACTATTATCGATGCTTATTTCCAATCGGAGGTAAAATCAAAATACATTATGCAAGTGCAAATTGTAGGTAATTTGCTCTCGGCAGTCATCAAGCTAGTGCTTATTTTTTATTTTAAAGCAGCGCTGATCTATTTTGTTTACGCTTATGTATTTGATATTTTGTTGGTTTCTGTTGGTTATTTAATCGTTTATAAAAACCAAGGTTTAAGCTTTTTTACTTGGAATTTTGACCAAACATTAGCTAAAAAACTGTTGAGCTTATCATGGCCGCTAATCGTCTCTGGCATTATGGTTTCAGTTTACATGAAGATAGACATGCTTATGCTGAAAGAGATTTTGGGCGATGCTGGTGCCGCAGCATCTGGTGCTTATGACACCGTAGTAATCTTTAGTGAAGCCTTAAATTTTGTACCGGTTGTAATTGTAAGTTCACTTTTCCCGGCAATTTTAAATGCTCGCCGAGATGACCCTGAACGTTATAAAAAGAGGTTACAAAACTTATTTGATTTAATGGTTTGGTTAAGTTTATCATTTGCCATCGTCATTAGCATCGGCTCACCTTTAATATACAAATTATTTAGACCTGAATTTGCCTCAGCAGCACCCGTTTTGGCCGTTCATGTTTGGGGCAGTTTATTTGTGTTTTTAGGAGTTGCCAGTAGTCAATTTTTAATCACCGAAGGCTATAACAAACTCACATTCATTCGTACTGGCTTTGGGGCCATCATCAATATCGTCTTAAACTTCTTATTAATCCCTACCATGGGGATGATGGGAACTGCAATTGCAACTGTTATTGCCTATTTTTCGGCTACATTTTTAATTCTATTTATTCCAAAAACTCGCACACAAGGAATAATGATGTTAAAATCATTATTTTTGGTATCTGCATTTCAAAAAATATTTAAACGTTGAGCAAACTTAAAGCATTAGCTACATTAATTGGCAAACCAAAAAGGTTAGCAGCACTTTTATCATACGGACATAAAGGTTATTTATCAACTATCGGATGGTTTACCGCGTTCGACACACATCAAGCAGTAGATGAATCAGGCAATCCAATTCCATGGGTAACTTATTCATTCATCGATTTTATCAAAACTCGTTTAAATAAAAACTTAACCATTTTTGAATATGGCTCAGGTAATTCAACCTTGTTTTATGCGCAACGTGTAAAACGTGTAGTTTCTGTAGAACATGATGAAGCTTGGTTCAATAAAATTGTTAAAGAGAAAGCTGCCAATGCAGAAATGATTTTTACACATTTAGAAACTGGTGGCGAATACAGCAAAAAAGCATCTTTATTAGGAGAAAAATTCGATGTAATTATTGTAGATGGAAGAGATCGCGTAAATTGCTGCAAACACAGTGTGGATGCTTTATCTTCAAATGGAGTTTTAGTTTTAGACGATTCTGAAAGAGAAACTTATCAAGAAGCCAGAACATTTTTAACCGCAAAAGGGTTTAAAGAATTACCATTTACAGGTATATCTCCTGGATTGTTTTACAACAAAGCCACTTCTGTTTTTTACAAGGCAGATAACTGTTTAGAGATATAAATATTTACTACGTTCGTCACCCTGAATTTATTTCAGGGTCTTTTATGCTAAGCAGATGCTGAAATAAACAACGAAGCTATCTTGAAGACAAAAATCGGTATAAAGCGACTGAACAATTCATCATGACGAGAACAAAATAATAACCGCAATGCAAAACCTTGCTCCTATTGCTTTATTCGTTTACAATCGCCCGCAACATACCGAGCGAACAGTTAAGTTTTTAAAACAAAATGAATTAGCAGCCGATAGCCGTTTATTTATTTTTTCTGACGGAGCAAAAACTGACGCAGATGCCGATAAGGTTGCAGAGGTTAGGGAATTCATCAAAAAAATTGACGGATTTAAATCTATTGAAATCGTAGAAAGTAAAACTAATTTGGGTTTGGCCAATTCGGTAATTGCAGGTGTAACCCGCTTAAACGCAGCATATGGTAAGGTTATCGTTTTCGAGGACGATCTGATTTCATCGCCATACACACTCACTTATTTTAATGAAGCTTTAAATCGCTATCGCGATGAAGAAAAGGTAATGCACATTGGTGCTTACATGTATGTTTTGTCTGATAAAAACTTGCCCGATAGCTTTTTTTATAGAGCTGCCACAAGTTGGGGTTGGGCAACTTGGGATCGTGCTTGGCAACATTTCGAACCGAATATAGATACACTGCTTAAAAAGTTTGATAGTAAAAAGAAAAGTGAATTTGCTATAGAAGGAACCATGAATTTCTGGAAACAGATGCAAGATTTCAAGAAAGGTAAAAACAACTCTTGGGCAATTAGATGGTATGCTTCTATCTTTTTAAAAGGTGGATTGACTTTAAATCCTTCGCAATCTTTAGTAAACAATATTGGTCATGATGGTACAGGCGTACACTCAGGCTTAAATGATATTTACAATGTAATTATCAATCCGCAGCCGATTAAAGATTTTCCAACTGTTGTTGAAGAAAATAAAGCGGCTTACCAAGCGATTAAGACTTTTTTAGCGAATAGGAAGGGTTCAATGCTCAACAGAATTAAAAGATTTGTTAAAGAAAAACTTAATCAGTATTTCTCAATTTAGCAAATAACAATTCTTATCTAAAATTTGTAATTTGCATTTCTAATTACATCATAATGAGATCGATAATCATCTTTTTTTTAGCAGTCTGCAGCATTAATACTTTAGCGCAGCAACCACCCAAACCTTATGGAGCATTACCAACACAGCGGCAATTGGCTTGGCATGATATCGAAACTTATGGATTGATTCATTTTACGCCAACTACATTCGAAAACAAAGAATGGGGATATGGCGATGCTGATCCGAAAACTTTTAATCCGACTAATTTTGATGCAGAGCAAATTGTAAAAGCAGCCAAAGCTGGTGGTTTAAAAGGAATTATTTTGGTAGCCAAGCATCATGATGGTTTCGCCTTATGGCCAACAAAAACTACAGCTTACAATATTAGTAAAAGTCCGTTTAGAAATGGCAAAGGCGATTTAGTTAAAGAAATAGAACAAGCAGCCCGCAAAAATGGTTTAAAATTTGGTGTTTACTGTTCGCCATGGGATAGAAATAATGCTAATTATGGCACAGCCAAATATTTAAAAATTTATCAAGCACAACTTAAAGAATTATATAGCAATTATGGCGAATTGTTTATGAGTTGGCACGATGGTGCTAACGGTGGCGATGGCTTTTACGGCGGTGCTAAAGAAAAAAGAAGCATAGATAACACAACATATTACGATTGGAGTAACACCTGGCAAATTACCAGAAATATGCAGCCTATGGCAAACATTTTTAGCGATGTTGGTTTAGATGTGCGTTGGGTGGGCAACGAATATGGTTTTGCTGCTGATACCAGCTGGGCTACTTTTACGCCAATGCCACCAAAAGGTGTAAATGTTGCAGTACCCGGACAAGCAAATTATCCTGAAAGTCCGATGGGAATTAGAGATGGCAAGTTTTGGATGCCTGCCGAATGCGATGTACCTTTAAGAAAAGGTTGGTTTTATCATGCCAATGAAAAGCCTAAAAGTGTAAGTTCGTTGATAGATTTATACTTTAAAAGTGTAGGCAGAGGTGCGGCCTTAGACTTAGGTTTAGCACCAGATACCAGAGGTTTACTGCACGAAGATGATGTAGTAAACTTGAAACAATTTGGAGATATTATAAAAAAAACCTTCTCATTAAATTTTGCAAAAGGCGCTAAAATTACGGCTAGCCAAACTAGAGGAAAAACTTATGGAGTGAGCTTCTTAACCGATAACAATAAAAAAACTTATTGGGCAACAGCTGATGAAATTCATGAAGCAGAACTCATCATCGATTTTAGAAAACTAATTAATTTTGATGTGATTAGTTTACAAGAGTATATCCCCTTAGGACAAAGAATTGACAGTTTTACAGTAGAGGTTTTTGAAAATAACAATTGGAAACAGGTAAATGCTGGTGCAAGTATTGGTGCAAAGCGATTAATAAGAATGGAAAAACCTGTTAGTTCTAATAAAATAAGGATTAAAGTTAAAGCGCCTGTTGCAATTATGCTTAGTGAAATTGGAGTTTATAAGCTGGTCGATTAAATTTCGAAAAGCTTTTTAAACAATTAAATATAGTACTAGTCACCCTGAGCAGCTTGCCTGCCGTGGCTAGTAGTCGAAGGGCATAAATATTAAGCACTAATTAAACAGAGGCTTCGACTACGCTCAGCCTGACAATCGCTACACCTTCCTTGCCTCCAAAACAATATAGGGAGATAAACTCTTACTCTCAAAAGGGATAATTTTTGTAAGCACTTTCCCGCTAATCCAAACCAGTTTTTTAAACAACTTTACTCCGGTAGATTTCTCTTTTTCGTTTTCTAACCAAACACTAAATTTGCCAAAGTAACTAGACTTAATCTCTTTCAATCCAGCTTTTTCACAAATGGAAGCCAATAATACTGGGTTCATGCTATCAATATTGTGTTTATCGTAATTTTCTTTATCGAAGTTTTTTTGGAACCAACCATTAACCGCGGTAAAGTTTGGTAAAGTAATAAACAATGTTCCGCCTGGCTTTACTAAAGCTATGTGGCGATTAATGATATCTTCTGTATCCTTAAAATGCTCAATTAAACCGCATGAGAGTACCAAATCATATTGTTGCGGTGATTGATAATTGAATAAATCTGCTTCAATTACTTTGATATCATTTTCACTTAATCCATTAGTTTTTAACAGTTGATGTGTTATTGGCGGATGTACAAAATAATCTAAAAGCGTAACATCTAACTTTAAATATTTTTTTAAAAAAACCGCATAATAACCCGGAAAACCACCTAATTCTATCGCCGATTGAACATTATTTTGCTGTACAATATCCGCCAGTTGGCGATGAAATAAATAATTTGAAGGAATAGTTACCGATAAATCTGTTTTACTTTCCCAATACTTTACCCAAAAATTTCTGTCGGTTAAAAGGTTTTCCATACGTTTAGCAAAGAAACATAAACTAACGTGAATTTTAAAATTGTTAGCTTGTTGGATTGATTTATTGTTAATTTAACAAATATTAACAATTTGGTTTACTTGAATAAAATGTATTTTTGACTGATTTGAAAATTGTACACCTAAATACTTATGATGGAAACGGAGGCGCTGGAAGAGCTTGTCTTCGATTAAGCGATGCCTTAAAAGCAAATGGTGTTGATTCTAAAGTATTAGTTTATTACAAATTTGGCGACAACCCAAAAATCACCAATTTAAGTAACGGATTTTTCGCTAAACTATGGGCAATTTTCAACATCATGGCCGAGCGTTATTTGGCAAAGATTTTTGTTAAAGCAGTTAAAACTCCTTTTTCTTTACAATGGTTCGGCAAATCTGTAATCAATAGAAAAGAGTTAAAAGATGCCGATATTATTCACCTACACTGGGTTAATCATGGTTTTTTATCACCCAAATTTTTAGCTGAACTAGATTTATTAGATAAGCCAATTGTTTGGACATTTCATGACAGCAATGCCTTTACTGGTGGCTGCCATGTACGTTACAGTTGCGAAAATTTTCATAAACAATGCGGCAATTGTCCATTGCTAAAGTTTGATGGCAAAGATGACATTTCTCATAAAAATTGGTTACGCAAACAAAAAGCCTACTCAGAATTAAACTTCCACATTGTGGCGCCAAGTAGTTGGATGGCAAAATCTATTAAGGAAAGTAGCTTATTAGGTATGCGCAGTGTTGGTGTGATACCTAACACGATTGAAATTGATGTTTTTAAACCTTATGTAAAGGCCGAAGCGAAGAAAATTTTAAAAATACCCGCAAATCACTTTGTGATAATGAGCGGTTTTATGCCATCTAAAAACGATAAACACAAAGGAACGCAGTATTTAATTGACGCGTTAAATGAGTTGGCAGCAAGACCAGAAATACCAAATAAACAAATAGAGTTGGTTATTTTTGGCAATAAAGATACCAAAGACATGCCCGTATTTCCTTTTAAAACTACTTTTTTGGGCACGATTAATAAAGATGATCATTTGGCTAAATGTTACGCAGCTGCAGATGTTTTTGTACTACCCTCATTAGAAGATAATTTGCCAAACACTGTGATGGAAAGCTTGGCTTGTGCTACCCCTGTAGTTGCTTTTAAAACTGGCGGCATACCCGATATGGTTAAACATTTAACAAATGGTTATTTGGCAGACTATCAATCTGCAACAGATTTAGCAGACGGTATTGAGTGGCTATTTTTACATGATGATAAAGAAAGCATACAAAAGGAAGCACGAAGAACAATTTTAAATCATTTTTCGCCAACCGTTGTTGCCGCTAAACACGAAGAACTGTACCAAACATTACTTAACGCTTTGCCTAAATGACCGTAAATCCTAAACTAAGCGTTATCACCATCGTTTACAACAATGCAAAAGACATTGAGCGCACCATGCTTTCGGTGCTTAATCAAACTTACAGCAATATCGAGTACATTTTAATTGATGGCGCATCAACAGATGGAACGAAAGACATTATTTATAAATATAAAGATCGTTTAGCTCAATTTATTTCTGAGCCAGACAAAGGTATTTACGATGCCATGAACAAGGGTTTAGCTCTTGCCACAGGAGATTATGTTTTATTCATGAATTCTGGTGATGAAATTTACGATTCAGAAACTGTAGATCATGTTTTTTCTTCGGCGCCATCGGGCGATATTTATTACGGCGAAACCGAAATGTTTGATGAGAATTGGAAAAGCTTAGGACAACGCAGACATATAGCGCCAGAACATTTTGATTGGCATAGTTTTAAATATGGGATGAATGTGAGCCACCAAGCTATTTACATTAAGCGTAGCTTAACAGAACCTTATGATTTGCAATATAAATATAGTTCAGATATCGACTGGATCATTAAGGCGGCTAAAAAATCGTCTAATGTGGTAAATACGCACCTTTACGTGGCAAAATACTTAGTCGGCGGTATGTCTAAACAAAAACATTTAGAAAGTTTAAAGGAGCGCTTTAAAATCTTGACACATTATTATGGTTTAGTTCCAAACCTCATCAACCATGTTTTTATTGCTTTAAATTTGGCGCAATATTTTATAAGGCATAGAAGGACTAATGATTAGAAACTCCCTCCACATAGCGTCATTTCGAACGAGTTTTTCACGAGGAGAAATCTGTTCATTAAAGTACTTTATTAGAAAATTATAACTTATTATTAGATTATCTAAAATCCAAAAACGATATATCTTCTTCTTGCAGTTTTGAAATTAAAATACCGTTATTTTCAAATATGATATCGTATTCATAAGTATCTAAATATCGATTTGCTTCGTTAATCTCTTTACAAAAACTTAAGCTTCCTTTTACAATTATATATTCATTATCAACAATTATTGATGTCACACTATTTAAACTTGATTCTTGAATTTCCCAAACATCTTTCTTTATAAATATATTTAATGATTTTAAGGAAAGTAAGATTTCTGCATTATCAAATAGATTTATCTTAAATATTAATTTTTCATCATAACCATTAATCATTTCATTAGATAATGCCACCTTATCTAATCTTAAATTATTGTTTAAAAGTTGGATATTATTACCAGAATATTTTAATAAGATTTTCCCATATCTCCATGACGGATTGTTGACAATCATATCTTTAAAAATTATCTGGATAAATTCCATTATTTAATAACCATTCATTATCCAATTTTCCAAAATTTGGATTATCATTACGAACCCAATGACTTAATAATCTTTCCATAGAATTCCAAACAGGCTTACCTTGACCAGATGGTGTAAATATATTAGTAAAGTGCCTTCCAGAGATTGTAGAATTATTTTTGATCAATTCCCATTCATTTCCCCATATTTCCGTTGGTTTCCTTGTTAAATAAACATGTTTTATTTGCGGATTTGACTTAAGGTATTGAATGATATTTTGTGTATTCCAGTTTACCTGCCTCAGTATGTTCAATTCACAAAGTCCATTAATACCTTTTTCTCTTTTGTCTAGAATTAAATTAAATTGTTCATTGTTGAAAATCACATTATCGTTGGATTGAAGCTGAAATTGAGGGTTACCGGTATGCATAGTTTCAAGAACTATATCTGAGAATGTAAGTTTTAATTTGAAACAAATATCAAGTATTTCAGAAACCGATGGATTAAGTAAAACGGGTGGTATCCCTCTTTGTGGCATTCTCCTCTTACTTAGGATTCTGTTATTATTTATCAAATTTTTTAATGCAGGCCAAAAATAATTTCTTCCATAAAAAAAGTCGGCAAAATTAGCATTTTCAGTACCAGGATTAAATGTTCCTATAATCATTACCTCTGGTTCATAAGGAACAGTATCCAAAATTGCATTATGTGTTCGAAAACCATTTCCAAAATCAGTTTGATAAAATTTGTGTTGAATTGCCATAATTTGAGTGCGTTTTTATCTAAGTATAATAAATTAATTTATATTAATCAAGTATTTTATGAGTTTTCTCGTCGCTGCTCTCTTTTGAGTTGATGTGACTTGTTTTCCCAATTACCAAAAACAAAAATTTCCCATAACTGTCTTTTAATATATCATTCTATTAAAAACAAAAAATTATGGGACAATTAAGTAACCGCACTATTGCAGTGCTATCAGAAAACGGATTTGAGGAAAGTGAATTAACTGAACCAGTAAAAAGATTAAAAGAAGAAGGTGCAACGGTTCATATCATTTCTTCTAAAAGCGGCACAATAAAAGGCTGGAGCGATGGAAATTGGTCGGGCGAAGTTGAGGTTGACCATACCATAAGTGAAGTAAATGCTGATGATTATAACTGTTTACTGATACCAGGTGGAGTAATCAATCCTGATAAACTTCGTGTTAATGAGGATGCTTTAAGTTTTGTAAAAGCATTTTTTGAAGCAGGTAAACCTGTTGCAGCAATTTGCCACGGCCCACAAGTTTTAATTAATGCTGGTGTAGTTGATGGTAGAAAATTAACATCAGTGAAAAATATTTCTCAAGATTTAATTAATGCAGGTGCTGATTGGTCTGACGAGGAAGTTGTAGTAGACCAAGGTTTGGTTACAAGCCGTACTCCAGAAGATTTACCAGCATTTAACGATAAAATTGTAGAGGAATTTGCAGAAGGCGTGCATGAAGGGCAACATGCATAATTTTTGAACCACCTAAGGGGCCAAAGAAAAGTTAAGGCATTTTTAAAGTAGACAAACCTGTTGAGGCAATTTGGTGTATTTTTAGTAGCAAAAGACTTTGACAAAATTCTAGCAAATTTTATAGAATTTTGTCAAAGCTTTATACTTTAATTAAGATGCTGCAATAACTGAAATTATTTACAATTATATTTTATGCCCCAGCTAAAATTCGTATTATCGAGCGTGATTAATGGTTTCACACCGTCCTGACTTTGAATTAAATTATTTTGAGCTACATCTATAATTTTACCATTTGAATCTTTATTATAAATAAAAGTATCAGTAGTATAATACTTTATAATACCTTGATAAGTGCTTTTAGTAATTTTTTTAACTTGATTTTTTGAAACTTTTCCAAATACTCCATTAGGTATAAAAGCATCAACTAAACCTAGTCCAGAATTAAGAAATAATGGATCCGCAAGGTTCACAGAAGTTATAACATCTTCAGTAGAATATTCAAATTTAATATCTTCACTCAAGTTTTTATTATAGTCAAGAATATCAGCCTTTATTAAATTTCCATTAGCGTAAGTTAATTTTGCAACATCTGATAGTGGATTACCTCCATAACTTATCTCGCTAATGTATCCATCACTATTATATTTTAATACAGCAACTACAGTTCCAGCATCCACAATATCAATCACTCTCCCTTGAGCGTCTTGATTATAGACAATTAAATGTTTGTTAGAACCATTAGTTTCAACTCCATAGATATTGTTAGCATTATAAGTGATATCATATAATACGGGGTCACCATCAGAGCTACTACCAGCTAATTTTATAAGTTTATTGTTACTATTATAAGTTGCTTGTAGATTCCCCGATTTACTATTATAAGTCGGTATTATGGTCGTAACCAAACAATTGGTTTCCACAACAGGCTCTTCTGTTTTGTCTTTTTTACATGCTCCAACAGTAATTAACATTAAAGCAAATACAGTTAATAATTTAAAATGTTTTTTCATAAGTAAGTTTTCCTTACTTTATTCAAAACACAAACCATTATCTTAAAAAGAGAACTAAAATATATAACACCCTGATTATAAATTGTTTATTTTATTTTATTTTATTTTATTTTATTTTATTTTATTTTATTTATAAAAATAATTCTTAGTTATTGGAACTTTATACCCAACTAATGAATTAAATTCTACATACTTAATTAGTTAACATATCTAAAAATAACATATTGAATTTAGGTAGATCGAAATGTGGGAGGTAAGTAAGTTGATATTTTTACTAAAAATGTAGTTTTATCCCTCAGACGAAAAGCTTCTCCCGATTTAAGTTATCGTATGGACATAAATATCACAATTTATATTTGCCTCTATGCCGGCAGGCATCAAACTTTTGAAGCATTAAAAGTATGCAAAAATGCTTGTCAATTCCACTGTGTGTCTTTTCACAGGCTCTCGCTCATCAATAAACAGTGGCACTTCGTTTTGTTCGTATGTGATAAATTTAAGTGTCTGCTAATTCGAACACAAAACCACTGCGTTTAAGGTTTATTTATGCAATTTGTTCTTTTGTGCTCCTGTTTTTTGATTTGGCTGGCACTAGGGATTGACGGTCGTTCTTGGTAGAGGCTTGTAATTTATTAAGCAAATATAGCAAATTGCCAACATGCAATGAGCAAAAAAGATCTGTCACACGATAGTATTTAAGGGAACGAATTTCTTTTTGATTTAAGATTAAGTATCAAATCCCGATCATACAGGTCTGGAAGACAAAAACGAGCAAAAAATTCACATCATTTATATTGAATAAATAACCCATCATAAATCTTGGGTGAACTTAGGTTTCCTTAGGTGGTAAAAATAATTTGAGTTATTACAACCACCTATTCGCAGTCATCCAAGCTTTAAGTGTATTAAACCAATTCTCGGTAGTAGTTTTATTATTTAACCCAAATCCATGTCCGCCAGATTGGTAAATATGCATTTCGGCAGGCACTTTAAATTTTGCCAAGTTTTCGTTATACATCAAACTGTTTTTTACTGGCACCGTTAAATCATTGTTGGCATGTACTAAAAAAGCTGGCGGTGTTTGCGCATTAATATGATTTTGGTTAGAAAAATAAGTTTTTTGAGCCTGTGCAGGGTCATCGCCCAACAAGCGCTTAACTGAGCCAGCATGAGTTACTGTACCAAAACTAATTACCGGGTATATTAAAATAGAAAAATCTGGTCTTAAACTAATATCTTCCTGGTTTTCAATTTTCATATCGTTGTAATGTACACTTAAGCTAGATGCCAAATGTCCACCCGCTGAAAAACCCATGATGCCAATTTTATTAGGCTGTAAATTCCAAACGCTGGCATTTTTACGTACTAAATACATCGCTTGTAAGGCATCTTGCAATGGCGCCAATTTTTTATCAACCATAATGGTATCATTTGGCAAACGATATTTTAATACAAATGCAGTTACACCAATTTCTGCAAACTTTTTGGCAACATCATAACCTTCTTTGCCAATGGCTAAAATGCTATAACCACCACCCGGACAAATAATTACGGCAGTTCCATTTGGCTTTGCAGGTGCAAAAACAGTTAAAGTTGGCTCTGCAACTCTACTTACTCTAGCTACACCATCACTACCTGTAACTGTATTTTCTTTAAAATTAGCAGGTGCAGTTTTAGAACCAGGTATTACTCCTTTGTACAACGGAATAACATCTTGGGCTTTAATGCTAACTATGGTAAATAGCAAACTTGCAATAATTAATAATCTTTTCATCTAATAATTAATTTCAGCTTAAATGTATTAAAATAATGTTGGATTGATGTATTCCTCACATCTCATATCTCACTACTCAATTCTGTTCCTAAAACTCCATCAAATAAGCTTTTAAAAACTCATTGATATCTCCATTTAACACTGCATCTGGATTAGAAGTTTGGTAATTCGTTCGGTGATCTTTTACTCTTCTATCATCCAAAATATAACTTCTAATTTGCGAACCCCATTCTATCTTCTTTTTATTACCTTCAATTAAAGCGGTTTCTTCATCGCGTTTGCGTTGTTCAATTTCATACAACTGCGATTTTAGCAATCTTAAAGCGTTCTCTTTATTTTGCAACTGCGATCTCGACTCCTGATTTTTAATAATAATCCCCGATGGTTTGTGATATAAACGTACCGCAGTTTCAACTTTGTTTACGTTTTGTCCGCCAGCACCGCCCGCTCTAAAAGTCTCAAATTCAACATCAGCAGGATTGATATCGATATTTATCGTATCATCTACCAAAGGATAAACATAAACAGAAGCAAAGGAAGTGTGTCTACGAGCATTCGAATCAAAAGGCGAAATACGCACTAATCGATGTACTCCATTTTCTCCTTTTAAGTAACCGTAAGCAAATTGTCCAGCAATTTCTATGGTAACCGACTTTATTCCGGCAACCTCGCCTTCATTGTAATCTTGCTCGGTAACTTTATAGCCATTTTTTTCAGCCCACATCAAGTACATGCGCATCAGCATATATGCCCAGTCGCAGCTTTCTGTTCCGCCTGCACCAGCAGTAATTTGCACAACTGCGTTCAGCGAATCTTGCTTGGTTTTGAGCATATTCTTCAGCTCCAAATCTTCCACTGCTTTTAAGCTCATGTCAAATTGCTCTTGCAGCTCTTCCTCTGTAGCATCACCACTTTGAAAAAACTCAAAAAGTACTTCAATATCTTCTACAGCAGTATTGGCGTTATGCCAACCATCTGTCCATATTTTTTTAGCGTTAATTGCTGCGATGTGTTTTTCTGCCTTTTTCGGGTCGTCCCAAAAATTTGGGTGCAAGGTCATTTCTTGCTCAATACGAATGTCTTCTAGTTTCTCTTCAACGTCAAAGATACCTCCTCAGCGACGTTACTCTGTCCCTTAAATCCTGAACTTGTTCTTTTGTCATAATGGCAAATATACGTTATTAAGGTTGTAAAGTTGAAATGTTGTAAAGTTGCAAAGTTGAGCGAAGCGAAATACCGATGCTTCGGAATTGAAATGGTTTAACGTTTTTGAAAAGCGGTTGCAGTGGTTCTTATCTTCCGATAGTTTAGCCTGTCCCGAATTCATTTCGGGATTATTCGCTTTACTTCGGCTTTGCCTTCGTGTTCGCTACTACCGGGTTTAATGAACTAAGGCCATTCTACAAAATATTGTAATACCATAAAGATTAAAGTTGAAACGGTCTGTGCAATTAAATAATCAATGGATTACAAATTCTACGATATCATTTCGTCATTACAAATGTCAAATAGCAGGTGATAACATCAACTTCAAGAAATCAAGACTATTGCAGAGTGGCATGGGATGCTTTTATAAATTGGTTCAGTTTAATTATTTCGTCTATAGTATCATCTAAGTTCTTAAGGTGAGAAGAAATCACCTCATGATGAAAAATTTCTTTATCTCTTTGCTTAGCAAACTTTATAAGTTTTATTTCTGAGTAATCAAATGCATTTACCGTTTCAGGAGTTGTGTCTAATATATAGTGCGCTAATATATTTCTAACTCTAATAAATTCTGTTAACGATTTATCTATTTTTTTATTCCTATTCAAGAAAATATTATCATTTAGGGATAATAAATGCACAAATATTTGTTTCTTGAAATCAAAAGGCAGCAATTTTGAACCAAATACTAAATCCATCATCTCTATTTGCTTTTCCTTTTCATAACTAAAATGACAGCATAAATACTCATCAATATTTCTTTCCAGCATTATTGTTTGACTTATTATCATACCTCTAGTATGGGTGGAATAGTTAAACAAATCAGATAATTTCTTTTCGTCTACCTGTTCCATCTTATTTTAATTTTGGTTTTTTTGAATAGGTTATTGAAACAAATTTTGAATCAAATTCAACAATAGCCATTAGGTTTAGGGTTTTGTGATAGAACGTAGAGGTAGATTTTCTAATAAAATCAGACTTTAAGAAGTCATTTATATAATAGTTTTTAAATTCCACATCTTCTATTTTAACTAAGCTTACACACATACTACGGGAATCAAACTTATATATATCTGTCTTTTCAGAACTGCCAATCTGAAAAGTGTATAGCATTGAAAAACCCTTGGGTTCTGGACGCACCAATCTAAGAGCTGTGTTATATTTTTTGTTGGAAATCCAATTATTTTTCTCTTTTATAATTTGCTGGGCATTTTTGGTAAATGTATCTGCCTCGCTATCCCATTGGGATTGCGAAAAGCAATTTAGACACAGCAATATTGCAATATATAACATTAATAATTTTTTCATTGTCCTAATTTAAGTAAAAAGTAAGGGTTATTTTCGCAATTAATTTCGATGCTTTTGCTTAAACATTCAGCTTTATAACCACTTTACTTCTTCATCCCCAAATAATCAAATGTCAAATTACATAAAGCTTTTACACCTAAAGTAAATCCACTTTCATCTAAAAAGAAATCTGGTGTATGGTGCGATGGAGCTTTTAAAGGATCCTGATCTTTCGGCATTCCTCCTAAAAAGAAAAACAAACCTGATACTTTTTCTTGGAAGAAAGAAAAATCTTCGGCGCCTGTAACTGGTGGTTTTAATTTTACATTATCCGCCCCTGCGGTATATTGTAAAGTTGGTAACATTTTTTCTGTTAAAGCTACATCATTAAACGTAACCGGATAATGTGCACTGTAAGGAATTTTAACTTCGGCAGTTGCGCCAGCTGCTTCGGCAGTTTTAATTACAATAGTTTTAATTCGCTCGATAAACATTTTCTCATCAGCAGCGCTTAAATTTCTAACCGTACCTAGCATATCTACCTTTTCTGGAATAATATTAGACCGTACGCCGCCATGTATGCTACCAATAGTTACCACACCAGGGTTTTCGGTTACATTTAAGTTTCTGCTGACTATAGTTTGCAAACTATTGATAATTTGTGCTGACACCACAATCGGATCTACGCTACTCCATGGATATGCGCCATGTGCTTGTTTACCAGTAACGGTAATTTTCATATCATTTACTGCCGCCATTGTGCCGCCCGGTTTGTAAGTAATTTGTCCGACCGGTGTTTGCGAATTAATATGCAATCCAAATATTACATCAACTTTTGGATTTTGCAATACGCCTTCTTTCACCATCAACTCGGCTCCACCTTCTTGTCCAACAGGTACACCTTCTTCTGCTGGCTGAAAGATAAATTTTACTGTACCGGCTATATCTTTTTTCATGCTGGCCATTACCTCGGCTACACCCATTAAAATAGCCATGTGGCTATCGTGCCCACAGGCATGCATTACACCAACTTCTTGATCGTTATAGGTTGTTTTTACTTTAGAAGCAAAAGGCAAAACTACTCTTTCGGTTACAGGCAAACCATCCATATCTGCTCTTAAAGCTACTACCGGACCAGCTTTACCACCAACCAAAATACCTACAACACCAGTTTTTGCCACACCAGTTTTAACCTCGATACCTAATGATTGTAGATGTTTAGCAATAACTTCTGCAGTTCGGTTTTCTAAATTGCCCAACTCTGGATGTTCATGAAAATCTCTACGCCAATTGATTACTTTTTGTGTAATTGCGTCTGCTTTTTTTGCTGCATCAGTTTTTAAGTTGGTTTGCGCAAAGGTAAAAAGTGGGGTAATCAGCAATGCTGAGAAAAGAAAGGTTTTCATGATGATTGGATTGGTAGAACAAGGTAATTAAAAAGCAACAAAAAAGCCGAATTCCTCTAAAAGAATTCGGCTTAAAAATATTTGCTTAGCTTAATTAAACAGTCCTTTTAATTTATCCATCATTCCTCCGCCAGTTTGTTGTCCATTAGCTTGGTTTTGTCCGCCAGTAAACATACCCATCACATCTGTTAAGTCAAACTTACCATCGGTACCGCCAGCTAATTTGCCCAACATATTTTGTAAATTAAATGAACTATCATTTGGATCGTTGGTTTTATTAGCCAGTTTACCTAAAACAATAGGAATTAGAGCTGCACCAATACTTTTTGCAGTTTCTGCATTGATACCAAAGCCAGCTAATTTATCTGTTAAACTTGAAGTTGCTTGTTGTACAACTGGATTTCCTTCAGTTGCGTTACCTGAATTAAAAATATCTGCAATTTGCGATACATTTCCAGATGCTAATTGTGATTTCAACGTATCAAAAATTGAGCTTGAAGCAGCTTGAATAGCATTTTCATTTTGTTCATTTGGCACAGCATTGTTTTTTACAATTAAATCTTGTGCGTTATCTCTAATTAATTGTTCTAAATTTTCTAACATGATATGTGGTTTAAGTTTATTTGTTATTCGTATTTTTACAATATAAATAAACAATTATGCTTCCAAAAATTAATTTTACCGAAACAGCTGCGTATAAATACCTTACAGATCATTTTATAGCAATTAGTGAAACAGACATTAAGCATTTATTTGCTCAAGATGGGGAACGTTTTAAAAAATTCTCCATTTTATTTGATGAAATTTTAGTTGATTTTTCTAAAAATAGAATTGATGACACTACGCTTGCTTTGCTTGTACAATTGGCAAAAGAATGCAAATTAGATGAGGCAATAAAAGCGATGTACAATGGCGATAAAATTAACCAGACAGAAGATAGGCCAGTTTTACACATCGCCCTGCGTAACCAAAGTAACACGCAAATTTTGGTTGATGGTAAAGATGTTATGCCTGATGTAAATGCTGTTTTGGCTAAAATGGAGAAATTTAGCAATTCAATCATTTCTGAAGATTGGAAAGGTTACACCGGCAAAGCAATTACAGATATTGTAAATATTGGTATTGGAGGTTCTGATTTAGGCCCCGTTATGGTAACCGAAGCCTTAAAGGCTTATAAAACCAGACTAAACTTACATTTTGTTTCTAATATTGATGGTACGCATTTGGCAGAAACGTTGAAAGAGGTTAACCCAGAAACTACCTTGTTTTTAGTAGCTTCTAAAACTTTTACTACGCAAGAAACCATGACCAACGCCTACAGTGCTAGAGAATGGTTTTTAAAGAGCGGTGCAAAAAAAGAAGACATTGCTAAACACTTCGCTGCCTTATCTACTAACGCTAAAGATGTAGCAGAATTTGGCATTGATACGGAAAACATGTTCGAGTTTTGGGATTGGGTTGGCGGTCGTTATTCTTTATGGAGTGCGATTGGTTTATCTATCTCATTAGGAATTGGATTTGATAACTTTAAACAACTTTTAGCTGGGGCACATGCAAGCGATGAGCATTTTAAAAATGCTGAGTTTGAGAAAAACATTCCTGTAATTTTAGGATTATTAGGCATTTGGTATATTAATTTCCACGGTGCAGAAACGCAGGCTATTTTACCTTACGACCAATATTTACATCGCTTTGCGGCATATTTTCAGCAAGGCGATATGGAAAGTAACGGTAAACATGTAGATAGAAATGGCAACAATGTTGATTATGAAACCGGACCTGTAATTTGGGGCGAGCCAGGTACCAATGGGCAACATGCTTTTTATCAATTGATACACCAAGGCACTAAATTAATTCCTTGCGATTTTATTGCTCCTGCTCAAAGCTTAAACCCAATTGGCGATCATCATCCAATACTTTTATCTAACTTTTTTGCACAAACTGAGGCTTTAATGAACGGTAAAAGCGAAGAAGAAGTAGTTGCGGAATTAAAAAAAGCTGGAAAGTCTGAAAGTGAAATTAAAGAGTTAGCGCCATTTAAAGTTTTTGATGGTAACAGACCAACAAATTCAATTTTATTAAAAAAGGTTACGCCTTATACTTTAGGCAGCTTAATTGCACTTTACGAGCATAAAATTTTTGTACAGGGTGTAATCTGGAACATTTTTAGTTTCGATCAATGGGGAGTTGAATTAGGTAAACAATTGGCTCAAAAAATTCAGCCAGAATTGAAGGATGATGCTGAAGTAACCACACATGATTCATCTACAAATGGATTGATTAATTTGTATAAAAACTGGAGATAATATTGGTTCATTCGTCATTGGTTCATTTGTTGAGATAATTTGTAGCCGTGTTATTGCTTAAAATCTTTTTTCAACAAAAATTGATTCACAATATTTATTTCTGCTTCAGTTATGGATTTTGATTGATTTGATAATCATTAGTGTGAGTAAGCGTTTTATTTAAACTTATAAAAGAGTTTACTGTTATTAATTTATAATACAATGATTATGAACAAGATAAAAAATTTAGGATTTGCAGCTTTGTGTTTGCTAGCTTTTAATTCAAATGCCCAAACAGATAAAGCAACAACCACAAAAATTGTAGATGAAAAGAATTTCATTTTTGTTGCAACATCTGCTCTTCCGCTAAATGTAACTGAGGTAAGCAAAGTTTTAAATAGGATGAGTGGTCCACCAACTGGCGGAACAATTAATCTTAATGCTGATAATTACGATTTAAGGATAACACCAGATAGCGTAATTTCTTATTTACCTTTTTATGGAAGAGCGTTTAATGGAACACCCTACGGAGGCAGTAATGATGAAAGCGGTTACAAATTTACCAGCACTAAATTTACTTATGAAACCAAAAAAGGGAGAAAAAAAGGTTGGAATATTGCTATACAAACCAAAGATGTAAAAGAAAATGTGAGGATGAACTTAAGTATTTCTGAGGGCGGATACGCTACTTTAAGTGTTGTTAGCATGAACAAGCAATCTATTACTTTTAATGGTTACTTAAAAGAGGCTAAAAAAGCTAGTGCGGCAAAATAAAACAGAATTACAGCGAGATTATTAAATAGCTCGATATTAATTTATTGGGCTATTTCTATTTGATAGAGCTTTGGCCATTTTTTACCAGTTACAAAAAGCCTTTTACCATTTGCATCCCAAGCAATTCCATTAAGCACATTGTTTTGAGCATCATTTGATGTTTTGAAGAAGTTTTTGGGCACGAGTTCAGTCAAATCAATTTCAGCTTCAACCTCTCCATTTTTGGGGTTTATGATGACAATTTTGTTGGTTAAATAGACATTTGCATATATTTTACCATTAATGTATTCTAATTCATTTAAACTTTCTACTGTGCCATTCTGGTTATAAACTTCTATATAACCTTCTTCTTGATAATTGTTTGCGTTCATCAACCAAATACGGTTTGTACCATCAGAGCGCAAAATGTTTTTGCCATCGAAACTTAAACCCCAACCCTCTCTACTTTGCTGATAAGGGAATGTTCCTATCTGCTTAAAAGTTTTAGCATCAAACACAAAACCTAAATTTTCTCGCCAAGTTAACATGATAATTTTGTTGCCAATTTTCACAGATCCTTCACCAAAGTATTGAGCGTCTAAATCAGTTTTTTGTAATACATTTCCAGATCTTATATCAACATACCTCAGTTGTGAACTTCCATTTTCTCCTGTACTTTCTAACAACTTGCCATCAACATAACTTAAACCTTGTGTATAAGCAGAGGTATCGTGCGGAAAAGTTTGAACAACCTTATACTTCAATTTTGTTGGCGTTCTTTTGGTGGTTAAAACGATATTTGTATTAATGGTATCCTTAACATCACCCTGTGTTACTATAGCGGTTACCATTCTATAACCAAGTGGTAAATTTGCAGTTTTAAGCAATACAGAATCGGTTGATGTACTTTTGGCTATCATCTTTCCATCCACAAAATAAGCTACTGAATCTAACTTTACATTTGCTGTAAGATCTAATTTAAGTTTAATATTATCTCCTAAATTAATATTATCTCCTTGACTAGGGGAACTGAAATTAATGATTGTTCGTTCATCATTACAAGCTGCTAATAACACAATTAAACAAACTAAGCAAGTAATGTTTCTCCAGAGGGAAAAAAAAGATTTTTTATGAGGGCCAAAATGCATCTTCTATGTGTTTTATTGTATAATTATTCTGTTTATCAAAAAGTACCGAAATAATGTCAAATCTGATTTCGCCTTGATGATTCATAATTTCGATATATTCGTTTGCAGCTAAATCCATTTGTTTTTGTTTGGCGTTGCTTACAAAATCTTCTGGTAAGCCAAAGGCGATGGATGTTCTGGTTTTAACCTCAACAAAGATGATTTTTTTATCCTGATAAGCAATTAAATCTATTTCGGCTTTGCCATGCACCCAATTTTCATCTAAAATCTCATAGCCTAATTTCTCCAAATAAACTTTTGCAATTGCTTCACCTTTAAAACCTAAATCGTTGTGTTGAGCCATTACTTAAAATTATTAAATGAGTGAATTTTGAATGAATGAATAATTTATAGCTTCAGAACATGGTTTATTCACTAATTCTATAATTCAGTCCTTATTTTACAATTACAGAACCTAAAAATTTGGAGATTTCTCTTTCTACATTTTTAATAAAAACATAACGCTGCATTAAAATTGTATGATTGGTTTCATCAGTTTCTGTTTTAATTTCTTTTAATAAATCTAACAAAATGCGATCTACCTTACGCTTTTTTAAATGATACAAACCACCTAAAATTGTGGCTTTTAAATTTACGGTTTCATCTCTAACGTAAATATTATGTTTATTGTACCAGTTTTCGCTTAAGGTATATGGCGAGGTGGATAAAGTAATTGCTAAATCGGCAATTGCCCTATCATCGCTTTTTATAAACTGATTAGCTGTTGGCAATTGTCCGTTTTCAATTTCTATTCGGTAATGATCAATTATGCGTTTGCAAATTGGATTTTCGAAAGTTACATCGGTTAAATTTTGAATAATAAACGAACCGATGTACATGTTATCTATTTTATCCCAACTTACCAATTCATGGCCAAAAAATAGCAGCAAACGTACAATTTCGTGTTCCTGTAAATCATCATTTGAAATAACGTTTTCTGTAGCCGTTAGTGGGGTCGATGTTGCATCATCATCAAACAAATTATCAGGTGGCATATCCTGATATTGTGCTTGTTGCTTACTTTGTGTGTTATTTGCCTTTTTTAGCTTGGCAGCACGCATCGTATTGAGCTCGGTAAGCAAAATACGTTCTTCGATTTGTAATAAACTGCTACATTCTCTTATAAAAACCGAAGCTTTTATGTTGTCGGGGATTTTGGCAATACTCTCTACAATATCCCTAATAATGCCTGCTCTTTTAATCGGGTCGTTGCCTGCATCGGCTAAAAGAATATTGGCTTTGTAGAGTATAAAATCTTTTCGGTTGTCTTCAATATAAGTTTTAAATGCACCAGCACCAACTTTGTGCATGTATGAGTCTGGGTCGTCTCCTGCCGGGAAGGAAACAACTTTTACGTTCAATCCTTCTTCCAAAATCATATCCAAACCACGTAATGATGCTTTAATACCAGCGGCATCACCATCGTAAAGTATGGTTACATTTTGCGTAAAACGACTAATTAATCGAATTTGCTCAATGGTTAAAGATGTTCCTGATGAAGCAACTACATTTTCGATATTGGCTTGGTGCACCGAAAGCACATCGGCATAACCTTCTACCAAATAACAATTATCCTGATCTCTAATGGCCTTTTTTGCATGAAACAAGCCATATAAAACGTTAGATTTATGGTAAATTTCACTTTCTGGCGAGTTTACATATTTCGGAACATTTTTATCTGTTTTTAATGTTCTGCCGCCAAAACCAATAACCCTACCAGTAAAGTTATGAATAGGAAACATTACACGACCACGAAAGCGATCGTAAAGCTTGCCTTTATCATTTCTGATGGCTAAACCTGTTTTTTCTAGATATTCTTCAGCATGTTTATTTTTAATGGCATCTTGCGTTAGCGCATCCCAAACATCGGGCGAATAACCCAAATTAAACTTTTTGAGAATATCTTCTCTAAAACCTCGCTCTTTAAAATAACTTAAACCTATGGTTTTGCCTTCGGGGCTATTCCACATTTGGTCTTCGAAAAAATTTGCTGCAAATTGAGATACAATGTATAAGCTTTCTCGGGTATTTTGAGCTTCAAGATCCTGAACGGTTTCAACCGTTTCTTCGACCTCGATATTGTATTTGTTGGCAAGAAACTTTAGTGCTTCGGGATAAGAGTATTTCTCGTGCTCCATTACAAAGCGAACCGAATCTCCGGCAACGCCGCAACCAAAACATTTGTAAATTCCTTTACTTACCGATACGTGAAAAGAAGGAGTTTTTTCGCCATGAAACGGACAGTTACCAATTAAGCTAGAACCACGTTTTTTTAAATGCACAAAATCGCCTACCACCTCTTCTATCCGTGCAGTCTCCTTAATTTTCTCTATCGTTTCTCCTGTAATCATAACCCCAAACCCCTAAAGGGGCTTTTCCTTTCTATCGTTTATTGTAATCTACTAAATCAGTTCCCCCTTTAGGGGGTTAGGGGGTTTTCACAAATGGCAACATCGTATCTGCTACCAACTTGTTACCCACATCATTTAAATGAACTCTATCGGTTGTTAAAATGCCTTTTTCTTTATCTTCAGTATTATTAGCATTTTCATAATCTACAAATGCTTTTCTTAAATCGCAAAGCGGAAGATTATTTTTTGCAGCTAAACCTCTAACACCTTCAGCATATTTGTTTAAGTCTGCATCAACTTCGTTCACATTGTTTTTCTTTTCGCCAATTACAGTTGGGGTACACAAAACTACTTTACTACCGTTGGCTTGTATTTTGTTAATTAATGCCTGATAAAACTTTAAATATTTATCGTAATCCGTACCCGTTTTAGCACCCAACTTATGCCAAACATCGTTTATACCAACATAAATAAAAACTAAGTTTGGTTTTTTGTTCAATACATCATCTTCCATTCTAAGGTAAAGATCATAAACTTTATTACCTCCAATGCCTGCTCCAATTAATTCAAACTTTGTGGTATCAAGTGATTTCTTTAATACATCGATATAACCGTTTTTCCAAACGCCCATTTGCGTAATCGAATCGCCAAAGAAAATTACTTTTTTAGGTTTTGGTTTCATCGCCATGCTTAAAATAAAAATTGCTAATGCAGCAATTAGGGTAATTGATTTCGTATTTGCTTTCATCTTTTATTTGGTTGTTTTAAAGTCTAAATCTTGAAAATCGAAGCTAAAATCGGTTAATCTCTTATCGCCTCTCTGATGATGTTTTGAGATTACTTCGCAACCTTTTAAATTTTTGGTTGAAATAACAATTTAATTATTAAGTTTTATTTTAAATGAACTTAACTGCATAATTTTTGACTTGATTAAATGATAAAGATAATGATCTTTTATTTCCCTTTACCCAGCCTGTAATCTTTGTGTACTACTAAAAAGCTTGCTCGTTCTTCCTTTTTTAATGGATAATCCCAATTTCCTTGATAGGTGATTTTAGTTGGCAATTTCACCTCATTAAAATAACTCATTTCAATATTCATTTGCACATCAAAATCGAACAACATGTTGCTGTATTTCATGTCAACATATCTACCTAAAATTTCGAAAGTTCTTTTGTCGAATATGGTTACCAATTCTTTAATCATCAAGCCATCCTTCGTCCAATTGCTTAAATCTGGTTTTACCGAAACTTTAAATCTATAAACAGGAATTGAATCTAAATACGTAGCACTATAAAATGAATAATCATAATATTGGCGCATATTGGCCGTAAAAATTTCTGTTTTATTGCCAATAAATGGTAAGCCTTTAATTGGCCTACCGGGATTAAATATCAATGTCTTTAACTTATCCTTATAACTTTCATTTGTGCCGCCTTTGCCATCGCTTGCTGGAGCATTTGGTACAAAATCGGTATTATAGGCATTCATAAAAATATAATCGAACATCTCAATAGTGTAGAGCTGGTACTTGCCATTCTTTTTATACAAATTCCCGCTATTTTCTTTTACCAGATATTCCATTTTATATGGCCCATCGTTGTTGTGCCTAATTTTACGGTAAACCTTTCCATCAACTTTGTTATTTTTATCGTAAGAAAAAATGCGATTTTCAGCAATGAATGTGTACTTTTTCATGTTGCGAAAAGCTTCATAAAAACTCGTATCGTTTATAATAGCATTGATAAATGTTTCTATCCCGAATTTTTGAGCGGTAATTTTAACAACAGAATCTAACTGTATTGTTTTTATTGTGTCTGGATTAAAACGTTGAATTTCTTGGCTATTGGCCTTAAAAATTGTAAATGTTAATGCAAGTAGGAAGATTATTTTTTTCATTAATATGTTGATTGCAAATACCTTGCCCTAATTATATTGGATGATGTGTACCTGTAAAAATTGATGCCAATTTCAGATCTATTTTTTAATTGCCGAGTTGCTTTAATGCAATATAAGCCATCAAACCTGTTGATGTTTTTAACGCATCTTCATCAATGTCGAAATTTGGCGTATGTACCGAGTGCATGGTGTCTTTAGCTACATTACCCGTTCCTAAACGGTAAAAACAAGCATCTGTTACTTGTGAGTAATAAGCAAAATCTTCTGCTGCCATCCAAATATCTAAATCCAAAACGTTGGCTGCACCTAAATAGTCTTCTGCGAATTGTCGGGCATTTGCTGTTACTTTTTCTTCATTAATTAAAAAAGGATAACCGTGATGAATATCGAAATTACAGCTACCGCCCATACTTTCGGCTATACCTTCAGCCATTTTTTTCATTAACGAATGCGCTTGTTTTCTCCAATCTTCATTCAACGTTCTAAAAGTACCTTCTAATTTTACCTCATTCGGAATAACATTTGTTGCTCCATTTGCAATTACTTTTCCGAAAGAAAGTACTGAAGGTAAACGAGGATCAGCATTGCGACTAACAATTTGCTGCAAAGCGACAATGATATGAGCAGTGATCAAAACTGGATCGATATTTTGATGTGGTTGAGCACCATGCCCTCCTTTTCCTGTTACGGTAACATATAATTCATCGGTTGATGCCATGTAAATTCCTGAACGAAAACCAACTTTACCAGATTCTATCAATGGCATTACGTGTTGGCCAATCATGGCATGAGGTTTAGGATTTTCTAATACTCCCTCTTTAATCATGATGCTTGCTCCACCAGGTAAAATCTCTTCTGCTGGTTGAAAAACCAATTTGATGGTTCCAGCAAATTCATTTTTAAGTTGATTTAAAATATAAGCTGAGCCTAAAAGCGAAGAAGTATGTACATCATGTCCGCAAGCATGCATTACACCTGGGTTTTTAGATTTGTAAGGCTTGTCGTTTGCTTCAAGAATGGGCAGCGCATCCATATCACCACGCAAAGCGATAACCTGATCTGATGGTAAAGCCCCTTTAATTAAACCAACAACTCCAGTATTTGCCATCTCAACAAATACTATACCCCATTTTGTTAGTTTCTCCTTTACAAAAGCTGAAGTTTGGAACTCTTTAAAAGATAATTCGGGATTTGCGTGCAAATGTTGACGAAAACCGACAACTTCATTAAAAATCTGAGCGGCTAAATCTTGTATTTTCTGTTTCATTGTCTGTAGTTGTTGCAAGGTTTAAAGGGTATAAAGTTTCAATGTTAATCAAGTTGATAATATTGTTGGTCAACCGATTAAACGGTTTCAATAATTAATCAGCTTAGAATCTGCTAGTCTAAAATTGGTGCATTTATTTTTTCTCTAAAGATAAACAAGGTTGGAAAAGTACCTCTCAATTCATTTAAAAATGCTTGAGCTTCCATGCGTGTTCTAAAATCGCCCACTTTTAAATAATAATTAGGTTCTTTGTAAGTAATGTAGGTTCTAATGCTAGGATATAATGTCTGAAACCTTGTTTGTTCGCTAAAAGCTACTCTACGATCTGAACCGTAAAAAATTTGAACCCGATAGCCCATTCCGTTAAAAATTGTTTTACTAACTGGATTTGTAGTTGTTGGCTTTACCGTATTTAATTGAATCCGCTTTGCGATTAAACTATCTATTAAAGGATCTTTGATTTCTGTTACTACGCCTCTTGTTTGCGCAAAAGATTGATTTACGCAAATTAAAAAAACGAATAAGAGATATATTTTCATCATATCAAATCTGAATAATTGAAGTCGTGCCTTTTTTGAATAGCCTTGCAACGACTAACAAGGTGTAAAAAAAGAATGCCGAACTTTTTGCGAAATTCGGCATAATTGGTCGTTAAAACAAATTATAGCTTTTACTCTTCAATATTCCAACTGTAAGGATTTTGAACAATCAAATTATCAATTGACTTAAAATCGTTAATATTTCTTGTAATTAATATTAAGTTATTTGTAGTTGCAGTAGCGGCAATAATTGCATCAGGAAGTTTAATCTTTAAATGTTTCCTTAGCCTAATAGTTTCATCAATTATTTTTAAATTAATGTTATAAATATTTGCTGCGTTAATAAATGCTGCTATCTCTTCATTAGAGGATGAATGTCCTAAAACCTCTATTTTATTTATGAATGAAATATTATATTCATCATCAATAATTGAACTTAATTTAGAATGAGGAATTGGAGGTAAGAGTAAGCCTATATACTCGATAAGCACATTAGAATCTATTAAATATTTCGCTCCCATTCCTTACGATCTTTGTCAATATCTTTTAAAAGTTCCTGTGCTTTTTCTTTTGAAATAATTCCAGCAAATTCTGAAGGTTTACGCTTCGTTAATTCATTATTTAGAATGGTAACTCCCAATTCTTTAAGAATTTGTTTTACTATCGAACTTTTATCGTCTGGTATGTTGATTGTTAACGTTTCCATACATCTTAATTATTTCTAGACCCTGATTACTGATCTATATGCTCTCGATAACGAATATACGGATTTAATCTATATAAAATAAATTGACCTTTTAATATGAACTGTCAATCGTAAACAAAATAACCCTAGCTTTCACTAAGGTTATTTAAATGTAATACTTAAAATTTATCCATTTACACCATGGCAATTTTTATATTTTTTGCCGCTACCACAAGGGCAAGGCTCATTACGACCAACAGTTGCTTCTTTACGAATTGGCTGTTGTGGCGCTAATTCTCTGGTGTCTTCAATTGGCACATCGCCACCAGTTGCTTGGCCAAACTCTTGTTTGGTAGTTTGCAATTTAGGCTGGCGTTTAGGCGCTTGTGCTTCTCTTACATCATCAGCATCTTGCTGAACAGGAATGCCACCTTTATACAAGAAACTTACCACCTCTTTATTTACCACATTTAGCATGGTTTTAAATAGATTAAAAGCTTCCATTTTGTAAATAATTAATGGA
The DNA here is from genome assembly GCF_005116475.1 of Pedobacter cryotolerans. Classification (GTDB taxonomy): domain Bacteria; phylum Bacteroidota; class Bacteroidia; order Sphingobacteriales; family Sphingobacteriaceae; genus Pedobacter; species Pedobacter cryotolerans. The sequence goes on along the minus strand of NZ_SWBO01000001.1, from coordinate 490,925 downwards.
TCTTTTTGCTCGTAAACCGCATTTTGTACAGACTGTTTTAACTCGTCCATTTCACGTAAATGCTCTTTCCAACTGTCATCAATTAAAGCAAGAATAATAGTTTTTTCGAAAGCTTTCGTCACTTCACGACCGTTATTTTCGATTGCCTTTTTCAAATTAACAGGAACTTGAATATGTCTCATTCCATCAGTAAATGGAACTACCACTTGTTCAATTTGCTCACCGCGTTCTTCGTAAACTTGTTTCAAAACCTGCATCGATTGATTAATAATCGCTTCAGATTTACGGGCATAAAATGAAGTCACTTCTTCAAATAAAATATCTGTTAATGTATGGATATTTTTAGCGCCAAATTCTTGTTCTGTAATGGCAGTATCTGATGAGAAGTTTTTGATCACCTCTAATTTAAAGCCTTCGTAATTACCTTCTTCTTTGTATTCGGTTACGATATCTTCGGCAACATCAAACACCATGTTGTTCATATCAACATCTAAACGTTCGCCAAACAAAGCATTTTTACGTTTAGCATAAATAACTGTACGTTGCGAGTTCATTACATCATCATACTCTAACAAACGTTTACGAACACCGAAGTTATTCTCTTCAACTTTCTTTTGAGCACGCTCTATAGAATTGGTAATCATCGAATGTTGAATAACCTCACCATCTTCGATACCCATTTTAACCATGATGTTAGAGATACGCTCTGATCCGAATAAACGCATCAAGTTATCTTCTAACGAAACAAAGAACTGTGAAGTACCTGGATCACCTTGACGACCAGCACGACCACGTAACTGTCTATCAACACGACGAGACTCATGACGCTCGGTACCAACAATTGCTAAACCACCAGCATCTTTAACACCTGGGCCTAATTTAATATCTGTACCACGACCAGCCATGTTGGTTGCTATAGTTACTTGACCAGCCTGACCAGCTTCAGCAACAATATCTGCCTCTCTTTGGTGCATTTTTGCGTTTAAAACATTGTGCTTAATGCCACGTAATTTTAACATACGACTTAGCAATTCAGAAATCTCAACAGATGTTGTACCTACCAAAACTGGGCGACCAGCTTGTGTTAAGGTTACAATTTCTTCGGCCACTGCATTGTATTTTTCGCGAATGGTGCGGTACACATAATCCTGCTCATCTTTACGAGCCATTACACGGTTGGTTGGTATTTCTACTACGTCTAATTTATAGATAGACCAAAACTCGCCAGCCTCGGTAGTTGCCGTACCCGTCATACCGCAAAGTTTGTGGTACATACGGAAAAAGTTCTGCAAAGTAACTGTTGCATAAGTTTGCGAAGCATCTTCTACTTTCACATTTTCTTTTGCCTCAATTGCTTGGTGTAAACCATCAGAATAACGGCGGCCATCCATAATACGGCCCGTTTGCTCATCTACAATTTTAATCTTTCCTTCATCGATGATATATTCTACATCAATTTCGAACAAAGTATAAGCTTTTAACAATTGGTTTACTGAGTGAATACGTTCTGCTTTTACAGAATAATCACGCATCAAGGCATCTTTTTGCGCAATTTTTTCTTCGCTAGTTAAATTAGATTTTTCAATTTCAGCGATTAATGTACCTACATCTGGCAATACAAAGAAACTTTGATCTTCACCCTGTTGGGTAATTAACTCAATTCCTTTTTCTGTTAATTCAACTTGGTTATTTTTTTCGTCAATGTGAAAAAACAATTCAGAATCTACCTTAGGCATATTCTTAGATTGCTCTGCCATATAATGATTTTCGGTTTTTAACAAGGTTTGTCTTACACTACCTTCGCTCAAAAACTTAATTAATGCTTTGTTTTTTGGCAAACCACGGTGAGCACGTAATAATGCCAAACCGCCATCACCTTCTTCGGTACCAGCGTTACCACCGTTTATTAATTTTTTTGCTTCATTTAATGCCGATGAAACATAAGCTTTTTGTGCATTTACCAAACGCTCTATACGAGGTTTTAACTCATGAAACTCATGTTGATCGCCAAAAGGAACTGGACCAGAAATAATTAATGGTGTACGAGCATCATCAATTAAAACTGAATCGACCTCATCTACCATTGCAAAATGCAGTTTGCGTTGCACCAATTGATCTGGCGTTTGCGACATGTTATCACGCAAGTAATCGAAACCAAATTCATTATTAGTACCGTAAGTGATATCGGCTAAATAAGCGTTTCTACGTTCTTGTGAGTTTGGTTCGTGTTTATCAATACAATCTACACGTAAACCATGAAACTCAAATAAAGGGCCATTCCACTCACTATCTCTACGAGCTAAATAATCATTTACGGTTACAATGTGTACACCTTGGCCAGCTAAAGCATTTAAATATGCAGGTAATGTACTTACCAAGGTTTTACCCTCGCCAGTAGCCATCTCGGCAATTTTACCGCTGTTTAAAACCATACCACCAATTAACTGCACATCGTAATGAACCATGTTCCATACAACTTCAGTTCCCGATGCATCCCATTTATTTGCCCAATAAGCTTTATCGCCCACAATTTTAACATTGCTTTTGCGAGCCGCATAATCTCTATCAAATTGCGTTGCAGTAACCTCTAATTGCTCATTTTCGCTTAAACGGCGAGAAGTTTCTTTTACAGTAGCAAATGCAGCCGGCATAATTTGCAACAATACTTTTTCTAATTCTGTATCACGCTCCTTACCTAAAGCATCAACCTCATCATATAAAGCAGTTTTTTCTGTAAGAGATAACTCTTGATTTTCTGCTCTATGCTTAATCTCCGCAACTTTTGCATCAATATCTGCCAAAGCATCGGCGATTGTAGCTTTAAATTCTACTGTTTTATTACGTAATTCATCATTACTTAGCGATGAAAGTTTTGCGTACTCTTCATTAATTTGGGTTACTAAAGGTTGTAATACTTTAATATCTCTTTCTGATTTGCTTCCAAATATTTTGGCTAAAAATCCTAACATGTTTTTATAAATTATTAATTGTTTTTAATGTTGTAATGTTTTAAAATTGAAATGTTTGAAGGTTGCAAATCCAATTATTAACAGATTATGAAACTTTACCCATTTCAGTAGTTTAAGTCGAGTTGCAATACCAAAACTTTGCTTAATGCTAAGTCAACTTGGCAGTTATTTTAAATTTTAACTCGAAATAGTCTTTTGCATAAAGACTTTTAAAGGTGGGAATAGTATTAAGGACTATTGTTTTTAGCGTTTTGCCTAATGGTTAAATCGGCTACAATATGATTACGAACTTTATATTCAGCAACTTTAAAAGTTGGCAGTATACCAATTAAAGTAAGTTCGCTGTAAGATAAAAAGAATGGACTATGGTTGTCGTTTTGTTGCGTAACATCCTGTACAACATCTCCATTACCAACCTCTAACCTATTACAATAGCGTTCGGTTAGTATTCTTAAGCCATCAACTCTTTGCTCAGCTTTTGCTAAGTGAGTTAGGCTAAAAAATACAAGAGATATAGTAACAATGTGCTTCATTCTGGCGGCAAATCTAATTTTAATCTTTTACATATCGAAATTTGCATCAATTAAAAAGATTTCTACCCACCATCTTCAACTCTTGTGCCAAATAATCTCAGAAACCTCTTCATAGCTGTAATCATATTATTATCTTTGCTTACATGAATATTTTATTGTTAGGTTCTGGCGGAAGAGAATGTGCTTTTGCTTGGAAAATGAGCCAATCTGCGCTATGCTCAAAATTGTTTATTGCCCCAGGTAATGCTGGTACTGGCAATTATGGCAAAAATGTAAACATTAACCCGAATGATTTTGAAGCTGTAAAAGCTTTTGCATTAAAAGAAGGTATCGAGCTTTTAGTAGTAGGTCCAGAAGAACCTTTGGTAAATGGAATTCATGATTTTTTTGCTAACGATGCTTCGCTAGAGCATATCCCCGTTATCGGGCCTAAAAAAGAAGGTGCAATTTTAGAAGGAAGTAAAGATTTTTCTAAACAGTTTATGGAACGTCACGGCATTCCAACTGCAGCTTCCAAATCTTTTACCAATGAGAATTTAGCAGAAGGATTGGAATATCTATCAACACATGCTACGCCAATAGTTTTAAAAGCTGATGGTTTAGCTGCTGGTAAAGGAGTTTTAATTTTAGATAACGTTGTTGAAGCTCAAGAAGAATTAAAGTTGATGTTAGGCGGTAAATTTGGCAATGCTGGAAGCACCGTAGTAATTGAAGAATTTTTAACTGGAATTGAGATTTCTGTTTTTGTATTAACTGATGGTAAAAACTATGTGATTTTACCAGAAGCGAAAGATTATAAAAGAATTGGGCAAGGCGATACAGGTTTAAATACTGGTGGAATGGGTTCTGTTTCTCCGGTTCCTTTTGCTAATGAAGCTTTTATGGCGCAAGTAAAAGATGAAATTATACAGCCAACTATTGATGGTTTGTTAAAAGACAACATCGATTACACAGGCTTTATCTTTTTCGGCTTGATTAAAGTTGGCGATAAACCTTATGTGATTGAATACAATTGCCGAATGGGCGATCCTGAAACGGAAAGTGTTATTCCTCGTATGGAGAGTGATTTGGTAGAGTTATTTATCGCTTGTGCGGATAAAAAATTAGATACTTTTAATTTAGTAGTAAGCAAAAAAACTGCAGCTACCATTATGTTGGTTGCTGGCGGTTATCCTGGCGAATACGAAAAAGGTAAAGCAATTTCGGGTATCGAAAACCTAAGAGATTCTTTAGCTTTTCATGCGGGCACTAATTTAGAAGGAGGCATTGTAAAAACCAATGGCGGTAGAGTTTTAGCCATTACAAGTTTACAAGACGATCAGTTTAATGCCTTGCAACATGCTACTGCAGATGCGGGCAGAATTTATTTTGATGGAAAATATTTTAGAGAAGATATCGGTTTCGATTTGATGTAATGTTAAGTTCGTCATTTCGAACGAGGTTCTTCACCGAGGAGAAATCTGCCTAAAAATACCAATGGAATTACAGAACAGATATCTCCTATCGTCGATATGACGAAGATGATTTATAACAAGAAAGGCTCGATAAATTTCGAGCCTTTCTTGTTTATGTTATTTAGCTCTATTTAGATTTAGCACCTAAAAGTTCTGCAAGTTTAGTTTGCAGTTCTTCGCCTCTTAAATTTCTCGCTACAATTTTACCACTTGGATCAACTAAAAAGTTAAATGGAATACCTTGTACACCGTAATTTTTAGAAACTTCGTTTTCCCATCCTTTTAAGTCCGAAACATGTGCCCAAGTTAAGTTATCATCAGCTACTGCTTTTAACCAAATTTCTTTTGTTGTTCTGGTGGTACCGCCATCTAAAGAAACGCCCAAAATGGTGAAATTTTTATCCTTAAACTTATTATAAGCAACAACTACATTTGGGTTTTCTTGTCTACAAGGTCCACACCATGCTGCCCAAAAATCTACCAAAACATATTTACCTTTAAAATCTGATAGTTTAACGGGTTTACCTTCTGGGTCATTTTGAGTAAAATCAGCAAGCATACCTACCTGAGTCTTTTTCACTCCATCTATAACAAGTTTTATTTTTTTTCCTCTTTCTGATTCCTTAGCTGCAGCAGAAAGTTTCATGTAAACCGGCTCAACAGCTTTCGGGTCAAAATCAGCCCCCATCATACTACTAACCGAAACTAAAGAAATATATGAATTTGGATTTTCACCTACAAACTGCTCATAGACAGGGTTTTTCTCCTTATTTACAGCTTCATATTTATCATAAAAAACTTGCATAAAGGCGTCATCTTTTTTCTGTTCGGCCGTGTAAGTGTTGTATTCTTTCATTAAAACTGCAACTTTAGCATCTACTGGCTTTAATAATTCAGCAAGTTTTGCACTTTCGTCATTTATTTTAGAACCAACAATTTTTATGTTCTTTAAAGAGTCTGTTCCTTCAACCTTAAAAGCTACAGGCTCAATATAAAATGATTTACTATCTAATATTTCACCTTTTGCAGGGCGATTTACATAAGGGTTTTTGTTTAAAAACAAAGAGGCATTTACAGGAGCTTTTATTGATCCTTTAAATTCAAAAGCTCCATTTGCTACAAGTGCCGAGTCTGCTATTCGCTGACCGCCTTCAACGTAAGAAAGGAAAACTTTATCACCTGTTTTTAAAGCTTTAACATCACCTTTAATGGTAAATGGTTCTTGTGCCATTAAGCCTAATGGTAACAGGCAAAATGCCGATAAAATTATTTTTTTCATGTTAATATTTGAGGTTTAGGGGATTGTAATTACACAAATATAAAAAAATGTGTTTTAACAAGAGTTTTTTATTGTAAAATTAAGGTAAGGCTTTATAGTTAAAGTAAAATTTATAATTTGAAAATTCAAGTAACTGCTACTCACAACCGCTAGTCCCGCTTTTGCCCATAGCCCTTACGCCTGTAAAAACTGAAAGTTTGTACTTTACACGGGGCTATTTGGCGCAATCGGGTTTAGGCACAACGGTTGGTGCAAAAAAGCAAATTACCTACATTAATTAGCCCCGACATACGCGGAAATATTTGGTTGCAAATCACTTACAAAATGCGCTGCCATAGACCAAAATTATAGCATTGGCGGGACCAAACCTAAGTTTTTAGCACAGGTTTTGCGCTTCAAAAATTAAGAAAGTTTCTGATAAGTTCGCCACCACAAATCTGGCATTTCGCCATTTACTGCGGTGTTATAATCTTCATATCTGCAAGGTACCAAGTGATACCTTTCGTTTTTTGAAATTCCTGATGGATACGGCACCTGCATCCACCATCTATCCGAGCGCTTACTTTTTACAAAATTCATTTCGCCAGAACCATCTTTTAAACTAGCTCTGTAAATGATATATTGAGATTTTGGCGTAAGTGGAAAATCTTGTTTACGGTTGTAAAAACCATCTATAAAATACCAAACCATTTGCGCTAAAAGCATGGCAGTTTGCCCGTTTCTATCAAAAGCTGGATTAAACTCGTAAAAACCGATAGAGGTTAATTTATCATTCATACCAGCATAACGGGTAATTCTACAAGCATCTTCGCCGTAAAAACCGTTCGGACCAACATTTACATTTGCACCAGCATCTGCAGAGCGAATGGCTCCCATATCAAAACTAATCATATTTGCATTGCGCAAAACAGGCTCAGTTAAAGAAATATCATGCATAAACTCGCCTAATCTGTGTACATCAAAATAAAGCTTGTCCATCACTTTTAAACTATCTTGATTAACAAAATAAGTTTGATAACCAACATTGCTAAAATTAAACAAGTAATTTGGCTGATGTAAAAAAACCTTGCTCAAATAAGAATTTGAAGTTGTGGCTATGCTTTCATCCGTATCTTCATCTAAATCGAACTTAGAATCGATAACCACCAAATCTACTTTTTGCTCTAAATTTTCGTAAGCCATGTACTGGGCATAGGTAATATCTTGGCCGCCACCGATAATTATGGGTAAAATATTTAGCTTAACCAATTCTGCAACAGCTGTTTTAACTGCAAAATAAGTGTCCGAAATTTCTCTACCAGCTTTAATATTTCCTAAATCGATAATTTTACTAGTAAAAGCACCTTCATTTAGTGCATAAAAATGCGCTCTAAAATGATCTGCCGCTAAAGCGCAACCGTTGTTATTTATTGCGCCTCTATCGTCATTTACTCCAAAAATGGCTATATCGTGAGTTTTTTCTTCTAAATCTGGAAAACGATCTGTAAAAAATTGAGCCTTTAAACCTAGCTGACTAGTTAAAAATCCTTGCTTGGGACTAAACTTTTCTGAGTTAATGGGCGAAAAAAAATCTGATAAAGACATAAAAGCGATATAAATGTTTGGGCTCAAATATCTATTTTTGAGCGGACACTACCTAAAAAAAAATATAATGATATTGGTAACAGGTGCTACGGGATTTTTAGGAGCAGAATTAATTCATCAATTAACGGCTCAAAATTTAAAGGTTAGGGCCTTAAAAAGAGACACTTCTAAAATCCCCGATTTAATTGTAGCTAATCCGCTAATTGAATGGTTTGTTGCAGACATTAATGAGCCCGAAGATTTAGCAGATGCTTTTGAAGGCGTAACGCAAGTTTATCATTGTGCTGCCTTTATTTCTTTTGATCCGAAAGATAAAAACAAACTCATAAAAATTAACATCGAAGGCACTTCTAACATCGTAAACCTCTGTGTACACCATGGCGCTAGGCTTTTACATGTTAGTTCAATTGCAGCCTTAGGCGATGCCAAAAAAGGCGAACAGATTACTGAAAAAGATTTTTGGGAGTACAATCCACACGTACATTCTTATGCCATTTCTAAATACGAAGGGGAAATGGAAGTTTGGCGTGGCATAGCCGAAGGATTAAATGCTGTAATTGTAAATCCGGCAGTAATAATTGGCAAAAATGCTGGCTTTACGGGTAGTGGCGCAATTTTTAAATTGGTAAAAGATGGCTTAAAGTTTTATACCGATGGCGCTACAGGAATTGTTGACGTAGAAGATGTTGCCAAAGCAATGATTTTATTAATGAATGCTGAAATTAGCGATGAAAGATTTACCCTATCGGCAGATAACTTACACTACAAAGATTTTTTTGCAGCAATAGCTGATGGCTTTGGTATTAAAAGACCAAGTAGCGAAGCAAAACCTTGGATGTTAGGCATTGCTTGGCGAGCCGCAAAATTAGCTTCAATTTTTACAGGCAAAGCACCTTCGTTAACAAAAGATGCCGCCAGAAGTAGTTTTAATTTGAGCAATTACAGCAACGGAAAAATTAAAAAAGCAATAAATTTTGAATTTAAACCTTTAAAACAAAGCATTGCTGAAGTGTGCATAGCTTTGAAATAAATATGAAACAGCAAAACTACTACATTATTGATTTCGACAGCACCTTTACTCAGGTAGAAGCTTTAGATGAACTGGCTCGAATCTCGTTAAACAAACATCCTGATAAGGAAGCTATTTTTAAAAAAATTGAAGATTATACGAATTTGGCTATGGAAGGAAAATTATCCTTCTCAGAAAGTTTAGCTAAACGTGTACAATTATTAGAGGCCAACGAAGCTCATTTAAAACAACTGATTACGCGATTAAAAAAGAAAGTTTCTGCTTCATTTTCTCGCAACGCTGCTTTTTTTAAAAAACATGCCGATGAAGTTTTAATTGTTTCTGGCGGATTTAAAGAATTTATTACCCCAGTGGTAAGTCAGTATCACATTAAAAAAGAGAACATTTATGCCAATACTTTTGTAACCACAGGCGATGGAAAAATTATAGATTACGACCATGAAAATCCGTTAAGTGAAGAGGGTGGAAAGGTGAAACTGATTAGCAAAATGGCTTTAGAAGGTGAACTTTATGGCATTGGCGATGGTTATTCAGATTATCAGCTACGCGAAAGTGGTTTGATTAAAAAATTCTATGCTTTTACCGAAAACATTGCCAGAGAAAGCATTGTATCAAAAGCCGACCATGTTACGCCAAGTTTTGATGAGTTTTTGTATGTAAATAATTTGCCAAGGGCGATATCATATCCTAAAAATAGAATTTTATGTTTGGTAATTGGCGATGTACCTGATGATACGATTACCTTGCTTAAAAAAGACGGGTTTTCTATTCGCCATAAAACTTCTTTTGAAGAAAAATATGTGGCTGATGTTGGAATGATTTTGCTAGGTGATGGCGAAAAAATTGAACAAGAAAAATTAGAACGTGCTGTTAAACTTAAAACCATTGGTTATTTGGGCAGTGCAAAAAATAAATTTTCATTCCAAACCTGCACTAACATGGGCATAGTTGTTTTTGATGATCCAAAAAGCAATCCACGTAGTGCAACCTTTATTACTAAACGGGTAATCGATTTTATGAATAAGGGCACAACTTACATGAGCAGCAATTTTCCTAATTTACAGTTGCCTGCGATAGATAAATCTCATCGTTTAATTCATATCCATAAAAATGTACCGGGTATTATGGCGCAAATTAATACCATTTTTGCGAAGCACAACATCAACATTGTTGGGCAATTTTTAATGACAAACGCAACTTTGGGTTATGCCATTACAGATATTAATGCCGAGTATGATAAAACATTATTTAAATCGCTAAAAAAGATAGAAAATACAATTAAATTTAGGGTGTTGTATTAACACACGGGGAGCTTTGACAACTTTCTATAAAAGCGCAAAGAAAGTTGTCAAAGCTTAATAGATTTAAAAGTTTATTTATGGCTAGCGTAACAGAAAGAATAGATTTAATTAACTCTTTGGAGCTAATTGGACGAGAAAAAAATGAAAAAGTAGAAATGCATTTGCAGAGCAATTTCTATATTCTACTGTTAAGCTGTATTGCATTTTCAATTACGTTTATTATCGTTTTATTAGCAGCAATCACTGAAGTTTTCGGGATTGATTTTAGATTTAATTGGAACAAAACAAGCTTATTGGTATTACTTTCTATAAATGCTTATGATGCGATTGGAAATGCTTTGTATAAAAGAATAATTTTAAAACATTTGAAGTTTTTAGAAACATCATCTGCAAATAATTTTGATCTACAACTAAATGATGATTTAGCAGATATTGCATCAAAGCTTCATCAACCTTTAAGTCGAAATATAATATTAGGAGCTTTGATGATAATCATACTCATTGGCTGCATTACTCAGACGTTTATGGATAATCAATTTATCTACTATAAATTTTTCATCATACCAACATTATTGTTTTATGTGTTAGCCTCCTTAAATATTTGGAATAATTACAAAAAGTTAAAAGCAAATATTAATGAAGTTGAAAGTAGTCAACCTAGCTTTAGCACTGTTTAATTTTGATTTATTAACTTGCAGCAATACTTAAAAAACCACTGAAAATGAAGTTTGAGCAAAGTTTCAAAACTTGGAAATGGGCTTCTTTTATTAGCTTAATTATCTCCAGACCAAGCTAATTGATTAGTAGATCATTTATTGCTGCAATAAAATTTGCAGCTTATGTTTCATTACTAATCAAAATTTCATGGATTTCACACCAGATATCATTAACAAGATCAATAAGCTTCAAGAAAAGTATGAAGCGATGGGCCAAGACATGGCATCGTATCTTGATGGTTTATTATACGCCGACTTTTTAACCTATTGGGATTATATACACTTAGATACACTCCTAAGTTTACAAAATCCAAAAACACCATTTCCTGATGAAGAGATTTTCATCATGTACCACCAGATTACAGAATTGTATTTTAAATTGGCCTTGCATGAATGTAAACAAATTGCCGAGCATGAAAATTTAACTACTGAGTTCTTCACTGCAAGAATTAAAAGAATTAACGCCTATTTTAATGCTTTAACAACTTCGTTTGAAGTGATGGTAAACGGCATGGAAAAAGAGCAATTTTTAAAGTTCCGCATGTCGTTATTACCGGCTAGTGGTTTTCAATCGGGCCAGTACCGAATGATTGAAATTAATGCAACCAATTTTACCCAACTGGTTGATAAAAGCAAAAGAGAAGAACTAAAAGATGCCACAATTGAAGAAAAATTTGAGTTTTTATATTGGAAGTTTGGTGCCACCGAATTGGCAAGTGGCAAACAAACATTAACCTTAAAACAGTTCATCAAAAAATATGCTACAGAATTTTTAGCCTTGGCAAAAGAACGGGAGCAAAGCAACTTTTCGGCTTTGTACCAAAAATTACTTTCGCAAGGCGATGATGTAAGTGCACTCGCAGAAGAATTGCGCAAATTAGATTTATATGTAAACGTAGAATGGCCTTTGGCGCATTACAAATCCGCAGTGCGATATTTAGAAAAAGACCCCGTTGATGTTGCTGCGACAGGCGGAACCAACTGGCAAAAATATTTGCCTCCACGTTTCCAAAAACGAATTTTTTACCCTTTTTTATGGACCGAAGAACAAATGGAAGACTGGGGGAAAGGATGGGTGCTTAGTGTATTACAAACACTTCGAAAATAAGATTAATTTGGGTTTAAGGGCATTTTTTAGTACTTTTGACCCAAATTTAATACCTAAGGCAGTGATAGATACTTTACAAATTAAGGTTACCGAAAACAGCAATCCGAGATTAGCTGAAACAGATTTTAAAAACATCCCATTCGGAAAAACTTTTACAGACCACATGTTTATGGCCGACTACGAAGACGGCGAATGGAAAAATTTACAGATTTTACCTTACGGCCCAATTCCGATGAGCCCAGCAATTTCTGCTTTGCATTACGGACAAGCAATTTTTGAAGGAATGAAAGCTTATCGTTTGCCAAATGGCGATGTGAGTGTGTTTAGAGCTAACAAAAACTTTGAGCGTTTTAATATTTCTGCAGATAGAATGGCAATGCCAATTATCCCTGAAGAAATTTTTATGCAAGCTGTTGCTGCTTTAATTAATATTGATAAAGGTTGGGTACCAACTCAAGAAAATTACTCGCTGTATTTAAGACCAGTAATGTTTGCTACAGATGCTTCTTTAGGCGTTAAAGCAAGTGATACCTATAAATTCTTTTTGTTGGCTAGTCCGACCGGCCCATATTACACCAAAGCTTTAAAAGTAAAAATAGAAACGAAATATACCCGTGCAAACGAAGGTGGAGTAGGTTATGCAAAAACTGCCGGTAATTATGCCCGCTCTTTATATCCATTTGCCCAAGCACAAAAGGAAGGTTTCGATCAATTAATTTGGACTGATTCTTCTACCCATACTTTGGTAGAAGAATCTGGAGCAGCAAATGTAATGTTTGTTTTAGATGGAAAATTAATCACAGCAGCAATAGGCGAAACCATTTTAAATGGTGTAACTCGTGATACGATTATTGAGTTAGCAAAAGATAAAGGTATTACTGTTGAAGAAAGAAAAGTAACTGTTGCCGAAATTATTGAAGGCGCCAAAAATGGTAAATTAACTGAAGCTTTTGCAGTTGGTACTGCAGCTACGGTAACTCAAATTGGTGAAATTGGATTTGAAGGTGAATTGTATAAATTAAGCGAAACTAGCACTCGTACGGTTTCTACAAGCATTGCCAAAGAATTAAACGACATTAGAAACGGCTTAACCGAAGATAGATTTGGTTGGAACTGGATAGTTTAAAAAGGATTACACAGATTAATGTGATTTCATTGATTTGATAGTTTTGTCATCCTGAGCTTGTCGAAGGATTATAAATTAAAACCGCCTTGCATTAAATTTGCAAGGCGGTTTTTGTTATCGCTCTTGCCTTTCTCGGCGTTCAATTCTTAATTGCCTGCGCTTTCTACGTTCATCTCTATCTTCTTTCATTTGCTCAAATTTATTTACATGCGCTTTAATTTCAGCTTCTTTTTGCGGGGTAACACCTACGCTGTATTTTACTCCCTCAAAAAGTGTTCGCCATATAAAACTAAAAAATGATGCCGTTGGTTCTTTTTGATAATTGATGGTTGCAGAAGTAAATTTTCCATCCGCACTCGGATTATCAGAATATAAAACCAAAGCATTTGCTAAAATAGAAAGCAAACCTTGCTTTACTAAACGTTGCCTGCCTTCTTCCTTTTTTAATAGCGCTACAGACAAATCGTTAAATGCAAAATCAAGTTTTCCTTTGGCAACTTCTTGGTTAGCCTTAATATCAAAAGCTAGTTTTTTAATATCAGCACTATTTACCTGCACCATACCCAATGGCTTGGTAATTTTATTTAGTTGCCTTCCATCTAAATTTGTTAAAGCTCCTTTATAATCAAATGCGCCAATGGGCGAGTTTAAATCAAATTTAAAGTTGATAGTTAACCTACCTTGTCCCATTACATGGCTAAGCAAATCTGCTTGCATAAAATGATTGATTGCTTTAACCTTTGGTGCATTTGTAGCATTGCTAATAGTTCCCGAAGTTTTTTCGAATGATATTTTACCGATTTGTTTACTTGTTTTATCAAACTCTGCATAACTCACATCGATATTGCTGAGCTTTATTTTTTTTATAGTAAGCTTGGCATTTAGCTGTTGCAGCAATTGATGCGGAAATGCCCCTTTTTTAATCTTAACCAGCTTAGGATAAGAATTATTGTTAAATACCGCAACACTTCCATCAGCAATTTGCATCTGATTGGCAATTAATTCTCTCTTTTGCAAATAGGCCTGCAAATTGATCCCTAAAAGATTGATGTTATTTAATTGGATATTAAAACTATCACGGGCATAACCATTTACTTTAGCAAAATTTGCTTCACTATGTCGAGGTACCATGGCAAACTTTTTAATGTTAACCCTCCCGCTTGAAGCTTTAAAATCTAGCTGGTTAACATTTAAGTAATACACGCTATCTGGTGTAGCAAAACTGTAGTTATTTAAATTTACGGCTACATCTTTCAATAAATAAAATCTTTTGGGGTCTTCGGCAGATAGCGAATCGATTAACCAATCGCTTAATTTAATACTGATGTTATTAACCGAATCTATCTCTGGTATTGCTCCATTATTGTTAATGTACTTAAACTTCGCATTTCTAAAATCAACTGTTTCTACTCTGATAGATTTGAAAAGTTTTTTAATGTAATCATAAGGAGATTGACGAGGACGTGGTGGGCGATCATCATTAAAATCAAAATGCCTATTTACCATTTGAATGTCTGGCTTATCAAACAGCAACAGTTTCACATCTACTTTTTTATCAAAATAAACGGTTAATGGTTTAAAGTTTTTAATGGAAAGCTTTTTTAACTTAATGTAATAAAGGTTATTTGGTGCTTTTTGCTCGGCTATTAATTGTTTGTAAATAGCTGTATCAGGTGCAATATTAATATCAATTAAGGTAGCAGAGCCTGTAATTAAATTGGTATGGAGATCAGAAAATTCTACTTTGTACAAACCTCTTGTTGATTTCAATACCAACTCTTTTAATTCTTTTTGAATGATGGGTTTAAGCTTTGCACTTAAATACCATGAAACTGAAACTACAATTAAAGCAACAAAAAGCAAAATGCCTAAAATCCATTTGAGTAATTTTCTTCGGGATGCTTTTTCAGCCATACTAATCAATTATCTGTGTGTTCTTAACATAGCCTAATATAGTAAATTGATTTGTGATTCCGACTTCTCTGTATTCTCATTAGAAACATGGATTGAAATTCTTCTCCGCCACGGCGGATCTGAATGACAAATACTAATTCTTCGCCCGTTCCGCTCTACGCTCTGCTCTTCTTTGTTGACGCTCTGCCTTTGCTTTGCTAACAGGAGCTGGTTGCCCCTTAACAGGAACTATTCCCAATCCAACAGTTTCTCTAATGCCAGTAAAAATGCTCTTCCACATTAAATTAAAAAATGATGCTTGAGGCAATCTAGTAAAAGTAATATTTGCAGTTCTTATTGCTTCACCTTGTGTTGGATTATCGTTTTTAATTAAAACCGTATTTGCCAAAAACGATAACAATCCCTTTTTTTCTTTCACTCCATTTTCATTCTCTTTTAAGAGATTAACTTTTAAATCATTGTATAAAAATTTAACAGTTCCAGAACTTCCATTTTGGTTGGCATTGATATTAAAATCAACACTTTTAACGTTTCCGCTTTCTATGGCAACCAAACCTAAAGACCTAGATAATGGGTTTAAAACTTTTAAATTAAACGGACTAACATGACCAGTGTAGCTAAATGCTGAATTTTTATCTGTTAAGTTAAAATCAATTTTAACGTTTAGCTTTCCGGCACCCATTACAGAAGTAGTTAAATCTGCATAGGCATGATTTTTTTTAACCAATCTTGCTGAGTCGTTGGTGATGTTTAAGATTTGTCCGCTTAAATTATCAAGCTTTAAAGTTCCTCGTTCTTTAGTTTGCGGATTATATTCAGTGTAAGCGATATCTAATTTATTTAGCGTTAATGTATCAACCAATGTTTGCATCTCTAAACGTTTTAACGCATTATGCGGATAGTTTTTTCCTTTATCAAAAGCAGGTGGTGGTAATTCTCTATTTAAAAATACCGCTACTTTGGCTGGGCCGATGTTTAATCTTTTAGCATGAAAATTCCCATCGTTATTTAATCCAATAAAATCTACACCACTTAAACTAATCTCATCAAATTTTAAATCGTACCTATCTTTTCCAACCTTATATTTCCTGCTAAATGCTAAATCAGCATACATCGGTATCAATTGAACACCAACAACTCTTAAAGTTTTGTTACTAATAGAACCTTTTAGTGTATCCACCTTGATGGTGTACATTTTATCTGCTGTTAAAGAACTATAGCCACTCATATTAAATGCAATATCTTTACTATGAAAAACCCTAGTTGTATCAAATTGCGCCATCGAATCTATCAAAACATCTTTTACATTAATAGATAAATGTTTAACCGCATTCAATTTTTTTAAGCCATTGTAATAATCGAAATTGGCATCAATTACTTTAATATCCTTAACACGAATTGATTTTAAGGAGTTAGCAATCTGTTGATAAAGTGTTCTCTCGTCTTTAACAGTATCACTTCTTTTTGGCACTTTACTGTAAACCATATCTATCGATGGATGATCTAAAACGATTGAACTTATCTTAACATCCTTATTAAAATAAGCTTTTAAAATCCCTACTCGAATAATTTTTAAATGCGCTAATTTTAACCTAAATAAATGAGTTGGAGCCTTTTTAATTTCTTTTAGTCGATTAAAAACTACACTATCCGGATACAATGAAATACTATCCAAAACAACAGAACCTGTAATTAAATTAAGGTGGATATCGCTAAAATCAATTTTATACAAACGATCAGATCCTTCATAAACTCCAGTTTTAATTTTTTCTGTAATTAAAGGTTTCCACTTTGCACTTATAAAAATAGAAACAGCCGCAATAAGCACTATTAAACCTACTAAAATTCCACCTATCCATTTTGCTAATCGCCTTGATCTCTTATTTTTGAGCATAGATTTAAGATTAAACCAATAATACAAATTGCAATAGCTTTTTGTTTGAATAATGTAAGGAGCAATAATTTTGATGCTGACAATTTGTCATTTATGAATATAATTTTGTATTTTTGAGACCCAATAAAATTGAATAATTGATGATTGAATTAACTTTAGCCGACAAGAAACACGATGAAGAGCGCCAAGGTGAGGCTTTGATTTTAGCAAACACTAAAAGCGACGGCAGGAAACTTTACATTGAAAGTTATGGTTGCCAAATGAATTTTGCTGATAGCGAAATTGTGGCTTCTATTTTAGCAGAAACTGGATTTGAAACTACTGGAGATTACCACCAAGCAGATGTAATTTTCATTAACACATGTTCTATCCGTGAAAATGCTGAAACTCGTGTTCGTAATCGATTATCTCAATTTGGGGTAGAAAAAAGAAGAAATCCGAAATTAATTGTGGGAGTTTTAGGCTGTATGGCCGAGCGTTTAAAAGCTAAGTTTTTAGAAGAAGAAAAACTGGTTGATGTAGTTGTTGGCCCAGATGCTTACCGCGATTTACCGGGCTTAATTAGTCAGGTAGAAGAAGGACATAAAGCTGTAAACGTAATTTTATCTCGCGAAGAAACTTATGCAGATATTAGTCCGGTGCGTTTAAACAGCAATGGCATTACTGCTTTCGTAACTATTATGCGTGGTTGCGATAACATGTGTTCTTTTTGCGTAGTTCCGTTTACCAGAGGCAGAGAAAGAAGCCGTGATCCTTTTTCAATTGTAGAGGAGTGTCGTCAATTATTCGAAAATGGCTATCGCGAAGTTACCTTACTTGGGCAAAATGTTGATTCGTATTTATGGAAACCCAACCCCAACCCTTCCCAAGGGGAAGGGAGTACCATTACACAAAAGCAAATCGATGAAGCGGATGAAATGAACACTTTAACTGGCGATGCTTTATTAGAAGCTTTGGTTAGCAAAAATGAGTTACCAGAAAAATTGGTTAAAAAAGATGAAGAATTAGGATCGGTAAATTTTGCGCAATTGTTAGAAATGGTTGCAGCGATTAATCCAGATTTACGCGTTCGATTCTCTACATCGCACCCTAAAGATATTACCGACGAGGTTTTATATACCATAGCCAAACACGATAACATTTGTAATTACATTCATTTACCGGTTCAATCTGGTAACAGCAGAATTTTAGCCTTAATGAACCGTACTTATACGCGTGAGTGGTACATGAACAGAATTGATGCCATTCGTCGCATTATTCCAGGTTGCGCCATCTCGGCGGATATTATTGCAGGTTTTTGCACAGAAACTGAAGAAGAACATCAAGATACTTTGAGCATTATGGATTATGCGAAATACAATTTTGCTTATACATTCTCCTATTCTGAACGCCCAGGTACTTTAGCTGCACGTAAATATGTTGATGATATTCCTGAAGATGTAAAAGCTCGCCGATTAGCAGAAATATTTAAGAAACAACAAGAAGATTCATTGGCTTGTTTAGAAGAATTTGTTGGACAAACAGTTAGAATTTTAATCGAAGGTTTTTCTAAAAAATCTGATAAAGAATTTAGAGGACGAAACGATCAAAACGCAATGGCAGTTTTTCCGGTAGTAGAAAATGTAAAACCTGGCGAATATGTAAATGTTTATATAGAACGTTGTACATCAGCTACGCTAATTGGAAGAATCGTTTAATCCCTCCAACCCCCCAAAAGGGGAAAGGAAAGCTTAAAGACCAAAGCAAAAAGAAAATAGTTGATGGGTTAAGGTTATAAGACTTAAAGTCTCATATCTCACATCTCAATACTCATATCTAAAAAGAAAATGGATATACAAGATATAAAAAATAGGTTCGGTATTATTGGTGGTTCGCCGCTATTAAACCGTGCTATAGATACTGCCAGACAGGTTTCGCCTACTGATATGTCGGTTTTAATTACTGGCGAAAGTGGTAGCGGAAAGGAAGTTTTTTCGCACATCATCCATCAAATGAGTGCTCGTAAGCATGGTGCTTTTATTGCTGTAAACTGTGGCGCTATACCAGAAGGAACTATAGATTCGGAATTATTTGGGCACGAAAAAGGTTCATTTACTGGTGCACACGAAGCTCGTAAAGGCTATTTCGAAGTTGCCAACGGCGGAACAATTTTTTTAGATGAAGTTGCCGAATTGCCTTTGGGTACACAAGCTCGTTTATTACGCATTTTAGAAAGTGGCGAATATTTACGTGTAGGTTCATCTAAAGTCCAAAAAACAGATGTAAGAATTATCGCTGCAACAAATGTTGATGTTTACAACCGAGTTAAAAACGGCAAATTTCGTGAAGATTTATATTACAGATTAAACACGGTGCCACTTCGTATACCAGCTTTAAACGAAAGAAAAGAAGATATTTATCTTTTATTTAGAAAATTTGCAGCCGATTTTAGTGACAAATACCGCAGTCCGGGGATACAGCTAGAACCCGAAGCCATACAAATTTTAAGCAACTACAGCTGGCCAGGAAATGTTAGGCAATTAAAAAATATTGCAGAGCAGATTTGCGTTTTAGAGAAAGATAGAAATGTAAATGCACAGGCTTTGTTAAATTATATTCCTAATGAGCAGGCCAATAATTTGCCAATGGCGATTAATGGCAGCAACAAAGAAGATTTTTCTGAAAGAGACATTTTGTACAAAGTGTTGTTTGATATGAAAAAGGATATGGTTGAGCTGAAGAAATTAGTGGCAGAAATCATCCAAAATGGAGGGAATACCGATCATGTTATTGCAGATAACCCTCAATATATTAATCAGTTATACCACGACATTGATTTACCCAACCAAAATGAGGCAACGTTAACCATCAAACATCCTACGCAAAATAATCCTACCGATTATAATTATGCGCATGATGCCGAAGAAGTAGAAGAGTCGTTATCCTTAATTGATAAAGAATCTGATTTGATCAAAAAAGCATTGAAAAAACACAAAGGCAAACGCAAATTTGCAGCACAAGAGTTGGGTATATCAGAACGTACACTTTACCGCAAAATAAAAGAACTTAACCTATAATGATGAAGAAATCTGATAACTGCCTGCGGTCAATGTCATTAAGTTAAGCGTTGGCGGGGACGCCAACATAAGAAACTTCCAGCGTTGGCTTCCCCGCCAACGTGTTAATTTTTCTTAACTTAATAACATTGCGCCTGCGGTAGGCAGGGCTTCATCACAATTAAAAAACAAACTATATACAGATGAAAAAGCTGATCTTAATTTTAACAGTTTTCGCTCTTAGCGCTCTCAGCGGTTGTGGCTATAAATTTAATGGCGCATCTACCACAGGTTTAAAAACCGTTCGTGTGCAATTGTTCGAGAACAATGCACCATTGGTAATCCCAACTTTAAGTAACGTTTTTACTGAAGATTTAAAAGAGCGTATACGCACACAAAGTCGTTTAACCTTAACCCAAAACGAAGCCGATGTAGTTTTTGAAGGCAGAATTACAGGTTATGACATTAAGCCAATTGCCATACAAGATAACAGTGCCCCAATTGCCGGAGCGAATAGGCTAACTATAACAGTTGCAGTAAAATACACTAACAATACCGAATTTAAAGAGAGTAAAAGTTTTGAGCAATCTTTCACTGCTTTTGAAGATTTTTCTTTAGCCGGACAAAGTTTAGAAGCCCAGCAAGCAAGGTTAATTAAAGCGGTAAATTTTAAACTTACCGAAAATATATTTAACCAAGCTTTTGCACAATGGTAATAAATTTGCACTTTCAATTATTAACTTAGCGGCATGGAGCTAGATTTACAAACCAAACAACAGCTGGCAAATTTACTTGCAAAACCATCATTGGTTACGCAAGAGCATGCCTTTATGTTGCAAAATCTTGTAGATAAATATCCATATTACCAACCATTGCATTTGCTATTGGCTAAAGCTAGTTTCAATAGCGAAAATTCAAACAATCAGTTGGCAACCGCTGCACTTTACAATAATGGTAATTTGTTGCATCAGGTTATTCATGCACCAGAAAGTTTAGCTCAAAAACCTTATCATTTGCTTTCTTTTGGCGCCATCCAGGCGGATGAATTGCAAGTTGCAGATAAACCAAACGAAGTTTCTTTAATTGATGAACAGGAAGTTTTTGAAGAAATTAACGAGTTCGGTGATGTTCAAGACAATCATTACGATGTAGAACAAGATGAGATTTTTGAAGAAATTAACGAAGTTAGTTCGGTTCAAACATCAAACGCATCAATAACTGATGAGCAAGAAACTTTTGATGAAATTATTGAGCTTAATGCTGCAGCTTACATCCCTACAGAACAGTTAAAACCTGCTCCAGTTTTTGAAATAGAGGAAAAAACAGCAGAAGAAACTTTACCAGATGAATTTGCAATTGAAAGTATTGTAGCTTCCGACTTTTTTGCTTTCGAAAAGAGTTTTAGTGCAGATCAAATTACGGTTGACGAGCAGAAACCTAACATTGCTTTGGTTGAAGAATACGACCAAGAAGCCGAAGCACAAACAGTTAGCAAATACGACGACGATAAATTACCTTATACTTTTTTATGGTGGTTGGCTAAAACGCGTAAGGAGCATGAGCAAATTTTTCAGCCTTATGTAACGCCAAAAAAAAATAACAACCCCAACCCTAGCGAGCTGCAACAACAATATGTAGAGCATATTTTTCACTTGCAAACACCCTTTAACGTTGCCGATGAAGCCAGTAAGGGGCCAATTAATAGACAGATTACGCATAAAGGAGCCGATATTATCGAATCGTTTATTAAAAACGAACCACAAATAAGGCCACCAAAGGCAGAGCAGATTAACACAGAGAATAAAGCCAAGAAAAGCGCAGAAGATCATAACGACCTTGTTTCTGAAACCTTGGCTGCAATTTATATAGAGCAAATGCTTTACCACAAGGCAATAGACACTTATGAAAAATTAAGTTTGAAGTTTCCAGAAAAAAGCCGTTACTTTGCCGACCTTATTCAATCTTTAGAAAAGAAAATTTAACAACATATTATACATGGTAACCTTATTAGTCATTTTATTAATTATTTTTTGCGTTGCATTGGGTTTATTTGTTCTAATACAAAACCCTAAAGGTGGCGGTTTAGCTACTGGCGGTTCGGGCAGTAACATGTTTGGTGTACAACGTACTGGCGATGTTTTAGAAAAAGGAACTTGGGTATTGTTAACTTTAATTGTAGTAGTTTCATTGGCAATTACAACTATTGGCAAATCTGGCGCTGGTGTTTCTACTGGTGCAGCTGGCAAAGCCGATGAGTTAATCAATAAAGCAGCTACTCCATCTGTTTTAGGTGGTGGTTCACAACAAAAAGCTACTCCAGCAGCAACACCTGCTGATACGACTAAAAAATAATTCGTTCAAACGAAATAAAAAGAACTCTCTAGTTTAATTACTAGGGAGTTTTTTTGTTTATAATACTGTCGTCATTTCGAAATGAGCTTTTCGCGATTGAGAAATCTGTTTTATTCAGAAGCGATGGATTGATGGTAACACCAACCAAAAGAAAAATACTTTAATACAACCAAAATACCCTTCATACAACGCAAACACCCTTTCGTACAAAAAACTTGGAGCTGTAGTTTTTTATAATTAATATTATAGAAATAAAAAACGCGATCATGTATAAACTTTTTACCCCCCCTCAAAAAATTTAACCTTTGCTTAATTTTAATCCTTTTAACCTCAGCCTTTATTATTCACTCCTGCAAAAAGGAATTGCGTATGGGTTCGGAAACTCCACCAGCAATTTTGCTGGAAAAGGCCAAATTATTCTACAATAAACAAACGACCACCTTACCTAAGGTAAGTTCGGCAAACCAGGGAGGATCTGGAAACAAGCCCCATAATACTAAGATTGAAAACAAAAAGACACCCATATGGGCAGAGGCAAAAATGGAGAAAACCAAGGATGGCAAAACCGTAATGACCGTTCCATTAGAGAAGTACGAGCTAAACAACAAAGATATTGACTATGCCAGAAAATACATATTTGAAGAACGAGATGGCGAAATCACCGATGGGAAGGTCATAGAGGTGATAGGAGCTACCGAAATTATCAATGAAAAAGGAGAATCAACAGTTACGAGATACAAAGACAAGCAGATAGAAGGATTTAGTGGAGCTATGATTAGCTATAACCTAAATTACAGCTATCTAGAAGGCCATTATTATAAAGAAGGCAGGCAAGTTCCTGGCACTGTGAGAATAACCTCTAAACTACCTAACACACAAAGCAAAGGTGGCTTAAAAGGCAAACTCGCTAATGCGAATATCCCCAACAAGTTAAGCACAGAGATAACTGAAGATGGATCGACCATAACCTGTAGCAGCCGGTACTTACATGTTTATTATTATGATCAATATGGTGATTATATGTTTTCGACAGTAACTTATCTGGGTGAATTTTGTAGTGGACCTACAGGTCCTGTTGGACCTCCTCCTGTTGGAGGTGTTATAACAGAGACTGTGGTATACGATTGTGCAGGCGAGCCAAATGGAACAGCTTCTGATAACAATCCTTGCAATATCTGTATGGGTGGGAATACGGGGATAACGGCTTGCCCCCGGATCTTGAAAGAAATTAAAGTTGATTCTACAGCTAGACCTTGCGTTGATACAATTGCAACTAAAATTATTTCTGAGGCAGGTGAAATACAAAATGTTCTTTCTGATTTATTATCAATGGCAAACCTAAATGCTTCTGCTTCGATAAGTACAATTGCGAATTCAGGCACTTTCAAAATTAAGATAGGTGAACATCTATTTAATGACCAAACTAAGTACGATGCAGCCGGGAATTCTTTTATCTTAAGAAGAAATGGTGTTACCAACGACACTACGGGGTATATCCATCTTAATAAGTTAATGTTAAATGAGGCTACAGATTTAGCAGTTGCAGCTACATTAATCCACGAGTTAATGCACTCATATATGGTATACGGCATACATCATACTTCAGGCTTGGAACATGATATATTTGCGGGTATGAATACATTTCTATTTGACCAATCAGGAACCCCCTATTCAAACCAAGGCATACCGCAGCATACACAAATGGCAAATACTTATGTAAATTCGATGGCCTCATTATTAACAAGATTTGCCATTTCCCGTGGAATTTTAACATCACCTGATAGCTCAATTTCATTGACTGAATATTGTCAAGATATCTTTTGGCAAAACCTTCAACACAGTCAAGCATATATTGCTGCTCCAAACAAAAATCGTTCAACTAGCAATGGAAATAGAGAATATAAAAACACATCTAATTCATCTAAAAAAAAGAAATGTTAATATGAGAATTATTCTAACATTTATTTTTATTTCTATAACATCCGTTATAAATGCTCAAAAAGCAGATAGAAATAGTCATTTATGCCTATATGCCTTAGCTATTGATTCTCGTATTAAACAAGGAGACCCAAGGCTACCCAAATCAATAATCATAAATGATAGCATTTGGGAAGAGCTAAAAGAGTTGCAATCATTTGGTTCTTCCATAAAATTGGATTCAATGTTAAAAAGTAATAATTGGAGTTTCATAAATGAAGTAATTTTCAATGAAAAAGCTAAACCTTCATCCATAATCAAATCAAATAAAATATTACCTTATCTAAAAAATTCTGCCATCTTGTATAAAGCTAATGATTGGTCTATTGAAGCAAGTAAACTAAAGTTTTCTAAAAAATGCGACAGGGCGGCACTCACTGTGAGAACTTCATCTAAAAATGAAGTCTTAAGTTTGAGCATCTATTTTTTTGAATGTAGAAATGAGCAGTGGATATTAACGAAAGAACTAGCTCCTTGGTTGATGTGATCCCAGCTATTCGAGATGTTCTGAAAGGCATCTCGAACTTCCTTATATCAGGGATGATAATCTCTTTAATCTTACCATCTGGTTTAAATGTTCGCTTTTTCAGCGGCCACTTAAACCTTTAATTGGAAACGAAGCCTTTGCCGGGAGATATATTACCCGCAAAGCCATAAAAATAAAACGGTTATATTCCTTAAGCCAGTCATTAAAACCAGCTGTTCGAGATGTTCTGCAAGGCATCTCGAACTTTCTTATATCAGGGATTTGTAATCCCCAATCTGGTTTGAGTGTTCGCTTTTCAGCGGTTACCTAAACTAAAAATGTAAAAGAAGACTTTGTCTTGAGATATAACACACCTAAAGCCATGACAGTAAAACGATTATATTCCCTAAGCCATTCTTTGAAATAGTTTAATGCCTCGGTGCGTGTCCTCACGCACCGAAATTTGCATTCGATTGGTTCGCGGAGACACAAACCATGGCATAAGCTACCAACAACAGGGTGTAATTAATAAATATATTATGAAATATCCAGCTGTTCGAGATGTTCTGAAAGGCATCTCGAACTTTCTTATATCACGGATTTGTAATCCCATTAATGTTTGGTTGGCGATATCGCCAATGAGAAGAGAAAGGATGTCTATTTTAGATGGTGGTGTTGAAAAAGCTACTCCAGCAGCTATAACTTCTGATAAGAACAACACAAAACACCAGTGGATAGGTTAATAAACTTTATACAATTGCTAGGGCAGTATTAATCGTTTTCTTTAGCGCTGATAATATAACCTCTTTGTAAGCGTTAAAACTTTGTTCTTTTGTTAAATCTGTATCGCTTTCTTTTAATGCTTTTTTGCCTAATTTAATAGCCTGCAATTCATCAGTATAATGAATAGTAAATACTTCTGGCTCTTTATTCTTTAAAATTCTAACAGTATGAGAATATTGCTCATGGATATCAAAAAGCGCATCAAGGCTCTTCTCGTTATAACTCTTAACCTCATTTAATTTAACCAATAGCTTTTCTAACTTTACTCTTTCCTTTGCGTAACCCATAATGGTGCAAATATATTAGTTATCCATCTAACTATTTCTATTTAATAGTTTTTAACTTTAATAATTAACCTGTAGTGGTCAGAAGTTTTTTTGTTTTGAAGTTAGCTCTTCATTCCCGTAAAAACGGGAATCGTAATGCGATAAACAAACTTTTTAATTGTCCAAAGCCTACTATCGCTTTACGATGCCCAGTCAAGCTGAGCATGACGGCAATGAGTAAAACCATGGTTCGTATCATCACTAATTCTTACTTTGGGTTATCTTTTTGCTACCTGCCCAGCACCTGAACCACAAAAGAACTACAAGCTTTTGTTATATAAACCTTCTTGAAACGGCATCCTTTGAGCGCAGCGAAAAGATATAGAGAAAAGAAGGACCGAAATTGCCGAAATGTGATAACATTCATTTTCCGAATTATTTCTTGAAGGATTAAACTATGGTCTAAAATGATTTCTTTTCTGACAGTCTGACACCTCCATTTAAACTCGAAAAAGTATAAACTGACAGCAAATGCAAATTTGACAAGCAAAACAAGCTTGGCATAAAAACTGATTAACCCTAAGCATCGTATAAGATTACGAACTAATTCAATTACAAAAACTAAAAATAAAAGTATTTATGGCTTTAAACTTTAAACCTTATGCAGACAGAGTAGTTGTTGAAACTGCTGCGGCAGAAGAAAAAACAGCTTCGGGTATCTATATTCCTGATACCGCTAAAGAAAAACCACAACAAGGTGTTGTAGTTGCAGTTGGACCAGGCAGATTTGCTGATCAAACCGGAACTTTAATTCCTTTAACAGTAAAAGTTGGTGATCAAGTTTTATACAGCAAATACGGTGGTACTGAAGTTACGATCGAAGGTAAAGAGTATTTGATCATGAGAGAATCTGATATTTTAGGATCATTATAAAAAAATGATTGAAGGATTGAATTTAGAATGATTGAAGATCCTATCATTCGCCAATTCTGCCAATCAAAATTCACTTAAAAAAATCATTAAATTAGATATGGTTTGAGTTCGACATCATGTCTCAAATCTCAATACTCATATCTCAAATCTATTAAATAATGGCAAAACAAGTAAAATATAACGTTGAAGCACGTGACGCCCTGAAACGTGGTGTAGACATTTTAGCAAATGCAGTAAAAGTAACTTTAGGCCCTAAAGGTCGTAATGTAATTATCGATAAAAAATTCGGTTCGCCTTCAATTACTAAAGATGGTGTTACAGTTGCAAAAGAAATTGAATTAAAAGACCCAATTGAAAACATGGGTGCTCAAATGGTAAAAGAAGTGGCTTCTAAAACTGCAGATATTGCTGGTGATGGAACTACTACTGCTACTGTTTTAGCACAAGCAATTGTAACTGCTGGTATTAAAAACGTAGCTGCTGGTGCAAACCCAATGGATTTAAAACGTGGTATTGATAAAGCTGTAGCTGCTGTTGTTGAGAACTTAAAAGCTCAATCTCAAGCTGTTGGCGATGACAATAATAAAATTAAACAAGTTGCTTCTATTTCTGCTAACAACGATGACGTAATCGGTTCGTTAATTGCTGAGGCAATGCAAAAAGTTGGTAAAGATGGTGTAATTACTGTTGAAGAAGCAAAAGGTACTGAAACTGAAGTTAAAACAGTAGAAGGTATGCAATTTGATAGAGGTTATTTATCTCCATACTTTGTAACCAATGCTGATAAAATGGAAGCGGAATTAGAAAGCCCTTACATTTTAATTTACGACAAAAAAATTAGCAACATGAAAGAATTGTTGCCAGTATTGGAAAAAACTGTTCAAACTGGTAAACCACTTTTAATTATTGCTGAAGATTTAGACGGCGAAGCTTTAGCTACTTTGGTAGTTAACAAAATTCGTGGGTCACTGAAAGTTGCTGCTGTTAAAGCGCCAGGTTTTGGTGATAGAAGAAAAGCAATGTTAGAAGACATCGCGATTTTAACTGGTGGTATTGTAATTTCTGAAGAAAGAGGTTATAAATTAGAAAATGCTGATTTAACTTATTTAGGTACTGCAGAAAAAGTGGTAATTGACAAAGACAACACTACTGTAATTAACGGTGCTGGTGAGTCTGAAGATATTAAAGCTCGTGTTGGACAGATAAAAGCTCAAATTGAAACTACTACTTCTGATTACGATAAAGAAAAATTACAAGAGCGTTTAGCTAAACTTTCTGGTGGTGTTGCTGTACTTTATGTAGGTGCTGCAAGTGAAGTAGAAATGAAAGAGAAAAAAGACCGTGTTGATGATGCTTTACATGCAACTCGTGCAGCTGTAGAAGAAGGTATTGTTGCTGGTGGTGGTGTTGCTTTCATCCGTGCTGTAGAATCTTTATCAGAATTAAAAGGTGCTAACGAAGACGAAACTACTGGTATCGCTATCGTTAAACGTGCGATTGAGGAGCCATTACGTCAGATCTGTGAAAACGCAGGTATTGAAGGTTCTATCGTTGTACAAAAAGTAAAAGAAGGCACAGGTGATTTCGGTTACAATGCTCGTACTGATGTTTACGAAAACTTAATTGGTGCTGGTGTTATCGATCCTACTAAAGTTTCTCGTGTTGCATTAGAAAACGCAGCATCTATTGCAGCGATGTTGTTAACAACAGAAGTTGTTTTAGCTGACGAACCTGAAGAAGCTGGTGCTGGTGGCGCTCATCCTCCAATGGGTGGTGGCGGCATGGGCGGCATGATGTAATAACCCTTCTAAATCTCCGCCGCGGCGGGGACTTATCCATATAAAATCCCTCAAGGCTGTAAGTTTTGAGGGATTTTTTTGTTCGTAAAATTTTCGTTAAAGAATAATAATATAATTTTAAATTAAACATTATATTTACGAACCCTATTGTTTATTTGTGAGAAATATTTGTTTGCTATTTATTGGCATACTGTTTGGCTTTGTGTTTTCTGCGCAGGCACAACTAAATACTGTTGTTGTTGATCCTGGTCCGTATACACCAGGGAGCACCATTGCGGCAACATTTAATATTGATCCGAATTCTTGCATTAGAACTGGTAATCGTTTTGACCTTGTGTTAGTGTCTCCATTAGGTGTAGAACTAAGTGTTATTGGAAGTTACACAGGGTTTTACACAAGTTTTGTTAATGGTATAATCCCTGATAATACTCCGATTGGAACTGGGTATAAATTAAGGATCAAATCCACAAGTCCGGTATTAGTTTCCACGGATTCTGCTCCATTTGAAATTAGAGCAGGAACAGCTATAAAGGCAGAAATAAGCTCAGGGCCGGTGTTATCAGAGTTTATGTTCGGTTTTTGCCCTGGACGTAATAATTTTTCTTTTTCATTTACAAATCAATCTACTGCAACAAGTACCGTTACAGGCACAATTAAAAATGAGCTGAGCGGATCAATTGTGGGAAATCTCAATTTCACAACTACTATTCAATCTTTTAATGCAGCCCTTGCTCATTATACCGTAAGTATTAAAGCCGTTATGCCTGATGGTAGCATTGCTACTCGGGCATATATGGTGGTAAATAATAATGTTTTTAATAATTTTTCTACATCTGGTACTAATGTGGTTTGTTTGCCTGGAGGCTTTCTTGAGTACGGGGTAGATGTAAGCTCACAAACGGGAATACAGAATAACTATCCTGGTAATACTTACCAAATTTCATGGGGAGATGGAATAACAGAAACATATACTTTTTGTGATTTAAAAACTGGCTCCGTAAAACACGAATACTTAACATCTTCTTGTGGAAACCCACCTTATAGTACAGGCCCGTCAATCATTTATAACGTCTTCGGAATTAATATTTCTGTATCTGGGCCATGCGGTCAAGTTGGGGGAACAATATCTACTTACGCTAAAGTTGTAACAAAACCTGAAAACAGATTTACAGGACCGCCATTAGGATGTGTTGGCCAACCAGTAACTTTCATAAATACGTCGATTGCAGGCCAAGATCCTAGCGCAAATACACCCGAATGTGCAGATAATGATGTTACTTATAATTGGTATGTAGATGGGGTTATTCAATTATCAGGAGTAAGAAAGTCAGTGAATTTTGTATTCTCTTTCCCTACAAAAGGCAATCATATTATAAAATTAGAATCAGTGACCAATGGTGTTTGTGAGGGAGCACCCGTAACTCAACAAATCTGCATCCAAGAACCTCCAAAACCAGCTTTTGATATTACCACAGCTACTACTGGTTGTGCTCCATTCTTAGTTAAAATTGCAGATAAATCAATTTTAGACAACAGTTGCACTCAAGCTCCGCCTCCAACTTACAATTGGATTGTAACTAATGCGAACAATGTTAGATTTACAAATTTCATTAATAATGTCCCAAATCCAGAAATTCAATTTACAGATCCTGGGGTATATAGCATCGTATTAGAAATATCTTCGGGAGCTTGCGGAGTGGTAAGAAGTGCTGCCGGCACTCCTATCATCATCATAAATGGGCAACCGACCATTTCTTTAGCCCCAGACACAAAACTTTGTAGATTAGGGAGTTACCTTTTCGACAATATTCCAGGTACACCAACTCAAACTATTTTCACAGGCACACAAGTAGATTTAGCCGATACCTACACTTGGACTGTTACTGACATCAATGGCAATGCCTTAACAAGTGCCGATTATACATTTGACCCTGGAAGCGATCAAAACAGCAAACATCCATCTATTAATTTTAAAAGAAATATTCCTTATCAAATAACAGTTACACATAAAAATACCTGTGCTTCGGTAACTAAATCACAAATAATAGAGTTTGTTCAAGCACCAATCATCAACTTGGGAGCAGATCAAAATATTTGTTTTACACAAGCATCAGTTAATTTGCAAGCTACTGTAACAGGAAATGTATTAAGCGGAAGATGGGAAGGCGGTTCAGGTACTTATAGCACTCCAAATAATACTACTACAACTTACACACCTACTGCAGCCGAAAGAGCGAGCGGGCTGGTAACGCTAAAATATACAGTTACAACTGATTTACAACAGCCTTGTACAACTGTTAGTGCAGAAATTAAAATCTTTATCAAACCAGAAATTAAAATCACTAGTAGTGCTACTAAAACAATTTGTACAGGAATTGCGCTTAACTATGCGCCAACAGCCAACATAGCTAGTACAAGTTTTACATGGACTGCAACCGGAACAGCTAATGCAAGTGGTTTCAATAACCAGGCTACTCCGTCAATTTTCATTACAGATATTTTAACCAATTCAGACCCTATAAACAATGCAACCGTTACCTACATCATCACTCCTATTAACGATGGTTGCAACGGCGTGCCTTTCACTTTAGTTGTTACCGTTGCGCCAAAACCAATATTAACAGCTACTTTGGCAAACTCAGTAATATGTAGCGGACAATTATCAGGTATTACTTTAACCCCTAACCTAGCTGGCACTACCTATACTTGGATAAGTACAGCAACAGGCGGAGTTACGGGCAACTCTCAAAATGGCACCGCAAGAAATGTTAATGCCATAAATGATCCGCTCATTAATAATGGAACTGGGCAAGGAATTGTAACTTACACCATTACTCCAACGTCAATTAATGGCTGCGAAGGAGCGCCAGTAACAGTAACAATTACGGTAGAACCAGCACTTACCATACCGAATGCTGGTCTTGACGATGAAATTTGTATTGTTAGCTCCTATACGCTTAAGGGAAATCCTATTTTAACGGGTTCAGGCTTATGGACTGAAGTTACCACCTTTGGGGCAACTTTTGTTGATGCAACTTCACCCACTACCCAAGTAGATAATTTAATAGCTGGCAACACATACATTTTCCGTTGGACTGTAACTGGAGCTTCTGCTTGTGACCCCATTTCAGATGAAGTATCAATTACCAGAAACCAACCTTCGGTAGGCGGTACAACCTCATCCAACATTCCCGTAGTTTGTGGCGGCACTAATAGCGGAATCATCACTTTAGTTGACTATATTGGCACTATAATTAGATGGGAAAGTTCTACCGATGGAACCAACTGGACTCCAATTAATAATACAACCACAACACTTACATTTACAAATATTAATACAGCTACGAGTTATAGAGCGGTTGTACAAAGTGGTGCTTGTGCAATCGCTAACTCGGCTGTAACAATAATTAATGTAAATTCAGCAACTGTAGTAGCAACTGCTGGCACTGATCAAACTTTATGTAATCAAACTAGCACACAATTAGAAGGCAAGAATCCTGGAACAAATTCTGGTCTGTGGACGGTAGAATCTGGACAAACTGTTAATTTTGCTGATGCCACTTTATACAACACTCAGGTTAATGGCTTAGTTGGTGGCGAAATTTATACTTTCCGCTGGACAATTACTGGATTAGCGCCTTGCCCACCAACCTCCGATGATGTTATCATATTTAATTCGGCCGAGCTACAAAATAACTCCATATCTACCCCTATAACAACAGCTTGTACTAACCAAATCATTGCCTTAACTGGCAGCACACCAACTGGTGGAAATGGTGTTTTTGCCTACGTTTGGGAAAGCAGTAGCGATGGCACAAACTGGACAGTAATTAATGGTCAAATTAACAAAGATTTAAATGTTACCGTTGCTGGAAGTTTATCTTATCGCCGTACTGTAAATTCTGGTTCTTGTACATCTGTTAGTGATATCATCGTCATCACCGCTCTTCCGCCTGTTGGCAATAACACAATAGCCGACAATCAAGTAATTTGTGCGAATGTAAATCCGGTATTAATTGTGGGTAGCCAACCTAATGGAGGTGACGGAAATAATTACAGTTACGCTTGGGAGCAAAGTACCGATGGCACAACTTGGGTTTTTGTACCAGGTGCTGATGGAAAAGATTTTCAACCACCATTACTTACGCAAACCACAAATTATAGAAGATTAGTGAGTAGTGCGGCTTGTTCGGGCAGTTTACAAAGCATCAGTAATTCAGTAAAAATTACCGTAAACCAAAATGCCAGAGCAGAATACACCTATCTGAATAACGTAGGCTGTGCGCCATTTTTAATAGATGATACCAATGTGAAAGCGGTACCGTACCCTGCTCAAAATACAACCTATACCTGGTACGCTAACGGTGTTGAAATTGGCAATACTATCACATTCCCAGGTTACACCATTGCAACAGACAACCAAACCGTTGAAATAAAATTAGTGACTACGAGTGTTTTAGGGTGTTCGAATGCTGAAGTAGCTTATATTTTTAGCACCCGCCAAAGCATTACAGCGGCCTTTACACAAGACAAAACTGAAGGTTGCGGACCGTTAGAAGTAATTTTTACCAACACCTCAACCCAATTAACAGGCGCAAGTTTTAAATGGGATTTTGGTAATGGAACAACTTCTAACCTTACACAGCCTGGTGCAATCCAATTTTTAGCAGACCCTGCCGGCGAAGATAAAATTTACACCGTAACATTAGAAGTTACTACGCCATGTGGTACAAATGCATTTCCGAGCACAGTTACTGTAAAACCAAATCCAATATCTATATTCTCTCCTAACAGAACATCAGGTTGCTCGCCTTTTGTAGTGCAGTTCAGCAACACCTCACCAGGTAACAACAATACATTTACTTACGATTTTGGAGATGGTACTCCTACAGTTACAACCAACAATAAAAATTCGGTTACACATACTTTTACCACCACAACTGTTCAAGATTTTGTTGTAAAAATGACTGCAAGCAATGCTTGCGGCACTAGCGAATCTCAATATACGATACGAGTTGCTCCAAATACAATTACTCCAGAGTTGGTTGTAAATGCAAATCAGCTTAGAGGGTGTGCGCCTTTAAGTGTCGATTTTTTTAACAACACAATCGGTGCATCCTTTTATCGATATACTTTTGGCGATGGAAGCGTAATTACTTCGAATAATAGTCAATCTGAAAAACAAACCCATATTTTTACCCGACCAGGCGTTTATACCGTTGAGCTTTTTGCCACCAACGGATGCTCTGAAGCTACAACTACCGAAACAATAACCGTATTGGCCCAACCTTTAGTGTCATTTATTGCCGAAACAACTACTGGATGTATCGGGTTAGCCGTAAAATTTAAGAATTTAAGTCAAGATGGGGTGAGCTACCTTTGGGATTTTGGCGATGGAACAACTTCTACAGCTTTTGAACCAACTCACACCTATCAAGGCCCAGCAAACACGTATACCGTGAGTTTAACAGCTGTAAATGCATTAGGTTGCCCTAAAACATTTGCAATTCCAAATTATATCAGAATTGTGCCACCTCCAAGGGCAGACTTTAACATAGACCCTGCATCAATTATAAGTATACCATTATACACCTTTAAATTTACCGATGCCAGTACAAATGGTGCGCAAACCTATAAATGGACTTTTGGTGATGGTGCTGAATCAACATTAAAAGACCCAACACACCTATACGCCGATACTGGGAAATACTTGGTAACCATGCGAACGTTTAATGAATTTGGCTGTGTAGATAGTTTGCAAAAAACAGTTCAAATCGTAGGTGTACCAGGTTATGTTTATTTGCCTAACTCTTTCATCCCGGGAGGTACAAGTTCGCCTTTACAAAAATTTACGGCTGTAGGTTCGGGTATAAAATCGTGGAGAATGCAAATTTTTAATAAATGGGCACAAGTAGTTTGGGAAACTACCCAATTAGATGATGGAAAACCAGTTGAAGGCTGGGATGGAACATATAAAGGCGTACCACAACCACAAGGCATTTATTTTTGGAAGCTAGAGGTAGAACTCATTAATGGCACCGAGTGGAAAGGAATGACTTATGATAATAAAGCACCCAAACGAACGGGAGAGATATATTTAATAAGATGATGAAAAAGATTTTAGTATTGGTGTTAGGTTTACTGTGGGGATGTTTGGATACCAAAGCTCAAGATCAGCTATTCTCACAATTTTTTAACGCCCCTATTTATTTAAACCCCTCTTTAACTGGCCAATTTGATGGCGATTTAAGAGTAGGAATGATTTACCGCAACCAATGGAGCGCTTTGGGTGGCGATTTGTCCTATGTTAATGCATCAGCAGATATTTATGTACCCAAACTTTCGGGTGGTATTGGTTTATCATTTAACCGCAGTAGCGAAGGCGTAGCCTATTTGGTAAAAAATAACATTGCCGCAACTTATTCTTATAGTGTTGGCGACGACGATTTTACAGCTAATTTTGGTTTACAAGCAGGTTTTACCAATAGAACAATCGATTGGACAAAACTTGTTTTCGGCGATCAGTTAGACCGTAGATTAGGTTATATTCCAGGTAGTATTTCATCTGCCCAATTACCAGAAATGTCTAGCAAATACTTTTTTGACCCCGCAGCGGGCGTAAATTTCATTTATCGCAATGCGATGGTTGGCGCATCACTTTACCATATCAACAGACCCGATGAATCTTTTAGCGGTGCACAAGCACGATTGCCAATGCGTATGGCAATTAATGCCAGCATGAAAATTCCACTAAGCTTTAGCTACGATTATTTAGAAGACGATGGTGCTTTTGTAATCCCATCGGTAGTTTATTACAAACAAGGCAATGTAAGCTCTATAAGTGCAGGTGCTCAATTTAAATACCGCGGCTTTAATACTGGCATTTGGTACCGCACCAATCAAAATTCAGATTCAGATGCTTTTGTAGTGTCTATTATTTTAGATGTATTTTTAAAACGCCGTGATACCGAAAAAATTCGCGTTGGTTTTAGTCACGATGCTACAACCTCTAAACTAAATTACACCAATACTGCAGGCACTAGTGAAGTAAGTGTAGGTTACGAAAAATATTGGCCAAATAGCACCCGAACCAAAACTTACAATGGTTTAAGGTGCTCTAGTTTTTATTAGCAACAGCTATTAAACAATTCTTATTTATCTAAAAAAAACGTTAATTTCATGTCTAACTAATTAGTATCATACATGATGTAAGTGTTTTATGAAAAAAAATCTTTATAAACTTTGCGTTTTATTTTTTTTAATTCCGGTAGCGGGCTCAGCTCAGTATGTTGGTGGCCAAAATCAAGCGCTAAAAGAAAAAAGAGATGCACAAAAAGAAGCAGATAAACAAGCAGATAGAAATAGGCAAGCAAACACTCCTGCAAATAGAAATACTTCTTTATCTGCTGCTGATTTAAAAGATTTCGAAACTTGGTGGAATAATAGAAATGTTAAAACAGAACCCAAGGTAATTGTAGGTGCTAGAGACACTTACGCAGAAAATGCCATTTATTATAGTGACATTGAACAAAAAAGAATAGAAGATATTGTAATTAAATACAAAAATGATTTAGATGTTTTAGTATCTAAAATTGTAAGTTTTAATATGCCATGTACAAGTGGTAATTGTAAAAATGGGCTAGGTTTTTCTGAAAATAGCACCTTTAAACTTAGTGCAAATTATATAGATGGCGTAAAAAGTGGAATAGCTACCTATTATCCTAAAACAGGAGAAATTAATAACATTAATGTAACTTATGAAAATGATTTCTTGTCGGGCATTGCTACCATAGTGTATAAAGACAAGATACAATTTGCTTTAAATTTTACAAAGAACTTGGTAACAAATGTAGCCACTATTTATTTGCCAAACCAAGAAAAACTGAATATGCATTTTAATAAGGGTGTAATATCTGGCAGAGTAACACATATAGTTAATAAAAATTATTTTTCGCAATATGTATATCGCAATAACAAAGCATTTTCTACGGTAAGATCTATATCCATAAGAGGAACTTATTTTCCAACCTCTGGAATGTACAGCAATGGCACTAGATATTTTACACATAACATAGGATACAAAATATACGATAAAAAAGGTGATGGGTCATTTTATTTTGGCGAACTAAAAGATGATGTTCGTTCTGGTATGGGTAGCTACGTTTGGGAAAACTCTAGCAGTTACCATGGCAATTGGAAAAAAGGAGAAATGACTGGTCAGGGTACTTTTTATTATGCTGATGGCGGAATTTACATAGGAAATTTTAAAGATGGAAAATTTTCTGGCATTGGTGTTTTAGAACAAGCAAATGGAAATACTTATACAGGGAATTTTGAAGAAGGTAAACAAGCAGGAAAAGGAAAATTTGTTTATGCCAATGGCGATATTTATGAAGGAGAATTTAGAAACAATAAAATTACTGGCACTGGAACAATGTTATTTATAGATGGCTCTAAATATGAAGGAGATTGGCTTAATGGACAGTATCATGAAAAAGGTACACTAACAAGAAAAGATGGATTTTACATAAAAGGTGCTTTTCTAAACGGCAATGAAAGTATAGTTAAATATTATAATCCTAATCATCAAGAGGTAACTAAACTTGTTTATTATGATTTGCCAGAAAGTGGTTTTGCAAAACGAAAATTAGAAAATGGAGATATTTACGAAGGGAATTGGCTTAATGGAAAATACCACGGTGAAGGTAAAATTAACTATACAAACGGAAACAAATTTGAAGGACAATTTTTTGAAGGAAATAGAAAATATGGCCTATTTATATGGTTAAGTGGAAGTAGCTACTTTGGCGAATTTGTGAATAACCAAGCAACCGGAAAAACCAGATTTACCTGGGCAAATGGCGACTATTACATTGGAGAATATTTAAACTGGAAATTGACAGGCTTTGGCACACTTTACTTCAAAACCTCTCAAAGTATTTATGAGGGGAATTGGCTAGACTCAAAACTAAATGGAAAAGGAAAAATCACAAAAAAAAATGGGTATTACAAAGAAGGTTTATTTAACAATTCTGTAGAGGTTAGTGTAAAATATTATGACCCAAATGGTAAAGAAGTTACACGTGCAGCGTATGATAAGTAAAAATTTTTGCACAACCATATTTGTGATTTCTATGCTAATTACTCTTTCAGGTTTGTAAGCTGGAAGCCCATAACTGTTAGAGATTTGCAATTTGGAAGCACTATCTTAGTGTTTATAATCCAAAACTGTTATTTTTAAGCATGATGCCAACATTTTTTGTAACACAAGAAGAATTTAGAGATTGGTTAGCAGAAAATCACGCTAAAGAAACCGAATTATTAGTAGGTTTTTATAAAGTGAGTAGCAAAAAACAATCTATGAGTTGGTCGCAATCTGTAGACCAAGCTTTGTGTTTCGGTTGGATAGATGGCATCAGAAAATCTATTGACGAAGAAAGTTATACTATCCGTTTTACCCCACGTAAAAGCACAAGTATTTGGAGCACAATTAACATCAACAAAGTTGAAGCACTAACAAAAGCAAATTTAATGCAACCTGCAGGTTTAGCAGCTTTTAAATTGCGTAAAGATGAAAAATCTAACATCTACTCGCACGAAAAAGAAGAAAGTGCACTCAGTTTACCTTTCGAAAACCTATTTAAAAGTAAGCCAATTGCTTGGGATTTTTTTAACGCTCAAGCACCATCTTACAAAAAGGTAATGAAACATTGGATCATGAGCGCCAAACAAGAACAAACCAGATTATCACGCTTACAAAAAACAATTGAAATAAGCGAACAATTGAAAAGGATGGCTTAAACCTAGCTGATGATGTTTGTAAAAATGATTGTTTAAGCAAGCGTACTTTAACTATTTAAGTTGGCTCTGCAATGGCGCTTTGTTTAACCGATGAAAAACTAAATGCGCATTTTTAAACCAGACAGCAGCGAAAATACTTTTACCAAAGCCGCTTTTTAGTGGCTTTATCGGTAAAAGATTGTAGCGAATGGCGGGGCTACAAAACCGATGAAAAGCATCCATTCATTTTCAAAATAAATTCACTGCATTTCTTAACACAAAATCACATTTATAAATAAACCCACAACCTATTTTTGTTTATAAAAACTAATGGGCAATCCCGTTTGTCTATAAAGAATTATCAACCCTAAAAACCTAAAAAAATGAGTGCATTAAAATTAAAAGACGGAACAGAAATTTATTATAAAGATTGGGGAACCGGACAACCTATCGTTTTTCATCATGGCTGGCCACTTTCTGGCGATGATTGGGATGCGCAAATGATTTTCTTTTTAAATGAAGGCTATAGAGTTATTGCTCATGACAGGAGGGGGCATGGTAGATCTAGCCAAACTGCAAACGGACATGATATGGATACCTATGCGGCAGATGTTGCTGAACTTACCGAAGCTTTAGATTTAAAAGACGCTATACACGTTGGCCATTCTACTGGTGGCGGTGAAGTAATAAGATATATTGCTAAATATGGCAAAGAGCGTGTTGCGAAAGCAATATTAGTAAGTTCGGTTACGCCAATTATGTTAAAAACAGAAGAAAATCCTGATGGTGTTCCTATGTCTGTTTTTGATGAAATTAGAGTAGGTGTTGCCACAAAACGACCTCAGTTTTACCATGAATTTACTGATGCATTTTATGGTTTTAACCGAGATGGCGTAAAAACATTACAAGGCGTAAAAGACAATTGGTGGCGCCAAGGCATGATGGGCGGTATTAATGCACATTACGAATGTGTTAAAGCATTTTCTGAAACTGATTTTACAGACGATTTAAAGAATGTAGCAATACCAGTTTTAGTATTGCATGGCGAAGATGATCAGATTGTTCCTTTTGAAACTACTGGTGCTTTAGCTGTAAAACTATTGCCTAACGGAAAATTGATTTCTTATCCTGGGTTTCCGCATGGTATGCCAACTACAGAAGCCGATACGATAAACAAAGATATTTTGGCTTTTATTAAAGGTTAAACTAAATAGTAGTCATCCTAAAAAAGATAAGTATTAACATATTTTTAGGATGACTTATCTACAAATAATTAAAAATTCTGCTTCAAATACATATTATTTCAATATAAATTTCGAACTTGTTAACTCGATTTTTTACCATGAACGATATTTTAGACAGCAATTATTTTTTAACGCAAAGCGAAGTAAACAAATTTTTATTTGCCACTATGTTATGTGGCTTAATTGGTTTAGAGCGTGAGTTTAGAAGCAAACAAGCAGGTTTAAAAACCATGATTATGATTGGTTTAGGCTCTACCCTATTTACCATTTTATCTGTTAAAATTGGCTTAGGCAGTGCCGATAGAATTGCATCTAACATTGTAACAGGAATTGGTTTTTTGGGTGCTGGCGTAATTTTTAAAGAAGATAATCAGGTTAAAGGTTTAACTACCGCTTGCGTAATTTGGATAGTTGCCGCTATTGGCATGGCTGTTGGCGCAGGTTATTTTGAGCAAGCTTTGGGCGTTACTTTAGTGGTATTGCTGGCATTGCTAATTTTCCCTTTTGTAGAAAATTATATAGAACGCAGATTTACTAAAAGAACTTATCGCATTGTAAAAAAGTATGAAAACGAAAGTTTAGATATTTATGAAGAATCTATCAGAACTTCTAAATTAACACTTCACCGAGGTAAACAAGAGTTGGCAAATGGCATAATCAGCGGTACTTGGGTTGCCATTGGCAGCCCCCGTAACCACAAAAAATTTGTAGATAAAATGCTTAGGGATACAAAAATTATTGCTTTTGATTTTTAAGATCATCAAAAAAAGTTTCTTTTCTATTCATCAAATCTAACTTCTTCTCGTCAACAACTAAGGTATTTGAAACACTATCATGCCATGGGTTAGGCGGATTACCCAATGCACTTAACGCATTAAACGGTACAGCTCGCATAAAATTTCTAATCAGTAAATTCTGAATGCTAATATCTTCGCCGTTTTTACTTACCGCTCTTGTTTTGGTAATAAATTTACCTAATGATTTGCCTTGAAAAGCGGTTTCAATCAAAAACATCACAACGCCATATAGAAATAGTGTCAGCAATCTGTCTTCAATTGGCCCTAAGTTCAGCTCAGATACACTCCCTGGAAATAGAATTTCGGTTACAAATCCTATAAAAAATAGAATGATGTAAAATGCAACAAAATCAATTAAGTAATTGGCAAATCTTTTCATAGAATTTGCTCTACAATATTCTAGGTTTTCGTGTGGTTCTGGTTGATATTCCATTAGCATTTAGTTTTTTAAATTCCTTAATTATCTAAGATTAAACTTAATTGGGATATTATATTTAACCCTAACCGGTAAGCCACGTTGTGTTCCTGGCGTCCATTTTGGGGAAGCCGTCATC
The DNA here is from genome assembly GCF_005116475.1 of Pedobacter cryotolerans. GTDB lineage: Bacteria > Bacteroidota > Bacteroidia > Sphingobacteriales > Sphingobacteriaceae > Pedobacter > Pedobacter cryotolerans. The sequence continues at coordinate 450,031 of NZ_SWBO01000001.1, read as the reverse complement.
ACTCTTAAAGCTTCCTCGTCAATTGAAGGATAAACTGGCTTGTCAATCTTTACATCAGCAACTTTCCCATCTTTTTCTACTACAAAACTAACAAAAACGCTACCTCCTATTCTACTTTTATAAGCATCAGTAGGGTATTTAATTGATCTGCTTAAGTACTTATAAAACTCATTTATACCGCCTTTAAACTGAGGTGGCGATCCAAAATCTGTATACTCATAAGTTTGATCACCAACGGTATTAACACCAGATACCAATTTGCGTAAATTATACGTTTCTGTATAACTAGATTGTCCAGAGCGGTATTTCCCGATCCAAACACCATCCTTGTAACCATCTTTATAGTCGCCCTCTTCTATTAGTACATCTTTACCGAATTTTGTTTCTTCAATTAATCGTCCGTTGCCATCTTGCACAAAAACTTTCCCTAATGAATCTACTTGGTAAATGAGCCTAAATTTCGCGTCTAAACTTTTAATTCCAGCTTTCTTTTCAATCGGGTCTTCCTCAATGTATTCTAATCTCTTCTTTACTTTTCCATCTGCAAAAAAATAATCAGCTGTACCTACAATCACATTTTTTTTATAGGTTATAGCACTTTTCTTTTCTCCATTAGGATAATAACTCACAAAAAGTCCTTCGTAAATTAACCTAGGATCAAAGGAAGAAACCTTACCAATTAACTTTGGGCTTCCATCCTTGTAATATTCTTTCAAATTAAAATTCAATTCGCCAGAATCTGGTTCTTCAATTATCCTAACAAAATCTGCACTATCCCTAATTTTAACTTCCTTCCCATTATTTTTTATTAAATAAACATTTTGTTTTTTCTGTGCATTTCCTACAAAAAACAGCAGCATTACGAAGCTAAGGAGAACGATTTTTTTCATTTTATGTTTTAATAATTACTAATATAAAGCTATAAAATTAATAACAAAACTATTGTAAATTTGCACTTATGCCAAATGAACAAATTTCAGTTTTTGATATCTTTAAAATAGGGATTGGCCCTTCAAGTTCTCATACTTTGGGGCCTTGGAGAGCAGCTCAACAATTTACGAATGCTTTAAAAAAAGAAGGTTTATTAGACCATGTTGAGCAAGTAAAAATTTTATTATACGGCTCATTGGCAAAAACTGGCAAAGGCCATGGTACTGATATTGCCATTTTACTAGGTTTAGCTGGCGGCGATCCAGTTACTTTTGAAGTTAATGCAATTGATAGCACGGTTGCTGAAATTAAAGAAACCCAAAAGCTAAATCTTGGCGCAAGTAATATCATCAACTTCTCTTACAATGATGATTTGATTTTCCTTTTTATGGAAAGTTTACCTTTCCATCCAAATGCTGTTACGTTTCAAGCCTTTTTAAATACTGGTAAAGCATTTTCTGAAACTTACTATTCTATTGGTGGTGGCTTTGTGGTTAAAGAAGGAGAAAATGGCAGCGAAAAAGAACAAGTAGATTTGCCATTTCCGGTAGAAAAAGCGAGTGAGTTATTACATTGGTGCTTATCTACAGGGCTAAAAGTTAGCGAAGTGGTAATGGAAAATGAGGCCGCTTGGCGACCAGAAGCGGAAACCAAAAAAGGCATTTTACAACATTTTCAGGTAATTAAAGAATGTATTTACCGAGGTAGCCATACAGGTGGTTTTTTACCTGGCGGATTGGATGTTGCCCGAAGAGCTCAAAAATTAAATCAGCGTTTAATTAACGGACAAGATTATACCGATTATGACAGTTGGTTAATAGCCATAAGAAATGGCGGTAACGGCTTTAACTATATTTTAGATTGGGTTAGTTGTTTTGCATTAGCCGTTAATGAAGAAAACGCAGCTTTTGGAAGAGTAGTTACCGCACCAACAAATGGCGCAGCGGGCGTAATTCCGGCAGTTTTACAATATTTTATTACTTTTTGCGATGGTTATGATGAAGATAAAATCATCCAATTTATTGCTTGCGCTTCTGAGGTTGGTAGTATTTTTAAAAAAGGAGCAACTATTTCTGCTGCGATGGGTGGCTGTCAGGCAGAAATTGGCGTATCATCTGCAATGGCTGCCGCAGCTTTAACTGAAGTTTTAGGCGGCTCACAGCGACAAGTTTTAATGGCAGCAGAAATTGCAATGGAACATCATTTAGGTTTAACCTGCGACCCGATTGGGGGTTTAGTTCAAATTCCATGCATCGAACGCAATACCATGGGTGCAATAAAGGCAATTACTGCTAGTCAACTAGCACTACAAAGTAATCCTGATAAGGCAAAGGTAAGCTTAGATGCGGTAGTAAATACCATGTGGGAAACCGCTTTAGACATGAATTCTAAATACAAAGAAACTTCTGATGGAGGATTAGCTACCAACATACCTTTGAGTTTGCCAGAATGCTAACTTGATATATTGGTTTAAATGTTCATTCGGTTAAGAGGTCAAATTTCATTATTTACTTATCGGCTTTTAGGCACTAGCCGATAAGATCAATCAACAAAAAACAGTAATTTCTAATTAAAATTTTGCACCTAAAATTTGTCTCATTTTACATAAACCGCCCAAACCTTTTGCCATTGTATAAATTGCATTGGCTTTTAATTTACTATCATCCTTCTTGATAGTATATAAATCTTTACACCAATCACTAAAATTTTCTGCATTCAACTGATCAAAAATTAGAGAGATGTTTTGTCCCATTCCTACGGTGGTATGCCAAATTCCATTAGGAATAAAAATGGTTTCTCCAGGGTCTAGCACAACTTCTATAGGAGTTGCCTTTTTATATGCAGGGTATTTTTCATAATCAGGTTGGAGAATATTTATTGGAGACATAAAGCTACTATACCCAGTTTGTCCTGCATATAAATAATCTTCTTGACCATCAGGAAAAACTACAAGTTTTTTCTGCCCATATAATTGGGTTATCCAAGCATTAGTATGATAAAAATCCTTGTGTAACGTATATTGATTACCTCTTCCTCCAAAAAAAAGCTGAACGTTTTTACCGTATTTTCCATAAGGTAAAATATCAGAACTAAACCAGTTAGGCCTCGAATAATTAAGATGAACTGGGTCCAGATATTCAAGCAGTTTCGGCATATGCGTTGGTATCTCAAACAAAATAGGATATGGAGCAGGATTCTCTGGTGAACCGTTTTTTGTAACATCTAAAATCTTATCCATGGTATATTCTACTCCTTCTGGATAAGCTTTATGTTCATTAAAGTTTTTTCTAAAAAAATCAGGGGTAAATATTTTATTAGACTTCCATGCCGCTGTGGCACTTTTAAAAACTACAGGAACTCTCTTTTTTAAGTGATCTTCTATAAATTCCTGGTAAGAGATATTCTCCTTTTTTTCAACTTTAGTAAACTGAGGCATGATTTTTATTTAGGGCATGCTAAGATAAACTTTAGTACAACAAAATCAGAAATAAGATTAAGAAAATGTCTAATTGTTATATTCAAACCAACCCACTATAGCTTAAAAACAACCACCAAAAACCAGTGGTAATGAGTGATAAAACTATCCCAATTCCGATAACCAAATTGGCAACTTTTGGGTTTAGGCGCCCTGCAAACCTCAATAGGATTACAAAACTGAGTTCAATAAACGGGATAGAACGAAAATCCTTTTTGTGTCATAAACCGTCATACCGAAATGAGGAACGATTGAGGTATCTGTTAGCTAAGAGCTACTATCCTGCAGATTTCTCTCTGCGTTCGAAATGCGCTAAAACAAAAAGATTGGAGTGATAGCCCGACTAACAATCATAAAAGCTACTGTAGTTGATTTTCAAAAAATAAAATATCGCATTTTTGTCATTCTGAGTGAAGCGAAGAATCTCGTTAACCTTACTCTTGAGATTCCTCCAAAGTCGAAATGACAAAATCATCTTAGAAAAATCCTGAATAAGTTTAAAAACAACCACCAAAAACCAGTCGTAATGAATGATAAAACTATCCCAATTCCGATAACCAAATTGGCAACTTTTGGGTTTAACCCGACAAGCTAGAATATAATTACAACCTAATTGCCACAAATCCAATAACTAGTGATTAAGCGGTTTGCGATACGGCCTCAGCGAATTAGCGTTAAGAAAATCAATTTGTAGGATTGCAAGAAATGAAAGCTGTTTGAGCGCAGCGAGTTCTTTCATTTCCAATCCGAAGATTTGATTTTTAGCTAATTTCGGTGCAGCCTTGATTTTTTGTTTCTTTTTTATCAAGAAAAAAGAAAGAGCCACTCGGTGGCGGCGAACCGAGGCAAGCTTTAGTGAGGGCTAAAAACTACTGAGCAACTTAAAACAATCCCGAATAAGTTAAAAACAACCACCAAAAACCAGTGGTGATGAATGATAAAACTATCCCAATTCCGATAACCAAATTGGCAACTTTAGGGTTTAAATTATACTGATCGGCCACAATACCTGAGGTTAGTAACGTTGGCATAGCCATCTCAAATATGGTGATTTTAGCAACTGTACCCGTAATGCCCAATACAATAACAATTAACGAAATTGCCAAAGGTGCTAAAACCAATTTATAAATTAAAGCAACGCTGATGTGTTTAATTTCTGAATACCAGCCACCAAATTTTAATTGCAGCCCGATAGAAAATAAAGCCAATGGCCCAACCGTACTCGCCAATTTATCAACCAATGGATTTAAGGTAGATAAATCTAGAAACCTTGGTAAAATCAATGCCAAAACACAAGCAATAAATGGCGGGAAAGTAAACACTTTTTTAACTACCATTTTAACATCCAATTTTTGAGCTTGAGAAGATCTAATCGCTGTAATTACACCAAGCGTTGATAAAATGGTAAAAGTAATCTGATCACAAATGATGGCTATTGCTAACTCCTTTTCAGAAAAATAAGCCATAATTAACGGAAACCCGATAAAAGATGTATTGCTTAAAGAGCTGGTCAATTTTAAACCTCCGGCAGTTGCCGTACTTATTTTAGGATTTAGTTTTTTGTAAACTGTAATATAGAGCCAACCCAACAGCCAAACACAAATAGACGCTAGCGCTGGTAAAAGCAATTCTTTAGTGAATGTTATGTGCGGTAAATATTTAAAAGAAACCGCTGGCAAAGCGATGTAAATGATCCAAGCATTTATCCCTTTGTGCGCATCTTTTGGTAAGGTTTTAGTCTTTCTAAAAACAATACCCGCTAAAATACATAAAGCAATGATGAGGAAATTTGCCATGAGTGCAAACAATAGTTGTGAGAAAATTTTGATAAAAAACAAAAACCCGAGGCTTGCTCGGGTTTTAAAATAATCTTTTTTTATAGTGCAGGACTAATGCATTGTATAGCCGGGCACTTACAACAAATGTAGTACAATGTTGATAAATTGTCAAACATATTAACATTTTATTTAAAAAAATTACAATTTATAGCCAATCTCCAATTCAATAATTTTCTTAAGTGCCAGATTATTTTGATGTTTAAGAAATAGATTATTTAAACTAACACATAAATCAATTTCCCTATTTTTTGAAATCTGAAATAATAAATATCTTATAACTTTTATAGATGCATCTAATGAATGGCGATTGGTAAATTGATAGGTGCTGCCAGCACTATTTGGTATTTTGTGTACGCCTAAAGGCTGTGATAAGTCGAATAAAACTCCACCATGAGAACACATATTTCGTACGTAAACGACAGATTGAATAAAATTCTCAAAAACTTTCAGAGATCTTAACTTATAAGATTGAGCTACTTTTTCTTTTAACTTTTCATCCTTTAAGCATCTAAATAATTTTAGGCTTGCCCCAAATGTAAAAAACTCAATAGTTTTCCAAGCTGGTGCATATTTATCATTAATATATTTCTTATGATGTTTATCAATTGGCTTGTTATTCTTTTTAAAGTCTTCGGTATAAAATTTAAAAAAATTTGCTACATAATTAGCAGACATAACCTTGCTGTCTACAAACCAAGTTGGTGACGTTTTATATTCATTTGAAACTATATAAACTATTTGAGTCCTAAAATGTACTTCGATGCGATAAATATATTTCAACAATAATTCTCTCAAGTCAACATCTAAATAATATAAAGAAACGACATCCGAAAATTTTGTTTCAGGCAACAAGTTATGTATATCATCACATTCGAAACATTTCCAGTAGAATCCTAACCTATAATATCCAATATCGAGCAAAATTTCCTTTGCTTTTTCAATAGGCATATCTATAACCATACCCCTACTTTTTAGTAGAGCGATTTGTTCTTCAACACTTGTTGCTTGAGCACCCATTTATATAACAAATTAGAAAAATAATTTTTTGTTTACCTTCGATTTTAAATCTGCTGCTTGGCCTTTATGGCCAAATACCTATTTACCACATTTACCGTTAAATTTTGTGGCGTAGTTAACAAACTTAATATCCCGTGTTTGGTCAATTCCTTAATCATCAGTTTCTTTTCGAAAGCAAACTTTTCGGCAATGGTTTTAATGTAAATTCCTTCTACATCTTTTGCAGGTTCTTCACTTAAGGTTTTTAAAGTGGTGTTTTCAAAAAATACAACCAATAACAAATGAAATTTGGCAATTCGTTTTAAAAATGGCAGTTGTCTTTCTAATGCACTCATGCTTTCGAAATTGGTGAAAAACACTACTAAACTGCGTTGTTTTAATGTAGCTCTAACGCTAATGTACAAAGCTTCCATATCTGTTTCTAGATAGCGGGTTTTTTCTTTGTAGAGCACTTCCATTATTTTATTGAGTTGTGTCGGGCGTCTATCAGCTGGCACAATACTTCCTGTTTTTTGAGCAATGGTAATTAGCCCTGCTTTATCTTGCTTTACCAAAGCCACACTGCTTAAAATTAAACTGGCGTTAATGGCATAATCGAGTAAACTCAAGCCTTCAAAAGGCATTTTCATGGCCCTAGATTTATCTATAATGCAATAAATATGCTGGGCTTTTTCATCGGTATATGAGTTCACCATTAAATCGCCTTTCCGAGCGGTAGCTTTCCAGTTTACGGTTCTGTAATCATCTCCAGCAACGTAGTTTTTAACTTGGTCAAACTCCATGCTATGCCCAATTCTTCTCATTTTTTTAATCCCGATATCGGTTAAACGATTAGAAATAGCCATTAATTCATATTGCCTTAGCTTTAAGAAAGATGGATATACCGGCACCATTTTTTCGGCACCAATGTTAAATCTCCTACTTATCAGACCTAACGGAGATTGCACATACAACCTTGAAATTCCAAATTCGTACTCGCCACGTTTTGTTGGGCGTAAATTGTAAGTTATTGTTTTTTGTTCGCGGGGCGATAATTTAGTGTCAAACCAGATATCTCGTTTTTGAAATTGAAATGGAATTTCATCAATAATCCCGATGTTGATTTCAAACGGATAAAAATTTTCGAGGTAGATTTTAATTTCGTTTTCATCGCCATTGCTTAAACGATCAGGCACTTCTCTTCTTAAAAAAACAGTTTTTTGAGAGCGGTAAAGGAGCGCTAAATCAATGATAATTAAAACAAGTAAAGCACCAAAAAAGAAGTAAGGTAAATCGCCCAAAAACGAAAGAAAGAAAGAAAATAGAAACAAAGCTACGCTTAAGCCAAGGGCGATGAATAGCCTTTTGCCTAAAAATAAATCGGTGTAGAATTTTTTGAATAGTTGTTTCATCCTTTTAGTTTTCGTCATATCGATGGAGCGTAGCGACGAGATATCTGTTCTCTATTTTTTTTCATATTCTATAACGTAGCATAATATGATGGAGATTTCTCCTCGCAAAAGCTCGTTCGAAATGACGCTCTTATACTTACCTCGGTACTTCTATTTTTTTAATAATCTGTGCTACAATATCCGCAGCTGTTAATCCTTCCATTTCCTTTTCCGGACTTAGCATAATTCTGTGAGATAAAACTGGTGTTGCTACTTTTACGATGTCATCTGGAGTTACAAAATCTCTACCTGCCATTGCTGCAATTGCTTTCGCACCATTAATCATGGCTAAAGATGCTCTTGGCGAGGCCCCTAAATACAAAGATTTGTTGTTACGTGTTTCGTGTGTAATTTGCGCCACATAAGCCAACAATTTGGGCTCAACAAATAAAGATTTTATAGTTGCTCTTAATGATTTGATATCATCTACAGTTAAAACAGCGGTAATTTCTGCCAATTGATCAACCGTTTTTTGCTGATGCTGATTTTCTAAAATTGTTATCTCCTCTTCCAAGGTTGGATATTTTACTTCAATTTTAAATAGAAAACGATCCAATTGCGCTTCTGGCAAACGATATGTTCCTTCTTGCTCAATTGGATTTTGCGTTGCCAAAACCATAAATGGTTCTTCTAAAATATAAGTATTTCCATCAACGGTAATTTGGCGTTCTTCCATTGCTTCAAACAATGCAGATTGCGTTTTTGCTGGTGCACGGTTAATCTCATCAACTAAAATAATATTGCCAAAAATTGGTCCTCGTCTAAACTGAAATTCTGCAGCTTTTGGACTAAAAACCGCTGTACCCAAAACATCAGAAGGCATTAAATCTGGTGTAAATTGTATCCTCGAAAACGTAGCCGAAATACATCTAGCAACTAGCTTTGCACTTAAAGTTTTAGCTACTCCGGGTACACCTTCTAATAAAATATGTCCATCCGCCAGTAAACCAGCAATTAACAAATCAATGGTATCTTTTTGACCAACAATTACTTTACCTAGTGATTGTTTGATTTTTTCTACTGCTTCGCTTAAAGCTGTTAAATCGGTTCTTTGGTTAAACATTTCCTGTTCCATCTTCATTATTTTTTTTCACATCTATGTTTTTACCACATAGACACATAGTTTTATTAATCTGGTAATATGCTAAAATATTCATTTACAAAAGTTTTTTGACCTTCTTTAAAAATGTTAGCGCAATTAAAATTGATGAGGATGCCTTTTGGGCATCTTAGTAGTTTCATATAGGTTAAAATTTGTGCATCGAAAACCTTTGGCATTTCTTGCACCGATTTTAGTTCAAGGACCAAACTATTCTCAATAAATAGATCACATCTTAAATCTATGTCTAAAACTTTATTTCTATATACAATAGGAACTTTCATCTCTGTCAAAAAATTTATTTTTCTAAAAATTAATTCTTCAATTAAGCACCTATGATAAACACTTTCTAACAAGCCACGACCTAATACTTTATGAACTTGAATAGTAGCACCGATTACTTCATAAGTTAAATCATTTAAATACTTCTTGGTAAGCATATCTATGTGTCTATGTGGTAGATTAATTATTGGTCTTGCCTGTAAAATTCTTCTATGTTTTTATTGAGGCGAATGAGTTGATCATCTCTAACCATCTGCCCTGCTTTTATAAATTTAATCTGCTCTAAAATATCGTCAATTACATCTGCTGTTGCACCAGATTTATTGAGTAATGCCTCTCTAAATTCTTGATTAAGATCTATCGTTTTTAAGCGATATTTATTTCTAATGTACTCCAACAAATAGGTTATTTTTTTCTCGGCAATATCTCTGTTATTTCGTTGCTGGTAATAAACTCTACCTACCACATTTACAAATTCTACTGATGAATTTTTTGGTCTTTCTATAACCGGAATAATTCTTTGACGGCGCTTAATTTCATACAACACAAAAACAATTAAACTAAGCAAAGCGATATAATAAGCCCAACGCAATTGGTCATATTTAAAAAGTACTCTAAGTATAGAACTATCATTACCATTTTTTCTGGTAAAGTGTTCGTCCCACAGTAAAGTCTCTGCCTTTGGCAAATAAGAAAATACTTTGGCGGCATAATCTGCCCCATCTTCTCTAAGTAAACTGTAATTGGTTAATAGTTGCGGGTTGGGCAAAATCATTAAAGAACCCTTGCCATATTTGTATTGAATAAAGTTGGCGTTATTGTTTTGTTTCTGCCCTAAAACTATTGCCTTAACCGTATCTAATTTGCTAAAGTATTGGCCGCTTATACCCTTATCAAAATAGTAATCTAACTCTCTTTCTAAATTAGGGTTAACAAAGTTGATAGGATATTTTCTTTTGTTTTGGAAACTAAAATCTGCTGTAATTTTAAGTTTCAAAGTATCTTCTAAAATACCTCTAATTTGATACGCAGCAATTAAAATATGGTTTCCAGCTTCCATATATTTTACCATTTGCTGGTAATCTAACTTGTCTATTGTAACTACCGAGCCGATGATAAAATAATTAGATTTACCAGCTGGTCTTTCTGATAGGTTGTTATACACCGCCGCTTTTACAGTTTTTACTGTTGTGCTAGGTAAAACATCTGTTATTCGCTGTCTCAAAATGTAAGTTCCAAAAGGAATTTTATCTTCAGCTAAATAAGTTGGGGTCCAATTGGTTGGTGTTGGTTTGAAATATTGAGCAATTAGATATGCAGCAATTAAAACACTTCCGATGATGATGTATTTCTTTAATCCACTCATGCCGTTTGCTGGTTAAAATCTTTAAAAGATTGATGAATGGATTCGAAAGTAGGTTGGTCGATGTAGAATTCGCCATACCAAATGTATTCGAATTGATAAGTGAGCTCTACAAATTGCTGGTGATAAGATTGACGAGAAAGCTCCTCAACATAAGCCTGATTAGTTTTTTCTGGCTGCCAATCTATTAAACGTTTATCTGTTAATTGTTTTAAGGTTTTTAAGTATAACAAGCGCACCACCAATCTGTAATTTTTATTTTGCAGAGCGATGCCCAATTGTTCATCAAAATCAATTTCATGAATGTTTTCTAAACTCTCATCAAAAGGGATATCAACCTCTTTAGATTTACCAGTAAGCAATTTCAAATCTAAACCTATAAGTTTAATTACTAAATAAACAACCAATGCTATTGCAATTGCAATTAATACATATTTAATAATTGATCCTGATACCTTACCTCCTAATAATTCAGAAATCATGCTCCAAATCCATCGCCAAAACCTACTCCACAAAGAAGTGGTTTTCGGGGCAACATCATCGTAAATAAACTCCTTTTGTTTGCTATAATCAGCAATGGCTTCTTCGCTAAATCTGCGAGCCGATATTTTACTGCTATCTAACTTTTCTATCAATGGCTTTTTAACCACTACTTCTTTTTTGGCAGCGTTAATTTTCTGCAAAGCAGTTGCGTTGGCACAAAAAGCACCAGCAACAAGAAAAAAGAAGAGCAACAGTAAACGCATCTTAATATTCTTCTTGTATAGTTTGATCTGTTTCTGGGCTTTGGCCTAAACTATCCATCCTTTGAAAAAGGCCTAAGTTCTCTTTTCGCTCAACCAAATTAAAATAAATTAATGATGAACAAATGATAGGAATGATCATGAAGATATATGAAATTTGTTGCGAAATCGATGAAATTACCGCATAAACATTGGTAATGGTTCTTTCGCCTTGGGTAAATGCACCAACCATCATAATAATAATTGCAGGCAATTGTACCATGGTACTAAAAGCGTAGAATATGAGATTAATTACCAAAATAACCGCAGCCGTAATCCACCATTTTTCTTTTAGCAGTTTAAATGAACGATCAAACGAATGTGTAAAACTGCCATTTTCTAAAATCATTATCGGTGCGAATATCGTAAGTGCCGGGTAAACATAAATACCAGGAACAATACATAATATGAAACACAACATAAAAAAAATGACGAGTAAAACTCCACTTCCCATCATCCTAAAAAAGTAGTATTTAAAATAAGCCCAAACCTCATCAACTGTAGGTGCAATATTGCCTTTTTCTATATATAAAGCAATGAAACTTAAAATGGAAACATACATCGAAGTATAAGTTAGCAGCACAAAAACCATTGATAGAAAATAAGTGAAACCTACATTATAGATCATGTTCCGTGGGCTATCATCGTAAATTGTTCCAGCAGCTTGAGCAATACCTACCAACTGCAACTGTGCCAACATCGAACTGATAATTCCTCCAACAATAAATATTCCTGTTAGGGCAAAAAATGATTTCATTAATGGTTTAAAATTCTGTTTCATAAACAAAAATGTATCACCGATTAATTCTCCAAATTCGCGTAGCTTTCTAAATTCTACTTTGTCTTTCATGTTAAAGATTTTGAGTGCGTTTGTGTAATTGCATAGGGTAAAGTATCACATACCAAACCATAAAAATAAATGAACTGGCTAAAATGCTAATGCTTAACCAAATGGGCATGCCTGTGTGGCGTGTAATATATCCTTCGAAAAATGCGGCTAATAATAAAATGGGCACAATACCCAAAGCTATTTTGGTGGCATCTTTTGCGCTGTTTTTAAAAGCTACTAAACGGTTATAAGTTTTTGGGAATAATAATCCATGACCTAAAACCAAACCTGCTCCACCAGCAACAACGATGGTTAAAATTTCTAAAGTTCCGTGTATCCAAATTACCAAAATAGATTGAGCGCCTAAACCTTTGCTAAAAAAATAATACTCGAAGGCACCAACCATAATGCCGTTTCTTAGCAGGAAAAACACAGGGCCGATAGAAAAAAGCGCCCCACTAATAATCATTACTAACGAAACCCAAATGTTGTTAGCTGCAATTTGAAAAAACATTTGAAATTCTCCGGTTTGCTTGTAAACACCAAATGGATCGCCTTTGGCAATGTTCTCATTAGTCATATTCACATAGGCATCGCCTAAAATTAGGCGAACAAAACGATCATCGTATTTAGCAGATAATGCACCAATACTGCAAAAAATAAAGAAAAAAATGAATGAATATAAAAGCTGCCTACGGTATTTGAAGAACAATAAAGGTAACTCGAATTTCCAAAACCTCAAAAAACGACCACCTTCTTCTTTTTTATTCTTGTAAATAGCTTGATGTAAAAGTGATGCTATTCCATTTAAATATGCGGTAGTTCTAGATTTTGGATAGAAAGTTTTGGCGTAAGCCAAATCGTTGGTAATATCTATAAATCTTTTAGCTAACTCATCAGGATTGTCCGTTTGCAAAGTCTCGTAGCTTTTCCACTTATCTGAATTCTGCTTTACAAACAAGGCTTCTCTCATAAAGTTGTGTGAGGGTTTAATTTTCCGTTAAAATAAAACAAAATTTTAATTAGTCAATAAAAAATAAAAATCATATTATTGAACCAATGGAAACCGTTAAAGTAAATACAAGTCAGCATGTAGATATAGATTACCCTGTTGCAGGCTTAGGCGAGCGTGTTTCTGCTCGTTTAATAGATTTTGGCTTATTTTTAGCCGTCTTTTTTATTTTTCTAATTCTATTTTCCCTAATGGGGATTTTAAATAGCGGCGGATTGGTAATTACGGTAATGGTTTGTATTTATGCTGCTGGCTTTGTTTTTTACGATTTGCTTTGCGAGATTTTTATGAATGGACAGAGCATTGGCAAGCGATTAATGAAAATTAAAGTCATCAGCCTTGATGGCTCACAACCTACTTTAGGGCAATACTTTATACGCTGGGTTTTTAGAATAGTAGATTTTACTTTAACCCAATGGCTGGGTGCGTTAATTTGTGTGGCTGTAACCGAAAACAAACAACGTATTGGAGATATAGTTGCGGGCACAACGCTGATTAAAACGGTACCAAGAACAGAATTTCAACACATTGCTTTTCACCCTGTGGTAGAAGATTATGAACCTGTTTTTAGCAATGTTAGCATGATGACAGATAGAGATGTAGAGTTGATACATGAGGTTTTAACTACCTACCAAAAAACCTTTAACCACGATTTAATTTATAAAATGGCTGCAAGAGTTGCTAACCATTTAAGCGTTCAAGTGCCAGAAGGGATGAATGAATTAGATTTCTTGAAAACTGTAATTAAGGATTATAACCAAATTACAGCTAAAGCGGTTTAAAAAGAAGCTTTAACTGCAACCGCTACTTTTGCCGCCCATTCTGCATACATTTTACCAGAGGGATGTAAACCATCTTTGGCAACTAATGTTAAATCTGTAGCCGCATTTTTTGAAGCCAAAGTAATTTCGGTATAGCTTACTCCAGCAGCTAACGTTTCCTCTTTTTTAATAGCATTAAAAGCATCAATTTCTGAAGCAATGGTTTGTATATTTCTTCCACTATTTTTGCCAAAAGGTGTTACGCCCCAATCTGGTATTGAAACCACAAAAACACGTTTTTTATTTTTTCCAGCAAAGCTGATGGCTGTATTTAAAAGCTCCTTAAATTCTTTACAATAAGTGTCTAATGAATAACCTCTGTACTGATTATTTACACCAATTAAAAGCGTTACAATATCATAATTTTGTATGATATTTTCTGCTTTAATGGCAGTTTGTAACTCATCGGTTGTCCACCCGGTTTTGGCTATAACTTTAGGTTTAGCTACCGCAATATTATTTGTTTTTAACTGCGTAACCAATTGAAAAGGAAATGATTCTTGTTGAGGCACGGCCTCGCCAATGGTATATGAATCTCCTAAAGCTAAATAAGTTAAAGCTGTTCCGTCTTGTGGCATATCGATAATGGCTTGTTCTGTTTTTTTATTGCAGGCCAATAATAAACAAAAAGAAAATAGTACCGTTAAAAACTTCATGGTATAAGTTACGGAAAAAACCTTTTAAAAGTTTTTTTATACAATACCTCCACCCAATACTAACCTAATTAAACCAATAATGATTGCAATTGCACATAATACAACTCCAGTAATCGCAGTGCCTTTAGATTGGCCAATGGCAGTTTTATTCATGCCAACAATACCTAATATTAGTCCTAAAACTGCAAAAGGTATATTAACCCAATTTAAAGAGCCTAAACATGGAATAATACCTACAAATAGACCTATTAATGCTAAGATACCAATAACTAAACTTGCTGTTTTCATGTTGTTTTATATTTAAATTTTAGAAAAAAAACATACTTTAAAAACAACAGGGAATTGATTATTAAAAGGATGTACAATAATAAACTAATTTTATTAAATTCATAAGCATTTCTAAATTCAAAGTTAGAGATGGCTATAAAAGCTCGAGTTGAACCGCAAAGTATACACGAGCCGCCATTTATTCTAGCCGTACAAGTAGGTGTTGAATTAAGAATTAATGTTGGATTAACAATTGTGAAAATTAAAATTATTACAATACTAAAAGTCGAAATAATTATCCAACATATTTTTACTGCATTTATCAACTCTTTATTTCTATCTAGCATTACTGATTAACCTGAATAGTAGCCTTGACTAATAAATCTATATTTGCAGGCCTCATTTTTTTGCTTAAACCAATTGAAGAAGAACCTCTTTGCTTTAGCCAACCTCTAGTTCCGTTGTGTTTATAATAAGTATAGCCGAAATCTGTATCAAAATGAGCAACTATCTCTGGTCCGTAATAAGTAAAAGTTTTATTCTCCAAAGAACCATTTGGCATCTTCATTTTATAACTAGCAACTTTAGAAAATCGATCGTTTTTAATCCATTCAACAGCAATCCATAAACCATTTTCAGGCATCAAAATATGGTATTCACTAATGCTAAATGCATTCCAAGCTTTTTTCTTATTTGCTGTAAATTCAATACTTT
Organism: Pedobacter cryotolerans; assembly: GCF_005116475.1. Taxonomy (GTDB): domain Bacteria; phylum Bacteroidota; class Bacteroidia; order Sphingobacteriales; family Sphingobacteriaceae; genus Pedobacter; species Pedobacter cryotolerans. The sequence goes on along the minus strand of NZ_SWBO01000001.1, from coordinate 434,515 downwards.
TTTTAAGCAAATCTTTACCCGGAACACCATTATTATCATCATAAATTCTTACTCTAAACGGAGCATCAAACATATCATCGCCCATAAAAAAATGAAGCGTTTTTAAATAAGCGGAACCGTAGTTCATGTTCTTTAAATAAACAGCTTTTTGTAAACCAGGCCTTTGATCTCTTTGATTAATTAATTCCCATTTATGACCACTTTTATTCGTTACACCAATTTCCTTTTCAACATAATTCGCTTTGATAATATTTACTTCATTTAATTGAAATACAACGGGAATAAGCTCGTAAATAGCACCATTAGCTGATGATAAATTGGTAATATTCTTATCCAAATAACCTACACAAGAAACTTTGATGATGTCAGTTTCTTTTCCTTTGGGTAAATTTAATTCAAAATTTCCATCTTGATTGGTTTGCGAACCAATATTTAAGGAAAAAATTTCCAAATTGACATAGGGAATTGGCTGTTTAGATTTTACATCTAAAATTTTCCCTGTAATTTTTATTTGAGCGAATGATATTATTGGAAATATCAAAAGCAGCAAAGCGATTTTTTTCATGAAATAGAATTGATAAAATAATTATCAATAGGGAACCGCAATTAACTAAATTAATTCCATCTTAAAAAGCACTGCAATATGATTTTTAAGTTTTTCTTTCACTTCTTCCATATCTAATTGATGTCCTAATTCTCTTTGCATAGAGGTTACATCTTTATCATCTATCCCACAAGGAACAATGTTTTTGAAATAGTCTAAATTGGCATTTACATTAAAGGCAAACCCATGCATAGTTACCCAACGAGAACAACGAACGCCCATGGCGCAAATTTTTCTGGCTTTCTCGTTGTCGGCATCTAGCCACACTCCAGTAAAACCAGAATATCTTCCAGCCTCAATCCCGTAATCGCCCAAGGTTAAAATTACCGCTTCTTCTAAAGTGCGTAGGTATAAATGGATATCGGTAAAAAAATTATCTAAATCTAAAATCGGGTAGCCCACAATTTGCCCAGGCCCATGATAAGTAATATCTCCGCCTCGGTTAATTTTATAATATGTAGCCTGCTTTTCTACTAAACCCTGCTTATCTAACAATAAATTTTCTGGCTTGCCACTTTTACCTAAAGTGTAAACGTGTTGGTGTTCGTTAAAAATAAGGAAGTTTGGTGTTTCTAGCTGGGTATTTTCAGTACGATTTTTAGTTTTTAAAGCCACGGTTTGGTTAAAAATCTCCTCTTGCCTATCCCAAGCATCCTGATAATCTGTTAAACCCCAATCAATAAATTTAACAACTTTGTTCATCTTCTCTTATTAAAATTAACTATTACGTTGGCGAGGACGCCAACGATAGAATATGGAACTTTTACCTCTAAATCCCTCCGATGTAAAATCGTAGCAGACGCTGAAGCGGACTTTGAATTTTCTTCGTTCATAGCGTCTTCATGATAACATTTCAAGTTTGAACTTCGGCATTCCTCTGCCGCCGCGGATTAGGGGGAAACAACATAACCCAACATGTAACCATCTTTAGTTTTAAAATAATTAACAGTCAATTCTTTCATCCCGCTAGGCAATTCTACCAAAGCTTGCAACGAACCTTCGTCTTTTAATTTAAAAGGTTTAATATGAATGTGCTGCTTAAACTCTAATCCCTTTTTACCATGCCATTTATAAATCGCCTCTTTTGCACACCAAGCAACATATAAACCATTTGTGTTGTCGCCGATTTGTTTTTGCGCTAACTCAACATCCGATAAAAATTTATGCTTAATGCTTTTAATTTTCATCTTTATCAACTCAATATCTACCCCAACTTGTTTGCCCTTGCTAATAATCACGGCAGCATAATCATAAGAGTGACTTAACGAAATATGCATATCAGAATTTACCAAATAAGGTTTGCCATGCTCATCCATTTGGCAATCGATATAATCTGTTGTGTTGAGCATTGTTCTGAGTAAAACTCGTGTCGCCAACCAATGTAAAGCACGCTTTCCGGCACTTAACGAATGAATTACATCAAGCTCGTGTTGTTTAAGTTGCAGGCCTGCTAAAAGCTGTTCTTCAGTCTCTTCAATTTTCCATACTGATAGTACGGATTGATCATCAATTTCTTTATTAAAAACTACTGGCATCTCTTATTTCGAAAATCAGTACAAAAGTATCTTAAAATAATCATAATTTAGCCCTAAATACTTTAAAAATGATCCTCTCTGATAAACACATCCTCGAAGAAATAGAAAAAGGCACCATCATTATAGAACCATTTAATACCGAATGTTTAGGCACTAACTCTTACGATGTACATTTGGGAAAGTACTTAGCAACCTATAAAGACCGTGTTTTAGATGCAAAGGCACACAATAAAATTGAACATTTTGAAATTCCGAAAGATGGTTTTGTGCTACAACCAGGCACTTTATACCTTGGTGTTACTTTAGAATATACCGAAACCCACGCACACGTGCCATTTTTAGAAGGTAAAAGCAGTACTGGCAGATTGGGTATTGATATACATGCAACTGCCGGCAAAGGCGATGTTGGTTTTTGCAATACTTGGACATTGGAAATTTCGTGTGCACAACCTGTACGCATTTACGCTGGCATGCCTATTGGGCAATTAATTTACTTTGTGGTTGATGGCAGTATTGGTAACATGTATAATACAAAAAACGACGCAAAGTATAATAATAAAACCACAAAGCCTGTTGAGAGTATGATGTGGAAGAATAAATTCTAAAACCAACTAACTTTTTAATTGATTTATTATATTTAAGCCTTAGGTTTTTGTAACTTAAGGCTTTATTATTTTTAAGATCTATGAAAAGGTTCCTTCTTGTTTTATCTGTCGCATTATTAATCATAATTAGTTTTTCAGCCTTTATCAGTGATGATGATCCCTTTACAGCACTGTTAAAAAAGCTAGAAGAGTTTACAAAAAAATATCCTCAAGAGAAAGTATACTTACACTTAGATAAACCTTATTATGCCATAGGCGATGACATTTGGTTTAAAGCTTACATTTTAGATAGCAGAACTGCGGCTCCATCTACCATTAGCAATATTCTTTATGTTGAATTGGTAAACGAAAGAGATTCAATTAAAAAGCAGATTAAACTGCAATTGCAAAGTGGCATTACTTGGGGCGATTTTAAATTAACCGATTCATTAAGCGAAGGCAATTACAGAATAAGAGCTTACACACAGTGGATGCGTAATGCTGGCCCTGAATTTTTCTTTGATAAAACCATCAAAATTGGTAACTCATGGGCTAACAAGGTATTTATTACTACAACCAATCAGCTTAGTACCGATGATAAAGGAGAAAAAGTTACCAGCACCATTAAATTTTTAGATAAAGCGGGCAAGCCTTACATTGATAGAGAAGTGAGTTATGAAGTTCAGTTGAGCAACAGAAATGTAGCTAAAGGAAAAGCTGTGACCAATAATAATGGTGAGGTGGTAATAAATTACACCAATAACCAACCAACTATTTATAAATCTGGCAACATTACAGCAACACTTACTATGCCCGATCAGCAAAAAGTAGTTAAAATAGTTCCTATCAAAAGTACTTCTAATGCTATAGACGTTCAATTTTTCCCGGAAGGTGGAAACTTAGTTGACGGACTACCAATTAAAGTAGCCATAAAAGCGATAAACAGTAATGGGTTAGGTGAAAATGTAAGCGGTAAAGTTTTAGATAACGACAATACCGAGATCTTGAATTTTGAAACTAAATACCTGGGAATGGGTTCGATGATTTTAAACCCAATTGCTGGTAAAACCTACAGAGCAGTAGTAAAAACGAAAGATGGTACTGAACAAACCATCTCATTACCAAAGGCAGAATCAAGTGGCTATGTTTTAAGTATCAATAATACAGATACCGCTAAAATGGCCATTAAAGTTATGCTTACCGAAGATTTGATGAATAAAGGAGATTTAAACTTAGTAGCAACCCATAATGGCATGGTATACTTTTCGGCCAAAATACCCACTGTAAAACAATTAGCTTCTTTATCGTTACCCAAAAGTGATTTCCCTTCTGGCATTACGCAAATTACTTTATTCTCCCCAACCAACCAACCGGTTTGTGAACGTATAACATTTGTAAATAACACGGTTGATAAAATTAATATCGAACCCGAAAATTTAAAAACATCGTATACCAAAAAAGAAAACGTAAACTTTAACATTAAGGCTTTGGCTGGTAACAAACCCACACAAGGCAGTTTTTCTATCGCAATAACTAATGCAGATATTGTTACGCCAGATTTAGAAAATGAAAGTAATATTTTAACTAGTTTACTGCTAACTTCAGATTTAGTTGGCTATGTTGAGAAACCGAATCATTATTTCTTAAATGATGATGAAAAAACCAGAAAAGAATTAGACAACTTATTACTTACCCAAGGGTGGAGAAAAATCAATTGGAAAAATATCATTAACAATCAAAATCCTCCAATCCTGTTTCAAGCAGAAAAAAGCATGAAAATAAGTGGTCGTATTACAAAAGGCGGTAAACCTGTAGCTAAAGGTAAAGTTTCTTTATTCTCATCATCTGGTGGTTTTTTTGCAACAGATACCCTAAGCGATGCTGAGGGTCGTTTTAATTTTGATGAAATTGCTTTTGGTGATAGCACTAGATTTATTGTGCAAGCCAGAACAGATAAAGAGAATAAAAATGTGCAGATAGATTTAGATATGCCTTCAAATCAAATCATAACCACTAACAAAAACACTGGTGATATTGAGATTAATGTAAACACTACTTTAATGCCTTACCTAAATCAGAGTGATAAATATTTTGATGAGCAAATGAGAAGAGGGTTTTTGAGCAGAACGATTATGCTTAAAGAAGTTAAGATTGTTGAAAAGAAAAATCCTGCACCAAATTCGGCAAACTTAAATGGAGCTGGCAGAGCCGATCAGGTAATTACTGCGAAAGATCTAGAAATTGCCTTTTCTCTTTCTCAATTTTTATCTGGTAGAGTTGCAGGAGTTAACATTGTGAACGGCAAAGCGGTGATGATGAGGAGTATGGGTTTAGGTGGCGCAAGACCAATGGCTATAGTTTTAGACGGAATGAACATGGGTGAAGATTTTGGTTTAGATGATATTAATGTAAATGATATTGAAAGTGTAGAGGTATTAAAAAACATAGGAAACACCGCAATATATGGTAGCCAAGGCGCAAATGGAGTTATCGTTATCACTACAAAAAGGGGTGCAGGTACCGAAAATAATTATGCCAGGTATTCTCCAGGTATCGTAACTTATTCTCCAAAGGGATATCATGCTGTAAGGCAATTTTATTCGCCAAAATATAGCGCAACCCCAGATGATAGGCCAGATTTAAGAACTACGGTTTACTGGAATCCTCACCTTGTTTCAGACTCAACAGGTAAAGCCATTTTAAATTATTTTAATACCGACCAAGCTGGCAAATACAGAATAGTGATCGAAGGAATTGATGGAATGGGCAATATTGGAAGGAATGTATTTACGTATCAAGTTAACTAATATGAAAAATAAATTAACGCTCTTTCTCGGTTTACTTATAGTATTTGTTTTTTCGGCTTTTGCAAAGGATGATCCTATTACAGAATTATTAAAAAAGTTGGAGGAGTTTACTAAGAAATATCCCCAAGAAAAAATACACCTACATTTAGATAAACCCTATTATGCCATAGGCGATGACATTTGGTTTAACGCTTATGTAATTAATACGAAAACTGGAACACCAACACAGATTAGCAACATTATCTACATTGAATTGATTAATGAAAGAGATACACTTATTAAGCAATTAAAAATACCTATGAAAAGCGGAATTGCATGGGGCGATTTTAAACTTACCGACAACTTAAATGATGGCAATTATAGAATAAGAGCTTATACACAATGGATGCGCAATGCAGGTGCAGAGTTCTTTTTCGATAAGGTAATTAAAGTGGGTAGCTCGTGGGCAAATCAAGTAAATACAGAAGTTAGTGTTCAGCTCAATGACCAAAACCAAACGCATAGCATCAAATTTAGCAGTAAATCTAAAACTCCTTTAATCAACCGACCGGTAAGTTATACAATTGAGCTTACTGATCAAAAATTTATAAAAGGAAAAACTACCACAGACAATAATGGAGAAATTAAAATCACAACTCCAAATAATGCACAGGGAGGCAAAATTATAACAGAAATAGTACTAGCCGATAAAACCACAGCTGTAAAAACAATTCCAATAAAATTATTTACTTCGCAAACTGATGTACAATTTTTTGCCGAAAGTGGGAATTTGATAGAGAACTTGCCTAGCAAACTTGCAATTAAAGCTGTAAATAGAAATGGATTAGGAGAAAACATTTCTGGTACAATAACAGATAATGATGGCATAGAAATTTTAAGCTTCGAAACAACCCATTTGGGGATGGGCTCATTTGCATTAACTCCAATGGAAGGTAAAACTTACAAAGCCAATGTTAAATTTGCTGATGGTACAAGTAGAATATTTGATTTGCCAAAACCCGAAAAAAGTGGCTATGTATTAAGTGTAAATAATACAGACACTGCCAAAATCTATATCCGTGTAATGTTAAGTGTAGATAGGCTAAATCAAGGTGAATTGAGTCTAATAGCACAAAGAAATGGGAACGTTTTTTCGCTTACCAAACTACCTAGCACAAAACAAATTACAAATGTTGTATTAAACAAAAATGAAATCTCTTCTGGTTTAGTTCAAATCACATTATTTAACGCACAAAGCACACCGGTTGCAGAGCGGTTGGCATTCATCAATAACAAGTCTGATAAAATAGATGTAGGAATTCAGAACTTAAACCCAACCTACAGCAAAAAAGGTAATGTAAATTTAACCTTATCAGCAAACAATAATTCAAAAACTGTACAAGGCAGCTTTTCTGTTGCAGTAACCAATGCTGATATAGTAACACCTGATGCAGCAAGCGAAAGCAATATATTAACAGGCTTACTACTAACCTCAGATTTGATTGGCTATGTAGAAAAACCAAATCATTATTTTCTAAAAGATGACGTTCAAACTCGAATTGAGCTAGATAATCTCTTGCTTACACAGGGATGGAGAAAAATCAATTGGAAGGATATGGTTTCAGAACCTAGCTTTGAGGTAAAATATCCGGCAGAAAAAAGCTTAAAAATTAGTGGCACTGTAACTACAAATAGCAACAAACCAATTGCAAATGGCAAAATAGCTTTAATCTCATCAACCAAAGGCAATTTTGTTACTACCACAGAAACTGATGTAAATGGTCGTTTTATTTTTGATGAAATGAGCTTTGGAGATAGCCTAAAGTTTGTGGTACAAGCAAGTACTAAAGAAGACAAAAAGAATGTAAGGGTTAAGATTGACATCGTTCCAGAGCAAACTGTAACCGTAAATAAAAACACGGGAGATATTGAGGTAAATGTAAATACCAAATTAAATAAATACCTACAAGAAAGCGATAGATTTTTCGAAGAACAGTTAAAAAGTGGCTTTTTAACCCGTACCAACATTTTAAAAACAGTTACCATCACACAAAACGTAAAGAAAAAAGAAGATAGTGCCGCTGCTTATTCTGCAAATTATAATGGAAGAGGTAGAGCCGATAAAATCATTACAGCCAAAGATTTAGAAAATGCTTATTCTTTATCGCAATACATAGCGCAAGGCAGAATTATGGGTGTTGCCGACAGTGGTGGTTTTGCATGGAATACTAGAATTGGGTCTTCACCAACTCCAGATCCAGATGACCCAGGAAAACCTTCAGAAGTTCCAAAAATGGCCATTGTATTAGATGGAATGCTGCTACAAGATTTTTCATTAGAAGAAATTCAAGTAAATGAGGTTGAAAGTATTGAGGTTTTATTAAGTCCTGGTTATACAACAGCCTACGGTAGCAGTGGTAAAAATGGGCTATTGGTTATTTCTTTAAAACGAGGCTCTGGCCGTAAAATATCCGACATTAATTCTCCTGGATTAGCAATTCTTAGTCCGAAAGGATATGATGTACCTAGACAATTCTACTCTCCAAAATATGACAATACTTCAGAGAATAAAACAGATTTAAGAACAACTGTTTATTGGAATCCACAAATTGTAACAGATACCAATGGCAAAGCGAATTTTAGTTTTTACAATACAGATCAATCGGGAAATTATAGAATGGTTATTGAGGGTATTGATGCTGATGGAAATTTAGCTAGAAAAGTATTTATGTATAAAATTAATTAATTATGAAATTTAAATTACCGCTACTCTTAATAAGTATCCTATTCACATTAGGGGTTTCAGCCTTTGTAAAAAATGATGACCCGATAGCTTTACTCCTTAAAAAACTTGAAGACTTCACAAAGAAATATCCCCAAGAAAAAATACACCTACATTTAGATAAACCCTATTATGCCATAGGTGATGACATTTGGTTCAAAGTTTATGTTGTCGATACAAAAAATTCTGCGCCAACTACCATTAGTAATATAGTTTATGTTGAGCTGATAAATGGGAAGAATAAAATTGAAAGGCAACTAAAATTACCTATGCAAAGCGGTGTTACTTGGGGAGATTTCAAATTGACAGATTCTCTAAGTGAAGGCAATTATAGAATTAGAGCATATACACAATGGATGCGAAATGCTGGGCCAGAGTTTTTCTTTGACAAAACAATTAAAATTGGAAATTCTTGGGCAAATGAAGTATTTACCATAACTACAAGCAAGATAATTCTAAAAGATAATACTGAAAATGTAACCAGTACTATAAGGTTTTTAGACAAGAAGGATAATCCTTATGCTAATATTGGAGTTGTTTATGATGTGAAACTAAACGGAAAAGAGATAACTAAAGGTAAAACATCAACCCATACAGATGGCACTATAAATATTAACTACAATAATAAAGATTTGGAAGGACAAAAAACAGGTTCTATAACAGTTGCACTTACTTTACCTAATGGGAAAAAAGTGGAAAAAATCATTCCAATAAAAACTACTTCAACAGCTGTTCATGTTCAGTTCTTTCCAGAAGGGGGAAGTTTAGTGGCTGGCCTACCTAGTAAGGTAGCTGTAAAAGCCGTAAATAGTAACGGTTTAGGTGAAAATGTTAGTGGTAAAATAATTGACAATGATAACAATGAAGTGCTCAAATTCGAGACAGAATACTTGGGTATGGGTGCGTTCATTTTAAATCCTTTGTTAGGAAAAACTTACAGTGCAATTGTTAAGATGGGAGACGGAACTAAGAAAACAATATTATTACCGAAAATAGAAACTAGTGGCTATGTATTGAGTGTTAATAACATCGATAGCGCTAAGATTAATATTAAAGTTCTCTTAACAGAAGATTTAGTAAATAAAGGCGACTTAAGTTTGATAGCTCAACGCAATGGAAATGTATATTTTTCAACAAAAATACCTTCGGCTAAGCAACTAGCAACACTTACTTTACCCATAAATGAACTTCCTTCCGGCATTGTTCAATTTACGCTTTTCTCATCAGCCAACCAGCCAGTATGTGAAAGATTAGCATTTATAAATAACAGCATTGATAAAATTAAAATTACTGCAGACAACTTAAAACCATCCTTTAAGCCAAGAGAAAATGTCGATTTTAACATTCTCACCTCACTAAATAATACCGCCGTACAAGGCAGTTTTTCAATTGCAGTTACTAATGAAACTATTACAACTCCAGATTTAGAGAATGAAAGTAATATTTTCACAAGATTACTCCTTACATCAGATTTAGTTGGCTATGTAGAAAAACCTAATCATTATTTCATAAATCAGAATAGCACTACTCGAACACAGTTGGATAATCTTTTACTAACCCAAGGCTGGAGAAAAATCAATTGGTCTACTCTATTGAATCCTTTGTCGTGGTCATATAAGCCTGAGACAAAAATTCAGATAAGCGGCACCATTTCAAAAGGAGGAAAGCCTGTAGCAAACGGCAAGGTTACACTACTTTCATCAACTGCAGGTGTTTTTGCTATTGATACACCAAGTAATGAAGCTGGTCGTTTTGTATTTGATAATTTTGAGTTTGGAGATAGTACAAAATTCATCGTTCAAGCCCGTACCGATAAAAACAATCCAAATTTAAAAATAGATCTAGATACTGTAAGAAATCAGATTGTTACACTCAATAAAAACACAGGGGATATCGAAGTAAATGTAAATACAGTTTTAATGTCTTATTTAAACCAAACAGATCAATATTTTAATGAGCAAGTAAAACGTGGATTTTTAAATAAAACTATACAACTCAAAGAAGTAAAAATAATTGAAGTTAAAAAACCAATATTTACAAATTCGACTAACCTTAATGGCCCAGGTAATGCAGATAAAATTATTAGCGCAAAAGAACTGGAAACTGCCACATCCTTATCTCAGTACATTCAAGGTAGGCTTGCTGGTGTAATCGTTCGAAATGGTTTGATTTATTCGACTAGAAGCGGAAGCTTTGCTGGCACATCTGCTATGACAGTTATTTTAGATGGAATGATGATGGGCAGTGATTTTCAGACAGACAATCTTAGTGTAAGGGACATTGAAACCGTTGAAGTATTAAGAACGATTGGCTATACGTCGATATACGGTGTTAATGGAGGAAGTGGTGTACTCGTAATTACAACAAAAAGAGGCGCAGGCTTAGAAGTAGATAGTTATTATAATAGGTATTCTCCTGGCATTGTAAATTACACGCCAAAAGGTTTTTCAGCAATAAGACAATTTTATTCACCTAAATATACCGAGACACCAGATCCAAAACCAGATTTAAGAACCACGGTTTATTGGAATCCTCACCTTTCTTCAAAGCCTGATGGCACAAAAAATATCAGTTATTTTAATACCGACCAAGCTGGCAAGTACAGAATTGTTATAGAGGGAATTGATGGAATGGGAAATATTGGAAGGAATGTATTTACATACACTGTAGACTAGTATAGAAAAATTATTTAAAGAAATTAAGTATATTGACATTTATGAACACAATAGCAGTAACCATAAAAGATAAATTAGCAATAATCTCACTCAATAGACCAAAATCTAACTCCTTAAACCGCGAAATGGTTGTAGAGTTAACAGATATGTTGAGCAATATTTCTGCTGATGAAAATATCGGTGGAGCAATCATCACTGGGAAAGACCACTTTTTTTCTGCAGGCTTAGACTTAATGGAACTTTACAATTACAATGAACAAGAAGCAAAAGATTTTTGGCACTTATTTCTAAACTTTACGGCCACAATCACTGCATTCAAAAAGCCATTAATTGCAGCAATTAACGGGCACAGCCCTGCAGGTGGTTGCGTTATTGCCTTAGCTTGCGATGCTCGTGTAATGGCTGAAGGAAAATATATCATCGGTTTAAATGAGGTTCCTGTTGGTATAATTGTACCAAATAGCATTTTCGAATTATATTCATTTTGGCTAGGCAAAGCTGATGCAACACGAAGTTTATTAGAAGGAAAACTTTTTCAGCCAGAAGAAGCTTTAGCAATTGGTTTAGTAGATGAAGTGGTAAAACCAGAAAGTATATTAACCGCAGCCGAAAGAAAAGCTAGAAAATATATGGCTTACGAAAGAAATACTTGGTCGCAAAGTAAACTAAACATTCGTAAAGATTTAATTGCCATAACAAGCTCAGATCAGTCTGCCGACTTAGAAATTATGCTGAAACAATGGTGGTCGCCAAGCACAAGAGCAATTTTAAAAAACATCATAGATAGTTTACAGAAAAAAGCCTAGACGGTTTTCAGTAAACAATTTTCAGTTCTCAAAACGCAATTCGCTAATCGCAATACTCAATACCAAAAAATATGTACAATCAACCAATGTTAAAAGACGATGCTTTAAAAGGCAAAACAATAGTTGTAACTGGCGGTGGCACCGGACTAGGCAAAGCCATGGGAACTTACTTTTTAAAACTCGGGGCTAATTTGGTGATAACTAGTCGCAAGCTAGAAGTATTGCAAAAAACAGCAGATGAAATGGCCACCGAAACTGGCGGACAAGTTTTAGCGGTACAATGTGATGTTAGAGATTACGAACAAGTAGAAAATGTTTTGGCAAAAACTATCGAAAAATTTGGCAAAGTTGATGGATTATTAAACAACGCCGCTGGAAATTTTATTTCCCCAACAGAACGTTTATCGGCCAATGCTTTTTCGAGTATTATTGATATTGTATTAAAAGGAACAGTAAATTGCACACTTGCTTTTGGCAAACATTGGATTGCATCAAAACAACCTGCAACAGTTTTAAATATCGTAACAACTTATGCTTTTACCGGTTCGGCATACGTAGTTCCATCGGCATGTGCAAAAGGTGGTGTTTTGGCAATGACCAGATCTTTAGCTGTAGAATGGGGCAAATATGGTATCCGTACCAATGCAATTGCACCTGGTCCTTTCCCAACAAAAGGTGCTTGGGATAGACTTTTACCAGGAGATTTGGCAGAAAAATTCGATTTTAAAAATCGTGTGCCATTAAAGCGTGTTGGTGATAATCAAGAACTTGCCAATTTAGCTGCATTTTTAATTAGCGATTTTTCTAGCTATATCAATGGCGAAGTAATTACAATAGATGGCGGCGAATGGTTGCAAGGAGCCGGGCAAATGAACGGTTTAGAAGCAATTCCTTCAGAAATGTGGGATATGTTGGAGCAAATGACTAGATCTGCAAAAGGAAGTTAATTTTTTTTCATAAAATTTAAGATTTCGGCTGGTGTCTCACCATTAGTGTTCGGAAGATTAAAAATTAAACACATAGGCACATAGTCAATATAGGAAAAAAATACGCTAGCCTATGTTTTCAATGTCTATTCATGGTTAGAAAATTAAACGGAGGGTTAAATTATCCCAGCGGGATAATATCTGTATAGCAAATGCAAGGCATTCATTCGACCCCAGCTGGGGTCGCACACCATAATTGCACATTAGCTATAGAGATAAGACCTCTCTGAGGTCTAAAAATAACCTCTAATAAATCTTAATTGCACTCGTAGTCCGTGTTTTTATAAATTTTTCTAAATCTCTATGTGATAAATAATCATTGAAAATTTGTTCCGAACAGTTATGGTGAGACACCAGCAGATAGAATTAACCTATAATTGCTTTATGGCAACAATTACACCTTAAAAACCACTTCTGTAGCCCCAAAGCCAAATTTCTCTTTTCTTGCATCTAAAAAAGTACGCACTTGCGGATGTTTACTTATTGTTTTATGAATATGATGCCTTAAAGTGCCATTGCCAACACCATGTATAAAAACAATTGATGGCATTTGATGAACAATGGCTGCATCCAGCATTTGCTGAAAATAATTTAACTGAATGTCGATTATTTCGGATTGATTTAAAAACTGATGATCGTCTCTTAATTTTTCAATATGCAAATCAATCTCGGTTTTTGGTTGTGCAACCTTTGGCTTTTCTGATGGAGCTTTAAAAAAACTTTCCTTCAATTTCTGCGCATCAATTAATTTAACAGGCTCATCTAATTGGATCAACCATGCGTATTTATTAATTTCTGGCACTTGTTTTTTTGCACCACTAAAGTCTTTCGCTTTAAATTTTCTGGTCAAATTTAAAGGGGCAACAGGTTTGATATTTGCTGTTGTGAAATACAAAATCTGAAAGGTAAATTCAGGCCAAACCTCTAAATCGCCCAAGTTGGCACTATACAATTGCGTACTTGTTTTAGGCTGTATAGCACTTGCAAATTCGCCTTTGTAAATTCCTTTTTTATCGGTTTTTAAACTCAGCAAAAGCTGATAAGAAGTATTATTAATCAATGTAAAATGAGCAACGGCACTTGCTTTAGAATCTTCCGCAACTGCGAGAAAAATACCGATTTCCTTAAACTCTTCATCAATAACAATTGGAGCTTGTTTATCGCCTTGCGTATGTGGTGTAGATTGGTGACCGTGCACATGGGTTAGGTTGCTTATTGCCACCGGAATTTCAAATCCATCAGTATCTGTAACACCCAACGTTTGCGCATCAATTATCCGTGTAACATATCCTTCTCTCTTTTCGTCTACAAAACGAACAAAATCTCCTAGTTTAAAACCCCAACCCCTAAAGGGGCTTTCATTATTACTCATATATATCTTAAATTAATTCCATACCCCCTTCAGGGGGTTAGGGGGTTACCACCTAATCAAAGCACTTGCCCAAGTAAAACCTGAGCCAAAAGCCGCCAAACAAACCAAATCGCCTTCTTTTATTTTACCGGCTTCCCAAGCTTCGCATAAAGCTATCGGCACAGAAGCTGCCGTTGTATTGCCGTATTTTTGAATGTTGTTAAACACCTGTTCATCTTTTAAACCTAGCAATTGCTGCACATACTGGCTAATGCGTAAATTTGCTTGATGCGGCACCAACATATCAATATCTTGAGGTGTTAAATTATTAGCAGCTAAGGCTTCTTTAATTACCTCAGGAAATTTAACCACAGCTTTTTTAAATACAGCGGGTCCATCCATATAAGGTAAAACTGCACCACTTTCTAATTGTTCTGTGGTCATAAACAAACCACCTAGCTCTTGTTCAGGGTAACCGGGTTTTTCTGGCAACCACTTATTTGCTGCCGCTCCAGGATAAAACATGGCTAAAATCTCGGCATCAGCGCCATCGCTATGTAAATGCGTACTTAAAATCCCTTGTCCTTCTTTTTGTGTTGGTTGCAAAACAACCGCTCCTGCCCCATCGCCAAATATTACCGAAACATTTCTGCTTCTTGTTTCAAAATCCATCGCAAAAGAGTGTTTCTCGCTACCAACAACAAGTATATTTTTATACATACCAGTTTTAATGAATTGATCGGCAATAGACAAAGCATATAAAAAACCCGAACATTGGTTACGTACATCCAAAGCTCCAATCTCTTTCATTTTCATTTCGCGTTGCAGCAATACACCACAACCTGGAAAATAATAATCTGGACTAAGCGTTGCAAAAATGATAAAATCGACATCTTGAGCAGTTATACCAGCTCTTTCTATAGCAATTTTAGCTGCTTCAACTCCCATTGTTGTGGTGGTTTCGCCTAATCTATCCGCAAAGCGACGTTCTTTTATACCTGTGCGTTCTTGGATCCATTCATCATTGGTTTCCATAAAACGAGATAAATCATCATTGGTATACACATTTTTAGGAACGTAATAACCGATACCGGCGATTTTTGAACTTTGCATTTGGTTTTGATTTGGTTTACAAAGGTAACGAATTTGCTTAGACATGAGAGATGAGATATGTGATATGAGATAAATGAATAATAATCTCAAATCTATTGTCTCAAATCTCAAATCTATTTGCTTATTTTTGCAACATGGCGGCTACCGAAACCAAGGAAGAAACATTTACACTCGAAGAGATTTTAACTTCTTTAAAAACCGTACATCGTTTAATTTTATGGAACGATGATGTAAATACTTTTGAGCATGTAATTTGGTGTATGATGAAATACCTCGATTACAGCGAAACGCAAGCCGAAAAAATTGCTTGGGAGGTGCACAACAAAGGCAAATGTGCTGTTTTAGAAGGCTCATTTACCGAGATGGAAGTTTACCGCAAAATTTTACAACAAGAGGGTTTAACCGTTTCGGTTGATTAGAAATTTACCTACCCAATTTTCATTTAAAGTCAGTCTGAACAGCTTGCCTGCAGGTGTTGGTAAAAGAAAGCATTTTTTTGTCTACACTAATGCTTCTTTATTGTTTGCATGTAACTTTCTGCATTCATTACAGGAATTAAAGCATTTTTAAAATCCTTTTCATTTCGAGTGATGATCAAATCGCAATTTGAGGCAATTGCACTATAATATTGCATTGCATCCTCAAAATCTTTAAAATCAGAATTGATTGCCTTTTCTATAACTTCATCATCCATAACAGCAATTGAACATAGCAATTTGAACCTTCTAATTTTTTCTAATGCAATTTTTGCATTTTCGTATTTAGTGAGTAGATAATAAGTAGTAGAAATGGAAGTAGGTGAAGTGAAGATTTTAATTTTTTTTCTGTCTGCTAAAGTCAAGATTTTTGCAGCTGATTTATAGAAATGCTCTCTTTCGCCCAAAAAATCAACTACAATATTAACATCTAAAAATAACTTTTGCATTTATTGATATTTTTTATCTAAATCGTTGATGTATTCTTGTCTCAAATCTTTCAAATCAATACCTGTAGGGATACTCTTCCCAGATGAAATACTTTTTACAAAAGGCGAAATTTCAAATTCATCATCCTGTTCACGAGTTAACGAATCAAGATAATTCTCAATTAAACGTGATAAACTCAAGTTTTTATTAGAGGCATATTTTTTTGCTCGTTCAATTATACTTTCGTCCAGCTTTAATGTGAGTTTTGAATCCATAATCATTTAAAATTTGTACGTACAAATATATAAATTTTATACGTATTGTTGGTGTTTTTAGATTTAATCCAATTTCCTCAACACCTCCACTAACTCTGCTTGCGTGGCCTGCGTTTTATCTTTAGCATACCAACCATGCAATCGCTCTGCTAAAACCATCATATCGCTTGTTTCTTGTTTCCAATCGGCTAGTAAAGTTTGTAATATTGCCGGTCGCGGACCCCATTTTGGCAAAACAAGCTCATCATTTTCATCTAAAATTAAAAGTACTGGAATTGCTCTGCCTCCGTTGGTTAAATGTGCATTGATTAATGGCAAATTCTGATCTCTTAAAACCAATTTCAAACTCAATTTTTCTGGCGCAGCCAAAACTATTTGATTAATAATTGGCACAATTTGAGCCGCATCTCCGCACCATCCTTCGGTAATAACCAAAAATTTATAAGATTGTTTGATACTAGTAATAGCCGATAAAATTGCTGGCGTTAACACGGTAGTTTTCTCTACCCTGTTCATTCGCTGTTGGTTCATTTTGGTATAATGCAACATCGCTTCCGATGAGTCTTCTCCTGTAGTTTTACCTGCTAAAAGGAGAGAATGAACCAATTCGCGGTACGATGAATAATTCATTCCGCTATCAAAAATATTACTGTAGTTAAACATAAAATGGCTGTAATAAAATAGTTACGCCTCTTTTTTTAAACCTTTAAGGTCGACCTTTGTCCTTTTAACATACAAATACGAAACCCAAAGATTTTAGATGAGACACATTATTAACAAAGTTCTACTTTTTACACTAACATTCTGTATTATAACCGTAAAAATTTCTGCCCAAACAACCGGAGAAGGTAAAATTAGCGGCAGAATTCTTGATGCACAAACTAACGAAACTATACCTTTTGCCTCTGCCTTATTATTAGATAGAAAAACTAAAGCCAATATTAAAATCATTCAAACCGATGTTAATGGCGCTTTTACCATAACTAACATTCCTAATGGAGTTTACACCTTTAAAGCAAGTTACGTAGGCTTTCAAACTATGGTTAGAGACTCAGTATCTATCTCCAATACAGTTAAAACGGTAAATTTTGGCGATATTAAAATGAGACAAGCCAAAGGGAACATTTTAAATGAAGTTACCATTACGGCGCCAAAAGCAACAATGCAATTAGGCATCGATAAAAAGATTTTTTCTGTTGATCAAAGTTTAGTGAGCGAAGGCGGATCGGCAACAGATTTATTGCAAAACGTACCATCGGTACAAACTGATATTGAAGGTAATGTGAGCTTACGTGGTTCTTCTGGCGTTAGGGTTTTAATTGATGGTAAACCATCTTTAATTGCTGGAGGTAATGTTGCGCAAATTTTGCAATCTATACCAGCAAGTTCCATAGAAAGTGTAGAGCTAATTACAAATCCATCGGCAAAATATGATGCTGAAGGGCAATCAGGTATCATCAACATTGTTTTAAAGAAAAATAAAAAACTAGGTTTTAATGGCTCTTTGGCTTTAACTGGCGGAAATAGAGAGAACTATAATGCAAGTACTAACTTAAGTTTTCAAAATAGTAAGGTAAACCTTTTTGGTAATTACAGTTATCGCCATGGCTACAGAATTGGCAATGGTTTTAACAACATTACTTATCTTTCTCCAGTTGCTGGCGGATTGGCTTTTACTAACCAAAACAACGACTCGAGAGATTTAAATATTGGCCATAATGTAAAAGCTGGTTTAGATTATTACTTGGCAGAAAAAACTACAATCAGCTTTGCTGCCGGTTTTAATAATAGAACAGGCGAGGAAAGTGAACTGTTAAATATCAATCAGTTAGGGATAAATTTAAACCCGCTCTCTTTGAGCAACAGAACAAACGACGAAACGCAAAAAAACAATAGTTACGATTTGAATTTAGATTTTTATCAGAAATTTAAAAATCCAAGAGAAGAGCTAACAGCGAATTTTAGTTTTTCTGAAGGTAACAACGATAACTACCAGATTTACAACACCAACTTCTACAACAGTAATGGCAATGCAATTAATGATCTCGACATACAACGTACAGATCGCGATAGCTATAACAAAAACTATACTGCACAAGTTGATTACACCAAACCTTTAGGCGAGTTCGGAAAAATAGAAGCAGGCTATCGTAGTCAGGTTCGTATTTCAGAAAGTTTTACTTTTGCAGATCAGTTAAGCCCAGTTGATGGAAGCTTTAATTTCAACTATGCATTGAGCAACGATTTTAACAACAAAGATCAAGTTCATGCAGTATATGCAAATTATCAAAATCAGATCAAAAATTTTGGTTATCAAATTGGTTTAAGAGCCGAAGATGCTTTGTTAGAAACTCAACTAGGTGCTTATGATATTAACTCGAATATTAATTTTACACCTGGTAAAGTAGCTTACACCAGAATTTATCCGAGTGTTTTCTTAACTCAAAAGTTTGAGGGCGAACAACAAGTTCAGGTAAGTTATAGCCGAAGAGTTAACAGACCACGTGGTTGGGATACCAATCCATTTTTAGATGTTTCTGATCCGTTTAACTACCGCCAAGGTAACCCAAATTTGCAACCAGAAGATGTGCATGCATTTGAATTGAGTTACAGCAAATTTTGGGATAAAATGTCATTAATTTCTTCTGCATATTTACGTCAAACAAACGATGTAATACAAAGAATTAGAACAGAGCCAGATCAAAATGGTATTACAATTACTACCCCACAAAACTTAACCCGTAACATTGCAAGCGGTTTAGAGTTAATTGGTAAATTCGATCTGTTTAAAAACTGGAATTTTACAGCAAACGTGAATTTGTACCAAAGCAAAATACAAGGCGTACCTGCATTCGGTATTTTAGAAAATTCTGGCTTTAGTTACAACGCCAACTTAACCAATAATTTTACTTTACCTTACGGGATAACTTTACAAATACGAGGAGATTATAGAGCAAGAGAAGTAATGGCACAAGGTATTCGCAGAGCGATGTATGGGCTTGATGGTGGTGCAAAATACGACATCAACAAAAAAGCAAGTTTAAGCTTAAATGTAAGAGATATTTTTGCAAGTAGAAGATGGCAAATGGAAACAATCGGAACAACATCTATACAAGATTTTAGTAGATTATGGGGCGGTACACAAGCTAACTTAACCTTCTCGTACCGTTTTGGTAAAACTGATTTTATGCCTAAAAAAGGTAAAAAACCAGAAGAACAAAACAACAGACCTGATGAAGAAAACTTCTAATATTTTCTAATTACCAATTGAAAACGCCGCTCCAATTTCTTTTTTCGCTCCTGCTGTTTTTACTCACAGCAATAAATGTTTATGCGGCAGAAAAAGGGGTAATTAGAGGTAAAGTTGTTGAAGAAGTTGGGGGATTATCCATCCCATTTGCAGTTGTTTCTATTTTTGAGGCAACTGCAGAACAACCCTTACAAACCATACAAACAGATGAATTTGGTGCTTTTAAATTCATCAATCTAAAATCTGGTATTTACAAAGTAAAAATTAGTTATATCGGTTTTACCACATTATTTGTTGATGAAGTTACGATAACGCCAAAAGAATTCGACAAAAATTTAGGGAATTTAAAATTAGCTAACGAGCAAAGCAACCTTAATGAAGTAGTTATTACCGCCCAAAAACCTGTTGTAGAGTTTGGGGCAGATATGATTACCTACAATGTTGGCTCGTCTGTTTTAGCCGAAGGTAGCACTGCTACAGATGTGCTTAAGAACGTACCCATGGTTACGGTTGATATTGATGGTAAAGCAAGCATTGCTGGTAAAAGAAGTACCCGTGTTTTTATTGATGGTAAGCCTTCTGAATACATGACATCGAACATTGCTGATTTGCTAAACGTCCTACCTTCCGATGCGATTGATAAAATTGAAGTAATGACAAATCCGCCATCGAAATACTCTGGCGATGGCGAAGGTATTTTAAACATTGTAATGAAAAAAGGCTTCAAAGTTGGTTTTAATGGCAATGTTGGTGTAAACGTAGGTTTGCAAGGTAATACCAACGCCAACGGAAACGCTTCTTACAAAGGCAAAAACTATAATTTAAGCAGTAGCGCATCTTATCGTCACAATATTGGCAATGGCAACAGCGAAAGTTACCGAACTAACTTTTTCCCCGATACTACGTTTTATTACAACCAATTTAACAACTTTGACAACACCAATAACGGTGGTAATTTTAGGCTTGGTTTCGACTGGGACATTAACCCTAAACAAAATTTACGAATTTCTACAAACTACAACGCCAATAGTAGCGATAGGCAATCGGGGAATCAATTTTATTATTTAAATGAAGAATACATAGAAACTCGCTTACGTAACCAATCTAATTTGGGCAGCGGTAATAACAAAAACTTCGTTTTTAATTCAGATTATAGTTTACAAACTGATACCAGTGGTGGCAAATTACAAATTGGCATTACCTTAAACACCAACTCAAATAATGATGCTACTTCATTTAATAGAGCTTTTGCATTTCCGGCAAATTTAAACCCAACCTTACAGCAAAACCAAAATGAAATTGCCAATGATGGTTTAACTTTTAATTTAGATTATGATAAGCCGGTATTTAAAAAACGTGATCGAATTGAGTTTGGCTTAGCTTACAATTACCGTAAAAACGATAACGATTTATTTGTAGAAAACTTCAACTTCAACACACAGCAATTTGTAACCAATCAGAAACTGAGCAACAAATTCTTTTTTAAAGAAAACATTTTAGCCAGCTACGCATCTTATAATTACCGCAAAGAAGGTTGGAGTTTAAAAGGTGGTTTACGAGCAGAATATACCAACGTAAATTTCGATCTTTCCACTGGCCAACAATACAACGTAAACCCATATTTAAGTTTATTTCCAAACCTTTCCATCAATCGTTTCTTTAAAAGGCGTTACAATTTGGGTGCAACTTACAGTGTTCGCATTAACAGACCGCGAGAAAATGCTTTAAATCCACAAATTAACAATGCCGATTCGTTAAATATCTCTTATGGCAATCCTAACCTCGACCCAAATTACACACACCAAATGGATGTTAGTTTCGGCGCATTTGGGCAAAAATGGTCGTTTACGCCACGAATTTCTTATTCGGTTAGTAGCGGTGTAATAGAAAGATATCGCATTGTTAATCCCAACGGAATTTCTGAAAGCACCTTTGATAATGTTGGTTCAAACACAAGAATCGCCTTATGGCTAAACGGAAATTTTAGACCAACCAATAAAATAACCGCCAACGGAAGTTTTAATATTGTTCAAGGCAGCTATTCCTCAACCTTAAATTCATCGCTAAACCGAGATGGATTAAGTTATGGCGCAACTTTGGGCTTATCTATGCAATTGCCTTACAAAACCGCGTTCGAATCTAACATCAATTACAACAATAACATTACTGCTCAAGGTCGTAATAAAGGTTCAATTATTAGCAGTTTTGGCGCTCGCAAAAGCTTCTTCAAAAACACTTGGTCGGTTCGTGTAAGCACAAGCGACCCCTTTGGTCGTAGAAATAATAACTCGGTAAGCCAAGGGTTAAACTTTATTTCTCAAAATTTTTCTAACAATAATTCAAGCAATTTAAACCTTAGTTTAAACTATCGTTTTACCAAAATTAAATCTACCAAACCAACCATACCACCACCACCTAGCAAACAATAATTAGTAAAGCAATGGCTTTTGGGATACTTCCGCCCAGCTTTCCGCTAAATCTTTTTGGGCCCTACTTTAAACTTACGAAGTCTCTTTCTAAATCCGTCAGAAGACTTCGTAAGTTTTACCCCATCTATCCAAAAAGGATACCGCTTCAATCCGGTTTATGGACGAATGTTTGTGCCTGTAATCCAAAAACATCTATTTTGAGATCAATTATATCAGAAATAAATTCGCCATGCAATTTGGCATCCTGTTAAACGGCCTCAGCGAATTAGTGTAAAAAATCAATTTGTAGGATGGCAAGAAATAAAAGCTGTTTGAGCGAAGCGAGTTCTTTTATTTCCCATCCGAAGATTTGATTTTTAGCTAATTTGGTGCAGCCTTGAACTTTTGTTTCTTTTGGTTCAAGCCAAAAGAAAGAACCCTCGGTGGCGGTGAACCGGGGCAAACCCGAGCGCTAGCAATAAAACTTTAGCAATCATAGCCATCTGAATGACAAAAACTTCTAATAATTAAAAAATTCATCAAACCTCCGTATCTTGCACACATGAGCGAAAGCAACCCTTGGCAAGTTTTAAACAGTAAAGAAATTTACGATAACAATTGGATCAAATTAACAGAACATCAGGTGATTAATCCTTCTGGTGGGAGTGGTATCTATGGCGAAGTTCATTTCAAAAATATCGCCATTGGCATTTTACCTTTAGATGATGCCTACAACACTTGGTTAGTTGGGCAATACCGTTTTCCTACCAAAAATTACAGTTGGGAAATTGTAGAAGGAGGTGGTCCAGTAGGTAGCGACCCTTTAGAAAGTGCAAAAAGAGAATTAGCAGAAGAAACGGGTTTAAGTGCAAAAAGCTTCATAGAAATTCAACAAATGCATCTTTCTAATTCAGTTAGCGATGAATTGGCGATCATCTACATTGCTAAAGATTTAGAATTTGGCGAAGCAACACCCGAAGAAACTGAACAATTAATGGTTAAAAAACTACCATTTACAGCAGCCTATCAAATGGTTATAGACGGTGTAATTACAGATAGTATGAGCGTGGCAGCAATTTTAAAAACAAAAATATTAATACAAGAAGGGAAAATATAAATCTCATGAGCAAATTTTTTGGCTACATTTTTACGCCTTTATTTTATCTTTTATTTTTTGGTTTTTTATGCATTTTCCATCCCATACAATGGATATGTTTTAAATTTTTTGGCTACAAAGCACATAAATCATCAGTAGATGTATTGAACTTTTTTCTAACGTACTGTAATTGGTCTCTATTTAATTCGGTAACATTTATCAATCACCAAAATTTACCTGCTAACCAGCCCATTATTTTTGTAGCAAACCACCAAAGCATGTACGATATACCGGGCATGATTTGGTTTTTACGCAAGCACCACCCAAAATTTATTTCTAAAATTGAACTCACCAAAAATATCCCTTCTATTTCTTATAATTTAAGAGTTGGTGGCGGGGCAAACATCGACAGAAAAGATAGCAAACAAGCCGTTTCGGAATTAATTAAACTCGGCAGAAGAATGAAAGAAAATAATTGGAGCACTGTTATTTTTGCAGAAGGAACAAGAGCAAAAGATGGAAAGCTAAAACCCTTTCAGGTTGGAGGCATAGCTACACTTTTAAAGGTTGTACCAGATGCTTTGCTCGTACCAATTGCAATTGAAAATTCTTGGAAAATTGTACTTTTTGGCATGTTTCCCTTAACGGTTGGCAACCCCATTAAATGGACAGTTTTAAGCCCAATAGATAAAAATGGTAAAAATGCTGAAGAAATTGTTTGGGCTGCAGAAAACGCGATAAGGGAGAAATTAGGTCAAGCTATTAATTAAACATCGTATACCTTGTTGGCGTCATCGCCAACTTCAGAAGAAAATATATAGATATGTTACGCTAAGCGTTGTCGAAGCGCAACTATGAGTCTTCGACTACGCTCAGACTGACTGAGTTTTGAAAGATTAATATCAAATTTTTAGACAAACATTGGCGAGGACGCCAACTTGAGAACCAATAACGCATCCCTTGTTGGCGTCCTCGCCAACATTATAAATCAAAAGTCTCCGCTTCGGGGAGATTTAGTGGGAATTAAATGTTTTTCCCGTCTATCAATCTGAAAAAAGCATCTCTATATGTATCTCCTACTGGGATTATTTTACTCGCAATAGAAATCCTGCTACGTTCTATACTTTCAATTTTATCTAAGGCAATAATATAGGATTTATGCACACGGATGAAATCCCCTTTGGGTAACGTTTCTTCCATCTTTTTCATGTTTTGTAAAGTAATAATTCGCTCTGTTTTGGTAAAGATTGAAATGTAATCTTTAAGCCCTTCAATGTACAAAATATCATCAAGTTGTATTTTCTGAATTTTATGTTCTGTTTTAACGAAGATAAAATCTTGCACCTGCTGTGGAGCTGGAGCAGAAATAAAACTTTGTATTTGCGGAGGTTCTGGCGCTGCAACTGGTTCAGCTTTTTGTAATTGATTATGTACCTTTTCTACAGCTTTGTAAAAACGATCAAAAGCTATTGGTTTTAATAAATAATCAGAAACGTTTAAGTCATAACTTTCTAAAGCATATTGCGAATAGGCGGTAGTTAATATATAATTTGATTTGCCACTTGCGATTTTTAAGAACTGAATACCCGTTAAATCTGGCATTTGTATATCTAAAAACACCAAATCAATACCACCAGCTTGTACGAGTTGCAAAGCTTCAATGGCATTTTCAGTTCGTTTTACCAATTCTAAAAATGGAACTTTAGAAACATAATCTTCAATAATATCAAGCGCTAGTGGCTCATCGTCAACGGCAATACATTTTAAAATCATAAGTCTAGCATCAATTCTGTAGTATAATGGGTAGCCGAATTTACAATATTTAATTTATACCTATCGGGATAAAGTAATTGTAATCTTCGTTCTACGTTATTTAAGCCAACACCACCCATGGCATCTTTATTGGTTTTACTTTTTTTATTGGTAACGCTAAAATGCAATATTTTTTGATTGGCAATAATGTTAATCTTTATGGGGTCATTTATATCGTTAGCAACGCCATGTTTAAATGCGTTTTCTACGAAAGAAATTAAAATGAGTGGTACAATTTTTTGACCATCAATTTCGCCTGTGATATTGATATTTACCGCGGCGCCATCTTTAAACCTTAGTTTTTGCAATTCAACAAAACTGGTTACATACTCTACTTCTTTACTTAAATCTACCCAACTATCATTACTTTCATAAATCATGTAACGCATAATTTCTGAAAGCTTTAAAATTGCATCGGCAGTTTTTTCAGATTTTTGGTAAGCCAAAGAATAAATATTATTTAATGAATTGAATAAAAAATGTGGGTTCAACTGCGATTTCAAGAACTGCAGCTCCATATCTTTTTTTTCATTTTGTAATTTCCGTTGGATACGTTCATTTGAAAACCAATCTGCCGCAAATTTTAATAAAGTACTTATTACGATAAAAAACCCGCTACTAAAAAGAGATTGAAACATGAAACTGTTGTAAGAGGTATGGGTTCTCTTTTCTGGAGGACCATATTCTAACATTATTTCTGGATATAATACGGCAATACCTAGCTTTAAAACAACGGTTACAATTATTAAGCTTAATATAGATACCAAATACAACCACGATTTTTGCTTGCGTTGTATAAAATTGGGTATTAAAATAAGGTAGTTTATAAAATATAAGGAAACATTAATAAGGCCATAAAATCCAAACTCAACACATAGCTCAAACCAGTTTAATTTTGTTGAAGATACACCAACACCTGTTGCAATAATTGCAACAATCATTAGCCAAAATATTGAGTTGAGTATTATCTCGCCTTTACTTTTCATTTTATTTTAGATTTTTAAATGATGCTTAATCGTTATCCAAATTAACTATCTTAATTAATTTCGTTTATCACTTTCGACGAACAGGCATTTTTTTTCTACCAAATGGCGATTTAAAGCAACTATTCACAAAACTACCCTTTTTGACTGTTTATCTATAATAAAATGCACTTGGTCTAAAACATTTTAGCAGGTTTTAAAAAATTATTCTATTTGTTCAACAAAACAAAACAACTACAATAAACCTAAATAAAAAGATCATGAAAAAGTTATCAAACGTATCGCCTTTCTTACTTTTATTATTTCCGGTATTTATAATGATGGTATTAGCTTTTGCTACTAGCACAGCTAACAGTCAAAATGAAGAAGTTATGGTTAAAACTGCAACTCCAACAAACACAATAGCTAAAGCTACGGCAGCAATTTTAAAGTAAGCATGAGCAACTACGCAATAGAAACGGTAGGCTTAAATTATAACTTTGGCGCACAAGCAGTTGTTAAAAACTTATCGTTGCAAGTACCAAAAGGTAGTATTTATGGCTTTTTAGGTCCAAATGGAGCTGGTAAAACCACTACCATAAAAATTTTATTAAATCTATTACAATCTCCATCAGATCAAGTATTTATTTTTGGTAAAGAGATCAACAGCAATCGCATTGCAAGCCTGAAACGAATGGGCTCTTTAGTAGAACAACCTGCAATTTATGGGCACCTAACGGGAAAAGAAAATCTTTTGAACCGTTGCATCCTTTTAGGGATTAGAAAAAGCAAATGTGCCGAAATGTTAAGTTTGGTTGGTTTAACAGATGCTGCCAATAAAAAAGCCGGCAAATACTCTTTAGGAATGAAACAGCGCTTAGGCATTGCTTTAGCTTTAATATCAGATCCAGAATTGTTATTGTTAGATGAGCCTACCAATGGTTTAGATCCTAACGGGATTATAGAAATTAGAAACCTAATGATTGATTTGACCGCTAAACATGGTAAAACCATTTTAGTTTCGAGCCATTTATTAGCAGAAATAGAAAGAACAGCTACGCATGTTGGTATCATTAATAAAGGCGAATTATTGTTTCAAGGCACAATTGGTGCACTGCAAGATTTGAGTAAGCCTGCTGTTAAAATTGAAACAGATCATCAAGAAAAAGCAATCAGTATTTTAAAAAATGAAGGAATTGAAACAACTCCTATTGATGAATTAACTTTTTCAATTGCTTACATAGATAAAGCAGCTATGGGCAAAATCAACACCTTGTTAGTAAACAATGGTGTTTCGGTTTACAGCATTTCAAAGGAAAGAAAAGATTTAGAAAATCTATTCTTGGATATCACTTCTAAAAATTAAGCCTCATGCGTTCATTATACATATCATATATATCAGAATTTTACAAATCTCGTAAAACCTTGGCATTTTGGGCGGCTATAATTTTACCAGTGCTCATTTGTGGACTAATAGCAGTAGGCTACTATTTTAACGCAGAAAAGGTGCTAAAATATAATTACCCTGGCATGGTTCTTTGGGGGCAATATAGCGGTGCTTCGTTAGGTGTAATGGGAATGTTAATTCTCCCTTTTTATGTAATGTTTATGGCATTTTCTGTAAACAACATTGAACATAAAAATGATACTTGGAAAACGTTGTTTGCTCAGCCATTAAATAAACTTTCTATTTATGCGGCAAAATATTTGTACGCTGTAGTGTTGTTATTTATCTGTTTATTGCTGTTTGCTTTTTTAACCTTTACTAGCGGTTATATATTGCAAATGCTTGTTCCTAAATATACATTTAACGACTATAATCCATTTTTGGTACTCAGTAAATATTATACAAAGCTATTTTTAGCTTCATTAGGCATATTATCAGTACAGTTTGTATTTAGTTTAATTTGGTCTGATTTTTTAAAGCCAATGGGGATTGGTTTTGTAGGTATAATTGGTGGCATAATTACGGCTAATGTTGGATGGGCTTATGCATATCTCATTCCGTACAGTGCCCCAACCTTAGCCTTAAGAATTACAAGAGTGAGTAAAAACGCTAAGCCAGAAGATTTCCCAATTTTTACGCAAGAAATTTGGGTAAGCTTAGCGGTTGCTGCAGCAATGTTTATCATCGGTTACTTCATTTTATTAAAAAGAAATATCAAATAAAGATTTTAGTTTAGTTTTAGTTAATAAGGGTGGTGGATGCTGCCCTTTTTTTGTGGGGTTTTGCAAAGCTACTTTGACAAAATTTATGCATTTAACATTTATTATGTTAAGTTTTTCTTTAAAACTTTAACAAACTACTTGCAGCGAGAATATACTTTGGTAAAAGTAAGATGGTTTTTATTTTATTAAATGAGATTTGATAAACTATAGGCAAAGAGCCAAAAAGTTTATCAAAGTAACTTACCTCCCTGGTCTTGGTGTAACGACTAAACTTTCATGTCCATTATCATCAACAGATTGCACGCCGAAATAATAATTATCTTTTGAGTAAGCTATAGATGCTGATGTTTCTTTTACAAAAATTTTCTTCTCCCAAAACGGACTACTGGTTTCACGCATCAAAATATAATAACCTGCTGGAGTTTTTCCCTTTGGCGCTTCCCATTTTAAAGCAGTTTTATTGGTTAAACCCGAAGTTAATACCACTACGTTTTCTGGTTCTTGAGCCGACCAAGCTAAATTTGCCATCACCGCTAAATTCATTCTTGTTACTTTTTGTAGGTAGTTATAATCTACATATTCTGGTAAATCGCCAAATTTAAAGCCATTCTCTGTTCTGATATCTTGATGTTGTCTATTAAAATCCTCGTTCATTTCAGTTATCCGCACTGCGGCAAAACCTTGTTGAGAAAACGGAGTATGATCGCCTCCACGTAAAAAACGGTCTCTTCTATAAATCAGTTTCACATCCAATTGATCTACATATCGTTCTGCAACTTCTTTAATATACCTAGCAGCCTGACGAGCTTTACCATCATTATCTGTTCCGGCAGATTGTCTGGCACTAACCTGAGCCGGTGTTTCTAAAGGAGATACGCCTTCACTAAAAACCCGTACACTTTTATTGTCTTTAATATCGGTTTCCATACCATAAGAATTACCAACGATATCATTATTCATTAACAAATGAACATTCCAACCCTCTTCTTTTGCTCTTTTGGCTAAATTTGTTGCGCCATATAAGCCTTGCTCTTCGCCAACCATGGCTACAAAAACAATAGTACAGTTAAACTTTTGTTTGCTCATAATACGAGCCATTTCCATCACAGCAGCTACACCCGATGCGTCGTCATTCGCCCCTGGCGCAAAATCTTTGGCATTCATTACATCGGTTACTCTCGAATCGTAATGTCCAGAAAGCATCAGCATTCGTTTATCATTCGGATCAGTTCCTGGCAAAATTGCCATCACATTTTTAAGAATTACAGGAGCTGTAATTCTTCTGCCATCTGCAGCTTGCGTAAACGTATCAAAAGAAACCTGTAAACGGTTTCCGCTTTCTTTACTGTATTTCTCAAATTCAGCTTTGATCCAGTTTCTGGCAGCGCCGATACCTGTTGTTTTACTCAATGTATCACTTAATGTATGGCGAGTTTGAAAAGAAACCAGTTTATTTACGATAGCTTTTAAGTTGGTTTCTGAAACTTCAGCTACTTGACTGGATATATTGATATCTCTGCTAACGGTTTGTTGCGCATTAAGCTGACTAGTAATAAAAATTAAAAACAATAAAGAATGACCTAAATATTTCATTTGAATTAATATGTTTAACTGTAAAAATATGAATAGAAAGGTACACTTAATTATCATTAACTGTAAATTCACCAACAATAATGATACAATTGTATTATAGCTTAACCAAACTAACAAACTGATATTGTTCTGGCAAAACCAACTAATCACTGCTTTAAACAATTTCAATCTTAAAACTATTAACAAGATGATGAAAAAATTTACTTTTAGCGCATTTGCTTTAGGCTTATGCTTATCTGGCTTTGCTCAAGAGCCCGTAAACTCTGCTGCTGTAGCCAAAATTAGAGCAGAAGGTTTAGACAAATCTAAGGCTTATGATATTGCTTACCAGATTACAGATGTTGCTGGTCCGCGTTTATCTAACTCGCCTGGCTTAAAAAAAGCGCAAGATTGGGCAGTTAAATACTTTAACGAAATGGGCTTGAAAAATGTTCATTTAGAGGCTTGGGGAGAGTTTGGTAAGGGATGGCAGGTTGATAAATATTATGCAGCTACAACAGCTCCATTTTATCGCCCAATAATTGCTTCGCCAAAAGCTTGGACACCTGGCACAAAAGGAGCAATTAAATCTGATGTGATTTTAATTGTTGCTGATACAATTACCGATTTGGCTAAATACAAAGGCAAATTAAAAGGTAAAATTGTAATGATTGAATCGCCTTTGGTACAACCTTTAAAAAATTCTTATAAAGCTGATGCAGTTCGTTACACAGATGAAGATTTAGCAAAAATGGCTGCAGCTGCTCCACCAGCTGCTGGCGGACAAAACCGTCAGGGTGGCGGACCGGCAAATAACCAAAGAGCAATGATGATGCGCATGATGGGTATGAGAGCTGCAATTGACAGCGTTTTAATGGCCGAAGGAATTGGTTTAAAATTGACTTATGCACGTGGCAATCACGGTACATTTTTTACTAGCAATGGCGCTTCTTATAAATTAGATGCTAAACCTGTTAATCCAGAATTAGAAGTTAGCAGCGAAGATTATTTGCACATTTTACGTTTATTACGCGGTGGCGAAAAAGTAGAACTTGAAGCTGAAGTAAAAACTTCATTTTATGATAAAGACCCTAAAGGCTATAATGTAATTGCCGAAATACCGGGTACAGACCCTAAATTGAAAGATGAGATTGTAATGTTAGGTGGCCATTATGACTCGTGGCATGCTGGCACAGGTGCTACGGATAATGCTGCTGGTTCTGCAGTGATGATTGAAGCCATGCGTATTTTAAAAGCAATTGATTTTAAACCAAAACGTACCATTCGTATCGCTTTATGGAGTTCGGAAGAGCAAGGTTTATTTGGCTCAAGAGGTTATGTAAAAGAACACTTTGCTGATCCGGCAGACATGAAACCGAAAGCTGAGCATGAAAAACTATCTGCTTATTACAATTTAGATAACGGAACAGGAACCATTCGTGGTGTTTATTTGCAAGGTAATGCAGCAGTTAAAGACATTTTCCAAAGCTGGTTAACGCCATTTGAAGATTTGGGCGCTAAAACAATTACCATTAGCAACACAGGCGGTACAGATCACCAAGCTTATGATGGTGTTGGTTTACCTGGCTTCCAGTTTATTCAAGATCCAATGGATTACAATACACGTACACACCACTCTAACCAAGATACTTTTGATCGTTTAGACATGGATGATTTGAAAAAATCTGCAACTATTGTAGCTTCTTTCGTTTATCATACTTCTGAAAGAGCAGATAAACTGCCTCGTAAAGAAATGCCAAAACCGGCTGCACCGAGACAATAAGAATTTAAAAATGCCCCAAAATTTTGGGGCATTTTTTTTATAGTTTTTTATAGCGCTCGCCATAAATAACGGCAAAACCCAAATCATTTAAAACTGCTACATCCATTAAATCATAGCTATTAACAGGATAATTGCCGTTTTTACCATCTAAGTATTGTATAAGTAGGGTATATTGATATCTGCCATTAATCCCTTCTTTTTTTCTCCAAACCCCTTTTGCATCAGAATCTATCCAATATTTAATAGCAATTGGCGCAACCATGTGAGGCTGAAAAGATCCCGTTCCATCAGTATTTAATACCACTTTTGGTTCTCCTTTCTTTTCGTACAAATACTCTCCAATAATTTCTTTCGGAATATTTTTACTAACGGTATAAACCGTTCCTTTTAAATCAATTTTAATAACATCTGATTGAGCATTTGCCGTTAATGCGAAGGCGAATAATAGAGTTAAAAGACTAAAACATAATTTTTTCATTTTTTTTTAATTAAGGGGTTGATTAAAAGTGTTAAATATAAAATTACTCAGTTATATAAGACATAAAATCAATTTTAAGCAAAAACGCGTTCTTTAAATGCCCAAACCACTAATTGATAAGCATTTTTAAAACCCATTCGTTTTACCATATTTCGTCTGTGGGTTTCAACAGTTAAACGGCTTATAAAAAGTTTATCAGCAATTTCTTTATTGCTAAAACCTAAAGATATTAGTTGTAGCACCTCAATCTCTCTAGCGCTAATGTTACTTTGCAAATGTTCTTGATTAACTAGGATTGTCATAACTCTGGGATTTAAATCAAATGTATTTAGATCTATAAGTTTTAAAGCATGAGATATACCCTAACTTATAAGGTGTTTTTACGGTAAAACAATAAGTGATTTTACTTTTGCTAATCCGCTGATAATTAATGAATTTTATAAGAATTAAACCCCTATATTATGAATGATCTTAAACAAAACGAGAAAGAAACTAAAAATGCCGACATTGAGTGGGCACAACAAATGGTTAGTGCATTTAAAAAAGCTGAAAGAGGTAAACCTGGCTATACCCGATCGGTATGGTTTCCTATTGATCAAATGAAAAAGCTTATTAATACAATTGCCAATGAACCTGACGCAGATGGAGTAAGAATTTATTTTGGCAAATACACTAAATCAGTAATCGACAATATTAATGCAAATTTACCATCAGGTGGGCATAAAATTCCAAGCACCTATGTAGATCGTAATACTGTTCTTTTTGTATCAACAAAAAATGAAGGTGGTAAGCCCATGCAAGATTATGTTAAAAATGCTTTTATGACTGAACCTGAAAATAGAGGTGCGCTTTGCCCACCAGATTCTGGTTGTGATTGTACCAGCGAAATTATAGACCTTAATGATACAGATACTGATTGTCCATGATTTCAATAGTTAACATCATTATTGAGACAATATGCCTAATTATGGCTTTAGTTCTTTTAAAAAACAACAATGTTTTATTCTCAAAAATAACAAAAGGTTATTTGGCTATTGTTGTAATCATAGAAACAATTGGCTTTTCAATGTCTAAAGGTTATCATCTCAATAATGCATGGTTATATAATATTTTTATAATTTTCGAGGCTGCATATATCTCTTACGGGCTATATGTAGCTTTAAAATGCTTTACCAAAAAAGCACTCCTAATATGTAACGTACCTATAATTATCTTTTTCGGAACTTACCTATTCGAAGTTTACCATTATGGCTTTTTAAAATTTAATAGCCTCAGTGTAAATATATATTCCATAATTTTTGTAATCATCAGTTTGCTTTATTTTCATTTGTTGGTTAAACAAAAAAATCCAATTATTCTAAAAATTAATCCTCAGTTTTGGTGGGTAACGGCTGTTTTATTTTATTACTTTGGTAGCACCGTTTACAATCTATTTGTTCATTTATTATACCAACAGTTTCCAAAAACGTATATCATTTTAGCTTACACAATGCTTGGCTTAAATTTGTTGTTATACAGCATTTGGATTTATTCTTTTATATGCAACTCACGTCAGCAGAAATTATTGTCATCATTGCACTAACAACAATTGTCTTTTTGTTGGCTCCCCTATTTCTTCTTATCTACGTTAAAACATCTAACAATAGAAAAAGAAGAGATTTAGAAGAAAAACATACTATGCAGTTAAAATTTGATGCAGAGCTACTTAAAACGCAAATAGAAGTTCAAGAACAAACTATGCAAACAATAGCTTCTGATTTACATGACAACATAGGGCAATTGTTAAGTTTAACTGCACTAACACTAAGCTCTATTAATTTAAATGAGCCAGAGCGTCTCGAAAAAAAGGTTTCGCAATCACTGAGCTTAGTAAATAACTCTATTAAAGAATTGAGAGATCTCGCTAAATTAATACATGGTGAACGTATTTTACAAACGGGTTTAGGCAATGCCATTAAGCAAGAATTAGATCGTTTACAAAAAACAGGTTATTACAAGTTAAAAGTTAATAATGAACTAATTAACGTTAATATTTCATCTCCAAAAAAAGACCTTATCATTTTACGTTTACTTCAAGAAATCATCAACAATGTAATAAAACACTCCAAAGCCACTCAATTAGAGTTTAATATGAACATAGCAGATGAAAAAGTATATTTAACCATCAAAGACAATGGAATTGGTTTTGATATTGAAAACGTAAAAACTAAAACCGATGGAATGGGCCTAAGTTCTATTTTTAAAAGAGTAGCTTTAATAAATGGTACAATTGAGATAAATTCAACACCTATTGAGGGCACAATAATTTCTTTAGCAATACCTTATCCCTGATGATGGAAAATGAAATTTTAACTATTGCAATTGTAGATGACCACACTCTTTTCCGCTCTGGTTTGGCAAGTCTATTATCAGAGTTTGAAGAAATAAATATTGCTTTTGAAGCTAAAAATGGTATTGATCTGCAAGAAAAAATAAAAAATAAAAACAATGTTAAACTTGTTTTAATGGATATTAATATGCCATTAATGGATGGTTATGCTACCACAAAGTGGATGCGAGAAAACTATCCGCAAATTCACGTACTTGCATTAAGCATGTTTGAAGATGAAAAGGCAATTATTGGAATGCTTAAAGCCGGAGCTGGGGGATATTTATTAAAAGAATCGAAACCCTCTGAACTACTTACCGCAATTAAAACTACAATAAATAAAGGATTCTATGTTAATGAATTGGTTTCTGGAAGACTATTATTCTCATTAAAACAAGAAGATACAAAACCTATCTTTTCAGAAAAAGAGTTAATTTTTTTGCAACATTGCAGTAGCGAACTAACCTACAAAGAAATTGCTTTCTTAATGAATGTTAGTCCGCGTACGGTAGATAATTATCGCGAATCTTTATTTGCTAAGCTAAATATTAAATCGAGAACAGGTTTAGTTGTTTATGGAATAAAAAATGGTCTAATTACAATTTAATAGGCATTACAATTCAAATTCCTGATGTCTTTCTGGAATTTCTACCTGTTTAAATCCATTTTCTTTCAGCTTTGCTGCAAAAACTTGCTGTACATCATATTCGCCATGCACCAAAAACACCTTTTTTACCTTGGCAGGATCTTGGCACGACATGAACTTTAATAAATCTTCATAATCGCCATGTGCACTCATCGATTGTATGCTTTGCACCTCTGCTACAACCTGATGTTGGTCTCCATAAATATTAACAACCTGAGCTCCGTTTTTCAACTGTCCGCCTAATGAGCGTGGTTCACAATAGCCAACCATTAAAATTGTGTTTTTACTATCACCAATATTGTTTTTGATGTGATGTTTCACTCTACCTGCTTCGGCCATGCCAGATGCTGAGATGATAATACAAGGTTCTGGTTTACTATTTAACGCTTTAGACTCTTCCCCATCGGCAACATAATGTAATCCTTCAAAATGAAACGGATTATCATCAATTTTCATAATATCTAACACTTCATCATTGTAACCTTCGGCATGTTCTTCAATAATTTTTGTGGCTTTGGCCGATAATGGACTATCTACATAAACTTTAATAGCTGGAAGTTTGCCTTCTAAATCTAAGTTGTTTAAAATGTATAATAACTCTTGCGTTCTGCCAACGCTAAATGCAGGTATAATTACTTTGCCCTTTTTTTCTACACAAGTCTTTAAAATAATTTGTAGAAAGGCTTCCGTTGTGGGTTGGGCATCTCTATGTAATTTATCGCCATAGGTAGATTCTAACAAAATATAATCTGCCTGAGGAAAATCTTGTGGCGCTCTAAGTAATAAATCTCCATACTGACCAACATCTCCACTAAAACTTAAATGCGTAGTTTTTCCATCCTCTTTTATGGTTAAATGCACCGATGCGCTACCAATAATATGTCCAGCATCAATAAATTCTACAGTTACATCATCAGTTAAACGTGTCGGGTTATGGTAATCAACAGCAACAAAATACTCCATTGCCTGCTCAACATCATCTTCATCGTATAAAGCTTTTAGCAAAGGCTGATTGCGTTGTTGTCTTTTTTTGTTTTCGTATTTCAAATCTCCTGCTTGTATTTTTGCAGAATCCAACAATAAAATTCTACAAAGTTCTTTTGTAGCTAGAGTACCAAAAATTACACCCTTAAAACCTTTGGCAATTAAAAGGGTTATTAAGCCACTATGATCAATATGTGCATGAGAAAGCACCAAAATATCTACTTCTGCAGCATCAAAACCAAATTCTTCATTCAAATCATCGGTTTCCTGCCCCATTCCTTGAAACATACCGCAGTCTAATAATATTTTGATACCATTATTTAAAGTAAGTAAATGTTTGCTGCCAGTTACGTTTCTTGCAGCGCCGTGAAAGGCAATTTTCATAAGTATTTTAATTATTTTTTATAATGATAGAAAATAAATACGAAAATATTTTGTAAACTAAAATATTAGTTTTAAGTTTATGGTAGATATATCATTGAAGGTGAGGAGCAATACCTATATTTTTTAAAATGCTCTATTTGTACAAAAACAACAATAACCATGGATATTAAAGATTTAACAAAGGCAGAAGAACAAATCATGCAAATTGTGTGGCAGCTAGAAAATTCTTTTGTAAAAGAAGTAATGGATTATTTACCTGAACCTAAACCAGCGTATAATACCGTGTCAACCATCATCAGAATTTTAGAGGTAAAGGGATTTATTGGCCATAAAGCATTTGGCAAAGCACACAAATACTATCCGCTAATTAGTAAAGAAGAATACAAGCGCCATGCAACCGAAAAATTATTGGGCAACTATTTCGAAAATTCTGTAGAAAGCATGTTCTCATTCTTTGTTAAGGAAGAAAAATTGGATGTAAGCGATGTAGATGAAATTTTAAAAATGATCAACAAATTTAAAAATAAACCGAAATGAGTTGGGCGCACTACCTCTTACAAGTAAATATTTACTTGGTTATATTTTATTGCTTTTACAAGCTACTTTTAGATAAGGAAACTTATTTTGTTTTAAATAGGATTTATCTAGTTGCCTCTGGATTTTTCTCTTTGGCAATACCTTTTTTGCGTTTCGAGTTATTTAGTAAAAAAGTAGTTAGCGATGAATTATACATCAGCGTAAGTGAGTTAAACAACGTTGTAAGTAATTATGCAATTATGCCACAAACCCAAGAGCAATATGATTGGGGGCGACTAATTGTAATTATTTATTTAGTTGGTGCGTTTTTATTTTTATTACATTTTTTATTGCAATTATTTAGGGTAAACCAATTATTTAGCAAAGCTGATGACAATGATGCTTTCTCTTTTTTAAACAAAAAAACAGTTGCACATCATTTGCCAGAAAGAGCAACGGTTGATTTACATGAAGATATTCACATTAAACAATTACACACTTTAGATGTCATCTTCTTCGAAATTTTGGCAATCATCACTTGGTTTAATCCAATAATTTACTTTTACAAAAAAGCAGTAAAAAACATACACGAATATTTAGCTGATGAGGCAGCAGCTAATTTTCAGGGTGACAAAGAACAATATTCTCTTTTGCTATTAAGCCATGCTTTTGGTGTTAAGCCCAATAATTTAACCAATGGTTTTTTAACAAAATCAATGATTAAAAAGCGGATTTACATGTTGCATAAACAACGCTCTAACAAAGTCGCTATTTTAAAATACGGATTATTTGTACCCTTGTTTGCGCTAACTTTAATTTTATCATCTGCTACTATTCGTAAAAACCAACAAATTTTAGAAGTTGCAGAAAGCATCCCATTAAATAATGTAAATGAGTTTGTAAATGAAGCCATTGCATTGCCACTTAGCGTTGTAAATTTAGGCCCAACACCGCCAGATCCATTACAAAGTGTTCAGGTAATTACTAAAACGGTTAATGAAAATCCAATTACCGGAGATGCGGTTGCAGAAGCAGAAGATACTGAAAAATCAGCACAATGGAATAATTTCTACAAGCATTTGGGTCATAACATCAAATATCCAGCAAGTGCTGCAAAAGTTGGCCTACAGGGTAACACCATAGTTAATTTTACCGTAAAATCTGGTAAAATGATGAACGTGTATCCGCAAAACGAATTAGGTGAAGGCTGTGATGAAGAGGTAATTAATTCTATATCAAACTATGATGACTATTTTGGCTTAGATGGAAATTATAGCATTAAGGTTACTTTTAAATTAGTTGGTTCAGAAATAGAAATGAAAAATCAGCAAGTAAGAACTAATGAAGATTATACTGATTTAAATAATATAATTATTACAGGCTTCTTACCTAAAAAAGAAGAATTGTCTGATCAAACCATTTATAATTTCGTTTCAATGTCTATACCGCCAAATTATCCAGGCGGCATGTATAAATTTTACGAGTATTTAGG
Source organism: Pedobacter cryotolerans (assembly GCF_005116475.1). Classification (GTDB taxonomy): domain Bacteria; phylum Bacteroidota; class Bacteroidia; order Sphingobacteriales; family Sphingobacteriaceae; genus Pedobacter; species Pedobacter cryotolerans. The sequence continues at coordinate 396,193 of NZ_SWBO01000001.1, read as the reverse complement.
CAAAAACATCAAATATCCAACCATGGCTGCCGATAATGAGATACAAGGTAATGTATTCGTATCTTTTGTGGTAGAAAAGGATGGTTCTTTAACCGATATTAAAATTGACAGAAAATTAGGATACGGAACAGATGAAGAAGCTTTGCGAGTGCTTAAGTTAAGTAAACGCTGGAATCCAGGTATGCAAAATGGTAAACCAGTAAGAGTTAAATATAATATACCAATTAAATTCTCTTTAGAAGCCGAAAGAAGAGAAAGCAAGGCAAATGTAGTTTCAAACATTAAATTAAAAAGTCTTAACGACCCCAAAGACAATCCATTAGTCATATTAGATGGTGAAGTTAAAGAATACAGCATCATGAAAGATTTAGATTCTAAGACCATAGAATCGATTAATGTGCTAAAATCTACCAATGCGACTTCATTATATGGCAAAAAAGCTGATAAAGGTGCGATTATCATTACAACCAAAAAATCATTACAACCATCCCTCACTTTATTAAATAGAAACTAAATCTAATCCTATGAAAATCTACAGATGTATTACAGTTATTGTTTTCACAATTATTAGTCTATCTACTTTTGCTCAAACAGACAGTTCTAAAACTACTATTTTAAGATTAAACGGAACAGATAAAGGTACCGAACCCTTAGTTATTATTGATGGCAACAAACAATATATCAGAGGTTCTGCTGCATTTAATGGTCTTGATCCAGCAAATATTGAATCGATTAATATTTTTAAAGGCGATAAAGCAATCCAAAATTATGGTTCAGATGGCAGTGATGGTGTAATCTCTATCAAAACAAAATCGGGCAAGCTAACGCCACTAAGTACTAAAGACAATATTTCTTTACATTTTAAAGGCCTCAACACATCATTAAAAACACCACTCTACATCCTCGACGGAGATATTGTAGAAGAAAAAGCTGTTAGACTGATTAAACAAGATACTATCTCTAATGTTAATGTATTGAGTGGCGCAAAGGCAACATCGCTATATGGCATACGTGGCAATAATGGAGTAGTGATCATCACCACCAAAATTAAACCTTAAATTTAAAATCATGAAAAAGTTAATCTTCCCCGCAATATTTGCAGTTATTTTGTTATCATCATTTGTTACCAGTGTAGCAACAACATCATTAAATAATGATTTAGAGAAATTTTACATGCACATGGGTAGAAACATTAAATATCCTTCTACCGCTTCGGCTAAAAAACTGCAAGGAAATACCCAAATTTTATTTTCTGTTAACGATGGAAAATTAGAAGGATTAAAAATTGAAAATGAATTAGGTGGCACTTGCGATGTAGAAGTGATTAATCAAATATTGGCATTTAACGATTACAAATCACTTAAAAATGGCAAATATGCATTAAAAGTAACATTTAAGTTAGAGGGTGCAAATACAGAAGCTAAAAACTTGAACATAGAAACGCCAACAAATTATGCACCTTTAGCGTTAACAATTGTAGGTTATGCAGGCAAAAAATAACAAGTTAAACGAGTTAAATACTAACATTTAACCTGATAAAAATCTAAAATCAAAAAAAATAATTTCATGAAAAAATTAATTTATTCATCGCTATTTGCGATGTTACTGCTAGGCTTTTGCGCAAAAAATACCCTAGCTCAAGATGATCAAACCGTTTACAACTTTGTTGCTATGGAAACACCACCAAGCTATCCAGGTGGCATGGCAAACTTTTACAAGTTTTTAGGAGAGCATATCAAATATCCAAAACTAGCAAAAGACGAAAATATACAAGGTAATGTATTTGTATCTTTTACTATAGAAAAGGATGGTGCGATAAATGATGTTAAGGTTGAAAAGAAATTGGGTGGTGGAACTGATGAAGAAGCAGTTCGCGTACTAAAATTAAGTAAAAGATGGAACCCAGGTATACAACATGGAAAAACTGTAAGAGTTAAATATAACTTGCCAATTAGGTTCGCTATACCTGGTAGAAAACCAAACCCTAAAACACCAACGTTTGCTGAAATACCAGGCGTTGATAACAAAGGTGAAAATGCTGTTTACAATTTTGTTTCACTAGATCATCCTCCCGTTTATCCTGGTGGAATTCGTGAATTGTATAACTATATGATGTCTAACATAAAATATCCTGCATTGGCTAAAGAAAATAAAATTGAAGGAAATGTATTTCTCTCATTTATTGTAGAAAAAGATGGCACTGTTAGCGATGTTAAAGTAGATAAAAAGCTAGGTTACGGCACGGATGAAGAAGCAGTAAGGGTTTTACTTTCCAGTCCGAAATGGAAGCCAGGAAGTTACAATGAAAAGCCTGTAAGGGTTAAATACAATAGTCCTGTTCACTTTTCTTTAACTAAATCTAACCCAAAAAACTAAACCGGTTAATACTCCCAAACAACAGAAAAACCCCAGCCAAATGGCCGGGGTTTTAGTTTTGTAGTCTCCTTTGTCTCGATATTTAAATCTAGTAAATTAATCGTATTAAAACAAATTAATTTTTAGTTAAACGTTTGTAAGTTTGGTTATTAACTCAAAACTGCCAACTGATAACTGAATTATCCTTCTTCTTCGCTTACAAATTTAGCCGAATAATAGTCTCTATTCATACGAGCAATATTCTCTAAAGAAATTCCTTTTGGACACTCAGCTTCGCAAGCACCAGTATTTGTACAGTTACCAAAACCTTCGGCATCCATTTGCGCTACCATATTTTGCACACGCTTATATCTTTCTGGTTGCCCTTGTGGTAACAATGCCAATTGCGAAATTTTAGCAGAAACAAACAGCATAGCTGATGCATTTTTACAAGTTGCCACACAAGCACCACAGCCAATACAAGCTGCTGCCTCGAATGCTGAATCGGCTTGTGCTTTAGGTATTGGCAAAGCGTTTGCATCTTGTGCATTACCTGTATTTACCGAAATAAATCCTCCTGCTGCAATAACCCTGTCAAAAGCCGATCTATCTACAGTTAAATCTTTAATTACCGGAAAAGCCTTTGCTCTCCATGGTTCTACAACAATGGTATCACCATCTTTAAAAGAACGCATGTGCAACTGACAAGTAGTTACTGCATCTTTTGGTCCATGTGGGCGTCCGTTGATAAACATTGAACACATTCCGCAAATTCCTTCGCGACAATCATGATCAAATACAATCGGATCGTCTCCCTTAGTAATTAAATCTTCGTTTAAAACATCAAACATTTCTAAAAAAGACATATCAGGAGAAATATTGGCTACTTTATAGTCAACCATTTTACCTGTGTCTTTTGTGTTTTTCTGACGCCAAACTTTTAGCGTTAAGTTCATATTTCCTATACTCATTTCTATAGAGATTTGAGACATTAGATTTGAGATTTGAGACCATAGATCAGGAACACCCAATCTCATATCTCACATCTCCAATCTCACATCTTATTTATAACTTCTTTGTGCTATTTTAATATTTTCGAATTTCAATTCCTCTTTATGAAGCTCGAATGTTCCATCGCCTTTATTCTCCCAAGCGGCAACGTAAGCATAGTTTTCATCATCACGTAAAGCCTCGCCTTCTTCGGTTTGGTACTCTTCACGGAAGTGACCGCCGCAGCTTTCATTACGGTTTAATGCATCTAAACACATCAATTCGCCTAACTCAATAAAATCTGCAACTCTACCTGCTTTTTCTAATTCAGTGTTATATTCATCAGCTGTGCCTGGTACACGAACATCACTCCAAAACTCTTTCTTCAATTTTTGAATTTCTGCTACTGCCCATTTTAAACCTTCTTCACTTCGAGCCATTCCGCATTTATCCCACATAATTAAACCTAATCTCTTATGGAAATGATCTACAGATTTAGTTCCTTTAATGTTAATCAAAGTATCTAAAATACCTTTTGCTCTTGCTTCTGCTTCAGCAAATGCTGGATGATCTGTTGGGATAGCCTTAACCGAAATTTCGTTCGATAAATATGCTCCGATAGTGTAAGGAAGAACAAAATAACCATCTGCTAAACCTTGCATTAATGCCGATGCACCTAAACGGTTTGCACCATGATCAGAGAAATTTGCCTCACCAGTACAATACAAGCCAGGAACGGTTGTCATCAAATTATAATCTACCCACAAACCACCCATGGTATAGTGTACTGCTGGATAAATACGCATTGGCGTTTCGTACGGATTTTCACCAGTAATTTGCGCATACATATCGAAAAGGTTTCCGTATTTTTCTTTTACTACGGCAGTTCCTAAACGCATACAAGTTTCCTTATCAGGATTAGCAATACCAGCTTTAGAAGCTTCAATTCTTCCGTAACGTTCAGTATTGGCTTTAAAATCTAAGTAAACTGCTAATTTAGATGCTCCCACACCATAACCTGCATCACATCTTTCTTTTGCAGCACGAGAGGCCACATCACGTGGTACCAAGTTACCAAAAGCAGGATATCTACGTTCTAAATAATAATCTCTTTCATCCTCTGGAATATCTGTAGGCTTACGGTTATCATCTTTCATTTTAGGCACCCAAATACGTCCATCGTTACGTAACGATTCAGACATTAAGGTTAATTTAGATTGATGATCTCCAGAAACTGGAATACAAGTTGGGTGAATTTGAGTATAGCAAGGATTAGCAAAATAAGCACCTTGCTTGTTCGCTTTCCACGCTGCAGTTACGTTACTTCCCATTGCATTAGTTGAAAGGTAGAATACGTTTCCATAACCACCAGTTCCTAATACTACAGCATGGCCGAAATGACGTTCTAACTCGCCAGTTAATAAGTTACGAGCAATAATACCACGAGCTTTGCCGTCGATTTTTACAACTTCAAGCATTTCGTGGCGGGTAAACATTTCTACTTTACCCATACCAATTTGGCGTTCTAAAGCAGAGTATGCACCTAACAACAACTGCTGACCAGTTTGCCCAGCTGCATAAAACGTACGTTGAACTTGTGTACCACCAAATGAGCGGTTATCAAGCAAACCACCATATTCACGAGCCAAAGGCACACCTTGCGCCACACATTGATCGATGATGTTTGCACTAACCTCTGCTAAACGGTGAACGTTCGCTTCACGAGCACGGTAATCGCCACCTTTAATGGTATCATAAAATAAACGATAGGTACTATCGCCATCATTTTGATAATTTTTTGCGGCATTGATACCACCTTGAGCAGCAATTGAGTGAGCTCTACGAGGCGAATCTTGAAAACAGAAGCATTTTACTTTGTAGCCCATTTCTGCTAATGTTGCCGCTGCAGATGCACCCGCCAAACCAGAACCTACTACAATTACTTCTATACTTCTTTTATTAGATGGGTTTACCAAAGGCACAGACGATTTAAATTTCGTCCATTTATTGGTTAAATCTCCCTCTGGTATATTTGAATTTAATGCTGACATTATATATAGCTTTATTCGTTCAATATTTAATTTTGAATGATTGAATTTTGAATGATTGAATAATTTGCAATTCTCCTATTCTGTAATTCTACCATTTTATCATTCTATTCTAAAGGCCTAAATAGATCCAAACTGGCATGGCTGCAAACAACAATGGAATAAGGATAGAAAAACCTACACCAATGGCTTTAATAATTGGCGTATACTTTTTATGGTTCCAACCCATGGTTTGAAAAGTAGATGCAAAACCATGTAATAAATGGTAAGCCAATGAAATCATTGATAATACGTACAAGATTACCCATCCAACATTAGAGAATGTCTCTTTCATTACTGCATAAAGATCTTCATGGCCATTCGCATCATTAGATGGAATACCTGTGAAACGAGAAACTGTCCAAAATTGAGATAAGTGAACAACTAAAAAGATTAACAATAAAGTACCTAATAAACCCATAGAACGAGAATACCATTTACTGTTAGATTGCCCATCGTGGTATGCATATTTTACTGGTCTGGCTGCTTGATTTTGGAAAGTTAAGCGAGCTCCTTGTACAATGTGCAATAACAAACCTGCCATTAAAACAACCTCCATTGCTCTAATTAACCAGTTAGTAGCCATAAAATGTGCTCCAGTGTTAAACATTAAGCCACCATCTGGTATAAACACAAAACAGTTTAAAAAACAGTGTACTACTAAAAAAGAGATTAGAAAAAGGCCTGTAAGCCCCATTATTAATTTTTTTCCAATTGATGAGGAAAAAGCATTTGCAATACTACCCATTAGCTTTATTTTTTTTATTCAGTTGGTACAAAAGTATTTAAAATAAGATTTAGATAAGAAGTGCGACCAACAAAAACGAAAGAAATAATCTATTTAGAAACATTCTAAAAAAACACGATGTAATTAAAGTTAAGCCTAAATGTAAAAATACTAATTTCAGTATTTTTTTGCATAAAAAAAGGGGACCAATAATGATCCCCTTCTGGTAAAAAAACTGGCTTAATTACCGTTTATAATAGTAAACGAACCGTTTTCAGTTACACCTTCAATTTTAATATTTCCATCTGTAGAAGTAGGTAGTGCTTTTTCTACGTCGGCAGCGCTATTAACTGCTTTGCCATTAATTTTTGTAATTAAGGTTCCTTTAGCAATATCTACATTGTAAAAAAGTTTGTTAGGCAATACATTGGTTACCACAACACCATTTGCCACTCTAAATTTAGATTTAATAGCTGAGGTGGCTGGAGCAAAACTAGCGCCTAATTTATTTACATTAGCACCTGTAGATTTAGCAGGAGTAGAGGCTAATGCCACATTACTCTCTGGTTTTAAAGTAACGTTTAAATTTTTAGTAGCCCCTTCTTTGGTTAAAACTGTTAAGGCAACTTTATCTCCAGGACGCATACGACCTACTTTTTCTTGCAAATCTGGTGCATCATAGATTTCAACACCACCAATTTTTTTAATAATATCACCTTCTTTAATGCCTGCAGCCGCAGCTCCGCCATTTGGTATTACACTGTTTACATATAAACCGTTGATATCTTTTACATTTAATTTTTCAGCTACATCAGCATCTAAAGCCTGAAAACTTACACCAATGTAACCACGTTTAACTTCGCCAAATTCTTTAAAATCTTCTAAAATCTTTTTAGCTAAGTTAACTGGAATTGCGAAACCATAACCTTCATTCATTCCGCTTTGCGAAGCGATGGCTGCGTTTATACCAATTAATTCTCCATTTGCGTTTACTAAGGCGCCGCCACTGTTACCTCTGTTAATTGCTGCATCAGTTTGGATAAATGATTCGATTGAAGAACTTGCAGGGCGATCTGGCAATACACCTGTTCTTTGGTATTCTTCATACTCTTCTCTGGTAGGTTGTTGACTTTGGTTTCTATCTAAAATACCAATTTTACGAGATTTTGCACTTACAATACCTGCAGTAACTGTAGTTTGTAAATCTAAAGGGAAACCAACGGCCAAAACCCACTCGCCAATTTGAACATTATCTGAATTACCCATTTTAACGAAAGGCAAATCATTCATATCAACCTTAATTAAGGCTAAATCTGTATTGGCATCTTTACCAATTACTTTTGCAATTACTTTACGTTTATTCGATAAAACAACTTCAATTTTATCTGCATTATCTACCACATGGTTGTTGGTAACAATGTAACCATCTGGCGTTAAAATTACACCAGATCCAGATGCTGCTCTAGGTACGTTTTGTCTTCTACCACCGCCGCCTCTAAAAAACTGCTCAAACATATCTTCCATGCTATTTCCTCCAGATACTTCGTCTGATGATTTGCCGCCATAAGTTGTTTTAATATGCACTACAGCCGGAGAAACCGCCGCTGCAGCCTGAACAAAATCTACCGACCCAGCTGATGATATCTTTAATGGATTATTGGCAAACAACATATTCTGCTTCTCTTCCAAAGTATATCCATCACTATTACGCTCTAATAGTTTATAAGCGCCAATTGCAACCGCACCTCCTAAAAATGCAGCTAACACTATTAATCCTATTTTTTTCATGTTTTATTTGTTGTTTTTAAGTAAAAGTAGCTTTTTCTCAAATTTTATTTTTCTAATCTTTATTCAAATTTAATACCATATAAACGATATTTGTATACTAAATACATCTAATTGTGTGTTAAAAAATGTTAAATCTATCTTTGCAATTTATTTAAGTTTTTAAAAATTTAATTCGATTTGCCAAAATTATAAATATGATGATTATTAATTTCTCTAAATACCAAGGTGCTGGCAATGATTTTATTTTAATAGATCATCGTGATAGCGAACTGAAAAACCTTGATAATAGCATTGTAGCGCAGCTTTGCGACCGTAGATTTGGTATTGGAGCAGATGGTTTAATGCTGTTGAAGCAACATGATGATTTTGATTTTGAGATGGTTTACTACAATGCAGATGGCAATTTAGGCAGCATGTGTGGTAACGGGGGAAGATGTATTGTTGCTTTTGCCAAACATTTGGGAATTATTGACAGCGAAACTAATTTTTTGGCAGTTGATGGACCTCATTATGCCAAAATTACAGCAAAAGGAAATTGGGTAGAATTACAAATGATTGACGTTGATGCTATTAGCAAAGACGATGATGCGTTTGTATTGAATACAGGCTCACCACATTACGTTAAAGAAGTAAAAGATTTAGCAAAGCTAGATGTATTTAGTGCGGGCAAAGAAATTAGAAACAATGACACTTATAAAGCAGCAGGAATTAATGTAAATTTTGTAGAAGATAAAGGAGATCATTTATTTGTACGCACTTTTGAACGTGGTGTTGAAGATGAAACTTTTGCATGTGGCACCGGTGTAACAGCAGTGGCTATGGCACTGGCACAAAAAAAACAACCAGGTTATATCGAAACTCCTGTTGAGGTTTTGGGTGGTAAATTGCAAATCAACTTTGATTATGATGGCGATATATTTACCAATGTATTTTTATGTGGCCCAGCAGAGAAAGTTTTTGAGGGAGAAATTGTACTTTAAACCTGGGTCCGATAATTAAACATTGGTTTTGAAGGCTTAACCAGGTTTTGGGCTAGCTTGTTCGTCACCCTGAATATATTTTACTGCATAGCTTTCCGCTTCACTACAGGTCAGGGTCTTTCATATTAAATAGATGCTGAAATAAATCCGATAGCTATCGGATCAGCATGACTACCCTAAGAAAAATAGACGTATTATAGCGATTAATTCCTTGAGAAATTATCCAACTCAGGGTATAAAATTGTCATCCTCAGGTTGTCTAAGATTTCGTTTAGCAACGACAACACCTACCTTTTTTGCGCTTCGACTACGCTCAGCGTGACAGTCTATAAAACTAAAATTGGTTAGATTAAAAAAATGATTTATCACACAACCTCATCACGTTTTATTAAAGTGATTTTTTACATTAAAGATTGCTTCGCGATGCTCAGCAATGACGATTATCTGTTAATTCCCCTCAGCCAAATGAGCTGCTATACCAATTTTTATCTCACCAAAACCATAACTTTTACCTAATGCATCTCTAACCTCGTTTAGCTTTACAGATTTTAGTTTGGCAATTGTTTGCATAATTTCTTTTAAGCGATTAGCAGGTACGATGTCTGATGCTTTAATTTCTTGTTTGGCTACAAAAAATGCTAAATGCCCTTCTATAGTGCCAATGGTCATTTTTCGCTCTGCGGCAATTTGGGTTATATTTTTACCTTCTTTAAACAGGTTAAGCGTAATTTCTTTGGTATCTTCTTTGGGTACTTTAAGTGTTTTATCGTTTTTAGCTGCTCTAATTCTGCTATAGATATCTTCGCCTGGTGGCTTAAACTCCTCTTTATTAGCTAATGTATAAGCAGTTTTAATTTGCTCTTCTCGTTTAGCGCTCGTGTACAGTGCCATTACTTCTTCTTTAGTTAACTCACGCTGCTGGTTTGCAGCTTCGAGCATCGCTTTGGCTTTTTTAATCTTTTTAAACTGCTCAAAAAACATTACCTCCATATCTATTAGCTCTGCCAAAAATTCTTTGGTTTGTTTTTGAGTTTTAACCACTTCAATCAACTCAAAAATAGCATCGCTTATGGCTTGCAATTGTGGGTTAAAATAATTCTCTGCTGCTGTGGTTCTTTCTAACAATAGAGCTAAACTTTCAGCATGATCTGCTACAAATAAGCGTTCTATTTGCTTTAAAAATTTATCTGCATTTACTTTTAGTGCCATTAAATCTTGCTGCAGCTTTACTGCCCAAGGCAAATGCGTTTGTTTGGTAGATCTTTTTTCGTCTTTGGTGTAGCTAAAAACATGTTCATAAACGTAATTATCGAGCACTGTAAAATTAAAGCTTTGCAACAACGAATGTTTTAAAAAAGCATCACTCTCTTTTTTAATTTGTACCGACAAATCTTCTTGTAATTCTTTTGTACGAGCGAAAAAAGTAACATTTTGATCTTGCCTAATTCCCCTATTCGATATTAAGGAAGTTAAAATTAAACCGTTCATCGACCTTAAACGAGAAAGCGCAACGTAAATTTGTCCAGGTGCAAAAGCATCGCCAATATCAACAATTGCTTTATCAAATGTTAAACCCTGGCTTTTATGAACCGTAATTGCCCAAGCTAGCTTTAGCGGAAATTGAGTAAATGTTCCAATTACTTGTTCTTCTATTTCGTTAGTAGTTTTATTAGCAGTATACTTTATGTTTTTCCAAGTATAATTTTCTAAAGTGAGGGTATATTTTGCGCCATCGGGCAATACTTCAATGGCTTCATCACTCAATTTTTTTACTACTGCTATTTTGCCATTAAAAAAACGCTGCTCACCAGTAGGATCGTTTTTAATGAACATTACCTGTGCACCAACTTTAAGTTCTAAATTTTTTTCTGCTGGAAAAGCACTTTCTGCAAATTCTTTATCAATAACTGCTTTGTAGAAATAAGATTTTCCTTGCAATTCATCTAAACTTTTTTTATTAAGTGTATCTGCCTTATGGTTGTGAGTAGTTAATGTAATATAATTATCAGTTAAAATTGGCTTGTAATTTTCTTTATAAAATGTTTTTAGCAAAGCGATATCTTGCTCAGTAACCTGATTATTTCTTAAGTTATTTAACAGATGGATAAAGGTCTCGTCGGCTTGGCGGTAAATTTTTTCTAACTCGATATACACCGGCGGATTTTTCTCTAACGCAATCGCATCAAAGAAAAATGCACTTTTATAAATGGCACTTAGCAAATTCCATTCATCGTTTTTAACTACTGGCGGCAGCTGATGTAAATCGCCAATAAAAAGTAATTGTACACCCCCAAAATTTGTATTGCTTTTTCTAATGTAGCGCAAAACGGTATCTATTGCATCCAACAAATCAGCTCTAAGCATACTCACTTCATCAATAATCAGCAATTCTAAATCTAGCAAAATGCGTCTTTTGGTTGCATTCATGCTTAAATGTCTGATAATTGACTTTGGTGTATTGTAATGCTGATACTCTTTTACATCGCCTGTTGGCAAAACTTTTGGCAAAAAAGTACCAAACGGCAGTTGAAAAAGAGAATGAATGGTAACTCCAGCAGCATTTATAGCTGCTATGCCAGTTGGCGCCACAATTACAGCCTTTTTGTGAGTTAGCGAGATAAGGTTTCTTAAAAATGTAGTTTTGCCAGTACCTGCCTTGCCAGTTAAAAAAATATGCCGCGAAGTTAAATTGATAAACTTAGCAGCGAGTTGGGCAGGTTGAGAGGTTTCTTCAGTTTGTAACATTTTAGATTTAATCACAGGTGGTACAAGATACGTTTTTTAGCTAACTGATAAAATAAAAATACTAAGTTCTATAACTAAAAAATTAGGCGTAATCACTATAATCAATTATTTATCAGCCTATTAATTGAATATTTATTTTATCATTTAACTCTGCTTTAAAAAAATTCTTAATTGTTAAATAATGTTATTATATGTTAAATTTCATCAACTAAATTTTTAGTATTAAAGATTTAGTTATATATTGTGCTAACCAAACAAACAAAATTAAATGAAAACTATAAGCCTGGCCACTTTGCTATCCTTATGCTTTTTTAGCTCTCTTTTTGCGCAAAATCCCTATTCGGTTAAAGGGGTTGTTGCAGACACCGCTAACAACAGCAAGTTGCATTACGCAACCATTAGCATTTTAAACGCTAAAGATTCTACTTTGGTAAAATTTACAAGAGCAGCTCAAAATGGAAATTTTGAGCTTAACTCATTGCGTAAAGGAGATTTCATCCTTTTGCTTACTTACCCAGAATATGCAGATTTTGTATCGAAATTTACACTAGACTCTTCAAAAACTAGCTTTGATTTTAAGCAAATTAATATGAAATCAAAAGCACGATTGTTAAATGAAGTAATTATTAAAGGAAGAGCAGCGGCCATAAAAATTAACGGAGACACTACTGAATTTAATGCAGGTAGTTACACCATACAACCTAATGATAAGGTAGAAGATTTACTGAAAAAATTTCCAGGCTTAAAGGTAGACAACGATGGTAAAATTACTGCACAAGGCAAAACCGTATCGAAAGTTTTGGTTGATGGAGAAGAATTTTTTGGAGACGACCCCACTTTAGTTACCAAAAATTTGCGTGCTGATATGGTTGATAAGGTTCAACTCTTCGAAAAATCTAGCGATCAGGCTGCATTTACTGGTGTAGATGATGGACAAAAAACAACTACCCTAAACATAAAGCTTAAAGAAGATTCAAAAAATGGATACTTCGGAAAAGTAGATATTGGGTGCGCTACAGACGATTTTTACTCCGCACAACTGTTATTTAACAAATTTAGAGGTAAAGAAAAAATATCGGTTTACGGCACTACAAGTAATACAGGTAAAACAGGTTTAAGTTGGGAAGATAGCGATAAATATGGTGGCGGTACTGCAAATATTGAATTTATGGAGGGTGGCGGTGGCACACGCGATGAAATAGACTCATGGGGAGGAAGGTACAATGGAGAAGGTATTCCGCTAGCCTACAACGGTGGTGCTCACTATGAAACCAAGTGGAATAAAGACAAGGAATCTATCAATACAAATTATAAAATTGGCTCTTTAAAAGTTGATATCAATAAGAATATATTGAGCCAACAAAATATCCCTGATAACATTGTTAACCGCAACAACGATCAATTAACTGAGAATTATATTTTTAGACAAAAGTTAGATGCAACCTATCAAATTAAGTTAGATAGTACAAGTAATTTAAAAATAATGGCAGATGGTACTCTTAAAAACAACGAAACACAGAGCGAATTTTCTACCATTGGTACCAGAGGTGATAACAGTTTATTAAATACAGAGCTTAGGACGAACAACAATGAAGGCAACGAACAGATTTTTACCCTATCAGGATTGTACACCAAAAGATTAAAAAAACTGGGTAGAAATTATTCCATTAACATTATTGGAAACATCAATGAAAAAAATAGCGAAGGTTTTTTATACTCTCTAAACGAAGCATTTAATACAGATGGTTCAATAAGAGAAAGTATTTTAACCGATCAGTTTAAAACAAATACTATAAAAAGCTCGTTATTTGGCACAAACGCAACATTTACAGAACCTTTAAGTAAAAAACTTTCAGTAGTTTTTAACTATGGTTTTAGCTTAAACAATTCAACAGCGGACCGTAAATCTTTCAACACTTCATCGCCTAGTAATTATAACGTATTAGACAATGAGTTTAGTAATAACTTTAAAACAGATCAACTCTCAAATCAAGGTGGTGCAATTTTGAGTTTTAAAGGAACTAATACCGTGCTTAATGGTGGCTTAAAAGTAAACCACATTGGTTTTGATCAGTTTGATCAATACAATAACATAAGATATAAGAGAAGTTTTGTGAATTGGATGCCTCAAGCTAGATATCAATATAAGTTTACGCAGTATAAATCATTCTCCGTTTCTTATAATGGACGAACAACTCAACCTAATGTAACACAATTACAACCGGTTAAAGTAAATGATGATTTATTAAATATTCCTATCGGAAACCCTAACCTGAAACCATCTTATAACAACAACTTCAATATCAATTTTAATTCGTATAAAGTCATTTCAGATCAATCTATATATGCTTATGCAAGTGTTAATTTTATCAATAATCAAATTGTAAATAACACCAATTTCGATAATAATACAGGAAAATCTGAATTTCAGTTCATCAATCTCGATGGTAAAACACCTTATAATTACTACATGTTTATAGATTTTGGTAGAAAAATTAAAAAATTAGACATCAATATTGGATTTGAAATCAATACTGATGGTAATACTTCTTACAACTTCGTAAATGGTGTATTAAACAAAACTGAGAGTAGTAGTTATGGCTTTATGGCTGGATTGTATAAATACAAGGAAAAAAAGTTTAGTTTTAACCTTCGGTTTGGGCCAAGTTATAGAACGCAACAATCATCATTAAACCAGCAAATTAATAGTAATGGTTTAGCTACAAATGGCTATGGCTCTGTTAGAATTTTTCTTCCTGCTAAGTTTCAAATTAGTGCCGATGCTAATTACACTTACAATGCTGGTACCGCGTCCTTTGATGAAAGTTTTGAGCAAACCATTATTAACACCAGCATTATTAAAACCTTTTTTAAAGGAGACAATTTAAAGTTTACGCTTTCTGGTAATGATATTTTAAACCAAAATAGAGGTTTTAGTAGGTTTGCTGGAGGCAACACAATTACCCAAACAACTTTTAATAATATCAAACGCTATTTTATGTTTTCAGTTGCTTGGGATTTTAATAAAATGGGACCTTCAAAAAAATAATTCTACAAGAAATGGAGATGAAAATAAAACAAATTACAATTGCTTGCTTGTTGCTATTCACTCAATCAAGTTTTGCTCAAAATACCCGCTTCGCAACGCAGGGCGTAATAGAATTTGAAAAAAGGGTAAACATGTATGCATTGATTAAAGAGCAGGTTAAACGTAACCCAACACGCAGTTATTATGTGCAGGCTGAAGAAGATTATCAAAAGAAAAATCCACAATTTAAAATACTCAAAAGTTCTTTAACTTTTTCAAAAGAGCAAACCTTATTTAAACCAACTAGCGAAGAGTTAATTACGAATAACTTTTTTGATTTCGAAACTTCACATCAGAACAATATCATAGCTACTAATACCGCTGCAGCAACTAGTATCGCTCAAAAGAAAGTATTTGACGAAACTTATCTATTATCAGACAGTACTCGTAAAATTAACTGGAAAATAACAGACGAATTTAGAAACATTGCTGGCTACGATTGCAGAAGAGCAAATGCCTTAATTATGGACTCGATTTATGTAGTGGCATTTTATACAGATGAAATTCCCGTTTCTGGTGGACCAGAAGCTTTTACTGGATTACCTGGAATGATTTTAGGTGTTGCCTTACCTTATGAACATGTTACATGGTTTGCCACTGCAGTTACTGATACACCAGTTACAGATGAAAAACAGTTAAAGGCACCTACAAAAGGCAAACCTGTAAATAGCAAACAACTAAGCACCATGTTAAAAGCCGCTACAAAAGATTGGGGAGAATGGGGACAAGATGCACTGAAGGCTTTCTTACTTTAAAATATACAAGCTCTCTGATTAACTCGTGTCGCACAGCACGAGTTTTTTTATGCTTTTTAAACAGCCAACTGAAAATTGCAAAATGAAAACTGAACTAGTTTACCAACAACTTATAACCTTTGCCGTGTACATTTAAAATTTCAACCTTAGGGTCTTCCTTTAAGTATTTTCTAAGCTTGCTTAAAAAAACATCCATACTACGACCGTTAAAATAATTGTCATCATGCCAGATGCTTAACAAAGCTTCTTCTCTGGTTAAAACAGTATTTTTCTTTAAGCAAAGCAATTGTAACAGTTCAGCTTCTTTAGTAGAAAGCTTTTGTTGTTTACCTTCAAAATGAATTAATTGTGTTGTATAATCAAAATTATATTTACCAATTTGAAACTGAGTTTGAGCAGGTTCATTCTGAGTAGTATCGTTGCTGGTAACGCGTTTAAGCAAAGCATTTATACGCAACAACAACTCTTCAATTCTAAAAGGTTTGGTAATGTAATCATCGCCGCCCAAGTCATAGGCCGATGCCTTATCTTCCATCATTGCTTTTGCAGTTGCAAAAATAATGGGCACATTTTGGTTAATCTTTCTAATGTCTTTGCCTAAAGTAAAACCATCCTTTTTAGGCATCATTACATCTAAAATGCAAATATCGAAACTGTGCTTGCTAAAAGCTCTTAAACCTTCCTCACCATCGGTACACAAAACCACATCAAACTTACCTTTCAATTGCAGGTAATCTTGCAACAATAAACCCAAATTCGGATCGTCTTCAACTAATAAAATCTTCTTCATAAATTAATTATTGGTGTGTTTAATTGGCAAGCTAATCTCAAATGTAGTTCCTTTATCTTTTTCGCTATTTACCTTTATCGTACCATCCATTTCGGCAACAATATCGCGAACATAGTTTAAACCTAAGCCAAAACCTTTTACATCGTGTAAATTACCTGTAGGCACTCTATAAAACTGATCAAAAATTCGTTTGGTTTGTTCTTTAGTCATTCCAATTCCTTTATCAGCAACTTCAATAATTAGGTTTTTACCTCTATTGCTAGTTGCAATATCAATATGTGGCGAATCTAAACTGTATTTGTTGGCGTTATCAATTAAATTATAAATTACGTTAGATAGGTGCAATTCATCTGCCATAATCAAATCTTGAGTGGCATCTAAATTTAAAGTTACTGCTGCATTTCGCTTTTGCAGCTGTAATCCCATGCTATCAACCACAGCGGTAACTAAATCGTTCACATTTACAGCAGCAAATTCTAACTTAATTTCTTTACGTTCTAACCTGGCTACACTTAAAACTCTTTCAATGTGATTACCTAAGCGAACGTTTTCATCATAAATAATATTCGCCAAACGACTAATTCTGCTCTTATCTTCTACAACTTCTGGGTCTTTTAAAGCCTCGCTCGCAATCATAATAGTTGCTACAGGAGTTTTAAATTCATGGGTCATGTTATTGATAAAATCCGTTTTCATTTCTGAAAGTTTTTTCTGGCGGATGATGGCATATATGGTATAAGCAAAAATAGAAATCAGCACCAAAAGCAAACCTACAGACGATGCCAAGGTGACAAACATATTGCTAAAAATAGCTGCATTTTTATTCGGCAATCGCAAATAAATCATCCCAGGATCTTTAGCTGCCACATCATTGCTAAACAGCACATGGGAATAAGTATTTTCTGCAATTGGGTCAATGTTAGAATTAGAAACTCTTCTATAAATTACATTATTGGTATTTTTTACAGATGTTATTAAAAAATCATAGGCTAAAGTTATACCTCGACTTAACAATTCTGCTTTAATTAGTGTATCTAAGCTTTCTATATCAGGCACACGTTGAGCTAATGGCAAATCGCTGTTATTCATTTCCTTTGCTACATCACGTACTAAATTTATATTCTCATTGAGAACAACCACCGTATCTGCATATAAACGGCTTAGCTGCATCTCATATTTAAGTTTGGCTTTGGCGTCCTCAACTTTAAATTTCGAAATTAAATCGGGCTCAGTACTTGGCAAAGAAATAAATAAAGGCATGCCATCAACCATACTATACACCAAATATCTTATGGTATCTGGTAAATTATCCATTTGTAGCTGAGGAGTTTTTACTTTACGCGGATTAACCCTTCTGCCCAATAATTTACCCGTTAACGGATCTCTAACATCAACCACATCTAAAGTTGGCTTACTTGCATAATCAGTATTAGGATTATTGTAGAGTTTAAAGGTTTCTTCAGAAATTATTTGAGGCTGTAAATAATTGCTTCTAATGATGCTATCTTGCGAATTTAAGTAATTGATTATTTGCTGCTGCTGTCTATATTTCCTAAGATTTTCATTTTCTTTAAATTTAACCCTAAACGCAACAATAGTATCCATTTGACTACGGATACCATTTTCTTTTTGTGCTTTAAACTCATCATCTTTTTTGTTGATGTGTTTGGCAACATTCCGCTTCTGAACTTTATTTACCACAGCATTTAAAGCCTGGTTTACATTTTGTTCAAAAAGCTGAGATTTAAGTTTATAAGACTCCTTAATGTAATACAGCTGCATTACAAAAACACCCAATAAAGCGAGTGTCATTAAAGCGGTAATTAACCAGAGGCTTTTCTTTTTCATTATAAACTATTCAAAAATAAACCATTAATAAGCAATTAACTGTTGTTTTAACAATTTTTAACACAGTATAGTACAAATAGTTAAACACAAAAAAAGCCGTCCCGATATTTCGGGGCGGCTTTATTAAAATTTGTTGTCTTAAAAAAAGATCTTAGAAAGGAAGATCATCTTCCTCACCCGCTTGCTTATTTAAATCTACAGGAGCAGCATAAGCTGGTGAAGCAGGAGCAGCCGCAACATTAGTTAATTGGGTTAATCTCCAAACCACCAAACTGTTAAAATATGAAGTTACACCTTCTTTGTTTGTCCATGGTCTACCGCGTAAATTGAAAGAAACTTCAACCTCATCGCCAGGTTTTAACACATCAAACAACGCTGTTTTATCTTGTAAAGCCTCAAATCTGATATATTCAGGATAAGTAGGGTTTTCTGCGTATTCTATAATTAAATCACGTTTTTTAAACGTTTCGCTTACTTGTTGTAATGCACCTATTTCGTGTACCTTGCCTTTAATTTCCATTTCAATACTAATATTTGTTACTCATTCAAATCTCTAAAATATAATTCGTTTTTTCTGCATGTAAAAACAGCAAGTTTTCCACACAGCTAATAGTTAAGCAATTTTAATTTAACGAAACTTCTACCTTCATATTTTAAATTGATTTGAAAATGGAGGTTCAGTAAAAATGGCGGGCTCCAGTCCTGCTGTTTGCTACAATCATTTTTTTTATCAACCCTCGTAGGTTTTTGAAACCTACGAGGGTTAAAAAAATATTTCCGCGTCCATCAGGTTTAGATTTAACGGTGGGTACTACTTGGCAAAAAAGCACGAATTTAAGTTTTTAGCCCCGGGTGCAGCGGTACCCTGCAGCAAGTTGCGTAGCTACGCCGCGAAGCCTGCCTGCCGGCAGGCAGGCGTACAAGCGCAACACGGGAACAAACGCGGTTATTTATAGGAGTTTTGCGCTGCTAAAAAACAAATATTTAAGTGTAAATAATTGGTAACTTTGCCATTGATATGATGCAAGTTTTCGAAACCAAAAGCAAGGTAATTATTACCTGCAATAAAAGGCTGTCGCCTTATTTACAAGATGAAGTTACGGCTTTAGGCTATGAAATTGTTAGGGCTTTTCCAACAGGAGTTGAGTTAAATATAACCTTAACCGAGTGTATAAAATTAAACCTGAATTTGAGGTGTGCTAGTCAGATTTTATATTGCATTAACAGTTTTAAAGCCAACACACCCGATGAGTTGTACAACAACTTGGTTGCCATGGAATGGGAAGAATTGATAGATTTTGCAGGCTATTTTTCGGTTACCTCGAATGTAGATAACCCAACCATTACCACACCACTTTTTGCCAATTTAAAAGTAAAAGATGCCATTGTAGATCGATTTAGAGAAAAGAAAAACATTAGACCAAATTCTGGCTCTGATGCCAACAAAACCGTGGTGCATTTATATTGGAAAGATGACGAAGCCGATGTATTTCTAGATACTAGTGGCGAAACTTTGGCTAAACATGGTTACCGCAAAATACCAGGAAAGGCACCAATGTTGGAGGCTTTGGCTACCAGCACAATAATGGCTACACAATGGGATCAGAAATCGCCATTTGTAAACCCAATGTGTGGTTCGGGAACTTTAGCAATTGAAGCTGCTTTATTAGCAACCAATCGCCGACCAGGGTTATACCGCATGAATTATGGTTTTATGCATATTTTAGGTTATGATGAAGAGGTGTTTTTTGCAGAACGAAGAATATTGAAGGACCAAGTAATCAAAAACGTGGATTTACAAATCATTGCATCAGATATTAGTGAAGATGCGGTTGAAGTAACCCGCCGAAATGCTAAAACCGCTGGCGTTGATACTTTAATTACTTTTGAAGTTTGCGATTTTGAAGAAACCCCAGTACCAGAAGGCGGCAAAGGCGTGGTGGTTTTTAATCCAGAATATGGTGAGCGTTTAGGTGTTCACAGCAAATTAGAGCTTACCTACAAGCGTATTGGCGATTTTATGAAGAAAAACTGCAAGGGTTATTTCGGCTATATTTTTACTGGAAACCCAGATTTGGCTAAAAAAATAGGGCTAAAAGCAGACAAAAAAATTGAGTTTTATAATGGCAAGTTAGACTGTAGGCTTTTGGAGTACGAATTGTATGATGGTACAAGAAGAGCTGAAGAAGACCGACCAAAATCTAGAGATTAAATGAAAGATTTTGATGACATGAACCACATGCCAAGCTGGGATGCTTTTAAATTTTAAGAGGTGAGGAAGATGAAGGCGAAGAATGGAAGAACAATCCGAAAATAGAAAGGGCAAAAAATTTATACGAACAAGCAAGGCAAGTTTATAAATATACTGCGCTATTTTGTGAAACCTTAACAGGAGAAATGGCCGATATGAGCAAAGAGCTGATTATGCAAAATGCCATGATGCTCTGCCCTAAAATTGTTGGCGCTGAAGGTGGTGATATGTACATTTTAAGAATGGAAAACGCATCGACAATTAGAACGAATGCCAGAGAATTAGAAACACAAATTAAAGCCACCGCCCTATTTGAAAACTGTAGAGAAGTAGATGCAGCTATTGTTGTTAAAGAAATGGACCAATTTAAAGTGCTTTTTAAAATATGGTTTAGCCACTTCGAAAAAGACGATTTAGAGGATGAATGGGGACTATATTAAACCTATAGTTAAAAAATTTAACTGATTAATCTAACTAGTTAACAATGCGTTAAAACCTTTCGGTAATAAATTTCGTTTATAGAATCAGAAATCAACCTATGATTCAATGAAAGAAAAATTAAAATTGGAGATGAAGGAGGTAGCCTCCAATATCAGAAAAGTGAGGGAGTTTAGAAATTATACGCAAGATTATCTGGCTGCAAAATTAGAAATTTCCCAAAATGCCTATAGCAAAATAGAGCTTGGTTACAGCAAGATAACTTTAGATCGGTTGTTTCATATCGCACTAATTTTAGAAGTACAGGTAATGGAATTACTTTATTTTGATAAAAATAATTTCATAAGTAAGCTAGGCACAAGCGCCTAAAGTAATTAAGTTAAGCATTGGCGGAGGCACCAACTAAAGAGATTCTAACGTTGGCGTCCCCGCCAACGTATTTATAATCTTTAATTAATGAAATTGCACAAAAGCCCTAGCTTAATTTCAACAAAAGTCCTTTTTTAAATTATTTCGAGATAACTTGCAGCACTAAATTTATTTGCATGCAAAACATCATCGATCAAACCATCAACTTTGTTAAAATAACACTTGCCAATGCCGAAACAGGGCATGATTGGTTTCATATTGAGCGTGTTTATAAAACCGCACAAACCATTAATGCGGCAGAAAAAGGAGATGAATTAGTGGTTGCCTTAGCTGCACTTTTACATGATATTGCTGATAGTAAATTTAATAATGGCGATGAAGAAATCGGCCCAAAGAAAGCTGGTGATTTTTTAAAAAGTATTGGATTGGGTGACGATATCATCCATCATGTGCAAGAAATTATAAGAAATTTGTCTTATAAAGCAAGTTTAGGAACAATCACATTTAAATCTAAAGAACTTGATATTGTGCAAGATGCAGACCGATTAGATGCAATTGGCGCCATTGGCATTGCTAGAGCCTTTACTTATGGAGGTTATAAAAATAGAGTTTTGTACGACCCTGCAATTTCGGTTAATTTAAATATGAGCAAAGAAGAATACAAAAATACAACTGCTCCAACGCTAAACCATTTTTACGAAAAATTATTGTTGCTTAAAGATTTAATGAAAACCGAAGCGGGAAAAGCAATGGCTGCTCAACGCCATCAATTTATGCTCGATTATTTAGATCAGTTTTATGCAGAATGGGATGGGGAAAAATAGTTTCTATACTCTAAAAAGCTTTAAGTTTTAATTAAGAAAAACTAATATAATTAGTTTTATTTACTATTTTTGTTAGTAAATAAAAAGCTATGTCTGAGCATTTAAGAGAAAAATTAAATATCCTAGCCGATGCTGCAAAGTATGATGTTTCTTGCTCATCAAGCGGTAGCGATAGAAAAAATACAAATAAAGGCGTTGGAAATGGACACTCATCTGGTATTTGCCATACTTATACCGAAGATGGCCGTTGCGTTTCGCTCTTAAAAATTCTTTTGACTAACCATTGTATAT
Source organism: Pedobacter cryotolerans (assembly GCF_005116475.1). Taxonomy (GTDB): domain Bacteria; phylum Bacteroidota; class Bacteroidia; order Sphingobacteriales; family Sphingobacteriaceae; genus Pedobacter; species Pedobacter cryotolerans. The sequence goes on along the minus strand of NZ_SWBO01000001.1, from coordinate 373,867 downwards.
TCGATTGTGCTTATTGCGTATCTCGAAAAAGTAACGATATAGAGCGAGCGGCCTTTACGGTGGATGAAGTGGTAGAATTAACCATGAACTTTTACCGCCGAAACTATATTGAAGGTTTATTTTTAAGCTCTGGCATTTTTAAAAATGCTGATTTTACAATGGAAAGGCTTTTAAGAGTGGTAAAAAAGCTACGATTAGAAGAAAATTATAACGGATATATTCATTTAAAAACCATACCGGGAGCTAGTGATGAGTTAATTAAAGAAGCTGGTTTGTATGCTGACAGAATGAGTATCAACTTAGAAATGCCAACTGAAAGTGGGTTAAAACTTTTAGCTCCAGAAAAAACACATGGAGAGGTGATCAGATCGTTAGATTTTGTTCAAAACCAAGTGGTGCAATTTAAAGATGAGAAAAAGCTGATTAAGAGTGTACCTAAATTTGTACCAGCGGGGCAAAGTACCCAAATGGTGATTGGCGCAACACCAGAAACTGATAAAGACATTATGTATACTGCAGATCGGTTTTATAAAAGTTTTGCGCTAAGAAGAGTTTATTATTCTGGTTACATACCGATAAGTAATGATACTCGAATGCCAGTTTTAGGTACACAACCGCCTTTATTACGTGAAAACAGATTGTACCAAACAGATTGGCTAATGCGTTTTTATGGCTTTAATGTCAGAGAATTATTAAACGATGCCAATCCACATTTGGATATAGACATAGATCCGAAATTAAGTTGGGCACTGCGAAACCTACAACACTTTCCAATTGATATTAATACGGCAGATTATCGAATGATTTTACGAGTACCAGGTATTGGCGTAGGCTCGGCTAATAAAATTGTACAAGCTCGCAAATTTGGAAAACTACATATTTATCAACTTAAAAACATTGGCATTTCTTATAATAGAGCCAAACATTTTATTAAATGTGCAGATACTCCATTTCAGTTAAAAGATTATCAGGCTACCCAAATTAAAGGTTTTATTTTAGCAGAAAGCAATAGCAAATATCTTAAAACAGATAACAACCAACTGATACTTTTTTAAATGATTTACGTTTTTGATGGAAGTTTAGAGGGCTTATTAACGGCTGTTTTCGAGTATTTTGAGCGAAAACCTAAAACAGTATTACTTCAAACAGAGAAAGTATTTCAGCCAGATGCTTTTACAGAAAGTTTAAAGATTGTAAACAACAGGGCAAAAGCAGACCGAGTTTGGAATGGCCTGCAAAAACGTTTAGATAAACAATGGCGCAGAAGATTTTATTGTGCCTACCTATCAGAACTACCAGAAATTTTTAATTCACTTTTTCAGTTTTCCAATTACATTTTCAATCATCCCGCAGGTGCGGAAAAAAATTTTGGAAACGAACATGTTTTAGCAATAGCACAAATTGCTACCAAAGTTGAAAGAGAAAAACATAGAATGGAAGCTTTTATCCGTTTTCAGCATACGGCTGATGGCATGTTTTATTGCGGCATTGATCCAGATTTTAATGTTTTACCTTTAATTGTAAAACATTTTAAAGATAGATATGCCGACCAACAATGGATTATTTATGATTTAAAGAGGCGTTATGGGTTATTTTATGATTTACTTTCGGTAACCGAAATTACGATAGAATTGAATGCAAAAAATTTAAAACAGCCAACTGTACAACAATTAAACGGCACCGAAGAAATGTATGCGAATTTATGGAAAGATTATTTTAAAAGCACAAATATAGAATCAAGAAAAAACACTAAATTACATGTACAACATGTACCAAAACGCTATTGGAAGTATTTAACTGAAAAACAGTTAAGTTAGCTTTTGGTAATTTAAATAGCTTAACAATTTCTTAACTTAGAAACTGTAAATTAGCTTCATGAAGCTTAGTGTACTCGTTTTAATTACCGCACTTGCCGTAGGACTTTCCATAGGCATAGTAAATTTCTATTTTCAACACAGTTGGTATTATCTTTTAGTATCGTTTGGTATTTCTTTTATTACCAGTTTTTTGGTGTTTTATTATCTTTTCGAAAAATACATTTATACTAAAATTAAGCTCATTTATAAACTAATCCACAATTTAAAACTTGGAAAAGATTTAAAAGAAGCTTTAGGAGAATACGTAAGTTCTGATCCAATAAATGATGTGGAACAAGAGGTTAAAGAATGGGCTGGAGCAAAGAAAAGAGAAATTGATTTGCTAAAAAAGCAGGAACAATTTAGAAGAGAATTTTTATCAAATGTATCTCATGAGTTTAAAACACCACTCTTTGCTATACAGGGTTATGTAGAAACTTTGCAAGATTGTATAGTTGACGACCCAGATATGGCGGTTAAGTTTTTAAAAAAAGCGGCCAACAATGTAGAAAGATTAAGTTATTTGATTAATGATTTGGATGCAATCTCGAAATTGGAAACTGGAGAAATGCCAATTAACTATACAAAATTTGATTTTGTTTTATTGGCAAAAGAAGTAATGGAAAATTTAGAAGATCGGGCCACTAGTCATAAAATAAAATTATCATTTAAGGATAAATATACAGCACCAACGTTCGTTTCTGCTGATAGAGAAAAAATTAGGCAAATAATGATTAACCTGATGCAGAACTCTATCAAATATGGCAATGAAAATGGCTCTACGGCAATAAAGATTTTCGAATTACATGATCAGTTTTTAATTGAAGTTACCGATGACGGTATTGGTATTGAAGAAAAGCATTTACCTCGATTATTTGAACGTTTTTATAGAATTGATTCGCACAGAAGCAGACAAGAAGGAGGAACAGGTTTAGGATTAGCGATTGTAAAACATATTTTAGAAGCACATGAGCAAACCATTTCTGTACGGAGCACGCCAAATATTGGCACAACATTCGCATTTACATTGCAAAAAAGTAGCTAAATTAATATAGGTAGTTTTTAAAATTTTTGATAAAATGTAGGCTTGAATTAAGTTAAAGAAACTCAGGTTTTTTTAAAGCGCTTGTTTGATGAAGCCAAAAACTACTAGCTTTAAAATATAAACCCGACAGTATGAAAATACTTTTTATTTTGCCAAAATGATCTTACGATAATTGCTTGCAATACTCTCCTGTTTATTGACAAACTTTAATTAACCACCAAAAAGATTGGAATTAATGGCGGGACTGCTATTGCTACGAGATAGTGACTTTGTTTTTCTACAAAAAACTAATCTATATTAACTACTGCTATTATATTTATAACTTAACATTAACTTAACATTGAGGTTGTAGCTTTGCAACATATTTAAATTAAGATGAATAGTATATTTACCTTCTTTACACCTAAAGACAAAAAATTTCAACCTTTATTTGAACAGGCTGGGAGCAATGTTTTAAAAATTGCCGAGGCTTTGTTGGTTGTTGTTACCACTACAGATTTAGAACGCAGAAAAGAAGCGATTAAAGAAGTTGAACGCCTTGAACATGTTGGTGATGACATTACCCACACCATTTTTATTGAGTTAAGCAAGAATTTTATTACTCCTTTTGATAGAGAAGACATACATACTTTAGCTTCTGCTATTGATGATATTGCAGATTATATTCATGCATCGGCGGGTAATATTGAGCTTTACCAAGTAACTAATATTGGCGATGCAATGGTGAAATTAGCAGAACTTCTAGTAGAAATGTGTAGCGATTTAGAGAAGGCAATTAAAGAATTGAGAAGCTTTAAAAACATCCGTGTAATTGCTGATGCCTGTGTGAGAATTAATAGTGCAGAAAACCAAGCAGATTACGTTTGTAATTTAGCTATTGCCCGTTTATTTGAATTTGAAACAAACGCTATAGAATTAATTAAACAAAAAGAAGTTTTACAAACGCTTGAAATTGCAACCGACAAATGTGAGGATGCAGCGAATGTTTTGGAATCTATTTTGGTTAAAAACGCTTAAGCTTAACACATGACTTTACTTCTTGTTATTATTGGTTTAGCTTTAGTATTTGATTACATAAATGGTTTTCATGATGCGGCTAATGCAATTGCTACCATTGTTGCAACTAAGGTTTTAACCCCTTTTCAGGCTGTGGTTTGGGCAGCATTTTTTAACTTTTTAGCTTATTGGGTTTTTGGTTTTGGTGTTGCAGATACAGTTGCAAAAACTGCCAATACCATGGAAATAAACTTAACTGTAATTTTAGCAGGTATTATCGCGGCAATTGCCTGGAATTTATTAACGTGGTGGTTTGGTATTCCATCAAGCTCATCGCATACTTTAATTGGTGGTTTTGCTGGCGCTGCAATTGCACATGCTGGTTTTAATGTGGTTAACTGGTACAAAGAGGGTAAAGCTGGAGATATGCCAACAGGTGTTTTGGTTATTGTTGGTTTTATTGTTTTAGCGCCTGTAATTGGGGCTATTGTATCATACGGAATATCTATTTGGCTATTACACTCGGCAAAAAAGAGCATTTGGCCAAAGGTTTTTTCTTCTTTATTAATAATTGGTACGGTATGGTTTATTACCGAACAAATGTTGTTTTATAATGAAATAAAAAATCCTCGTTTCGACTCGCAGTTTTGGAGTGTGATGCTAGAATCGCACAACATTAAATGGCTTTTAGTTGGATTTATTGTTTTATCTATTAGTTTTTTCTGTTTAATTTTTAGCAGTTTAAATTTATCTCAGTCAACACAATGGCTTAGAAAAATGCAACTATTATCTTCTGCATCATTTAGCTTAGGGCATGGTGGTAATGATTCACAAAAAGTAATGGGAATTATTGCCGCAGCAGTTGTGGTTTACATACATACAAGTGGTGTTAACATGGAATCGTTACCAAGTTGGTTACATGTGGTTTTACCATCTAAAGGGCCAAATGGCGAAGAATTTGCAGGTCAAATGCCTGGCTGGATCCCATTAGCTTGTTATAGCGCTATTGCTGCTGGTACATTAAGTGGTGGTTGGAAAATTGTAAAAACCATGGGCTCAAAAATCACCAAAGTTACACCTTTTGAGGGTGTAACTGCGGAAACTGCTGGTGCTTTAACTTTATATTTTACTGAGCATTTAAAAATTCCGGTTAGTACAACACACACCATTACAGGATCAATTATTGGTTCTGGTTTAACTAAAGGTGTTTCTGCTGTAAAATGGGGAGTAACAGTTAAATTAATTTGGGCTTGGGTGTTAACTATTCCTGTATCGGCTTTGTTAGCTGCTATAGTGTATTGGATACTTAATCCGTTGTTGGGATAAGGATATTTTTGAAAAGATAATTGAACCCTCCAAAGCGAAAGTTTTGGAGGGTTTTTAGTTTGTTATACTTTCGTCATTGCCAACTCGATTGGCCATCCTAAGCCGATACAAAATCTAATAATGCGGTGAGAAGAAAACTTTGAATTACTAAACTCACATAACTAATCTTTTAAAACCCACGCGGAAAAAAAATTTGCAGTTCTGTTATGTTTTGATTAATATTATTTAATCTAACCAACAAACTCAACTATGAAGAAACATTTTACCCCCCCCCCTCAAAAAATTTAACCTTTGCTTAATTTTAAGCATTGCTATGGCTTTACTGCTCATTAATTCTTGCAGAAAAGACAGACAAAATTTACCGCTTACAAAAACAGAATTAATTACCGAAGCCCGTAGCTTTTTTGAAAATGAAACTGTAAACCTGCCAAAATTAAATGACAACAATGTGAGGCACTCGCTTAATAAAATACCGTTGTGGGATAAAGCGACTATCAAAAAAATATCTATTGGAGAGGCTGTAATTGTGCCTATTAAGTATGACTATGAAATGTTGCTGAAACCAGAAAATGACAAGACATTTAATAGTTTAGAGAAAAGTAGTTATTTGATGATTTATAAAAATAAACTACAAGAACTACAAGTAGAATGGGTAACAGTTATACCTGACGAAAAAACGAGGGGCAATAAATTTGTTGGCACTATTGCCATTGAAGATTGGAACGGGAAATTTAAACAGGGTTTTGCTTTTGGTGCTGATGGAGATATGCTACCTATCTATTCAAATAACGCAATTACTTACAGAAAAATAGCTTTTGCCAGAAGCCTATATTGCATTACAATAAACCATTATGGATATGTGATGGATTATCCGCAAATTATTGGCTCCGAAACCTATTGTTTTGGCAATAGCGATGGCAATACTAATAATGATATAACACTGAAAAACGGTGGGGGTGGAGGTGGCACTAGCCCTACAGATTATTCTTATACCATTGATTGTAATAAGGTAGTTAATGGCACAGCTACATGGAACGAGGATTGCCAAACTTGTATTGGTGGTACTACCGGATTGACGGATTGTCCTCCTAAAAGAAGTGTTACTGACAGTACTACCACCCCTTGTATAAAAGAAGGTGTTACAATTGGTAAGCAAGCAAATACAACAATAGGAGCAATGCTTAATAAAACATTTGGCACTTCTAATGAATATGGTGGTTTAGATCTTCAATTTATTGAAGGAAATACTGGAACAGATGATGGTTGGTGTAGAAAGGATGGCAATGTTTCTTGGGTAATAACCATCAATCAAAACCTGCCAAATGTTTCTTCAAAGGAGTATATTTTATCAACAATCTACCATGAAATATTACATGCTTATTTAGAAGCAACCTATCCAAAAAACTCTACAGGAATGTTTCTAATACCACATGATGAACACCAAGATATGGCTGAAAAATACATTATTTTAATGACGGGTGCGTTAAAATTAAATTACCCAAATCTGTCCGACCCAGAAGCATGGGGTTTAGCCTGGGGTGGTCTTCAAGATACACCATTTTATAATGACGACACTAAAATAACTGATGATCAGCGTGAAGAAATTGTAGAAATCAATCGCAAACATAAAAACAAAAACAATCTATTGGATCGTTCAGGCACTTATTGTAATTAATTATGAAATATTTAATCATCCTATTGCTATTATTTTCAACTCAAAGTAAGGCGCAAAAAGTTACCGATAACATTTTATTGGATTTATCATTAGCGAATAGCAAACTTAATAAGAACGAATACTTTAGGGTTTTTGCTGTCAAATCAATGATTAATGCTATTAACTTTGATAAACTTATTGAAGCTCCCAAGGGCTATGCTCAATTAGTGTTAATTAGTATAAGCATCAATAACGATGGTGCTATAGATACAGCTATAGTTACAACAAAGCTAAATCAGTATTTTGAACTCAAAAAAGAACCTACACAAGAATTAAAAACTTTTAAACCTATCACGGAGTATGCCAATAGTATTGTGATACTACCTATTTTGTATATAAGAATGGGCGAGAAGAATATTAATTTAGATAATGGCTTTCTGGAAGGGTTTGCTGAATTATTTCCTACTAACCTCCTCAATAAAAAGAAAAATATCATACTACTAAAGCCAGAAATTAATCCATTTTCACAAATAAAGTAGTTCTTGTCAAATTATAACTTTCAACACTAATATCAGCAGAAATAATTAATGAGCGTGTCCCCTAATTTTTGGAGATATGCTCATTTCAAATCCCTTTCCCCTTCATAAACTCCTTTTCCTTATCGTTAATATATTTATCATCAATCGCGTAAGACTGAATATTGGTAATATTCATTTCATCAACTATAGCTACAAAGTTTTTATATTTAGAAGTACCCGTAGGTTTGATGACAACCAACATTTGTTTGGATATTGGAGTTGAATGTGTTTTTTCTACCATCAGCTTGTTAGCTAAAATTGCCGTCTTAATCGTTTTCAAATCCACTATTTTCATTACTGCTTTTTCAGTTTCGCCCATGTAATAAACTGCTTGGCTATTTTTGCCTAAAAGGATGGTCATGGTTCTTGAGGCGGGATAATCTGCAAAAATTGGTGGCTCAGCAGCTACAGGCTTTGCAATATCCAGGCTTTCATCTTCGAGAGAGAAGTAGTCAACATAAAAAAAGTGATGAGTAAAAATGCTAGATCAACCATTGCGGTTAAATCTACTTTTGGAAGTGGTCTCTGGGTTCTTCCCTTAACGGCCTTGCCGCTCGGAGAAATGTTTAATTCTGCCATCTTGTTTAGGTTTTTAAACATGATGCACTTTCAATTCAAATTACATAAAAAAGGGATTGACCAGCTGTAGCTGACAATCCCCTTGGTTTTCGGTTGTAAAAATCTATTTAGAAGCCTCAATAACGCCGCAGCCAACTCTTGGCCCAGAATTACCTGTTGGTTGTGTAGTATAATCATCTGTACCGCCATGCACAATAATTCCTCTACCAATAATGCTATTCACATCGCCTTCAGTTATATTCCATCTATCGGTAGTTACGCTTAAAGTTGCTTTTCCTTTATTATCTAATTGAATATTCCCAATATCTCCAGAATGATAACTTGCTCCACCCCATTTACCATGTGGTTCATTAGTTGGGTTCCAATGTCCATGCGCATTCTCGCCCATATTTCCGCAATCTCCATGCTCGTGAAAATGAACTGCTACAGTGCTATCAGCTTTTGCCGCATATTCAATTTCTAAATCCATTTTCATTTTGCCATCTGCTAAGTTGTAAAATTTAACAGAACCAATTGAAGCATTGTTTTCAGTTGCGTTTAATGAAGCCTTAGCAACTTCTTTATCAGTAGTTGAACTTGTACAAGAAGCAAATGCAAACGCTAATCCTAATCCGGTAAACATTAAGTATTTTTTCATATCATTAAATTTTTAGTTCAATAAAACAACAACATTATAAACCATTAGTTTTTAATTGTTTCAGCAATATTAAAACGAAATTAAAAACCAATTTAATTAGCAGTTGTTTTTAATACATAAACCTTTAATATTATGGAACAGCCAGTAGAAATGAATACTTTAAGTCAGATTTTAGAAAAATTAAGACTGAAAGGAAAAGATAACGAAATTAAAATGACTGATCATGGAAAAATGCAGTCGGCTACTTTAAACAAAATTTACAAACCAGAAGATTTAACTATTGTAAAAACCTACCGTTTCGAAGGGATGTCTGACCCAGCAGATAGTTCAGTGGTATATATAACAATTGATAAGGACGGAGATACGGGCTATATGATGGATGCCTACGGTATTTATTCAGACAATTTAGGATCATCATTTGATGATTTTTTAAAGAAAATTCCCGTAGCTGAAAGAAGCGAACAAGAACTTTTTTAACTTAAAATGGCGCTTTAACATGGCGCCATTTTTATTACACAAACGTTTGATTGATCTGTTGCTTATTTACTGTGCTTTTTAATTTACGATAAACAAAATAGCTTGTAAATAAAAATGGCCGATAAATCGGCTCATTTTCAAACAAAACAAATCTTAATATCCACTATCATCTAGTGCAAACATATTTTTTCTATCTTTCCATTTCCCTTTAGTAAAATCTGGGAACTCTTGAGGTTTGTTGCCCTCTTTTAATGATTTTGTAGAAAGTGGTGTAATTACACTCATGGTTACAGAATCGTAAACATCTATAGGAGTTTGCTTTTTATCTTTTACTGCCGAAACGAAGGCGTTAAAGACAAACCAATCCATACCTCCATGCCCAGCACTAACTGCTTCCTTTTCATATTTTTTCCAAAGTGGATGATCGTATTTTTCGAACCACTCTTTAGCTGGATCCCATCCATGAGCTTTTGATTTACCTTCTATATGAACCGATTTATTTACATCCATCCAAATTCCGTTTGTTCCTTGCACTCTAAACCCTAAAGAATAAGGGCGAGGCAAATGCACATCGTGAGATAACATCACTGTTTCACCATTGGCACAATTAATTAATGTAGTGGTAACATCACCATTTTTATAATTAAGCTTTGCGTTTGGATGACCAGGAGATTTACTTTCTACATAATTAGCTAAACCTTTAGCTTTAGAACTAAATGAAACTAAATTAGTAAAGCGATTGCCTCTATTGATATCTGCATATTGCATAATTGGTCCGGCACCATGTGTTGGGTACAAATCTCCATCCTGATCGATATTAAACTGTGTTCTCCATTGTGCTTCACTTAAAGCTTTTGGCCCATACTCTACCCCGCCTCCATAATATTTTTTACCATCGTTAAACAAAACCTCGCGTAAATCGTGCTGATAACCTCCCTCCAAATGAATAAGCTCTCCAAACAAACCTTGTCTTACCATGTTTAATGCAGCCATTACATCTCTACGGTAACAAACGTTTTCTAAAGTCATGTAAGGCATTCCAGTTTTTTCTGAAGTATTTACAATATCCCAATGTTCTTTTACCGTTAATCCAGCAATTACCTCGCAGCCTACATATTTACCAGCATTCATCGAATCGATGGCTTGTGCATGATGAAATTGCCAAGGTGTAGATATAATGATCGCATCAAGATCTTTTCTGGCAATCATTTCTTTATAAGCATCGGTGCTCCCAGTATATTCTTTTGCAGCTGGCTTGCCCTTTTTTGCAATAAATTCTCTACAAATCTTTAGTGAACTTTCTTGTGTATCACAAATGGCAACAATTTCTACATCTTCTCTTAAGCAACCTTCACTAATATGACTCATTCCTCTGGCGCCAACGCCAATATAGCCAAGTCTAACTTTTTTAGTGTCTTTTGCAAATAAGGTTCCAGTAGGTAAAATTGTAAAACCAGCAGCCGCTAAAGCCCCAGATTTGATAAAATTTCTTCTTTCCATTTGTGATCTAAATTAAATAATATGATGTAAGGTAGAAATAATGTCATTTACTAAACAGTATAACTTTGCGCAAACGTTTGATTAATTTAACTTGCAAAATATAAATTAAAACTATTATTAATTACTAGAGTTATCAACCCATATTAATAACAGCTACAAAGTAATTTATGCCAACAGAAAAAATTTATCACTTAAGCGGACACAAACTTCTTGTAGTTTTTAGAGATCAGTTAATTCAAATTAAACATCCTCATTACCTTAAAGAATTCCTTTCTTCAGACATTAAAAATAGATCAGAAGTATTGGTAAACTATATTAAACAAGATTATTTTTTACTTTTTGCTAAAGAATTGAACGTTAGCAATAAATCTTTAATTATAGAAATTTGGGCTCATGTGTTTGCTAGTTATTTCGCAAGAGCGATGAAAAAACTGATCAAGTTGAAGTTAATTGAGCGTGTTGCAAACTTCATCATTAAACGGAGTGATATCATCGACTGCGGAGAAAGCAACTTAGATAGCAACAGGAAATTATGGGATGTATTAGCCAACTTTAAAGGCATCATTTTGTTCTTTTTGCCTAAACGAATTAAACAGAGTTGATGATGACCAATTCATTTTAATTATCTTCGCCGAATAACTCACTTACAATGACAGCAAAACCTAAAGCCTTCCTTTTCGATTTAAACGGAACCATGATAGACGATATGGAATTTCATGCCAAAGCGTGGTTTTCAATCCTAAATGACGATTTAAACGCAGGTTTAAGTTATGCTGATGTAAAAAGAGAAATGTATGGTAAAAACCGTGAACTATTACACCGAATTTTTGGAAATGAGCGTTTTACACCCGAGTATGAAGATGAATTATCATTAGAAAAGGAACGCCGTTACCAAAAGGAATATACATCAAGCCTATGTCTAATTGATGGTTTAACTGAATTTTTAGCAAAAGCCAAAGCACAAAAAATTAAAATGGCAATTGGTTCTGCAGCTATTCCTTTTAACATCAACTTTGTTTTAGATGGTTTAAATATTAGGCACTACATGGAAGCAATTGTAAGTGCTGATGATGTTGAAATCAGTAAACCCGATCCCGAAACTTTTGTTAAAGGAGCAGAAATTTTAGGTGTAAAACCTGCAGAGTGTGTTGTTTTTGAAGATGCGCCAAAAGGTGTTGAGGCTGCCCAAAATGCAAATATGCCTTGCGTAGTTTTAACTACAATGCATCAAAAAGAAGATTTTTCAGCTTATAAAAACATCATTGCTTTTGTTAAGGATTATAATGATCCGATTCTGCAAACGCTATTTTAAATGATCCGCCTTGCGAACTTTACAACAAAATTTTACTACTTACCTCTTTATCTATTGTAATGTAGCCAGGATATTTAACTAAGCCACCGCCAACCATAATAGACGGGCGAATTTTTAAAGTTACCATACCTTTTTTCTCTGTACCAGAATTAGCTCCCTTTACAAAATCGGTAATATCTGTTAAAACATTGCCGTCAGCTAAAAACTTATAGATGTTGGCATTTAACTGAACAGGAACATTGGTTGTTTGTCCGGGCTCTATACTTACCCTTTGATCTACTGTACCGTTTGCAATTTCTTGCTTGTTAATTAATATGATATAATCGAAATTATTGATTGCCGCCAACGTTGATGATGGATTGGTAATCGCTAAATTCAAATTTGCTCTTAGCGGAATATCTTTTCTTAAATAACCTAAGGCTAAGGAAGGCAAACCAGTTAAATCGATATTGTTTCCTTTAATCAATTTCTCGATATTGGTGCCTGCAACAGTAATATTTGTAGCGTTTAGTAACTTATAATCGCATTGTTCTAATGCTTTAATCTGTTGCGCTTGTTTGTTAACACCACAAGAAGCTAAGCTTACAACTACCAATAATCCTAAAATAATTTTATTCATCACGATATAACGATTAATTAAACACAAAGGTATACTCAACTTTAGTACCAAAACAATTTTTAGTTTTTAAAATGTTACGTTATTGAAACAATACAACATCTTGGTTATATTAGAATTTAATTAATTTAGTCATTTAATTTATCGTATGAACCGTTATTACTTCCTCTTAATTACGCTACTTTTCCCAATTTTTTTAAATGCGCAAATGCAGCAAATGAACGCTGCAGATATTGCTTTGGGCATTGAAAAATTAAATGTTAAAGGAAGTGTACTTTATATAGCTGCACATCCCGATGATGAAAACACCCGTCTTTTAGCATATTTGGCAAAAGAAGCTAAAGTTAGCGCAGGTTATTTATCGTTAACCAGAGGTGATGGCGGACAAAATTTAATTGGCAATGAACAAGCAGAACTTTTAGGCTTAATTAGGACACAAGAATTATTAGCCGCCCGAAAAGTTGATGGAGCTGAACAGTTTTTTACTAGAGCCAATGATTTCGGCTTCTCTAAAACTGCCGATGAAAGTTTTAAAATTTGGGGTAAAGAACAAATTTTAGCTGATGTAGTTTGGGTGATTAGAAAATTTAGACCAGATGTAATTATTACCCGCTTTCCGGAAGATAGCAGAGCTGGACACGGACACCATGCTGGTTCTGGAATTTTAGCTCGTGAAGCTTTTACCGCAGCAGCCGATCCAAAGCGTTTTCCTGAACAGTTGGCATACGTTAAAGTTTGGCAGGCAAAAAGGTTACTTTGGAACACTTTTAACTTTGGCGGCACAAATACCACTGCACCAGATCAATTAAAGATTGACGTTGGTTTGTACAATCCCTTAGTTGGTAAAAGTTATGGCGAAATTGCCGCGATTAGTAGAACAAACCATAAAAGCCAAGGTTTTGGTTCAACTTTACAACGTGGCGAAGCATTTGAGTTTTTTAGTCACGTTGCAGGCGAACCCGCTAAAAACTCCATTTTTGATGGCATTAACACCACGCTAAACAACCCAAATATTCAAGCTATTTTAACTGAAATTCGGAAAAATTTTGATGTTAAACAGCCAGATTTAATTTTACCCCATTTTTTAAAACTTAAAAAAGCAACTCAAGGTATCGATTTCAACCATCAGCTTTTAGATGATTTGATTTTAGCATCAGCTGGTATTTGGATCGAAGCAAATACACCAGAAAATGTTTACGCCATTGGTGATATTATTCCTGTACGTTTACAGGCTATAGCAAGAACAAAATTGCTCGTTTCTATTGCTACCACAGATAAAACGATGGTTTTGTCTCCTAACAGATTAAGCTCTTCAGACCTTAAGTTAACTGCCGAGCCTACCACTCAGCCTTATTGGTTACAAGAAAATCATCCGATAGGCCAATACCTAATTGATAAGCAAGAATTGGTTGGCAACCCAGAAAACACAAATCAATTGTCCGTAAAGCTTAGCTTGTCAATCGATAATCAGCCGATAGAATTAAATACTCCTGTTGTTTTTAAATCTACTGATCCTATTGTCGGCGAACGGTATCAGCCATTAGTAATAGCTCCAGCTGTTACTGCAACTTTAAGCGAAAAAGCCTACATTTTTAATGGCAATGCGCCAAAAACAATTACCGTTAGTTTAAAAAGTTTTAAAAATAATGCAGTTGGGTTTTTAGTTCCAAAATTACCAAAGGGATGGAAGAGTAATACGGATAAAATTGATTTCAACTTGCCGAATAAAGGCGATGAACAAATCGTTTCCTTTACAATTACACCCGGAACTGAAACAAGCGGCAACTTAAATTTACAAGTTTCGGTTGACGGTAAAATCGATGATAAAGGTGTAAAAAACATCAGCTATGCTCACATTCCAAACATTACAATTTTTCCTCAGGCAACTGCTAGATTAGAAAAAATTGATCTAAAAATTGCTGGTAAAAACATAGCTTACATTGATGGGGCAGGAGACTTGGTTCCTGAAGCGCTCAAAGAAATGGGTTATGCTGTTACTAAATTAACACCAGCACAAATTTTAGCTACAGATTTGGCCAATTACGATGCTATTGTAACTGGCGTACGCTTGTATAACATTAACGCAGATGTTAAATTGATACAGCCAAAACTTTTAAAATACGTAGAAAATGGCGGAACATTGCTCATTCAATACAATGTAAATAACGGTTTAAAAACTACAAGCATTGGTCCTTATCCATTTAAATTAGCAAATAAACGAGTTACAGAAGAAGATGCAAAGGTAAATTTTTTGGTACCGAACAGTCCAGCTTTAAACTATCCAAACAAAATTACGGCTAAAGATTTTGAAGGTTGGGTACAAGAACGAGGCTTGTATTTCGCAACAGACATCGACCAGAAATATAGCAAAATTTTAAGCATGAATGATACAGGTGAAACCGCAAACGATGGTTCATTATTGATAGCAGATTACGGCAAGGGAAAGTTCGTTTACACATCGCTTGTTTTCTTTAGAGAGTTACCTGCTGGTGTACCTGGCGCCTATCGTTTATTTGCAAATTTATTGGCACCAAAACAACGTTAAACATGGAAGAAAACGAAAACAAAAGTGAGCTCCCACCATTTGTTAAAACCTGGAAACAGTTTTATATTTTACTTACCATTTGGTTAGTTTTATTGATTTTATCGTTTTACGCCTTTACCAAATATTTCGAATGAGCTACATAGATTGGGCAGTTTTAATGACAACCTTACTTGCCATTGTAGGTTATGGTGTTTACAAAAGTAGAGGCTCGCAAAGTATGGATGCCTATTTTTTAGGTAACCAAAGTTTGCCTTGGTATACCGTTTGCTTATCGGTTATGGCAACACAAGCTAGTGCAATTACTTTTCTGTCTGCCCCTGGTTTGGCTTACACATCGGGCATGAGCTTTGTACAGTTTTATTTTGGTTTGCCATTGGCGATGATTGTTTTGTGTATCGCTTTTGTACCTATTTTCCATCGCTTAAAAGTTTTTACCGCTTACGAATATTTAGAGCAACGCTTCGATTTAAATACTAGAGCTTTAACGGCATCTCTATTTTTAATTTCTAGAGGTCTATCTACCGGAATTACCATTTACGCACCATCAATTATTCTATCAACCATATTAAATATCAACACCACCATTACCACTTTATTTATTGGCAGTTTGGTTATTTTCTATACCGTTTATGGTGGTACAAAAGCAGTTTCTTATACGCAATTGCTGCAAATGAGCATTATTTTTTGTGGCATGTTTGCTGCTGGAATTATGGTTGTACATCTCTTGCCAGGAAATGTTGGTTTCGAAAAAGCCATCAGCATTGCTGGAAAAATGGGCCGTACCAACGCCATAGATTTTAATTTCGATTGGAAAAACCCCTACAATATTTGGAGTGGAATTATTGGTGGTTTCTTTTTACAACTCTCTTATTTTGGCACCGATCAAAGTCAGGTTGGGCGTTATTTAAGTGGCGCCTCTGTTGGGCAAAGCCGATTAGCTTTATTGATGAACGGCTTGGTTAAAATACCCATGCAATTCTTAATCTTACTAATTGGCGTATTGGTTTTCACTTTTTATCAATACAACAAAGCTCCTTTGTTTTTCAATTCTTATGAGCTAAATAAATTAGAAAAAAGCCAATACAAAGCAGAGCTCGATCAAATAAAAGGAAATTATAACCAAGCCTTTGAAAGTAAAAAAATTGAGGTTGAAAAATTAGATAAAGCTTTAGATGCAAACAACGAAAGTTTAATTAACACACAAAGAATTGCCGTTAAAAAAGCAGATGAAGAAACAAAAAATATCCGCAAAGATTTAACTGATTTGATGACCAAAAATGATGAAAAGGCTAATATTAACGATAACAATTACATTTTTTTAAGCTTTGTAACGCAATATCTGCCCAAGGGATTAATCGGCTTATTAATTGCCATTATCTTTTTAGCATCAATGGGTTCTACTGCAAGTGCCTTAAATTCGTTGGCATCAACAAGCGTGGTAGATATTTACAAGCGCTTAATTAACAAACAGGCAACAGATAGTCAATACGTTAAAGCCTCTCGTTGGAGTACCATAATTTGGGGTGTAGTTTGCATTGTAATGGCATTATTTGCAAGCAAAATCGGTAATTTATTAGAAGCCGTTAATATTTTAGGCTCGTTTATTTACGGCACCATCCTCGGGGTTTTTGTAGTGGCTTTCTACTTCAAATCTGTTAAAGGTAAAGCCGTTTTTTATGGAGCTGTTTTAGCCGAAATTATTGTTTGTATTTTAGGTTTTAATGAGGTGGTAGCTTATTTGTGGTTAAATGTAATTGGCTGTTTATTGGTTATTATTTTTGCAATGATTTTGCAAGGTTTAATTGGGAAGAGAGAACAGGTTTTAAAGGCTTAGTCCTTAGGTTGGACTGACTTTACAGTACATATTTATTTTTAGTAATATTTTAGTAACTTGTCTACAGCTTAATAACCAATAAGTTAGTTAATCTTAATTATTGTAACTTTTAGTTAAAAAAGTTAGGCAGGTTTAATCAGCTGCAAATTAATACCTTAATAACATGGCTAAAGAAAGAGTTCTAAAAGTTAATCAGTCATTAATATAAGTTATTAAACAAAATGAAACTGACTACATTAGTTTAACCGATATGACTTCTACTTTTAAAGAAGGTAGCTCTCTAATAGGTAAATGGATAACGAATAAAAACACACTTGAATATTTAGGCGTTTGGGAAAAAATTAATAACCAAGATTTTAATTACCCCGAATTCGAGGTAATTGTACAAGACGCAGGAACAAACAGATTTATGATGTCTGTTGGGCAGTGGATAAGTAGAACTAAAGCAATTGGAATGCTTGTTAGAGCAGGACGCTATGGCGGAACTTATAGCCATAAAGATATTGCTTTCCATTTTGCGATGTGGCTAAGTCCAGAATTTCAAATTTACTTAATTAACGAATTTCAACGTTTAAAGAACGAAGAGAACGACCGCCTAAAACTAGGTTGGGATTTACAAAGAACTTTAGCCAAAGTAAATTACCAAATCCACACTGATGCTATTAAAGAAAACCTTATCCCAAAGGAGATTACTACGCAACAAAACACTTTGGTTTATGCCAATGAAGCAGATTTACTCAATGTTGCAATTTTTGGAAGTACAGCAAAGAATTGGAGAGAGAATAATCCAAATAAAAATGGAAACTTGAGAGATTATGCAACATTGGAACAATTGGTTGTATTAAGCAACATGGAAAGTATTAATGCGCTACTTATTGGGCAAGGTTTAACGCAAAGCGATAGGCTTATTCAACTTAACAAAGTTGCCATAACTCAAATGAAATCACTACTAGAAAGTAATACAATTAAAAGATTGAAATAAAGCATAAACAAAATTGAATGACAAAAATTAAACTCTTTTTGAGAAGGACAAAAAACGAGAAATTTTGATTTGTATCCAAGTTTAAGGCTTATCCAAATAAACTTAGCTTATCAGATATGAGATCCATCTTTAGCAAAAAAATAGGTTTATTTTTAACGCCAATTTGTCGTTAAGAACCGAAAACATCTGATTAATACAAATTAAGATGGCAGAATACTGAATGGAGGTTTTTCTTTAAAAAGATTTAACAAAGACTAATTGAAAGCATTGAGTTTTATAAGATTTCTGTTATTTCCAAAATAGAAACAACTGCAACTGACGAAAGCCAAACTAATAAAACAACATTCGCTAAATGATTGTCAAGAAATTTTGATAAATAGAAATTATAACCTAAAAACCATAAATTCGTAAAAATCAATTCTATAACCATAATATAAAACATGATGAAAAATAAGATTAAATCTATCGTTGCCCTATTATTTGTGGCAACCGTGTCTTTAAATGCAGCTGCACAAGATGCTAAACCCGCACCTGCTAGTCCAGCAGCAACAGCAACTGGTAAAGTTGGTGGCGCAACACTTACTATTAATTATAGCAGTCCAGCTGTTAAAGGCCGTACAATTTGGGGCGGTTTACAAAAATATGATGCTGTTTGGCGTGCTGGTGCAAATAAAACCACTACTTTCGAAACAGATAAAGACATTACTGTTCAAGGTCAAAAATTACCTGCTGGTAAATATAATTTCTTTTTAATACCTAAAGAAAGTGGTACTTGGACTGCAATTTTTAATAAGGAAGTTGCCAATACTAATCCGTTTAATTACAAAGAAGCACAAGATCAATTAAGAGTTGATGTAAAAACTAAAGCCTTAAAAGAAACTCAAGAGCGTTTAGTTTATAAGGTAGACAATAAAGGTTTCGCTTTAGAATGGGATAAAATTGCTGTTCCGGTTTCCGTTAAATAAAATAATATATATACACAAAAACCCGTGCTGATTAAATCGACACGGGTTTTTTTATGCTAATTAATATAATATTTATTACTTCTTGGCAGTTTCTAAAAGCTGTGAGTTTAAACGAATATACTCTTCGTTATTTTCGGCTTTTGCTAAATCAATTCCGGCTAATGCCGAAGCTTGAGCACCTGCTTTATCGCCCATTTTCATTTGAATTTTTCCTTTCCAAAGTTTTACATAAGGAGCTTTTGGCATTGCTTTTTCTGCTTCATTTACCCAGGTTAAAGCTTGGTTTAAATCTTTACCGTTCTCTAAATAATAAATGGCAGCTGGAAAATAAGGCTTTTTATCACCTTTCATGGCCTCATTAATTCTAGCCATTACTTTTGCATCAATATCGGTAGTTAAGTTAACTGCAACTAAAGTATTCTCCCAACTTAACTGTAGCTGAGTTGCAGTAGGTAATACATTTGCAAACTGAATGGTAAAAGTTTCTACTTTATCTTTTAACGTAGTCGGTTTCACTTTGATACGTAAAACATCATCTTTTTCATTATAAGTATAGGCACCCCATTGTTTAGCCGCTTTACTTAAAATAACAGTCCACTCAGTTTTATTAGGTATAGTAAACAAACCATATTCACCTGCCGGGATTTCAGTTCCACCAAAGTTTACCGCATCAGTAAAAGTTAAAATAGTTGCAGAGTTAGCTCCTGTGCGCCAAACTTTATCAAACGGCTCTAAAGCACCAAATACTTTTCTGCCTTTCATGCTTGGGCGAGAGTAGTTAACGGTAATTTTTCCTAAACCAAAATCTTGAACAATGGTTTGAGTAGAACTTGGTTGTGGTGTAATTTGTGCATTTGCTGCATTATTTAAACCTAAAACTATTAGCATTAGGCAAATACATTTAATTGTTAATTTCATTTTTTTTGCATTTTGTTTTCGATAAAATTAGGCATTAGCTTTTATAGATAGTTGCTACTTATTTCAAAGCTTTGTAAAGAAAAAATAAAAGCAAAAACGATTATCAAATTTGGATTATCTTGTAGATAGAATGGATCAACAATCAGAAATAAAAACGATTAGCATATTAGGTTGCGGTTGGTACGGGTTACCGATGGCCAAATCATTAATTAAACAAGGTTATAACCTAAAAGGAAGTACAACAACTGAGGCTAAACTTAACATTTTAGTTGATGCAAATGTAAAGCCATATTTAGTTGACACAGAAAAGGAAAATTTTAATGAAGAGTTTTTCGCTTGCGATTTACTCATCATCAGCATTCCACCAAAAGTAAATTCAGGTCAGTTACCTTATCCTGATAAGATTAAAAATATTGCCGCCGTTGCAGAAAAGGCAGGTGTAAAACAAATCATTTTAATCAGTTCTACTGGCATTTACGAAGATGGAAATTTTATAGTTGATGAAATGGTAGAACCTCAACCAAACACGCCATCAGGCATTGCATTAAAACAAGCAGAGGCTATTTTATTATCTAATAATGCTTTTACCACAACTATTATCCGCTTTGCGGGATTAATTGGGCCAAATAGAAATTTAGCCAAACATTTTGCCGGCAAAGCCGATATCGCTAACGGTAATGCACCAATCAATTTAATTCATTTAGATGATTGTTTAGGATTAACGCAGTCGATTATCAATCAAAAAGCATTTGGAAAAATTTACCATGGTGTAACGCCAGATCATCCTACTAGGAAAGCATTTTACAGCCAAGCTTGCATAAGCTCAGGCTTTGAACCTGCAATTTTTAATGATGAACTTTTAAGCTGGAAACAGGTAGAAAGTAAAAACGTGCCTGAAATTTTGGCTTATAAGTTTAAGGTGAAAAATTGGTTAGATTATCTAAATAGTTAAAACCTAAAAAACTTTCATAAACTATTTTCAGGTGAGATATAAGTTTGTTAAACTAAAAGAAGAGGCCATAACTTTGACAAAATTTTAAAGTTAAAACCATAAAAAAACTTCGACAAACCAACCTAAATAATGAGATCAGTCTGTCAAAGTTATATATCGATTCAAATAATACCTTAAACGTAACTTACGCCATTGCCAACTTAGCAACGTTGCGATAAGGGAAAGCATTAAAAATATGTCTTCTGGCAAATCTACCTGGCGAATCTGCATTTACTAATTTAATGTACATTGCTCTTGGTACGTCAAAATATTCGTAAGCACTACCATCAAAAAAATCAATTCTTAAAATTGCATCTTTAAACTGAAAATCTTGAATGTTTGACAAGGTTGTGGTTTGGATATATTCATCTTTAGCATGTTCCAGAGTTTCTGGAGCTATGCTTAACAAAAAGTTATAAGCCTCAATAATTTCCTTACTTTTCTCTTCAGCTTCTGCATGTTTATCAGCATCAGCACTAAATTTATCAGGATGCCAATCTTTCATTAAGCCTCTGTAAATCGTTTTGATTTCTTTTAGCTCTGTAGCTTTTGTAACTCCTAATGTTTTTCTGTAATCTCCAACTTTCTTCATAAACGTATTGATATGTTATTGTTTATGAAACGTTTGCAAAATTTTAAAGCAGGTAACAGGGAAACAAATATTTTTTGCAAAGGTACAATTAATAAAGGAAGAATCTAAGTAGGCTTTATTTATTAATTTTTACTTAACTATTGCTTTATCCAAGCGGCAATATCTTTCACAACATTTTCGGCAACATTTACCATGGTTTGATATTGAGAACTGTTTCCTTTTTCTAATTGAGCGCTCAATAAATGATTAACCTCTGGATAAAATTTAAACGTTGCATTAGTTTTTCCAGCCAAACCTGTTTTCCACAAATTAAAATCAGTTTCTGATACCTGAAAATCGTTTCCGCCCTGAATAACTAAAACCTTTTTTAAGGAAGCCTTTGCAGTTGCAACTTGGTTATAGGCATTTAAATCTACCCAATAAGATGCTGGTAAACCGATAATTATAGAATCTGGCTTAATTGTAGTTCCTAATTTAGTAAGTCTACTTGGCTCAATAAGCTTGAGCGCTTCGTCTAAGTATTTTTGAGCCTGGCCTGTAGTATCTTTAGCCTGAGTTACAATGTATTTGTTCTGCTCTACAATAATATCGGTTAACTTCCTTGCAGGTGCTGCCGCGATAATCATCCCTTTTAAATCAGGAGCTAAAGTTGCAATGCGTGGCGCTAACATACCACCCAAACTATGCCCGAATAAATAAATATTTTTTACATCAGCACCCTTAATTGTTTTAGCTAAAGCAACTGCAGCAACTGCATCATCCATTACTTCTTCTTTAACTGTAAATGCTTTCGCAAATTCTGCCGGATAGATAACCGTACGTTTTACATAACGAACAGAACCAATACCTTGTGATGCTAAACCTGTAGCAATATCTTTTAAGGGTTTGTTCGGACCAACAGTTCCATCCATATCAGACGGGCCAGAACCATGAACCAATACTACAATCGGGAAATTAGTTACATCTTTTGGCACCGTAACTATTGCAGCTAATTGATGACCAGGAGATTGCAAGTAAACTGAACTTTCGGTGTATAAATCTGTATTTACGTAAAAGGGCTTGGTATAACCAACTGCTTTTGGTGGCATAAACAAACCCACAACTTTTTCGCTTTTGTTAAACATTAAAACAAAGGTTTGCACATCTCTATCAAACTTTCCTTCTAACGTAACTGCATAAAATTCGCCTTGAATTTTACTCTGAATAGGATCAATATACTCTACATCACCTAACTGACTTTTAACACTTATCCAAAGTTTTTGAAGATTTTCTGGGGTAATTTTAGTCCGCTCAGTTTCATCAAAATACAAATGAGCAGTGTCAAACTTACCTGCTTCTAAATAATTAAAAAATTCGCTAGCCTTGCCAAATAAACTGATTACGTTTTGAGAAAAGGCAAAAGTACTTACAAATAGCAGAGCGAATAATAAAAAGGCTTTCTTCATGATTGTTGATTACTCCATACTTATGGAAACCAAAGTTAATGATT
Organism: Pedobacter cryotolerans; assembly: GCF_005116475.1. Classification (GTDB taxonomy): domain Bacteria; phylum Bacteroidota; class Bacteroidia; order Sphingobacteriales; family Sphingobacteriaceae; genus Pedobacter; species Pedobacter cryotolerans. The sequence continues at coordinate 350,975 of NZ_SWBO01000001.1, read as the reverse complement.
ATTAGGTAGCTTAATTGTTAAAAACTGTGAAATAAAAAATGCCATTCTAATTTATAAAATGGCATTTTAAATAAATTAATATTATTTAAAGCAACTCAGCATCAATAGTAATTGCAGCATTCAGCAATTTTGAAATAGGACAATTGGCCTTTGCATCAGCCACTAATTCATCAAATTTATCTTTTGATAAACCATCGGCCTTAACCTTTACTTCTAAATGTATTCCTACTATTTCTCCCTTTTCTGGATTTAAATCTACTATTGCTTTAGTATTGATTTCTTCTGGAGTAATATTTTCAGCAGAAATATTGAAACTTAGTTTCATACTAAAACAACCTGCATGTGCAGCAGCTACCAACTCTTCTGGGTTTGTGCCAACACCCTCTTCAAATCTGCTTTTAAAAGAATACTGAGTATCTTTTAACGTAGTGCTTTGCGTAGTTAAAGTGCCTTTACCATCTTTTCCGGTGCCGTTCCACACGGCAGTTGCATTTCTTTTCATGATTAATCGTTGTTTTTATATTAAACCTTTTATTAAATTATTTGTTCGCGTACAAAAGCTCACCATAAATTTACGAGTAAATTCCTTATAAATTATTTAGTTTTAAATATCAATACAATAAATATCTTTGTAAAAATAAAAGTTATAACACATTGGCAAAAAACGCTACCATCTATAAAAACATTCTCGTTATTGAAGACAATCACGCCATATTAGATGTGATAACTTTAATACTACAAAGTGAAGCTTATAAAGTTTCGGGCTTAAATAAAAGTGCTGACATGATGGATCACATCCAAGCGTTTAATCCAGATTTAATGATTTTGGATATCATGTTACCAGATGGCGATGGAAGAGAATTGCTTACACAAATTAGAACAAATAAAAAAACGGCCAATATTCCTGTGTTAATGATTTCTGCAAAATATACCGCTGCTACAATAAAGCACGGCGAATATAAACCTAACGGATTTTTAGCTAAGCCTTTTGATATTGATGACCTTTTAGACAAAATTGAAGGCATTCTTGCTGGTAAAACTTACTAATTTTTCTAATTATCAATTGGTATCGCTAAATTCAACTTATTATGAATACTAACGAACAATTGATCAACCATTTTTACACCTGTTTTAAAAACAAGGATTACAAAGGTATGCAAGCTTGTTATGCTGATCATGCAACTTTTAGCGATGCTGTTTTTAAAAACTTAAACTCGGCCCAAGTTAAAGCTATGTGGCAAATGCTGATTTTAAAAGGCAAGGATATGCGGATTGAATTTGGACAAATATCTGCCAACGAAAAAACTGGCAAAGCGCATTGGGATGCTTATTACACTTTTTCAGCAACAGGCAAAAACGTAATCAATAAAATTGATGCAAATTTTGAATTTGAAAATGGTAAAATCGTAAAGCACATCGATGACTTTAACTTTTATGTTTGGGCAAAACAAGCTTTGGGTACTACGGGTTTGTTGTTAGGATGGACAGGTTTTCTGAAAAATAAAATACAAACTACTGCAATGGCAAACTTGCAGAAGTTTATGGAGATTAAATAGATTTTCCAGTTAGAGCGATTTTTGTCATCCAGAACGCAGTGAAGGATCTTTAAAGTGAGATTCCTTCCCGAGAAGTCGGGACAATCTGTTCCTCGGAATGACAAAAAATTAAACTAGCTTATTCTAGCAATAATCTCTGTAATTGTCAACTTCTCTTGCTCGCCGCTTTCCATGTTTTTAAAAGTTAGCAAACCACTTTCCATTTCGTCGCCACCAATTAAAATTACATAAGGTATGTTTTTACCATCGGCATAACTCATTTGTTTTTTTAGCTTAGCTGATGAAGGATAAAGTTCTGCTGCAATACCTTGTTTACGTAACTGTTGTAAAATTGGCAAAGCATACAATTCTGCCGCTTCATCAAAATTACTGATTAAAACCTTTGTGCCTTGAGCTGCAGATTTTGGGAATAAATTCAGTTCTTCTAGTACATCATAAATTCTATCTGCACCAAACGAGATCCCAGCACCAGTTAAATCTTTCAATCCGAACATTCCTGTTAAATCGTCGTACCTACCGCCACCACCAATACTGCCCATGGCAACTTCATTGGTTTTAACTTCGAAAATACAGCCAGTATAGTAATTTAAACCACGAGCCAGGGTAATATCTAGTTGTAGATTTGAGATGTGAGAGGTAAGATGTGAGACATAGGCGAATACCGTTTCAATCTCTTCAATACCTTTTAAACCGATTGCTGATGTTGCTAGAACGTTCTTCAAACTTTCCAACTTTTCAAGATTAGAGCCTTTCAACATAATAACTGGTTCCAGTTTTTCTATATCAGCATTGCTGAAACCACGTTCTAAAAGTTCTTTTGTAACACCTTCAAACCCAATCTTATCTAATTTATCGATAGCCACTGTCATGTCTACAATCAGTTCTGGTTTACCAATAATTTCGGCTATGCCAGATAAAATTTTACGGTTATTGATTTTAATATCGAAGTCTTTTAAACCTAGATTAGTTAAAGCTTCGTGATAGATTAAAATAAACTCTGCCTCGTTTAATAAAGATGGAGAACCAACCACATCAGCATCGCATTGGTAAAACTCGCGGTATCGCCCTTTTTGTGGTCTGTCTGCACGCCAAACTGGTTGCACTTGAAACCGTTTAAAAGGAAAAGTGATTTCGCTTTGGTGCATTACCACGTATCGAGCAAAAGGAACGGTCAAGTCGTAACGGAGGGCTTTTTCGGAGATTAAACTCACCAATTTATTACTGTTGTCATCCTGAACGAAATCGAAGGATTTCTTTTTTGGTTCGTTCAAAAACTCTCCAGAATTCAAGACCTTAAAAATCAGTTTATCGCCTTCATCACCATATTTACCAGTCAAGGTTTGCAGATTTTCCATGCTTGGTGTTTGTATTTCTGCATAGCCGTATTTCCTGAAAACCGTTTTAATGGTATCGTAAATATAATTGCGTTTCACCATTTCTACTGGCGAAAAATCTCTTGTTCCTTTTGGTAAACTTGGCTTGGTAATAGACATGGCGCAAAAGTACAAAAAAAGGCGGAAGGTTAAAGGTTTGAAGGAGGAAGGTGATCCAGTTTCCCGTCATTGCTGTAAAGGTTTAGTAATTCGGTAATAGAGTTAGCTTTTTATTAGCTAAAACAAGGCTTATCTCAAGTTTTATTACCTTTCTAAAACGCTCATGTTAAAACACAATTTTTACATCTTCTTTGTAATTTTGCAATGTGCCATTCAAACTTGCTGACCAGCCGTCGATAAATACTTTGCCGTTTTTAATGGCGTTTGAATAATCATCACTGTTAATATGCTCACTGTTTGTTATGTAATAGTGATTGCCGATTTTGTAAATGCGGTTTTCTATCACCATTTCTGGAACTTGTGTTGGTTCATCTAAACCAAGGGTAAAAATCATATTGTAAATGCGACTTAAGGCATCGGCTTCATTTTCAGTTATTGAAATTTGTCCTTTTTCATCCACTTTCAATTTTGTTGCTTCAACCCTATCGAAAACCTTAAAACCAATATCGGGAACTTGTTTTTTATTTTCTTCAAACAATCCAGTTTTGCTATTTGCTTCTTCTACTTCTTTTGCGATTTTTTCTCCTGCTCGATTTAAGCGCTCAATGGTGATGCTTGAAATTACGGGTGGCAAGTTGTTGTCTATGCAAAATTTATATGAAGGCGTATCTTTTTTTAACTGCTCATCAATTTGACATAGAATAAATTTTCTATTTCCGCCATCTTTATTCATTTCCATTACAGCTTCGCCCGTAGTGCCACTACCTGCAAAAAAATCTAATATAATCATTGGGTAAGTATCTGTAACAGAACTACAAGCATTCATTAAATATTCTATTAAGGGAACAGGCTTTGGATTACTAAATATGTCACGAGATTCAAAAAGGGTATTTAAATAATCACTACCGTTTTCATTGTAGCAAGAAGGATTATCCAATAAATCACTCATTAATTTAGCCGTATCTAATTCTTCAGGCAGTAAATGCCGTCTTAAACTAAAATTACTTGTAATATAAATAGTTTTATTGATTAAATCCTGTTTTACCCTAAATGGACCTTTAATCTCGACTTTATTTATGGTCCTACCGTTTTCAATTTTTAAATCTTCTAATAATTCAAATTCTATCGTTCTTGCTTTGTAAATACCTTTTGGATAAACTCCATCTTTAACCTTAGCTTCAGTGTTAATATCTATTTCTCTGATTACTACGCTATTCCCTTCATTGAATACTGGTCGAGTTTTATCTATAACATTTCCAACACTAAGGGGTGTAAATAAATTCGTTTTGCTGTAAACAAACACTAAATCACACATATCTGAAATTTTGCTACTCAAAAAAGTATTTTTACGGGCAGCTCGTCTCTTTATAGAACCAATAAAATTCTCTTCTCCAAAAATCTCATCACAGAGTAATTTCAAATTTGCTTGTTCATTGTCGTCAATACTTATAAAAATAACTCCGTCTTTACTCAATAAATCTCTTGCCAATAAAAGCCGTGGATACATAAATGCCAACCAACCGTTGTGGCTTTTTTTAGTTTTAAAACTAAAATCCATACGTGCAAAATCGCTTTCGCTCAAGTTAGCCAAGCCTAAAACTTCTGCTTCTTCTTTATCAAATTTGTCAGGATAAACAAATTCATCGTTAGCTGTATTATAAGGTGGATCTATATAAATACACTTGATTTTACCACTATAATGACTTTTTAAAATTTTTAAACTATCTAAATTATCGCCTTTTAGCACCAAATTTTCTGTTGTATCAATATTCTTGCTCAACGTGGTGTTGAGACGGACTTCCTTTTCAGTCTTTTGGGCATATTTAGCTCTAGCAAAATTTCTGCCTATAAAATTTAAACCGTAACCGTTTACCTTTTCGTCAATTGGCAAACCTGCAATGGCTTTGAGTTCGTTTAGGTCAATTTCATTGTCTTTTATAATATTAGGGTATGAGAGGAAGGGTTTGCCATCATTTAAAGAACTTTAGTTCGTTTACGAGGATTGTAAATGAAATAGGATAATTGAAATCCATAATTAGAAATGATTTATTAAATATTATATCTTTACAGTCAAGAACAACGTTAGGGATAGTATCCCTAGCCCGACGCCACTTTTTAAAAGAGGCGTTTCTTTTTATATGCAAGTTCTAAGCTACAAATTAATTGTATATCAACTTTGTTGCTAGTTCAACATTAATTTATCATTCCTCAAAAAAAAATTTACGTGGGCCAATTTTGCCAATTTTTGTCCACATCAAAAAAACGTGGGTCATTTTTTTAATTTTTGGCCCATGTTAGCGTTTGCTGTTTTCGGTTACAATACTAATTTGCTCACCTTCTTCTTTTTTTAGGCTACTTACATTTATTAGAAGTTCAATTAAATCATTATTGAAATAGTAATTTTCCTTTCCAATCTTATTCTTTGTTATCAAACCTATTTCGCAAAGCTGATCGAGATGCCTGCCTGCTGTTTTTCTAGCTATTCGAAGGTCGTTTTTTATAAATTCTATTTTTGTATAAGGATGTTTAAATAAGCTATTGATCAAATCTTGCGAATAAATTCTGGGTAATTCAGAACGGATTTTTTGTTTGTGAATTACCATTAATTTTTTAATCTCACGGATAATAAATGAAGTTTGTACTGCCGTTTCTTCTACAGCATCGAGCATATAGAGTATCCAAGGCTCCCAATTATTGGTTTCTCTAGTTTGTTGTAGCAAACTATAATAGGTTGATTTATTTTGGTTAATATATCTACTTAAATATAGTATTGGTAATTTAAGCAAGTTTTCTTTTACTAAATATAAAATGTTAATGATACGACCTGTTCTTCCATTACCATCGTAAAACGGATGAATACTTTCAAACTGATGGTGAATAATTGCCATTTTTACAACAGGATCTAAATCTGTCAGTGATCCATCATTAATGAAAAGTTCAAGATTGCTCATTAAATCAATAATTTTATCAAATTCTTGCGGAGGGGTATATACGGTTTCGCCTGTTTGGTCATTCTTCAATGCGGTGCCCGGTACTTTTCTAAAACCAGCATCATTTTCTTCAAGCAACTCTTGTAGTTTAAGAATATGGTTTACCGTAATTAGTCCACTCTCTTTTACTTGACTAAACCCTTCTAAAAGTGCTTGTGCATAATTATAAACTTCTTTAGCTGCATGGCTTGTAAACTGACGGGTTATAGTATCACTAGTATAAAGCTCATCATGTGTAGTAACAATATTTTCAATTGCAGAACTGTCTTTAGCTTCCTGTAACGAAAGCGTATTGAGTATTATTCTTTCATTTGGAATACTTTCGGCCACACCATTTAGCCCGGCTAAAGCCGCACGTACAGCATTAAGTCGCTTTAATACCGCTTTAGTCTCTACTTCTTGCTGTAATGGTAAAGTAGGTATTTGATGTATTTTGGCCATTTATAATCAAATTAAATAATACGTGGGCTAATTTAGGCTTTTTTTGTCCACATTAAAATAACGTGGGCTATTTTTTTAATTTTTGGCCCACGTTGTTATTGAAACACAAATATTTGTATCAGCCCTTGTGTCTCAAACCCGATTGTAGTGAAAATCCTTTTTGCTGCTGTCATCCTAAGCTTGTCGAAGGATTGTGTGTTTATTGCAAAGGCGCTTCGACAAGCTCAGCGTGACAATTGTAGCATATTCGTTCGCAAAAAGATTGTAACGAAAAGCGGGACGAACTTTAATAGTTGCAGCAATAAGCTTTTCTAAAATAAAAAAGCTACCCTTTTGAGGTAGCTTTAAAATATGATTTGTCTTTCTGAAAGGTTGTAAGAATCTTTTAATTAGATTCCTCGTCGCTAATGCTTCCCTCGGAATGACGACTTTATGTTATGCCAATAATCTAATTGGCTCTTCTAATAATCCTTTTAAAGTTTGTAAGAATTGAGCTCCAGTTGCGCCATCAACCACACGGTGATCGCAACCTAAAGTTAACTTCATTACATTACCCGGAACAACAGCACCATTTTTAACAACTGGTACCGCTTGTATAGCACCTACAGATAAAATTGCTCCATCAGGTGAGTTAATGATTGAGGTAAACTCATCAATACCAAACATACCTAAATTAGATACTGTGAAAGTTGAACCTTCCCAATCCGCAGGTTGTAATTTTTTAGCTTTTGCTTTAGCACCAAAGTCTTTTACTTCTGCCGAAATGTGAGATAAAGATTTACCATCAGCAAAACGAACAACAGGCACTAATAAACCATCTTCAACAGCCATAGCTACACCGATGTTGGTATGCTCGTTGAAACGGATTTTATCGCCACCCCACGATGAATTTACCGCTGGATGTTTTTTCAAGGCAATAGCAACTGCTTTAATTACGATATCGTTGAAAGATACTTTTACTGGAGCAACTGCATTAATTGCTGTACGAGCAGCCATTGCGCCATCCATATCTATACTTACCGTTAAGTAGAAATGTGGAGCTGTGAATAAACTTTCGGCCAAACGTTTTGCAATAACTTTACGCATTTGCGAAACTGGCTGTTCAGTAAATTTAACTTCGCCAGCATAAGTTGGAATAACTGGTGCTGCTGCTGCAGTTTCTTTTGGACTTTCGGCTTTTGCACTTTCAGTCTTAGCTGCGGGCGTGAAGTTTTCTACATCTTTTTTAATGATGCGACCACCTTCTGCACTACCAGCAACTTGTGCTAAATCAATTCCTTTATCTTTTGCAATTTTTTTAGCCAAAGGCGATGCAATGATACGACCACCGTTAGCATTTGAAACTACTTGCGCTTTTTCCTCTTCTTTAGGTCCTTCTTCTTTCGCACTTTCAGATTTTTCTGCCTCTTTACTTTCTGATTTAGGAGCTGGCACATCGCCTCCCGCCAAAATACCACTTACATCAGTTCCTTCTGGACCAACAATTGCAATAATGCCATTTACTTTGGCAGCTTCGCCTTTGTTAACACCAACGTGTAATAAAGTTCCAGTTGCATAACCCATTACTTCCATAGTAGCCTTATCGGTTTCTACATCAGCTAAAATATCGTCATCTTTTACTTTATCACCTACTTTTTTATGCCACTCAGCAATAACGCCTTCTGTCATGGTATCGCTTAACAAAGGCATACGAATTACTGTAACACCTTTTTTAGCTAATTCTTCTTCGCTTAAGCCACCGCCTTGTGCTGGTGCTTCTGCTTTAGTTTCTTCTTTTTTCTCTTCAGCTTTAGGCGCTTCTTCTTTCGGACCTTCGGTCTTCTCCTGACTTCCCGACTCCGCTTCTAAAGCAGCTTTATAATCTTCGCCTTCTTTACCAATTACGGCAATTACGGCATCAACCGGAACGGCTTTACCTTCTTCAACGCCGATAAATAATAACGTTCCATCCCAGTAAGATTCTAAATCCATGGTCGCTTTATCAGTTTCTACTTCTGCTAAAACATCACCGCTTTTAACTTTATCGCCTACTTTTTTATGCCACTTTGCCATCACCCCTTCGGTCATGGTATCGCTCATTTTGGGCATTTTTACTATATCAGCCATTTATATATATCTATTGAAATGCGTTTCTATTAAATTTCTTGGTAAGGATAATCAGATTGAACGTATACATCTTTGTATAACTCTGATGGATCTGGCCATGGAGATTCTTCAGCAAATTTTACCGATTCATCAACAATACCTTTTACTTTTTCTTCAATTTCAGTAATCCAAGCTTCATCAGCATATTTCTCTTTCAAAATCACTTCTCTAACTTGCTCAATTGGATCTTTTGCTTTGTACTCTTCCAATTCTTCTTTAGTACGATATTTAGCAGGATCAGACATTGAGTGACCTCTGTAACGATAAGTTCTCATTTCTAAGAAAGTTGGCCCTTCACCAGCACGAGCACGTTGAATTGCTTCATCCATTGCGTTGTGAACGGCAACAGGATCCATTCCGTCAACTGGAGCACATGGCATATCAAAACCTAAACCAATTTTATAAATATCAGACATGTTAGTAGTACGCTCTACCGAAGTTCCCATAGCATAACCATTGTTTTCGCAAACAAAAATTACTGGCAACTTCCACAACATAGCCATGTTAAACGATTCGTTTAAAGCACCCTGACGAACAGCACCATCGCCCATGTAACATACATTTACATTTTTAGTGCCTTTGTATTTTTCTGCAAAAGCAATACCAGCACCTAAAGGCATTTGACCACCTACAATACCATGACCACCATAAAAGTGATGCTCTTTGCTAAAAATGTGCATCGACCCACCTTTACCTTTAGAACAACCTGTAATTTTACCATACATTTCTGCCATGATGCTATTTGCACTCATACCTAAAGCCAAACCGTGAGCGTGATCTCTGTAAGAGGTAATCATAGAATCTTCTGGGCCCATAGCCGAAATTGCACCAGCAACAACAGCTTCTTGACCGATATATAAATGACAAAAACCACGAATTTTTTGCTGTCCGTATAATTGTCCAGTTTTTTCTTCGAATTTGCGCATTAGCAACATCGACTCAAACCACTTCAAATAGGTATCCTTATTAATTTCTACTGCACTCATGTTGAGGTATTGATTTTTTGTTTGTGGAGCAAATTTAATTTTTTTTCTGGTAATTTAAGCTATAGTTAAGTGTAAAATCATCAATAGGTACAGATAGCATATTGAAATACAAGTGTTTTATTCATATTTATATCACAGCTTGTAAAATCAAACATTTTTTTTTAATCAATCATCAAGCGCTTTAATCATTTCAATTGATTTACAACATAAAATATAATTTTGCGAATATGTTATTTTGCATAATCTACAAACAAATTTTATACTTCAGAAAATTTAGAATGATGAAATTAAAATCGAACAACTTTGTTGATTTTAAGACAATGAAATGATAAAATGTTAATAACTTTTACTTTTAAACATTTAACATTTGGATAACATTTGTAAATAGCATACTTTTGCTACCCTAACAATAAGCCCTTAGTGGTGTACGTTTAAGTGTAAGTGTCATTTACCCAAACTTAACAGTATAACATGAATAAAAAGTTTTTGTTTTCTACCCTAATCGTTCTTTGCAGCTTTTCTGCTTCATTTGCCCAGAACAAAACAAAAGAAACCAATAAATTAGAAGACCCGGATAACTTAGCCTCGCAATATTTCTCGCAGGTAATGGGTGTGGCTGTAGATGCAACCTCTAACTTAAAATTGTATAAATTTATTTACGAGTGGATTGGAACTCCTTACCGTTTTGGAGGAAATACCAAAAATGGAATTGATTGTTCGGCCTTTGCAAAAACCATTTATCAAAAAGTTTTTAACACTACCATTTTACGTAACTCACGTGATATTTTTAGTATGGTAGATCCTTTAGCTAAAGATGAATTGAAAGAAGGAGATCTAGTTTTCTTCAAAATTAAAAGCCGCAGCATTTCTCACGTTGGTGTTTATTTAGGTGATAATCGCTTTGCGCATTCTAGCTCTGGTGGTGTAAAAATCAGTAACTTAAACGAGCCATATTATAGCCGTTATTTTTACAAGGGTGGAAGAATTTTGGACGACGCCAAAAAAGATTTTGTAGAAGAATAGTTCAGTTAACAGTTGACGATTTACAGTCAAAAAAGTAAAATATGTCACCCTGAGCGTAGTCGAAGGGTAATCCCTCCCAAATAACTGAGAGGGATTTTTTTATACCTAAATATGAAGAAATTTTTAAGCCTTTTGTTGATTGTTAGCGGATTAGCTTATTTTTTGATGAGCTGCCAGAATAAAACGACTAAAAATGATACTATAGTTAAGATCGATACTCCGAAGTTAAGGAAGATTAAAGACACCATTAACATTGTTGCGGTTGGCGATATGATGTTGGGTTCTGCTTTTCCGAGCAAAACAAATCTTCCGCCAGATGATGGGGTAAATAGTTTTATAAACGTAGCTGAATATTTAAAAGGTGATATTGTTTTTGGCAACCTAGAAGGATGTTTTTTAAACTCTGGAAACTCTTCTAAATGTATTGGATCAAACCCAAATAGCTGCTACGCCTTTAGAATGCCCGATAGCTATGGAGCCATTTTTAAAACTGCTGGTTTTAATGTGTTGAGTATTGCCAATAACCATGTTGGCGATTTTGATGCCCGAGGAAGAAAAAATACCGCAAAGATTTTAGATTTACTACAAATCAACTATGCTGGTCAGCTAAATAAACCATTTGATATTTTTGAGATAGACAGTGTGAAATATGCTTTTTGTGCATTTGCACCTAATGAAAACACAGTTTCGATCAAAAATATTGATAGCGCCAAAAAGCTTGTAGCTAGCTTAAAAAAGCAAGTAGATATTGTTATTGTATCATTTCATGGTGGTGGAGAAGGCGCAAATTTTGAGCATGTAACGCGTAAAACAGAAATATTTTATAAAGAAAATAGAGGCAATGTTTATGCATTTGCTCATGGCGTAATAGATGCAGGTGCAGACGTTGTTTTAGGACATGGCCCACATGTAACCAGAGCAGTAGAAGTTTATAAAAACAAGTTTATTGCTTATAGCTTAGGAAATTTTTGTACTTATGGTATGTTTAGCTTAAAAGGCTCAAACGGTTTTGCTCCGCTTTTACAATTAAAATTAAATGCCAAAGGCGATTTTTTATTTGCTGATGTAATTTCGGTTAAGCAGGATAAGATTAATAGATTAACTGTTGATATAACAAACACCGCCTTTAAAAAAATACAAACTTTAACCAATTTCGATTTCCCTGAAAATCAGTTAAAGTTTGAGAATAATAAGATTAGCTTGAAAAATTAATAAGTATTTTCACTGTTAGCAATAAACAAATTCCAAAATTTCAAAGTTGGAATTATTAGGCTTACAATAATTTTCATAATTCTTGCATTTGTACATTTATACAAGAATTATAAAAAAAAGAAAACACTAAGCTTCGTCTTTGGTATTTCTTACCAAACCAATGCCCGAGACAAAGAAGATAATACCAATAATACCAACTACAATTAATTCTCTAGTACCAGTGCTGTGTTGCACAAAGCCCCATCCAGCATAAATAAGGCCAATAATACCTAAAATGGTAAGTACAGTTCCAAAAGTTCTTTTAACGTTCATAAGTTTAGATTTAATAGCTCTATAACATCAAACTTGTCTTTTTGTTTGTGCGGGTAAACAACAAATTTTAAAGCATAAAAAAACCCGCCAATTGTTTAGCGGGTTTTAAATAGTTAAGTAAATTTATTTATTAAAAGTTGGCAAATTAGTCGCAGTTTTTGCTCCTTCTGTTAACTTCATCAAATCAACCATAATTTTTAAGCTTTCATCTTGCACAAAATCAAATGCTTCCTCTTTAATGGTTTTATCACCTTTTTTAACTGGTGCTAAACCTCGTGATGCTCTTAGTTTATTTAAACGGTCATAAGATTTTGCTTCTAATTCATCGCGTTCTTTTTTAAGTTTAGCTTCATTTAATGTAATTGAAGTCTCGCCCTCACGTTTTTTAGATTCTAAAATATCTTCTTGTAAAATTTTATAATCTAAAGAAGTAGCCATTCTTTGCTGATGCATTTTCAACAAATTTGATTTTACATCTGTTAAATTAGCCACACTTTGAAAGTTTGATGGTTTAATTACATCAAATGGCAAAGCCGATGGCTCTGTATCTTCTCCTATTTTATCTAGTGGATAAATAGATGGAAATGTAAAATCTGGAACTACGCCTTTATGTTGTGTACTTGATCCGTTTATACGGTAAAATTTACCCATTGTTAAATTAAGTTGCCCTAACTGCGGAACTCCATTTTTATCAACTATAGTTACCGTATTGCCATTTTTATCTGGAGCAGCAACAACTGTTGAATTTGTTTTGCTTTTTGTAGCAGCAATAGCCGACATCATTTTTTGAAGGATAGAAGAGTCTAGCATATCGTTTAATGAAATTACACGCTGTACAGTTCCTTTACCATAGGTTTGTGTACCCATTACAACGCCACGACCGTAATCTTGTATTGCACCTGCAAAAATTTCAGAAGCTGATGCACTTAATCTATCAATCATTACACCCAAAGGGCCAGTCCAAACGGCACCAGGATCCTTATCTGAATTTACACTAATTTCTTTATTATATTCTCTTACTTGAACTACTGGTCCTTTATCAATAAACAAACCTGTTAAATCAATCGCCTCTGGCAATGAACCACCACCATTTGCTCTTAAATCAACCACTATTGCATCAACTTTATCGATGTTTTTTAAGGTATCAATTAATAAACGAACATCACGAGTGGTACTTTTATAATTTTTATCTCCAGCTCTAGCTGCTTCCCAATCTGCATAAAAACCTGGTACATCTATAATTCCTATTTTGTAAGGTTTGCCATCAGATTGAACTGTTTTAACTGTTTTCTTCGCAGATTGATCAGCCAAAATTACTTTCTCTCTTACCAATGTAATAATTACAGGTTTGGTAGACATATCTTGTCCAACAGGAATAACTTTTAACCTAACTGTGGTGCCTTTAGGACCTTTAATTTTTGAAACTGCATTATCAATTCTCCATCCAATAATATCCTCAAACTCGCCATTTACACCTTGTGCAACGGCAACAATTCTATCACCAGCGTTAATTTGTTTGCTTTTAAATGCTGGTCCGCCTGGTACAACAGAAACTATTTTGGTTACTTCATTGTCTAATTGCAACGTTGCACCAATACCTTCAATAGAACGAGACATTTCTTGATTAAAAGATTCTGCATTTCTTGGATTGAAATAATTGGTATGCGGATCAACAGCTTCAGTAAAAGAGTCCATCAAAATCTGAAAAACATCTTGGTTATTGAATTTAGCAGCTTGTGTTTTTAATCCTTCGTAACGTTTAGTTAATGTCTCTATATTTTTTGATGCATCGGCACCAGTAATTTTTAAGTTAACTAATTCATATTTTACACGTTTTTTCCAGATATCATCCAACGCAGTGGAAGAACTTACCCAAGGCATTTTTTCGCGATCGTAAACATAGGTATCATTCTGATTAAAATCATACTTCGCTTTAATTTGCGCTAATGAGTAATTAATGCGATCGTTATATCTTTTTAAATAAACATTGAAAATATAAAATGGGGCACTCAAATCTCCATTTTTAAAATCATCATCTAACGCCGTTCTATATTGCTCAAATTCTTTAATATCACTTTCTAGGAAGTAATATTTTGAAGGATCTAAAGCCTTAATATATCGATCTAAAACAATCGAAGAAATAGAATCATTGATTTTAATTTGTTTGTAATTGTAATTTTCTATCAAACCAACAACCTGTCTTAAAGCCAAACTCTGTTGATCATCTGGTTTAATATTCTGAACACCATCGACCATTTTTTGTGGTTTTGGCGAAGCACTGCAAGCAAGAGCTGCAGCGGTAAATGTTATCATTAATATTCTTCTCAACATCTCTTTAACTGTTTTAAGTTCCATTCTTATAAAATCATCATCCAATATGATACCAATTTTTTAAATAAACAAAAAAGATACAGTTTTACTCTGTATCTTTTTTGTAAACTTTATAAAAGCAATATTTTAAACGGTTTTTCTATTCATCAATTTTAAAATAGCGTTTTTATTTTTTATCAGATTGTTTCTCAGCTATAATAGATCTATTACTTTTAATTTGCTGATTAAATTGCGTAATTTTTGATGTTTTAGCCAATAACTCTGCTCTATTTAAATCTTTGGTAGCCAAACTGTATTCTTTCTTTTTAATCTTTACCAAGGCCAAACCAATAACCGAATCTATATATGAAGTATTATTACCTATTTGGCGAGCTAAAATTCCTTGTTGCGTATAAAACCACATCGATTGTGTGAATTTATTAGCGGCTAGGTAGATTTTTCCTAATTGATTATAAGAAGCCATTTGCCCAGCTTTACTTCCAATTTTTGAATAGGTTTTTAATGCTGCATTTAAAACTACCTGTTCAGCCTCTGAGTAACGGGTTAGCAACATGTGTATGTTACTCATGCGCAATAAAGTAGCACCATATCTGCTAAACTTTCTATCGTTATTATATTCAAATGCTGCTTTACCAAATAATGTTAATGCTTCATTCAAATCTCCCCGGCGTTCGTTTCTTTCTGCATCTTCAAAAAACTCATCAGCCTCATTTTCACCATTTTGGGCAACAGCAATATTTATTGCCGAACCTACCTGAGGTACATCTTGAGGCCCCGAGTTAATGTGTTGAGCATCAACCTGAAGAACAAGTAATAAGAATGAAAACGTTAAACAGATTTTATTCATCCTACGAAGATATAGAAATTTTAGTTAAACAACTGTAAGCTACCATCAAAAGAAGCCCAAACCATGTAAGGATGAGAATCGCAATGATAAATTTCGCCTTTGGCGGATATACCAATAACTCCAGCAAAACCATCAAATGATTGGAGTTCAACAAAAGATTTATCACAAGCATCTTTTAGTGCAAAACCATCAATAACACGAGTTACAATTTTGGCAGCCAGTGCGCCACTTACAATATCTTCGCCAACACCTGTACAAGAAATACCAGCAAATTCATTGGCAAAATTACCTGCAACTGTTGCCGAGTCGCTAACACGACAAGGAATTTCAAATCCTTTTCCGCCAGTAGATGTTGCCGCAGCAATATTTCCTTCAGCATCTAAAGCTACACAACCAACTGTACCTTGTTTATTTTGTTGGTTTAGCTTTTCGTTATATTCATTTTGTCGTTGTTCGGTAATGGGATTAAAATATTCGAACCCATTATTGCGAGCAAAAGCTAATGCTCCTTCACCACTTAAAACCCGATCATCATAAGTTAAAAGCTCTTTAGCAACTTCTATTGGGTTTTTAACATCTTCTAAGTTAATTACACCACTAAATTTCTGAGTTTTACCATCCATTAAAGAAGCACTTAATCTTACCTTTCCATCACTTTGTATTTGAGAACCAATGCCCGCATTAAAAAGTTCGTTGTCTTCTAAAAGTGCAACCGTATAAACAACTGTTTCTAATGCTGTATGCGAGTTTAAGTATTGGTAAGATTTTTCAACAATGGTAGCTAATGCAGTTTGCTTTGCTTTTTTTGTTTCTTGGTTGGTAGATGATTCACTGAAAAATCCACCATGTATAATCACTTTCATTTTTAGCGTATAAAGTATCAAGATTCTAGGATCGAGTATCAAGACTTGCGAATCTTAGCTCGAAAACTACAACTGTAACCTGAATTAATCTACTGGTACAGTTTTAGGGTGATGAATTACCAATTGGTGTGTAGATAAATCATAAACATCGCTATCGCACATTACATGTACCACCATGTTTTTAATTGATACAGGTTGTCCCATTTCAACATCAGTTAAATTGGTATCTGCCATATGCCTTCCATCAACCAAAATTACCATGCCAGAGCCAATGGCCTCCATCGTATTGCCTTGTATGTAAAGTCCAGTATCTTCCCCTAAACCAATACCCAAAATACCCGGATTACTTGCTGCTGCATATAACAAACGCCCAATTCTACCTCTTTGTACAAAATGAGTATCTACAATTACACCATCTATAAACCCTAAACCACCCGTAATTTTCACTTCACCTTTTAACAAAGCATCTTTACTGCTACCTTGGTAAATCATATTTTTTGAACTTGCGGCAGCACCTGCTGATGTACCTGCGATTACAATCTCTGTATTTTGATATTTATCTAACAAAACACGATGAATTTCGGTACCACCAAATATAGATGATAAGCGTAACTGGTCTCCGCCAGTAAAAATGATCACATCAGCCTGCTTTATTCTTTCAGCATAAGCTGGATTATTAGCCTCTTCTCTACTGCCAATATTTAAAACACCAACATCATGTACATCTAATTGTGCAAATGCTTTGATGTATTCTTCGCCAACTTTTTCAGGAATAAGAGATGCTGTAGTCATTATTTCGAACCTCGATTCGGTATCTTTGGCAGACTCAGTAGTTATTCTTTTTAAAATTCCTCGCTCAAAAAAGTTCATGTTTTGGGGCAAACCGAACTGTGTTTCGGCAAAACTTCCTGTATTAATTGCGCCACCAATTATTATTAATTTCCCTTTTGGAGCCATGCTTATTCTTTAGATTTTTGCTAAAATGCCAATTTTATATGCATTAGCCTAATATTTAACATTATTTTTATCAATATTATACTATTAATTAACATTTTGAAAGATTTACGGTAGGTGATTTAACTAATATTTAAATTTTATGCCGCTAAAAATCTTTTATTTTTGTTGTTAAATAAATTGAAAAAAAATTTATACTTTAATTTTTTCTTTTGAGATCAAAATCTCAACGGAGTAAACACTCCAAAACTACCAATTTAAACAAGACAATTAAATGAAGATATTAGGCATACAGGTACTTAGGGGACCAAACATTTGGTCGATAAATAGGAAAAAATTAATTCAAATGCGATTGGATTTGGAAGACATGGAACAACGTCCTACAAATTTGATTGACGGCTTTAGAGAAAGAATTGAAAAACTCATTCCATCCTTATATTCACATCGTTGTAGTAAAAGTGCACCTGGTGGTTTTTTATTACGTGTTGAAGAAGGTACCTGGATGGGGCATGTAATTGAACACATTGCTTTAGAAATACAAACTTTAGCAGGCATGGACACTGGCTTTGGCAGAACCAGACAAACCAAAACCGATGGTATTTACAATGTAGTATTTAGTTATACCGAAGAAAAAGCTGGTGTTTATGCCGCAGAATCTGCTGTTCGCATAGCGGAAGCTTTAATTGATAATAAAGAATATGATTTAGAACACGACATACAAAAGATGCGTGAACTAAGAGAATCTGAACGTTTAGGTCCAAGTACAGGTTCTATTGTTGATGAGGCGATTGCTAGAGATATCCCTTGGATAAGGTTAAACAAAAGCTCATTGGTACAATTGGGTTATGGTAAAAACCAAGTTCGTTTTAGAGCTACCATGACAGAAAGAACCAGCAGTATTGCTGTTGATATTGCCGGAAATAAAGATGAAACCAAACGTTTATTAAATGATGCAGCTATTCCAGTTGCAAAAGGCATTACTGCATCAACATTAGAAGATGTTTACGAAGCAATTAAAAGAGTAGGTTTCCCTTTGGTGTTTAAACCTTTAGATGGCAACCACGGAAAAGGAGCAACAATTAATGTAAAAAATGAAGAAGAGGCTGTTGCTGCTTTTCATTATGCAAAAGAATACTCGAGAAGAATTATAATTGAAAGTTTTATTACCGGACATGATTTTAGAGTTTTAGTGATAGACCATAAAATGGTTGCTGCAGCTTTACGTGTACCCGCCCACATTAAAGGCGATGGTAAAAGCACCATTCAAGAACTTATTGATTTAGAAAATGCTGATCCGCGTAGAGGATATGGCCATGAAAATGTGTTAACTGAGATTACTGTTGATAGAGATACGGAAGATTTATTGGAGAAAAAAGGTTACACGTTAGCAACTGTTGCACCAATTGGTGAAATTGTATTTTTAAAATCTACTGCTAATTTAAGCACTGGTGGAACATCAATCGATGTAACAGATCAGGTTCATCCGCAAAATGTTTTTAACTGCGAGCGAATATCAAGAATTGTAGGATTAGACATTTGCGGTATTGATATTATGGCGCAAAATTTAACTGAACCACTTACAGATAATGGTGGAGTTGTACTTGAAGTAAATGCAGCCCCAGGTTTTAGAATGCATTTGGCGCCAAGCGAAGGTTTACCACGAAATGTTGCCGCCCCTGTTATTGATATGCTTTATCCGCCAGGAAAATCGGCACGTATACCAATTATTGCAGTTACTGGCACAAATGGTAAAACAACCACCACACGTTTAATTGCTCACATTGTGAAAAATAATGGTAGCAGGGTTGGTTTTACAACATCTGATGGAATTTATGTACAAAACACCCTTTTAATGAAAGGCGATACCACTGGTCCATTTAGTGCGGAATTTATTTTAAAAGACCCAACGGTTGAAGTTGCTGTTTTAGAAACTGCCAGAGGGGGGATTTTACGTGCGGGTTTAGGTTTTAACAAATGTGATATTGGCGTTGTTACCAATATACAAGAAGATCATTTAGGTATTTCAGACATCAATAATCTTGATGATTTGACCAGAGTTAAATCTGTGATAATTGGTGCAGTGAAAAGAAATGGATGGGCAGTTTTAAATGCTGATAATTCTTATTGCCTAAAAATTGCTCAAAGTGCTGATTGTAATATTGCTTATTTTAGTATGGATGAAAAAAATCCGACAATTAAGGAGCACAGCAAAAAAGGTGGTATTTCTGCAATTTACGAGAATGGTTTCATTACCATTAAAAAAGGCGATTGGAAAATAAGGGTGGAGAAAGCAACGCACATTCCGTTAACTTTTAATGGTTCAGTTGCATTTATGATCCAAAATGTTTTGGCTGCAACGCTAACTACATTTTTATATGGATGTAAAACGGAAGACATCAAACTTTCTCTTGAAACCTTTATACCATCTGCAGCGCATACACCAGGCAGAATGAATGTTTTTAAATTTAAAGATTTTAAAATTTTAGTAGATTTTGCACATAACCCAGATGGTTTTAATGGAATAAAAGATTACTTGGCCACAGTAGATGCAACTGAACATGTTGGTGTTATTTCAGGCACTGGCGACAGAAGAGATGAAGACATTATCGAAACTGCACGTATTGCCGCTCAAATGTTTGATAAAGTAGTGATTTGCCAAGAAAAGTATTTAAGAGGGAGAACGCAACAAGAGTTGATCAATTTATTAATAACTGGCTTAAAAGAGATAAAACCTGATATTGCAATTGAAGTTAATAACAATGGCGAAGAATGCATGAAAAATTTAGTTACTCATGCTAAATCAGGATCATTTATTACCATTTTAAGTGATACAATTGATAATGCAATACAAAAAGCAACTTACTATTTAGATAAAGAATTAGAAAGTAAGTAAGCATTAAAAACAAAAAAAATCCCATTTTGCAAATGCAAAATGGGATTTTTTTTGTTATAAATTTTTATTGTGCATCTCTTAATGCTTTAATCTCATCGTGAGAAACTCTTAAATCTGCTTTTTGTTCTGTAATTAAACTTCTCAAATCCGCTGAAAGACCTTCTTCTTCTAAAGCCATTTTATAAGCTTTTTGAGCTGCATCTTCACCAAATTCGCAGTTATTTAAAATAGTTTTACGATCATGACCTGAGAAAATTGCTTTTACGTCCATCCAAGCTCTGTAAATTTTCCCTGAATTAGTAGTACCGCTTTCTGCATCTTCTCCTAAAGCTTGTACTTCTGTAGCCAAAGCCATTTTATGTTGATGACTTTCGCCAATCATTTTTACAAATAATGCTTTCAAATCAGAATCTTCTGCTTTTAATTCTTCGATTGCTTTTTCGTAACCTGCAACTCTATCGTTATTAATTTGAATTAAGTCGTTTAAAGTTTCTGTGTTTACTGTTCTATTTTCCATGTCTTTTTATAGTTTTGATGTGGTTTAAGAACATAGATCTACAGTAAAAGTTTAACTTTCCTTAGCACATTTAGGAATGTTTATTTTAGAAATGAAAAAGGATTGCCTTGTGTATAAATATTTAAACCACATAGCTACATAGTTCAGCATAAACAAAGTAATGTGTCTATGCAGTGAAAAATTAAATCTTTGACAACGGCAAATACCCTAAAAAGATTTCGTCTTCTGGCATTTCATCTACAGGTGTAAATTTTAAAGCATATTTGCTTTTTGTTTCTTTTGATAAAATATCTTTGATCTCAAAAATATCATCAACATCAACACCAAACTTGTCATCAATGTGAGAAGTAGCACCTTTGAAGCCTACGTGTTTGTAAAAAGCACTTTCTTTAGCTTCTTTGATAGCTAAGGCTTTTTGGTCAGAAACGGCGAGCATTTTATAATGGAGCTCTTCAAACTCATCTCGTTTGTAACCGCCCAAATTCATAAAAAACAAACTTCTAACTTCTGTTTTATTTTCATCTGCTTTATCAATTACCTCAACTTTATAGTTGCCAACTTTTTTTACAATTCGGTAAGCATCTACATGTATTTTACCTTTCGCCTCTGGCCAAAAAGCAATCATTTCGGGCAATAAATCCTTAACTGAATTTCCAATGCCAAAAAAAATATCGTGTTGTTCTATGTTTCTTCCTTTGGGGGTAGCTCCCAATAAAATCATATATAATTGAGGTAATTGCATGTATCTTATTTAATGATAAGTTTAATTTTAGAACATTTAAAAGTCGCTTAACGTTTTAAAAACATCAAATTTGTTTGAGTAATTTAAAGAAACTGTATTAATGAACTTCCTTTTTAAATCTTTCGATCAGTTTTTTACACCTAGCTTCAACTTCTTTAAAAACTGGCTCAAACAAATGACTATGACGATAAGGATCCATAACCTCACCTCTATCTGCCAAAAAGAATTGAACTTTATTTCGCTGCTCATCATTTTTAGCAAGTTTTAAAACATCTTTATAGTTGTTTTTATCCATTACCAAAATGTGATCAAACTCATCAAATAAGTTGCTTGTAAAATGTCTTCCCCTTTGGGCAGAAATATCATAACCAAACTCTTTTGCTACAGCAGTACCTCGTTTATCTGGCGGATTACCTACATGCCAATCACCAGTACCAGCAGAGGCTACTTCCCAACCTAAATTTTGCTCATTAATTAGATGACGCATTACACCTTCTGCTAACGGGGAGCGACAAATATTACCTAAACAAACCATTAAAATTTTCATGCTATTTTTTTTGTGCATTATAGGTAGATACAATAGTGTGAATTGATCCATTCAAAGTAATATTGTATGTTTCAGTCATGGTATCTTCTTTCTTGATAAATGATCTTACAGGAAATTCATTATTATAATTAAGCATAATCTGATCGCCCTCTCTTGTCCATCTATACTTCGCACGATTGCCCCACATATCACAAAGGGGTCCATTTGAGGTAGCTTCAAAAAGACCGCTTGGATAAAATGTAAATTTGAAATTACTAGTGCATCCAAGTGGATTTTCTAAGCTCAGGTAATCTGTTGTTGTTTTACCATTTCTTGTTACAGCTGGACTAGCAACTTGGGATGTTAAAACCCAGTTATAATCAGTTAAATCTTCTGATACCTCTCTTTTTTTACAAGAAAAGCTCAATAAAATTAAGGCTAGAGATAAAAATAATTTCATAGTTTATATAGTTTATATCTCTAATACGATTTTCGATTAAAATTCGCTACAATAAAAAATTAATGCTTAGCTATAAATATTATTTAAAATCCCTGCTAAGCGAACACCACCTTTTAGTAGTTGGTCGTTAACTGTTCCAATCCAATCAAAATTGTACCTGTAACTTAGTTTATCATCATTTTTAATACCCGTAGCGTAAATTTTATTACAAATGGTATAAGATTCGAAAACACAATCTTTTAAACTAGCTTTCTGTAAAGTAGCTACTTGTTGTGGTGTTGTAAAATTAATTGCTTTTGTAAACTCTGTAAAACTCAATTGCTGAAAATCGATTAAACCTTCATCCCATACTCTATGTAGGTTAGATTTTTCGCCAAACCATAACAATTGAACTCTATTACCTCCTAAATCTTCTTTACGAGCAGTATGCATTGGCTGATGTAGATCGCCAACTAAATGAATAATCATTCGCAAGGCCAATTTCTTTTGTTCTAGTGTACTTTTACTATTCTTAAGCACAGCAATCATTTGGTTGGTTTTGTTATAAATGTTAGGCTCAGGTTGCTTATCTAAAAACGTAAAAACATCACTTTGCGATAAATTTGCGGGCAAGTTTACATAATGCCAATTGCCTAAATAATTATAACTGGTATCAGATTTTATAAAATCTGCCCAATTAGCAGACATCGCCAAGCTTTCATTACCTAAAATTTGCTTTATTGCTAACCTCGTTTTAGCACTAATGTATTTATCGGCCACCTCACCAACTACACGATGACCAATTACACCCCATGCCGATGCCGTAAAAGGCAAAGCGGCAATGGCTACAAAGGCAATTGCCTTTTTCAAACTCGAAAATCTCTTCATTTTATAATTCTTTAGGCACACAAGTAATTTTTTCTTTTAGTGCCAATATACATTCCCTTTGATCATTTAAACTTGCTAAAACCAATTGATTGGCTCCAGAAGATTTGATCATAAAACTGGTTAAATATCTTCCGTTGCGGTAACAGCCAGAAACTTTTTGTTTATAATTTGCTTTGGTAAACGTACCATTTAGCATTAAAGTATCGCCTTTAACTACATAGGTTCCTTTGGCGTATTCCTTCCAAACCCCGTTATTAAAGCAGCTATCTTCGTAATAATTTACTTTAGAATAAGTTGTTAAATCTACGTAAAACGAATCGCAGGTTATTTTAAATTGATGCTTGGTGTAGTTTAACAATTGATCTGCGTTTGCAATGCTATCCTGTTTCCAAACGCCTTGCAGCAAAGCCTCACCCTTACCTTGTACGTTGGGTAAACGGGTGCAGGAAAGGTAAAAAGCTAGAAGGAAAATCATCACCATCCATAAATCCCTTCCCCGAAGGAGAAGGGACTTTTGGACAGTAAAATTATTGAAGTTTCGCAACATATTAAAGTTTGGATTTTTACGCTTAACATCCCTCCCAGCCGCGGCGGAAGGTTAGGAGGGGATTATTTCAAACTTCCAACCATATCTTCTGGTTTAACCCAAGCGGTAAATTGCTCGTCGGTTAACAACCCTAATTCTACAGCAGCTTCGCGTAAAGTTTTATTTTCTTTGTGCGCTTTTTTAGCAATTTTTGCTGCATTTTCATAACCAACATGCGGATTTAAAGCTGTAACCAACATCAAAGAATTTTCCATGTGTTGTTTAATCATTGGTTTATTAGGCTCAATACCTTCTGCACATTTATCATTAAACGAAACACAAGCATCACCAATTAAACGTCCGCTTTGTAAAACATTAGCTGCAATAACTGGTTTAAAAACATTTAATTCAAAATGACCATTGCTACCGCCAATACCTACGGTTACATCGTTACCCATTACCTGTGCACAAACCATTGTCATCGCTTCTGGCTGTGTCGGATTAACTTTTCCTGGCATAATAGATGAGCCTGGTTCATTATCCGGAATAATGATTTCTCCAATTCCCGATCGCGGACCAGAACTTAACATTCTAATGTCGTTAGCCACTTTCATTAAAGAAACCGCAACGCGTTTGTAAGCGCCAGATAATTCTACCATTGCATCATGAGCTGCTAAAGCTTCGAATTTATTTGGTGCAGTTACAAAACCTAAACCTGTTAATTCTGCAATTTTTTTAGCCACCAAAACATCATATCCAGCCGGTGTATTTAATCCAGTACCAACTGCAGTACCTCCCAGAGCCAATTCGCTAATCATTACCAAAGCATTTTTAATTGCTCTAATGCCATTGTCTATTTGCTGTACATAACCAGAAAATTCTTGCCCTAAAGTTAAGGGTGTTGCATCCATAAAATGCGTACGACCAGTTTTTACAATATCATTCCACCCCGCAGCTTTTTTCGCCAAAGTATTTCTTAATTTTTCTAACCCAGGAATGGTAATTTCTACCGCTTGTTTGTAAGCTGCAATATGCATCGCAGTTGGGTAAGTATCATTACTCGATTGAGATTTATTTACATCATCATTCGGATGTAACACTTTTTTATCATCAGCTAAGTTACCACCATTTAAAACATGTGCTCTATTGGCAATAACCTCATTTGCATTCATGTTGCTTTGCGTACCAGAACCTGTTTGCCAAATTACCAACGGAAATTCTGCATCAAGTTTACCTGCAATAACTTCATCGCAAGCATTGGCAATTAATTGTGCTTTATCAGTTGTTAAAACACCTAATTCGGCATTAGCTAATGCTGCTGCTTTTTTCAAATAACCAAAAGCATGTATAATTTCTTTCGGCATACTTGCCTCCGGACCAATTTTAAAATTGTTACGCGAACGTTCGGTTTGTGCACCCCAATATTTATCTGCAGGCACCTGAACCTCGCCCATGGTATCGTGTTCTATTCTAAAACTCATGTTGTTATTATTTTTTTCCCAAATTTAACCTTTTTGGCACTTAAATTAAATTTATTTAGAAACGTTACATAAACATTAGAAAAACATTGGAAAGCGGTTCTTGGCAAGCTGTAGCCCCACTTTCCGCTTTACTTCGGGCAACCAAAGGTTTAGCCCTTCGTGTTCGCTGCAATTGGGTTTATTTTACAATATAAAGTGGTCGTATCCAGATTAGTTACCCACAATCAACTTCTGCTTTTATCATTTATAACTTTCTTCTCAAATTCTAAAAACATAACAATGTTTAAAACTCTTTTGCGTTTAAAAAGGCAATAATCCTTATTTTGCCAACTTTTTAAACCTGTATCTCTATCTACATGAAGTTTCGTTTACTAATCACTGCATTTGCTTTAACCATTATTTCGCTCTCCGCTTGCACCTCAAAAGAAGAAAAAGTTAAAAAGGCAGCTGCCGATAAAAAAGTTAGGATTAAAGAAGACGATAAAGCAGATAGTACTTTATTGGTTTACAATCCAAAAAAAGAAGACAAATGGATTGCCGATTTTGCAGAAAATTTGCATCGAAAATATGGCTTTAATGGCAACATTTTAGTAGCCAAAAAAGGTAAAATTATTTATCAAGGTGCTAAAGGTTGGGCAGATTATTTACATCGCGATAGCCTTAAAATAAACTCTGAATTTGAGTTGGCGTCAATTACCAAAACTTTTACAGGCGTTGCAATTATGCAATTAATAGAAGCTGGAAAATTGAATTTAACCGATGATGTTAAAAAGTTTTTCCCCAACTTTCCTTATGATGGTATAACAGTAAATATGCTTTTATCCCACCGAAGTGGAATGATGAATTACGTTTACTTTATAGATGACATTTGGCGCAAGGAAAAGAAAGATATGAAAAAGGGGATTTCTAATCAGGATGTGCTGCAGGTTATCGCTGATAAAAAACCCAATCCTTATGCCAAACCCGATAACAGATTTCATTATAACAACTCAAACTATATGGTTTTGGGTGGCATCATAGAAAAAGTATCTGGCAAACGTTATTCGCAATTCATGATGGAAAATGTGTTTAAACCTGCCGGGATGAAAAACACCCATGTTTATTCAAAAGCAGAATATGAAAAAATCCCTGTTGATGTAGTTGGGCATGATCGCAACAATTTTAAATACTCGGTAGCACAAAACTTTTTAGATGGCCCTGTTGGCGATAAAGGAATTTATAGCACCATACATGATTTGGTATTGTTTGATAAATATTTAAAAAACGAAAGACTGTTGACCAATAAAAGTTTAGACTCAGCTTACGTAGGCAGAAATAAACCTGTAAATGGTCACTTTAACTATGGCTATGGTTGGAGAATGTTTGATGGAAAAGGCATGGATAAAGTAGTTTACCACACAGGTTGGTGGCATGGTTTCCGCCATATTTATGTTCGCGATTTAGATAAGGATATTGTGGTTATTTTCTTGGGTAACAAAACCAATGGAAGTTTAATGCAATTAGATGAGTTGTATAAATATCTAAAAATGCCAATCATCCGTAAAGGTGCTTATAGTGGTGCTGGTAGTTTACCTGGTAGCGATGAGGATTAAAACCCCAAACCCCTAAAGGGGCTCTAATTTTAACACCCTATTTTTTCAAAAAAGAAAAGATAATTATTTCTGTTAGCAAAAGCCCCTTTAGGGGTTTGGGGTTAAGAAATCTTGTCTAAAGCGATTGCTCTAGCCTTTTTGCTTAAATAATTTTTAAGCAAAATATTTTCTGGCAATTCTAACATGGCATCTTTTCCAAAAATCTCTATGACTGTATTTCTAGCCTCTTGTAAAATAATCTGATCTTTTGCCAAGTTGGCCATTTTCAATTCTAAAACACCACTTTGCTGTGTACCTGTAATATCACCTGGTCCACGTAATTGTAAGTCAATTTCAGATATTTCGAAACCATTGTTTGTTTTAACCATGGTTTCTAAGCGTAGTTTTGAGTTTGGCCCTAACTTATTCCCCGACATTAAAATGCAATATGATTGTTCTGCACCTCTACCAACCCTACCACGTAACTGATGCAGTTGTGACAGTCCAAATCGCTCTGCATTTTCAATAATCATAACCGATGCATTTGGTACGTTTACGCCAACTTCAATTACCGTAGTAGCTACCATAATTTGGCTTTTACCATCAATAAATTGCTGCATTTCGTATTGCTTGTCGGCATTTGGCATTTGCCCATGCACTTTACTTATTTGATAATTTGGTAATGGAAATTCAAAACGCATTTGCTCTATTCCAGCTTCTAAATGCATTAAATCTAGCTTTTTACTCTCTTCAATTAAAGGATAAACAATGTAAACTTGGCGGCCTTTCGCAATTTCTTGTTTCATAAAACCAAACATTCGTAAACGCTGGCTTTCGTATAAGTGCAGCGTTTCAATCGGTTTTCTACCCACAGGCAATTCATCAATAACAGAAACATCTAAATCGCCATATAAAGTCATGGCTAAAGTTCTTGGAATAGGTGTAGCTGTCATTACCAAAATATGTGGCGGAATTACATTTTTGCGCCATAGTTTAGCTCGTTGTTCAACTCCAAATCGATGCTGCTCATCTATTACAACTAAACCGAGGTTTTTAAATTGAACCTTATCCTCTATCAAAGCATGGGTGCCAACTAAAATATCAATCTCACCACTTTCTAATTGTTGGTGCAAAATTGTTCTTTGCTTTTTAGTTGTATTTCCCGTTAGGATACCAATATTTACCAATTCTCCTTTTAACAAATCAATTAAGGATTGATAATGTTGACGTGCTAAAATTTCGGTAGGAGCCATCATACAAGCTTGGTAACCGTTATCGTTTGCTAAGAGCATGCTCATTAAAGCCACCACTGTTTTACCACTGCCAACGTCACCTTGTATCAATCGGTTCATTTGGCTTCCCCTTTGGGTATCTAACCTAATTTCTTTAATTACTCGTTTTTGAGCATTAGTTAAATCAAAGGGAAGCATCGTTTTATAAAAGATGTTAACTTTATCTCCAACGGTATTAAAAAGAGCCCCTTTATATTTCAGACTTCTTAATTGTTTATTATGCAACAGCTGAAGTTGGATAAAAAAAAGCTCTTCAAATTTCAATCTCCGCTCTGCATGTTGTAGCATGGTAGTATTTGCCGGAAAGTGAACATGAATTAAAGCATCCCTTCTACTGATTAGTTTATACTTCTCTAAAACATACGAAGGTAAAGTTTCTCTAACTTCGTTAATATGTAATTCAATAATATGATGAACTAACTTCTGGATACCCTTACTATCCAAAAACCCTTTCTTCATTTTTTCGCTGGTATGGTAAATTGGTTGTAAGGTTAAATTACCAGTTATACCAGTTTGTCTGGGATAAGTTTCTAAATCAGGGTGAGATATACTAAAACTGCTCCCAAACAGAGCGGGTTTGCCAAAGGCGATGTAAGTAGTACCTCTCATCACATTTTCTTCAACCCATTTTAAACTTTGAAACCAAACCAAGTCCATTGTACCAGTTTCATCAGCAAATTTTGCAACAATTCGTTTTTTCTGCTTTTCTCCAACTATTTCCTTGCTAATAATCTTGCCCACAACCTGCACCAAAGGCATTTCGGGGTTTAGCTCATTAATTTTATAAAATCTTGTTCTATCTATATACCTAAAAGGATAATGATTTAAAAGTTGCTCATAGGTAGATATACCCAACTCCTTTTGCAAGAGTTCAGCTCGTTTAGGGCCAACGCCTTTTAAGTAAACTAATGGTGTATCTAAATTAGTAGCAAACAAAGCGATATTATTTTCTTTTAAAATTAAAGATATCTTTTATCAAGTACCAATTAAATAAGAAAACAGCAAATAACAATAATAAATATGCTAATAACTGATTAAAACTAATTTGCTCATCAAAATATAAAACAGCTATGGCAAAAGCGATAATTGGATTAAGGTAAATGATAATGCCTAACGTTGATGATGGTATACCAATTAGCGCATACAAACTTAAAAATAGTGGAATTACCGTAAATACTATTGCTATGATCGTGATGTGACTCCAAAACCATAACCCTTCCGGAAAAGCCTCATGATGATATAAATAAAATGGCATCATTAAAATTACGGCTATAGCTATTTGAAGCGCTAAAACATTCAACTTATCTAAATGCTGCATTTTACGCTGAATAATTAAATAAAAAGCATATAATGCCGCAATGCCAACCGACCATAAAACCTCAATTATAGACCCCGTAGCTAATAAAACAATACTTAGCAAGGCAATGCCTAACGCAATCAATTTAATTCTTGAAAGTTCTTCCTTAAGAATTAAAAAACCACCAAATGCAGTAATTAAGGGGCATACCATATAAGCAAATGCTGCTGATTTTAAGCTCACATTATTTACCGCATAGATGAAAGTATACCAGTTTAGCGTTAGCAATATAGAGGCACCAACAATTTGCCATATAATAATCTTTCTCTCTTTTAAAGTAACTGATTTATAATATTGAAAATCTTGCCTTAAATACTTTCTTCTGAACAATAATATCGCAACCCATATAACAATTAAAGATGTAAATATGCGATAGTATAAAATCTCTTCAGAAGGAAATGCTTTTAGGTTTCTAAGTGGGATAGAAAAAAAACCCCAAATTGCAACAGATAAAAACGCTGCTAATAAATAACGTGATTTAGATTTCAAAAAACTATGCTTTATATGCAGTAACTGAAATCTCTACATTTACACCTTTTGGTAGTCCTTTTACTGCCACAGTTTCACGAGCCGGAAATTCAGAATCAAAGTATGAACCATATATTTCATTTACTTCTGCAAATAAAGCCATATCAGACAGAAAAATTGTGGTTTTTATGATATGAGCAAATTGGTAATCAGCTTCTATTAATACTGCTTTTATGTTACGCATTACTTGGTGAGTTTCTTCATCTATTGAACTTGTACTTAACTCGCCATTTTCTGGATTGATTGCTACTTGACCAGATGCAAATAAAAATCCATTTGCTATAACAGCTTGGCTGTATGGACCAATTGGAGCGGGTGCATTTGTTGTATTGATAATTTTTTTCATTAAGATTTTAGTATGAATAGTTGAAATAATTTGTAAATAATGCCGCCAAGAAATAGCAGTATAGCCAATGCATTGATAATGTGCATCGCTTTAAGGTTAAAATTGGTTGGACGATTTGGGTCTTTTTTTCTAAAAAAGTACATAAACAAATGTAGGCATAAAAAAAAAGTCCCGACCAAATGGTCAGGACTTTTTTTTATTGAATTAAGAAAGATTAGTTTCTTGAAGTTTCAACACGACGATTTTGGATACGACCTTCTTCAGTATCGTTAGAAGCGATTGGATTAGCTTCGCCAAAACCTTTAGCAGTAACTTGACTAGCGTTAACGCCAGAGTTTACTAAGTAAGTTTTAACAGAATTAGCTCTGTCTTTAGATAACTTCATGTTGTATGCAGCAGTACCTTCGCTAGAAGCGTAACCTTTTGTAGTTACTTTACCACCGTTTTCACGCAATACTGAAGATAATTTATCTAAAGTTGGGTAAGATTCAGTTTTTAAAACTGAAGAGTTAAATTCAAATTGGATAGTTTCGAAACCAGTTACATTAGATGCAGTTTCAGTAGTAGTAGTTACTGGAGCTGGAACTGGAAGTGGACAACCAGAACCATCAACTTTAGTACCTGCTGGAGTACCAGCACATTTGTCAAATTGATCAGCAACACCGTCACCATCAGTATCTTTTTTCAAATCTTCAACAGATTTTTCTACGTTAGAAACACGGTTTTTCAATGCTTCAACTTCTTGACGTAATGTAGGATCTTTTAATTCATCATACATCATAGCTACTGGGTTAACCCAATCTAAATTAGGTTTAGCTTTCGAACCTAAAGAGAATTCTAAACCAGCAGAAGCGTAAGAATATCTATCTTTTGAAGTACCACCTGCATAAACACCATCAACGTTATCGCCATCAACAAAATTCATTGTATAAGCTAAGTTGAAAGATACGCGATCAGAAACTTTAAATTTGATACCAGCACCTACAGGAATGTAAGCTTCTTTGATGTAATCATTATCACGCTCTTCACCATACTGACCTTTGAAATCAGTTGTAGTTCCAGCAGCAGTAGTTACTTTAGGGTTATAAGCCATTAAACCGTAACCTGCAGTAACGAAGAAATTAACTGAATTCTCACGACGTAAGAAATCAACAGTTGCAACGTTAACAACACCTCTAATATCAGCAGCATACTGAATATCAGTTTCAAATTCTCTAGCACCATTTCTGATACCACCTGGTGCATCTGTATTTGTTCCAGATAATTTACCACGGAAAATGTTACCTTCTAAACCGAAAGCATGACCTAATTGCTTACGTAATGAGATACCATAACCTAAGTTAACATCCCAGTTAGTGAAGTCATTTGATCCACCAGTTACAACAACTGGAGCTAAAACTCCACCATTGATACCTAATGACCAAGTTCTGTACTGTGCTCTTCCGCCGAATACTTTCGCAGAAGAAGTAGTTGCTGGAGCATCTTGAGCGCTAGCAAGAGAGGTAACTCCCATTACTGCTACAAGAGATGCAACAACACCCTTTTTTAAAGTAGAATAATTCATAATTTTCTTTTTTAAGGTTAAACAAATATTAATTGTATAATTTTTTGTAAGACAAAATTAAACAAATTTTTATAATCTCAAAACACTTGTACAAACTCCGTTCCAAACTTTATATTTAGCACACAATTTATTACATTTGGTTTATTAACTTTAATTAAAGATAGCTAAAATTATGAAATACAAGCAAATAAACAATTTGTTATTTGTACAAAACAGATCGAATTTTATTAAAAGGCTTAAAACTAATGCAATAGCTATATTTCAATCTAATGATGAATTTCCGCGAAGTGGAGATCAGAATTTTCTTTTTAAGCAAAATGCCGATCTGTTTTATCTGTCAGGCATTGATCAAGAACAGTCAATATTGCTGCTTTATCCCAACTGTCCTAATCCGTTGTACAGGGAAGTCCTATTTTTAAGACAGACTAATGATCATATTAGAGTTTGGGAAGGTCATAAATACACTAAAGAACAGGCAAACATAGTCTCAGGTATTAAAACTGTGTATTGGCTATCAGATTTTGAGCAAATATTACACAGCGTGATTCATTATGCAGATCACATTTATCTTAACTCTAACGAAAATGACCGTTATGCACACACCGTAACTTATAGAGATATTAGATTTATAAATCAACTAAAAGAAAAATATCCATTACATCATTATGAGCGAGCTGCCCCAATAATGCGAGATTTACGTGTAATAAAATCTGATACTGAGGTAGAACTTACCCAAAAAGCTTGTAATATTACCAAAGATGCGTTTAATAGGGTTTTAAAATTTGTAAAGCCAGGTATTTCAGAATACGAAATTGAAGCAGAAATTATTCATGAATTTATTAAGCAGCGAGCAACGGGCCACGGGTATACGCCCATAATTGCCTCTGGAAACAATGCAAACATTTTGCACTACGTTGATAATAATCAAATTTGTAATGATGGTGATTTAATATTAATGGATTTTGGCGCAGAGTACGCTAACTATAATGCAGATTTAACCAGAACCATCCCTGTTAATGGTAAATTCAGCCGTCGACAAAAAGATGTATACAATGCTGTACTCAATGTACTTAATGAAGCAAAAAAAATAATGGTTGACGGAGCATTATGGAACACTTACCATGAACAAGTTGGAGAAATCATGACAGAAGAATTAATTAAGTTAAAGTTAATTTCGATAACTGATGTGAAAAACCAACCTAAAAGCCAACCAGCCTATAAAAAATATTTTATGCATGGCACATCTCATCATTTAGGTATTGATGTTCATGATCTTGCAAGTAGATATACTCCATTTGCTGCTGGTAATATTTTAACATGCGAACCAGGCATTTATATCCCTGAAGAAGGTTTTGGGATAAGATTAGAAAATGATATTTTAATCACAAAAGATGGAAATATTGATTTGATGGCAAATATTCCGATTATAGCTGAAGAAATTGAAGAGCTTATGAATGCTTAATCCAATCCTCAACAAATCTATAAATATTAAAATCGCTTAATTTTATAGCTTCATTTATTGCTTGATGAAGCTTTTTTTGATCAACACTTTTCATTTTATAGTGTTGAATTAATCGAATAGCTTTTTCTGCCATTAAAAAGCCTTTTCTGTTATTGGTATTTATGATGGGCTTGACAATCCAATTGCAAAGTTGTGGTATGCCTTCATTTTTTTCGGCTACTGTTTTAAATAATGGTATATCTTCTACTTGCTGATGAATCATCTTCTTCAAATTATTTGCAAAAGTATCAGCCCCTTCTCTATCAGCCTTATTTACAACAAATGCTTGGGCAATCTCCATCAAACCCGATTTTATATTTTGTATTTCATCTCCAGATTCTGGCACTAAAACCACTAAAGTTTTATCGGCCAAACCAGCAATTTCTACTTCCGATTGCCCAACACCTACTGTTTCCACAATTATTAAATCGAAATTAGCGGCCTTTAACACATCAATCATTTCTAAGGTTTTAACAGAAACCCCACCCAAAGCACCACGAGTAGCTACAGATCTGA
This sequence comes from Pedobacter cryotolerans, assembly GCF_005116475.1. Taxonomy (GTDB): domain Bacteria; phylum Bacteroidota; class Bacteroidia; order Sphingobacteriales; family Sphingobacteriaceae; genus Pedobacter; species Pedobacter cryotolerans. Next base: position 317,135 of record NZ_SWBO01000001.1, on the reverse strand, counting down.
TATAAACATTAGGATTATTAAACTGCTGAGCCATTCTTATCCGATCGCCCAATAGCGAACCAAAATTAAATGGGGAGGTTGGGTCTACTGCCAAAATGGCTACTCTTTTACCTTCATTAACAAAATGGTTAGTAATTTGATTAACCAATGTGCTTTTACCGGCCCCAGGAGGACCTGTTATGCCAATTACTGCAACATTCTTTACTTCCAATTCTTTTAATAAACTTGCAGAGGGTTCAATCTCATTTTCTACAAGCGTTAACACTCTTGCTAAAATGCGAAAATCTCCATTTGTAATACCTTTAATAAGATTTTGGTAAGAATTCATTAAACAAATAAACAGAATTTTATTTTTAACAAACAATGTCTTTTTCAATTTTGATACGTTATCTTAACTTATCAACTTGTAGCATAAATAAACAAACTACAAAAACCGTAACTTTGTAGTCCTTAAATTTTTAAATGAAAACCTATTTTAGATTATTATCCTTTGCTAAACCAATAGAAAAGTTTGCAATACCGTATGTTATTGCAACGCTTTTCGCAATTATATTTAATACATTTTTATTCACGCTATTGGGGCCAATTATGAATACTATATTCTTAAAGCCTTGTGATGACCAAATAACAACTGTAACTAAAGATAGTTCATGGAACCCAATGAATTTATTTAGTCAATATATAGATCAAGTTATTTTAACCCACGACAAAACTTATGCTTTACAGTTAATATGCATTGTAGTTATTTTTACTGTACTGCTAGCAAATTTCTTTCGTTATTTTTCTCAAAGATATATGGAAGATTTGAGAGTGCATACCCTCTTAAAGCTTAGAAAAGCCGTGTTTGACAACGTGATGAATTTACATGTTAGCTATTTTAATAACGAAAGAAAAGGAGATATCATCTCGAAAGTAGCTTCTGATGTACAGGTAGTACAATTTACAGTTACCAATACCTTACAGGTTGTATTTAAAGAACCAGTACAACTGATATTTTATATAGCGGTTTTAGTTTCCATTTCATTTAAATTAACCATATTTTCTTTACTAGTAATCCCTGTCTCAGGTTTTATCATCAGTAAAATTGTAAAAAGGCTAAAACAGCAATCTACACTTTCTCATGAATCATTCGCTAAAATGATAGGGTTCTTAGACGAATCATTAAGTGGAATAAAAATTATCAAAGCATTTAATGCCACTTTTAGGATAAAGGAAAAATTTCAAAAAGAAAATCAATTCTATTCTAATTTGAATAGAAAAATGGCCAGAAGGCAACAACTCGCTTCACCAGTTTCGCAAACTTTGGGTGTATTTGTAGTAGTTTTTATTTTGCTATATGGCGGAAGCATGATTTTAAGTGGTAATAGTGACCTTAAAGCTGGAGAATTTGTGATTTACTTAGCCACTTTCTCACAAGTAATGCTGCCCATTAAAGCAATCACAGATTCTTTTAGTAGTATCCATTCAGGCATATCTGCCGGAGAAAGGGTTTTAGATTTAATTGATACCGAGCCTGCATTGGTAAACAAGTTAGATGCTAAAGAATTGTCGAATTTTGGCACTGCAATAACTTTAGAAAATGTTTCATTTAATTATGGAGATAAACAAATTCTAAAAAACATTTCACTTACCATAGAAAAAGGGAAAACTGTTGCTTTGGTTGGTCCATCGGGAGGTGGAAAAAGTACTTTAATGGATTTAATTCCTCGTTTCCACGACCCCAAATCTGGTTTAATAAAAATTGATGGCTTTGATTATAAAGATTTAACTGTAGAAAGTATTAGAATGCAAATGGGTACGGTTAATCAGGAGTCTTTCTTATTTAATGATACCATTCAAAATAACATCGCCTTTGGCAAACCCGATGCAACAATTGATGAGGTTATTGCAGCGGCTAAAATTGCCAATGCACATGAGTTTATTTTAAATACAGAAGAAAGCTATCAAACTTTTGTTGGCGATAGAGGAAACAAACTTTCTGGCGGACAAAAACAGCGAATTTGTATAGCGAGGGCTGTTTTAGCTAATCCGCCGATTATGTTATTAGATGAAGCAACTTCTGCATTAGATACAGAATCTGAAAAATTAGTACAGGATGCCTTGAATAATTTAATGCAAAATCGTACCTCAATTGTAATTGCCCACCGTTTAAGCACCATACAACAAGCTGATTTAATAGTAGTAATTGATAAAGGAGAAATAGCTGAAAGCGGTAGCCATCAAGAGTTGATGGGCAAAGGTGGTTTGTACAAACGTTTAATTGAGATGCAAACTTTTAATGATTAATGATGGATATTTCAATTAATCAAGCAAAGATTAGTATTGTTATAGTTGTTAGAAATGCCGTAAAAACGATTGAAAACACTTTAAAAAGCATTATAAATCAGGATTACAAGAACTTTGAATTGATAATTTTGGATGGGCTTTCTACTGATGGAACTTTAGCAGTTATTGAAAAATACAAAAACGAAATAACTTATTTTAAATCAGAAAAAGATAATGGGATTTACGATGCAATGAACAAATCAATTGAGCATTGTACTGGAGATTATATTTATTTTATTGGTGCCGATGATGAGTTAAATAACAAAACTGTATTAGCTGATATTTTTAAAAATCAATTAATTAATGATGATATTATTTATGGTAATGCATTTTATATTAAAAGAAAAAAAATCCGTTTCGGAAAAATAAATCGCTACCACTTATGTAAGCACAATTTCAATCATCAAACTATATTTTATCCTAAAAGTGTTTTTAAAAACTATTGTTACGAAACAAAGTATACCATTTGGGCAGATTATTATTTAAACATAAATTTATTTTTTATAGCCAAATATAAATTTGCTTATGTAAAAGTTATTGTTTCAAAATTTAATGATTTGGGTACATCTGGTATTAACAATATAGACATGACATTTGAAAAGGATAGAAAAAAAATTGTTTCAGAAATTTTTCCTTTTGATGTTTATGTTTTTCATCTTGCCCGTAGACTATTTTTAACATTGCAGCGATATTTCAAAAATTAACAAATGAATAATGTAATTATTGTCCCGCTTTATAAAAATGAGCTCAATCAATTTGAACATATCTCTTTAAAACAGTGTTTTAAAATATTTATTGGCAGAAAGATTATTGCCATAAAACCCAAAAGCCTAAACCTATCTAATATAACTAAAGAATATACTTTCAATGATGTTGTTTCTTTTGACGATGAATTTTTCATTGATATCAATGGCTACAATAAATTAATGTTGTCAGCCATTTTTTATGAACAATTCTTGGCCTACCATTATATGTTGATTTATCAAACTGATGCTTTTGTATTCACAGATCAGTTGGATTTTTGGGCAAATTCTGGATATGATTATATTGGCGCTCCTTGGCTAAGGCCATTAAAAAACAACAATATTTTTAATAGATATATATTCGATATCAAATGTTATATCTACACCAAATTTAATGTGAAGAAAAATGGCTTACCAAAAGGTAAGCAACTTTATAATAAAGTAGGAAATGGCGGATTTTCGTTAAGAAACATCTCAAAATTTCATGAAATCTGTATAGTAAAAAGAGAACTAGCAGAGCGATATATTAATTTAAATAATCCTTCTTTTAATGAAGATATTTTTTGGTCTATTGAAGTGAATAGAAAAAGGTTAAACCTAAAAATCCCAAATTTACGCTTGGGCATAAAATTCGCTTTCGAAAATTATCCAGCATACGCTCTGAGATTGAATAACGGCGAGCTGCCATTCGGTTGCCATGCTTGGGAAAAGAATTTAGCGTTTTGGATGAGTTTTTTAAAAAATGAGGGATACAATGTATGATCATTAATTTTTACCTACTTACTTTCAACCTTGTACTTTAAAACATAATACCACAACTTATATTTTAATGCATTGCTCATCACCTTACTATTTTTAAACTTTTTTAAATAGCTTAGGATTTCCAAATATGTTTTCTTCGATTCAACTAATGAAACGATAAATCTCTTAAAAGCCCTTTTCTCAATCTTATATTGCTCATCATTTGTAATGTTGTCAACAAATTTAGGCAAGATATTTTCCCACTTGTTTTGAATTTTTAATGTATCCTCTAACCATTTTGCATCATAACTCCCTTCAGAAAAATGCTCAATTAGAATGTCATATGTTACAAAAACACCATATTCGCGACCTACATTTAAGCAAAAGTCAATATCATAACAGTGAAATCCTTCTAATAACTTCTCGTCAAATGGTCTAGCCAAAGCAATTGTCCTTGTAGTTGAAAGCCATAAACCATCTAAAACAACTACCTCTGCTGGTGATGTACCTTTTGGATTATTATAGATGAGTTCTTTTTCTTTATCTGATTTTTTATAACATTGAATATAATTTGAAAAGGTGGTTGTACCATGATTACTATCAGCTCCCCATCCTGATGGAGCAAGTGATTTGTATGAGCTTCCAACAACACCTAAAACGCCAATACTCGTATTCTTTTTAAAGGTATCGACTAGTAATTTCCCCCAGTTTGATGTGCGATAAGCAATGTCTTCATGCATAAAACATAAAATTTCAAACTTTGCCTTATTAGCTCCATTATTATATACCTCGCAAATACCTTTATTACCAGTTGAATTATTATAGGCTATAATTTCATAAGGAACACCAATAGTTTCATCGATATTTAAACTTACGTTAGCTAACATCTCTTCGCTAACAGAACATATTATGATTGATATCATTTTAGATTACTTATAACAAAACATTAAAACGCTCACTATAAATAAAAGTATTTTATCATACTTTATCCTTAAGCCAGCCTCATATTAATAATAGTGAAAAACTGCATCTTTTACAAATTTAGTTACTCCTATAATTGGGATTATTAACACATGATATGCTATGACTACTTTTTATAAAGATAGAAAACCGCAGTATCACCACGTTTAAGTTCATTCAATTGCTGAGCTTTTGATTCATAATCCTCCATTTCTTGTTCAGAGAAATTTTCGTAGTAAGGATATGGCCCATAGTTATTTTTTGAAGAAAATAAAGGAATACTTTTTTTATATAGTTCACTAGCCCAAAACTGAAAGCTTGAAGAATCAAATAAAGTATGCTTAATATTGAAACTTGTATGATCTGCGAGTATTTCCATACTTTTTAATGTATGCAGAAAGAAGTGCCTAGGAGCATCTAACTGAACCCAGTTCTCTCCATAAATCTTCCACGCATCTCCTAATATTGGAATGCAAATAGCTAGACAACCATTTTTTTTTAACAGACGATGGCAATCATTTAAAACTTGGTGCTGTTGATCCATGTGCTCAAATACATGATTCATCATTATCACATCGTATCTATCGGGATCAAGTTCGTTCAATTCTTTTTTTCTAATTTTTACACCATAGCCATGGTCAATTTCTTCTGGCAGATACTTATCTACCCCTTCAACATTTTCAAAACCAAAATTAAATAAATCGCACAATAAATATCCTCTTCCACAACCTACCTCAAGGATACGATCTTTAATTCCAACATTTATATGTTTTATATAATTTAAAGCAGTAGCCTTACGCTTTAGAACTCTTTTAACCCTAAAACGCCCAAATAATCTTTTTATAAATGGTTTACGCTTTAAAAGGGCTGTTTTTGTGGTAAAAGAATAATAATAAGGTGGATAATATTTATCCATATTACCTGGAATTTCAGCTATTTGTAAACAACCGCAATTTGAACATTCATTGTATTTGAATTCGTCATTAAAGCCAAACATCTTCTCTTTAAATGTATAAGTTTTACTAAACTTAGATTCGCAAATGTGGCAGACTGGGGCTAATAAACTTTCAGTGTTCAATTAAATTCGTGATTAATTAAATAAATTCATTCTTTTAAGATTTTTATAAATGATAAGAAATTCTATTAAAAAAATATTCTTAATTGGAAGGTACAAAATTAAAGACACTTAAGTATCTTTTAATTAGTTTAAATACGATAAGAAAACTACTAACTTCAATCAATTGCAAAAAAAAAGTGACCTCTTGTTAAAGGTCACTTTTTGATAATATTTAGTTATTTACAACTTCCTTTTAACCTCTACTTGTTCGTAAGCTTCTACAATATCTCCAACTTCGATATTATTAAAGTTTTGGATGTTTAGACCACATTCGTAACCTTTAGAAACTTCTTTAACATCATCTTTGAAACGTTTTAACGAAGCTAATTCACCTGTGTAAATTACCACACCATCACGTACAATACGGATTTTGCTATTTCTAGTGATCTTACCATCTAATACCATACAACCTGCAATGGTACCAACTTTTGTAATTTTAAAGGTTTCTCTAATCTCTACGTTAGCCACAATTTTCTCTTCAAATTCTGGAGCCAACATACCTTCCATAGCCGCTTTAATCTCGTTAATTGCATCGTAAATGATAGAATATAAACGAATATCGATTTGTTCAGCTTCTGCTAATTTGCGGGCACCTGGCGAAGGACGTACTTGGAAACCGATAATGATAGCATCTGAAGCAGAAGCCAACAATACATCAGATTCTGAGATTTGACCCACTGCTTTACCAATAATATTGATCTGAATTTCTTCAGTAGATAACTTCAATAATGAATCGGCTAATGCTTCGATAGAGCCATCCACATCACCTTTAACAATTAAGTTTAACTCTTTAAAGTTACCAATTGCTAAACGACGACCAATCTCATCTAGCGTAATATGTTTCTGTGTACGTAAACCTTGCTCACGCATTAACTGTAAACGTTTATTTGCAATTTCTCTCGCTTCAACTTCACTTTCCATTGCATTAAACTTATCACCCGCAGTTGGCGCACCTTGCATACCTAATACTTGTACAGGTACAGATGGGCCAGCTTCATTAACTTTAGCACCACGTTCGTTAAATAAAGCTTTTACTTTACCACTATAACTACCTGCTAAAATCGGATCACCAACTCTTAATGTACCAGCTTGTACCAATACAGTAGTTACAATACCACGGCCTTTATCTAATGTTGCTTCGATAACCGTACCCGTTGCACGTTTGTTAGGATTAGCTTGTAATTCTAATATCTCTGCTTCTAATAAAACTTTATCTAATAATAAATCTACGTTTAAGCCACTTTTACTTGATATTTCTTGCGACTGGAATTTACCACCCCAATCTTCAACCAAAATATTCATTACAGATAATTGTTCTTTCACTCTATCTGAATTAGCTCCTGGTTTATCAATTTTTGTAAAAGCAAATACTAAAGGTACACCAGCAGCCTGTGCATGGTTAATTGCTTCTTTAGTTTGAGGCATCACCGCATCATCCGCAGCAATAACAATAATGGCAATATCTGCTACTTTAGCACCACGAGCACGCATCGCTGTAAAGGCTTCGTGACCAGGAGTATCTAAGAAAGTAACTTGTTTACCAGAGTTTGTAGTTACTTTATAAGCTCCAATGTGCTGTGTAATACCACCAGCCTCACCAGCAACTACATTCGCTTTACGAATATAATCTAGCAATGATGTTTTACCATGATCTACGTGACCCATGATCGTAACAACAGGAACTCTAGCTTCTAAATCTTCTGCTGCATCTTCTTCTTCAATTACGCTATCGGCTTCTTCATCAGCTTTTACAAACTGAATTTCGTAACCAAATTCATCAGCAACAATTGTTAAAGTTTCTGCATCTAAACGTTGATTAATAGAAACGAACATACCCAAACTCATACAAGTACCAATAATTTTTGTTACTGGAACATCCATCATATTAGCCAACTCATTTGCCGTAACAAACTCAGTAACTTTTAATACTTTAGATTGTAATTGTTCTTCTGCTGCTGCTTCTTCTGCAGTTAAAGCAACATCATCACGTTTCTGACGACGTAATTTTGCTCTTTGTGCAAATTTACCAGATTTACCTGCTCCACTTAAACGTGCAAGTGTTGCTTTAATCTGATCTTGTATTTCTTTTTCTGTTGGCTCTTCTTTTGGTCCGCCAGATGGAGCACCTGGACGAGCATTTCTAAAGTTTGGACGACCACCAGCGGTATTGTTAGTGTTATTTCTAAAATCTGGTCTGTTAGCTGGCACACCTGTTCCGGCAGGGCGAGGAGCTTGTTGTCCTTGCTGACCTTGACTTGGAGCAGCGCCCTGCGTACCTTGACCTTGTTGAGGTGCATTTGGTCCACCTGGCGTTTTTTTACGCTTACGTTTACGTTTAGCAGCTTCACTATCATTTGATGAAGCAACAGGTTGATTTCTACGGTCTGGTGTTGTTGGTAATACAATTTTACCAATAATATTTGGTCCAGATAATTTTACCGAACGAGCTTTAATTACTTCGTCTTCCGCTGGAGTTTCTGCAACAGGTGTAGCTGTAACAGCTGGCTTAGCCTCTTCCACTTTTGGTTTTTCTTCAACCTGTTCGGCAGGCAGAACAACCTTAGTTTCTTGAACTGGGGCTTTAACTTCTTCAACAGGAGCTGGCTTTTCTTCTTTCGGTTGCTCTACCTTAGGTTCAACTTTAGGTACTTCAGCAACTACAGGAGTTTCCTTTTTTGTTTCAACTACTGGCGCTGGCTCTTCCTTCTTATCAGGACGAGTTTTTGTATTTAAATTGTTTAAATCAATTTTACCTACAATTTTAACACCAGGCAGCGAACCATCATCTTCTTTTGCAACTATAGGCTCCGCAGGTTTTACTGGCTCAGCAACTTTAACTGGCTCAACTGGCGTAGCTTCTACAGGCTTTTCTTCCTTTGGCTTCTCAGCTGGAGGAGTATAAGAATGAAGGTTTTTAATTAAAATCCCTTCGTTTTCAAAATCTTGTTTTTTACTAGGCACCTCAGGAGCTTTCTCAGCTGCTTCGGGTTCATCACGACGAATTTTTCCTATAACTATCTGATTGGCTTCTTCTTTTACGATTTTATCCCCCTGAAACTCCTTCATCAATGTATCGTACATCTCTTTAGAAAGTTTGGTAGTGGGCTTATTTTCCACAGCAAAGCCTTTCTTACCAAGAAAATCTACTGCTGTAGCAATTCCTATGTTAAGCTCTTTGGCTGCTTTAAATAAAATTACGGCTTTGTCGTCTGACATCTATTATCCTATTATTTTTACTAATTATATACAAAAGTAACGTTTATTCTTGTTTATTCAAGCATACAACGTTATTCAAATTCCGATTGAAGAATACTAATCACTTCTTTGATTGTTTCTTCCTCTAAATCGGTACGTTTTACTAATTCATCTACTGATAAAGCTAAAACACTTTTTGCAGTATCGCAACCTATTGCTTTTAATTCATCAATGATCCAGCTATCAATTTCATCTGAGAATTCTTCGATATCCACATCTTCATCTTCTTCTCCAGCTTCACGATAAACATCAATTTCGTATCCCGTCAATTTACCTGCCAATTTAATGTTGTGTCCGCCACGGCCAATTGCTAATGAAACCTGATCTGGTTTTAAATAAACCGAAGCAGTTTTATTTTCATCATTTAATTTAATCGACGTAATTTTTGCCGGGCTTAAAGCTCTCTGAATATACAGAGAAACATTGTTTGTAAAGTTAATTACATCAATATTTTCATTTTTTAACTCTCTCACGATACCGTGGATACGAGACCCTTTCATACCAACACAAGCACCTACCGGATCAATTCTATCATCGTAAGATTCAACAGCAACTTTAGCTCTTTCTCCTGGTTCACGAACAATTTTCTTGATCGTAATTAAACCATCAAAAATTTCTGGAACTTCAATTTCGAACAAGCGTTGTAAAAACTCTGGTGCAATTCTAGAGATGATAATTTTTGGTGTTGCATTAACCATATCAACTTTAGAAATTACGGCACGTACCGAATCCCCTTTCTTGAAATAATCTGCAGGGATTTGTTCTGTTTTAGGCATCATTAATTCGTTGCCTTCATCATCTAATACCAAAGTTTCTTTTTTCCAAACCTGATAAACCTCTCCTGTTACAATTTCGCCAACTCTATCTTTATATTTCTTAAAGATTTCATCTTTTTCTAATTCTAAAACTTTAGAAACTAAGGTTTGGCGAGCTGCTAAAATCGCTCTGCGACCAAAACTTTCTAATGTAATTTGCTCAATGTAATCGTCCCCAACTTCCATATCAGCATCTAATAGCTTCACTTCAGCAAGTTCTATTTCTAGATCATCATCTTCAGAAAAACCATCTTCCATTACTTTTCTAGTTCTCCAGATCTCCAAATCCCCATTATCTGGATTTACAATTACGTCACAGTTTTCGTCTGTTCCATATTTTTTACGCAACATACTGCGAAATACCTCTTCCAGTACACTAATTACTGTAGGGCGGTCGATGTTCTTAAAGTCTTTAAACTCCTGGAATGAATCGATTAAGTTAATATTGCTCATTTGTTTATTTAAATGAAATTAAAACCTTTGTTTCTACTATATTATTAAATTCAATTTGGGTATTTACCAGTTGAACTTTTTTACCTTTTTCTTTTACTTTCTCTTCAATTTCAATTGCCAGCTCACTAACCGAAATTAATTTACCCTCTTTTGCTGTACCATCACTCAATTTAATGCCTAAATCTCTGCCAATGTTTTTATGAAATTGACGATTTAATTGTAGCGGTTCTCCAACACCAGGAGATGAAACTTCTAAATTATAAGCTTTGTCAATGGTGTTTTCTTCTTCTAAATGAAAACCAACATGTCTACTAATCGCTGCACAATCCTGAATACTGATCCCTTCATCACCATCTACATGAATAATGAGTTTATTGTTTGGAAGCATCTTTATAGACACTAAAAACAGTTCGGGTCTGTCTGCAATCTTTTCTTCAACGAGTGCTGCAACTCTTTTTTCTACCTGCATATCCTAATTTGTTGTAAAAGAAAAGAGGGGACTCTGTCCCCTCTTCTTCCTCTATTACGGTGCAAATGTACGAATTATTTTTGCAAAACAAAAAACCCTTTTGAAAATGAGGCGCATAACTAACGTTTTAAAATTTTTTGCTGCGCTTTTATTTGCCTACCAACCTGCGATTTTATGATTTCTTCGCTTTTGGCAAATTGTGTATTAATCATCGTTTCTATCAAGTAAACCTTCCCTCTCACAAATTCATTTTTTGGTGTGTAAATTAAACTGTCTCCTATTATTGTTAAATCTCCAGGGTACACTATTTCCATACTTAATGAATCATCTTCGCTAGGTGTTTGTAAAACCGAAACAACGTTTTGATAGGCAGAATCCGTTTCAAGGTTGGTTTTAAGTTGATATAAACTAGCGTCATTAATGTTTTTGATAATGATTTTTGAACTATCAGAAGAAAACTGAATAGATAATGGCTCACTATTTGTACTGCCGCAAGCAATTAAAAACCACAATAGGTTTATAATTGCAAAAAATTTAACTTTATTAAACATTTAACTAAATTAACATTATGAAGCTTATTCTCGAAATTTTATTAATGGGCTTTGCCATGATGGTGGGCGCCTACCTAGTACCCGGCGTTAGTGTAGATGGCTACATGAGTGCGCTAATTGCCGCTTTATTAATTGCTTTAGCAAATGCAACCATAGGTTTAGTGCTTAGAGTTTTTACATTTCCCTTAAACGTATTAACACTCGGCTTAATCTCATTTATCATCACAGTTTTAATGATTTTATTGGTAGATAGCTGGATGAAAGGCTTTAATACCTCAGGTTTCTTAGCCGCGGCAATTTTGGCCATTGCAGTTTCGCTTATTAAAATGATTTTAGATTCTATTTTTGGCGTAGAGAAAAAGTAACATACAAATAACCGCAAAGAAACAACCTGCCTGCCAGCAGGAAACGCAAAGTTAATTTGATCTGCTTCGCGTACTTGTTTTCTTTGCGGTTAAATAATTACCTGTATACTTGAGGGCTATTTACTTAAAATACTTCTGCTAATTACCATTTTCTGTATTTCCGATGTTCCTTCGTAAATCTGCGTAATTTTTGCATCACGCATTAAACGCTCTACATGGTATTCTTTAACAAAACCATAACCTCCATGTATCTGTACTGCTTCAACTGTAACATCCATAGCTACTTTACTGGCAAAAAGTTTAGCCATAGAACCAGCTAAAGTATAAGACTGACCTTGATCTTTTAACCAAGCAGCCTTATAAACCAACATTCTGGCAGCTTCAATTTGAGTAGCCATATCTGCTAACTTAAAGGCAATTGCTTGATGATCTGAAATAGGCTTACCGAAAGATTTACGTTGTTTTGAGTACTCAAGCGCCAACTCGTATGCTCCAGCAGCTATGCCTAAAGCTTGTGCTGCAATTCCAACTCTACCACCTTCTAAAGTTTTCATGGCAAATGAAAAACCGAAACCATCTTCGCCAATTCTATTTTCTTTAGGCACTTTAACATCGTTAAACATTAATGAGTGTGTATCAGAACCGCGAATACCTAATTTATTTTCTTTAGGGCCAATTGTAAAACCAGGTGTGCCGGCTTCTACAATAAATGCATTTATACCTTTATGTCTTAATTCTTTGTGGGTTTGCGCAATTACCAAATAGGTACTCGCTGTACTACCATTGGTTATCCAGTTTTTAGTGCCGTTTAACAAATAATAATCGCCCATATCTTCTGCAGTAGTTTGTTGCGAAGTAGCATCAGAACCTGCTTCTGGCTCCGATAAACAAAAAGCACCAATTTTTTCGCCAGATGCCAAAGGTTTTAAATATTTTTCTTTTTGCGCCTCGTTACCATAAGCTTCTAAGCCATAGCAAACTAATGAATTGTTAACCGATACCACAACCGATGCTGATGCATCAATTTTTGAAAGTTCTTCCATTACTAAAACATAAGAAACAGCATCCATGCCACTTCCGTTATATTTCGGATCCACCATCATACCTAAAAAACCAAGCTCGCCTAACTTTTGAACTTGTTCCTTCGGAAATTTTTGATGTTCATCTCGCTCTATAACTCCCGGTTTTAATTCTGTTTGTGCAAAATCTCTGGCCGCTTGCTGTATCATTAATTGTTCTTCACTTAATTCAAAAAGCATAATTTAAATTTATATATGGTTAGATTTTCCAAATTTAGTGTTTCTTAGTTAAATTGCTATGGCTGCATAGTAATTTTTTTATCATCATTTTATTTAAACGCTTAAAAATGAGACAGTAAAAGTTTTTAGAAAGGCGACTGTATGCAAGAAAATTAGTTTGCCCTGCTGTTCGCTTTACTTCGTGGCAACTGAAGAGTTACCACTGCGTGTTCGCTACCATCAGGCTTATTTTACAAAAGCTTTTGCTACTATGTATGGCAACCCACCCAAGCACAGTGTAATTAGCTAAAATAAACAGATGGCAATGGATGACGATTTTCCCCGAAGAAGTCGGGACTAAAAGCATCGGCAGAAATGAAAAGCAGGACCGTGGCAACCGAAAAGCACAGCAATTGCTTTTCAAAACAAAATAAATGTTTACGTCTTCTAGAAATAATAAAATTGAAAAGAATAAGGCCTCGACTACGCTCAGCCTGACATATACCCTACTTTAACAACTTATTGTTATCGTCAGGAAAAACCAAAATTGGCTGATATTTTTTAGCCTCTTCCATAGGCAATGAGCCGTAAGACATAATGATTAAAATATCACCAAGCTGAACTTTTCTGGCCGTTGCACCATTTAAACAAATCATACCAGTACCACGCTCACCTCTAATGGCGTAAGTTTCGAAACGCTCACCATTGTTGTTATTTACAATTTGAACCTTTTCATTAGGTATAATATTAGCTGCATCTAATAAATCTTCGTCTATTGTAATGCTTCCAACGTAATTTAACTCAGCCTGTGTTACTTTAACACGGTGTATTTTCGATTTTAGGATCTCGATAATCATTTGGCAAAGTTAGTAATTAAGGTTGAAGGTAAAAAGGTAAAAGCATAAGGCTACAATAAGAATACAATAAATTTTAGTCTTGTTAGCCTAAAAGCATGTTATCTATCAATCTGGTTTCGCCAACTTTTGCGGCTACTAAAGCAACTACACTGCCTTTTTCTTCGTGCTCAATAGGCAACAAAGTATCATCATGAGCTATCGTAAAATAGTCTAGTTCTACGCCATTTGTATCATTAATCATTTGTTTTGCCTCAGTTAGCAAATCCTTTAATTTCAATTTTTTATAATTATCTGCAACAAATTTTAATGCTTTACTTAAAACAAGCGCATTCATTCTATCATCATGAGATAGATGAATGTTTCTAGAACTCATCGCCAAGCCATCATCTTCTCTTATAATTGGGCACGATACAATTTCTATCGGTAGGTTAAAATGCCTAACCATATTTTTAATCATCAGCACCTGCTGAAAATCTTTTTGACCGAAAAAGGCAACATCTGGGCTAACTGCATCAAAAAGCTTTTTTACAATTTGAGTTACGCCTTGGTAATGCCCTTTTCTAAATTCACCTTCTAAAACAAACTCAGCCGGCCCCAAATCTATAAGCCAATTTTCTGGAGTTGGAAAGCTAGGGTACATCTCGGTTACAGTTGGCATAAAAACAAAATCGCAGCCTGCCTCTGTTAGCATTTTAATATCATGAGCCAAAGGGCGAGGATATTTTTCTAAGTCTTTAGGATCGGTAAACTGCGTTGGATTAACAAAAATACTACAAACAACCACCTCTGCATTTGCCTTTGCAATAGCTATTAGCGAAAGGTGCCCATTGTGTAATGCACCCATTGTTGGTACCAATGCTATTTTAGATACTGCCTGTTTAAATGGCTTTAGTATAGCTTTTAAAGCTGAGATCGTGTGTATAATTTCCAAATTACCAAATGGTTTTTAAGGGTGCTAAGTTGGTAATAAATCTATTATTTACAAAGCCTACTGCATAACTTATTGATAAATATTAATATTTTACGTACCTTTGCACCTTGATAATCTTGAAATTAACATAATTTAATATACAATATGGAGATGGCAAAAACGAAGCTACTGATTGTTACACACGAGATGTCGCCTTTCCTCGAACTCACAAAAATTTCAGAAATTACCCGTCAGTTACCACAAGCAATGCAAGAAAAAGGATTTGAAATCCGTATCTTGATGCCTAGGTTTGGCAACATTAACGAAAGAAGAAACAGGTTACATGAAGTGATCCGTTTATCTGGAATGAACATTATTATTGATGATAATGACAACCCACTAATTATTAAGGTGGCATCTATTCCGGCTGCTCGTATGCAAGTTTATTTTTTAGACAATGAAGACTATTTTCAGAGAAAATATGTTTTTAGAGATAAAGAGAATAAATTTTATGCAGACAATGATGAGCGTACCATTTTCTTTTGCAAAGGTGCTTTAGAAACGGTTAAAAAATTAGGTTGGGCTCCTGATATTGTACATTGCCATGGCTGGATGACTTCTTTAGTACCGGCATACATTAAAACTACTTATAAAAACGACCCAACATTTAAAAATGCAAAGGTTGTTTATTCTGTTTACGAAAACTGTTTTACTGAAAAGCTAAATACAGATTTACACAAAAAAGCGATGATGCAACACATGACAGCAGAAGACACAAAATCTTTTGTTGGTGCTGATAACAATAGCTTACACATTGGAGCGATAACTCACGCTGATGCAGTAGTGTTAGCTGATGAAAAGCTAGATGAAGAGGTGTTAAAATTTGTTAAAGATTCTAATAAACCAACTTTAGCTTTTAATTTAACCGAAAATTATGAGAATTTCTTTACTTTTTACGAAGAAATATCTAATGAAGAATTGGTTTCGGTAGCTTAATAAAGCATTATTTTAATAAAAAATATGAAATAGGCCATGTACCAATTCGATTAAACGAATACATGGGCTATTCCATATGACCGCTAAAAAAAATATTTTCCACATATGAAATTTATAAAACTAGACTTATTAACGTTGTTGATAAGTCTTTTTCTTTTCGCATCATGCGAAAGTACATCAACAATTGGTTTAGAGGTTGACCCAAGCTCGGCTGTGCAAGGAGATTTGATAGACACCATAACTATAAATTCAAGAACGCAGTTAGAGGATGTAACGAATACAAGAGGCGTTAGCAGACATCCTCTTGGTAACCTAAAAGACCCAATTTTTGGCACAACAGAATCTAGTTTAGCCATGGTAGTTAATTTACCAAATGCTGCTACTCATGATTTTGGAACTAATCCTGTTTTAGACTCTGCTGTATTGGTGTTAAATTACGGAGGTCAGTTTTATGGTGATAGTACTGCAAGCTATAGTGTAGATGTTCATCAACTTACAGAAAATATTAGTCAAAACGATACTTATTTAAACAATAAAACATACACTAACGCTACAACTGTTATTGGAAATAAAACTGGCAAAATTTATCCAACCACACGATATAAAATCACTGATATTGTTTCTGGGAAACCCGATACATTAAAAACAGTTACTCCGCAATTAAGAATTGTGCTTGATAAAACTTTTATCCAGAACAACATTGTTAACCTTGCTGCTGCCAATTTAAAAACTAATGCAAATTTCGTTCAGTCATTTAAAGGCCTTAAAGTACAAATTAATAAGACAGGCTCAACAGGCAATGGCGGCGTAATGTTTTTTGATTTTGCGGGCTCAAACTCAGCATTAGCCCTTTACTATAAAAAACAAAACAGCACTACAACTACTGTTACAGATACCGTTCCTGTGGTAAATTTTCCTATTGCAAATTCATTTAACGCAATTGCCGCTACTATCAAACATGATTACACTGGTACAGTAATAGCTACACAATTAGCAAACCCTAATACCCAATATGCTGTAACGTATTTACAACCGCTTGCTGGCTTAAAAAACAAAATTACATTTCCTCATTTAGGTAAATTTGCTACAGCAATTGGAAAAGTAATTGTAAATAAAGCTGAATTGGTAATTGATTTGAGCAATGGTTCTGATGTAATACCTTACAATGCTGCCCCACGATTGGCTTTATATAGGTATGATATTGCAGAGCAAAGACAAAATTTGCCAGATAATAACCCAGGTTCGCAAACAGTTGCTGGTGATATAAGGTATCCCCAAAATCTATCATACTCTTTTGGAGGATTTTTTGATCCAATAAAAAAACAATATATTTTTAATGTTACCTTATATGTACAAGATCTTCTTTCTGGCACTACAAAAGATTATGGTACTTTCTTAGCGCCAACACCATCAGGCGCTTCTGAATTTAGTTTTTTCCCATCAATTTCTACAGGTGCAAGATCGGTTATAGGAACTTACAAAAAGAACCCTATTGCTGGTGATAATACCATGAAGTTAAATATTTATTATACTAAAATAAACTAATTATATCCTAACTTACTTTATACTATTAAATCCCCCGAGAATTTTCTATTTTCGGGGGATTTATTTTTTGAAAAACATATGTGTGGAATTGTAGGCTACATCGGCTTCCGCGAAGCTTGGCCAATTGTAATTAAAGGTTTAAAAAGATTAGAATATCGTGGATATGATAGTGCTGGTATTGCATTAATAGACCATAATGATCTAAATATCTATAAAAAGGCAGGCAAAGTTCAAGAGCTTGAAAATTATGCTAATGGAAAAAATGTTTCTGGCACTGTTGGAATGGGACATACGCGTTGGGCAACTCATGGAGCTCCATCAGATAGAAACTCTCATCCACATACCTCTAATAACGGAAGATTAAGTATTATCCATAATGGTATAATAGAAAATTATGCAACATTAAAAGAGGAATTAGAAAGAAGAGGCCACACTTTTAATAGTGATACCGATACAGAGGTTTTAATTCATTTAATAGAAGAAATTTACAAAAATGAGCAGAATGATCTTTTAGAGGCGGTACGTTTGGCGCTTAAAGAAGTAAACGGTGCTTATGCAATAGTAATAATGGATCAGGATCATCCAGATCAGTTAATTGCGGCTAGAAAGGGAAGCCCTATGGTTATTGGTGTTGGCCAAGGGGAATATTTTATTGCTTCTGATGCTACTCCAATTATAGAATACACCAAAAATGTAATCTATCTTAACGATAATGAAATCGCGTTTCTAAAAAGAGATGAGTTATTGATTAAAAGATTAGATAATGTGGTTCAAACACCATATATCCAAGAGTTAGAGCTACAACTTGAAATGTTGGAGAAAGGTGGTTACGATCATTTTATGCTAAAGGAAATTTATGAGCAACCTCGTTCTATTAGAGATTGTATGAGAGGTAGGATTTATCCTGCTGAGGGCAAAGTTCAATTAGGCGGCATAAAAGAATTTGTTGATAAGCTTAAAAATATCGATAGAATAATTATTGTAGCTTGTGGCACATCATGGCATGCTGGTTTGGTAGGAGAATATTTGATAGAAGAATATGCTCGTATTCCTGTTGAAGTAGAGTATGCATCTGAATTTAGATATAGAAACCCGATCATTACCGAAAAAGATGTGGTAATTGCCATTTCTCAATCTGGCGAAACTGCAGACACCATGGCGGCAATTGAAATGGCCAAAGAACGTGGCGCAACAATTTTTGGTGTTTGTAACGTAGTTGGCTCATCGATACCAAGGTTAACACATGCGGGTGTTTACACACACGCCGGACCAGAAATCGGGGTGGCTTCTACAAAAGCTTTTACTGCTCAAGTTACTGTACTAACGTTGATGGCATTTTACATGGCTCAGCAAAAAGGAACAATCACAAATTCTAAATTAATTGAGTTATTAACTGAACTAGATACAATTCCAGATAAAATCCAGTTAGCGCTTCAATCAAATGATACCATCAAAGCAGTTGCAGAGAAATTTAAAGATTCAAGAAACTGTTTATTTTTGGGTAGAGGAAGTGGTTTCCCTGTAGCTTTAGAAGGTGCATTAAAACTGAAAGAGATTTCATATATCCACGCGGAGGGTTACCCTGCAGCAGAGATGAAGCATGGTCCTATTGCCTTAATTGATGAGGAAATGCCTGTTGTAGTTATTGCAACAAAAAATTCATCTTACGAAAAGGTAATCAGCAACATACAAGAGGTTAAAGCTAGAAAAGGTGTTGTAATAGCCATTGTAACCGAAGGTGATGTAGAAGTTAAAAAGATGGCAGATTATTGTATTGAAATACCTGATGCAGATGAAGCATTTTTACCGCTTTTGGCAACTATTCCGCTACAATTATTATCTTATCATATCGCTGTTATGAGAGGTTGTAACGTAGATCAGCCTCGAAACTTGGCAAAATCTGTTACCGTAGAGTAATTAAACAAAAACCCCGAAAATTTCGGGGTTTTTATTTGAATTTATATCAGAAGGGTAAATCACCAGTAGAGTCTACCGGACTTACGAAATCATCCTCGCTTTTTGGCGTTCCCGTGCTTGCAGGGGTATTCTCAAAATCACTTTTTCTACCTAACATCGTAAAGTTTTCTGCAACCACTTCAGTTACGTACTTTTTAACCTTTTCTTTATCTTCAAAAGAGCGAGTACGAAGTTTGCCTTCTATATAAACTAATTTTCCCTTCTGGAGATATTTAGAGGCTACCTCGGCCAAGCCACGCCACAACACAATGTTATGCCATTCGGTTTGCTCTACCCTTTTTCCATCTTTATTATACGTTTCGGAAGTGGCGAGAGGAAAACTCGCAACAGTTACTCCTCCATCTAAATGTCGAACTTCAGGATCTTTTCCTAAATGGCCAACTAAAATAACTTTATTAATACCAGACATAGTTTATTTGGTTAGTTTTATAAATATGTTTCTACGAAATCGCTGATTACTTTTGGATGTGGTAAAGTCTTAAATTCATCAATTGTTAACGATTTTATTTCTGCATGTAGATTAAAGTTAATAATATAATTTTCTAAAGCAAAAAATTGCACATATATAATTTGGTGTGTTAACAGGTGCTTTTTGCTTATTAAGGGCTTGATAATTACTTCCTTACCAAAGCTTTTTTTAACCAATTCCGAAAAAGATAAATCTGATATATCTGCAAATTCAATAGTTTCTATCAAAGGCAAATCATACATTTGCTGCCATACATCACCAGCGACTCTTTGCTTTGTAAGTATATCATCACCCTCCAAACACAAAAAATAATTAAACCACCGTTCTCTAACTTTTACCTTTTTCAACTTTACAGGCAAAATCTCAATTTTATTGTGGTTGTAAGCGAAGCAATCTAATTGTAAAGGACAAACTGCACATAAAGGCAACTTAGGCTTACAATGTAATGCACCAAACTCCATAATTGCCTGGTTATACAATGATGGCTGCTGATCTTCAATCAAATCTTGAGCTAAAGTTGAAAACTTTTTTTTCCCAATAGTAGAATTAATAGGC
The DNA here is from genome assembly GCF_005116475.1 of Pedobacter cryotolerans. GTDB lineage: Bacteria > Bacteroidota > Bacteroidia > Sphingobacteriales > Sphingobacteriaceae > Pedobacter > Pedobacter cryotolerans. The sequence continues at coordinate 296,794 of NZ_SWBO01000001.1, read as the reverse complement.
TCTTCAATTCCAAAATATCTAGCTAAAACTCTAAAAACATTACCATCAACAACCGCTTTAGCTTGGTTATTGGAAAATGATGAAATTGCAGCGGCAGTGTATTCACCAATTCCTTTAAGCTTAATCAAATCGTCGTAAGCGTTTGGGAAAATGCCTTTATGTATTTCTAGAACTTGTTTTGCGGTATAAAGCATGTTTCTACCTCTAGAATAATAGCCTAAACCTTGCCAGTGCTTTAAAATTTCTGTTTCGCTAGCATTTGCAAAATCAACAACTGTTGGATAATTTTCTAAAAATTTATTAAAATAGGGTAAACCTTGCTCAACACGTGTTTGTTGTAAAATAATTTCAGAAAGCCAAATCACATAAGCGTCGGTTGTGCTGCGCCAAGGCAAGTTGCGTTTGTTAGAGAGATACCATTTAACAATTTCTTTTTGGAAGTTCATTAGCCCAAAAATACAATCAATTTATATCAATTTGGTAAAACTTGCAATAACCTGATGAATATCATTGCAAATAAATCATCTTTTATTTTCCTATCTCATTAAAAAGCAATACTTTTGCAACCCCAAAACAGTTATAATATTTAACACACAATAATTTAATAAATAGAAAATATGACTAAGGCAGATATTATTTCAGAAATATCAACAAAGACAGGAATTGAAAAAGTAGACGTACAAGAGACAGTTGAAGCGTTTTTCAAGGTGATAAAAAATAGCATGATCGGTGGCGATAATGTTTACGTAAGAGGCTTTGGTAGTTTCGTAGTTAAAAAAAGAGCGCAAAAAACTGCTAGAAATATTTCTAAAAACACTGCCATTATTATCCCTGAGCATTTTGTACCAAGCTTTAAACCAGCAAAAGTATTTGTTGACAAAGTGAAAAATGCATCTAAAAAAGTAAAAGCAGAAGCTTAATCTATTATGAAAACCAATATCCGTTCAAAACAAGTTATAATTATTGTTGCAATGCTATTGCTTGTTGGATTTTTGTTTTCGAGAGAGATTAAAGCTTTAGTAATACCTAAACAAGAAACTGCTCAAATGCCTGCTGCACAACAGCAAAACACCGCTACAATAAGTATAGAGGAAGCATCAACAACTGCTAAAAATTTAGTAAGCAATGCAACAGCTAAAGATATTACGGTATTAGAAAGCAAATATAAAACAGCTAAAGCAGAAGAAAAAATCGCAAATGCGAAGGTATTAGCCCAGAAATGGGAAGATTTTGAACAATCTGTACCGAGCGCTTTGTACTTAGAAGTTGTTGCCAACAGTGAGCCTAGTCTTAACAATTGGTTAAATACTGGAAATCGTTTCTTAAAAGCATTTGATAATACACAGGATAGTTTAGTGCAACCAGTAATGCTGCAAAAAGCAAATGCAGCTTTTACTAAGGCACTAGCAATAGACTCTATCAGTAATGATGCAAAAACTGGACTTGGAATCTCAATCGTTAACGGAATGGGAGCACCGATGCAAGGTATTGCAATGTTAATGGATGTAGTTAAAAAAGATCCAAAAAACCTAAAAGCAAATATGAATTTAGGCATGTTTGCAATTAAATCTGGCCAGTTTGATAAGGCGATTATTCGTTTTAATGACATCATCAGCAATATTAAAGCTACACCAGATGCCTATTTTTATTTAGCAACAGCTTATGAAAATTTAGGTAAAAAACAAGAAGCAATAGACGCTTATTTAAATAGCAAAAAATTAGCAGCTAACCCAACACTAACAAAATTTATTGATAGTAAGGTTACTGAGTTAAAAAAATAAACGTTAATTAACAGATTAATAAAAACATTTAAAACTTAAAATTATGCCAAGCGGTAAAAAAAGAAAAAGACATAAAATGGCTACGCACAAACGTAAAAAACGTTTAAGAAAAAACAGACACAAGAAAAAATAGGATTTTCCTATTTTAATTGACCAAAAATAAATGCTCATTAACCTTTGCATTTATTTTTGGATTCTATGTTTTTTTGTCCATGTGTAATAAGGCGTAATAGCCTTAAAATCTGTAGCTTTTGGTAAAGGAATTAATAATCGATTCATCTCCTACGGGAGTAACCATAGCTTTAATTGAAGATAAATACCTAGTAGAACTTCATAAAGAACACATCAACAACAATTACGCCGTTGGCGATATTTATTTGGGCCGCATAAAAAAAATTATGCCGGGCTTAAACGCTGCGTTTGTTGATGTGGGTTATGAGAAAGATGCATTTTTGCATTATTTCGATTTAGGTCCGCAGGTACAGTCTTTAATAAAGCTTACAAAAATTAAGCGTAACGGTACAGTTAATGGCAATTTATTAGATAATTTTAAATTAGAAGGAGATATCAATAAAGCGGGTAAAATATCCGACATTGTTACCAAAAATTTAATCTTACCTGTTCAAATTGCTAAAGAACCTATTTCTACAAAAGGACCACGATTAAGCTCTGATCTTTCTATTGCAGGAAGATACATTGTTTTAGTGCCCTTTTCGAACGTAATATCGATTTCCAAAAAGATTAAAAGCAATACCGAACGTAATCGTTTAAAAAAGATTATTGAAAGTATTAAGCCTAAAAACTTTGGGGTAATCATTAGAACCGTTTCTGAAGGAAAAGGTGTTGCCGAATTACAAAAAGATTTATTAGACTCAGTTTCTAAATGGGAAAACTTTGCAAAAAAGTTACCTGATGCTGAGCCTTCTAAACGCGTTTGGGGAGAGATGGATCGTACTTCTACCCTAATACGAGATATTTTAAATGCTGATTTTGCTAACGTTTATGTAAACGATGCAAATCTGTTTGAAGATATTAAATCTTATGTTCATGAGATTTCTCCAGAAATGGAAAAAATCGTTAAATATTACAAACATAAAGAGCCCATCTTTGAGCACTTTGGCGTAGAGAAACAAATTAAAAATGGCTTTGGCAAAACAGTAAATTTTGCCGGTGGTGCCTATTTGGTGGTAGAACATACCGAAGCTTTACATGTAATTGATGTAAATAGCGGTAACAGAACAGCCAGCAAAGAAAACCAAGAAGAAAATGCGCTTCAAGTTAATAAGGAAGCTGCAAAAGAAATTGCTCGTCAGTTAAGATTGAGAGATATGGGCGGTATTGTAGTAATCGATTTTATCGATATGCACAAAGCAACCAACCGTAAAATGCTTTTCGATTACTTGCGTGAGTTGATGTTGTTAGACCGTGCTAAACACACCATTTTGCCTCCGAGTAAATTTGGATTGGTACAAATTACCCGTCAGCGTGTAAGGCCCGAAATGAATATTGTTACGGTAGAGAAATGCCCTACTTGTGATGGTACCGGAGAAATTAAGGCAAGTATTGTTTTAATGGATGATATTGAAAGTAATTTAACTTACATTTTGCAAGAGCAGAATGAAAAAAATATCACACTTTGTGTACATCCTTATATTGCTGCTTTTATTAAAAAAGGAATGGTTTCTTTACAATGGAAATGGTTCTTTAAATTTGGCCAGCGTATTAAAGTGAGATCAGTTTCATCTTATAATTTAACTGAGTTTCATTTTCTGTCATCTAAAGATGAAGAGATAAAATTGTAACAACAAGTTACGATTTCAGATTTACAAATTACGATTGCCTGGTTTCAAAAAAGAAATCAGGCTTTTTTGCTTAAAACTTAATCTGCTATTTAAAACGATTAGCTTTAAATTCGTATTTATAAATTGTCATTCGTAAATCCCTGTCTACTGTAGGCAGATAAAATCGTAAACACGCTTTTCGAGATGTTCTGAAAGGCATCTCGAAGTAATTAATAAAGTGGATTTGAAATCCACTATATTTAAAAGTTCAAGATGCGCTTCGCTTAACATCTCGAACAATTATGATGACTAAAATATCAGCCTTGTTTCAAAAACGAAATCAGGCTTTTTTGTTTAAAACTTAATCTGCTATTTAAAACGATTAGCTTTAAATTCGTAGAGACAAATCGTCATTCGTAAATCCCTGTCTACCGTAGGCAGATAAAATCGTAAATCAAATTGGCTAAAACTAAATCAGCATATTTCTGTCAGAGTTGTGGTTTCGAAACCGCTAAGTGGTTGGGCAAATGCCCATCTTGTAACCAATGGAATACCTTTGTAGAAGAAGTAATTGAAAAGGGCAATTCGCATGTACCTACTTGGAAATCGCCTTCTGGTACACAGCGTTTAAGTAAACCAAGTAAGGTTGAAGACATACAAAGCGCTACTGAAGAAAGAACAAGCACTGGCGATTTAGAATTAGACCGCGTTTTAGGCGGTGGCTTAATTGCTGGTTCGGTTATTTTAATTGGTGGCGAACCGGGTATTGGTAAATCTACGCTTATGCTCCAATTAGCATTAAATGTAGTCGGGAAAAAAGTGTTGTACATTTCTGGCGAAGAGAGTGAGCAGCAAATTAAAATGCGTGCCGAAAGGATTACCACTCAACCTAAGGCAGATTGTTTTATCCTTACCGAAACTTCAACCCAAAACATATTTAAACAAATTGAGCAGTTAGAGTCAGAAATTGTAATTGTAGATTCGATACAAACCTTACATTCTGCTCATATCGAATCTACTCCTGGTAGTGTATCTCAAGTTAGAGAATGCACCGCAGAATTACTTCGCTTTGCAAAAGAAACCAATACGCCAGTATTTTTGATTGGCCACATTACCAAAGATGGTGCTATTGCTGGTCCGAAAATTTTAGAACACATGGTTGATACTGTTTTACAATTTGAAGGCGATAGACATCACATCTATCGAATATTAAGATCGATAAAAAATCGTTTTGGTGCCGCAGCAGAGTTGGGTATTTATGCTATGCAAAGCAGCGGGCTAAGAGAAGTTTCTAATCCTTCAGAAATATTATTATCTCAAAGGGATGAAGAACTAAGCGGCATAACCATTGGGGCAACTTTAGAGGGCGCTAGACCAATGTTAATAGAAACACAAGCATTGGTTAGCGTTGCAGCGTATGGCACGCCGCAACGATCGGCAACTGGCTTTGACACCAAAAGAATGAACATGCTCTTGGCGGTATTAGAAAAACGTTGTGGCTTTAGGTTAAGTGCCAAAGATGTTTTTTTAAATATTGCTGGCGGAATTAAAGTAGAAGATCCTGCCATAGATTTGGCTATTATGGCAGCGATTATATCTTCACATGAAGATATATTTATATCTTCTAAAATCTGTTTTGCAGCAGAAGTGGGCTTATCAGGAGAAATTAGAGCAGTAAATAGAATAGAACAAAGAATTTCTGAAGCAGAAAAACTAGGCTTTGAAAAAATATTTATCTCTAATTATAACCTAAAAGGATTAAACAAAGATAAATTCAAAATCCAAATTGTTACGGTAAGCAAAATTGAAGAAGTTTTTAGTTTATTGTTTGGGTAATTAGCTAAGACTAGGAATATTATTACCCAATTTATGCTTAATTGGGTAAAATTTCTACATACTGTTGAATAGAAAAACTTGGCACATTAGATCAAAAATATACTAAATATTTGTATTTCAGATAAATACAGTAATTTTTTAAATTATTAATCATATTGGACAACTTATTGTCTTATGGTTATTGTTCTCATCTAGTAATGGAGGTTAACAAAACAATAGGGATGATTGACCTCACTACTGCAAAGTAGTGGGGTTTTTTTCTGAATAATTTTTATTCACAAGATTATTGCCCTAAGTAACAAGATTTTAAATACTTTTGTATCAGCACAAAAAATATCAAAACAATGAAAAAAGTTATTTTAAGTATTGCATTCAGTTTAATTACTGCATTAACATTTGCTCAAGATGCAAATACAATTGCTGGTAAAGCATTTGGAGATGGCGTTAAAAAAGGCGAGATCATTACCACCGCAGAAGTTGATGCAAAATTAGGCGACAGCACTAAAAGAGATATGAAAGTTACTGGCGAAGTAGTATTAGTTTGTCAGAAAAAAGGTTGTTTCATGAACTTAGCTATGCCAAATGGCGAGACGATGTTTGTAAACTTTAAAGATTATGCTTTTTTTATGCCCAAAGATTTGGCTGGTAAAAAAGTTGTGATTGATGGCTTTGCAGAAAGAAAAGAAACCTCTGTTGAAGATTTAAAACATTTTGCAGAAGACGCTAAAAAGTCAGCAGAAGAAATAGCAAAAATTACAAAACCTAAAAAAGAAATTGTGTTTGAAGCAAAAGGAGTTGTAATTTTGGAAAATTAAGAAGGTTCTCCTTTTTAATATTGATTGATTGAACCCTGCTCTCTCCGGAGCAGGGTTTTATTTTTATAATTATTTTGTAACAGCTTTAGTTATTTCATATCTATAATTTTATATTTAAATAAAAAATAACGCCCATGATTATTATCGCAATTATCGCCATCCTTGTACTAATTTTTGGTATCAGCATTTACAATTCTTTAATTAGCAAAAAAAACCAAGTTGCCAATGCCTTTTCAGGCATTGATGTAATGCTTAAAAAACGTTTCGATCTTTTGCCAAACTTAGTAGAAACTGTAAAACAATACACCCAGTATGAAGGAGAAACCTTAACCAAAATTACCGAATTACGTGGCAAGGCCTTAAGCACAAACGCTACCGAAGGTGATAAATTAGCCTTAGACCAACAGATTGGTACAGCAGTAAAAGGATTAATGGTTAGTGTAGAAAATTATCCAGATTTAAAAGCAAATACCAACTTTTTAAATCTGCAAACTACGTGGACAGAAAGTGAAGAACAAATTGCCGCAGCCAGAAGAAACTATAATGCAACTGTTACCACTTACAACAATGCTGTAATGATGTTTCCGAGCAATATGTTTGCAGGCATGTTAGGTTACCAAACTATGCCAGTTTTAGAAACTGCTTCCGAAGAACGTAAAAACATTAGCGCAAAAGAACTTTTTAATAGTTAATGGCTCAAGATTTTATCAGCAACCCTCAAATTCAGCCAGTTTTAGCCGAATTAGAAACGCTTAGAAAAAAGATTGTATCTAAGCAAACTCAAGGCTGGGGAGCAATTGCATTTGGCATTTTACTGCTAATTATTGCCGTAGCTTATAGCGCAGTAATTATCGGTGTTGTAGTTGGTGCAGCTGCCATAATTCCTGGTGTGGTTATCCTTTATAAAATTAGCGATGAGGGTGCGCTTTACAAAAGCCGCTTTAAGCACGAAATAATTGGCGCTGCCTTAAGTTCAATAGATCAAAATTTAACAATTAATCCAAATAATGGCATTGCCGAAGAAGAATTTAAATTCTCGCAACTATTTACTCAAGAGCCAGATAGATACCACACAGAGGATTTGATTACTGGTAAAATAGACAAAACTGCTTTCTATTTTGCTGAGGTACATGCCGAGTATAAAACCGAAACGCAAGGCAAAAATGGTAGGCAAACCCATTGGCACGATATTTTAAAAGGCATAGTATTTACTGCAGATTTCAATAAAAACTTTAACGGCATCACCGTAATTAGACCGAAAGATTTTGGCGCTACTCTTGGAGCATGGTTTTCCAAAAACGTATACTCTTTCGGCAATAAAAATGTAGTAGAGCTTGAAAATGATGGTTTCAATAAAAATTTCGTGGTATACAGCACCGATCAAATTGAAGCCCGTTACATTTTAACACCAGCATTAATGGAAAAAATTAATGATTTAAATAGTCGATCGGCTTACACTGTTTCGCTATCTTTTATCGATTCCAGAACTTATATTGCTTTCCCATTAGACCATAATTACTTTGAAGCTCCTGTTTTTAAATCGCTACTAAAACCAGATTTGTTAAAAAATGATATGGCAATTTTAGGTTTTATGTATGATATTGTACATGAGCTAGATCTGAACACCAGAATTTGGACTAAGCAATAATTATTATATTCATATTTTGATGATGAAGATTTTTGAAAAGCTAAGCTAGTATTTCATATCAAAGTTAGTCCCGCTGAATGTTTTACTTCAGGGTAATTAAAAAAATTACCACTACGTGTTCGCTGAATATCTTTAAGTTAAGCTTTTGATTTTGCACACTGTATGTCATTGCGAGGCACGAAGCAATCTCCTTGCCTTTTAGAGTCTAATTACAAAGAGGAGATTGCTTCGGGCGATGAAAAATCGACCCTCGCAATGACGAAACTCTCTTAACTTAATGGGATTAAGTATTCACTTCCGTCGGGTTTAAATAACATCTGGTGTGGAGCTATACAGGGTTTCCTTGCACTTGCCTAAGTTAAATAGCCCAAATTGAAGCGGCATACTTTTTATTAGTATAGGTAAACTTACAAAGTCTGATAATTTTATAGAAAGCGACTTCTTAAGTTTTAGCAGAGGTCCAAAAAGATATAGCGGAAAGTTGGACTGCCCTTAATCGTTGTAGTTTCATTGCGCTTCAAAACTAATTTAACTCATAGATTTTTCTCTCCGCTCTGAATGACAAAAACGTTATAAAAAAATCCCTTAACTTTCGCTAAGGGATTTGTATAAGTCTTCGACTAGGCTCAGACTGACAATTCTATTTTGATAAATACATCGATTTGTCTTTAACCAATTTACGGAAATAAGGATCTTCTAAATCTTTAATGAAACGTATAGCTTCACCAGTAGATTTCATTTCTGGCCCTAATTCTTTGGTTACTTCTGGGAATTTATCGAAAGAGAAAACAGGCTCTTTAATGGCATAACCTTTTAGCTTGCGCACAATGTTAAAATCTCTTAGTTTATTAACGCCAAGCATAATTCTGGCAGCGATGTTAATGTAAGGTACATCGTAAGCTTTGGCTATAAAAGGTACTGTTCTCGAAGCACGTGGATTTGCCTCAATTACGTAAACTTTATCATCCTTAACCGCAAACTGAATATTTAATAAACCAATTACGTTTAAAGCTTTTGCTATTTTCTTCGAGTAATTTTCCATATCGGCAATTACTTTTTCTGATAAGCTAAAAGGAGGCAAAACTGCACTCGAATCGCCAGAATGGATACCTGCAGGCTCAATGTGCTCCATTAAACCAACTATGTGGCAATCTGTTCCATCAGAAATTGAGTCTGATTCAGTTTCTTCTGCTCTATCTAAAAAGTGATCGATTAAAACACGGTTACCAGGTAAATCGCCGAGTAGTTTTACTACTGCTTTTTCTAAATCTTCATCGTTAATTACGATGCTCATTCCTTGTCCGCCTAATACGTAACTTGGGCGAACCAAAACTGGATAACCAACCTCGTTTGCAACAACAATTGCTTCTTCTGCATTTTCTGCTACACCATATCTTGGATAAGGAATTTCTAATTCTTTTAACAAATCAGAGAAACGACCACGATCTTCGGCAATATCCATATCGTTATAAGAAGTTCCGATGATTTTGATGTTATTCTCATGTAGTTTTTCGGCCATTTTAAGCGCCGTTTGACCACCTAATTGTACAATTACACCAACTGGATTTTCTAATTCAATAATCTCACGTACATGTTCCCAGAAAACTGGCTCGAAATATAATTTATCGGCCATGTTAAAATCTGTAGAAACCGTTTCTGGATTACAGTTGATCATGATTGCTTCGAAACCACTTTCTTTAGCTGCTAACAAACCGTGTACGCACGAGTAATCAAATTCGATACCTTGACCAATTCTATTCGGGCCAGAACCTAAAACAATTACTTTCTTTTTATCAGAAACAATAGATTCGTTGGTACCTAATTCATCTCCGTTTGATAATATTTCTTTACCTACTAATGAAATCTGAATTGGCGCTTCCTCAAAAGTGGAGTAGAAATATGGCGTTTGCGCTGCAAATTCTGCTGCACAAGTATCAACCATTTTGTAAACCCTTCTAATGCCTAGTTCTTTTCTACGATTGTAAACATCATCTTCGGTTACGTTACCTAAAACGTAAGCAATTTGTATGTCTGAAAATCCTTTTTGCTTTAAGTTAAAGAAAACGTCTTTCGGTACATTGTTTAGCGAATATCGCTTTAATTCTACCTCAAGGTTTACTAATTCTTGTATTTGGGTTAAAAACCATTTATCTATTTTGGTTACCTTACGGATAGATTCTAAAGGCACACCCATGCTCATTGCATCTTTAATTAAGAACAATCTGTTCCAACTTGGATGCTCTAAACCGTACATTATTTCTTCAATGCTTCTGTTATGTCTCCCATCAGCACCTAAACCAGCTCTGCCAATTTCTAAACTTTGCGTTGCTTTTTGTAATGCCTCTATAAAACTACGGCCAATTGCCATTACCTCTCCTACAGATTTCATCTGCAAACCTAACTCCATATTTGCACCTTTAAATTTATCGAAATTCCAACGAGGGATTTTTACGATAACATAATCTAAAGTAGGTTCGAAATATGCTGAAGTTGTTTTGGTAATTTGATTTTCTATTTCATCTAAATTGTAACCGATGGCTAATTTAGCTGCAATTTTTGCAATTGGATAACCCGTTGCTTTACTTGCCAAAGCTGATGAACGAGAAACACGAGGGTTAATTTCGATAGCGATGATGTCATCATTATCTGGGTTTACAGAGAACTGAACATTACATCCGCCAGCAAAATTACCAATGGCACGCATCATTTTTATAGCTTGATTACGCATTTCTTGGTAACAACGATCTGATAATGTCATTGCTGGAGCAACGGTAATTGAGTCTCCAGTATGAATACCCATCGGATCGAAGTTTTCGATAGAACAAATGATAATTACATTATCGTTTCCATCTCTCAACAATTCCAATTCGTACTCTTTCCAACCTAAAACCGCTTTTTCTACTAGAACTTCGTGAGTTGGCGAAGCTTCTAAACCACGTTTTAAAGCAGCATCAAAATCTTCTTTTTTGTGCACAAAACCACCACCAGAACCACCTAATGTATATGATGGGCGAATTACCAATGGAAAGCCAATGCTTTGTGCGGCTTCTTTTCCTTCTAAATAAGAATTTGCAATTTTTGATGGAGCAACACCCACACCAATATCAACCATTAATTGGCGAAACGATTCTCTGTTTTCGGTTTTTTCGATTGCAGCAACATCAACACCGATTATTTTAACACCATGAGCTTCCCAAATACCACGTTCTTCTGCATCAACGCAAAGATTTAATGCTGTTTGACCGCCCATGGTAGGCAATACGGCATCAATTTTAGGCAAATTTGGATTTGTTGCGTGGTCTGTTAAAATTTGCTCAATCGAATCTAAAGTTAATGGCAATAAATAAACATGATCGCCGATAACTTTATCCGTCATAATTGTTGCCGGATTAGAGTTGATAATTGAAACCGTAATTCCTTCATCTTTAAGAGAAAGTGCGGCTTGAGAACCAGCATAATCAAATTCGCAAGCTTGGCCAATAATGATTGGTCCTGATCCGATAATTAGTACTGAACGTATAGAGGTATCTTTAGGCATGAGGTTTTTAAAAAAGTCTAAAGTGAATAGTCAAAATTTTTGACTGATAGCTGGAAGAATTCCTTTGCTATGATGAAATATCCCAACTGCTCTGTCGGGATGCAAAGATAGGTTTTTGAACAGAGATTTAATTGATTTATTTAAAAAATATTATAATAAAAAAGAGGACAATTTGCCCTCTTAATTTTATTTCGAAATATGCAGTTATTGCATTAATTTAATTTCGCCAATATCTGTTGTAGCACTATCTGCTACTGCTACGTTTTCAACTGATATATCTTTATAAGGCGCATTTGCCTTAACCCAAACCATATAGGTGCCCTTTTTTACATTACTAAAAACAAAAGCTCCGTTATTGATCTGACTTCTTAACGTATCAGTTCCTGCAATTGCTAAAACTTCTTTGGCGCCTTCTGCAGGCGTTACTTTTCCTTGTATGCCGCCTTGTTTAATTGATCCGAAGGCAAATAAGCCCAATGATAGGGCTGTAGCAACCAATATATTTAAACCTGCTCTTTTCATAATGATAGATTTAATTTTTTATAAATACTTAATTAGATAAGTATAGAAATAACAATTCATTAAATTACATTGTTTCAATTATAAATCATTTGTATAAAATTCAATACATCAAATAATTTCTTAGCATAAAAACTTTTTGCAAGCAATAATCGTTTATATATTTAACAAAGCATCTCAGTTAGATTTTGTTTCAGAAGTCACGCAAAAGTCAAGAAGATGTTGAAAAACAATTATTGGCAAAAATGTTGTACTAATGGTAATCATAATGCGTTTAGTAAGTGTTATCAAAATTTGCACAGCGATTAGCTGATTTGAAATCGATCTAAAATTTCCTCAACAAGTTTGAGGATTCTTCATAAATAGTTTGTTTGGTTTATTTTCCGGTAGGGGTTGTTCCCTATCGGATTTTTTGTTTTACATGATTTTGTTAACTAAACATGTCCACTTAACCATATTCAAAACTGATATGTATTTTATACATTTGAAAAATGTTAGTATTGGCAAACGGATTTACTGAAAGCATAAACCAATTTCTTTTCGGCACTGGATTGTTAGAATGGTGCGGAGTTTTTACTGGCATTCTTTGCGTTTGGCTTGCTGCAAAAAATAACATTTGGAACTGGCCTATTGCCTGTGTTTCGGTGATAATTTATATTTTCATTTTTTTTGAAGGGAAACTTTATGCAGATGCTGGTTTGCAGGTATACTTTTTATTTATGAACTTATACGGTTGGTATTTTTGGAGTAAACACAGAAATAATCCAACCCAAGAAAGACCAATATTAAACATTACTAAAAAGGAAATACTGCTTTCTATCGCTGGCATCATTTTGTTTACCGTAGCTTTGGGTTTCACCTTGTTTAAAAAAACAGATGCCTCATTTCCATTTATTGACAGCTTTTGTACAGCTTGTAGTTTAGTTGCTCAAGTATTTTTGGCTCGTAAAGTTTTACAAAATTGGTTAATTTGGGTTTTTGTAGACATCATTTATGTTGGCGTTTATTTCTCAAAAGATTTATACGCAACAGGGTTGATGTATTTATTATACATCGGCATTGCAACTATGGGCTACATAGATTGGAGGAAAATTTACCGTGAACAAAAAAATTAAAAAAATAGCGATCGTTGGCCCAGAAAGCACGGGCAAATCTACCATGTCTATTGCTTTGGCTAAACATTATAATGTGCCTTGGGTACCAGAATATGCCCGCTATTATTGCGAAGCTTTACCAGCGGATTGCACTTTGCAGGATGAAATTAATATGTTTCATGGTCAGGTTGCTTTAGAAGAATCTATTTTGGCTACTGCCGAAACCGATTTTATTATTTGCGATACCACTTTTGCAACGGTAAAAATTTGGAGTGATGAATTTTTTGGAGAAACGCCTCAAATTGTTTTAGATGGATTAAAAAATCGTCCGTATGATTTTTATATTTTGTTAGACATTGATTTGCCTTGGCAGGATGATCCACTAAGAGATTTTCCGCATAAGCGAGAACATTTTATGCAAGTTTGGCATAATGAACTGAGCGCTCTTAATGCAAATTATGTTGTTATTGGCGGTATTGAAACTAGGTTGCAAAATGCGATTAAAGCAATTGATGAATTCTTGTAGCGGGAAAATTAAGGCGCCATTTTTTGATGATTTGCTAGCGTTAACGATGGAAGCGGCATCCCCCGATTTTTCATCGGGGATACAGCGGACAGCGTGTAAAAACGCCCAAAAAAAAGAACAAGTAACTAATTTTACAATCAATTTCGTATTCTCAATCATTTTGTTTTACATTTGCCCCATCAATAAGGGGTGCCTTGTTTTGTAAAAAACACAAATAAAGGCTGAGAACATACCCATTTTAAGGTTGAAGGTAAAAGCTTATAAGGTTGAAGGTAGCGATACGCTAACCCTAAACACTAACAGCTAAACCCTAACTTTAAATGCACCTGATCCAGGTAATGCTGGCGTAGGGATGGTTTATGGAGTTTAACTAAGGCTGGGAGTACCCCTACTCTTGGCAGGTTTAACTAAAACAAAATTACAAATTGAAAAATTTTAAAATCTTGGCATTATTTGCCATGCTATTGCCTTGTGTGGCTATGGCTCAAATTACGGTTAACGGTAAAGTAACCGACAACAATCAAAAACCTTTAGCAGGTGCAACCATCAGGTTAAAAAACAATGTTACGGCTGTTAACTCAAATACCAATGGCGATTACACTTTAAGTTTGCCATCAGGCAGATACACTTTCATGGTTAGTTTTTTAGGGTACCGAACTGAAGAAAAAACAATTAACCTAAGCTCAAACACAGCACTTAATTTTAGCTTAGCGCAACAAATTTTTATTGGAGATGAAGTTGTGGTTAGTGCAACAAGAGCAAGTAAAAACTCGGCCACAACATTTAAAAATTTAGATAAAGCGGCAATCGAGAAAAATAATCTTGGTCAAGATTTACCTTACTTGCTAAACCAAACGCCATCTGTTGTAGTAAGCTCTGATGCAGGAACAGGAATTGGTTATACTGGCATAAGAATTAGAGGTAGCGATGCCACAAGAATAAATGTAACTGTAAATGGTATCCCATTAAATGATGCCGAAAGTCAAGGAAGTTTTTTCATTAATCTACCAGACTTAGCCTCATCAGTAGATAACATTCAAATTCAACGTGGAGTAGGTACATCTACCAATGGTGCAGGTGCTTTTGGTGCAAGTTTAAATATACAAACAACTACCAGAAGAGATTCGGCCTATGCCGAGCTAAACAATACGTATGGTTCTTTCGAAACTTGGAAAAATACCGTAAATGTAGGTACAGGATTAATTAATAACAAATTCAGTTTTGATGGGCGTTTATCTAGAATAAAATCTGATGGCTATGTAGATCGGGCTTCTGCTAATTTAAAATCGTTTTTTGTTTCAGGTGCTTATTATGGCGAAAAAGATATCCTTCGTGCCAACGTATTTAGCGGAACAGAAAAAACTTATCAAGCTTGGAATGGAATTTCTGAAGCAAAATTGTTAACAGATAGAAGACACAACGACTTCACTTACGATAACCAAACGGACAATTATCAACAAGATCATTACCAGTTATTTTATACCAGAACATTAGGTAGTCAATTAACAGCAAATGCTGCTTTACATTACACTTACGGCAGAGGTTATTACGAAGAGTTTAGAGAAAATCAGGTATTAGATGATTACAATATCCCAGCGGTGAATATTGGCGGAGCTACAATCACAAATTCTGATTTAGTGAGAAGATTATGGTTAGATAACGATTTTTATGGGGTAACCTATTCATTGAACTATACGCCAAAAAGCAATTTAAACTTTATTTTGGGTGGCGCATACAATGAGTATGATGGTAAACATTTTGATGAAGTAATTTGGGCACAATTTGCAAATTATGATGGAAGTGGATCAATTAGACACCGATACAATGACAATGATGCTTTTAAAACAGATTTTAACATTTTTGGTAGAGCCAATTACCAATTAGATAAATTTAATTTCTTTGCCGATTTGCAATACCGTAGTGTTTATTATTCCTATTTTGGTATCGATCCATCGGGTACTCCGGCACAGCAAAATGCTAGTTTAAATTTCTTCAATCCGAAAGCAGGTTTGACTTATAATTTTAATGCAAAAAGCAATGTTTATGCATCTGTTGCGGTTGGTAACAAAGAGCCAAACAGAAGAGATTTTACCGATTCGAATATCAATAGCAGACCATTGCATGAAAATTTAACCAATTTTGAAGCAGGTTACAGAACCCAATTTAGCAACCTATCTTTGGGGGTTAATGGTTATGCAATGCTGTATAAAAATCAATTGATTAACACTGGTGAGCTAAATGAAGTTGGCGGACAAACCAGACAAAATGTACCAGATAGCTATCGTTTAGGTTTAGAATTTGATGGTAGATGGCAAATATCTAAAGATTTTTATTGGGCTGGAACAGCTACATTTAGTACAAATAAAATTAAAGAGTTCACAGAATTTATTTACGATGAAGACCCTACTGCAATAAATCCAGTTGTAATTAACACGTATCAAAATACCAATATTTCTTTCTCTCCCTCGGTAATTGCATCTAGTGAGATAGGCTATAATGTGATTAAAAACGGACAAATTGCTTTTGTAAGTAAATATGTGGGCAAACAAAATTTAGATAATACATCTGCCGGTAATAGAACCTTATCAAGCTTTTTTGTAAATGATATTCGCCTAAGCTACAACACCACATTTGCTGGCGTAAAAAATATCGGATTAACGTTTATGGTGAATAATGTATTTAACGAATTGTATGAAAACAACGGTGGTTCTTACAGCTATCTTTTTGGCGGAGCTTTAGAACGTGGCAATTATTATTACCCACAAGCAACCCGAAACTTTTTGTTAAATTTAAGCCTTAAGTTTTAACCCCCAACCCCCTAAAGGGGGCTTTTTACATCGTCATATCGAGCGCAGCGAAGCGAGGAGATATCTACAGATTTGCACTGCTAGAACAAAAAAAGTGTAGACTATTACAGATTTCTCCTCGCGGAAAGCTCGTTCGAAATGACGTAAAATATATCATGAAAAAATACATCGAAAAATTACATTTCATCACGCATGATCTTGCACAAAGTTCACACATTGAACAAGTGCAAGTAGCCTGTGAAGCTGGTGCAAAATGGATCCAATATCGTTGTTTAAGCAAAGCTGATGATGAACTTTTAGCGGACATCAATCTTATTGCAGAAATATGCGATGATTGGGGAGCAACTTTAATTGTAACCAACCACATCCATTTAAAAGGCAAAGCCGATATTCAAGGTTTTCATATTGAAGATATGGATGCAGATTTCATCGCCCTGCGTAAACAAGTTGGAGAAGAATTTACTTTAGGTGGCTCTGCAAATACGGTTGAGCAATTGATAAAATTGGCAAATGAAGGTGCAGATTATGCTGGTTTTGGGCCATTTAATACAACCTCTACTAAGCCAAACGATAATCCTTTGGTTAGCATAGATGAATATGCCAACGCTGTAAAAAAACTAAAATCAGCTAATATAGATTTACCAATTTTAGCGGTTGGCGGAGTTACTCTAGCAGATGTGCCAACATTAATGACAACTGGAGTTTTTGGTATTGCTGCATCATCAGCAATAAACCAGGCCGAAAATATGTATGAGGCTTATGTAGATTTTTACAGGGAAGTAAATTAGTTCTCAAACTTTATCATTCCGAGGCACAGCCTGTCCCGATTTCTCGGGAAGGAATCTCTAATAGGGATACTTCGCTGCGCTCTGTATGACAATGAGCATATTAAATTACCAAAATCAGGTCATTTTATGATTGTGAACAGATTCAAAGAAATTGAACAGCTTATATTTGAGCATATCAAATAATAAAACATGGATAACGCAAGTACGGATATCTTAAACATTGATGATGTTAAGTTATTAGTAGATGATTTTTACGGAAAAATTAGAGACAATGAACTTTTATCTCCCATTTTTAATGGCGTTATTAAAGAAAACTGGCCTGCCCATTTAGAGAAAATGTATGGCTTTTGGCAAACTTTATTGTTAGATGTGCAAGCATACAGCGGCAGTCCGTTTTTGAAACATGCTAAACTTCCCATACAAAAAGAACATTTTGACACATGGATTAGCTTATTCAATGAAACCGTAGATGAACATTTTACAGGCGAAAAAGCTTCAGAAGCCAAATGGCGTGCAGTAAGAATGAGCGAAATGTTTCAATATAAATTAGATTATTACAAGAACAACCCTGCTCAACCATTAATTTAATTGGTTAAAATCTTGTAATTTTTCCCTTTGTTATACTTTCCTGTTATTTTCTGTTAAATAATTAAGCTACTAAACCTTATTTTAGCAGAAATTATTTTCCATTGGAAGAACAATCTGTTTTAGCCGAAAAAAAAGACCCATTTGCTGCCCTCAGGTTTAGAGAATTTCGCTCATACATTGGCATGCGTTTCTTTTTCACTTTTGCTTACCAAATGCAAGCCATTGTTTTAGGCTTGTACATTTACGATTTAACAAGAGATCCATTAGCACTGGCTTTTATTGGTTTATGCGAAGCCATTCCATCTATATCAATTTCACTTTATGGAGGCTATGTGGCAGATAAAACAGAAAAAAAAGGATTACTGATTAAAATTTTCGCTGCTGTTTTAATTTGTTCTCTGGTAATGTTAACCTTTACCAATAAGCAGATGGGGCTGCAAAAAGATACAATTCTGCCCATTTTATACAGCATGATTTTTTGCATCGGCTTAGCTAGAGGCTTTTTCGGACCAACAACCTTTTCTTTAATGGGGCAAATTTTACCAAAAAAATTATATCCAAACGGGGCAACTTGGGGTAGTTCTAGCTGGCAATTGGCTTCAATTTTAGGTCCAGCAACAGGCGGTTTAGTATATGCTCATTTTGGCATAACCAACTCATATTTGGTTATTACCAGTTTTATTTTTGTTGCTTTAATCTGCATTCTATTTTTAAAAGCGCACCCACCAACATTTATCCCTAAAGAAAGTATTTTAAAAAGCTTAACCGAAGGTGTTCAATTTGTTTTTAAAAGTAAAATGATGTTGGGAGCCATTAGTTTAGATTTGTTTTCGGTGTTTTTTGGCGGAGCAGTTGCGCTTTTACCTATTATAGCGATAGAAATTTTGCATGTAGGATCCGAAGGTGCAGGTTATATGCGAGCTGCAGTTTCTGTTGGTTCGGTTTTAACTATGTTGGTTATGACTAAATACCCACCGATGAATAAACCTTGGCGTAATTTGTTAATTGCTGTAACAGGCTTTGGTGTAAGCATCATTTGTTATGGCTTATCAACTAGTTTTTACCTTACGCTATTCTTTTTATTCTGCGAAGGCGCTTTTGATAGTGTAAGCGTTATCATCCGTTCTACCATTATGCAATTGCTTACACCAGACCAAATGCGTGGACGAGTATCAGCGGTAAATAGTATGTTTATTGGCTCATCAAATGAAATTGGCGCTTTCGAATCTGGTTTAACAGCAAAGTTAATGCGTACGGTTCCGGCTGTAGTTTTTGGCGGTAGCATGACCCTAATTATTGCTTTCGTTACTTACATGAAAACTAAAAATTTATTGCCACTTACCTTAAATGATATTAAGCCAGCCGATAAAATTGAAGATCAAATTTAAATCATTGGGGTATTACTATTTGCCTTTAAATAGTCTTTTCTAATCACTAAGTAAATAATGCTACCAACAAAAGGAGCAAATAAAACCAAAGCCAAGAAAACAAATTTCATTAAGCCTGTTTTAAATTCTGATCGTAAAATATCTACAATACAGTAAATAATTAACAGAAAGGGCACAGCTACAATCGCTAAAATTAACCCAATTTCTGCACCACCCATGTTTAAAAATTCTAAAAGCATATCTAATAAATAGATTTGTTATAGAAATAGTTTTAAAATTTTTGAAAAGCAATAATTCTGTAGCTATTAAAGTTAGTCCGGCTTTCCATTGTATCTGTTCGCTTCCTTCGACTACGCTCAGGATGACAGCTCACAGGATGCCATTTCAATCCGGTTTAAATTGCAAGTTTTTTGCTACTATTAGGGGCTGCAATTTGCCAAGAACCACCAACTTTGTTAATTAAATCAGCCAAAGGCAGACAGGCTCCGATTTAGCTTTAATATTTTTGTCATGCTGAGCTTGTCGAAGCACAAAAATATGATAGCATTGGCGGGACTACAATTGCCGATGAAAAACTGACATTGTTTTTCAATAGATTTAAGCATTACGATACCCAGTCAAGCTGGGTACAACGAAACGACTGAAAACATTGCGACTCCGAGGAACAGCCTGTAAAGATTTTGAGCAAGGAATTTAATATTGGAATTAGGGATAGAGATTCTTCACTATGTTCAGAATGACAAATTTTGCCTAACTATCTAAACGTTCCCCAACCTGCTGTCTCCACATGGCGTAATACAAACCTTTTTCGGTCAATAAATCTGCGTGTTTACCTTGCTCAATGATGTTTCCTTTCTCCAATACAAAAATTCGATCTGCATGGCGAATGGTTGATAAACGGTGAGCAATTAAAATGGTAATATGACTGGTTAAAACAGAAACATCACGAATAGTTGCGGTAATTTCTTCTTCGGTTAAGGAATCTAATGAAGAGGTTGCCTCATCAAACACCAAAATATCAGGATTACGCAATAAGGCTCTAGCAATGGATAAACGTTGTTTTTCGCCGCCCGAAACTTTAACGCCACCTTCACCAATTACGGTATCTAAACCTTTATCAGCTCTTGCCAACAAATTATGGCAAGCCGCCTGATGCAACACTTTCATAATTTGCTCGTCGCTTGCATTTGGTTTTACAAATTGTAAATTTTCTCGTATCGTACCTGAGAAAAGCTGCGTATCTTGCGTTACAAAGCCAATTTTTTCTCGGAGCTGATCTAAATCTATCTTTTTGCCAGAAATTTTGTTGTAAAAAACTTCTCCTTCTACAGGTTGGTATAAACCCACTAAGAGTTTAACTAAAGTTGTTTTACCAGAACCAGATGGACCAACAAAAGCAATAGTTTCCCCATTATTTACAGCAAAACTAACTCCGTTTAAAGCATTGTGTTTGCCAGACAAATGTTTAAAACTTACGTTTTCAAAAGCTAAAGTTTCTACCTTTTCTATCTTAGCAGGATTAGCTGGTTTAACATCAATTGGTGTATTTAAAATCTTTTTAAAATTACCCAACGAAACCTCGGCCTCACGCCAAGCTAAAATTACATTGCCCAATTCTTGTAGCGGACCAAATAAGAAAAACGAGTAAAACAAGAAAGAAAAATATTGACCTGGTGTAATTGCTTTATCAAATATTAGCATCAATAAAACCACTACCATGGTACTACGAACCAAATTTACCGTTGTGCCTTGTACAAAACTCATGCTACGTACATATTTTACTTTACGTAGCTCTAAACCTAAAATTTTGTAGGTAGTTTTGTTTAAACGGTCAATCTCTTGACTAGCCAATCCTAAACTTTTCACCAATTCGATATTACGTAATGACTCGGTAGTAGAACCTGCCAAAGCTGTTGTTTCTGCAATAATAGAACGTTGGATGGTTTTAATTTTTCTGCTCAAAAACCAGCTTAAAAAACTAATAATTGGAATAGAAGCTGCATAAATTAACGAAACCTTGTAGCTTACGCTTAGTGAATAAACGATTACGAAGATTAATCCAATTAAGCTTACAAATAATATACTAATAAACGAGGTGATAAATTTCTCACTATCAGTTCTTACTTTTTGTAAAATACCTAAGGTTTCTCCACTTCGTTGATCTTCAAATACCTGATAAGGCAATTCTAGTGAATGCTTTAAACCATCAGCGTACATTTTGGCACCAACTTTTTGTACAATAATGCTGGTAAAATAATCTTGTAAGTTTTTGGCGATTCTTGATACCATTGCCGCACCAACAGCTAAGCCAACCAAACCTAAAACACCCCAGATATATTCCTCCCTGCTTAATTCAGTATGTCTGTTGATATATTTATCTAATATTTGTCCGGTAAAATATGGATCCATTAGTGAGAAACCAATGTTAAAAGATGCAAGTACCAATGCAAGCACTACAATCCACTTGTAATCTTTTAAATAGTTGAGCAGTAATTTCATGTGTTGTTTATTAATGGGTTTGAGTTTTATAAATTGCATTAATGAACTCGCACTCTCGGTTTGTTTTGGGGTGCAAAAATAAACAAAGGGAATGAAGCTTAGCTACATTCCCTTTTATATTACATTTTAGCGATATAGTGATTGCTTATGCAATAAGAATCTACTATATCGTCATGATATCTTTTTCTTTCACTTCTGCGTGTTTATCAACTTTTAAGATGTAAGCATCGGTAATCTTTTGCACTTCGCCTTCACCGGTTTTAATTTCATCGTCAGAAACACTTTCGCCTTTTAATTTTTGGATTTTGCTGTTGGCATCTTTACGGATATTACGAACAGTGATACGGCCTCTTTCTGCTTCCTCCTTAACTTTTTTAACTAAATCTTTACGGCGTTCTTCTGTTAAAGGTGGCACAACCAAACGGATAATTATACCATCATTTTGTGGGTTGATACCAATGTTAGCTTCCATAATTGCTCTTTCGATAGGAACCAATAAAGATTTTTCCCAAGGTTGGATAATTAAGGTACGAGCATCTGGCGTAGTAATACCACCAACTTGAGCTAGTGGAGTTGGTGTACCGTAATAGTCAACCATAATTCCATCTAACATACCTGCTGATGCTTTACCAGCTCTTATTTTAGTTAGTTCAGCTTCGCAATGTGCAATTGCTTTATCCATTGTTGCCTGAGCATCTACCAATTGTTTCTTTATGAGGTCATTCATGATTTGTAGTGTTTATACAAAAATATAAAAAAAGCTTAAAACTAGCCCTGTACCAAGGTCCCTATTTCTTCGCCGTTGGCAATTTTCATAAAGTTGCCATGTTTGTTCATATCAAATACGATGATTGGCACTTTATTTTCTTCGCAAAGTGTAAATGCAGTCATGTCCATTACATTTAAACCTTTTGCATATACTTCTCTAAAAGTAATTTCCGAATATTTTGTTGCAGTAGGATCTTTCTCTGGATCTGCGGTATAAATTCCATCAACACGAGTTCCTTTTAGAACAGCATCTGCGTTAATTTCAATCGCTCTTAATGCTGCTGCAGAATCTGTAGTAAAATAAGGGTTGCCGGTTCCTGCACCAAAAATAACTACTCTGCCTTTTTCTAAGTGACGAACAGCTCTCCTGCGTACAAATGGTTCGCAAATTTGTTCCATTTTAATGGCTGATAACAAACGGGTTTTTAAACCAACTTTTTCTAACGCATCTTGCAAAGCCATACTGTTAATTACGGTAGCTAACATGCCCATGTAATCAGCTTGTGCTCTATCCATACCAGATTTTTCTGCACTTAAGCCTCTAAAAATGTTACCGCCACCAATTACAATTGCTATTTCAAGACCTTTGTCGTGAACTGCTTTAATGTCTTCGGCGTACTGTTTAACACGCTCATTATCAATTCCGTATTGCTTATCGCCCATTAACGATTCGCCGCTTAGTTTCAGTAAAATCCGTTTGTACTTCATGACCTCAAAAATAGGTAAATGTTTTAAAGTTGGAAAGTATTAATGTTGAAAGGTTGAATTAACTTTCTTTCCTTGAAAAATAATTTCCTTAGTCTTAAGAGATTGATCTAAAATTATTAGGTTAGCAGCATAACCGATTGCTATTTTACCTAGCTCATCTTGTTTGCCTATAACCTGTGTGGGGATTAAATTAGCCATATTTAATGCGTCATTTAAAGGAATATCACAGTTATCAACACAATTTCTAACCGCATCAACCAAAGTAATATTCGAGCCAGAAAGTGTGCCATCTGGAGTAATAAATTTATCGCCCACCAATTGATGTTGGTATGGTCCGATATTACAAGCAGTAACGGCATCCGTAATTAAAAACAATCTACCTTTAGCCAATTTATAGCTCAATTTTATCGCTTCAAAATTTACATGGCTGCCATCGGCGATGATACTTGCCAAAGCTGTTGGGTGATTAAAAAAAGCAGTTGGTAAATTTGGCTCACGATGATGGATTGACGGCATTGCGTTAAACAAGTGTGTTGTTGTAACTATCCCTTTGTTGTAAGCTTCAGTTGCCTGCTCAAAGGTAGCATCGCTATGCCCCATAGAAAGCACTATATTGTTATCCAATAAAAGCTGTATTACTTCATCATCTTGTAATTCTGGAGCAATTGTCATCATTTTAACCACTCCATCTGCATGTTCAAGCACAGCTTTAACTTCTTCTAAAGTTGCTTTTTTGATAAATTTAGAAATATGTGCGCCTCTTCGCTTTACATTTAAATATGGGCCTTCGAGGTGTAAACCCATAAAACTTTTTGCCTTTGGGCGATATGCTTTTGCTGCTTCTATTGACTGACGAACGATTTCGGGAGAGTTTGTAGCAACACAGGCTAAAAAACTTGTTGTGCCTTTGCTAATTAAATCTGCATCCATTTGTGCTAAGGTTTCTACACTGGGGTAAGCAGAAAATAAATTGCCACCGCTACCATAAATTTGTAACTCAATAAAGCCTGGCACTAAATAATCTTGTTCTGCATCAATTATTTCGTAACCGTTTGGTAAGGTTCCATCGGTAAATGCTACAATTTTACCTTCATTAATTAATACCGTTTGGTTGGCAATTAACTCATTATCTTTAAAAAAACGGCTGTTAGTTATGGCTATCATGATATCAAAAATTGCAGGCAAATACGTGTTTAAACACCGATAAATCGTGTTTCATAATTTACTATTTATTATAAAATTTTGTAAATTTCTCCAAATATTGAAAGGAAGATGAGCAAAAAAGCAAATAAAAGCACAACATTTACAAAGCCAAATTTACAAGAAAAATCTATCGATTTTAGCGATCATATTTGTACGGTTATTATTACGCTTTACCTACTCATAGAAATGTCTCCGAAAATAGAAATTCAAGACCAAATGGGGTTACATTGGCTATTGATTGCGGCTTTAAATTTTCTTTCTCTGTCTTACATTTTTAGCAATAAAAATTTAATTGATCCTTTTCAGTTAAAATCTGTATTTAGAAATGCCATAAGCATCCCTTATTTACTCTTTACCTTTATATCTGGTGTTTCAATAATTTTAGCGCTAAATCCTGTAGAGGGTTTGGTAGTTTACAGCAGAGTTTTAACCACCGTTTTGGCCTTTCTTGTTCTTGGTGTTTTACTATTTAACAAATTGCACTTAATAAAAAATATTGCCTTAGTTATTACATTTTTGGCGCTAATGCAAGGTTTTGAAAGCGTAACTTACTTTTATAAAAATGTTAACAAAACTCCAATTGATGTATTAATTAACGATTTACAAGGAACCACTGGCAATAAAAATGTATTTGCAGCTGCTTTTATCATCAAACTTCCATTTATTATTTACTGCATAATTACACGTCGATCTTTATTAAAAGTAGTAGCCATTTTAAGTCTCTTTCTATGCCTATTTTCGGTGTTTTTAATAAATGCAAGGGCAGCATTTTTAGGTCTAATTTTAGAATTAACCATCATAACTATCGGTATGGCTTACCTCAGATGGAAAGATTTAAAATCAAAAAAGCATCTATTTAATACCAGTTACATCATTGTTGTTTTATTACTAAGTTTTATGGTAAGTCAGCATAGCTTAAAAAATGCGACTAAAGATAAAAGTTCTACATATGGTACGGTAGCCACTAGGCTAGGCACTTTAGCAGAACAAAATACTAGCGAAACAAATATTAGACTTGCCTATTGGAAAAAATCGATAGACTTAATTAAAGAAAAACCATTTATTGGCGTTGGTTTAGGGAACTGGAAATTATACACTCCATTATACACCAACACTATATTAGATGATAATGTATTCTCCAAACATCCACATAATGATTTTATTGAAGTTGCTGGAGAAACTGGTGTACCAAATGCCCTCATTTATTTATCTATTTTTATAATTGCTTTTTATTTAACTGTAAAGATTTTAAGTTCTGATAGAAGTTTAGAAGCAAAAACAATCGCAATCATAACTTTTGCTGCCTTGAGTGGTTATTTTGTTGATGCATTTTTTAATTTTCCGGCAGAAAGACCAAACATACAATTCCTTTTTGCATTGGCTCTTGCCTTATTTATTGTAAGCTGGCGTAATGGTAAACCACTTTTTATAGTTAGCAGTACAAATAAACCTTTAAAGGTATTTGCTGGGCTAGCGATATTACTTTGCATAAGCACTATTTATGTAAACGCGATGGTTTTTAACTCGTCTAGAGCACAATACAAAGTAGATAATGATTTGGCCGCAATAGATGGGATAGATACTGCGATGCCAAAATTAAAATACGAGGATGTTAACCTAATGTTTCCGGAGATGCCAAACATTGGAGAAAACTCTGAGACTATTGGCTTTAAAAAAGCAAAATACTTGCAAAAGGAAAAAAGATTTGATGAGGCAATTAAACTGTTAGACAGCGTACATTATCAAATGCCAAATTTAGTTTATGGCGATTATTTGAAATGTAATATTTACCTAGAAAAGAAGCAGTTAGACAGCGCCTTTAAATATGGCAAAAAAGCAGCTTATGCTAAACCTAGACATTTCTATTATTTTAGAATGGCTAGTTATTTGGCCAGAGTACACAAAGATGTTAAAGAAGTGCAAAAGCTTTTCAATCAGTATAATAAGTATCGAAAAGACCAGCAATCCTATTCTTATTATGCAGAATCGCTATTTTATAGTGATTATAGTAAAACGGAAGTTAAAAAAATTGTTAATGAAGGCTTAAAACTTTATCCTACCGATGCAACCATGCTTGGTTTAAAACCTTATTTACCATAATATAGGTTTGCATATTGCAACTGTAAATAATTGCACAAGCTTAAGTTAAATATATCCCTTACTAGTTCGAGCTTGCAGCTCGGACTTATAATTTTGGCACGAGCTACAACCTCACAACAGCGTTACGTTTTAAGCTATGCAACTGCAAATAATTTCACAATCCTGAGTTTTACAAACCCGATAGCAGTGAAAATTTTTGTCACGCTGAGCGTAGTCGAAGCGCAAAAAATTGGAACAAATAGCGGGACGAACGATAATGTGGAAAAGGATTTTGCTTTACCAAAAAAATCTTGAAGACATTGAGAATCTGTCTTGAAAACGTATTAATAAGTTTAACTTCCAGCGTATAGCATTACGATTGCCAGTCAAGCTGGCAATGACGGACATAACTAAACAAAAAAAGTCCCGATAAATCGAGACTTTTTAATATTGTAGTAAGCTTAAAATTAAGCGCCTAATTGTACTCTTGTGAAAGCTGTTACAGTTAAACCTTTAGAAGTATTGTCTAAAAATTTACGTACATCCATCGAACCGTCTTTAACAAACTCTTGGTTTAATAAAGTACTGTCTTTGTAGAATTTGTTCAATTTACCAGCTGCAATTTTTTCAACCATTTCTTCTGGTTTACCTTCTTGACGAATAACATCTTTAGCAATTTCGATTTCACGCTCGATAGTTGCTGGATCAACACCGTCTTTATCAACAGCAACTGGGTTCATTGCAGCAATTTGCATTGCAACATCTTTACCAGCATCAGTAATATCAACACCATTTGCACCTTCAAATACTACTAAAACGCCCATTTTACCGTTAGAGTGGATGTAAGAAACGATTTTTTCGCCAGATACATTTGCATACTCTTGAATAACGATTTTCTCGCCGATTTTACCAGTTAATTCAGTAATTGTTTCTGCAACTGTACGTCCATCTTCTAATGTAATAGCTGCTAATTCTTCTGCATTAGCAGGATTATTAGCAACTGCAGCAGCTAAAACAGCCTGAGCTAAATTACGGAAATCTTCAACTTTAGAAACTGGTTCAGTTTCGCAAGCTAAAGCAACTAATTTACCATTTGTACCATCTGCTGAAACAGCGATTGATACTAGACCTTCTGAAGTAGCATTACCTGAACGAGCCGCACTTACTTTTTGACCTTTTTTACGCAATAAATCAACCGCAGCTTCGAAATCGCCATTAGCTTCTACTAAAGCTTTTTTGCAATCCATCATACCAGCGCCAGTTTGTTGGCGTAGTTTATTTACATCTGCGGCAGTAATTTGTACTGTTGACATTTTGTATGTTTTTTAACCCGCAAATCCCGATAAATCGGGACTTGTGAGTAAGTTATTAATTTTATTTATTTTAAACCTTTCCCCCTTTAGGGACTAGGAGTTTATCCTTCTGTAGAATCTTCTGCTCCAGCTTGTGCTTCAGCAGTTTCTTTTTTAGTTGGTCTTTTCTCGCCAGCAGCTCTAGGCTCTTTAGATTCTGGAGCATCAGCAGCAGTTTTAACAGCTACAGCTTCTTTTTCAGCTTCATCATCTTTTTCGCGCTTGCGCTCGTCTAATCCTTCTTCAATTGCTTTGATAATTACATCAGTAATCAATAAAATTGATTTTGTTGCATCATCATTTGCAGGAATTGGGAAATCGATGTTAGATGGATCAGAGTTAGTATCAACCATTGCAAAAGTTGGGATGTTTAATTTCATCGCTTCTGCTACAGCAATATGCTCTTTTTTAACGTCGATTAAGAAAATTGCAGCCGGTAAACGGTTTAAATCTGCAATACCACCTAATAAACTTTCTAATTTGATACGCTCACGTTGGATCATCAAACGCTCTTTCTTAGAAAGAATTGAGTAAGTACCGTCTTTAGTCATTTTATCGATGGTAACCATCTTTTTAATTGACTTGCGAACAGTTGCAAAGTTGGTTAACATACCACCTAACCAACGCTCGGTTACGAAAGGCATGTTTACTTTTTTTGCTTGTTCAGCAACAATTTCTTTAGCTTGTTTTTTAGTTGCTACGAATAAGATCTTACGACCTGATTTTACGATTTGTTTAATCGCTGCTGCAGCTTCTTCAGTTTTAGTTAAAGTTTTGTTTAAATCTATAATGTGAATCCCATTGCGTTCCATAAAAATATATGGTGCCATTTTCGGATTCCATTTGCGGGTAAGGTGACCAAAGTGTACACCTGCATCCAATAAGTCTTGATATGTAGTTCTTGCCATTGTGTTTGTCTCCTTTAAGATTAACGTTTACTGAATTGGAATTTCTTACGTGCTTTTTTACGTCCTGGTTTTTTACGTTCAACCATACGCATATCACGGGTCATTAACCCTTTAGCACGTAATGCTGGTTTTTTCTCAGCATCTAATTCAACAATAGCCTTAGCAATTGCTAAGCGAACAGCTCCTGCTTGTCCTGTAACTCCACCACCTTTTACATTTACAGTAACATCATATTTACCTAGCAATTCAGAAACTTCTAAAGCTTGGTTAACAACGTATTGTAATGGTAATGTTGGGAAATATTCTTTGTGGTCTTTACCGTTAACGGTAATAATGCCGCTGCCTTCTTTTAAATAGATACGGGCAACTGCAGTTTTTCTTCTACCTGAAGTATTTGTAACTGACATTTCTTTTCTCTTTTAATTAAAGTTTAATGGTTTTTGGTGCTTGTGCCGAGTGCGGGTGTGCATCTCCAGCGTAAACAAAAAGATTGGTGTACAATTTTTTGCCCAATTTAGTTTTTGGTAACATACCACGAACAGCCTTCTCAACTACGCGAGTAGGGTGTTTTGCCATTAATTCTTTAGGAGAAATAAATTTTTGACCACCTGGATAACCAGTATAAGAAACATATTGTTTATCGCTAAACTTGTTTCCAGTCAATTTTACCTTGTCTGCATTAATAACAATAACGTTATCACCGCAGTCTACGTTTGGGGTAAATTCAGGCTTGTGTTTTCCTCTAATAATCATAGCGATTTTAGAAGACAAGCGCCCCAAAATCTCTCCTTGTGCATCAACTACAACCCACTGTTTATTAACAGTTTTGGCATTGGCAGAGACAGTTTTGTAACTTAACGTATTCACTTGCTTTTATTTAATTTGTTAAAAAATATTTTTATTCCCTGTTTTTTAGGGACTGCAAAGATAGGGAGAATACTTTAATTGTCAAAGAGTTGAGAGAAAAAAATTACCCCAACCCCTAAAGGGGCTTTTTATTTATCGAAACCTGCTGTTTATCTGTTCAAAGTCCCCTTTAGGGGGTTTAAGGGGTAAAGCAAGGATTTATGGTTCTTTTGATTGGCAGTCTGGCTTTGCGCTAAATCTTTATTTTCAGCTTTGACAACTTTCTTTCAGCCTTGCTATTAAAGTTGTCAAAGCTCAATAGAAAATAAAGGATATCGCTGCAATCCAGCTTTTACGGCAAATACAATGAAAGAAAAGAGGGTTGCAAATTAGGCTACAAATCATCAGGCTTAAAACCAATTCGTTTTCTTGGCTGGTTTTCCTTATCAATTAGCTTATCTAAATAGCCAAAAACAAGTTCTTAAAAATCAAACCACCCCGGTCTTCGACCACCCCTCCAATGGAGGGGAATTTAGGTCGCAATTCCCCTCCATTGGAGGGGTGCCTGCAAGGCGGGGTGGTTATAAAGCTTGCTATATTCACTCAACAAATTTCTCAACCTTGTAAAAATTCTTACAATTTGAATGTTCACTTGTATGGCTTGTTGGCTATTTAATATGCTTGATAACATTAATACGCCATGTTAGGCAAAAGCAAAAGGAGAATAGCGCAATCCCATCTTATCAGAATTGGAGGTCACAAATTTTCACTTCCAATTCTCCAATTCACTTTTAGTAAGCTCAAACATAAAGTCTTCAGGAAATCTGTCTATATTTCTCTTTGCAGCTTGCTTTAAAACTCGTGTTTCTACCCCCATAAAGTTCCGCTAAATCACGGTCTAGCATCACTTTTTGGTTTCTGATCACATAAATTTTGTTTACAACAATATCATCTGATAGTATTGCAAGGTTTTGTTTGTTGGTCATAGGTATATTAAATATAAAATTTATTTTGGCTTTTGGAGGTCACAAATTATGACATCAAAATTTAGCTATCTTCCATTATTCTTCTCCAGCAATAAATTTATATCTTCGCTTCATGTCATCACATCACATAGTTAGAGAAAAACAAGAACCAGCATTGTATATTCATCATTTAGGTAACTTTGATGAAGAATATTTAGGGCAACTTTTAGAATGGAGCCCAACTTTAATTGTTGCTGCAAGCGAGTATGAAAAGGTAATTTCGATGGGCTTAAAAGTGGATATTGTTTTTGGTAATGATGAAAACTTGAACACTCAAGAAAACACAAAGTGGATGTTTACCCCTCATGAAAGTTTGCCTACAGTGGTAAAATATTTAATCTCAGAAAAATATCCGGCAGTAAATATCATTAGTGTAGAGAATAAATTTGATGATCTGGCTTGTTTTTTAAACGACATCAACATTGTTTTATTTACTGAAACCGAAAAAAGTTATGCTGTAAAAAAGGATTTTAGTGTGTGGAAACCAGCAGGCTCAATTTTTAAGATAGACATAGTGGCTTACTTTGAAACCGATAATTTAAAGCAAATAGATAATGGAGATTTTGTAGTGATAAAAGATGGTTTTGTAAGCTTCAATTTTATGGTAGATTATTTGTTTTTGTCTGAGCCTTTGAATTAATTATCATGATACTTTTAAGAAAAGCGAAAGAGGCTGATTTACAAATTATCAGCGATTTAGCTGAGCGAATTTGGCCACAAACCTACAGTGAATACATTAGCGAAGAACAGTTAAGATACATGTTAGACTTAATGTACAGTAAAGCAGAACTTCTTTTTCAGCTGCAAGAAGGTTACAATTTTATCATTGCTGATGATGGCAAAGAAGATGTGGGTTTTGCTTGCTCATCGCTAATTGAACCAGAAACTGCCACTTATAAACTACACAAATTATATGTTTTACCAGAAATGCATGGTAAAGGTGTAGGTAAAATTTTAATTAACGAGGTTAAAAATTTAGCTGTTCGCGAAGGCGGAAAATTTTTACAACTTAACGTAAACAGAAATAATAAAGCAGCTGATTTTTACCAGAAAATTGGCTTTAAAATAAAAGAAACCGTTGACGTGAATATCGGCAACGGTTTCTATATGAATGATTATGTGATGGAAATTGAGATCAGTTAACAGTTCTCAAATTCACAGTTTTCAATTGACAATTGCCAACTGAAAACTGCCAATTGAATTAATTCCCTCTTATTGGATCTTTTGGCTTTGCTACATTTGGATATTTGAAAGTTTTCATTTCCTGTTGCAACAGTTTTACAGTTCTTTCTAATTGCGGATCTCTACCTTCTATTAATTCTTTGGGAGTTTGCTCAATAAAAATATCTGGTGCAACACCTTCATTTTCGATGATCCATTTGCCTTTAGTATCATAAATACCAAAGTTTGGCGAGGTAATACTTCCTCCGTCTAATAATTTAGGATAACCGCTAATGCCAACTAAAATACCCATAGTTGTACGACCTACCAATTGTCCTAAACCTTTCTGCTTAAACATATAAGGCATCATATCGCCACCAGAACCAGCATTTTCATTAATCAGCATTGCTTTAGGACCAAAAATACCATTACCTGGTGTGGTAAAACTTTTGCCATCTCTAATTGCCCAATAGCTAATTAAATCTCGGCTTAGTAAATCAATTACATAATCTGCTACAGAACCACCACCATTATTTCGTTCGTCTAACAGCAATGCTTTTTTATCCATTTGCGAGAAATAGTACCTGTTAAAATAAGTAAAACCATCCTGACCAGTGTTGGGCATATAAACATAAGCAATTTGGCCATTGCTCATTTGGTCAACTTTTTTACGGTTTCGCTCTACCCATTCCATTTTTCTCAATTCCATTTCTGCTCCAATAGAAATTGGCAAAACCACAACTTCTCTGGCACCGGTTAAACTTGGTTTTGTATTTACTTTAATAGCTACTTGTTTGCCTACTTTAAAATCAAACAAGCTATAAATTGAGGTAGTTGAAGTAACTGGAACTCCATTAACCGCAACAATGTAATCTCCTTCGTTAATGTTTAAACCTGGCTCTGCTAATGGTGCTTTAAAGCTTGGATTCCAATCTAAACGGTTAAAAATCTTTTTGATTTTATAAAAACCATTCTCAACTTCATAATCGGCACCCAGCATTCCTACAGCTACAGCAGTTGCAGTTGGCTCATCGCCAGGATAAATGTAATTGTGACCAACCACCATTTCGCCCATCATTTCGTTAAACAAATAGGTTAAATCAGAACGGTGGTTTACATGAGGTAAAAACTTCTCGTATTTAGCTTTTACAGCTGGCCAATTTGCACCATGCATGTTTTCTACATAAAAGTATTCTTTCTCCATTTGCCAAACTTCATTAAACATTTGTTTCCACTCGGCAGCAGGATCTACTAAAACTTTAATTCCATCAAGTTTCACTTTTCCAGTTTCGGGTGTAGCAGGTTTTTGCGCTGCAGGAACAATAAAATATCCACCTCTTGAGGCATAAATCATACTTTTCCCATCGGCACTAATGCCAAAACCGCTAATTCCAGTAACTAAAGATTTCGATTCCATTTTGTTTAAATCGATAGCATTTAGCTCACCGTTTTTTAGATATAAGAGCTGTCCTTCAATAGATCCATCTAAGTAAGATAAGCCATTAGCTATTGGCAAAGCGATAATTCTATTACTTAAATCATCTAAATCAACAACAATTGATTTAACTTCTGGAGTTTTAGCTTTTGTTTCCGCTTCTTTCTTATCCGAAGTTTTTTTATCCTCTTTTTTAGGCTCATCCTTTTTAGGCGCTGACTCTTCTGGTTTTACGCTTTCTTCATCGCTTTCTGTTTTATATAAAGAAGGTGTTTTTTTTGCTAAAATTAAAGCATAAGCATTAAAACTAACAGGGCGTTGGTAGGCCGACATGTGCAATCCGCTACCAGCCAAACCAATATCAGTGCTTGCTGTGCAGAATAAATATTTACCATCTTTACTAAACGATGGATTGTTGGTGTTACTCATTCCATCAGTTACTTGTGCATGTGTTGCTTTTTCTAAATTATAGATGTAAATAGCGCTTACTCCACTTTCTAAAGTTGCTACATAAGAAATCCATTTAGAATCTGGCGACCATGATGGCTGTAATTGATTGTATGTTCTATTGGTGTGCGAACCTAAATTATCTTGTTTAACCAATACAGGTTTTTTAGTATTGATATCGATGTAATATAAATTTAAGTGACTATCGCTGTAAAACAGTTTTTTACTATCTGGCGACCAAGTTGGCGAGAAATAGAAGTGTGTGCTACCTAAGTTGATGTATTCTGGCTCACCTTTGCTTACTTGATTTTGTAATACCAATTGGTATTTTCCATTCTTATCAGATAAGTAAGAAATGTATTTTCCATCTGGCGACCAAGCTGGATATTTTTCATAACTGCCTGGCGAATTAGATATATTTCTTGCATCACCTTTTTCTTTTGGAACAGTAAAAATTTCACCGCGGCTTTCGAATAAAGCTCTAACACCTTTTGGCGAAATATCATATCCTCTAATATCACTTGCTAATTCTTTAAAGTTAACACGTTTGTAAGGCGCATCTGCCTGTATACTAATACTAATTGCAGTTTCTTTGTTGGTAGCAGGATCAAAAACATGAATTTTTCCGCCCTGCTCAAAAGCCAATTTACCATTACCAGCAACTAAAGATTTAATGTCGAAATCTTTAAATTTAGTTAACTGATCTACTTTTTTAGTTTTTACATCGTAGCTATACAAGTTTAATGTTAAATCTTTATCCGATAGGTAATAAACTTTGCTGCCAACAAATTGTGGTTTTACATTATTAGAGGTATTGCCTGGAATAATTTCGATATCATTAGTGTTGGTATCGAAAATCCAAACGCTTGGCATGCCTCCGCCTCGGTAACGTTTAAAAGCAACATTAGAGCGGTCTGATGGGTCGGTGTTTTTAATATAAGCCCAATATCGTTGGTCTGCAGATGGCGAACCTTGCACAGCTTCTGGCATTGGTAAAGCTTTTTCTTGGGTTCCATCTGCCTTTATACGATACATTCTTGAGGTTAGCGTATAATTGTAATCACGAACTGCCGTGAAATACAGCTCTTCATTATTTAGCCAACCTCTAATCACATCGTTACCCGGATGATAAGTTACTCTTTTTGGTGCTCCACCTTCTATCGGAATGATATAGATATCACTATTGCC
This sequence comes from Pedobacter cryotolerans, assembly GCF_005116475.1. GTDB lineage: Bacteria > Bacteroidota > Bacteroidia > Sphingobacteriales > Sphingobacteriaceae > Pedobacter > Pedobacter cryotolerans. The sequence continues at coordinate 262,066 of NZ_SWBO01000001.1, read as the reverse complement.
ATCGTAATTACCCGTAAAAGCGATATGTTTCCCATTTGGAGAAAAAACAGGCGATTGCTCTACTGCTGGATTTACTGTTAATCTTTTAGCATTGCTGCCATTTAAATCCGAAATCCAGATATCGCCACCATATACAAAAGCTAGATTATTGGCGCTAACCGCTGGGCTGCGTAGCAATAAGGTTTCATCACTTTGTGCATTTGCCGTTTTTGTTAAGCAAAGCGATAAACCAGCCAACAAAAAAAGTTGATTTAGTTTGTTAAATTTCATTGTGTTTGTTTGGTTTAAGGTTTATTGTCTTGGTGCTAATTTTGGGATACGAGCTGGCGTATCAATTCCTTTAACTATGCTAACCGCACTTTTAGCAATTGCTTTTATGGTTGATAAAATATTTTCTACATCTAAGGTTTTATACTCGTCGGTAACTTGATGGTAATGTGGATCAACATCAATTTGATCGGTACTGATGGTATGTGCTGGAACCCCAAGAGCAGCTAAGGTTGCATTATCACTTCTGTAAAACAACTGCTCTTTAATGTATGGATCTGGATGGAAAGTAAATTCAGTTCCTGCTAAGTTTTTCTGTAAAATTTTGCCGAAATCAGATTTATCATAACCCGTAATGAAAGCGGTATTTTTACCAAATTTACTGTCTTTCCCAATCATCTCGATGTTAAACATGGCAACTACATCATCAGGATTTAATTGTTGCGAAAAATATTGCGAACCATACCCACCAACTTCCTCAGCAGTAAAAGCCACAAAAATTAAAGTGCGCTCGTTATTGTTTGCTTTTTTATAATATTTAGCCAAAGCAATCATTGCAGATGTACCCGATGCATCATCGTCAGCACCATTCATAATGCTATCGCCATTTTTAGCCTGAACTATGCCCATGTGATCGTAGTGACCAGAAAACACCACTAATTCTTTCGCCTTAGATTTACCCGGAATAATACCAGCCACATTAAATAAAGGCATTTTTAGCACTTCGTTTTTTAAATCAACTTTAAAATCTTTGGTAACTGTATCTTTATCGAGTACAAAAACTAAAGCGCTTTGCTTTGCTGTGTTTAGATCTTTTTCGTCAACTGGCCTACCGGTTTGCCCTTGTAAGCGTTTAAAAATATCAACAAATTTAACATCAACTAAAATCAACTGTTTTTTGCCACTTCTACTAATTACCCTGTATTGGCTCAAAAAATCTTTATTCGGATCTAGCTTAATCCAACCATCGCTATTGGTTTGATCAAAAGAAAGTTCTTTTGAATTGTTACCCATTACCACTATGTTTTCACTTGGTATAGCTTGCCCATCAATAGTAACTGAAACTGTAGTTGGCTTTAATTGATATTTATAAAAAGTTTGGCGATAGCCAGTTGCACCTTCAAGTGGTTTTAAACCAATCTGCTTAAATTCGTTTTCTATAAATGTTGCAGCTTTATCAATGCCAGGCGTAAAAGTTCTACGACCTTGCATTTCGTCGCCAGCCAAAGTTTTAATCAAGTGATCTACGTAATCTTTGGTAATAATTTTATTGATGTCTTGGGCATTTGCAACACTAGCTACAAAAATGACAAGGAGTGTGTAAATTGTTTTTTTCATATTCTTCTGTATTTTAATCCCATCAGGGATTTGGGTTGGTTTATTTAATCTGTGAGTTTAGCCAATTGTCTCTAAATGTTTGCATTGCTGATGTTAATATTCCGCCTGTTTTTTCTATCGAAACTATTTCTAATGTTGGGTTTTCTGCTAAGGTAAGTTGAGTTTTTTTCTCTTGTCCGTGGTAACTGTATGTAATTTCAATTACATCTCCAGGTTTTTTAGACTCAATTATTTTGTTTAACGAAGCTTGGTCTTTTACCTCATTACCATCAATACTTACCATAATATTATCGATATCTAAACCAGCATTGTAAGCTGGTGTACCTTTTAAAGTTGCCCCTAAAGTTGCTTTTCCATCTTCGAAATTCACTCTCCCAAAACCTGTAAATGCCTTGCCAGGATTAGCTTTTCTTAACACATAGCCTGCATTAAGCAATAATTTTGTGTAATCATTTTTAGCCGTTCCGTGAACATAGTTTTTAAAAAAATCTGCAGCAAAAGCTGGATTTTTTGTTAATTGAGCTAAAACCTTCTCCAAATCTTGCATGGTATAGGCAATTTCAGGTTTACCATGTGCTTTCCATAAAGCTTTCATGTAATCATCAAGCGAAAGCTTAAACTCGGCCCGTAAACGTAAATCTAAAGCTAAAGCAACCGATGCGCCGTAAATGTAGTAAGAGGTGAAAATATTGCTTTTATTTGTTTGATCTATTGCCACACCAGCATCAGCAAAAACCGCATACTGACTGGCTTGTACTGGCGAAAAATTTTGAGCACCAGGCGATGTTAAAACCGTATTGATAATTCCATTGAACGTTTGAGCAGCGTTTTCATGCGTTCTAAAACCTGCTCTGGTTAATAACAAATTGCCATAATATTGCGTAAATCCTTCAGCTAACCATAAACCATCGCTTATGTTCGAGTGCTCGAAATTAAAAGGCTCTAATGTTTTTGGTCTTAATCGTTCTACATTCCACGCATGAAAAAATTCATGAGAAAAAGTGCCCAACAAGCCAGATTCGTAACCTGCAATTTTTGGGGTACGCTGTACAATTACAGTAGAGTTTCTATGCTCCATTCCATCACCAGCGTATTGTGGTAAAACATCATGTAAAAAGTAATAATTACCATGATCAAACTTTGGCAACTCGCCCCAAACTGCTTCTTGTTCGGCAACAACTTTTTTAAGCATTGTAGCGTAATTATCTACAGTAGAAAGTTCATCATTAGAGTGAGAAATTAAATGGATGGTTTGTGTTTTTCCGTCAGCAGATTTTACATCCCAACTAACCGATTTGTAAGCGGCAATTTCGGTTGGGCTATCCATAAAATACTGCAAATTTGGAGCACTGTAAACTCCATTTTCCTCTTGCTTTAATTGCGTAGCAACTTTCCAATTCAGCTTTTCATCATAAATAAATTTTACTTTTCTAGCTCTGTTATCCCAACCAATTGGATAAATAAAAGTTGCAGGCATATTCATGTGTGCATGAGTTTCATCAAAACCTGCATAAGTTCCGTCAATCCAATTACCAAAAAGTGTATAGGTAATGCTCACGCTTACCCCATGATTTGGGATGGTGTATTCATCGCCTGCTGGCTGCGTAATTTTTAATTCTTTTCCGCTGCCATCAAAAGCCTTTAAGTTATAAACGTTTTTGCCAAATTCGTGTGTAGCGTATCTTCCTGGTGATGAACGGCTCATCCTTATCTTTAACGGACCAACGGGCACATCTCTTAAAAGCATGGTAATTTCTGCTTCGTGATGTATGGCATTTGGAAAATTAACTTCGTAATAAATAGCGTTCTGTTGTGCAAAAACGGCTAAAGAGATTATAAATAAGCTTAAGCTGAGTATAATTTTTTTCATCAAACTAAATTTGCCTTTAAGTTAAAGCTATTGCGCTAAAAAATACAATTATGTGAGAATTATTACTGATAAGACGACGGTTTGATACAATTGGTTGCACCGAAAATTTAAACCGCAAAGGCACAAAGAACACAAAGTGATGCCTTAAAATAAAAAATTAGCCAGTGGCAAAACGTTAACGGGTTATTCCTCAGACAAATCTCTACGAGCCTTGTTTCTAATCTGTTCTTTTCGTTTTTCTATTTCAGTGCCAACTCTAGTTTCATGAATGCCATCTGCAACTTCAATTTCAAAATCTTTATCCTTACCTGAGATATGAACGTGTGCAGTTTCTACATTTTCAACCGCATAATCATACGGGCCACGGCTGCTCATTAGTTTCACAAAAACAGGCAAACACTCAAAAAAGATAAATAATAAACCTATAAACGTAACTGCAATTGCGGTATTAGTATCTTTTGTACCATCAACGTTATAACTCAATTGCCCCAACGCCCAATTTCTATCTGCAAAACCTGCAATGCTACTTAAACTGTCTAATTGCTTACTGGTATACAATTTCTCAGTCATTAAGCCATCAAACTGTTTTCTTCCATCAACAAAAGCTTCCATTTTGCGCACATCTTTAGTTAAAGTATCTAAATTTTGTTCCCGCTGTTTCAGCTCTGCTTCCTTTCTTTTAGCATATGGGCCATAACCCATTACACCCGAAGTTTCATTGGTTTTATTGCCAAAAATCTCAAAATTGAGTTTTTGCCTATCCGCCTTTATGGCCGCAGCTAATGAATCTCTTTCGGCTTTGGCAGTGTTAAGTTTAGTAATTTCTATGGTGTATTTTTTGCCGAAAGCCTTGTTTAAAGTATCAATTTTAGACCGTTGCCCATTTAAGTAACTTACGTTTAAACGCTCTTTAATTTCTTTATCAAAAATCTTTAATTCTAACGGCCTCGAGATTACCATACCAATCATAATAGCCAATAAAATACGAGGAGTGGCTTGCCAAAATTGCTTATTGTTTGATGCATTTTTATTGATGCTTGATACAATATAGCGATCCATATTAAAAATGGCTAAGCCCCAAATAATGCCAAAAAACAGGGCAAATAGCCAAGCAAAATCTCCACCTTTAAACACAAAATACATGGCGTAACCACCAGAAAGTGCCGCAAATAAACCCGTAAAAAATATGGTTGCACCAATACCAAAATACTTGTTGTGTTCTGTAGGATGTTTTTCTAAAGTTTCGAGGTGTACGCCAGAGCAAAACCAAAAAAAGCGGGAGATTTGTTTCATTTGCAGGGTTTAATGTTGTAATTAGATAGTCAATTGCCAAAATTGTTACAATGCTAATTTACTCCGTTTTATTGAGCTATTTGGGTAATGTGAATTAATTGAAGAGCTTATTTTTTAGAAAATGAGCGTTTGGTAACAGGTGGCGGCCAATATCCCCGCTCTACACTACAATCTTTTACCCCTAATCCCGAGAAATCGAGAGTGGTAAAAGTATTTCCGTTTCGATCGGGTTTATAATGAAAGTTAGGTAGCCCGATTGCATTTTGCCTAAATAAGATTATAGTTTAGCCAAATGTGCAGTGGTAACGAAATGTGATTAAGTTTAGCATTATTAATATTTTAGCGAGGACGCCCACATGAGAAGACTCCAGCGTTGGCGTCCACGCCAACGCTTAACTTAATGTGTCCCTGTAGCATAACCATACGGCAACACTTACAAACAAATACAGCGCTTCGAAAAAAATATAATCTAATCTCAAGGCGATTAAATTATGAGATTTTAATTTTAGACTTTCGTAAGACTTTACCTTGTTATTCATTTTTGTACATTTGAAAAAATATTAAATTATGAACCCGACATAATTTAAATAATCAATAATTTTTTAAGATGATTATTTAAATTATCAAAGGCTCCATATTTCCATAAAGCAAATAAAACAAACCAATATGAAAGAGATTTCGGTACAAGAACTAAAACAGAAAATAGATAACAAAGAAGATTTTCAATTGATTGATGTTAGAGAAACTTTCGAGTACGAAACCTCTAATTTAGATGGATTAAACATCCCTTTGGGTGGTATTTTAATTGAAACAGATAAAATTGCAACAGATAAACCTGTAATTGTACAGTGCCGTAGCGGTAAAAGAAGCGCTGCCGCCATTATGCAGTTAGAGCAATTACACGGTTTTGATAACTTATACAATTTAAAAGGTGGTATTTTAGCTTGGCAAGAAGCTTACGACCCGAATATGCCGGTTTACTAATTTTGATTGAGAGAGTTTTGAATGATTGACTGTAGCGTTTTGCGAATATTCAATAATTCAATCCTGTTTACTAATTTTGAATGAGAGAATTTTGAATGATTGAGTGGGCATAACGCATAAATTCACTCATTCAAAATTCAATCCTTCTATCATTTTTATGAAAAAAAAGATATTCCTCAACGTACTTTTTAATATAGGCATTATCCTTTGCATAATTGGCATTGGTTGGGCTTACAACAACAATAGTCCGCTCGTTGTTGCCTTTTTTGCCGCAGCTTTAGTTGCTTTTGCTTACGTAAAAATACAGCTGATAAAGAGTTTAAACAAGGATTTTAAGAAGTAGGTTCTTTAAACAAACCCTCACCACCAACCAAACCCAAACCCGGCAAATCGTTTAAAATATATTTCCCATCCTCAAATTTTGGCTGCTCAAAAGGATTGTTAACCGTTAAAAAAGGTCCATCTAAATCTGCCCAATCGCACAATGGAGCTAACGCTGCACCTGCTAAAGTGGCAATAGAAGTTTCGCTCATGCAACCAATTAAAACTTTCATGCCAAAGCTGCGTGCTTTTAAAATCATTTGGTGCGCTTCGTACATGCCGGCACTCTTCATCAGTTTAATGTTAATGCCATGGTAAGCGCCTTTTAGCGTTTCCATATCGCCAATTCTTTGTACGGCTTCATCGGCAATAATGGGTATGGGACTGCGTTCAGTTAACCAAGCGTTACCATCTAAATTATTTTTATCCATTGGCTGCTCAATCAATAAAACACCCTGGTCGTGCAGCCAATAACACATGTCGATTGCTTGTTTTCTGTCGCTCCAGCCTTGGTTGGCATCAACGTATAAAGGTAAATTGCTTACACTGCGAATGGTTTGGATCAGCTCTTTATCATTATCTCTGCCCAATTTAATTTTTAATACTTTAAAACCTTTGGCATCAGCTACTTTTTCTTTTAAAACTTCAGGTGTATCAATCCCTAATGTATAAGAAGTAATGGGCATTTTGTTTTTATCAGCACCATAAATTAATGCACAAGTTTGATTTAAAATTTTGCCATTTAAATCGTTTAAAGCAATATCAATTGCTGCTTTTACTGCCGGATTTCCTTTTTCAATTTCATTTAAATAAGTATGAATTTCAGCAAAATCAAACGGATGTTGAAACCTGTTAAAATCTACTTTGGCTAAAAAAGCTGCTGCGGTAGTATGGCTCTCGCCCATGTAAGGCACCATACTTGCCTCGCCATAACCTGTAAAACCTTCGTAATCTAGTTTTATTAGCAATAATGGAGTACTTGTTCTGGTAAATTTCGCTATCGAAAATGGATGTTTTAATTCTAATTCAAATTGCTTGCAACTTATTTTCATTGTTTATCGTCTAATCATTAAAGGGTTTCACAACCTTAGGTTATATTTGTTCATCTAAACGCCAATAGCCATGAAAACTATCTCAAGATTACGGTATTTTCTTTATTTATCCATACTAATTGTTGGATGTACCACTGGAAAAAATGCTTTGCAAAAAGGCAATTACGATTTATCTGTATTTAAAGCCATCGATCGCTTAAAAAACGCTCCTAAAAACGAGGAAGCATTATACGTTTTACCCATTGCCTACGATTTAGCTTTAAAGGAACATTTGCGTAAAATTGATGAAGCTAAATTATCGTCGGATGTGTTGAGATGGGAAACTGTTTTAGGTCATTACCAAAAGATTAATCAATTAAGTGATGAAGTGAACAGCTCACCAGTAGCTTTGGGATTGATCAAAAATCCATCAAAATATATTAATGAGGTTGAAGATAGCAAAATTAAGGCTGCTGAGGTTCGTTATGCTTTAGGTTTGAATCAGCTTAACGAGAATAACAGAGCTAGCGCTAAAAATGCCTATTACAATTTCGAAAAGGCGCAATATTTTTATCCAGCTTATAAAGATGTTAGCCAAAAATTAGATGAAGCTTATTGGGCTGCTGTATTAAAAATTGTGGTGCAACCAGTTAGGGTAAACAGCAGTTATTACCAGTTAAGTAACCAATATTTTCAGGATCAGGTAGCTCAATTCATGAAAAATTACCAGCAAAATCGCTTTGTAATTTTCTATTCAGAGCAACAAGCAAATCAACAAAAAGTAAATCCAGATCAGATATTAAGATTAAACTTTGAAGATTTTATTGTGGGGCAAACTTATGTTAAAGAACGTGTGGAGAAAATTAGAAGAGATAGCGTAGTAATTGGAGAAACCAGAACCAAAGCTAAAATTTATGGAACTGTTACTGCTACGCTAAGTATTTTTGATAAACAAGTTTCATCATCTGGTTTATTAGCAATGACTATTTTTGATAACCAAACTCAGCGAATTATCCGCCAGCAAAATATACCAGGCACTTACATTTGGCAAGATAGCTGGGCAAATTACCATGGTGATGAAAGAGCTTTAACTAATCAGCAGTTACAAATGACCAGAAGAAGAGAAATTGCACCGCCACCACCAGCTACTTTATTTGTAGAATTTACGAAGCCAATTTATGCACAATTGGTAAATGAGATTAGTAATTTTTATAATAGGTATTAGGTTTCTCATCATTGCGAACCCGAATTTTGATCGGGTTCGCAATCTCCTTGCTAAAGTTGGGAGATTGCTTTCCGGAAAAACCCTATCGTGTGGACACAAATATTAGGATTTATTAATTTCTCTATGCCGCAAGGCATCAAACTTTTGAAGCATCAAAAGTATGCAAAAATGCTTGTCAATCCCGCCATGTGCCTTTTCACAGGCCCTCGCTCATCAAAAAAACAGCGGCACTTCGTTTTGCTCGCTAGTGATGAATGAAGGCATCTGCTTACTCGAACACAAAACCACTGCGTTTAAGGTTTGTAAGTGCTATTTGTTCTTTTGTACACCTGTTTTTTTGATTTGGCAGGCACTGGGGATTGACGGTAGCTCTTGGCACAAGACAGGAATGTATTAACGGAACTTAGCAAAAAGTCCAAAAATAATGAGCAAAAAGATTTGTCCACACGATAGGAAAAGTCGCGACAGGCTGTGCCTCACAATAACGAGCACATTAAAAACCTTTTTACTTCCAATTGATTTACCAAACCATTTTATTCACTAATATTGCAGCAAATGAACACAGCTGTATACAATCCTTTCAAAAACTTCGATTTTAAAAACGACAAATGCTTTTTAAGTGGCGATACTTTTTCATCGCCTTTGGCAACTGTAAACGTTTTGCCTGATTGGTTATTGAGCATGGCCAACTTAACAGGAAATGAACAAATCCAGCTGTTAGATGAAACGATTAGAACCTATAAAAGTTTAGTTGTGCCTTGTAGTGCTAAAGTTTACGATGAATTTGTATCGCCATTAGAAGATAAAATTGCCTTAGCTTTTGGTAAAGGATATGAAGGTGTATCGGCCTTGCCAGAAATAGATTTGTTTAATTGGATTGGTAAATTGATGTACAGCTTTTTGTATATAGAAATGCAGGGCGCAATCCGTTTACAACAATTAAGTGGAGATGGAATGAACATGTCGCAAGGTTTAATGCACAAGTTTGGCAACTTACACACCATGTTGCAAAGTATATACCGAGAAGTTGTTTTAGAAGATTTTACACCTTGGTCTATTGTTGTTGTGCCATTAGAAAACGAGGAAACGGCATTTAGTTTTAGAGATGAAATTAATACGCTAACTTTCTCCTTAAAATTTAAGGGTTTCGGTATTGTAGCCTGTTTACAAGACAATGGAACCAACAGAAGATACCATCAAGATATTTTAAAAAGTATAAGTGGTAAAAAACTTTCTGAACAACAGTTTGAAGAAATTGCGGCTCGCTTTTTTTATTCGGCTTATTTGTTTAATCGCCTACCAGAATATACCATTATGCCAGTTGATGGCGTGATTTACATTGATGCCATGCCATTACAAGGTATGCAGAACAAACCACTTTTTGATGCTTGGGCACACAAAACTTACGGACAAGTGCTAGAAAATTTTTGGAAACCTTGGGGCCACACGCTTTTTGAAATCATTAAAGATCCAAGAGCGCCAATGAGTTATTTTGACGAACCTTTTTTACCTGCTACCAGTTAAATATTGAATTCCTAAAGTAAGTTTTTCTATAAAATTTGGTATAATTCCAGGTACGAAAACTATCGTAAAAACTAAACCTGTTAGGGCGCCAAAAAAGTGTGCATCATGCCCAATATTATCTTGCCCTCTTTTACCCATATACCACGAATAATATAAATAAAGTACCGCAAATAAAACAGCAGGCATTGGTATAAACATTACCAATAAAAGTGTGGTAGGTTCAAATAAAATGTAACTAAACAAAACGGCACTAATTGCTCCAGATGCACCCAAACTTTGGTAGCCATAATTATCTTTATGTTTAATTAATGAAGGAACATCACTTAACACTAAGCCCAGAAAGTAAAGCAAGCCAAATTGCCAATGTCCAATCATCATCTCTAGCTTAAAAGCGAAGAAATAAAAAGTAAACATGTTAAAAATTAGATGCATCCAATCTGCGTGAATCAATCCGCTAGTAATAAATGTATATACTTTGCTCCCTTTACTTACGGTATAAGGATGGAAAATAAAATTACCCATTAATTGCCTGTCGTTAAAGGCATAAATACTAGTAATTACGGTAAATAAAAATATAATCGAAGCTACGGGAGTTTCGTTTAAGTATTGCATCATGTTATTTTAGGTTTAGTTTGGTGTTTTGCATTAACCTACCAATCGGATAACGCATGGTTGTTTTTTCGAAATAATCGGAGTTTTTGTATACGAAATCTAATTGCATTCTGGCGCTTTTGGCAAATTCAGGATTTTTTAGCTTTTCTGCATCAAGTTTGGCTTTTAAAGATGGGTTCTTTTTCAATAAATCTGCTGCAGTATCTTCAAAAGCGTAACCAGAGTAGCCTTCTTTTTGCCCTAAAATCGAATCGAAAAAATTCCAGTTAAAGAATGAGTCAATAGCTTGTGGTTCTAAGGTTTCAACTATGTATCTATTACTAAATTGGTTTACATAAACCACATAATCACCCTCGTAAAATTGTATATTTTGTTTCACCGTATTTACATTTACTGCCGAATGCTGGTAATGACCTTCGTAAGCACGAGTACTGGTTTTCATATCGCCTATGTAATACGTATCTAAATCTAATTTTATATCGCTTGCTAATTGCTGCATTTTTACATTGTTTAATTTAAGCAAAGCGATAACTTTATCCCAAGCCTTTGGAATGACATAAGCAACGGGTTTATTTACTTTTAAACTGGGCTCAAAATTGTTCCAATATTTGATGGTTTTGGTAAAAGGTTCATTTCTATCGTAATAAAGGCGATCAATTCCACTAATTTCACTTGGTTTATATTTGGCCGTATAACCTTTAAATTCAATACTATCATAAACATTTCTGTTCAATTTCCAATCTAGCGCAAACTCGTTTTGTTTGGCAGTATATTCATCCGCTTTGCGTTTATTCTCTCCAATTATTTTAGCATCGCGAACTACAATATCCTTATAGGCAAACAATAGTTTATAGGTAGATTCTACACGCTTATCAAAACTTTTAAGCATGTGTGTTTCTGGCATAAAGCCGATGGTATTATGTAGCGCAGAATAACCAGTAGAATAGCGTGGATATTCTATAAAACCAGTAATTCCTGTCTCTGGTGTTTCGCCAATAGAATTTACATAAGGTATCAATTCAAATCCTTTGGCTTTCATTTGGCTATACAAATCTGGCACCATTGTTTTGGTTAAATAATTGGCCAGTATCGGATTGAGTTTATCCTTCTGAGTAGGAATTAAAGTCATGGTGTACTGATAATCAGCACCATTACTGGTATGCGTATCTACAAAAATTTCTGGTTGCCAAGTGTTAAATATCTGTTGAAAAGCTTCCGAGTTTTTAGAGTCCGTTTTGATGAAATCTCTATTTAAATCGTAATTTTTGCTGTTCCCTCTAAAACCATAAGCAATTGGGCCGTTTTGGTTGGCACGAGATGTACCTGTTCTATCATGGCTCCCATCAATATTATAAACAGGAATTATACAAATCACTACATTATCAGGAAGCTGATTCGCTTTTAATAAATCTCTGGCAAACATCATGCTGGCGTCTATGCCTTCGGGTTCGCCCGGATGAATTCCATTGTTAATTAATAATATCCTTCGATCAGCCTTTTTTATTAATGAAGGATCAAAAACTCCATTTTTAGAAAGCACCACTAAATGTAAAGGTTTGCCAAAGTCGGTGCTACCATAAGTAAAAAGTTTAGCTTGTTTAGGATGGTTTTTCGCTAAGCCTTCGTAAAATTTTATGGCTTCGGCATAAGTTGTTGTTTCCCTTTTATTACTTAACTCATAAGGTGTTTGTTGAGCCCAACAAGAAACAGCAATAAAAAAAAATATAACGAGGAATAATCTCTTCATAAAACGACATGGATTGACGCCCTAAATTACCTCTTTTATTTTAAAGGCAGCAAATTGTGAAGTAATACAAAAATTTTTGATTAAAAAATTCTTTTAGAAATGCCCACGGGGCCAAAATTATACTTAATGCCTACAGATAAAAAGGAATATAGATCTGGAGATTTATTGGAAAAAATGGCCAATGAATCATTATAACCATCTAAACCTTCACCAAAAGTTACATTTCCTTGGCAGTTTATATTTAAAATGTATCTCAGTTGATCGTAGCTGTCTTTAAAATAAAAGTTCATGCCGAGGTTAACAGGCATTAAAAGTTCAGTGCTTTTGTCTTGCCCCGGAAACTCATAACCCAAGGGAGGAAATTCTGCTTGGGTATTGGGTTTATAGCGAACAATGTAGTTCATCTTATTCTTTATTGCGCCAATACCAACGCCTAAATACAACCCTTTAATTACATTTAAAAAATTATTGCGTTCATAATCTATAAACTGCCCAAGAGCTACTTTTCCATTTAAAGTTAATGCGTTATAATTATTTTTAAACTGCCTATTATGAGGGTTAGTTATGATGTTTCCACCATTAATTTTACCTGCTTGAAACTCTAACCCTACGGATGCAAAAGCGGTAAGATTATAATCTGCAGTTACGTAACCAGCATAACCTTGACTATTCTCTTGAACATCGGCATAAGAAATTGTTGTACCTATACCAGCACCAAGTCCGATTTTATAGAAGTTTACTTGACTATAAACTAGGGTTGCAAAAGACAACAACGAAAGCGTTAAAAGTATTTTTTTCAAGTGCTTGTTTTTTATAGGTTTACCTACAAAAATATAATCTTTAATCAATTTTTTAAATATTATTTTTGAAACGATGAATACTTATACCAACAACGAAACGAAATTACAACAGCGATTTATTAAATATGCTGAAATAGATACGCAGTCTGATGCTAGCTCTACAACATGCCCATCAACAGCAAAACAAAAAAAATTAGCAAAAGTATTGGTTAATGAGTTATTAAGTATTGGTATTACTGATGCCCACTTAGATGAAAACGGATATGTTTACGCAACAATTCCATCAAATACAAACAAAACAGTTCCAGTAATTTGTTTTTGTTCTCACATGGATACTTCACCAGATTGCAGTGGTGAAAATGTAAAGCCAATTATCCATCAAAACTACCAAGGGCAAGACTTGGTTTTGCCTGATGACATCAACGTAGTTTTAAGGTTAAGTGAACATAAAGATTTAAAACATCAAATTGGTAATGATATTATAACCGCAAGCGGAACAACTCTTTTAGGTGCAGATAATAAAGCTGGAGTAGCTGAAATTATGGAGGTTGCTGAATTTTTGATGCAAAACCCAACCGTAAAACATGGTGAAATTAAAATTTTATTTACCCCTGATGAAGAGATAGGAAGAGGCGTAGATAAAGTTGATTTAAAGAGATTAAACGCTGATTTTGCCTACACGGTTGATGGCGAAACTTTGGGTTCAATTGAAGATGAAACTTTTTCTGCTGATGGTGTAAAATTAATTATCAAAGGCGTAAGTGCTCATCCTGGTTTTGCTAAAGGTAAAATGGAAAGCGCAATTAAAGCATTGGCTGATATTTTATCGGCTTTGCCAAAAAACAAACTCACACCAGAAGCTACAAGTGAGAAAGAAGGATTTATACATCCGGTAGATATTAAAGGGAATGCTGAGCAAGCTGAAGCAGATTTTATCATTAGAGATTTTAATGATGAATTGCTAAAAGCTCATGAATTAACTTTAGAAAATGTGGTGAAAGAAGTGATTAAATCCTATCCAAACTCGAACTATGAGTTAAAAATAACCGAACAATACCGAAACATGAAAAAGGCATTAGATCAACATCCTCAAATAATGGATTATGGTATTGAGGCGATAAAAAGAGCAGGCATTAGCCCAATTAAACGAAGTATAAGAGGCGGTACCGATGGTTCGCGTTTATCATTTATGGGTTTGCCTTGCCCTAATATTTTTGCTGGCGAACACGCTTTTCATAGCAAACAAGAATGGGTTTCGGTACAGGATATGGAAAAAGCGGTGCAGACTATCATCAATATTGCTTGTATTTGGGAAGAAAATGCTTAGCTTTTAACATTAAGCAGTTAAGATTATTGAGCAATAAGAGAAATTTTGTACTCTTTTTTCTTAATTCCTTAATGTTAAAATTTATTAGCTCAATGTCAGCTTCGCTAAATATTGATCTTCTTCATCATCAAAAACAACTTCTAAATCCCACCCATTTTGATGAGCTACATGAGCCAATGTACCTTGATCTAAATACAACCAATTGAACCAATTGCCTTTTTGCGCTTTATACTCATAACAGTAACTAACTTCTCCGAAATAATGGTTGGCAGGTTTTTCTAAATCTTCGTATAAGTAAGAAATATCTGATGTATCAAAAATTAGCTGGCCATCTGGGTTAATCATATCTTTAGCCTTAACAAGAAAATCTGCAAAACCCTGTAATGTTCCTGTTAAGCCAATTCCGTTCATCAAAAATAGCAGTGTGTCGTATTTCTCCTTAACTAAATAAATATCTTGCTCAAAAGCTTTTTCTACACCTCGCTGCTGCATTATTTTCACCGCATCGGCGGAGATATCAATAGCCGTTACATCAAAACCTATTTCTTGCAAAAACAATGCATGACTGCCCACACCTCCACCCACATCTAAAATTTTGCCGTAGCATAAACTTATTGCTTTGTGTTCTAAAAAAGGCATTTCATCTTCGCCTCTAAAAAATAAATCTACAGGCATTTCTTCAACTTCGCCGTATGAATTATGTAACCACAAAACATCGGCTTTGCCAGTTTTATAAAAATCGCTGATTGCATTTCCAAATACATCCATTTGGTAAAGGTAAAGAATTGTTTAATTGGCAGATTGGCCAAAAGGATTTTTTTGAGATTGATTAAATTCTACTCGAGTTTTTGGTAAACTATCTGGATAATTTTCTCTGATAAAAGCAATCATATTTTCGCGGATATCGCAACGCAAATCAAACGCCTGACCAGAGTTTCTGGCACTCATTAAAAACCGAACCTCTACATTTAACTCTTTATTATCGGTTACCTGCACAACATTTACTTTTTTATCCCAAAGGGGATGTTCATTTAAAAGTCGAGTTAATTCATCTCGCAAAGGCGGAATAGGTAAATTATAATCTACATATAAAAAAACTGTTCCTAATAATTCTGCCGAAACCCTTGTCCAGTTTTGAAAAGGTTTTTCTATAAAATAAGTTATCGGTAATATTAATCTTCGTTGATCCCAAATTTTAACCACTACATAGGTTAACGTAATTTCTTCCACTCTACCCCATTCACCTTCAACAACTAAAACATCATCAATTCTAATAGGTTGTGTAAAAGCAATTTGAAAACCTGCTAATAAATTTCCTAAAGATTTTTGAGCAGCAAAACCGATGATGATACCACCAATGCCCACACCGGTTAATAAACCCGCACCAATTTTTCTCATACTCTCAAAACTGAGTAAAACTATAGCAATAGTAACCAGAACAATTAATACAATTACAAATTTTCTAATGAATTGTAATTGCGTTCTTATTTTACGTTCTCGAAGATTATTTTCTTTGTTTAAATCGTATTTATGAGCAACGATGTCTTTTAAAATACCAATAAAACCAATTAAAATAACAGAGAAATTAATGGTCAATAAAACTTCAAGCAGTTTTAAAAATTGAGCTTTTGAATGGGCAGAAAGCAACATATAATTGCTGGAAATGCTGAGCAAAAGCAAAGGAATAAAAAATCCAATCGGAGTACTTAAATTTTTAAGTATCGATTGGATTTGAAATGTTGCCCAATAACGAGCAAAAAATTTAAAAGATTTAAGTAAAATAAATTTAATGGCTACCCCAAGTAAAATTGCGCCAGCTCCTAAAATTAAATTTTTTAAAATTGGAGCAATTGAGGAGCCAAAAAAATCATCTAAAAACTGCAAATTAACTAGGTACTTTTACATTAGCTAATTTATCTTTTACGGTATCTTTAATGGTAGATAATTTGTCTTTAGAACTATCTAAAAGTTCGCAAAACCAATCACTTACTTTACCTTTTAATTCATCATCTTTATCTGATGCAATAACTAATGCCACCACAGCACCTAATGCAGCTCCAGCTAATACGCCTGCTAATATTTTTGTTTGCTTTGTCATAATCTAAAGTTTTAATATTTTTCTAACAACTTAGCTTTCATATTGTTCTTTTTAATTGTAAATTTTAGTGGTTAATTTTATACTATGCTTCAAAAACTGTCTTACTTAAACATCATGTTGGCTATTATTTATGTGCTTTTTTATTTTAAAACCATCAACATAAATTCAGTAGGGATATTTTTAATTATCATCATCAACTGGTTGGCTTTAAGAGCTAGTCAGCAAGAAAATTACAAGTTGAGCATTTGGCATTTTGCGGTAGGCTTATGGAGCTTATACTACGCTTGCTACACCGCTTACGGAATTTTTAATATTGTAAGCTCATCACTTGAATACGGCTTTGTTAGCAACGATGTAAATATCTATTTGATATTTGCAAGTACATTTACCATTTGTATTTTAACTCAACTTGTTTTATATGCGCTAAAAGCGAAGCTTAAATAAGAAATACATTATTAAAAAATAAGTAAACTGTACCAAAGCAAAAATCTTATATCAACATTTGTTATTAGATAATATTTGAAAGACTATCAATTCCACAAAATAAATTATGTATTTTAGTACTGATGAGTAAAAGTAAATTTGAAATAAGCAAAGAAAGTGGCCCCCATTTAAGGTTAGCAACTTTAGCAGGTAGTTGGGAAGGCAATACCTCAACTTGGTTTGAGAAAGATATTTTAGCTGATGAAGCACCAATGCGTGCCAAAATTAGTATGCTAATGGATGGTAGATTCATCAATTACGAGTACAGTAGCACATTAAACGGCAAACCTTACGAAGGTATAATGACTTGGGCTTATGATTTAGGTAATGAAAAATGCCAATGTAGCTGGGTAGATAGCTTTCACATGGGTACAGCAATTATGCATAGTGAAGGCCAAGAAACCAGAAATGGATTTAGCGTTACAGGTACCTACGGATGGATAGGAATTGGCGAACCATGGAGCTGGAGAACGGAACTTGAAATCATCAACCCAGATCAATTTATTATAAGAGCATTTAATATTTCGCCAGCCGGCGATGAAGCAAAAGCCACAGAAACAATTTACCACAGAGTGAAGTTGTAAAGCGATTAATAATTAATTTATTTCAAAAACTTAAGCACGCATAAATCCGTAAGTTGTTTACATCTGACAATGAAAGCTGTAAAAAAACAAAATTTACCTTCAAAAATTTGTGTGGTTTGTAACAGGCCATTTTCGTGGCGTAAAAAATGGGAAAAACACTGGGATGAAGTTAAATATTGCAGTGAACGTTGCCGCAATCAAAAAACAAACTAAATGAATTCAAAAACTTTCATTTTCGCTGGGGCATCTAGCGCTATTGCAATATCTGCGGCTAAACAATTACAAGCCGAAGGCCATCAAATTATTGGTTTATCGACTAAAAACACACCCAATGATTATAATGAGTTTTACACCATAAACAAGTATGAAACTGAATATTTTCCTAAAATTGAGGCGCAAATAGATGGTATCGTATATTTTCCGGGCACTATAAATTTAAAGCCATTTAACAGAATTACCATAGCAGATTTTTTAAATGATTACCATATTAATAGTTTAGGTGCTGTGGCTTTTGTGCAAGCATATTTACCAAATTTAAAAATGAGTAAACAAGCTAGTATTGTATTTATTAGCACTGTTGCTGTTACTGCCGGAATGCCTTTTCACTCATCAATTGCTATGGCTAAAGGCGCAGTAGAAGGACTTACAAAAGCTTTAGCGGCAGAACTCGCTCCTGTTATAAGGGTAAACTGTATAGCACCATCACTTACACAAACTCCCTTAAGTGAGAAATTTACCAATACCCCCGAAAAGTTAGAAGCAGCAGAAAAAAGAAATCCATTAAAAAAAGTGGGCAGTGCCGATGAAGTTGCCAATGCCATCACTTTTCTTTTAAGTGAAAAAGCAAGCTGGATCACTGGTCAGGTAATAGGAATAGATGGCGGTATGGGCAATTTAAAATTGATGTAAATAATTTTTAAAAGCTAACAAAGCTCAAAATCGGCAATAGCCATTTCTTTCCCATTAACCATAATTGATAATTTATGCAATCCGCGATAAAACGTTTTGGTGGTAATTAGTTTAAAACTTTGTTTACGTATAATTTTTACTTCCGCACCTGCGGGATAAGATTTCTCGCTAATTTTAAAAACTTTGCCTGCTAAACTGCCATTATTTTTAAGATAATAAACGGTGTATTCTAAACGAATATACCGCTCAATTTTATCCTCATTTTTAAGCACAAAAGAAAATTCTAACGCATTGCCTATCGCTATTTTAGCCATTTCAATTTGAAAGTTTTTTATTCCTAAACACTTCGTGTCTAAACCATAAAAGCTTAATATTTCTGGGTGTCCACTCTTTAATAAGCTTCTACAAGCATGTTTAATAATGGCATCGGTTTCTTTACCTAAGCCTTGCCATTTTTTGGCTATTTCAATTACAATCTCTGGGTTATCTTTTGTAATGTCATTTAAGTTATTTGCCACACTTCTACGAACATATTCAGATGGATCTGTTTTCAGATTTTCTAAAATTGGAAGTATTGTAGAGGGATCTCTTTTTAAAGCTGGTATAGCTGCACCCCAAGGCAAACGTGGTCTACAGCCCTCACTTGCAAAGCGCCTAACATGATAATTTTGATGTGTTGACATTTGCAACATATCTGCCATTAATTGATTGCCATATTTTAGCAAAAACGGACGAATAGCAAATTCAGCACTTATAAATTGAGTTAAAAACACAAGCGAATTGATTGAGTTTTTATAATCAGCTAAGCCATAAGTGGCAATGTAATCTGGCAAAAACATAAACACTAATTGCTGTTCTGCAAAACCATCAGCCCTAAGTTGAGTTACAATTTTTTCTATCAATTGGGTACTTTTAGCAAAATCTGTTGGCATAAAATGATGCAGCACTTTTGTAGTATGCTTTACCCTTTCTTTCCATTCCATTTGATAAAAAGCATCATCCAAAACTAAGTCGATAAACTTAGCTGAAACAAAATCTGGTAGCGTTTTAGTTAATGTAGAGGCAAATGCCTTGTAAAATTCTTCGTTGTAAATATCTTTAATTAGGCCCATATCAATATTGGCCTGTAAATTAAAGAAACATCATTCTATTTTTAAAATTAGATTTCAACAAAGTTTAGTTTATGATTTATTTAGCAAGCGCATTAAATTTATATATTTGCACTATTGAAAAATATTATAAATCTGGTATAGGTAAAGATTTTTAAAATCTTTGTAAATAATTGGCCCCGTAGTTCAACGGATAGAATACCTGCCTGCGGTAGGCAGGGGTGTTTCCTAAACATTAGATATGGATATTTATTATGTTTATGCTATTAAAAGCGAAGTTGATGGAAGAATATATGTTGGTTTTAGTTTAGATGTTGAGAAGAGATTAAAACAGCATAATGCTGGGAAAACCAAATCTACTAAGGGATATAGACCTTGGAGATTAATTTCTACAGAGGAGGTTTTAAGTAGAATAGCTGCTAGAGCTAGAGAAAAATATTATAAATCTGGTGTAGGTAAAGATTTTTTAAAATCTTTGTAAATAATTGGCCCCGTAGTTCAACGGATAGAATAGATGTTTCCTAAACATTAGATAGCAGTTCGATTCTGCTCGGGGCTACAAAAACTAAATCGCTTCTCCATTAATTGGTAAAGTAAACCAAAAAGTACTTCCTTTGCCTATTTGGCTTTCTACACCAATTTCTCCTCCATGGCGCTTTACAATATCTGCGCTAATGTACAGCCCTAAGCCTAAGCCAGAAACCTGTAAACCAGACTGGTCTGCTCTGTAAAAACGATCAAACAAATAAGGGATTTTATCATCAGTAATGCCTGGTCCCTTATCTTGCACTTGTACATTAGCAATGTTACCCTGCTGCTCTATTTTAATTATAATATCTTTAGAATCAGGAGCGTATTTTACCGCATTATTTACCAAGTTCACAATAACCTGATCAATTCTATGCTCATCAGCATAAATCATTAGTTTATGATCACCCTCAAATAAAAGCTCGTGTTTACCTACTTCTCGAACATGATTACAGCATTTGTCCATCATTTCAGCAAAAACAAACCAGTCTTTTTTCAATCTAATTTGTCCCTCGTTCATTTTAGCTACATTCAACAAATCATCAACCAGATCTGTTACTTTATCCATACTTCTGGTAGATTGATCTATTAATCGTGGCAAAATACTCGGATTAGGGTTTTCCTTCATCCTGCTAAGCAATTGCAATGAGGCCTTTAAACTGGTTATTGGGGTTTTAAGTTCATGACTTGCAATTGAAATAAAATCATCTTTCTGTTGTTGCAAAGCTTTATATTCTGTAATATCTATTACTGTTCCTAATGTGCGCTCTGGCTCTCCATTTATATCGAAATATATGTTAGATTGAATACGCACCCAACGCATGCTATCGCTTCGCATTACCCTTGCCTCATAAAAAATCTTTCCACTGTCTTTCCCTAAAGCATGAGCTTCATTACTAATATTCTGATCTTCTGGATGATAAGATGCGATAATTTTTTCTCTTGAAATACCAGATTTTACTCCAAAAATTTCGTTAAATCTATCAGATGTTACTAGCTCGTTGGAGTTATAATGGTAATCAAAAGTTCCTATTTCTGCTGCTTGTACAGCAAGCCGAATCCTTTCTTCAATTTCTTCGATAGATTTTCTAGCTCTAACTTTTTCAGACACATCAATACCTACCACCATAATTGCAGAAACAATACCTAAAAGATCAATAACAGGTTCATACACAAAATCGATGTACATCAGTTCTGAAACCTCATTTCTCACCAAGAAAAGTTCAGCTTCTTTAGCCATATAAGCCTTTCTTGTTTCAATTACTTGCTGCATAACTGGGGCATAAGCATCCGCTGCTTCAGGCACTCCCTCCCAAATGGTTAATCCATCAATTTTTTCTCTCTTTCTACCTACCAATTCTAAGTAACGATCATTTACATCTGTTACCATTAAATCTGAAGCTCTAATTACACATATTGCAAAAGGCGCTTGTAGTATTAGATTTCTAAATCTTTTTTCGCTTAATTCTAATAAATGATGTGATTCAGTTAGTTCTTCATTAGTTGCTGCTAGCTCTTCATTAAGTGCCCCTAACTCTTCGTTTGATGCGCTAATTTCTTCGTTAATAGCGGCGAGCTCCTCATTAATCTGACGAGTCTCTTCACTCATAAGCTCAACTTGCTTTGTAGCCTTTACTAAACTGGTTACATCAGTAGCATAACAAGCAACGCCAATTACATCTTTGTCATTTCCATAAACCGGCTCGTACGAAAATGTAAAATATGCTGTTTTCATTTCACCATCTATCATCAAATCTGCACGATCATTTACAGCACGATACGCCTCGCCAGTTGCCAAAACCCTTAAAAGCAAGTGTTCAAATGGTTGATTTTCTAATTCGGGCAAAGCATCTCGCCAACGCATTCCAATCACAGTTTCGTCTTTACCCCAAGCTTTTAATGTGGCTGCATTGGCTATAGAAATGGTTAATTCCTGACCAGAAATAACATAAATAGGATATGGCGAACGCTCAATTAAGCTGTTTAATATGTCTTTATTTGATTTCATTTACACAAATTCTCCATTAAATATGCCTTTAAAGCTAAACAAGCATAGCGCAAGATAGTTTTACTTGAGGAGTTAGTAAATGTAATAAACTGAAATTTACTAAAAACCTTATCTATAAAAATCTATTCATTCGTGATAAATATATTACAATTAAAGTTTAAGCAGCGCTGATATAGTTTAAAGTGTATTGTTTTTTCGCCATTTCCATGGTGCTATTGGATTGGCATCTTTCCATAAGCCAATTCTGCTTTTTCTGGCCTCCAATTCTAGTTGATGGTATGTTTGATTGGTTGAATATTTTTTAAAATGCCAAGCCATGCCTTGCTTAACCAATTCTTGATTTACTTGCTGTTTATTCTCATTTACAATTACAGCAATTAAACGATTGTACCTATCGTAATTTTCTCCGTAAATAGTTACATTCTGACCAAAACATAAATCTGATAAGGCAATTTTAGCTTGATTACCAAAAGGTTGCTTACCACGTTTCTCGGGGCAATCGATGTGTGCTAAACGAATTTTGATGGGCGTTTCTTCGTATAAAACTTCCATCGTGTCGCCATCTATTATACGGATTACTTTGGCGACAAATGTTTGCTGCTCGAAGGTGGTGAGTATTATTGGCTGCGTAGTGTTTTGGCTACAGGAAATACCAATGAAGAGAAATAAAATGGGCGAAACAAATTTAACCTTTTTAATCATTATTTTTTTCTTAATGTTGTTTAAATTCATTCCCCGAACTTGTTTCAGCAAATTGTTTTTTTGTTTTGATGAAAATGGAAAGGATTAAATATATACCCACAATTACATCAACGATATTCCATATTTCTCTACCCAAAGCAATTTTAAAAAATGGTTGAAATAACAATACCAAAGCTATAAAAATAACCATTTCTACTTGTAGTTTTTGTAGATGCGCTTGATAAGCTAAAACGCCAAAGCCTACTATCGCAATAATCCTAAATAACTCGTAATAAGCGTATGGCATTTTTGCAAGGCAGAGAAATAGAAGAATAGCAAGGATGATTTTGATTTGGGTGGACATTAGTTAGTGATGTTTTAAATCATTGTTGAGATCTTTTAATAATTATATATATCACACCTAAAACTCCATAACCTAAACTCACATAAGTCCAGATACGTGTTTTACTATTTGGTAGTTTAGAATCTGTACAACCCCAAGCCAACCAAAATAATGGCACAAAACTAAGTATTAGCGTAATGTAAGCCCAATAATTATCGTGTCCTTTCAGCTTAAGCAATTTATAGCCTAAAAAAACATGAAGGATAAATATTGATAAAGTAATTATCAATAAAGTTATTTCCATTAAGCCCATTATTTATCCTTATTGTAAAAATTTTGATTTGTATCTTCGTCTAAGCTTATTTTTTTGCTAAATAAGCTGCGAGCTTCTCTTTCTTTCGAAAACATTGTAGCAATTCCTTCTTCATTCTTATCAAATGACATTGAATTATTTATTGAAAGTGAGCTAGCAAACTTTTCTACGTCATGGTCTGTTCCAATATAGGTAAATGTCCAACGTTTTAACTTTAAATCCTCGATTAAAAGCTTAATGTCTTTAGCTGCATATTCTTTTGATGCGTTTTCTTCTCCATCTGTTAAAACTGTTACCAATACATTGTGTTTCTCAATCATGCGTGTAACTTGAAGGAGCTTGTTTATACCAAAACCCAAGGCATCAAAAAGGGGTGTACTTGCATTTGGCTGGTATGTTTCTGCATCAATTTCATTTAATTTATTAACTGGGTCAATAAAATGAAGCAATTTTAGACCAATACCATTAAAACTAACTAAGGATATATAATGCTCCTGTTCAGGATATTCTTTTTCTATGCCTTTTATAGTTTGAACAATTTCATTGAAGCCGTGAATAATACTCTTCTTAATCGATTGCATTGAACCGCTTTCATCTAAAATGATGAGGTTGTGAACTTGATGTTTTTTCATTTTAATAATATTTAATGTAATATAAACCCGTACTCTTAATCCCAAAACTCCAGTATTTCTTGCCTTCAGTTGTTACTCCGAAACGAAAGCCAAAAAAGGCAAAACTTGTACCTAAACCATTTTTTGACACCGTAGTTCTTAAAGGTCCTAAATTTGCTGATTTTCGAAAACGCCAAGACATCTTATGATTTTTCAAACTCCATTTTATAATCAGTATCCATATATTTTAATTTTAATTTATCAGATTGAATTTCTAATACCTCAAAATCGTTTTTATTGCCTAATATTTCAGTAGAAATTATATTGTTTGATTGGTCAAAATTCCATATTCCAATACTAACTTTATCATCCTCATATAACCTAAATTCATTGTCTATATTTTTGCCATTTCTAAACATAAATTCTATCTTTTTATCCTTCTCCATATGAAGCCAAAAAATATTCTCAATTTTCAATGGTGAGGATTTAGGAATATTAAGATTATTTAGATTGTTTGCTTTAAATTCTTTAACTCGTTTTAAAGCGATTTGATTTTGTGCTTTAGCAACCTCGGTCAAAATCTCTCTATGCAAGCTTTCTTCAATTTCACGTTTAATTGTCGCTATTTGAATTTTTTTCTTGTTAGCAATACTTAAAAGGTCGCTCTTTAATTCAGAATCCTTGCGATGTTTTAAATTTGCTAAGTCCAAGCTTTGTTTTTCTTCCAAAAGCATAAGTTCATCATAAGATCCTTTACTACTCATTAACTTAGTAAGTAATGGGAGTAATTCTACCAACATAAATAATATAGTTATAGCTAAATGTGTATTTCCTTCTAAGTCATAGTAAAGAACATTAACTCTCTGGCTTACACCAATGTTATTTCGCACATACCTATCAACTTGAAGTGAATCAACTTGATTTATTTTATTAACTTTCAATAATTGGAGAGAATCTAATTCAGCCTCCCCCATATTTAACTTATTTGTTGCTTGATCCAAAAGAAGCTTATAGCTACTAGCTAATTTACCCCATCCAGGACCATGTCCTGTTCCTTTTTTCACTTCTCTATCTAAATTGGATTGTGCTACAACTTGAGCAGTTTTTTTTGACTCAACTTCTTGTTGTTTTATGATGACTTCATTTTGTATACTTTGAGAATTAGCAACACTCAATTTCTCTTTAGCTTTTATTCTTATTTTATTTTCAACTTCCTTCTCAAAAATTTTGAACTCAAGAGGTGTAGCCACAACAATACCAATCATTAAAGCTAAAGCGATACGAGGTATAGATTTAAGAATTTGAATTTTTAAGTTGTCATTTTTACTAATTGTAGCCACAATTGCTCTATCTAACGATAAAATAATGAAACCCCAGATAATCCCAATTGGAAGATAAAGCCATACAAAAGACACGCTTTCTGTGTTAAAAGCAAAGGAGAGAAAATAAGTAGCAGAAAATACTGATAGAACCGCAACACAGAATACGACAATTCCAATATTGGTGTATTTGCTAATTTCTTTGTCGTCACATTTTTTGACAATTTCAACACTGGCACCGCTGCACCAAATAAAAAAATCTCTCATTGTTAAGGTTTAATATAGGATTTGATTTTATCAACAATTGATTTTATGTTTTTTGGCTTCGATACTTTTTTTGCAATATTTGTTGAAATAGTCCCGTCACTATGGTCAATAGTTAGGTTGAAATCAATTGTTTCCAAGCTAAGTGCTATATCATAATCTATTGTCGGAATGAACTCATAATCAAGATTAATGGCTTTACCAATGTCAGGCACAATTTGGTCAAATTTGGGCACTAAATTTAGTAATTCAAGCTCATATTTGTTCTGGATTACTGTTATATGAAGTTTTACGGATGTCTCGTTAAACAATTCATTTTTGCACCAAATTCTGTATGTAGTATCTTGTTTGATGTGTTCTGAAAATTCTGTATTGTTGAATACATCTGTTTTGTTTCCGAGATTGTCTTCCAGCACTATTTCAGTTGCATTCTCAATGTCCCAATTCAACGTAACGGGAACAGAAGCAACCACAAATAAATAATTTGATGTGAAGCTTTTGATTTTTATACGGCTGTAAACTTCAACTGTTACTTCTTGTTCGATTTTTGTTTTTCCGTCTAAAGATGTCGCAACTATTTTATAGTGAGTGTGTTTTTGAGGTTCAATTTTTTTTTCTCCGCGATTGTTTAATACTTCACTTTTTCCATCGTAAAATAGTTCTACTTTTTCAGCATTTTCAATATCCCATTTTAAATCAGTTGATTTACTAAATTCGATTTTATGTTGTTTGCTTCTAAACTCTTTGATTTTAGGTAAGGCGAGTACTTCAATTCTAATTTCTTGTTCTACTTTTCCGAAAGCGTTTTCGGCAGTTAATTTATAAATTACCGATTGAGTAGGAGATACGGAAATTGAATTTTTGCCTGTTATATATCCTATTCCAGCAATATTAATGCTTTCAAAATCTTCAACATCCCACAATAATTCTACACTTTTTCCATTCAGAACTGTAGAAGAATTGGAAGTAAACCTTTTTATAATTGGCTTAGTCATTAAACTGCCAATCGCTTGATGCCATTGTTTGTAACTTAATCTTCTACTTGGGTTCTTGTATCCATAATTTACAGTTTCATCAAAAGCCTTTATGATACCATTTGGAAGTTGCTTTAATCTTTCAATATACCAATCATAAGCTTGTGGGTCTTTAAAATTGGTTTCTGTTTTATCAATTACGGGATACCTGTATTTTAAAAAATAGTTACTTATTTCATCTCGTCCTACTGTTTTCAAGAAAAACAAAGGATGAAATGGAAAAAGCAGAAAATGTACACCAATCGCAACAGCCCAAGTATCGGTATTAAAATCGACAGTTATTAAGGATTTCCCACTTCTCAATTGCTTTTGAATTTCCGGAGCAAGCCAATCACCAGGTTTTCCAAAAATTTCAGGATTGTCATTTATTGCACCTCCTTCGTAATCAATAAGGCAGAGTTTGCCTTCGGTCATATTTACGAAGAAGTTCTTAGGGTTAAGGTCGGCATATATGAAATTCATATTGCCCAAATGCTTGAAAGCTTCAACTAAATCATAAGCCATTTTTAACCTATGATTTACTGAAAGATTGTAAAATTCGTTCTTTAGTTTCTTCCTTTTATCTAAATCTGCTTCGTTGAAAAAACTATCAAATTCAATCCATTTTTTACTCTCTAAGAGATTGGCAGAATAACCAGTTACTCTTTTATTGTTGAGTGTTCCCTCAAAACTAAATTGTGGCAAAGCACCAAGTCCGTTTA
Source organism: Pedobacter cryotolerans (assembly GCF_005116475.1). Classification (GTDB taxonomy): domain Bacteria; phylum Bacteroidota; class Bacteroidia; order Sphingobacteriales; family Sphingobacteriaceae; genus Pedobacter; species Pedobacter cryotolerans. The sequence continues at coordinate 234,742 of NZ_SWBO01000001.1, read as the reverse complement.
CCTTGTCTAAGGTTTTTTCGTTATTATCTTTTAGTTTTTCATTGTATTTTGAAATTTCATCTTGAAATCTTCTAATAGTATTAAAGCCTCTTTCATCGCTACCTGTTCCATCATTTAGAAGTATTTTTATTACTTGAATCCTTTTTAATGTTTTACCATTGGCTGATTTGCAAAGATATACTTCGCCAAAGCCGCCACTTGCAAAAGGTTTGTCGTCAATAACAAAGTGATTGATATTGTCAAACTCAGTGTTTAGATTGGTTGTCTTATAAAGGTTGCTATTGAGCTGGATTGTTTTCAATTACTTCATCATTTGAAAGGTTATTGTTGTTTTCCATTCTTTTATTATCTTGATACTGCAAAACCTGAGGTGTGATTAAGATGCCAATACTTGCATCGTCATCAATTAAAGGTTTTATTGCTTCTAAATAATTTGTTACAAATTCGTTTAAGTTTTTACGGTTGTGTTCTGCTGTTTCTTCAAAATATAATTTCAATTTTTGAAAAAATAAATTCATCGTTTCTTCAAATTTTATCCATTTCCCAGCTGAATTGCTTCCCATATTCAATTGGTCATTAGAAAAAATACCGTCGGTGCAAATCATCAAAATATCTCCAAAGAAATTGTCTTTCTTCAACTTTATTACGCTTGGCTCTGCTTCTTGAAAAGAAGAGTTTGCTGAAATTAATCTATACAAAGCTTCTTTGCCTCCGTGAGGAATAGAGTGAGGATTTAACAGGTTAACAGCATTCCATGGAAATAAATATGTAATCGGAAATTCGTTAAAATTTCCTTTTATATGCCATACCGCTCCGTTCCCTGCATATGCAATTTCCAATTCTTCTTGTTTGTTCAAAGCAACAATTGCTGTTGTTCCGTAATGATTTGGGTCATTCTCGTTTTCTGATGCTTGACCAATCAATTTGCTCTTTGCATTTTCAAAAAGTTGTTTGAAGTCTGTTATTTCAGACTTTTCAAAATTGTTGAGTAATTCAGAATTGATACTCTGAACAACTATGCTTGAAGCCTCTCCAGCAAAAGATAGACTACCTAATCCGTCAGCAACAATAATTGCGTTTTCAAGTTCTATATGTGCGTCTTGATTTTCCGTTTTGTTTGTAACTGTACCTGTTGCTGTAAGTAATTTAAATGTCGGTTTTTCCATACTTAGTATTTGCTGATAGAGACGATGTAAAAAATTGTCTCAAATCATTTTCTGAATAACTTGTCTTGAAAAAATTAGGAGCAGAAGCAACATCAAGAAGTACGTTTTTAGCCAACTTCGTTTCTTCTTCTCCAATTTGTTCTTTTGCTAAAAACAATGTTGTACAAATTTGAATTTTGTCATTTTCCTTTACTTGTTTTGAAATATTTAGAGTTTCATCTGCTTTTAAGCACAAACCATCCGATAAAACAATAATACTTACTTTATGGTCAATGCTATTTTGAAGAGCTTCGGGAGAAGATAAAAACTCTTTAGCAAGTTCTTCCGCTTTTTGCAATGCACCGCCAATAAATGTTCTGCCACCGTGTCCATTATTTACAGGATTATAGTCGGCATAATCGTCAATGTCTTCCAATGGCGTGATAGGTGTGTGAATAGTTGCATTGTCATCAAAAGTTACCACAGCAATTGAAAAATTATTTTTAATTGAACTGTTTTTGAAAAACCCTAAAAAGTCCCTTACGGAAACATTTACGTTGTCTGCCAAAGGTCGGTTTCCATCTCCGATATAATGTTGCATAGAGCCACTTCCGTCAAGCACTAAAATACCTAATTGATGGAATGTTCTTGACGACGCAACGTCTGGAATTTCTGTGATGTTACTCATTGGATTTGTTTTAATTTAGAAATTATTTATGTTTTATCAATATCTGTCCAAAGCCTCATGCAACTTCTCTCTAAAATCATAAATTTCATCAAGGCTATTTAGTTGATGTTTCTCACCAGCATCTTTTCCGTTATGAAACACTTCTATGTATTTATTAACGGTATTAAAATGAAACCTGCAGATGGGCTTACGATTATTATCATCTAATAAAACACCAAAATAAGACTGCGTATCTCTTGATGAAATTCGATCAGAAGCGATTTTTTCACGTAAAATTGCTTTTACTATTTGAAAAGCTTCTAACTCTTCGGCTGTGGTTATTACTTTATTTGTATCAGTATTTTGATCGATTGTATTTGTTTTGGTTTCATCCTGCTTTTCTATTTTTTCGTTAATGCTTAAGGCAGATTTTAACCTATGGCTAATAGATTCGTTGATAGAAATAGCTAAAGCTTTTTTGGTATAATCTTTAAATGCAAGCATTCTACTGGCAATTAAAGGCTTGTCGAAAAATCGATTAACCAATAGCTTTACAAGTTCATCTGATGGATTTTCTATTTCCTTCTCAAACTCTTTACGGATTGCCTTGATATATTTTAGCGCTTCTGCCGAATCTAAAATTGTCTCTAAATGGTATTCGTTTTTAGTGAAACTCTCTAAAATTTTAATTGAGCTATCTTTTAAATCTTCAATATCAATGGTTAAGAAAGGCTTCTCATCCATAATATTTGGTTTTTCTAAATCAGTATAAAAATTATAGATTGTCCCATTGGTTAACACGCCAAACCTTGCTTTAGAAACGTGATAATATCTGTGCAATTGAGAATTATGCGCATCTGCATTTTCTTTCCAATGCTTGCATTCGAAAATGAGGATGGGCTCGTCATTTTTTTTAATTACATAATCAATCTTTTCACCTTTTTTGGTTCCTATATCACAAATATGCTCTGGAATTACTTCTGTTGGATTAAAAATATCATAACCTAAAATTTGTATAAAAGGCATTACAAATGCATTTTTGGTTGCTTCTTCGGTGTTAATTTGATCTTTTAATCCACTTACACGCTGATGCAGCTGCTCGAGTTTTAATTTTAGTTCCATGTTATATTTTAATTTTTAAAATCTTCCTTTCAAAATGTGGCGGTTGCTCTAGCCCTACACCAGAAACAACCCCCATCATTTATCTGAGCGTAAATAGTATTTTATCTGCTATGGCAACCTTTTGCACAAAAGTAGCAGCCTGTAAGTTTCGAGATTTGGTACTTTTGTTTGGCAACGGTAATTGCATCGCTACAAAAATTAAAATCGCCTAATAAAATTCTGTTTTTAATTAAAGGCAAAAACGTACAGTTTTCTTTGTGTACTTCATGATCTCCGTTGGCTTGAGCTTGACTGTTGAGGTAGAAATTGGGCATAATTACATTGATATAGAGATGATATCAAATGTAAATACGCTAAAAGAACATTCCTTACGGGAAACCGTAAAGCGAAGAATTATTTTAAAAATTTGGTGATTTGCAGTAGAGCTTGTTCAATAAACGGGATGGAAGCGGTATCCTTTTTACTTAAAGTCCCTTTTAGGAAATTTAGGGGTAAAAGATTCCTGCCAGCAGGCAAGGTAGCGTACAGCCCGACTAACATTCATCGTAGCTGTACTTTTGCTTTACCAAATAAGAAATATGAATGTTAAATGATGCCGCCATCTTTACAAAAAACAATTAATTGTTCGTTTTTTGTAAAGCCCTGTACTTCTTTTATATGGCTTAATCGCTTTTCGATACTGCTTAAGCCTGATGGTTTGATGTTATTTTTTTCTAAATAAAACGGAATATCTTTTTGCGGCATTCCGTTAGCTAATAAAGAGATAATGGTTTTATCGTAATTGCTAAACTGATGTGGGTTTTCTACGCTTGAAGTTTGCTTTAAATTTGGCGAAAGGTATTTATTATTTTTTAAGATAGATTCAATCGCCAATTTCATGTCTTTAGCATCATGCCTAGCTTTTGGCACAAAGGCATCAATGTCTAAATCTTTAATTAAAGCTTTCGCAATTTCTAATCTATTTTCTATAGAAAATACTAAGATTTTTATTGTGGGTTGTATTAATTTAATCGCTTTAATAAGCTCTACACCACTTTTTATCAATTGTGGTGTATCATCTTCAAACGAAAGATCGGTGATTAGTAATTCATACGGATTTTTATCATTTATTGCTTTTTTAATGCGATTAATTGCGTCATCGCAATAGTATACATAGTTAGAATTGTCGTAAACAATACCAAGCTCAGTTAATGTTTTCTGCACAGAAATACTCACACTCTCATGATCTTCTGCAATTAATACTTTTTTAAACATAATAAAAGGTAGTTAGGCAACAGGAAAAGAGATTGAAATTCGTAATCCTTTTTCTAATTGTGTATCAAAGGTAATTTCCCCATTCAAATGTTTTATACGGTTTCCCGTATTTGTAAGTCCATTTTGATATTTAGGCTCTCCTTGTATGCCTATTCCGTTATCTAAATAACTGATAGTTATAACATTATCCACACTTTTAAATGAAACATCAACTTGCGTTGCTTTACTATGCTTTTTCATATTTACCATTAACTCCTGTAAAATATGTTCTATTTCATACGTGGTTTTAGGAGAAATCATAGACCAAAAATCGGTTGAATTTCCTTTAATAATTATGCTTGTATGTTGGGTTATAAATGAATTTAATAAAGACTTTATATGCTCACTAAAATTTAATTTTTTAGGGATTAAATCTTCCACTTCGTAAGATATATCTCTTGATTTTTGATACATATCATCCAATCGATCTACAATAGCTTCTCTGTCTATTTGATCCTGATTATCTATTTCTGTCATTACCCGATATAATCCATTTGCTACTACATCGTGTACCTTTTTCGACGTTTTCAGTTGATTTTCTCGAATGGCATTTTTGGTTTCTAATGCTACTTTTTGTTGCCTTTTTTTATACCAAATTTTTGCGATTATGGCGCCAGCAACCAATATAAAAATTACAAAAATTAGCATGATTTCTCTTTTAACTATCTGATATTTTTTGTCTGTATTTTCTTTTTGGAGTAACAAATTTTCTGCTTTACTTTTTTCTGCCTCAAAGCGGATAATTGCAAATTGATATTTTGATGCATTATTAGCAATTTGCACACTATCCACTAAATCTTGATACCTTAAAAAGTATGCTTTTGCTTGAATAGCTGTACTTGATTTAATTAATTTTTGTAGTGCTTGGATCTGACTATATGGGTTTTGAGTACCTATAGCGATTTGATACATTTTTGAAGCAAAATATACTGATGAATCGGGGTTTTTATTAGCGTAATAATCTGAAAGGTGCGAATAACTGGCATTTAACCCTACTATGTCACTTTTATTTTTTCTAATTTTTAGGGCGTTTAATAAATCTGGCGTAGCCCGATAATTAGAATTTTGTAACCATTTTGTATAAGCGAGGTTTGATAAAACTCTTGCGTATTCAATGGTATCAATGTTTTGCTTTAAAATTTCATTATAAATTGATAGTGATTTATTGTAATCATTTTTCCTTCTATAAGCATTTGCTATACCATTTTTTAAGATGTATAGATTTTGACTATCCTTTACATATTTTTGTGCTTTTATGTAAAACGAAATCGCACCATCATAATTGGCCAAATGCTCTGAGGCAATACCAAGATTATAAAAATTGAAATGAAGATTTTTATGATGATCTATTTTTTTGCTATCTAAATATGTAATTGCTGTTAGAGACAGCTCTTGGGTTCCTAAATAATCGTTATTATTAAGTAGAATATATGCCATATTACCATATGATTTTCCTACTCCTAAACTATCATTTCCTTGCAAATAAAAATCTTTTGCTTTACTGAAATATGAAAAGGCACTATCGTATTGATTTGCATTGCGAAATTTGATCGCTTGATCAAATAGTACATTGTTTATTTTTACATCTTTAGTGTCTGTGGTAGTACAGGAAGCTAACCATAAAACGCAAGAGAGTAGTACAAAACTTAAATTTTTCACAATATGGGATTTGACCCAAAAATAGAAAAATAAAACAAACGAATTATTTGTTTAAAAAATGATACAAAATAAGGTTTAAGTTAAAATAGGTGATTGGATCACCTATTTTATACAATATATTATTATGGATTTGGAGGAGGAACATGTCCATTTTCTCCTGCTGTACTACCACCACCAACGCCACCACCAGTGCTTCCGCCACCTGTTCCGCCTCCAGTATCCCCTGTACCATCATCATCACCTGGAATAGTTTCGCCAGGGTCATTGTTGCTTGTACTAACCATTTCAGTATTAGTTTGATAATTTGAGGTTTCGCTTGGAGACACCAAGCCTAAAAAAAGTGCTATAAAATATGGTAAAAACATGATTCAAAAATTTTAGATAATGAAATACTGCGTAGCTCCACACGACCGCCGTGAGGTTCACTACATTTGTAAATCAGAAGGCCTTCTGAAATTTTTGGGAAGTTTTTTGAGCTTCAATCGTGGTAAGCAAATCACTGCTTCCCGTTCGGTAATCAGTTACCACGATATTCACTCTTAGCAATCAATTCCTGCATTTTAATTGAATGCATTTGCTGTTTGCTGATACAAAGGTGGGGGCTGAAAGAGCTTTAAAGTAAGGAATTCCGATGATTCCGATAGCGTTCTGATAATTCTGATAGAATTCTAAAAATGAACTAACAATCCAGAAATTTGGCTTAGTTTTGCAGCATTAATTCTCTCGAAATGTTTAAAAATTATAAAAAAGAGGTAATTCTTGATTACCAAAAAAAAGCAGTAGGCAGTGGTTTTTCGCCTAATTTATCAAATCCTAAACCCGCTAAGCTAAGAGACGAATGCTTGAAGGTTTATTTTGAAAGACCAATAAAAGAAGATGAAGCAATTTTAAGAGCTTTTTTTGATCTGCCAAGTAAGGGAGACGATTATAGTCAAAGTATCCGATCCGTTGACATAGATAAATTTAAACCTCTCATAAACTTTTTGCAAGAAAAAACGAATGATACTGACGATAGAAACATTGAGCTATTAGCTTGGCTAATTGATTTTGAATTACGTCCTTTTAGCGCATGGAAAAATATTAAAAGAGAAAATCCAAAAAGCTCAGATAAGTTAAATAAAACAGCCCAATTCTTCTCAACAAAGAAAACGAGAAATATTACTATTGCAACAATTTTAGTAGCGGGAGCTACGTTAGCAGGAATTACTACTCAACCTCCTAAACAATGTATGTATTGGACAGGCGAACGTTATCAAGCTATTTATTGCGATCAGAAAATTGGGAACACCCCAATTATTGCCTTAGACACTTTCAAAGTAACAAACCAAAAAAGAATAACTCGCCCAGATACACTTACAAAATTTTCACTTGGTAAAGTTTGGCACATAAAAATAGATAGAGATAGTGCAGAGTTTTATACCTCTGGCGGAAATTACCCTTTAAATTATAAAAGAGAATTGCAGTTATCTAGCTATTATATACTAAATAAGTATGCTTTATCTAAGTATAAAACAATTAAATAAATTGTTCAGCTAAAAAAAAGGTGATTTTCATATCGAAAATCACCTTTTTAGTTTAAACCGTGTATATTTCTTTTATGCTTTTAAAGAAGTAATTTTTAAAACATAAGCTTTACCCAAACTAAATTTAAAATGATTGTCTTGCAACAATTCTTTTATTTTCGGACTGGTTAATAATACATCGTATAAATCTCTGGCTACAGCAGATCCCGAAATATTATTTTTTACTTTACCATTTTCTAGCTCTAAGCTAAAGGAATAATCAGCCTTATTTCTATTACCTAAATTGTGCAAATCTGATTTTGTAAAATTAATTTCTTGCTCTTCAGTAATTGCTTTTTTCATTTGGATAGCCAATACAGGTAAGTATCTCTTCCAAAGTGGATAATATAGATTAATTTGTGTCATCATATTTTTTTGTTGTTGTAACAGTTTTTTTGTAGAGTTTAGTTTACATGCTTACATCGTTACAATCATGTTGCATAAAACATTTAAATAATTTTAATCCCTTTTTTATATGTTATCTAAAAACAATCACTTAATAGATAATCTATAAAGGTAAATTACAAATCCTGATAATTATTTGATTAAAACTGCAAGGTAGGTTTATCTTACCACACTTCCATTCTCAAATTTTATAGCAGGTTGTACAAAAGTTAATTTACCTTCCGAATCTTCTGCCATTAAAATCATGCCTTGCGAAACAATGCCCTTAATTTCTCTTGGTGCCAAATTAACCAATAAACTAACTTGCTGGCCAATAATATCTTCTGGTTTGTAAAATTCGGCAATGCCAGAAACCACCGTTCTTTCATCTAAACCTGTGTTTACGGTAAGCTTTAATAGTTTTTTAGTTTTTTCTACTTTTTCTGCTGCAATAATAGTAGCTACGCGAATATCCATTGCGCCAAAATCATCAAATTGAATATTTTCTTTGGCCGGAACAGCTTTTGCATTTGCCTGAATATTTTCAGCTTTGCTATTATTTAGTTTATCAATTTGTGCCTGTACTTGCTCATCTTCAATTTTTGCAAATAAAAGTGTTGGTTCATTTAATTGATGGCCACGAGCTAATAAATTTAATGTACCTGCATCTTCCCATTTATGACCACCATAATTTAGCATTCTCATTAATTTATCTGCCGTGAATGGTAAAAATGGCTCTATCAAAATCTCTAAATTGGCAGCAATTTGTAAGGAGATATGCAAAATAGTTCTTACCCTATCTTCATCAGTTTTAATTACTTTCCAAGGTTCGGTATCTGCTAAATATTTGTTACCTAAACGAGCAACATTCATCACTTCGCCTAATGCTTCTCTAAACCTGTAATTTTCTATCGAAGCGCTAATTTTAGCAGGGTAGCTCGCCAACTCATCAATTACGGCTTGGTCTTGCTCGGTAATTTCCATTAACATTGGCACTTTACCATCAAAATATTTGTGGGTAAGTACGGTTACGCGATTAATGAAATTACCAAAAACAGCTACCAACTCATTGTTATTACGTGCTTGAAAATCTTTCCAAGTAAAATCATTATCCTTAGTTTCTGGAGCTGTAGCGGTTAAAACATAACGCAACACATCCTGCTGATCAGGAAACTCTAACAAATATTCATTTAACCAAACTGCCCAATTTTTTGAGGTTGATATTTTTTGCCCTTCGAGGTTCAAAAATTCGTTTGCTGGCACATTATCGGCTAAAATATAATCGCCGTGCGCCATCAGCATTGCTGGAAAAATAATACAATGAAAAACAATATTGTCTTTACCAATAAAGTGAACTAGCTTGGTACTGTCGTCTTTCCAATATTCTTCAAAGCTACATTTGTCATCTTCTGCCGGATCGATATAGTATTCTTCTGCCTTAGGATTCCAAACATCTAAAGTTGCGTAATTGCAAAGTTCTTTGGTAGCAGAAATATAGCCAATTGGCGCATCAAACCAAACATACAAAACTTTTCCATCAGCACCTTTAATTGGCACTTTAACGCCCCAATCTAAATCTCTTGTCATCGCCCTTGGCTGCAAACCAGCATTTAACCAACTTTGGCATTGGCCGTAAACATTTGGTCGCCATTCTTTATGACCTTCGATGTATGCACGTAACTTATCTTCGTATTTATCTAATGGCAAAAACCAGTTTTTAGTTTCTTTTCTAATTGGCGGCTCGCCAGATAAGGTAGATTTCGGATTGATTAAATCTGTTGCATTTAACGTACTTCCGCAGCTTTCGCATTGGTCCCCATAAGCATTTTCATTTCCACATTTCGGACAAGTACCCGTTATGTACCTGTCTGCTAAAAAAGTTTGCGCTTTTTCATCGTAATATTGTTCAGTAATTTCTTCCGTAAAAACACCATTGTCATACAATTTTTTAAAAAAAGCTGATGCGGTTTGATGATGTGTTAACGATGAAGTGCGGTGGTAGATATCGAAAGAAACACCAAATTCTTTAAAAGAATCGCCAATAATTTTATGATATTTATCCACTACTTCTTGCGGAGTAATGCCTTCTTTTTTTGCTTTTAAGGTTATTGGAACACCGTTTTCATCAGATCCACAAATAAATTTAACATCTCTTTTATTAGAGCGAAGGTAACGCACATAGGTATCTGCAGGCAAATAAACCCCTGCCAAATGACCAATATGCACCGGACCATTGGTGTAAGGCAATGCTGCCGTTACGGTATATCTTTTTATTTTACTGTTATCCAAAACTATTTTTTTATTTTGGCAAAGATAAGTTTTTTAAAAATGATTAAACAGCCAGCGCATTTAAAAAAAGGCGACAAAATTGCAATTGTTTGTCCGGCCAAAAAATTACCAAAAAGCATTGATGTTGGAATTGCGATTTTACAAAGTTGGGGCTTAGAAGTGGTAATTGGGAAAACTGTTAAAGGTTCTTACCATCAATTTGCTGGTTTAGACAGAGAACGAGCGGATGATTTACAACAATTTTTGGACGATAAAAGCATTAAAGCCATTATTGCTGGCAGAGGTGGATATGGAACCATTAGAATTATAGATGAACTGGATTTTACTGCATTTAACAAAAATCCAAAATGGCTCATTGGATTTAGTGATATAACGATTTTATTATCGCACACCTTTGCAGCTTTACAAACCCAGAGTATCCATGGGCAAATGCCTTATACTTTTGATGAAAGTACGCCAGAAGCATTAGAAAGTTTGAGAAAAATTCTATTTGGCGAACAAGTTGAATATACTTACAAGAGCGAATTTACCAACCGTATTGGCAAAGCCGAAGGAATTTTAATTGGTGGAAATTTGAGCTTGTTAATTGCTGTAGAAGGTTCTAAATCGGAAATGGATTATACCGATAAAATCTTATTTTTAGAAGATGTTGGCGAGCATGAATATTCGATAGATCGGATGATTCGCTTGCTTAAAAGAGCTGGAAAATTAGCTAACTTAAAGGGATTGATTATTGGCGCTTTTAATGAAATATCAGAAGAAAAAATCCCATTTGGGCAAACGCCTGAAGAAATTATTTGGGATTTGGTAAAAGAATATGATTACCCAGTATGTTTTAACTTCCCAACAGGACATATTGATGATAACCGTGCTATGGTTTTAGGAAAAACCGTAAATTTAACTGTTGATACAAAAAAAGTTGATTTTAAATATTTATAACAATGGCAGTTTTTGAAAGTTTAGGCAAATACCGTAATACGGGATTATTAATTTTAAGAGTTGGTTTAGGTATCATGATGATGGTGCATGGTCTGCCTAAAATTATGGGTGGCCCAAGCGGATGGGAAGGATTAGGTGGCAGTATGAAAGTTGTGGGCATAGATTTTTTGCCAACGATTTGGGGGTTTTTAGCCGCCATAAGCGAAGGTTTAGGTGGCTTTTTACTGATCTTAGGTTTATTTTTTAGACCTGTTAACATGATGTTAGTTTGCACCATGATTATTGCTGCATTAGTTCACTTTGCCAAAGGCGATGGTATTAATGGCGCCTCTCATGCAATTGAATTAGGTATTGTGTTTTTAGGGTTGATTTTTATTGGGCCTGGTAAATATAGTGTGGATAGGAAGTAGGGCATCAGGTCAGCATTAAATAGTACAATAAGCTTTATTCTAATGACTTTATTAGATTGATATAATCATTCTCTTCAGTGCCTTGTGATATCGTATATTCATCAATCTGCGATTTATAGTTAGGCAAAAGCTTTGCGAGTGCTTTTTTATTCAATTTTACCTCAGATTGTTTATCGTTAACTAAAATAAAATATTTGATGTTTTCATCTATAACTTTTTCAACCGTAGCCGAATTATAGCCTTTACGCTCTAAAACAACTTTTTTTGTTTTCTTTAATAACTTAATGTCACCATCCGTTAAAAGTTCAAAATACTGATCGTTCTTATCATTTATTAAAAATGTTCTTGTTTGATTTGGAGCAAACAATTTAAATACAGCTACCCTGGGAAAGAACTCAAATATTTTACCATCTTGTTGAAACAATAATTTGTCTGTAACAGCATCATATTTAATTGCTTTTGGCTTAACTATACTTCCATTTGCCAACTTAACTTCTCCATTTAGCCAAGCATCAACTAAATAGGGAGTTCCGGTCACATTTTCATACCGTGCAGTGGTAAGAGGCTTGCCAGTAGTTTGATCAGGTATAAATTCATATTGAGCCTTACTTAAATTTATAGATATAGCGTTTATTGCTAAAAAAAGCAAGAAGCTGTTTAATAATTTGTTTTTCATAATCCTTTTAAAAGTAAATAGAGGAAGTGCATTACACACTTCCTCTATTAATTAATCTATTGTTACCAACCTGGATTTTGTTGGTCTTTTAATGTTGGGTTTGTATTTGTTTCAGTAACTGGAAAAGGCCAAACAAATTTAAAATCACTATAAGGCACTGCCGTTATCGCTCTTGGCCCTGTAAAAGGTACAGAGGCGTTCCACGCTGAAGCAGTAATTCCTGCCCAATCAATTTTAGCTGGCACACCACCCGTAGAGAAATTAACGTCATTCGCTAACCGATGAATATCACTCCATCTGTGTCCTTCTGCTAGAAACTCTATTCTTCTCTCGTTTAAAATTGCTAGTGTTAAACTATTAGCAGTAGTAAAATTTGTAATTGTATAACGATCTGCTACGTTAGTTACAGCTCTATTTCTAACCGCATTTAATAAGGCTAAAGCCTGTGGGCTTAACGCTGTTTGTCTAGCATTTGCCTCTGCAACATTTAGTAAAACTTCTGCATAGCGAATAATAGGGTTTGCATCAGTCCATGTTGTAAAGTCAGGATATTTAGTTGAAAAAACTCCTTTAGTTGAGTTAACTACTGTTAAAGAAGATCTACGTAAATCTGCAGGCAACCAAAAAGATGCATTATAAATAATTGGAGAAACTGCCATTAAAGCTCTACCTGGAGTATTAGTATACATAGTAGAGATAGCCCCATTGGTACCTGAATTTCTAGTTGTAGAATTCTCAATAGAAAAAATAGATTCTGTATTAGAGAAATTGCTTGCAGTAACAAAAGGACCTGCAGGAGTTGCAGTTAATGCATATCCACCTATCGGACTTGTATATGGAGCTGCTGCAGAAATGATTTTAGCACCTTCTGCAATTACAGCTGGCCAATCTCCTTTATGCAAGTTAATTCTTGTCTTTAAAGCTATGGCCGCACCTTTAGTAGCTCTTGATACTTTTAAGGTACTACCAGTGTAAGTAGCCGGAAGATTAGCCTCAGCAAAATTTAAATCTTCTAACATTTTATCATAACAATCCTTTACCGTATTTCTCGCTTGACTAAGATTTGCATCTACTCCAGCAGGAGAGCTTGCAGCTACTGTTCTATATGGAACTCCTAAGTGAGTTGCTCCAGCACTGTGCGAATATGGCCTAGCAAAATGAACCAACAATTCATGATGAGCCATGGCTCTTAAAAATCTAATCTCACCTTCATATTGCAAAGCCAATGGCCCTGGTATTGTTCCATCAGTAGCGGCTTTTTTCACTCCTTCAATTACTACATTGCCTCTATTAATCATGTTATAAAGTGTTTCCCACATACCTTGATTGTTTGCTGTGGTAATACCATAAGTGTTACCATAAGTGATCCCAAAAAATGATGGAACAGCAATCATGTCTTCACCTCTTGCATCCTGCTGTAGCGTGTTTGCAGCACCAAAAGGATACCCTCTATTTGATCCATCTGTATAGGGCCCAGCTTGTGCCGCACTATAAACACCCGTTATTGCCAAAGCTACCCTTGCTGGGGAACTAAATGCGCTTTCTTCAGAGAAACTGTTATTTGGCTGTAAATCAGTAACATCTTTACAAGACGAAGCTGTAAGCATAGCTCCTATAATTGCAGTGGTTACTGATAATTTACCTATATTTAATATTTTTTTCATTCTATTCTTTTTTTAATAATGAACACTAAAACCCTAAGTTAAGACCGAAAGTAAAAGTTCTTAACTGCGGATTACCATTAAAATCTACCCCAGCACCACTTGTATTTGTTTCTGGGTCTAATCCAGAATAACCAGTAACTACAAATACATTTTGAACTGAAGCATAAACTCTTAATTTACTAATTCCTACCTTAGATAATACATTAGAAGGCAATTTATAACCTAATGCCAAGTTATCTAATCTTAAGAAATCTCCCTTTTCTACAAATCTTGTTGACGCTTGATCTTGTAAATTAACAAAAGTCCCTCTTGCAGCCCATAGTTTTGGCGTTTGACCATCTCCTGGCTCTGAAGGGCTTTTCCATCTACCTAAAACTTCAGTAGAGTTGTTTACAAAGTTCATGTTCAACAAATCTTGTCTTGTGCGGTTCATTATATAGTTACCGCCTTGAAAGCGAAAGAACACATTTAAATCAAAATTATCATAGGTTAAAGTGTTGTTAAATCCACCGAACCATTTAGGCAAACTGTTACCCAAAATCTTTCTATCTGCTGCAGCTAATGTAGCTGCTGCACCTAAAACAGATGGATTAGCAGGATCGTAACCCACATAAGATTGAGTAGTAATATTACCTTGAATTAAAGCTCCATTAGCTTTTTGATAAATTGGATTACCATTAGCCATATTTACGCCCATATATTGATAACCATAAATTGCATTTATAGACTCGCCAACTCTAATGATATTAAATGCTCCAGCTATATCCTGATTATTTACAAGAGCTAAAACTTTATTATTTTGAGTAGAGAAATTTAATGACGTATTCCATTGCAATTTATTTGAAGAAAGCACATCAGCATTAATTGCAAACTCTAAACCATTATTGGTTATACTTCCAATATTTCTGCTAATTGAGTTACCCGGAATACCAACCGAAGGAGGTGTTGGCGCACTTAATATAGCATCTATATTATCTTTTTTCCAATAAGCAGCTACAACGTTAACTCTATTATTGAACATTGACATATCTATACCAATATCATACGATTTTTGCGATTCCCACTTCAAATCTGGATTACCCGTTTGGTTAAATCCAATACCACTTTGGTTACCATAAGCTGCTGCTGCATAAGTACCTAAATAAGGGAATGAACCAATACTTGTGTTACCAACTTCAGCAAATGATCCTCTTAGCTTTAATTCATTAATGAATTTTAATGAACTTGAATTTTTAAAGAAATCTTCTTCAGAAATTCTCCATGCTGCAGATACACCAGGGAAATAACCAATACGATTTGCTTCAGGTAATGCAGATAAAGCATCACGTCTAATTGACGCTCCTAAATAATATTTGCTTTTGTAGTTATAACTCGCTCTAGCTAAATACGATTCGATACCACCATAAGTTAAACCACCAGATACGTTAGGTGTAACAAATGTATTTGAAGTGATGTTCTGATTAAAGAAAATATCTGAAATATTTGATATTGACGCTTGATAAAATGAACTTTTATCTTTTTGAAATTCAGACACCAGAGTTACATCAATATTATGTGTAGAATTAAAAGACTTAGTATAAGTCAAAATATTTTGCCAGTTCCATCTCATAAACGGTGAATACGCTTGAGACATATTTCCATTTGCACTTAGACCATCACCAGCACGTGGATCTGTATAAGAGAAATCATCAACAAAAGAAGCGTCTAATCCCAATTGTGTTTTAAATTTAAGCCCAGAAATAATATTAGCCTCTAAGTATGTATTTCCTAAAACTCTATAAGTTTGAGATTTTCTAGGGTTTTGTTCTAGTACAAATAAAATATTTGGAATATTATCTGAAATCGTAATTAGATTTGAACCTGAACCTAATGACCTTCTATCTGGAGCAATATTATAACCTGTTGGATCTGCAGGGTTGTAAACAGGAACGTTTGGCAGCATTCTAGTTGCAGCAAAAATATTTCCTGATAGGGCATTTGAAGCAGACGTTGGCCCTAAGTTATTCTGATAAGTAAAACCTGATGTAATACCAAAAGTAAACGTTTTATTAATTTTTTGATCCAGATTTGCTCGAAGAGAATAACGCTCTAATGAGTTTGCAACAATTGCACCTTTTTGATCTGAGTAACCCAAAGAAAAATAATACTTAGTTTTGTCTGTACCTCCAGAAGCTGATAGTGCATGATTTTGTTGCAATGCCTGTCTAAATACTACATCTTGCCAGTCTGTATCTACAAAACCACCACTTCCATTTGGAGTTGGCACAGCATTAACTACAGTTACACCTGCATTACGATATCTCTCGTTAGCAATTTCTATAAATTGATCTGCATTTAACAAATCAAATCTTTTAGAAACATTTGCAACTGCTGCATAACCATCATAACTAAATTGAGCACCATTTTTACCTCTTTTGGTGGTAATTAAAACCACGCCATTTGCAGCTCTAGAGCCATAAACCGCTGTTGCAGCTCCGTCTTTTAAAATATCTATAGACTCGATGTCATTTGGGTTAATATCTGCTAGAGCATTAGCGCTTGTAAAACCTCCAACGTTTCCGCTTAATGAAGGAACACCATCAATAACAAATAAAGGAGATGTACCAGAGCTAATTGAATTGATACCACGAATTCTGATTTGAGGAGCTTGCCCTAATAAACCAGAGGGAGTAATTACCTGTACACCAGTAGCTTTACCAGCTAAAGCTCTATCAAAAGAAGGGATAGCGACATCCGTAACAGAACTGCCAGAAATCCGAGATACAGAAGCGGTATTGTCTTTTTTACTTACAGTACCATATCCTGTTACTACAATTTCACCTAATGCTTTTGAGTCAGATACCAATGCAGCATTAACTACATTACTGGATCCTACGGACACAGTTAACGAGATAAACCCAATAGAGCTAAATTCAATTGAATTTAAATTACCAGGCCCAATAAATGAGAACTTACCATTTGCACCTGTAGAAGTACCAATGTTTGTTCCTTTAACCCTTACACTAACTCCGGGTATTGGTAAGCCATCATCCTTTGATGTTACAGTACCAGTAATTGTTCTGTTTTGCGCCATTGCCGCAGAAGCCACAAATAGCAAAATGAACAAACTTTGTAGAAGTTTTTTCATAAATTTTAGAATTTTAGTTTAGTTTTTAGTTAATTAAATATTAAATATATGGTTATTGAAACACAACCGCAAATTATTTTAACATATAATTAACAAAAATATTACAAATATTGGCATTGCAATAGCAGTTTCTATTATTAGTTAAAAGTTTTAACTCTTGGTTTTAAATCTGCTTTATTTTTAAGATTATTTGTTTGTTATTGAAGATTATTTTGTCATAGAGTTATAACCATTAATAGATTGAAAGAACTTCTTATCTCTCTCTATAAGCTGAACCGCTTATTAACCAAAAAGGAACGAGTCATGTTATCAATTCTGATAACATAAGTATTAATTATTGCAAAAAACTTAAGTTTAGGCGTTTTAATTAAAAGTCTTCACTATTTCGATTAAAGTATCTTGATCTCTAAAATTGACTTTTTTATCATTTAGGATAGTCAAGGTAGCTTCTGTGATTTTTGGTCGTGACAAAAAGAATTTTTTATCGCGTTTTATAGCAATTAGTTGATTGTTTTCGTGTAGATAATAACTTACATCATCTATAATACTTTTAACTGTAGTTGCAGAATTGTAGGCTCTAGCCTCAGTTATTCGTTTACCTTGTTTTTTAAGTAGTTTTATCTTCCCATCTACCAACACTTCAAAAAAGGTTGAAGTTGTAAATTGATTATAGCTTGGAAAACCTGCTCTAAAAATCCTTTTCTTGGCCCCAACTTTATCTTCAATCACAAATTCTTTAATTGGAGATGAAAAAATCATCGTTACATCCCCTTTACCTAAGAAATAAGGCACATCTTCTAACAAATTATATTTAACCATAACATTTGTATATTCTTTACCATTTGAAGATTTTATTGTAGCAGGCAGCCAATTTTCATAAAGCAGTTCAGTTCCTTCAACATCAGTTTTTTTTATTAAAGTGGCAGGTGAGCCGTCTGCATAAGATTGAAAACCTTGTTGAGCATTTAAATAGAAGAAACATATTAGCAGCGTGAGTGTTAGGATTATCCTTTTCATAATAAAATTTTATACAATATAAAAAAAGGGGAGCAAACTTTGCTCCCCTTTAATTGATTATTTTAATTCCAACTTGGATTTTGTACCAAGTTAGAATTTGCATTCCTTAATGTTTCTGTAATTGGGAATGTCCATTCTCTAGCTGTTGGTGCTAATGAACATTTCGTAATTGGACTTTGAGATGCAATTCCACAAGTACTTCCTCTTGTTAAAGTTCTCGTAGTACGTTTCAAATCGAAAAAACGATGGCCTTCACCAACAAATTCTCTTCTTCTTTCATTCGCAATTGCATCAATTAAAGTAGCACCAGTTAAACTTTCGTTAACATAGCCTGCAATCCTAGCTGTTCTAACTGCATTTAAATCAGTCATTGCTAATCCTTCTTGAGCTGGAGATCCTTTAGCATAAGCTTCTGCACGAATTAAATATAGCTCTGCTGTTTTCATGGCAACAAAACTGGCATTACCATTAGAAACTCCACCTTTTCCTCTGTATTTTGTTAAAGCTAAGGCTTGTGGCACTTCGGTAGTAGGTGAAACGTTTGCAAAATAAGCACTATATCTAATATCTGTATTACGAATTAAACCAGCAGTACCAGAAACTGTAGCAATTTCTAAAGCCGGCCTGAAATAACTTCTATTATTTGTTGCAAAAAAGGCAAGAAAAGTTGGTCCACTTTGTCCAGCATCGAACTGTACATTCCAGATTATTTCTCCTGTAGCTGCCTCGGTATACATACCAGTAAAGGTAGCCTGATTAGTAACTAAAGCTGGTGCTAAAGCAATACCTGCTGTTGCTGCTGTTATTGCATCAGCATATAGGCCTGCATATAAAGAAACTCTAGCTTTTAATAAATGTACTGCCGATAAACCAATTTTTGGTTTTGTTAATGCAAACCCTTGATTAACGTTTCTATCTACATCCGCTAAAAGTGTCTGAGCCGCACTGATATCTGCAAACAATTCATCGTAATATACTTTGTTAGAAACTCTAGCTGGTTTAGCAGCGGTAGTAACTTCGAAAGATTTACTATAAAACAATGCTAATGCTGTAGTGCTATTTCTATCGTAACTTTCAGCAAAATATTTAAATAGATCGAAATGAGCAAGAGCTCTAATGGCATGAGCTTGACCTTTGATTCTATTTGCTCTTTTTTGATTTGCTGGCGTTGTAAACTTATCGATATCTCTTAAAACAATGTTTGCTACAGAAACCACTTTATACATTGCATTATAGATGTTAGTGATCTGCGCAGTATTTTGTTGAAACTGTAAGTTAGCCATGTCTCTCGAGTTAGCTAAAGTTTGAATTGTTTCGTATAGGTTGTCACTTAATACGTCTGGCATAATTGCCGCTCCGCCTCCAGTTCCACTATTTGAACCATAATAATCACCTGCTCTAAAATTTGCATAGGCTCCGTCAAGTACCTGCTCAACTTGTTCAATGCTTGATGGATTGTTAACTGCATCAAGGGCAAATTCTGGCTCAAGATTTACAAAGTCATCTTGACAACTTTGTAACGTAAATACAGCCACTAAAATTAACGCTGATGTACGTTTAAATATTTTATTTATCATAATTTTCTTCGTGTTAAATATTAAAACCCAATGTTTAAACCAAATGTAGCTTGCACTAAAGATGGATATTGTGCACCTGTTAAAGAAGTACCTGTTGCTTCTGGGTCAAACCCTCTGAAATCTGTTGATGTCCAAAGGTTCTGTCCTTGAACAAAAACTCTAGCAGATCTAATTTTTATACTTTTTAACAATGCTGGCCTAAAGTTATATCCCAAAGTAACGTTACGTAACCTCCAAAAACTAGCATCATCTATTAATCTTGATGTTTGTGGTTGATAAGCATTTCCAGGTCTTGGAACATCCGTATTTCTATTTGTAGTAGTCCATTCGTTTAACATAGAAATATGCATATTATCGAAATAATACGTTGGATTTAAAATGTTATTCAAATCATTATTATACATTTCTCTATTTAAGAAAAAGTTAACTTGAGCACTTAAATCAAATCCTTTATATTCAACTCTTGTTGATAATCCACCAAACCAAGGCGCATCAGAAGTACCATATTTAATTTTATCCGCAACACTAAAAGCCTGAGTTATTGTTCCGTCTAATTTTCTGTATTGTGCGTTTCCTGTTACAGGATCAACACCAGCATAAGGAACTAAGAAAAGCGTATTTACAGGACTTCCCTCAGAAAGAATTGTTACTCCACTAATCACATCGTTTTGTGGCAATGAAGTAATTTCATTTCTATTATAAGATATATTTGCTCCCAAATTCCAAGTTACTGAAGAAGATCTTACCAGATCACCATTTAAGGCAACTTCAACACCTCTGTTTCTAAGAGTACCAAAATTACTTTGGATAGATGTAAAACCACCTGCAGATGGATCTACTGGCAGGTTATAAAACTGATCTGAAGTATTTCTGTTATACCATTCGATTGTACCATTTAATCTGTTTTTAAGCACTGCGAAATCTAATCCAATATTTGTAGTGGTATTAACCTCCCAAGATAAAAGTGGATTTCCTGGAACATTTGGAGACCAAGCGCCAGCACCAGCATAAGCTGTACGAGCAAATTGTGGTATTGGATAAAGAGCAGCTCCGTTATTACCAGTAGAACCGTAACTAGCTCTAAACTTAAGGTTATTAATAAAAGTGAATTTTTTGATAAAATCCTCTTCGCTAGCTAACCAAACTAAACCTACTGAACCAAAGTTAGCCCACTTATTGTTCAATCCAAATCTTGATGAACCATCTCTTCTACCAACTAAGTTGATGAAATATTTACCATCATAACCGTAGTTAGCGGTTGCAAATAACGACAATAGGCCATATTGGTTACCATTACCAGTAACAGCTGGAATATAGTTTGGAGTGGTAGCAGTACCAGGTGTAATACCAGCTTCATTAGTAAAACCGTTAGTAAAACCATATCCAGTAAAGCCAAATGATCTAAAATCATTTTTAATTAACTCACCGAAAATACCACCGTTAACTTCATGTTTGCCGAAAACATTTCTATAATTAGCAGATGTTGTTCCAGTATAACGGAAGTTTCTATCCATCGCTCTATTTAAGATCCCTTGTCTAGCGATACCTGTTGATGTTTTAGGATCGGTAAATGTTGCATTTTCATTTTGAGTATAATCAATTCCCCAGTTAGTTCTTAAAAACAAACCTTTAACAGTTGGGAAGTGATACTCTAAATAAGTTGTTGCTATACCTTTTAATTGTTTGTTATAGTTATAATTTAAAAACAACTCCATTGCGCCATTTGGTTGTCCTGAACCCAATTGACCTGTACCTACACCACCCGACTCGTTAAAACTACCATCAGCTAAATAATCCACTTCGTAAGGGTTACTCCAACGTATTGCATTTAACGGAGAACTTAAAAATGTATTTGCTTCACCAGTATTTCTTCTGTCTGAGAAACCACCTTGTACACCTAAACCAAATCTAAAATTCTTAACTGTATTATCCACGTTAGCTCTAGCGATATAACGTTTTAAACCTGTAGTTTGAACAATACCTTCTTGATCCATATATGATAATGAAGCATAAAATCTACTTCCTTCACTACCACCATTGGCTGAAATTTGGTGCTGTTGAGTTTGCGCTGTTTGAAATAAAGCATCTTTCCAACTGAAGTTTATTCTCTTTAAAGAATCCTGTTGCGCAGGAGTCCATCCATAAGGATTTCCTCTTTGTACTTCATAATTGATTTTCTGCTCACTATTCATTACAATTAAACGGTCTTCTGGCATAGTGCTTTGTCCTACTTGCAAATCATAATTGATCTGAACTTGTCCAACTTTACCTCTTTTAGAAGTAATTACGAATACACCATTTGCACCCCTTGAGCCATAAATACCTGTAGAAACAGCATCTTTTAATACTTCAATGCTTTCAAAATCAGCTTGGTTCATTGTTTGGAAATCAGCTGCTGAAATTTCAATACCATCTAAGATGAACAATGGTGTGTTTACACCATTAATTGAGCCATTACCCCTAATTCTTACAACAGCTTGCTGACCTGGCTGACCACCATTTGCTACAACAGTTACACCAGTTGCAGCACCTTGTAGCGCTTGGTCAAATGATCCATAAGTTTGTTTTGCAACATCTCCTGTAGATATACTTGCTGTAGCACCAGCAAATGATCTCTTGCTTACAGCACCATAACCAGTTACTACAACCTCCCCCAATGATTGAGAGTCGGTTACTAAAGCAGTATTTATAACACTGTTTGAGCCAATTGAGATTGTTTGAGCAGCAAACCCTATTGAGCTGATTTCTAACTCTGTTGCACTCGCTGGAATTGAAATGGTATATTTACCATCCGCTCCTGTAGAGACACCTATTTTGGTGCCTTTAACTTTTACACTTACTCCAGGCATCGGAAGTCCGTCATCTTTAGAGGTAACTGTACCAGTAATTGTTCTTTCTTGTGCCATTGCAGAAGTTGCAACGAACAACAAGATGAACAAACTTCGTAGAAGTTTTTTCATAAAATTTAAAATTTAGGTTAGTTAATTAGTTTTGTAAAGTATAAATGTAGTTACAATAGATGTGTAACACAAATTTTATTTAACATTTTTTAACAATAACCTAACACAGCAAATTGAATAATTTTAAAATAAACGCTTAAAAACAAGAGAAATCAGCGTTTTCTAAATTAAATACCACCCTTTTTATGCAAGAAAATATTTTTTAAAGCCTAATCAGCCTTCATTGACAATGGAATCGGAAAATAAACCTAATATAAACTCAATAATCATGTAAAATAATTTAATTATTACTGCAATAATCAATTTAGTTTATAAAGCTTATCTTTTATTTCATAAAAATCGAAATAAAAACGCCTATTTTTATTAAACCCAATAAAATTTTGATTTTTACACTTCTAACTTAACACTATAAAATTTATAGCATTAATTATTCATGTTTGCAAAATAAAAATTTAATTATTATCTAACCAAAAACAATGCATTTGCAAACATTTGCTTTCCGTTTTCCCAAAATGAACGGAATAAAACATCAGTACCCAAGTAAATAATCGTACCCCTGCCCGATTGTTGTACACCAAACAATAAACCTGTACTCAATTTCTTTTTCACTTTTGTTCCAGCAACACCTGCAACATAACTATCGGCTTTTAAAGTTCCTACATTGTATCCATTTTCTAAGGGTTCGTAAATTTTGTCGTCTGTTTTTAAAGTATAATAGAATTTGCCTAAACCAGCCACTAGAGGATGAGTTTGATCTAATGACACTTTATAAATAGCACCAGGAATTGAATTTTGCAAATCATCCTTGTCTTTTTCTGAGTATTTACGCTCTTCTGTTTCTTTGTCTTCTCCTTTAGGATAGATTTTTTTCTTGATCTCAAATGGCTTTTTACCAATCATTGCACCAATAGCATCTTCTATTAATATTAGTTTTCCACCCAAATTAATCCAACTAACAAGTTGCTCTGCTACTTTATCATTGTATGATCCATCTGGTAAAATAAGCGTGTTGACTTTATTGATATCTAAATAAGCCAAATTTTGAGTAGTTAACATATTAACTGGGTAATTCAATTCTTGTTCAAAAAAGTGCCATATTTCACCTACACTTTGCGATGAAGTTTCTTGACCAGTGACTAAACCAATTTTAGGTGTACTCAATATAGTGTAAACAGAAGAGCCGAAATCCTTTCCTTTATCAACAAAACCGCTTGCAACAGGGTAAAATGTAGTATTGTAATCTTTAGCTATGCTTATTAAAAGTTGATTGAAATCTTTTACTAAACGTTCATTTTCAGCTCTATAAACTAACAATGATCCGGCAGGAAAAGCCTTTGCACCAATCGTGAAACCTTCTTCCGCTATGCGAACCTTAACCTTTTGATTTTGCAAAGCAACCAATGTTTTAGCATCAGCAACAGCATTCCATGGTAAAACCCAAGCATAAGGCTTATCAATTACTGGTACGGCTTCTTTTTTCTCTTCAAGGGCATTAAAACTACCATTAATAGTTTCCTTAACGGCATAAGCATTTAAACCATAAGCATAAGGTAATGCCCAAGCGGTAATATCATAGGTATTTGAATCGGTTACAACCGTTTGCGGCTCAAATAATACACTTGCCAAAACTGCTTTTGGTTGCTGTAAATTCAGCACCAAATCATTTCGTTCAATTTTAAAGCTTTCTGTTTTTTGTGTCTCAAAATTATATCCGCTTACAGTTTTATCAGCACCAAAACTAAAAGCGATGTTATTCTTCTTTAAAAGTTCTTCCAATTTGCGCAAACGAGAAATATTTTGTGCTTTTACCACATAAGTTTTATAATTACCTGGCGGATTACTCACGCTTTGTTCAAAATATTTTTTAAACTCTACTACCAATTTATCGGCGTGTGTGGCAACTGTTTCTATAGTTGCCATAGAAGTTGTAAAATGATGATCAATTCTATCCTTTAAAGTAAGTGTATCGCCATCATTGGTAACTACCGCTAAACCTGCACGTATACCACCTTGCTCATAAGTCATTCCAATTGCTCCGTTGTAAAGTGGATAAGTATCTCCATAAGAAGGATAAAGCAAATCAAAGCGCTCTTTTGTAAAATATTGCCATCCATTTTGATCAAAATATTTTGCATTATTTTTGCCTACAGTAACCTGAAATTCTCTTTGCCAAGCGGTAATGTCTTGATGTACAGGTTCTGCTGCAGGAGCAAAATAATAAGGCTCGTTATAACTTTGCTCATGAAAATCTACATGCACTTGTGGCATCCATTTGTGGTAAGCAATAATTCTCTGTTGTGTTTCTACTTGAGTTTGCCATGCCCAATCTCTGTTTAAATCGTAATAATAATGGTTTGGTCTACCACTTGGCCAAGGCTCAGTATGTTCGCGAGCGCTTGGATCTGGGTTTGGAACTTTTCCACTTACTTGATTGTAATTTACCACATATCTATCTCTTCCATCCGGATTTAAACACGGGTCGATGATAACAATTGTATTTTTTAACCAGGCTTTTGTATTGCTATCATCGGCCTTTGCTAAAGTATATAAAACCTTCATAGAGGTTTCGGTAGAATTTGCTTCGTTGCCATGCACATTATAACTTAACCACAATATAGCTGGCTGATTAGCCATCTTCGGAGCGCTTTTATCGGCTTTTGCTAAAGCTAAATTGCTATTTCTTATTTGCTCCAACTTATTCATGTTGGCCTCATCAGAAATTACAGCTAATAAAAGCTCTCTTCCCTCATAAGTTTTGCCATAAGTTTGTAGTTGAATATTTTTTGCGTTAGCGGTAACTTTTTTAAAATATTCTACCACTTTATAATGTGGCGTAAATTTACTGCCTAAAGAATATCCTAAAAACTCATCTGGAGACGGAATTTGTGCATAAACAGTAGTTGTTAAAAAGCCAACAATAAATAGGGAAAGTATGTATTTTTTCATTTCACTTGAATATTTTTCAATGATACTAAAAAGGATTTTGTATTTATCTTTGCATTCGTAATTTTACGATTCAATTTATCCGCTTTGCGCAATGGTAACCACCGAACAACTTTACGAAATATATAAAAAACAGCCTATAATTTGCACTGACACAAGAGCAATTACTACTGGTTGTTTGTTTTTTGCCCTAAAAGGAGAAAATTTTGATGCCAATACTTTTGCAGCGCAAGCTTTAGCAGATGGAGCAGCCTTTGCCATTGTAGATAATCCTAAAATTGCAAAAAGCGACCGCTATTTATTAGTTGATGATGTTTTAACCGCATTACAAAATTTAGCCAAGCATCATAGAAAGCAATTAAATATTCCTGTAATTGGCCTTACGGGAAGTAATGGAAAAACCACTACCAAAGAGTTGATTAGAGCAGTACTTGCTGAACAATTTAAAACTTTCGCTACTAAAGGAAATTTAAACAACCATATTGGCGTACCATTGTCTATTCTTTCTATGCAGAGCGATGTTGAAATTGCGGTAATAGAAATGGGGGCCAATCACCAAAAAGAGATTGAGCTTTTGTGCGAAATTGCACAACCCACGCATGGATTAATTACCAACGTAGGCATGGCGCATTTAGATGGCTTTGGCGGTTTTGAAGGGGTTAAAAAAGGCAAGGCCGAGTTGTTTGCCTACCTTAAAACGAATCATGGATTTGCTTTTATCAATAGAAATAATCCCTATTTGTTAGAAATGAGCAGCAAAGCTGATTTAAACAAAGTGATTTATTACGGTACAGAAAAAGAAAATACGATAAGTGGTAAACTTAAACACAGTGATCCATTAATAGAATTTGAATGGGCAAATCAATCGACAACTTACGAGGCTAAGGCCAACTTAACTGGAACATATAATTTTGAGAATATTTTAGCTGCCATTTGCATCGGCGATTTCTTTAAAATTAGTGCCGAAAAAATCAATAATGGTTTGGCAAACTATTTTCCAACTAACAATAGATCGCAACTCACAAAAACAGAAAACAATACCGTAATCTGCGATTTTTATAACGCCAATCCGAGTAGTATGGCTGCCGCTTTAAATAACTTAAAGGCTTTAAATTCAACTCATAAAACGGTAATTATTGGCGACATGTTTGAGTTAGGTCCAGAAGCTGCCGAACAACATTTGCTGGTTGCTCAATTAGCTCAACAAAATCAGATAGACCAAGTCATCTTTATCGGAAAAAACTTTTACGAGTTTAAAGATCAATTTAATGGTGATTTTTTTGCAACTCCCGAAGCTGCAAAAGAATATTTAATTAATAACCCAATTAAAAATAGTTTAGTATTGCTAAAAGGCAGCAGAGGCATGGCTTTAGAACAGCTTTTGCCTTTAATTTAAGCAAACAATAAATTGTTATTTGCCAACTCTTTCTAAAGCCATTTTTAAATCAGATTTAACATTATCAGGCACGTTTTTATCTGCAATCATTTGATTTGCTTTAGTTTTGAACTTATCAAAATCCTTGATTTTGATATAAATTATCGCTTTCACAAAATCTTTCATAAATGCTTTAGATTCGTCTTCGGCAGTTAATTTAACAGCATCTAGTTTTACTAATAAAGGTTCTAATTTGCCTTGTTCAGCAAACTTTGGACCCATATTCATAAAAGCATTACACAACTGGTCGAAACTTATTTTTGTGGGTGTACTTTCTATTAACACATTAAACTCTGCCAAAGCTTCCTCAGTTTTGGTATTATCTAGAGCAAATTGTGCTTTAAAATAGTGTGTAATAAAAAAAGCTTTTTCAGGAATGAATTCTTTTAAAACCACATTCATTTTATCATAATCAATTTGGTCTGCTTCTGGATCTTGAACTTCTTCTGATAATGCATAGGCCATTGTTAAATTCACCAAACGTTCTTCAAAGTCAGCTGCTGTAAATTTACCCGATTTAAGGATCAGCTCTTTATTCGCTTTAAAATACCTCACATCTCTTAGGTTTTGCAAACCAGAAACATGTACCATTACCAGTTCAATTAAATCATCATTGGCTAAAATATTTGTTTGTTTGGCTAAATAATCGCTAATGATTTGATCGGCCTCTTCATCTTCAAAATCGGCTGCCATTGCTGCAAATTTTAAAAACTGAGCGCTATTTAAACTTAATGCGTCTTTCTTTAAAGTATAGTATTGAGACGTTGCTTCTTTTGCAGTTTGCCCTAATTTGACAAAATCTGATACCGGTTTATAACCAATGCCTTTATGCAACAGTGCACCATCGGCATTAATAAAAAGCAAATATGGATAGGCAGTTACAGCATATTTTGCTGCTAACATTGGCCCTTCGCCTTTCTCCATATCGTATTTTACGTTGATGAAATTGGCATTGTAATAATCCGCTGATGCTTTATCGGTATAAACTTCGCTATCCATTTGTTTACACGGACCACACCAAGTAGCATACGCATCCAAAAAAATAATCTTATTTTCTTTTTTTGCTTTTGCTAATACGGTACTCCAAACCGGATTATCTAAAAAATTAATTTCGGCATTTGCTGTAAAACCTATAAAAAATAGGATGATGATGCAGGCAACTTTCTTCATATTGTAATTTTATAATCTTAGCTTTTCCTTCTAGGATTTAAAAACTAAGGTTTATTTTCTTCTGCTTTTTCTACTTTTATTCCTATATCGCTAATGCCAACCAATGGGTTATCTCGCATATTTTGCTCAATTTCAATTTCATATTTGCCTGGTTTAGCAAAGCGATAATTAGTTAATAACGAAAAATTGTTGGTGTAAATATCTCCTGAGCCTTTCCCTAACCATTCTCCATCAGCTTTTGCTAATTTAAACTGATAACGAGTGCTTTTTTTTAAGCCATTACCTTTAACATTTGCTAAAACAAACAAATTGGCATACCGATAATCTGCCGTATGGCGCAACTTGAAATAGATGTTATATGATTGATTTATGTCTTTAATTTCGACAACTGCTTTGGCGCTTTTGGCATAAGTCCAGTTGTTATCGGCTACAGCCACATTGGTGTCAACAAGGTTATTGCTTTCACAACTTGCCAACATCAATAGCATCGCCACAAATGGCAAAAAACACTTCAATTTATTCATTTGGTTTAGGCGCTGAAGAATCTGCGTTTTTATTTTTATTGCGATTTTTATTTCTGTTCCTATTGTTACGATTAGCTTGTTTTGGAGCTTCACCTGATGGTTTTTCTCCACCTTCTACCGCCGGGTTTTGAGCAATAGGATTTGGCTTTGGTTGCTGATTTGGGTTTGGCTTAGGTTTAGGCGTTGCAGCATTTGGCTGGTTAGGTTTTTGACCTTGTGGCCTTGGCGTATTTGGCTTGGCAGGATTATTCGGCTTAGCTTGTTGTGGCTGCTGATTTGGATTTGCAGACTTTGGACCGCGATTTTGGTTACGATCGTTCCTTTGGTTCGGATTAGCAGATTTATTATTCGGATTGTTACTTTTATTACGGTTATTGTTGTTGCGGTTTCTCGCTCTTTCATCTAACCTTGTTAAACTATCCTGACCAACAACGTTTTCGTAATCATGTACTTTTTCAACAATAGCTGTAGTTTTTAGCTCAACCGCTTCGTCTTTAAGATTTACAGGTTTTTCGCCTTTTTTATTCATCGCCATAATTTCTTTTACGCGATCAACCTTTAGCGGGATCCAATCTTCTTGATTGGCGTAGCTAAACCACATCAGTTTTTTAAAAATATCTGTTTTTTGATGACGAGCAACGCCAACTTCTGTTTGTAACGATTCAATTCGATCTGGAATATCTTTTAAAGCATCTAAATACGTATCCAGCTCATAATTTAAACAACATTTTAACTTGCCACACTGGCCGGCAAGTTTTAAAGTATTTAAAGAAAGGTTTTGGTAACGAGCCGCAGCCGTAGAAACCGTTTTAAAATTAGTTAACCATGTTGAACAACATAACTCGCGACCACAAGAGCCGATACCGCCTAAACGACCTGCTTCTTGGCGCATCCCGATTTGGCGCATCTCAATTCTGATACGGAAAGTTTCGGCCATTTTTTTAATGAGCTCTCTAAAATCTACCCTACCTTCTGCAGTATAAAAAAACGTTGCTTTTGTTTTGTCACCTTGGTAATCTACATCGCTAATTTTCATCGATAAACGTAAATCTAACGCCAAAGTACGGGCTTTATGCATGGTTTCCCATTCCATATCTTTGGCTAATTTCCATTTATCAACATCAGCTTCTGTAGCCTTGCGGTATATTTTACGCGTAACTTGATCTAGTGGAGTTTTGCGACGCTTCATTTGCATACGCACCAATTCGCCAGTTAAAGAAACGTGGCCAATATCATAACCACCCGTAGCGCCTTCAACAGCAACCAATTCACCTATTTCGAGGTAAATGTTATCGTTATTTAAAAAGAATTCTTTTCTAGCTCCTTTAAATTTAACTTCAACAACCTGAAAAGGTATATAATTAGATGGCATATCTAAATTCGATAGCCAATCGTGAACTTCCATTTTTTGGCATCCGCCAGTAAGACATGAGCCATTACTTTTGCAGCCAGAGGGGGCACAACCGCCTCCTGTTGAACAACTTCCACATCCCATATTAATTGTATATATATTGAGTCCCCTTAGGGAGCGTTTTAAACTTAATTATTTTAACTAATTGTAAAGATACATCTAAAAACAGAATTTTCGGATTCGCATTCCTTTCAATATGATAATGCGCTTGTTCTAATTCGTTAATTAATGCTTCAACCATGGCTAAATTTAACACATGAGTGGATAATTTTTTAGCAACATCTAAGGTTTGATGTGGCAATTTTACCAAATCATCAGCTCCGCTTAACAGCAAACTGCACTCACGTAAAAAGTTGATGCCGTATTTGATAAAATTTTTCTGATTTTCTCTGCCCCATTTGGCAACATCGTCTGTAAAATCAATCATTGCAGGCACTTTATTACCGAAACCCATCCGCAGCCATTCTGCAAAATGAGCGGCATTATTGTTTGGTATATCTTGTAAAAGTGCTTTGGCTGTAATCAAATTTCCATCGGCCAAAAAGCTGTATTCTGTTGCTTGATTTTGTGATAATTGCGATTTATCAATTAAATAATTTACAATATCAGCATCAGTTAACTTTGGTATTTTAACAATTTGCGTACGCGATAAAATGGTATTTAAAATCTGTTCTTGATTTTGAGCCACTAAAATAAAAAGCGTATTTGCAGGTGGTTCTTCAATAATTTTTAGCAAAGCATTTCCTTCTTTATCTAAAAATTCTGGCAGCCACATAATCAACACCTTTGTTTCGGCTTCGAAAGCTTTATAACTTAATTTTTTAATAATGTCATGCGCTTCTGCAATTGGAATATTTGCCTGCTTATTTTCTGCACTCAATTTCGATCGCCAAATATCCAAATCAAAATAAGGATCTTCTAACAACAAACTTCGCCATTCTTCTAAAACATCAACCGCAATTTTAGCGTCTTTTGAAGCAAAAAATGGGTAAGAGAAGTGCAAATCTGGGTGAATATATCTTTCATATTTACGGCACGATGAACACTCGCCACAACTATCTATGGTGGTTTTATTTTGGCAATTGATGTATTGGGCGTAAGCAATAGCTAAAGATAAAGCACCGCTGCCTTCTGCAGATAAAAACAATTGTGCATGACTAACCCTGTTTTCTACAACGGTTTGTATCAAGTGTTTTTTTAAATTCTCCTGTCCGATAATCTCTTTAAACTGCATTGGTGCAAAATAAGAAATAGATGCGAGATGTTAGATAGGAGTTCCAATATTTATCAGCATGAGAAAATAGATCTTGTTTAAACGAAAAAGCTACACCAATTAAATAGTGTAGCTTTTTACAAATTTTATCTAAACCTAAAATCTATATCCGATACCAATATTTGCACGAATACCAGCCCAAGGACCATTAACCTTTACAGTTGCACCATTTGCTGTAACTGTTGATTCTATTTTTCCTACTGGTAAATCAATGCCTTCTAATTCGTCTCTTAAACTTTGCTGTTCATCAGCATTTAAGGTTTTTACCCCAACTAATTCTCCTGAAGAGAAGCCATACTGAGGGCCAAAAATAGACCAATCGAAGTATACCTTGTTAGCAATACGCCATTGAGCACCTAATAAAACACCACCTGTAAATGTGTTTAACTTACCATTCAAAGGAATGGTTTCTGTCATATTATTCGATTCAAATTCATAGTTGATAGATGCATTATAGTTAGCATATCTTAAAAATGGCGCTACATAAAAGCCTTTAAATACACCTTTACCCATGTAAAATCTAATTTCGGGTGTAATTGCTACGTTTCCTAATTCTAAACTTCCCAATTGCTCATCAATGCTATCAAAAGATGAACTAAAAGGCAAAGATCCTTTTGGCATTACTCTAAAACCCATACCCACACTAATTTTTTTGTGGATGGCTCTTTCATACTGAACCGAAAATGTTTTTAATGCTAGCGAAGCTAAATTTAATTTGATTAAGTTTTTACCCTCATCTGGACTTTCAGTTTTTTGGGTTTGTGAGAAAGCCTGGATTGAACAAAGTCCAATCACAATGGCTAATGTAAGCGTTTTTTTCATGATGAATTTTTATTTATTTAGTTAAAAAGTAATTCCAAATTTTATTCCAAAAACAAAAATATCCTCAATGATATAAAAACCGATTTCTTGAGCAGAAATCGAGTAATATTTTCTCGTTTTGAGGTTATTTCACCTAAACTAAATTTAAATATACATCCAATTATGCTTATTTCAAAAACCTTATATTTGACAATTATTTTTAATATGGCTCGTATCCTTGCTTTTGATTATGGCACCAAACGTATCGGCATTGCCGTAACCGATCCTTTGCAGATTATTGCAACCGGTTTAGATACTATTCACCCAAAAGATGCCTTAGACTTTTTGAAAAAATACTTGGCTGCCGAACAAGTGGAGGCCTTTGTTATAGGCGATCCAATACAAATGGATGGTACGCCATCAGAATCAAAACAACATGCGAAAGGTTTTGCTACAACTTTGAAAAAGAGTTTTCCGGGTATTCCTATTTATTGGATTGACGAAAGATACACTTCGAAACTAGCCGAAAGAACCATAATGCAAAGCGGATTAAAAAAAAGCGATAGGAGAGATAAAGAAAGAGTTGACACCATTGCAGCCACTATAATTTTGCAATATTTTATGGAACAACACCGTTTATAAGCACAATGATTAGCGAAGAATTACAAGAATTACTATTACAATACTGCGAACCAGAAGATGATTTGCTAAAACATATTGATAGAGAAACTAACCTTAAAGTATTATTGCCGCGTATGCTAAGTGGCCATTACCAAGGTAGAGTTTTAAGTATGCTTAGTAAAATGAATAATCCTAAAAGGATATTAGAAATTGGCACTTTTACAGGTTATGCAACCTTATGTTTAGCCGAAGGTTTAACGGCAGATGGCATAATTTATACTTTGGATATTAATGTAGAACTACAAGAGATGGTTCGCAGAAATTTTGCTAAATCTCAATTAAATCATAAAATACAATATCTTATCGGCGATGCTCAACAAAGTATCAGATCATTAAAAAATGAAGTTTTTGATCTGGTTTTTATTGATGCTGATAAAAAGAACAATGGCACCTATTTCGATTTAATTTTTGATCAAGTTAAACCAGGAGGAATAATTATTGTAGATAATGTATTGTGGAGTGGGAAAATTTTAAATAAAGCGCAAGACAAAGACACGAAAAACATAAGTTCTTTTAATGATCAAATTGCTGCAGATAACAGGGTTGAAAAATTGATTTTGCCTGTTAGAGATGGACTGTTTGTGATTAGGAAAAAATAACTCAGTTGGCAATTGTCGGTTGACAGTTTTATCTGGCTTATGGTTAACAATTGGACAATAAAACAATTTAACAATGAAAAAAATATTTACTTTTTGTTTATTGATATTAGCCCTCTCGAAAGTTAAAGCACAAAGTACAGCAGATTATATTGCTGAACATGCCGAACATGCTCAAAAATTAATGCGTGAACATGAGTTGCCTGCAAGCATCATTTTAGCAGTTGCCATACACGAATCTGCTGCTGGTAAAAGTAAAATTGCACAACATTTAAATAATCATTTTGGCATTAAAGGGCCAAACAGCAATACCGAAATTCGTTCTGCCTATCGGGATTACCCTGATGCAGATTCTTCTTACAATCATTTTGTTGCCTTTTTACACAGTAGAACTTATTTTGATGTTTTGTTCGATAAATTTGATCAGTACGATTATAAAAACTGGGCAAGGGGAATTCAGCGTGGTGGCTATGCCGCTAGCAGAACTTGGGCAGCACAAGTAATTGCCTTAATTAATAAGTACGAACTTTACGAATACGACGAAAGGCCTGATGATTATTTGGAAGAAGTACTTCCTGCAGTTGAGGTTGTAACTAAAAGTAGCCCATCGGTAAAGAAAAAATCATCCGCCAGTAAAAAAACTTATTTTGTAAAAAAGGGCGATAACTTAAATAGAATTGCCGAAAGAAACGGAACTACATCAGCATTGCTAATGAAAAAGAATAACTTAAAATCAGCTTTGCTACAACCCGGACAAAAATTGAACTTGTGAAATCATCAATACAATTGATAAGCAATATAATCGGATTGATAATTGAAACTATAATGAAGAAAACGATATTTATTACTGCCATAGCTTTACTTTTTTTAAACGCTTGTAAATCGAGGCAATACACTCGTAACAATAAACAAATTGAGAAAACAGCTACCAAAGAAAATCCCAATTTCAATACGTATACAACTTTAAGCTACATTGATGCTTTTAAAGCTGTTGCAATTGAAGAAATGAATAAATACGGCATCCCAGCCAGCATAACTTTAGCCCAAGGAATTTTAGAATCTGACAAGGGAAATAGTAGTTTAGCTAAATACGCCAACAATCATTTTGGTATAAAATGCACATCAGATTGGAAAGGGAAAGCTTATTATAAAGATGATGACAAGAACAATGATTGCTTTAGGGTTTACAAAGACGCTAGGGAATCATACAAAGATCATTCGGAATTTTTGAAACGTAAGCGATACAGTTTCTTATTTGAACTAGATAAAAACGATTACAAAAACTGGGCAATTGGCTTAAAAACGGCGGGTTATGCAACCAATCCAAAATATCCTGATTTACTAATTGGGATAATAGAAAGATATCAACTTAATCAGTATGATATGCCAGAATCTGAAAATGAAAAAATAGCGAGAGAAGACCGTGTTTTTACAGAAATTAATGCCAATATACCAGTAGAAAAAAAGAAGTTTACACCTGTTGCCGTTGCTCCAAAAGATCCGCCAGGAAATGTGGCTACGGCGATACCAACAGACAAATATTACACCGTTAGGCAAGGTGATACACTATTTAAAATCTCACAATTGTACAAAATTACGGTTGATGAACTGAAAGAACTCAATAAGATGACCGACAATAACATCAAAATTGGTCAAAAACTATTGGTAGTTAAATAATGTTAAGATAGCTAACGTTTAATTTCTTAAATTGTAGTTTTGCTTCTCAAATGAAATTTTTGTTGACCTTACTTTTATCCACTTGTTGTGTTGCGCCGCTTTTTGCACAAAATAAAGCCGTGCAAGGTTTTGTTATTGATAAGGATAGTAAGTTAAGGTTGGCTAAAGTTTATATCTATAACCCATCAATCGATGAAGGTTTATACAACAATACCAAAGGTGAGTTTACCACAAATGCCAAAGTTGGCGATACTTTATTTGCTGCATTAAGCGGTTACGGCATGGATACCGTGGTTTATAAAGGGCAAAGCGCTCTTATTTTTCAGTTAAAATCGATAGCAATAAAACTTAAAGAAGTTAAGATTTTTGGCAAGCAACCAACCCCAGCAGAACAATATTCACAAAAATTGCAAGAGTATAAATATGCGCTTGATAAAGGCAGTTCTAAAAACTTATTGTCTTTAGGGCCAACTGGTGCCGGCTTAGGGATTGATGCAATCTATAACTTGTTAAGTAGATCGGGCAAAAATGCTCGCCACTTACAAGCAATTTTAGAAAAAGATTACCGCGAAGATATTATTGATTTTCGGTTTAGACCAGATTATGTAAAAGGTATTATTGGCGCAGAAGAGCCAGAATTGAATGATTTTATGTTGCAATATCGTCCAACCTATCAGTTTGTTCTTACCGCTTCAGACTATGCTTTTGTACAGTTTGTAAGAAATAGTTATGCAACCTACAAAAGAAATCCATCCATGTTTAGATTGCCTAAATTACCTAAGGTTAATGTGCCTAATTTAAGCTACGAGAATTGATGCGTTTTTGGATAATCATACATCCTAAATTATCGCCTAATGCAATGGCAATTTTTCCGTTTATTTTACTGAGAAATAAAGCTCAAAAAAGAGACTTTGTGCTAATAAACCACGAAAAAATACACCTTAGGCAACAACTCGAATTGCTCCTAATTCCTTTTTATTTTTTATACGGAATTAACTATTTATTAAACCTTTTAAAATATAAAAATCATTACCAAGCCTACCTAAATATTGTGTTTGAAAAAGAGGCTTATAAATTTGAAAAAGACCCCAATTATTTATCTAAACGCAAATGGTATAATTGGATAAATTTTTATTCCGCCTAATTTTTGTTTTTATTTGTAATACAAATGAAAAACCTACTGTTCCCTTTTTTAGTGTCAATTATTTTTTCGGCAAATCTTTTTGCGCAAGAAGTTGATACCATCCCCATACCAACCAAAGATTTAGATATTAAATTAAAACGTAGCCCACTACCATCTAGAATGGGTGTTTTACAATTTAAACCTGTGCCTTTACAACCAGCTTTAGTAGATGCCAAAATTAATTATTGGAAAACAAAAACATCTGTTGGTATTAACGTAAACCAAGCTGCATTTAGTGATAATTGGAATGGTGGAGGTGTAAACTCATTAGCTATTGGAGGTTTGGTAAACTACAAAACAGAGTATAGTAAAGAGAGTTATAGCTATGCAAGTGAGGTTATTTTGCAATATGGAAAAGTTAAAAATAAAAGTCAGTTGCAAAAGAAAACTACCGACCGTATTTATTGGGATAATAAAGCAGCTATACAACTCTCAAAAAATTGGTACTTCTTTGGATCGATTAACTTTGAATCGCAATTTGACAATGGATTTTCTTACAGTAGAGATGCGCAAGGAAATGAGAAAGAAAACTTATTATCAAAATTTATGTCTCCAGGATATTTAACAGAATCATTTGGTTTTGAATATAAGCCTTCTAAATTCTTTTCTACTCGTATTGGTACGGGTACCGCTCGCCAAACATTTGTTTTAGATACCGCATTATACAGAACTAATCCGAAGAATTTTGGGGTTGAAGTTGGTAAAAAAGTTAGAAACGAGCTGGCTTTTCAGATTGTTACAAATTTTGAAAAGGAAATTTTTAAAAATGTTACTTTAAAAACCAAATACAATATGTTTATTCCTTATGATAATTTTGGGCATATTGATCATAGATTAGATGTGGGTGTGATTGCAAAAATTAACCGTTACATGAACGTTTCGGCAACTGGCGTAGGCTTATATGATAGAGATACTGATTTAAAAATACAAGGTTCGCAAACGCTGGCTTTAGGGTTGGTATTTGCATTTCCGAGGTAGTTTGGTTCATGGGTTCAATAGTTCATTAGGGTAATATTGATGAGTAGAACTTTAGGATGTTCGTTTTTGGAAATGAACTTCAGTAATTTTATGGCGGCCAGCAGTCCCGTTGTTCGCTATATCCCCGATAATTCGGGGGATGCCGCTGCCACCGGGTTTATAAACAATGTTTGGTAGTCCGATAGCAAATTGCCCCATGAGCAGTGCCTTAAATTTTAGCCCCGTATTGCAGCGTTTACCCTGCAGCAAGGAGGCACGACGAAGCGAAGCGTAATAGCGAAAAGCGGGAAGACATTTTGTTTCTTACTCTGCAAATGCGCTTCACATTTTAGCTTATCTTTTTATAAATTATTCATTTACAAAATCATTATCTGCTTTCGCTCAAATTTGATAACTTTGTAGCCTACAAAAAATTACGTAAAAAGCAGTAAAGAGATGTTTGAAAATTTACAGGATAAGCTAGACAGGGCATTTAAAGTTTTAAAAGGACAAGGAAGTATTTCTGAAATTAACGTGGCTGAGACCATGAAAGAGATTAGAAAAGCTTTGTTAGATGCCGACGTAAATTACAAAACAGCTAAAACTTTTACAGATGATGTAAAAGAAAAGGCAATTGGTTTAAATGTATTAACTGCGGTTTCGCCAGGCCAGTTATTAACCAAAGTAATGAACGATGAGCTTGCTGCTTTAATGGGCGGTGAGGTTACAGAGTTAGACTTAAAAAATAATCCGACTATTATATTAATTGCTGGTTTAAACGGAGCTGGTAAAACAACCTTTACGGGTAAACTTGCTTTGCACTTAAAAAACAAAGGCAAAAAACCAATTATGGTTGCTGGTGATGTTTATCGCCCTGCGGCTGTAGATCAGTTACAGATTTTAGGCGAGCAAATTGGCGTGCCAGTTTATGCCAATACGGTTTCTAAAGATCCGGTTGCTATTGCTTTAGAAGGTATTGCCGAAGGTAAAAAGAACAACAACAACGTAATTATTATTGATACGGCTGGTCGTTTATCTATTGATGAAAGCCTGATGAACGAGATTTCTGAAGTTAAGGCACAAACCAAGCCACACGAAATTTTATTTGTGGTTGATGCAATGACTGGTCAGGATGCGGTAAATACGGCTAAAGTTTTTAACGACCGTTTAGATTTTACTGGTGTTGTTTTAACCAAATTAGATGGTGATACACGTGGTGGAGCTGCTTTATCTATTAAATCTGTAGTTAATAAACCGATTAAATTTATTGGTACTGGCGAGAAAATGGAAGCATTAGATGTTTTCTATCCAGACCGTATGGCATCTCGTATTTTAGGGATGGGTGATGTGGTTTCGTTGGTTGAACGTGCTCAAATGCAGTTTGATGAAAAAGAAGCGGCAGAATTACAGAAGAAAATACGCAAGAATAAATTCGATTTTAACGATTTCTATAGCCAAATTCAGCAGATCAAAAAAATGGGTAACATGAAAGATTTGATGGGCATGATACCTGGTGTTGGTAAGATGATGAAAAATGTTGACATTGAGGATGATGCATTTAAAAACGTGGAAGCGATTATCCAATCGATGACTCCTTTTGAAAAAGAAAACCCAGACAGCATACAGCAAAGCCGCCGTATTAGAATTGCAAAGGGGTCTGGTAACAAGGTTGAAGAGGTTACCAAACTGATTAAACAATTTGAGGATATGCGTAAGGTGATGAAACAATTCTCAAATCCTGCGGCAGCAGCAAAAATGATGAAAAACATGCCGAAAATGCCTCAAGGTAGAATGTAACCTTTCGCTGAAAGACTAAAATTTTTGAAAGATATAAATCCCGTTGCAAAAAGCTTCGGGATTTTTTTACGCCATTTTTTAACCACCTAAGGCACCTGAGAAAACTTAAGGCATAATGCTGATTACTTTTTAAACCTAAGGTGAACTTTGGTTTCTTTGGTGGTGAATTATTTGCTTCTCTCCCCTAACACACCTGAGAAAACCTAAAATGAACTCATATCTTTAGCTAGTGATAACACAAAATATGTTTCTAAATTGGAAATAAAATTCCCTATAAATTAAAGAATTTATCTGCCAGTTTGTATTTTAAAATGGATGCTTCAAATCTATTTTGCTTTGCATACATTTAAGATTATGCTAGTAAAAACCTATGGAAGTGCCGTTTATGGTGTAGATGCTTTAACTATTACTATTGAAGTGAGTATTGTTAGCGGAACTAAATATTATGTAGTTGGCTTGCCCGACAATGCGGTTAAAGAAAGTATGTTTAGGGTAGAGAGTGCCATTACTACATCTGGTTATCGTATGCCACGACAAAGGATAGTAGTTAATCTAGCTCCTGCTGATATTAGAAAAGAAGGTTCGGCCTACGACTTGCCAATTGCCATTGGAATTTTAGCAGCATCTGGTCAAATTGAGGTTGATGAATTGGATAAATACTTTATCATGGGAGAGTTATCCATGGATGGAGGTCTACAAAGTATTAAGGGAGCATTACCTACTTCTATACAAGCAAGAAATGATCATTTTAAAGGTTTTATTTTGCCTAAAGTAAACTCTAGGGAAGCAGGAATAGTGAACAATGTTTTGGTTTATGGCATGGAAAATTTAAAAGAGGTAATCGACTTTTTTAATGGAAAAAATAAACCAGAACCTGTTATTGTTGATACACGAGCAGAATTTGCCAATCAAATTAATAATTATGAACAAGATTTTTCTGATGTAAAGGGGCAAGAAAATATAAAAAGAGCTTTAGAAATTGCCGCAGCTGGTGGGCACAATGTGATACTGATTGGTCCACCAGGAGCGGGAAAAACGATGCTAGCCAAACGTTTGCCCACAATTTTACCTCCATTAAATTTACACGAAGCCCTAGAAAGCACCAAAATATATTCTGTTGCTGGTAAGCTGCCAACTGCAAATGCATTAATGACAGAGCGTCCTTTTCGTTCGCCGCACCATACCATTTCTGATGTGGCTTTGGTGGGTGGGGGCATGAATCCGCAACCTGGAGAAATTTCTTTGGCGCATAATGGGGTTTTATTTTTGGATGAATTACCTGAATTTAAACGCACAGTTTTAGAGGTAATGAGACAACCTTTGGAAGATAGAAAAGTAAGTATTTCTAGGGCTCGGTTTTCGGTAGAATATCCAGCTAGTTTTATGCTTATTGCCTCAATGAATCCATGCCCTTGTGGGTTTTTTAATCACCCTGAAAAAGAATGTTTATGCGGCCCTGGTATTGTACAAAAGTATTTAAGTAAAATATCAGGCCCATTGTTAGATCGTATCGATTTACATGTAGAAGTTACTCCTGTAAATTTTACAGAATTGGCATCATCACGCGAAGCGGAAAAAAGCAGCTTGATTAGAGAGCGTGTAATGAAAGCTAGAGCGGTACAAGATAAACGGTTTGAAAATAATGATGTGCTGCATTTTAATGCGCAAATGAGCCCTAATATGGTTAGACAAATTTGTGTAATAGATGAAACTGGACAAAATCTAATTAAACGAGCGATGGAGAAATTAGGGCTTTCGGCTAGAGCTTATGATAGAATTTTAAAAGTTGCCAGAACCATTGCAGATTTGGCTGAAAGTGAAAATATTGAGCCAGAACATTTAGCAGAGGCTATTCATTATAGAAGTTTGGATAGAGAAAGTTGGGGAGGGTAAATGTAGTAACCGGTTTACTTTTGAGATTTTGCTGTTCGAGATGTTAAGCGCAGCGCATCTCGAACATAACGATAAATAGGGATTTGTAATCCCGCAACATAAATACAATGGGATTAACATATACTATAAAAAACCAAGAAGGACAATATTTTATTACCTGCACAGTGCATCAATGGATTGATGTTTTTACTAAAGAAGTATACAAAGAAATTTTATTGGACAGCATCAGGCATTGCCAAGAAAACAAAGGGCTTCAAGTGTATGGTTGGGTGTTAATGATTTTTGCTGTTCGAGATGTTAAGCGCAGCGCATCTCGAACATAACGATAAATGGGGATTTGTAATCCCGCAACATAAATACAATGGGATTAACATATACTATAAAAAACCAAGAAGGACAATATTTTATTACCTGCACAGTGCATCAATGGATTGATGTTTTTACTAAAGAAGTATACAAAGAAATTTTATTGGACAGCATCAGGCATTGCCAAGAAAACAAAGGGCTTCAAGTGTATGGTTGGGTGTTAATGACTAATCACATTCACATGATAATTAGCAGCAATAAGAATAAATTGACCGACATCATTAGAGATTTTAAAAAATACACGGCTACAAAAATCGTAGATGCAATAGCTAATAACGCTACCGAAAGTCGAAAAAATTGGCTTTTATGGTTATTGAAAAATGATAATGAGATTAATTTCTGGCAAGAAGGTTATCATGGAGAAGAAATATTTACTTTAGAATTTTTTGAAACAAAATTAAATTACATGCATCAAAATCCTGTTAAAGCAGGCATAGTTGAAAAAGAAGAAGAATATTTATATAGCAGTTGTGGAGATTACTATGGCATTAGAAAAGGAAAACTAGATTTGATTATAGAATACGGAATTTGATTTATTGCTTCTTTTGCGTGTGATTTGTGAAGGGAGAAATAGTAGAAAGAAGATTATTATTGGGATTGCAAATCCCTGTTATCTGTCATTCGAGATGCGCTGCGCTTAACATCTCGAATAGCACGGTAGCTACGGTTTTAATTCTATTTAAATTTTTGCTTATAATTAAGCCTATAAGCAATAGTTTATGAGACACATATCATAAAAAAACCACTCTTAGATTGGCAGAAAGTTTATCAGCGTAAATTTTCGTAACTTTAAATAAAAAATCATGGAAAAATTTTTTTCTGCTCAAGAGTTAATAAGCTTATCCGCCCAATCGATCAATGATACACACATTCCTGATCTAAAATTAGGCAGTCATTCATTTTGTTTCAAAAACAATCTTTATTATTATTGGGTTAATTCAATTGAGGGTAACAAGGTTCAAATATCAATAAAATGCAATGAAGACTCAAGGCATTCAACTATTGTTTCTCTCAACCACTTCAATTCTTTTGCATTTAAACGTGATTTAAGTGTAAATCTTTAGTTGTCTTAACTAATAGCGAGTTACGAAGATTTAATAAATAATGATTGTACGAGCTAAAAGCTTGCACTAGCGAACGGATAAGTTAAAATTTGCTGGTGCGAATTTCTAACTCTTACCAAAAACCTCTATTCCCTCCCAAAATAACGATCAATCAATCTACCCACATCTTCAACTTCCTTATTCTCCTCTAAAATTGGCTCGTCGGTTTTGTAATCTATGCGCATCCATTTTTTGTTTCGGTTGCGTAAAATCTGCATGTATTCAGCATCAAATTTAAAGATGGTAAAAGTACCCTCTTCCTCAGGTATAACTTCGTAAATAATTCCGTTTACTTTTATAAAAAATGATTCCTCCATAATTAAACTTTGTGTTGTAAGTTAGCTAAATCTGTTTCTTCTAATACTATTCTTTGCGAAGATTTATCATCGCGGTAGCCCCATTTAATTAGCCTTATTTTGCCTTCAGTAATTTCTAATCCTGTGATATCTCCATCACTAAAACAACAACACCCCGTATTAAAATAATTTGGTTTAGTTGCGGTAAAAGCTGGTATTTCGGCACCCATTATTTTTTCCTTTTTTAGCTGCGCCAATAATTTTTCTTCTTCAACAATATCATTTGCTTTTCTTGCAGCATCAAGCTTGATGTAAATCCTTTCTAAATGCGTAAAGGAATTAAAAACAGGTTGATGTGTGTGCCCTGTAATTAAAACCGATTGCTGTGCCGCCGCCCATTCGTACATCAACTGGTTGTGTACCGTTTTAAGCTGATTACTAAATGCCGGTGTATTTGGGTTGATACGCAGATAAGATTGTAAAGGAGCCCAAACTCTTGATACAAACCACTTGCTAAACCAATTCCCATCGCTGGCTACATCGCCTTGATGGCCGTGGGTTAAAAATATAGAAAGCGGCTGATCTGTAATTGTGGTTGTTAAAATTATGCCTTCAAATACTTTTAGCTTTTCTCCGTAAATTTTTTCTAATTGATAAGCTGCTAAAGGATCATTATCCCAATATAAATCATGATTGCCGAAGATTTTTACAAAGGCTTTACGCTTTAAAAATTCAGTTTCAATAGCAAAAGACGACTTATTATGCTTTTTTACGTCATCCAGAGTGTTTTCCCAAAGCTCTTCACTATCTCCTAAACTAATGAAAGTGAATTGTTGTTGGTTATAATAATTTAGCGCTGCTTGATAATTATTTGCTGCATAACCAAAATCATCGGCAAAATTTCTTGCCCCTTTGTGCTGATCAGAAAAAACAATGAAACTATCCCTTTCAGTAAAATCAAGCTTTAATCCTCGCTTGCCAGGATTGTTTTGAATTTCGTTATACAGTTTTGATAAAGCATCATGTACCCTTTTTTTTTGAGGGCGAGATGAATACTTATTAGCCATCCTAACCACAAAGCCACTTAGTAATTTCTGTAAAATTTTGCGCATTTATTCTGCTAAACTAAGTGATTGTACAAATTATTCCTCTTCTTCTTCATCCTCATCAATCGGAGGATTTTCAAGGTATTCGGTAATCAATTTTCCAATTTGGTTAATTTCCTCGTCAAAATCAAATTTAGGCAAATCTGTTACGCTATCTAGTTTTAACCATTGTTCTGCGGTATCTTTTTGTATATGAGCGTATTCGCTTCCATCCTTAAAAACCACATAAGTATCATTCCCTTCTGGAAAAATCGCGTAATTTATTGGTCCAATTTCTAAATCAAATGGTTGTTGCATAGTGTTGTTTAGTCTTTTAAATCTTTAAGTTTTTTAATAAATGTTAGAAATTCTTTACTAGCATAATTTGCTGCTCCAACACCATTCATAGCAATTCTGCCCTTTTTATCAAACACAATGGTTGTTGGTAAAGAGCCTGAAAATATGTTTTTAGGGATATTACTGGCAAAAGTATACACCTTAAATTTATAACTTTTTCTGTTCAAATAAGCCTGAGCTTTTGGAAAATCACTGTCAGCATCAATCATTAAAAAAACAACTTCTTCGTCATTTTTATACTGCTCGTAAAATTTGTTAATGGAAGGCATTTCGGCCAAACAAGGTGGACACCAGGTAGCCCAAAAATTTAGAAAGACAATTTTACCTTTTAAATCTGCAAGGCTTAAAATATTTCCTTTGGCATCTTTAAATTTAATGGCTGATAGATCTGCATTGATAACCTTTTTATCCTCCGCCAGATCTGGTTTAAACAAACCGATCTCCATTAAACCTTGTATCAGCTTTGCTTTTGCTGCCGGAACAAACAAAATAACCAATACAAACGCTACAAATATGATGGTACTGGTGTGTTTTTTCCAATCTCTTTTCATCCGATCTCTTTTTTACAAAGATAATTAATCGAACAACAGAAATTTACTTTAAAAGTCAAACTTAAGCTTTACGCCTGTACCAATTAACCTAAGGTTTTCGGTTTTTACTTCCCGCATAGGCAATTTTAAAAACGGCTCTATGGCAAATGAGTTGTTTTTAGAGATTTTCTTTTTATATCCAAAAGATAGATTATAAAAACCTAAATAAGAATAATCTTGTGTTTCAGTAACTGTTTGATTTTCTGTTACACGCTGCGTTACCAATACGCTACTAAAAGAGTTTGCGCTAGAAAGTCCGGCCGATTGCTGTACAATTCTCTC
This sequence comes from Pedobacter cryotolerans, assembly GCF_005116475.1. Taxonomy (GTDB): domain Bacteria; phylum Bacteroidota; class Bacteroidia; order Sphingobacteriales; family Sphingobacteriaceae; genus Pedobacter; species Pedobacter cryotolerans. Next base: position 189,831 of record NZ_SWBO01000001.1, on the reverse strand, counting down.
TTCTAAAAAGGTATTGTTTCTTTTTTGGTTGATAACTGCAAAGGCGGAAACACCCACATTGGCATACAAATTTTTGCTTACGTTGTATTTAATTTCCAACGGGATATCAATTCCTGTAACCCGTTCTTCAATAGATTCTAAACTTTTTGTGCTGCTACTTTTTGCAATTGCAGAAACGCTTGCCATATCTGATTGCCCATTGTTTATTACACCTTTAGCTGCTGCCATTTGGTTGTAAGCTAAGCCAGAGTTTAAGGCAAATTTATCAGATAGCTGATAATCTACACTTACACCATAACCCATATTTAATCGTTTTACATTACCAAAAGATGGCGCTACAACTAAACCAAGTGTAAAACGATTATTATTTTTATCGGTTTTTTCCTTCTCTTTTTTTGCGATATTATTTTTAGTTTCACTTTCTAAAAAATCAATAATATTTGTCTTTTGAGTTTCTACCTTAGTAACAGTTACACTTTCTTGGGTTGGATTAGAGAGTACATTTTCCACATGTTTTTCAACAGGTTTGTAGGGCTCAATAATTTCAACTTTGTTTGTGTTTACAGCTTGCTTTTGCACAGGCAAATTAGTTGCAGCAACAGTTTCTTGAGTACCTAAAACAGTTTGGTTTTGTGCAATTGTTAAAGATTGGTTTGATGATGAAATTCTTGAATTTTGATTCTTTAAAGTTTGTTCTTTAGGGTCGTCATTAGAGGTGATAGTAGATTTACTAATTATTGGCTTTTGTTCAATTTTAATCACATTTTCTAAAGGATTTTGCTCAATTTCAGTTTGCTCAGTTTTGATATTTGAAGTTACTGTATCTAATGAATTTGATTTTTTATTAACGATTAAAAATGTAATTAAGCCGATAATTAAAATTGCAGCAGCACCTTGTAAAAAAGGCACAAAAAATGGTCTGCGCTTTTTTTCTGGTGCATTAAATTTCTCCCAAGCCCCTAATTGGTATGATTCCTCATGCTCAACAAGGCTTTCTCTAATATGAGCGATGAGCTCCCTTTCGAGTGGCGTTTTATGTTCAGTTGGTTTCATAGTTACTAATTAGTGTTTTAGCATACAGTTCTCTTAATTTTTGTTTGGCTCGTACCAAATAAACTCTGCTAGAACTTTCTGGTATATTGATGAGTTTGCTAATTTCTTGATGTGAAAATCCTTCAATTTCATAGAGGTTAAATATCAGCCGATGAAGCTCGGGCAAGTCATCAAGTAATTTTAAAATGTCTTTAACATTTAAGTCGGTAATTACATTGATGTGGGTAATTGGCTGGCTGTGCTCATCTATGTCATCTATTGATAGAAAGCTGCGTCTAGATCTTAAAAAATCAATTGCTGTACGCGATGCTATTTTGGCTGTCCATGCTTTAAATGATCGCTCAATAGTAACCATTTCTTTAGGTGGCACAAATTGATGGATGGATTTAAATATCTTAATGAAAGTATCGTTTACTAGTTCTTCTGCTTCTGTTTTGTTATTAGTATAGCGCAAAATAACGGCAATAAGGTAACCATAAAATGATTTATACACCATTTCCTTACTCTTGTTGTCATTTTTAGCACACCCACTAATTACATCCTCAAACTTGAGCATTTTATTTACTACAATTAAGGACTATAAATATTTTACCATAAGCATTATTCAAAAATTTAAAAAGCAGCCATCAACATAACGTTAATGGCTGTGGTTTTGCTATTTGTGTGTAAAAATAGCGGCCCCAAATTTTGTATCATCGGCATTGGCTTTTAAGCCTTTTGCATAAATCGTATAGATTTTTCCATCTTCAATTTTTGCATCAGTAATTGTTGCTTCAACAACTCCAGTTGCTTTGTTTTTCACATTAAATGTTACTTTTTCTGCTGCATCAATTGGCAAGAAAGCACTGTTTTCTTTAAAAGCTTTATTGTCTACCAAATCAGTAGCTACGCCATTAATTGCTAGGTTTAAAGGCCCGCCATCTGGACTCAAATTTACGAAACGGATTTTAGCCTTTCCTGCTGCAGGCTTTGTTAAATCATCTTTTAAAGTTAATATGTCTATTGTTTCAAACTTATCAACCATAAATACAGTATAAGCTGAGTCTGGTACTAACTTCACAACATCAGATGTTAACCTTGTTGTTAATCCTTTTTTTGTAACAGTAATTGTTCTATCGCCAGAGTATGCTCTTAAATAATCCATTTTGTTGCCAAAAACAAAATCATCAATACTTGCTCTGGTGTTGTCTATGTAAATATCTAATTTTTCAGCTGTTGGCGAAGCATGTACCAAACTTAAACCAGAAATGGAGATAGGTGTATTTTCAAAATCATCTTTCATACATGATGATAATCCTAACGTAAGGGCGAGAGCTGTTAATAGAGTTTTAGTTCTTAAAGAAATTTTCATGATTAAATTTTAAATTAAAAATTGTTAACGGCCATTAACTTGTTTCTTTAAGAACGAGATTAGCTCATCAAACGCTACAAAAATTTAACTTAATTTTTAACTGATTGATTTTAAACGTCATAATCTGCTTCTGTTAAAAATTTTTACCACCAAATTTTGATGAACTATAACTCAAGCAAAAAGTAAAAACCCGTGTAATAATTAATGGATTGCTATTTTGTAAAGCATATCAATTATCCTTATAAATTTATTTAACCCTATTCGATAACTTTTTAGTGCTTACGGCAAGCTAAATGCGCTCAAAAGCATTAAGCATAAAAGTAAAATAGCGTAACTTTTTAAAGAAATAAGAGATTAACTTTTAAATATTTATCTTTTTTGAAAAGCAAATCCAGAAGCTCGATTATTATTAGTCGGGCTTTTTTGCTTTATCTTTTTTAATTATCCTTCGACTACGCTCAGGATGACAATTAAAAAAGTATATCGCAACAATCCCGTTTAGTTAACGCTGTTTTATTCTGCTATGAGGGGTTGCAAACTGCCCAAGAACCAGCAACTTTGTAGTATAAACCTGAGTACAGTGGAAAGCTTTTTTTAAGTGCACTAAACCAATATGTAAAGCAGTCAGGAGCTATGAAAATCCTTCGACAAGCTCATGATGACATCTCTTTAAAGTTAAAAAGCCGTGTTCATCCTTTAGATTTGTGGTTCTATTAACCCTTCTTTAATTCTATCACCGTAATTTCTGGCCAAATACCAACTCTGCCCGAAAAACCAATAAAGCCAAAACCACGGTTTACGTTCAATACTTTTTCATTTATCCGTTTAATGCCTGCCCAATGTTTATATCGCAATTTAACCGGGCTCCATTTGATGCCGAAAAGCTCAACACCGAACTGCATACCATGCGTATGACCCGCCAAAGTTAAATGAATGTGCGAAAGATTGTTTTTTACCTGAGCCTCCCAATGCGAAGGATCATGAGATAATAAAACTTTAAAGTCATCAATTTTGGTTCCTTGTAAAGCTTTTTGTAAATCGCCTCTTTCACCAAAACCTACACCCCAATTTTCTACCCCCGCCAAAATAATTTTCTCGCCATCTTTTTGCAGTTCTACATGTTCATCTAGCAATAAACGAAAGCCTAATTCTGCATGATATTTTTTAAGTTGCTGCATGTTGCCACGTTTAACCAAATCATTTTCCCATTTTACATAATCGCCATAATCGTGATTACCTAAAATAGAAAACTGCCCATACTTCGCTTTAATTTGAGAAAAATGGCCAATGTAAAGTTTAATTTCTTCGGCTTTGTTGTTTACCAAATCGCCTGTAAATACAAACAAATCTGATTGTTGCTTATTGATTAAATCAATCCCTTTTTGAACAGCTTTAGGGTTAGTAAAACTCCCTGCATGTACATCAGAAATTTGGGTTATGGTAAAGCCATCAAACGCTTGGGGCAAATCTTTAAAAGTTAAAGTATGTTTAATTACTCTATAAGCATATTTGCCTTTTAGTATGCCGTAAATAAATAATAAAACAGAGAGTATAAAAAGACAAACTCCAAACTCAATTAAAAATGGGTGTCGATTTGCAATTACAAAACTACCTTCAGAAATGAGATGAAAAACACCATAAATTAATCTAAAAATATCTGCTAGCAATAAATTGATTGCAAAAATAAGTTCGCTTACAAAAAGTGTTAAAAATACGTGTGTTGCAATTTTAAAAAACTTACCCATGCCTCTGCTTTGTATACCTTGCAAAGCGTATAAAACAGCAATCGAGCTCGAAGCAACCACCATCCAAAATATGATTGAAACATAATTTTTGGGGGCCACAACTTGTAAGCCGCCCAAAATGTACCAATTCATTAAAAAAAAGAATAGGCAAAAAATGGCGATGGGTAATAATTGTAATCTTCTCATTTTAGTTTTAAAAATAATAAACCACATAAGCATATAGAAATATAGCCAGTGTTGTAAAAACTATGTTTCCTATGTGTCTATGTGGTTAAAAACCTCGTAGATTTTGAAACCTACCAGGTTTAAATTTTGTTTCGGTTGGTGAGACACCAACCGATAGAACTTTGACAATCTGAAGCCCCTTTAGGGGTTTGGGGTTATATCAACTCTACACTTCTGCTTACAAAAGCAGTTAATTCTGCTCCTGTTAACATGCCTTGAGAAAGTAAAGCCAAATCAACCGCTTGTTTGGCAAATTTGCTTTGCTCTGTTTCATCAGCCGATGCTAAAATTTTGCTTACCAATTTGTGGTTTCCGTTGATGGCAACTTTATAACTATCTGGCATGTTTCCGTAAAAACTCATTCCGCCACCCATTTTAGCCATGTCTTTCATTCTACGCATAAATTCATCCATGGTAACGGTTACAGGAGAATCATCTGGACTTAAGCCAACAACTTCTACACTAAAATTAGGTTTAGCAATTGCTTTTTCGAAAATTGCTTTAACACTTGTAGATTGCTCTTCGCTTAAAACAGATTCTAAAACTTCGTCTTTTTCTATTAATTGATTGGCAACACTAGCATCAACACGTTTCAATTGTGTTTTCTCTAATTTTTGTTCTAAACTACTCACAAAGTGACTGTCAATTGGCGTGTTCATTACCAATACATCATAACCTTTTTTCTCTGCCGATTGGATAAAACCATCTTGTTTTTCGGTATCTGTAGTATATAAATAAACTACGGTTCCGTTTTTATCAGTTTGAACTGGTGCAACTTTTTCCTTGTACTCTTCGAAAGTAAAGTTCTCGCCTTTGGTATTGGTTAACAAAGCGAAATCTTTTCCTTTATCGTAGAATTTCTCTTCGCTAATCATTCCGTATTTAACGAATAAACCAATATTGCTCCATTTTTCTTCGTAAGCTTTACGGTCTTTGTTAAATAATTCGGCTAATTTATCCGCTACTTTTTTAGTGATATAACTGTTTATTTTTTTAACATTGCTATCTGCTTGTAAGAAGCTTCTAGATACATTTAATGGAATATCTGGAGAATCAATTACACCATGTAATAACATTAAAAATTCTGGAACAATGTCTTTTACTTCATCAGTAATAAATACTTGGCGACTATATAATTTGATTTTGTTGCGTTGCATATCAAAATCATCTTTTACTTTAGGGAAGTATAAAACGCCTGTTAAATTGAAAGGATAATCAACGTTTAGGTGTATCCAAAATAAAGGATCTTCACCAAATGGATATAATTGTTTGTAGAAATCTAAATAATCTGCATCTGACAAATCTGCAGGCGCTTTAGTCCAAATCGGATTGGTTGTATTAACGATGTTATCAACCTCAACTGATTTATATTTTGGTTTTTCTTCTTCATCAACACCATCTTCTTCTTGTGTAGTTTTTGTACCAAACTTAATCGGTACGGGTAAAAATTTAGCGTATTTATCTAAGATTTCTTGCAATTTACCTTCGCTTAAAAACTCTTCAGATTCTGCATTAACATGTAAAATAATGCTTGTACCACGAGTAGTTCTACTACCTTCGCTAATTTCGAAAGATGTGCTACCATCGCAAGTCCATTTTGCTGGTTCAGCACCATCCTGATAAGATAAAGTTTGAATTTCTACTAAATCTGAAACCATAAACGCAGAATAGAACCCTAAACCGAATTTACCAATAATTTCGTTGGCATCTTTAGCGTCTTTAAACTTTTCTACAAACTCGCTTGCGCCAGAAAAAGCTACTTGATTGATGTATTTTTTAATTTCTTCGGCAGTCATACCTAAACCGTTATCGCTAATGGTAATGGTTTTTGCTGCTGCATCTAAACTTACTTCTACTAAGGGTTCGCCAACTTCGCCATTGAATTGACCAAGCGACCCTAAACGTTTTATTTTTTGAACCGCATCAACTGCGTTAGAAACTAGTTCCCTTAAAAAGATTTCATTATCCGAATACAGGAATTTCTTGATGATTGGGAAAATGTTTTCAGTGTGTATGGAAATACTTCCTTTTTCTGTTGTCATAATTAATGTATAATTTTTTGATTATACTTTAGGTTATCAATGCTTGTTCCAAAAGATTTTATAAGTCAAAATGACAGGGTTATGAAAGCTCCGTCATTCCCGTGCAAACGGGAATCGTAAGGCGATAGAAGTTAATAATTACAAACCTACTAAAGCATTACGATGCCCAGTCTAGCTGAGCATGAAGAATTTGAAATTAGAGTTCGCGTCATTCCCGTGAAAGCGGGAATCTTAATGCGATAGAAAGGAACACTTACAAAAACCTAGCAGCGCATTACGATGCCCAGTCGAGCTGAGCATGACGAATCTTTAATCAAATCCCTTATCTTTGCTAACCAATGGAATATAACGTTCATACCCTAAGCAACGGCATTAGACTTTTGCATGTCCCTTTTTCTTCGCCAATTTCACATGCTTGCATTATTATCAATAGCGGTAGTCGCGATGAAGAAGAGCAACAAATGGGTTTGGCTCATTTTATTGAACATTTGATTTTTAAACGCACAGAAAAGCGAAATACCAATCAGATTTTGAATAGGCTAGAGAGTGTTGGGGCTGATTTAAATGCATACACCACCAAAGAATATACCTGTATTCATGCTTCTTTTTTAAACCCTTATTTAGATAGAACATTAGAGCTGTTTAACGATATTGTCTTCCATTCAGTTTTCCCGGAAGATGAAATGGAAAAAGAGAAAAGCGTGATTTTGGATGAAATTACCTCTTATTTAGATCAGCCAGAAGAAGCGATAAATGATGATTTTGAAGATCAACTATTCGCTGGACATCCCTTTGGGAGAAATATTTTAGGGACGCCAAAAACGGTAAATGCTTTAACCCGAAAAGACATCTTAAATTTTATTGCAGCCAATTATAAAACTGATGAGATAGTTGTTGCCGTTATTGGAAACTACAGTTTAAATAAATTTGTAAAAATTGGCGCCAAACATTTTGAGCCTGTTCCCGCAAATTTATCTCCCAAAATCCGCATTGCTCCAAAACCAAGTATTACACAAAATGTAGTAGTCGAAAAGCAAATTTCGCAAGCGCATGTAATGATGGGCACACAAGCTTATTCGTTGCATCATCCATACAAAGCCGGTTTATTATTGCTAAATAATATGCTCGGCGGAACAGGAATGAGTTCTATTTTAAACCTGCAGATTAGAGAAAAATACGGCATTGCTTATACCATTGAATCCAATTATAGTCCGCTGAGCGATACAGGAATTTTTGCTTTATACTTTGGCACAGACCAAGAAAAATTGGACAAGGCTTTTAGCTTGATCTCTAAAGAATTTAAAAAGATAAAAGCAAATCCGTTAACAGAAATACAGCTTCAAAAAGCAAAAAACAAGTTTATTGGTCAAATTGCTTTAGGCGAAGAAAACAGAATGGGATTAATAATCTCGATGGCCAAAAGCTTAATCGATTATAATAAAATTGATGATTTGGCAACGGTTTTTAATAAAATTAGGGCAGTTAGTAGCACTGATATGGCGAATATTGCCAATGAGATTTTGGATGAAGATAAGCTGAGTTCGTTAACTTTTTATCCTACTGGAGATTAAAGGTTACGTTTATTCTTTTTTAAACTTTGTCTATTGTCAATAAAAGTTACAATCTCTAGCGTATTGCTCTTCTGCTTTATTCTATAAATAACAGAAATTTGTGGAACAATTACACCAATGTAAGTATGCTTAGTTTTGAAAGTTTTACGGGCTATAAAAGGTGCCGAGCTAATTGTTTCGATATATTCAAAAACTCTTTTTAAAAATTTCTTAGATTCTACTTCGGGCCAATTTTCCAGTAGATAGTCAACATTTTTTTGAAGTGTTTCTACTGCTTTATTAGACCATATAATGTTCATGGGTATAGATTAAATTTCATTTTAACATCTTCATGAGTTAAAACCTCTCCCTTATCAAGTTGAGCAATTCCTTCTTCCACATCATTTCTTTGTACTTTGCTAAGTCCATCAAACCAATCAACCTGTTTACTATTTAACAGTTGCTTAATATCCCTTATTAAATCCAAATCATTTGTATTAATAATCTGTTGCAACACACTAAGTTTTTCTGCCTCTATGTTCATAATCAAATTTACTTAAAATTTTAATCCATAACAATAAGGAAATTAATTATAGACAATAATCAAGTTACTACATTTTATTTAACTGAAGATTAAGCCTAACTTGATGGAAGGTAGTTGATATGCGCTCACGCCTATGAACCACTAGCTTTGTAATATAAACCTTATTGAAGTGGATCCCGATTTTTCTTCGGGAGAAACGAAAAGAAGGACTGTTAGTGCGAAGAATTACCTACAATGTTTTTCGTGAAAAAGAGCAAAAATAAACGCATAAGCTGTCATTTGCATGTAGTGAACCTAATTCTAATTTCCTTTTAAACCAATAATTCGTACTTTTGCTGCAATTAAAAAGAAATAAATTCTGATGAAATTACCAATAGTAGCTTACGGAGATCCAGTTTTAAAGAAGGTTTGTGTTGATATTGATGAAACCTATCCTGATTTACAAGAACTGATCAAAAACATGTTCGATACCATGTACCATGCCAGTGGGGTGGGTTTAGCTGCTCCGCAAGTTGGTTTGCCTATCCGTTTATTTATTGTTGACACCAAAGGCGATGAAGATGAGGAAGCCTACGTTAAGGTTTTTATTAATGCTCAAATTTTAGAAGAAACTGGTGAACCATGGGCATTTAACGAAGGCTGTTTAAGTATACCAGAAGTGCGTGAAGATGTAATGCGTAAACCAAACATCCTGATAAGTTATTACGATGAAAATTGGGTAAAACACGAAGAAAAAGTGAGTGGTTTTTCAGCAAGAGTGATTCAACATGAATATGATCATATTGAAGGCAAACTTTTTACAGATAAATTAAGTTTACTTCGCAGGCAGCTGCTGAAAAGCAAATTAGATAACATTTCTAAAGGCAATGTTAGAACAGATTATAAAATGCGTTTCCCTAAGCAAAGCAAGAAAAGATAATTAAAGTTATCCTGAACAATTGTCTGCCGTGGCTGATAGTCGAAGGATTTTTAATAGATGCATTCATCAAAGTATGTCTTCGACTACGCTCAGACACTGACAATGATGTTTTAATTATCTCTCCTCTGCACGGCTTTTATCGCCGTTAGAAATCATTTGAATTAATTTACCCCAAGCAAATGGGTTTAAGAATGGGTTGGTTTGGCGCATATTAACGTTTACCATCCGATCGAAATTATACCGATAATTGCTATTACTAATCTCTTGTGCATCTCTAGGCAAAGTTAGTATTGCTCCTCTAAGTGCTTTAGGCGATAAGTTTTTCTTGGCAATTGCCATATCATCATCAGCAACTTTCATGGTTAAAAAATCTTTAGTGAACTCTTCAACAGTTGCCCAAGGATATACGCGAACGGTTTGTAAATACACAATCTCCGACTTTAGCTTAACCATTGCGGTATATTTATGCTCGGCAATTTCTGTAGGCAAAACCAATGTTTTACTTGTAAAACCAACAGCAGAATATAAAATTGTATCGCCTGGGTTTACAATAAAAGAATAATATCCTTGATAATTTGCTGCGTACTTTTGATTTTTGTTACTCAAGTTTGTGATGGTAACATAAGGCACAACAATATTACTGTCAGCATCGGTTATAATACCCGAAAGCTGCACCAGTTTGTTGCTTTTGCTTTCGCTTTGCGCAAAAACACCCGTAACAAAAAAGATCAATAATATGGTTAAACAATATTTCATCACACAAAAATACTTGTAAAAGGTATTATGGCTAGTTAAAATGTGTTAAATGACTTAAACTTGCTCGGCCAAATCTACAGCAACTACGCCTGTAATTTCTGGTACAGCTTTCATAATGGCTTGTTCAATACCAGCCTTCATGGTCATAAAACTCATTTTACAGCTGCTACAATTGCCTAACAATCTTAACTTTACAACATAATCTGGCGTTATCTCTTCTATAGCAACATTTCCACCATCAGCAATTAAATATGGCCTGATAGTTTCTAAAGCTTGCTCCACTTGTTCCTTTAAACTCATCTTATATTTTTTAAAGTATAAAAATAGTAATTTTTTAACAATTAGCTGGTTGTACGTTATTAATAGAAATCTGTTGCGCCATTTTACCTGCTATTTCTTTAAACGCTTGAGCTAGCGGACTTGTTTCATCCATTGCAATTGGTTCTCCATTATCGCCAGCCGCAGTAATACTTTGTACCAATGGTATTTCGCCTAAAAATGGCACATTATATTTAGTTGCTAACTCTTTGCCACCATCTTTACCAAAAATATAATATTTATTTTCTGGTAGTTCTGCTGGTGTAAAGTAGCTCATGTTTTCAACCACTCCTAATACCGGAATATTAATGCTTGGCATTTGAAACATCGCTAAACCTTTTCTCGTATCTGCCAATGCTACTTGTTGCGGCGTGGTTACAATTACCGCTCCAGCTATCGGAAAACTCTGCGTAATGGTAATATGAATATCGCCAGTACCAGGAGGAAGATCTACAAAAAGATAATCCAATTCTCCCCAATCTGCATCATTAAACAACTGTTTGATAGCGTTAGATGCCATTGGGCCACGCCAAGGCACAGGTTGATCTGGATCTGCAAAGAAACCTAGCGACAATAATTTAATGCCGTATTTTTCAATTGGCAAAATCAAAGTTTTTCCATCTTCAGTTTCTCTTGCGCTTGGTTTAGCGCCTACTAAACCAAACATAATTGGCACGGATGGGCCGTAAATATCGGCGTCAATTAAGCCAACTTTTGCTCCTTGTGCTGCCAATGTTACTGCCAAATTGCTCGCAACAGTAGATTTACCTACACCACCCTTGCCAGAAGAAACCAATATGATATTTTTGATTGCATTCAATTGTGTGGTATCTACAGGTTTTGTAACCCTTGATGTAATATTGATATTTACTTCAGCGTCTGCCGCAACAAAATGTTTAACCGCGTTGGTACAAGCATTCTTCAACATTTCCTTCATTGGGCATGCTGGCGTTGTTAATTCTAAAGTAAAGGCAACTTTATTATCTTCAATTTTAACATCCTTGATCATGTTAAGTGTTACCAAATCTTTTTTCAAATCTGGGTCTTCAACATTACGCAAAGCGGATAAAACTTGTTCAGTAGTAATCATATGCTTCAAAATTAACAAAACATAGCCACAAAAAATTTGCTATCCCTATTTTTGTTGTAATTTTAACGCGAACGAGACAAACTGTGACAGATGAAAAACAATTGATAACCTCGCACGAACTGAGATGAGACACATAATTATTTTTAACCCCTCATCGAACTCCGTGTGACAGTTAAAAAAACAATTAATAACTTCACGCGAACTGAGATGAGACCCATAATTATTTTTAAACCCTCATCGAACTCCGTGTGACAGATAAAAAACAATTGATATCTTCACACGAAATAAACATTTGCGCTAAGCGTTTGTTAAACAATAATTTCTACTCTACTTATGCAGCTACCAAAAATAAAAATTCCTAAAAAGTATATAAAGATTGGCGCTTGGGTTTTAGGTGTTTTTTTAATCATTTTTCTCTCTGTTGGCACCTACGCTTATAGCAAGCGTGAAGCTTTATTAAACAAGATTGTGGCTAAAGCCATCGCAAAAGCAGATAAAGATTATGGGCTAGCTGTTAAAATAGGTTCTTATGGTTTTAATGGTCTAAGTTCTGTGAACTTGAAAAATGTTTCTGTAGTTCCAAAAGATAGAGATACATTAACTACGATAGATGATCTTACTGTTGGCGTAAAACTTTTCCCTTTGATATTCGGTAATGTAAAACTTTCAGAGATTAACCTCGATAAAGGATCATTTAATGTAGTATTAAAAGATACGCTTACCAATTTAGATTTTATACTTAAGCAAAAAAAGAAAGATAGCACGACTACAAAAAGCAAAGTAAACCTGGCCGATTTAGCGCATGATTTATTGAATGAAATGTTATACAAAATACCTGATGACATGCAGGTAAAAGATTTTGTAATAAAGTTAAACGATAACGATACTGCATCCTTAAAATTTCATACACAAACTGCTACCATAGATGGCGGCGATTTAAAATCTACCATCATTGTAAATGATACCGCCGCAACTTGGCATATTAACGGAGAAGTAAATCCTGGAGGCAGAAATTTTGATGTAATGCTTTTTGCTGATAACAACAAAAAAGTAGAATTACCTTATCTAGAAAATAAATTGAGCACAAAAGTTAGTTTTGACACTGTTAGAACTAAAATGGAAGATGCGGACTACAGCGGTGATGATTTCAAAATTTCAGGATCTTGGTCTATCAAAAATTTAGTGGTAAACCAAAAGAGAATTTCTAATGCAGATGTTATCGTTCCAGATGCAAAAGTTGATGCTATAATGTTAATTGGCGAAAATTTTATTGCATTAGATAGTGCATCAACCGTGTTTTTAAATAAAGCTACTGTTCATCCTTATTTAAAATATACTTTATCTCCTAATAAAATTTATGAGATGAAAATTAGTGCTGAGGAACAAGATGCACAAGCTATTTTCGAATCTTTTCCTGTCGGATTATTCGAATCATTAGAAGGCATAAAAGTTCAAGGCAAATTAAAATACAGTTTAAATTTTCATTTAGATACTTCTATTCCCGATAGCGTAAAATTTGAATCTACCCTTACACCAACTGATTTTAAAATTGTAAAATGGGGCAAAACCGACTTGCAAAAAATTAATTCAGATTTTGTTTATACACCTTACGAGTATGGTAAACCGATGAGAGATATTACCATTGGCCCATCAAACCCAAACTTTACCAGACTTAATGATATTTCTTCGAACTTTAAAAATGCACTTTTAACTTCTGAGGATCCATCTTTTTTCAGACATCAAGGTTTTGTAGAAGAGTCGATCAGAAAATCAATTGCGGTTAATTTTAAGGAAAAAAAATTTAAGCGTGGCGGAAGTACGATTTCTATGCAATTGGTTAAAAACGTTTTCTTAAGTCGCCAAAAAACATTAGCACGCAAAGCGGAAGAAATTTTGATTGTTTGGCTAATCGAAAACAACAAATTGATTAGCAAACAACGTATGCTCGAGGTGTATTTTAACATTATAGAGATGGGACCAAACGTTTATGGAATTGGCGAAGCTGCTCGTCATTATTTTGGCAAAATGCCAGCAGATTTAACACTTGGCGAAGGTTTATTTTTAGCCAATATTGTTCCTAAACCAAAGGTAGCCATGTACAAATTTATGAGCGATGGCAGTTTGAAACCATACCTTTTGCCTTGGTTTAGGTACATTGGCAACACTATGGCTCGAAGAGGTTTAACGCCATCAGATTCTAGCGGATACGGCTATTACAACGTTAGGTTAAGAGAAGGTTTACGCCAATATTTATTGCCAGATTCGGTAGTAATTGACACAAATAAACTAGAAATGGAAGATGATGAGATGCCTCCAGGCGGAATGCAGGACCAGTCTAAAGGTTTATTTGACAGATTATTTGGCGCCAAAAAAGACACGGTAATAAAAACCCCTGTAAAACCAGACAGTACAAAAACAAGGAAAGAAATTAGGCAAGAGAAGAGAGAAGAGCGAAGAAAAGAAAAAGAAAACGGCGGTTAAATCGTTAAAATGAACAAAATAGAAATTCACGATAAAGGTTTTGAGATTTTTTTAGAAAATGAAACCATTGGTAAAAGAACACGATTAATCGGCATTCAACTTAATGTGGATTATGAAGAGAAGTGTCCAATTTTTATTGGTGTACTAAATGGCAGTTTTTTATTTATGGCAGACTTGCTAAAAGAAATTGACATTGCTTGCGAAGTTGGTTTTATTAGGGTTGCTTCTTACAAAGGCACCGAAAGCAGCGGACAAATTAAGGAAGCTTTTGGTTTGCCCGAAGATTTGGAAGGTAGAGACGTGATTATTGTAGAAGATATTGTTGATACTGGCCTAACCCTTAAATATATTTTAGAAAAAGTAAACGCACAAAAACCAGCATCGGTTAGGGTTTGCAGCCTCCTTTTTAAACCTGCTGCTCTTTTACAACCAATTGAAGAACTAACTTATGTTGGTTTCGAAATACCTAACGAATTTGTTGTTGGCTATGGCTTAGATTACGATGGCCTAGGCAGAAACTTAAAAGATATCTATAGAGCTATATAGTTTTTAGATTTTAGATTGGTAAGGTTTCTTGTATTCATCAATTGACTAATTGATATTACTGCAATAATCTAATTTATTTTTCCGATTTTTGCGGCAGTAAAACAAAAACCAATGACAATACATAAAGAAGGATATACCTCAATTGCACTTACCATACTATTTGCACTGATACTAAATGCACTTATAGAATATTATTTTGCTGATTTAGCTTGGTTACGTTGGAGTGTTTATGTGCTATCATTAGCTTTATTTCTTATTGTTTTACAATTTTTTAGAAACCCAAAAAGAACATTTACCAATGGCCATAATTTGGTGATTTGCCCTGCAGATGGTAAAGTTGTGGTAATTGAAGAAACCGAAGAAGGTGAGTATTTTAAAGACAAACGTTTACAGGTTTCTATTTTTATGTCGCCAGTAAATGTACACATTAACCGAAATCCAATTTCTGGTGTGGTTAAGTTTTTTAAATATCACCCAGGTAAATATTTAGCCGCTTGGAACCCAAAATCGAGCACCGAAAATGAGCGTACTACCACCGTTGTAGAACATGCAAATGGCACTCCTGTTTTATTCAGACAAATTGCTGGCGCTTTGGCTCGTAGAATTGTTTGGTACATAAAAGAAGGTGATCATGTTACACAAGCAGAACAGTTTGGCTTCATCAAATTCGGTTCTAGGGTAGATATTTTCTTGCCAGTTGGCACCAAGGTTAATCTACAATTAGATCAGGTTGTAAAAGGCGGCATTACCGTTTTAGCAGAGTTAAGCTAAAAAAAATCGTCATTGCGACCCTCTGTTTTCACAAGGCGAAGCAATCATTCATGCATTTTAGCTACTAAATGTTTCCTTTTTATAAAAGTTTGCCTCGTCGCTGCGCTTCCCTCGCAATGACGAATGCTTGAGAACTTTCGACTAAAGCTAATTTTTCAACTGCCTTAAATCAATATTTTTTTGAAAAACATTGTCAGTAGTTTTTGGGCAAATCCAGCCCTGCTTTTTGTTACAACCAAATGAAGAATTTGGTTTCCACTGCAATCAGGTTTATATCACAAAGTTGCTGGTTCTTAGGTAGTTTGCAACCCCTCATAGCAGAATAAAACAGCGTTAACTAAACGGGATTGTTGCGATATACTTTTTTAATTGTCATCCTGAGCGTAGTCGAAGGATAATTAAAAAAGATAAAGCAAAAAAGCCCGACTAACAATAATCGAGCTTCTGGATTTGCTTTTCTAATTAAGACTTTAGAAGTTTTCAGTTACTTTTTTGGTGCTGTAGGATTTTCGCCAATTGTTCTCTGCGTTGGATAAGCAAAATCAGAACCATATTGTTTTACAATCT
Organism: Pedobacter cryotolerans; assembly: GCF_005116475.1. Lineage (GTDB taxonomy): Bacteria > Bacteroidota > Bacteroidia > Sphingobacteriales > Sphingobacteriaceae > Pedobacter > Pedobacter cryotolerans. The sequence continues at coordinate 173,873 of NZ_SWBO01000001.1, read as the reverse complement.
CAATAATCTTAAAATTAACGCTTTCCTTAACCTTCAAGTAGGCATTAAAATCTGGGTTCTGTACCAAATATAGTATTTGAATATTTATGGCAGAATCTCCAAAACTATCAAAAGTTACTACGTTATCAGATGTTTCAATGTTATCAACTAAATAATTATTTAAGTCTTCAATAATTTTGGCTATCGTTTCTGAGCTAGTTTCGTAAGTAATACCGATGTTAAACTTCACTCTACGAAAGTTTCTTCGAGTTAAATTTTCTAAAACGCCATCTATCATCGCTCTGTTAGGGATAATAATGGTGGTTTTATCAATGCTTCGTAAAACAGTGCTTCTAAAGCCTACCTTCTCAATGGTGCCTTCTACGCCATCAACTTTAACTAAATCGCCAACGGTAAAAGGTTTGTCTATAAATATGGTAAACGATCCGATTAAGTTTTCTAAGCTTTCTTTGGCAGCCAAAGCAATTGCTATACCTCCAATACCTAAACCAGTAATTAAGCTTAAGGCATTAACTTCAAAAACGTAGCCTAAAAGCACAAAAAACCCAATAAAATAAATAATAAACTTAAAAAGCTCTTTTAAAAATGGTACTAACTGGTCATCTGCCTTATTCTCAGATTTAAACGCTTTATAGGTAAATACGTGTGCAACAAAATCTATAATTCTTAATATAATCCAGAAAAAAGATAGAATAATTAAGAAAAGGAATATTTTATCGAACAGCTCACCTAGTGTAAAAACATCTTTAATTTTAACTTTATCTACCAACCTGGTATAATTAAACACCCCTAACTCGAAGGGGTGTTTAAGTTGGTTTATGGCCAAGTATAACGATGCGATGCTAATAAAAAATTCAAATGGCTTTAATAGCAAAGCTATAAAAGTATCTATTTGAACCTCTTCGGCAAATTTTTTAAACAGTTTAAAAAGCAATTTACTTATCCCTTTTGAAACAATTCTTTTAAGTAAAAAACCTATTAAGATTATTGCAAAAAACAAGCAATACGCCTGTACGGTGTTGCCCCAAATTACCTGTTCAAAAAATTCGCTATTCATTTTACACCAATTGTTTTAATGCTATTTCAAAAGCAGTACTTGATAAATTTGTTTTTTTATTCGAAGAATTATAGACTGCTATTAAAGCATCTTTAATTACAGATGAAGCATCGCTAAAGATCGCATCATCACTCATTTCTACATTTCGTTGCATTAAGTATGCAAAAACCCTAGCCATTCCGCAATTGGCAATAAAATCTGGAATTACCGCAACATGATTATCTGCATGTTCCATAATACTACCAAAAAAGATTTCCTTATCAGCAAAAGGCACGTTTGCACCGCAAGCAATCACCTCTAAACCGCCTTTAATCATTTGGTCTACTTCACTTTGCTGTACCAACCTTGATGAAGCTGCAGGCACAAAAATCTCTGCTCCAACATTCCAAACTTTTTCACTCGCTTCGGCAAAGGGTATTAAATTATCAGCAACCAAAGTGTTGTTTACTCTATTATTAAATAACGTTTTAATCTCCTTTTCTGTAAAACCATCGGGATTAATTAAACCACCAACACGATCTATGATACCAACAATTTTAACACCATGTTGCGCTAAATAATATCCAGCAGCCGCCGCAACATTGCCCCAACCTTGTATAATTGCTTTTTTGCCAGCTAATTCTCCACCCCAAATGTTGTAAAAATGTCTAATCGACTCAGACACACCATAACCGGTAATCATATCGGCAACTTTATATTTTCTTTTAATATCTGGGGTGTAATCTAAATCTTCGAGCACTTTAGAAACACCATAACGCAATTGACCAATTTGATGGATACGTTCGTTTTCTCTAGCTTGGTAATGCCCACTAATTACGCCTTCTTGCGGATGCCATAAGCCATAGCTTTCCGTTATTGGAATAACTTCATGTATTTCATCGATATTTAAATCGCCTCCGGTGCCATAATAACTTTTTAATAAAGGCATTACCGCTTTGTACCAACGTTCTAGCACTTCCTTTTTACGCGGATCTGCCGGATCGAAGTTGATACCAGATTTTGCACCACCAATTGGTGGACCAGATACAGTAAATTTCACTTCCATTGTTTTGGCCAGCGATTCTACCTCACGTTTATCTAAGCCTTTACGCATACGTGTACCGCCACCAGCAGCGCCACCACGCAAAGAGTTAATTACAACCCATCCTTCGGCTTCAGATTCTTTGTCTTTCCACTCGAAAACAATTTCAGGTTGTTTCTCTTCGTACTTTTTTAATAAGTCTTTCATTTTGTTCAGTTTTATAAAGCTAGCATTACCCCAATAATGCGTATTTGGGTAAATCTTCTTTAATCAGTTTTATAATTGGTGGGGCAAAGATAGAAACAAAAAAACCTCCACGAAACTAATCGTGAAGGTTATATATCTTTATTAAGAATATTATTTTCTTAAAGATTTGATACGAGCAGCTTTACCAGTTAATTCACGTAAATAGAACAATTTAGCTCTACGCACTTTACCGTGACTGTTAACTTCTACTTTATCGATATTTGGAGAATTGATTGGGAAGATACGCTCTACACCAACACCATTACTCATTTTACGAACAGTAAACGTTTCGTTTGCACCTGCGCTATTACGTTGAATAACTACACCTTGGTAAATTTGAATACGTTCTTTATTACCTTCGCGAATTTTATAGTGTACACTAATTGTATCTCCTGATTTGAAAGAAGGAAACTCATTTTTCGCGATTACCTGCTCTTCTACAAATTTTACTAAATCCATGATTTTAAGCTATTAAGCCGATTTTTTTATGTTTAAAATCGGACTGCAATATTAGGGATTTTATTTTACAAAAAAAAGTAGATTTTAAAATTATTTTATTTTTTAACAAATCGCGTTTTTTCCACAACGACGAGGGGGTTGAGTTGGTAAGTTGCTGAGTGGTGGAGTCGGTAAGATGTTAAGTTGTGGAGTTGTTTGGTACGCCTTAACAACTCCACAGCTTCCCGACTCAACAATTACTCTAGTAAATCTGGTCTACGCTCCTGTGTACGTTTTAGCGCCTCATCATGGCGCCATTCATTAATTTTAGCTTGGTGGCCGCTCAATAAAATATCTGGTACCGTATGTCCACGCCAATCGGCAGGTCGCGTATAATTTGGTGCATCTAACAATTCGCCTTGAAAACTATCAGATAAAGCAGAAGTCTCATCATTTAATACGCCAGGTATTAAACGTACAACAGCATCAACCACAACCGCAGCAGGCAGCTCTCCGCCACTTAAAACATAATCGCCTATGGAAATCTCACGAGTTACAAAAATATCGCGTATGCGTTGGTCTATGCCTTTATAGTGCCCGCATAAAATGATGACATTTTTTAAGGTAGATAATTGGTTGGCGATGGTTTGATTTAATGTTTCTCCATCTGGGCTCATAAAAATCACTTCATCATAATCACGTTCGCTTTTTAACTTTTCTATACAAAGCGCAAATGGCTCTATAGACATGATCATGCCGCTACCACCACCATAAGGATAATCATCCACACTTTTTTGCTTATTGGTGGCATAATCTCTTAAATTATGTACTACAATTTCTGCAACTCCCTTTTTTTGTGCACGCAGTAAAATAGAATGTGCAAAAGGACTGGTTAATAAATCTGGCAAAACGGATATGATATCAAAACGCATGGTGCAAAGGTAAGAATAGTTTAGCGTTTGGCGCAGAGCGATGATTTTCTGTTCGCAGAGCTTAAACCGCGATGCATTAGTCTACTTCTTCTAATTGAAAAATCTCCTCAACAGCAATGTTGAAAACTTTCGCCATTTTTAAGGCTAACACAGTTGATGGTACGTATTTTTCGCCTTGGTTCGTGAAGATACGAATCAAGGTGGTTGATTGGGCTTCATGTAAGCAGTATATTTCGGTTTTAACCACCCCGCCTTTCAGGCACCCCTCCAAAGGAGGGGAATGGAGGTTGCAATTCCCTCCGACACGTCGGAGGGTGGTCGCAGACCGGGGTGTTATAAAAACATTAATCGAACTCCGGCTTAAGAAATGACATTAGGGCTTAATTTGCATAAACACTTAATTTTTCTTAATTTCTTAATGTTGATCGTTACAGAACATTTCTAAACCGTCCACTGATCGTGGATCAAAGCCACCAAGAAATATTGCCCATCAATTTTTTCGAATACCAAACGGAGAGTTGTCCAATCCATTCCGTCTAATTTTTGGTCGAAACCACTAAAATGATATTCGATAAAATGATGATTTGGATAAATCGTTTTTAAATTATTTAGCGAATTGCCTTGCTTAATAATTTGATCGTAACCCACGGCTTCCGCAGCTAGATAATCTGCATTGTAAACAAACTTTTTAAGATATGCGGGCACCGAAAGTTTAATCGGATCTCCAGTACCATCGTAACTCCCCCAAGTTAAGGTCCATTGTTTATTAATCGATTCTAAAAAATCTTCAGGAGTAAGTTTTTTTGAGTTTGCCGTATCTATAAATCCATAAGGAACAAACCTAACGCCATCGGCAGAAAAATATTTAATCAGCTCTGCGTAATTATTTTGTTTTAAGAAAGTTAGCACTTGCCTTGCAGTGGCTTTTATAGAGTCTTGCTGAGATAAACCGTCGCCATCATCTTTTGGCAGTGTGGTTTTAACGGTGTCTGTTATAGCTACAGCACTATCTTCAATTTTATTATCTTTTTTGTCGCTGGTGCAAGCGGTAATAAAACTAAACAACAATAAAAATAGAATTAAGCGTTTCATTTCTATTCAACGAAATAATAAAACTATTGTTTCAATTTTACGAATTTAGATAAAGATCTAGCAATCCCTCTGGTAAATCCACGAGTAAAGTTTTTTCATCCTCATCAATCTCTACAATCATATCTTCGTTTAATGGGAATAAAATCTCTTTATTTTTGTAAACAACTGTGGCCACAAAATGTTGTGGATATTCATTTACCTCAATGATTTCGCCTAATTCGCCATGGGTTTCATCAGAAACTATAAAACCTTTTAAATCATCGTAAGTAAAATCATCTTCATCGCGTTCTGGCATTTTATCTAGCGGCAGGTAAACTTTCTTTTTAACCAATGCTTGTGCCTTATCAATATGGTCTAAATCATCAAAATAGAAAAGACCAGTGCTGTTTGGGTATAATTTATGACTAGCAACAAAAAAGGGAACCATTTTGCCGTTCATATCTGCAAAAACAACATCTAAATCCAAATCTTCATAGGCATCAAACTCAAAATACAATTGTATTTCGCCTTTTAAACCTTTGGTTTTTGTAAAATAGCCAATATAAAACGCTTCTTCTTTTAACATAATATAAATGTATTTGTTAGTTTAATCCGCCAATGCAGAGAATACCTCAATAAGAAATTCTTTATCGAACTAGTTGGCATTACAGATGCTGATCCCGAATACTCGGGACAGCATTGACGTGTTATGCTGGGGTTTTGGTTAAAAAAATAGCGTCCCGAAAATCGGAACGCTATTACAAGTTAAAACAAATCTATGATTATGCCTCTTCTTTTTTCTCTTCTTCAGTAGTTTCAGCAGCTGGAGTTTCAGCAGCCACTTCTTCAGTTGCAGCTTCTGCAGCAGGAGCCTCATCAGCTACCACTTCTTCTTCAACAACTTCTTCTGCTACTGGTGCATTTTTTGCAGCAATTGCAGCAGCACGATCAGCATTTTTCTTAGCTTCTGCAGCTAAAGCAGCTTTTCTAGCTGTTTCTTTTGTAGAGCTTAAACCTTCTTTTTTACCTTCAATTTGACCGCCTTTAGTTTCTAACCATTGCGCAAATTTAGCATCTGCTTGTTCTTCGGTTAAAGCACCTTTTTTAACGCCACCTTGTAAGTGTTTTTTGTACAATACACCTTTGTAAGAAAGAATAGCACGAGCCGTATCAGTTGGTTGTGCACCTTTGTTTACCCAGTCTAAAGTTTTTTCGAAGTTAATTTCGATAGTTGCAGGATTGGTGTTTGGGTTATAAGAACCTAAACGCTCAATAAATTTACCATCTCTTGGAGAGCGAGAATCTGCTACTACCACATGGAAAAAAGGTTTCCCTTTTTTACCGAATCTTTGCAATCTGATTTTAGTTGCCATTTTCTTTTAAGTTTATGTATTCAACATAGTTCCCGGAGCTTCGTGCTTGCGGGGATGCAAAAGTAAGTAAAATACTAGTAACTAACAAAAACATTATTTTATATTGAAACAACATAACTTTAATCTTATTTAAAGATATTTACAATTATGAAAATAGCTATAGATATGGACGAAGTCCTAGCCGATCCTATTAAAAAATTTATACACCTTTATAACCGCGATTACGATGTGCCGCTCGATTTACAAATTGAGCCTGGCAATGAGATTTACCAACACATTCCCGAACATATTAACAATAAATGGTTCGATTATATTAACGAAAAAGGCTTTTTTAGAGATTTAGAATTGATTGAAGGAAGTGTTGAAGCTGTTAAAAAACTGCAAGAAAAATATGAAGTTTATATCGTTTCCGCAGCTATGGAGTTCCCAAATTCTTTAGAAGATAAATACCATTGGTTAGCGGAGCATTTCCCTTTTATTAGCTGGAAAAATATCATGTTTTGCGGAGAAAAAATTGTAAATACTGATATCATGATTGATGATAGAGCCAAAAACTTCATTGATTTTAAAGGTAGAACACTGCTTTTTACCTCGCCACATAATTTATTGCTAACAGATTACGAACGCGTAAACAATTGGCAAGAAGTTTTAGATAAATTGATGTAGATAGTTTCGTGCTGAGCTTGACTGGGCATCGTAATGCTTTGGTAGGTTTTGGTTTTGTTATCAGAAAGGCAAAAGCAGTATTTCAATTAAAGTTAGCCGGGCTCTTTGCTGCAATCTTTTGTTTTCAGCTTTGACAACTTTCTTTCAACATGGTTATAAAAGTTGTCAAAGCTCTAGAGAAAACAAAAGTGCAAAAACTTACGAAGTCTACTGTTAAAGCAGGACAGTAGACTTCGTAAGTTTTAAGCCAAAAAAGCCAAAAAGTATTTTCGCTTCAATCCCGCTTAGCTAACAAAAGTCTATGCTACTATTTAAGCTAGCACCTAGTAAACTCCATAAAAAGACTTACGAAGTTTCTGTGCAGAATGCCTAAAACTTCGTAAGTCTATATTTAATGTCAGTGTAATCCTTTAAAAACCTACTTAATCAAGCGCAGCTAATTAAAACTAAACTCTCCAACCAATCTACCTCCACTACTTTTAGCTTCTAAAGGCATTACAATAATTTTGCGTTGCTGCTTACCCGTTGAGTAACGCGTATAAATTTCTGCTGTAACCGTTGTTGGCCCGCTGATGGTAAATTGCCTATCTCCATAATAATTTACTTCAATTTTATATTTACCATTCATTGCTTTTTTAAGCATAAACTGTTCCGGACCATAACCAGAAGTAAAATCATCACTCAATCTTCCGCCTATTTCAGTCGTCGGATCGCTGTAATAACACTTCTCCCCTTTAGGATCGGTTACCCACAAATCAATATCCGTATCGTTTTTGTTCCAGTTTAAAACTACACGTACATCTACAGGCAAACTTTGTATCAATCTTTTGTCTATAGCACTCGTGTTTAATTTATTGCCATATTTAGTAATCAAATTGTTTATTTCGGCAATAATAATCTCTTCAATTCCCTCATCTCTACTAGCTGTTTGACTGTTATAACTTTGCGTTAGCACTTTGTATAAATTATCCAACGCTTTTTGATACTGACCAACATCGGCCAATGCCAAAGCATAATCTCTATAACTTTGCGAATCCATTGGGCGCCATTGTAACACTTTTTCGGTTACAAATAAAGCCTGATTGTAGTTACCTGTTTGCTTTAGTTTATAAGCCAAAACTTTGTATAAGTCGGCGTTTTCTAAATCTAAATCGGCAATGCTACTTAAAATCGTTAATGCCCTTGTACTATCAGCTTGTTGGTAAAAATAATTGGCCACATCAAAATAGAAAGTTGGCGTACTTAAATATTGAGGTCTAATGGTTAAATATTGTTGGTAAGCTTCTTCCCCTTTTGCAGTAAGCGATTTCATGTAATCCTTATCGCTCTTAAAATCAGGAATTATAATTATGGGTTGTTGCACTTCTGTTCTATTCGCCGCTGATTGGTCTTTAATAGCTAATCCTGCAACTCTCCCCCGCAAAGCTTGCGAAGCTCCTGGCGCACCAGAATCACTCATTTCTTGTGCTTTAATTGTTGTTACAGAAGCCGTAACAGATTGTTTTCTTTGAACACCATACCCTACAATAACAACCTCATTTAAAGCTTCTTTATTTTCACTTCTATCATCACGCTGTACTCTTGGTGGTAGCGCCGGAGATGCCTGTGTTCTTGATGGCGTTGGCGAAGGCATTCTTACGGCGTCTACTACTACATTTTGTGCAGCTACAGGCTCTGGATAATCATCTCCCTTTTTACCTTTGTGCTGAGCAGTAAAATCTGTGTTCCACCATTTTTTTAGCTGTTTGCTCATGGTAAAAGCCTTGCTTAGTAAGTCTGTTTTACGCTCTAAAATATCCGCTCTGCGTTGTTTCATTACCTGATCAAATTGAGTTCTCAATTCTGCGGGCGGAGTAATATCGTAACGCAAATAATCATCTAAATTTTCTAGCACGATTAAACTGGTGTTTCTAGTAACAATACCAAACTGTTTGCTCAAAACACTAATATCATCTTTGTTTAACTCGTATTGAATATCCATTTCGGCAATTTTCTTTTGTGCCCAAATTCTACTTACATTAACCGAAACCAAACTTTGCGCATTAGGATCTAACCTAACATTTTGCTCACTTACAACTGTGTTGCCATATCCAAACTGTAAAATAATGTTAGTACTAAACTCGCTTAAGATACCTGCAACTGCTAAATGCCCATTTACATTAACCCGCATTGATGGGTAGGTTTGACGAACTTCTGCATTATTTTTTATGCCTAAAAATTGCAATTGTTCGTCATTTAATTGCGCAAAAGCTTCGCTGGTTGAGCTAGTATTCAAATTAATGAATTGTCCGCCAGATTTTAAACTAATATACTTTAAAGTGCTGTAATCTGCTTTTTGAGATGTATTAATGGTATGAGTTGGCTTGTTTAAAGCAACTGAATTTTTGCCGAAGGTAGAAAGCCCATCGCTAAAGAAAAGGTATTCGTTAGCTGATAATGAATTAGCATGAATAGCGCTGTAATTTGTACCGCCATCGTAAACTGTTTTTGTTAATTTTTCTTTAAGCTCATCCCAATTTCCATTGGTAATTTTAAAAGAGCCTGCGTTTTTAAAAGTATTGTTTAATAAACCTAAATTGACGGTTAAGTTTTGTTTTTGCTTTATAATTAAGCCTAACAATTCTAATTCTTTTTTGGTATCTCGATGCAACCCACTTAACGAGGCATCCCAAATTAAGCCTAACTCGTTGCTCCAAATCCTTGCTCTACTTTGCGCTTTCGGAAAAACATTTACTAAAAAATAATAACCGCTGTTTGCTTTTTGCATTTGCACTTCGGGCATATCGCTACGTTTTGGTAAATTAATGTTTAAAGCTTTTTGAGGTTGGTAGTTTGTTTTTTTCATTTCGGCAACATAATTATTGCCTTTGCTATTTAAGTTAAAACTGCCGTCTGGCTGCTCGGTTAACTCTGGTTTAACCACACTTTCATAAACTGTTGTTTTTAAAGAAAATTCGGCAATTGTTTGCTTGTAATCTAATGGTAAATGATAGGTTAAGGCATTTCCATTATTGAATTTTAGTTCTTCTTCATAAGCTACAATTATGGTTCGCGTAGCTTTGGCTGGCATTGGATAAATTCTTGTTCTAAAATTATTTCCTTCTACTTTTTCTAGCAAGCCTGGGTCTACCCTACGTCTTTCTATGCTTTCGAACACTTCAGTTGCTTTTGCTTTTTCTACAGGCACGGCTTCACGCATTTTGCCATTAATATCTAAAGCATAGCGACTAATGCTTACGCCATCTGGCATTGGGAAAGTTAATTCGCCTTCTAAAATACTCGAGGTACTGTTGTAGAAAGTCATGGTCATTGTGGTAGTGGCAATGTTGCCCATAATTTGCACATCGATATTTAACTTTTGTAAGCTAACTGCGTTTTCTTGTGCGTTTGCTGTTTTTACTTTTAAAACTGGCATTTGCGCATAGGCGGATGATGCGATTGATAAAATGAAAATTGTGAGGAGTGTTTTAAATGATTTCATAAGTCTGGTTTTTATTAGGGATGCAAAACCTAGGCAGATTGCATAAATGTTTTTTTAATTTGGGTGGAAAACCTGAAATAGCAGCACAGTTTTTTGGGAAAGCCCGAAATGAGGCACGAATGAGGCTTGCCTGCCTGCCGGTAGGCAGGGAATGAATAGCAGGGCTAATGTTAGCGAAATGTGATGACTAAAATTTTCAAAAGATTTGTAACATTTTCTAAGATTAACCATCGAAATATAAAAAACCTAAAACCATGTTAATTACAACTACAAATACGATTGAAGGCAAGAAAATTGTTAAATACATTGGCCTTGTAAGTGGCGAAACCATTATTGGCGCTAACATTTTTAAAGATCTTTTTGCGGGTATCCGCGATATTGTTGGCGGAAGATCTGGCTCTTATGAGCAAGTGTTAAGAGAGGGTAAAAACACCGCTATAAACGAAATGCAACAATATGCCGCTGCAATGGGTGCAAATGCAATTATTGGCGTTGATTTAGATTACGAAACTGTTGGTAGTGGCGGCAGTATGCTAATGGTTACTGCTTGCGGAACAGCTGTTGTTTTGGAAGATTAGATTATTAGTCATTGGTTCACTAGTTTATTTTGCATAGCGTAATGAATGGTCTTTAAAGAGACAGCATATTTGAGCATGTGCTGTCTCTTTGTGCCCCGCACTAACGAACTATTGAACCAATAAACTGTTATTTACATAGAAAGTATCTCTACCAATTTTAACCAAGATGGGGTTATTTTTTCGGCATCGATGTGTTTAATGGTTTGCGAAAATGGTGTAAATACAATTTCTTTGTTTACCAAGCCAGCCATCACATCAGTTTTGCCTTCTAGCAAACCTTCAAGTGCGGCAACGCCCAATCTGCTCGCTAAAACCCTATCCATACAACTCGGACTACCACCTCTTTGTATGTGCCCAAGTACCGAAACTCTGATATCGTATTTAGGGAATTTTTCTTTTAAGGTTTCGCCAATAACATAGGCACCACCAGCTTCATCGCCTTCGGCAACAATGATAATTTTTGATGCTTTATCTTTACGACCAGTTTCTATTCGGTGCATTAGTTCTGGTACGCCAACTTTAGCTTCAGGAATTAAAATTGCCTCTGCTCCCACTCCAATTCCACTTCTTAGGGCAATTAATCCAGAATCTCTTCCCATAACCTCTACAATAAAAAGTCTGTCGTGAGATTCGGCGGTATCTCTAATTTTATCAACAGCATTTACAACAGTGTTAATGGCGGTATCATAACCAATTGTAAAATCGGTACCTACCAAATCATTGTCAATTGTGCCTGGTAAGCCAATAATTGGGAAATCAAATTCTTTAGAGAAAATATCTGCGCCAGTAAAAGTACCATCTCCACCAATTACCACAAGTGCATCAATTTCACTATCGACAAGATTTTTATGTGCCAATACTCTTCCTTCCTTTGTTTTAAAAGCATCGCAACGAGCCGTTTTTAAAATTGTACCGCCGCGTTGTATAATATTGGCCACCGATTTGCCGTCCATAGGAATAAAATCTGCTTGTATTAAGCCTTCATAGCCCCGTAAAACGCCTGTAATTTTTAAATTATGGTATAAACTTGCTCTTACTACTGCTCTAATTGCAGCATTCATGCCTGGAGAATCTCCTCCAGAGGTTAAAATGCCTATGTTTTTTATCTTGCTCATTATTTATTTCTTGTTTGCAAACTCAGCTAAACCTTTATCTAAGTAAGCTAAATATTTATCAATATCGTACTCAACACCAATTGGCGGAGTTACTAATTCTTTGCCATCAGTATCTAAAAGTACATAATAAGGCTGTGCCAACGTTTTATAACGCTCACCTTGTAAATGTTGAAACTTTAAACCAACAGAGTTTACCTGCGTTTTTAAAACTTCAGATCTAAATTGTTCTGCTTCTGGAAGCGGGGTTTTATCATCAGTGTATAACGATACAACAATATAATCTTCTTTCAATTTTTTTAATACGCGAGGATCCGACCAAACTTTCGCTTCCATTTCTCTACAGTTTACACATCCATGGCCAGTAAAATCAAGAAATAGAGGTTTATTCACTGTTTTAGAGTAAGCTAAAGCTTCTTCGTAATCAAAAAAGCCATCTATGTTATGCGGAATGTGTAAAAATTCGCTATATTTTCTTTTTGTTTTGGTGGTTGAAGTTGTTGCTGTGCCACTACCTTCTCCAATTACAAAATCTTGAGTAGACAATGGCGGAACTAAAGAACTTACTGCTTTTAGTGGAGCACCCCACAATCCTGGGATTAAATAAACAGCAAAAACAAAACTTGCCGTAGCAATAAATAACCGTGGAACAGAAACATAGGCCAAATCACTATCGTGAGAAAATTTGATTTTGCCTAATAAATAAACACCCAAAAGTATAGCCAATACAATCCAAATGGCTAAGAAAACTTCTCTGTCTAAAATACCCCAATGGTATGCTAAATCTGCCGTTGATAAGAATTTTAAGGCTAAGCCCAATTCTAAAAAGCCTAACACTACTTTAATTGAATTTAACCATCCTCCAGATTTTGGTAAGCCCGTCATTAAACTTGGGAAAATGGCAAACATGGTAAAAATTAACGCTAGCGAGAGCGAAAACCCAAACATTACCACAATTGGTGTGAGCAAATCGGTATTTATGGCTACAAGTGAGGTACCGATTAACGGCCCTGTACAAGAAAATGAAACAACGGCTAGCGTTGCTGCCATAAAAAATATCCCTCCAAAGCCTTTAGAATCTGATTTAGCATCTAGTTTATTTACAAATGAACTTGGCAGAGTAATTTCGAAAGCACCCAAAAAAGAAACACCAAAAATTACTAAAATTAAAAATATAAGAATATTAAAAAAGCCATTTGTTGAGATTTGATTTAAAGCACTTGCTCCCCAAATTAAGGTAATAATAACGCCTAAACCCACATATATAACAATAATAGAAAGCCCGTAAATAATAGCACTTCTTATCCCTTTTGCTCTACTTTCGGCTCGTTTAGTAAAAAATCCAACCGTTAATGGTACCATAGGGAAAATACATGGAAGAAAGAAAGCTGCAATTCCCGCCAACAATCCCAAACCAAATGTTACCCAAAGTGAAACTGGTTTTTCTGAAGTATTGCTGGGAGCAACTTCAGTTTTAGCGGTAGTTGATACAGCTGTTGTATCTTGTACTTTATCATTTGCTGCACTATCTTGTTCAGAGCCAACTGTGGTAAAATCTAAATCATCTGGTACTGCAGTTGTGGTATCTGCTTGCAGTTTTAGCGCAAAACTTTTTGTTGGATTAGCCAAGAAAAAGAAGCTTACAACAAATAAGAATAAGATTGTGTTCTTCATGTTAAGTTTTAAAAGCTGTGAAATTAATAAAACTTTTTATTAATGACGTTGATTACAGGCTTTGGTGTTATACACATTGCATTATAATTACATTACCTAACGGGGATTTTTAATGTAATTTCATCTGACGGTAAGCAACTTACCTCATTACACACCATAAATTCTACTTTCGCTGTTATTAGCGTGTTAGGTTTAATGAGTTTAAGTTTTTGAGTGAAAACAACTTCTTTCTCAAAATAAGCTAATTCCATTTTTATCACTTTATCATATTTAATGATTGGTTTAGGTTGCCATGTTTTTCCAATTATTACAAATTCTTTTGATGGCATATAATTAAACTTCAACCGCATCGGTTCTGATTTTACATTTTGCGCATACATATGCCAACCTTTATCAAGCTTTGCTTTAAAATATAAAATAGCATCGGTTTTAGTTGTTTTTTTCACATAGTAAGACCACGTAATTGGTTTTACCAATTGTGCCTTTACACTGTAAGCAATGCTAATAAAGAGCAATAATAAAATGTGTTTTTTCATAAAATGAAGATAAATAAAAAGCCTTTCAGCGTGTGCTAAAAGGCTTTAATGTTAATGTTTTTTCAAATTACTTTACAGGAATGCTGAAAGCTACCTCAGATGGAGGCAAACAAGAAGCTTCATTACAAACCATAAATTCAACTTTTCCTTTTACAACAGTTGTTGCTTTATTTAGCTTAATCTTTTGCTGAAAAACAACTTGATTTTCAAAATAAGTTACATCCATTTTAAAAACCTTTTCATATTTAGAAATTGGTTTTGGTTCTGTTGTTTTACCAATCAAAGAGAAGTCTTTAGAAGGGGCAAAACTAAAACTGGTTTTATTTGGTCCACCCGGTTTAAGATTTAGTGAATAAATATGCCAGCTATCATCAATAGTTGCTTTTAAGTAAACTACAGCTTCTGTTTTACTGATTTTTTTTGCTGCATAAGACCAAGTTACTGGATTTTCTAATTGAGCAAATGCACCTACTGCGCTAAAAAATATTAGGCTTAAAATTAATGTTAGTTTTTTCATTTGTTTATAGTGTGTTATGTATAAATTCTATTTCTTTAAAGTTAAATTCGATTAATTTTCCTTCTTTTTCAATCTTTAAAAGTCCTTGGTCTGTTATTCCAGTTATCATGCCTTCAAAAACCTCGCCATTTTGTCGGTAACTTGCACGTCTATTAATTTTATAAAGGTTATTAACATATTCTTCTTTTATAACAGTATCTCTTCCTGCTTTTAATTGTAGATATACTACCTCAATATGACTACAAATCTCTGCCAAAGTCAATTGTAAATTAACATTTTCTTGTAAAATTTGATATAATGATGTGGCGCTATTTACCAAGTGAGCGGGAAAGTACTCCTGATTAACATTTAATCCAACACCAATAACAGATGATTTGATGGCGCTTCCAACGATTGTGTTTTCAATTAACATACCTCCAATCTTTTGATCGCCATAATAAATATCATTAGGCCACTTAATTTGAACATCATTGCCTAAATATTTAAATAATGCTTTGTTAATGGCAACACTAATAGCCATATTTAATAAAAACTGTTTCGTTAACGGTAGAAATGATGGTTTAAGTAAAATGCTAAAAGTTAAGTTTTTTCCAGGTTCAGTATGCCAAACGTTTCCTTGCTGCCCTCTACCTGCAAATTGCTCGTCTGCCATAATTACAGTTCCCTCGGGTAATGGCTCGGATTTTGACAATAAACTCTTCAAGAAGTTATTAGTAGAATCGACAGCTGATAATTTGATAAGATTTTGACCAACAAATAATGTTGAAAAAGTGTTATTTTGCAAGTGTTGATTTATATTTGTTGATATTCAAAATTAAAAAAATTTAATGGTAAAAAAGAAAACCGTAAATCTTTCTACATACCTCTCGGAAATAGCCATACATGGCATACAAGAAAAAAAAGGACATGATATTGTTCGTTTAGATTTGAGAGAACTGAATAGCTCAGTTTCTGATTATTTTATTGTTTGTAATGCAGATTCATCTAACCAGGTAAAAGCAATTGCCGATAGCGTTGAAGATGAAATTTATAAACAAACCCAAACTAATCCTTGGCATAAAGAAGGTCAGGAAAATGCCGAATGGATTATTTTAGATTACTTTGATATAGTAGTACACATTTTTAAAACCGAAAAACGTGAATTTTTTGGAATTGAAGATTTATGGGGTGATGCCGAAACCACAACTTACAAAAGCGCATAGCCCAATTATTTAACACACATTTAAACTAACATGGAAGATAACCAAAATACAAAACCAAAACCGCTTAAACGTATTCCAAATATCCCAAAAAAACCAATAAAAGGAGGCAAATTCAATATTTTTTGGGTTTATGCCGCAATTATTGTTGGTTTATTGGTAGTTCAATATTTATTTACTGCTGATAATGTTAAACGAGTAGATTACAGTGTATTTGAAAAAGATATGCTATTAACTGGAGATGTACAGAAGATTGTTTCTTATAAATCTGATGATGTAGTTATCTCTGAGGTTTTTATAAAAGAGGATAAAAAAACTGATAAAAAGTATGACAAATACCGCAGCAAAAATTCATTTAATGCTGCCGAAAAAGGCCCTATGGTTACATTTGTGCAGCCAGATGCAGAAACTTTAGATAAAAGGTTAGAGGCTTCTCAAATCACTTTACCTGCAACTCAGCAGCGAATTAAATCAGAAACAATTTCTAAGTCTAACGGTTGGATGGGTCAATTAATCAGCTTTATACTTCCTTTGGTATTAATTGTTGGTTTATGGATTTTCATGATGCGTCGCATGGGCGGTGGAGCTGGCGGTGGCGGAGGTCAAATCTTTAATATCGGTAAATCTAAAGCAACTTTGTTTGATAAAGAAAGTCAGGTTAGCATTACATTTAATGATGTTGCTGGTTTAGAAGAAGCCAAACAAGAAGTAATGGAGATTGTAGATTTCCTTAAAAACCCTAAAAAATATACCAATTTAGGTGGTAAAATACCTAAAGGAGCTTTATTGGTTGGTTCTCCAGGTACAGGTAAAACATTATTAGCCAAAGCAGTTGCTGGCGAGGCACAAGTTCCATTTTTCTCTTTATCAGGATCTGATTTTGTGGAGATGTTTGTTGGGGTTGGTGCTTCTCGTGTACGTGATTTATTTAAGCAAGCAAAAGATAAAGCGCCTTGTATCATATTTATTGATGAGGTTGATGCAATCGGTCGTGCCCGTGGAAAAAACAGCATGATGGGTGGTAATGATGAGCGTGAAAATACCTTGAACCAATTGTTAGTAGAAATGGATGGTTTCGGTACAGATTCTGGAATTATCATTTTAGCTGCAACCAACAGACCAGATGTTTTAGACTCAGCTTTAATGCGTCCGGGAAGGTTTGATAGACAAATTTCTATTGATAAACCAGATTTAACTGGCCGTGAGCAGATTTTTAAAGTTCACTTGAAACCAATTAAAACTGCTGAGGTTGTTGATGCTAAAAAATTATCTGCACAAACGCCTGGTTTTGCAGGTGCAGAAATTGCCAATGTTTGTAATGAAGCTGCCCTAATTGCTGCTCGTAGAAACAAGGAATTTGTTGATATGCAAGATTTCCAAGACGCGATTGACCGTGTGATTGGTGGTTTAGAGAAGAAAAACAAAATCATCTCACCTGAGGAGAAAAAAATTGTGGCTTACCACGAGGCTGGTCACGCAATAGCGGGATGGTTTTTAGAACACGCCGATCCTTTGGTTAAAGTTTCTATTGTACCACGTGGTGTTGCCGCTTTGGGTTATGCACAATACTTACCAAAAGAACAGTTTTTATATACAACCGAACAATTAACTGATGGTATGTGTATGACAATGGGTGGTCGCGTAGCGGAAGACTTAGTTTTTGGTAAAATATCTACTGGTGCTCAGAACGATTTAGAACGCATTACAAAGTTATCTTATGCCATGGTTACTATTTATGGTATGAACAAAACGATTGGTAATGTTTCGTTTCACGATCCGCAAAATGAGTACAATTTTAACAAACCATATTCAGAGAAAACATCAGAAATGATTGATCATGAAGTGAGATTGTTAATTGCTGAAGTTTATGAAAGAACAAAAGAATTATTAACAGTTAACCGCGAAGGCTTAGAAAAATTAGCTCAGAAACTGATAGAGAAAGAAATTCTTTTCCAAGCTGATTTAGAAGAGATTTTAGGAAAACGTCCGTTTGATAACAGAACAACTTATGATGAATTTGTAAATGGAACTGGCGATCAAACTCCAGCTGCTCAAGGGCTAATTCACGATGGAGTTGGTGCAACAACAGACCCAACCGCTCCAGCTACAAATACCAGCGAAGAGCCAACAAATTAATTTTAAATAATATTAAATAAACAGCAACCTTAAACAACAAGGTTGCTGTTTTGTTTATATGACCTAGGTTAGGTATTTTTGAAAATCTATGAAAGAAAATATTTCTTCGAAAGAATTGATCCTAAAAAAAATTAGGAAAGCTTTGCTCGAAAAACGAGACAATCCGCATCCTAATTTAGAAGAAAATCAATTGTATAAAACCAACGAAGAAGAGTTGGAAGTTTTATTTGCTGAGCAGTTAACGGCTGTTTCGGGCAATTTTATTTTCTGTGAGAATGGCGTAGATTTTATTGAAAATATTTTAGAGCTTGCAGATAAATATAAATGGCGTAAAATTTATTGCTGGGAGCCAGAACTTCAGGCTTTGCTATCACACTACGAATTTCCCTTTTACCAAACCGATAAAGATTTTGATCAAGCAGAAGTTGGTATCACTTTGTGCGAAGCATTAGTAGCTAGAAATGGCTCTGTAATGGTGAGCAACCAAAATGCCGCAGGGCGGAGATTAAGCATTTATCCTCATCATCACATTGTGATTGCCAGAACTGGGCAATTGGTATTGGATTTAAAAGACGCTTTTCAGCTACTTAAAAACAAATACGGCACCCAAATTCCATCAATGGTGAGCAACATTACCGGGCCAAGCCGCACAGCGGATATCGAGAAAACTTTAGTGCTTGGTGCACATGGCCCAAAAGAGTTATTTGTATTTTTAATTGATGATTTTAGTTGAGGCTCTTTTAAGAAAGGCATTTGATATTATCCACCCTCACTTAAAATTGGCGATTGTTTGTATTTAAACAAGCCAAAACTCAAACCGAATTTGGCAAACCAAGCAGACTGCTGTAAGTAAATGTTATAGGTATCTTGCCCATAATATCCCGTTTCGACAAATAAACCCGCAGCAACAAATCCGGGTACTCGCCAATGGCCAGTTACGTGGAAGTTTATACGATCTGTAAATTTTGCTTTTTGCAAGTTATATATAGCGCCTACATTCATTGGATTTAAAATGTAAGTTGTATAAAGTTCAATACGCATTCGTTCTACATGATAACCCGTTTCATCATACCTTTTTTTGCCATTAATTATAGTTCTATATAATGGCCTCCACGCCCATGAAGACATTAAATTTAACCTGTCTGTGCCGTATAATTTATACTGTGCCAATTGTTGTGTTATACCAGTAGTTGTGGAATAACCTGTTTTTAGGAAAAACAAATGGTTTTGATCTTTGCTATTGCGGAAAACCATAGCATTAAAGGCTAATAATAAATCGTCGCTAAAATCTCCGTTATATGTATTAACAAAACCCTTTTTACCCCATAATCTATCCTCCGAATTAAATACTTCGCCATCTTGTCCGTTAGAATGGTGGTTTATTTTAAAAGAATAGGCAAATCGATATTTTCGCTTCGTGTCAATAAACTGTTTTACTTTACTGATAAAAATTTCTGCACCAGGTCTAAATGATGCCGTACGAACAGGTTTTGAATTATCGCCAATGGCAGGATCATCATCAAAAAGTCTTACCTCAAAGTCAGGGTTAAAGTATATTGCTGTCATCCATGCATTATCGGCTTTGCCAAAGTTCCAATTTAAGGAAGAGATGTTGATGTATGGATTTATTCGAGCATCAATTATTAAGCCTTTTCTATTTGGAAAATCAGATTTTGTTTGCCATCTTTTGTTACTAATAAAGGAGGCTTTTGATAAAAAAACTGTTGAAGCTATATCTTCTTCAAAGTAAGCATGTGCTATTCTTTGCCTAACAAATGGTGTGTCTGCTGCATCTAGTTTAAGGGTTCGAAGTTTTGCGGGATCACAAGATTCAATATCAAAACTACACAAAACCCTGCAAATCAAATGATTGCAGGGTTTTTGTTTTTAGGGAAAATACTAAAATATGCACCAATTCTCATATAAATAGTGAGCGATTCGGTGAGTAGTTTTAGAAAAGTTCACGACTCACCGAATTAGATATAACCAGTTGTATTACAACTAGTTCAATAACTGTACATCTTGTAAACGTCATCCTGCAAAGCTAAATTTGTTTCACTAAAATCATTGAATGATGAAAACTAATTTTAGCCTGCTCTTCTACATGAAGAAGCAAAAGAACTACACAAAGGGCGTTGTCCCTATCTACATCCGCATTACCGTCAATGGAAAGAGAGCAGAATCTGCAACTGGCAGGTCATGCGAACCTGACCGCTGGAATGGTAAATCTGGAAGGTCCATCGGTACAAAAGAGGATTCCAGATCACTCAATTCATTTTTAGACCAATTGCAAAATATGGTCTACGATGCACACGCCTCACTTATTAAAGCTGGACATAATATAACGGCTAATTCAATAAAGAATAGGTTCATTGGCAGGGAAGATAAATCACAGACGCTTTTACAGGCAGTTATCGAGCATAATCAAAAGGTAGAAGCCCTTGTGGGAAAGGAGTTTGTGCAGGGAACACTCAATACGTATAAGGTACTTAAAAAGCACTTGGAGATTTTTTTGCCATTCAAATATAATGTTAAGGACATCGACATGCGGAATGTTGATATCGCATTTCTGAACGAGTTTGATTACTATTTAAGGTCTGAGAAATCATGTGCCAACAACTACACTGTAAAAATGATCAAGAACCTCGGAAAGATCATCAATATCTGCTTTGAAAATGGTCATATTCAAACAAACCCCTTTGCCTGTTATAAGGGCAGAACGAAAAAGGTAGACCGTTATTTTCTCAACCAAGAGGAAATACAGATCATTGCCGATAAAAAATTCGTTTCTGAAAGGCTGGATATCATCAGGGATGTATTTCTTTTCTGCTGTTTTACTGGTCTAGCCTATTCAGATGTACAAAAATTAGAGATTTCCCACGTTAACAAAGGCATTGATGGCGAACAATGGATCATCAAGAACCGCCAAAAAACCAATGTTAGGTCTGCAATACCATTGTTGCCCTCTGCCGTTACCATCATTGAGAAATACAAAAACCATCCAGCAAGCGTAAACAGGGGCTTTGTATTTCCAGTTCCAAGTAACCAGAAAATGAACGAATATCTAAAGGAGATAGAGGAACGATGCGAAATTGGCAAAAAACTGACCTCACATATTGCACGCCATACCTTTGCAACAACGGTAACTCTCTTGAACGGAGTACCTATAGAAAGCGTATCGCAGATGCTCGGACACACGAATATTCGAACAACCCAGCATTATGCCAAGATACTTGACATAAAGGTTGGTGCAGATATGGCACTGTTGAAAAAGAAATTAGCAATTATATAATATTGAACATAAATTTAAGCCAATCATCCACAAGAATATTGAGATTATTATTTACAAAAACTAAAGGATATGAGTGGAGAAAATAATGGATTATTAGTCCCTGATGAGATAGTAATGAATAAAATCTACTATATCAGAGGTATGAAAGTGATGGTTGATAAAGATCTTGCGGAACTATATGAGGTACAAACAAGCAATCTGAATAAAGCAGTCGGCAGAAACTTAAAGCGCTTTCCCGATGAAGACTTTATGTTTCAATTAACCGAGGACGAATTTAAAAACTTGATGTTCCAAAATGGAATATCAAGTTGGGGCGGAACAAGAAAATCTCCCCGAGTATTTACCGAACAAGGCGTGGCTATGCTTTCTGGCATACTTAATAGTGACAGGGCGATAGCAGTGAACATTCAAATCATGAGGATATTTATTCGTATCCGCCAAATGTTTGTAGACAATACAGAAATCCGTCTAGAGATTGAAAAAATCAAGAACAAGCTAGATAATCAGGACAAGAACATGGAAATCGTATTCAGGTATCTTGATGAACTACTTGAAAAACAAGAGCATCCAAATCCTCCAAGAAAACGGATTGGATATAAACCCGATGATCTTTAAATATTTATGTTAAACTTAAGGGTGCCAAATTGGTACCTTGAAATTAGCTTCACCAATTCACGAGTGAACCACTCCCATCTTTTTGGTAAACCACTCTCCTGAACACAATCCATTTCAAGACAAGGCTTTGCAGAAAAAAATACCTCGCCAGCTTTGCTGGCAGGGAAGATTTTTTTCTAGCAAACCCGAAGGGCCTGGCCTTGGCGGAAATGGATTGTTCAGAAATTTGTGCAACAAAAAGTTGAGTGTACCCAGTAGCAATATTTACCTGCTCAATCCCTCACTCATTGATTGCTTCCTTAATCTGCGCTTTTCTGCTTTCTCAAACTCATTGTTAAATGTCTCAAAGCTGGGTTCCAAAAGTATTTCTAGAAAACCATCTTTATCCTTTCCAGATTCCGACAACATATCATTGACCGTGGAAAATATCCCATTTGAGACCTCATTGACCAATGTTTTGGCAAGAGCAAAATTTTCACCTGTTAATTTTGCGCCCTCTTTTAGAACATCCAACTGCACTTGCTGCTCCCGACTGCCATTTTTGTTTATATTGGCAAATGACATAGTTTCGTTCAATTGCCTGTTAAAATTGAACTCCTTATCAAACAAGGCTTCGCCACACTGTTTAAAGGCAACCCTGTTAAATTGTCCAAGCTTTAGCGAATGTTCCTCGTTCTTGCCCCTTGAATTGTTCATTGGGCTTAACTTAATCTTATTAGTTGCATCCTTTCGGCTAACGATAACCTGAATATGCACCTGCTTTCCTTCCTTACGCTCCCCTCGCTGTTTCGTACCGTTTTTTACCTCTTTATCCTCATGGGAATAATAGCGGTGTTTTTCCAGCTTGGCAAACCAGACAAGGTCTTTTGAACTTTCAATCCCTGCACGTTTAAAGTTTCTTGCATATTCGTCCATTACTTTTTCTGCGTATTTTTTTAATTCATCTTTTGCCCCACTCTTGCCAAAATTATCATAAAGGTGTTTTATCTCCTTTTTGCTGGGGCTGATATTCACCAGAAAAAACTTTGCATCAGTCTTGCAAAGCTTCGCAACATTATTGTCTATGGAATGGCGGACTTCAAAGGGTTGAATGTTTTGTCTTTCATTATTGAACCAATATTCTGGTAGCTTCGTATCATTAATCCTGTTTTCTTTTTCCAGGTAATTGACCAATCCGCCACTACTCCCCTTGTTGCTTGCCGTTGCGCTATCGGTAATATTGATGAACATAAGTTATAATTGATTTACCTGTTGTATTGTTTTATTGATCAATTCTTCCCTTTCCTTGCCCGGTGTCATCAGCGTGAACGAATCCCTGATCCTGATATAGTTCTCGATGATGTAGATGAACTTGTTCTTCATCTTTTCCCTGGTATCTAGTTTTGTTACGATTAAGGACATCAGCTCATCCGACTTCGAGAATTTATCAATCTGTAACCGTTGGTTCTCCAATAGGTCCTTATTATGCCTGATCACATTTGCATTGAAATAGTCCAACAATTTTTTCTGGGATTGTACCATTCTGTCAACTTCACGTTTTGTTGGTATCAGAAGATCTGTTTCCTGTGTCTTGATGAAGCCGATATAATCCCTGTGGTTTTTAAGGAGCGTATTTTTCAATAGTTCGTCATTAACATCCAATGGGTCTTTCTTGCTCCGATAGAAATAATCAACCATCTGCACGAATACCAAACGTTTGTTCCTGCCAAGCTTTAAAGCCACCTTTTCAAACTTATCGCCAGTTAACGCATTAAACCTGACGGACTTGTTATTTTCATCTGTCATACATTCATCTTAAATATCGTAATCGGGTATTCCCAAGGGAATTCCATTTTATTGGTTTCAGTCACTTTATAAAGGGCAAAGGATACCTGGAGTATCCTTTGAAGTCCCTCAGTGCAGCGCAGGGCAAGCAAAGTAGGGCGCAGCCCAACTTCCGCTTGCTCCATTTTTTTTTCAGGAAAATGGACTTTCTGCAGTATGCCTATCCACCCCGTCGCCATAAAATTGGTTAAGTATCTTAATCGGCAAGAGTTCAATCTGGCTGGCCAATATGGGGTCGAATGAGGGGCTATAGACCAGACAGCCAAAATCAATGAGCTCTCATCCGTTTATGATAGGTTGTAAACGATCGGATAGAAGATAGTTTCATCAATTCCCTCCTGGTTATCCGAAATGGATTGGAAAACCCATTCTTTTGATAGGTCAATAGTAAAGCGGAATAAAGGCTGATATGTGACGGCAAAAGATGTTTCTGCAAGGTTGCCATTTTGATGAAAGAGCTCAATTGATTGTTTATGTCGATCATTTGCCACCTCCCTCTTCCATAACCCTTACAATGTCATTATAGGCATAGTACATGATACTTCCAATCTTTCTGAAAGGAAGCGTTCCGTTTATCCGCAGGTTCTGCAACGTACCTGCCGAAATCTTCAATAACTTTCTTACTTCAGCACTTCTCAGCCACTGCTTGTTAAGTGCGGTTTCTGGTTTAAAGATCTGTTTTAATTTCAAGATCAGTTCAGACTTGAACTGTTTAAGATCATCCCTAGTGATTAGCTCCACGTTCATAAATTTCCTCCAATGATTAGTATAGAGCAAATCTCTTGAAGGAAACAGACAGAACAATGACCATCAGTTTGCGATGGTCATGTGCAGTTTATGGATTGGTTATTTCTTATTTTCCAGCGGTATGATTCTGAACAGACGTTGCTCCGACTTGACCACCGTTCCCTTAGTGGCAACATCCCCTTTTTTCTCAACAAAATAATTCCTAGTCGTTTCGGTGGGGATATCCTTTCCACCATACGAGAAATACTTGCTTATCATCTTTGAAAATGGACTTTTATTATCGCATCTAAGCAATAGCCTACCAGATGGTATTTTAAGTTCACGCATCTGTTTGATCAGATCAACTAAAGTAGCTAAATGCTCTTCTTCAATTCTGATTTTTTGGGCTACCTCATACTGATTAAGTTGGTTAAGCTTAACTTTCAGTTCATCAATCTCTTGTCGTTGCTTAGTTATCAGCTCATCTTTTTCAGCAATTATCAAGTGTGGTGGACGGGCATTCCATTTATCGATGCTGTGCAGGTATTTTTGGAATAACTGAAGTTTATGTAGATTGCTTACATGCATCGCATGATTGCTTGAAAATGGATCTTGTTGCTCAAAATGCTTAATCCTATTTTTTACTACCTGCCAAACATGGCGGTAAAAATCTTCCTCTATTGCAATGTCGTATTTAATAGTATATGAAAGATGATAATTGTAATACTCATCAAAGCTGGCCTCATTTAAACTATATATTTTCAAAAGAAAATGATTGTCGTCATGGTTTCGCCAAAGGCCTAGTGCAGTACCAATATCGTAGGGATGAGGCGATAGGGAAAATGCTTTGCGTGGCTTGAAATAAAGCTTTTTCATAAAACAAATATTTGACTTAAAGTAACGTCTAAATTTAAATATTGTTTCTAAGTTACCTAAGTCAAGATGCATATAGCAAATTTTTAAATTAAAAAATGCTTAGATGTATAAAGATATTTAATACCGAAAGAATATTCCAACTAGAGATTGAATATTTGTATTTCGAAAACGTCTGTTTAGATTATTTATATATTGTGTGGATATCAGATAACTTAACAGGGTTTAACCCGCTTATAGTTAATGTTGTGGAGGGGTGGCAGGATTAGCCTCTCCTTTTTTAATATGCTGTTGTCTAATTACTTAGATGTTTTACCTATACATTTTTCAATAAAAGGACACCGAATTGGGCACATATAATTTACTTAGTTTTATGTGTTAAACACATCCTTTTGTTGAGAATCAGTTACGTACCTCGTTTTAAAATTCAAGACATTAAAATTACTGAAAACCAAAAAATAAAATATCATTGGCCATTAAATGAATTAAGAGGGACTAATGTAAGTGAAGAAGTTAGTGGAAACAATGCTTATGCTGTTAACCCACAATGGATTAAAAACTTTTATCTGGAGTGGAATCAAGTTGCCACATACAAAATTCATGGGGCAGCTACCGTGGTTTATGATTACAAGAAGGATAAACTTATAACTATAGGTACTGATTCTGTTTTTACTTGCAATTTAATAAATGGGATTTTTGAAAACAAAAATTATAAGTCAGGAAAATATCCAACGACAAAAGGTAATAGAAGTTTTTTTAATCCAATCAATGATCGAGTGTACAACTTCACCAGTGAACGACAGGAAGTAAACTTTTTTAATTTCAAGACAAATGAATGGTCTGGAAAAATTAAAAACACAGATGAAGTGCCATTGCACTGGCATTTGAATCATTTTTTTTCAGCTAAGGACTCATCTTTATATTTATTTGGAGGATATGGTCAGTTTACGTATAAAAGTGATGTTTACAAATATTCTTTCATTAATAACTCTTGGGATACTCTAAAAGTTAGTGGAGATATTTTTACACCTAGATATTTAGCTGCACTAGCACCAAGTGAAAATAAAAATAATTTATATATACTTGGAGGCTATGGAAGTACTACTGGACAACAAGTACTTAAACCGAGATTTTTATACGATTTAGTTTCATTCGATTTAGAAAAACAAAGTTTCAAAAAACTATTTACATTAAATGTTAAAGATGAAGATTTTGTTTTCGGAAACTCTATGGTTTCAGAAGGAGATTCGATTTTATATGCACTCACCTACCCGAAACATAAATTTAACACCGAGATACAATTAATTAAAATATCCCTTAAGAATTCTTCATGGAAAAAAGTAGGCAAAAGGCTTCCATTCCTTTTTCATGATACGCAATCTTTTGTTGAATTATTTTACAGCAAACCACTTAAGAAATTTATTGCTGTTACCAGTTTTTTAGATAAAAATGATGATAGTAACTTTGTTGTTTATACGCTGAATAGCCCCCCATTATCAGACGTTTATAGCTCATCTGCTGCAAAAATAAAATTCAAATGGATTTATCTATTACTGATTTTTTTAATTTTATTGTTAGCGGTATTTTATATTAAAAGAAATAGAAAAAATGGAACGGAGAAGGCATTCGAAGCCAACCCAAATTCAGAAATAAAGACTCCGTACAATACAAATCATCCTATAATAGATGTTGTTGCTCCAGAGGCTAATATAATTAAAAATACAATATTTCTTTTTGGCGATTTACAATTATTTGATAAGGAAGGCAATGACATTACCAAGTATTTTACCCCTTTAATTAAGGAGCTTTTTTTAGCCGTTACTTTATACACCTTAAGGTGGGGAAGAGGGATAAGTTCCGAGAAATTAAACGAATTGATTTGGTTTGATAAATCTGTTAAAAGTGCCCGAAATAATAGATCTGTTAACATAGCAAAGCTAAAAGGAATACTAGAAAATGTACAAAATTGTACCGTATCTAAAGAAACAGGATATTGGACCATCGATTTCGATAATCATTTGGTTAAAATTGATTATCAGACCTATATTAATATTGTAAGTGATAAAAACAAGCTTGACCAAGAGAAGGCGATGCAACTGATTTCTATTATTGAAAGAGGAAGTTTTTTACCGAATGCAGAATATGAGTGGCTAGACGCATTCAAATCAGAAATATCTAATGAAATTATTGATGTTTATAATCATTACATAAAGTCTATAGACCTTTCCTCTGATCCTGAATTCCTAATAAGATTATCTGATTGTATTTTTTATATAGACCCGGTTAACGAGGAAGCTATGATTATTAAATGCAAAAGCCTAGCTTTATTGGGCAAACACTCGTTGGCACAAAAGAGTTTTGAAAATTTTAGCCGTGAGTACGCCAAAATTTATTCACAAGCTTTTGACAGAGACTTAAATACGATTTTGAGTTAATAGTATGGGAATTAATACCTTATAAAATTACCGATGCCGACCTAGGTTAAGTTCGTACCTTTGCGAGCGTAGAATTCCCAACATTAAAATTTTCCTTTGTCCATTTGAGTTGATTATACCCTTGCAAAAATTTTAATCTTAGCTCCAGTAGTTTTTCTTTCCCTTCCATTAGCTTATTCTCGCGGCTGTTGATTAGAAACAGCGAACTTTCTCCATTGCTGTATTTTACTTCTTCAGCCCTTAACAACCGTTCATAAGTGCCAACATTTTGAAATGCCAAGTTAATTTGTTGATTGTAATTAAGCACTACATTTTTGTAGAGCATAATTTTTGAGTTAATTTCTTGCTTTTTATACTCCGTATCAAGCTCGTTTTGTTGTGCTTTAATTTTAACAATGCGATAATCTGCTCTCGCCTGTCTTAAAAAAATGGGTAGTTCTAATTTAAATCCGTACTGATAATTGTTTTGAAACAGAGAGAACAAATTGCGCTGGTAGTTTTCTTTGTTAAGGAAGTTATAGGTAAAATCTACCCTCGGTAAAAGACTCTGAAATTTAAACCTGCGTTCGCTCTCCAGTATATTTTGTTTTCGGAAATAAAAGAGCATAGAAGCATGATCAGACAATGATGCGTTATCAATATCCTTAATAAGTGATAAATAATTTTGATAGGCGATATTATCGGTGAGCGATTCAGATGGGAAGACTAACTTAGAAACTTCGTAGGGTTGTTGATTTTCTTGCCATAAAAACAACGACAATTGCTGTGTGGCTTTAACAAATTCTAGATAAGCGTCTTTTTGTTCTAGCTGGAAGCTCTGTAGCTGCGCAAGTGCTTCAGTGGTATCAATCGCAGCCCTTTCTCCGTACTGGTATGTTTTTTTAATAAACAACAGTCTATCCTGGTTAATTTTTACGGCTTTGTTTTGCAACAGGAATACTTCATGGGCTTTTACCCATTCCCAGTAGGCATTTTCGGCCTCTAGCATTAAATCGTTCGTTAGTAGTAGTTGCTCTGCTTCTGTCATCTGCAACGCGAATCGAGCCTGATCTAGTAAAGCCCTGCGTTTATCGTAAAGCAAATTCTTGCTCAGTGGTAAGGTAATCCCGAATTGATATAATCCCCCTTTGGTTTCACTATTATTTAGCCTTTGTCCATCGATATAATTGTAGCTCCCATTTAGCTCCACGCCGTACCAAGTTGGAATTCCCAGACCTACATTTGTTTCTTTGTAATAATTGGTTCCATCGATGGTTTTTGAGCCTTTCTTAGCTGCCAAGATCGGATCGAAATTACCTCTCGCGCTCTGAATTTCGGCTTTAGCAAGTTGATTTTGTAAGCGGTAGCGGAAAGCTAATGGGTGATAGTTTTTAACCACCACCAAAAACTCCTGATGAGAGAGTTTTAGAGTATCTTGTGCATGAGCGAATTGAAAAAACCCAATGAGCATTAGTAATAAGAATAGTTTATTTCGCCTTTTCATCGCTGCTTGTTGTTTTAACTGTATAATAATCTGGAGGGAAGCCATTTATATTTCGCCATAATTCGTACCAAATCGGCACATCATTTAAGATGGCTATTCCCTGTACTCCTGCGCCCATTTTAATCTGTGGTGGCCATGGTTTTTCTGTTGGATCTTCAATAACTAGCGCTTTAAAAAGACCATTTGGACTGATGTTATTTTCGATTGCTATCACCTTACCCGTAAAGGTACCATAGCTAGAATTTGGCCATCCAGAAAACACAATGGCGGGAAAACCATCGAAAATACACATCACGGTTTGCCCATTTTTAAGCAATGGAAGATCTACGGGCTTAACATAAATTTCTACGGCGTAATCTACTTTATTCGGCACAATCGTTCCAATACTTTCTGTATCCTTAAGTATCTCTCCAATACCAGCTTTATTTAGAGATACCACCTGCCCATCTTGAGAGGCGAACACGAAGTACAGCCCCCGCCTAGCTTTATAATTTGCAACTTGATTTTCTAGTTTTGCAATATCGCCGGTGCTTCCTTCAATTTGCCCCATGCTTTGAAAGCGTTCGCCCTCAGTTTTACTCACTTTCTCTCTGTAGTCTTGTATGGCAGCATTTTGCTCGATGTTTATCGATACAATTTCTTGTCGGGTTTGAGCCAATTTATTTTCTATGGCCGTTTTTTTAGCTAGGGCGTTTTGAAATGAAACATTTCTTTGTTGAAATTGCGTAAGGGAAACGAAACCATCGTCGTACATCTTTTTCTGACGATTATATTGATCTTCACTTAGCTTTAGTTCATTATTAGCTGCTACAAGCTCTGCTTCCTCCCCTGCTAGCTTGTTGTTTAACTGGCCAATTTTAACCTTTAGCTGACTTACCTTAAGTTCTCTGCCGGCATTTAAAGCGGTGAGTTGGCTGTTGGTAGTGCCTACTTTCGCCTGATAGTAGTCGCGCACTCCCATTTTTGCTTTTACTTGCTGTTGGGTACGTTCCACTAACATAGGATCTAAGTAATCCTCTTTCACCTCTGCCAATTGTAAAAGGGTATCACCTTTTTTTACATGATCACCGTTTTTTACGTACCACTTTAAAATTCGTCCAGGGATGGGTGAATTAAGTTGTTGTGGTCGCTGATCTTGATACAAGGTACTAACGTTGCCTCTCACTTTTATATTTTGAGTCCACGGTAAGATTAACACAAGGAGACAAAGACATAAGATGATGAAAAACCATCGTTTTACGCGAGAGTCGATGTTGTTATGATAAATATGGTCTACTGATTTTAGTTTCATCTTCAACTACTAAATTTAAGTTTTCTCAATTGTACCGTTTTGGAGGTGTAATTTCTGATCTGCAATTGCCATTAATTCTGGCGCATTAGATACAATTACGATCGTGGTATTTTGCTTAACCTCTTGTAAATAGTTTAGCATTTTTACACAGAACTCGGCATTCATTCCATCTAATGGATCTTCTAACAACAGTAAGCGGTTATCTCCAAGCAGCGCTCTTAAAATCAATATTTTCTTTCTAGAACTAAAGGATATTTCGGTATCCGTTTCGCTTAACAGGGTGTTAAAGCCATCCGTGAAATTCCCCGAAAAATTATCTAGTCCGATGGCTTCAGAAACCTCAAGTATGTGTTGGGTAGTAACTTCTTGCCTACCCAATAAAATGTTTTCTTGGAGCGTGCCTTTAATGATTTGCATATCGTCCATATACAGTCCAATATGATCTCTCAAAGCAGCTTTATCTAAATTCTTCAGTGGAATTTTATCAAAGAGGACAATTCCGATTGAGGGATCATAAAAGCCAGCCATCATATTCAAGAGTAGCGATTTTCCGGCACCAAGGCTTCCTGTTACCAAGGTTAATGTATTTGGCTGAATGTTAAAATTGATACCTGATAGAATGGGCTTTTGATCCTTAAACGAGAAATCAACATCTTTAAAACTGATTTCCATCCCACCCACCTTTGGTTCTAGCACTAAGTTCTCTGTATGTTCTTCAGTTAGTTCAGTTACTTTGCCCAGCTTAACCAGGGAGGCGACCACATCGTAATAGCTTTCGAGGCTTTTGATTAGTTTTTCTACAGCAATCATGATACTCAGAACCACAATTTCTGTTGCGATAAATGCACCGATATTTAATTTTTGGTTAACCAACAGATAAGTACCAATGGCAAGCATCACCAACGTAATAACCACTTTAAAGCCGATGATCGCTTTATATTGAAAAACCAATACTTTAAAATGTTTAGTGCGGCTTTTAAGATATTCGACCACACGTTCATCAGCGCCTGTAAGGTGCATTTCTGATTTTGAATTAATCTTAAAGGTTTTAATCGCCCCGGCAATGTCCTCAAGCCACGAAGCGACTCTATATTTATTGGTACTTTCATCAACACTAGACTGTATACCCGAGGCCATTGTAAACCTAAAGATGATGATCACGATAACAATTACGATAGCGCCGAATACTAAAAACCAAGGATGATAGAACGACAGCAGGAGGATGCCAAATAGGATTTGGATTAATGCCGTTGGTATTTCTAATAAGATCTTTGAAATACCCTTTTGGAGGTTTTGGGTATCAAAAAACCGGTTGACCAACTCTGGTAAATAATATTTCTTATTAACTGATAAATCTATTTTCGGGAGCTTCTCTGCAAAGGCAATCGCATATTCCACGAAGATCTTCTGCTGAATTTTTTCAATGATTTGCATCACCTTTACCCGAAAGAAACCTGCTAAAAAAGTTCCTAAAACCACAAAGCCGATAAGTATATATAACGACGTAACCATGGTGGCGCCCATTACAAAACTTACGATCGCTTGTATCCCTAGTGGAATACTTAGCTGGACCAAACCACTTAATACAGCATAAATATAAATGGCGGTAACATCCTTCTTCTCTTTGGTGATATAATTAAATAGTGCTCTACTACTTTTTGTGTAATGCTGATCTTGGGTCATGGTTTATGCTATTTGAGAACTGAGAAAGTTAATAGATTTAAATACTCTAAAACATATTTTTTATGATTGGCTCTAGCTGTATTGTCGGTTAATTTTGGCAAATGCTCACTAAAAAACTGCTGATCATGGGCCGTTTCTAGTAATGTACTGGCTAAAGAATTGGGGTAAATAAATTGGGGCTTGATTTCCAAAATAATTTCACCAATAAATTTACAGAGACTTTTTAAAGGGCTAAAAACTAACTCTTGATTAATTTCATCAACTTCTTTAACTAAATAGGATTTGCTACTTTCTGAAATAACAATACTATGCAGCTTTTCTAAATCGTAATCTTGTATTTTGGAATTGCTATCGTAGTTATGAGTAATAATTCCGAGAATTAGTTTTAATTTTTCTTCAGAATTTGTCATTTCTTGCGACCGCATTTTAGCGACAAACTCTAAGTAGCACCATTACCAATTAAGTATATAGGTTAGCAACTTATGTTTCGATGAAAAGTATCTGTAAATTGTGGTTTCAGTTGAATCTATTCGCTGGGCTAATTTTTTAAATGTAAACTGCTCAAAGCCAATCTCATAAATAAGATCTATCCCGCTCTCTACAATCAACTTCCCAACTTCAGTGTTCTCAGGATCTCTGATATACAGATGTTCATTTAGCTTAAACTTTAATAAAACTTGCATAAAATATTTTTGACAAAGTTATAATACTTTTATCAAAAAATGTAAAACAATTAAAAAAGATAGTAGTACTATTACAAATGTTTTTATTCTCAAGGTTCTATATGTCCATTTTAGAGTGGGTCTCATACCCCTATAACTTTACAGTTTTTGGATAAACCCTTAACTGTCAATGAAAGAAGAAGCAATTGCGAGATTTGATTACCCCGATGAACTTAAGGAGAAACTGGTGAGCTTGTAGTCTACCAGAACTATTCCAAGGAAGAAGTAGCAAGAAAGTACGGTCTGGTAAATACCTACATCCTAACCAACTAGATTAATGGTTACAAGAAAAAATTAGAGAAAGGAGCCGTAACTTTAGCTCCCATCGAAAAGCCAAAGACTAAAGATGCCGCTGAGCTAAAAAAGCGGATAAAGAACCTGGAGAAGGCGTTGGAGAAAGCCAATGTGCTGATCTATGGCCTGAACTCGATGATCGACCACGCCGAAAAGGCACATAAGGTTCCCATCAGAAAAAAGGGTGGTACCAAACAGTAAAGCTGATCAGGGAGAAGCGCATTACAAGGATGGGCGTCGGGCCACTTTGTAGACTGTTTGGTAAGAGCCGACAAGCCTATTATGATCATCTGCGGCATTATTCGCGTCAAGGGGAACAGGAGGAAATCGTCGTCGAAATGGTACATCAGGTCCGCAGTGAACTTCCGGACCTAGGTGGGCATAAGCTGTATAGGTGTCTTTATAGGCCCTTTCGGAGCTATGGGATAAAGATTGGAAGGGATAAACTTTATACTATTTTGGAAAAGCACAAGCTTCTGATCGATAGAAAAAGAAGGAGCCCCAGTACAACCCAATCTAATCATTGGTTCAAGGCGATACCCGAACCTGATAAAGGAAATGGAGATTGTGCGGAGCAACCAGCTATGGGTTTCTGATATTACCTATATTTGTATAGGATATGATTTCAATTACCTTTCGTTAATTACCGATGCCTATTCGAGAAAGATAATGGGCTATTGCCTCCACTCTTAATTAAATGCCCAGGGATCTGTAAATGCCCTGAAAATGGCACTTAAGGAGCGAAATTCTGATATCCCGCTTATCCATCATTCCGATCTGGGCGTGCAATACTGCAGCTATGATTACACATAGCTGCTGAGAAACAACGACATATCCATCAGTATGACCGAAAACGGAGAAGCATACGAAAACCCCATAGCTGAACGAATAAATGGAATTCTTAAAACTGAGTTCAAGCTCAATAGGGTATTCCAGTCCAGAAGCCAAGCAATGTTGGAAGTGGCAAAGAGGATCGACTCCTACAACCATCTTCGGCCTCACATGAGCTGTAACTATCTCACTCCGATTGTGGCACATACAACTGAGGAACCTTTAATTAAGCGATGGAAGAACTGTAGAAAAAAGTATAATAGAACTAATGAAAAACAATTAACTTTATAATTATTAACCCCTCCAAAAACGGTCTAATACGGATTTCTCCTTACAGTTGATTCAGCAAAATACCCAATACTAACAGGTAATACTGTATCATCTTTAATAACATCAATTAATAGGTTTGCATGAACTTTAAAGCCCAACAGATCCTCCGATGTTTCATTATCACTCCACATAGTTAATTATTTAAATTTAAATCAACGTTTCATAAATTTAAGTAGTCTTCTTAACATTTCTTTTAGAAGTTATGAGTTATCATTTTAGATTTCCACCATCTATATATACCAGTAATCAAACTCTTTCGCGAAATAGATAATAAAAAATTCCGTTGATTTGAAACTTCTTCTTTTAGACTTTTGCAGGTTGAGAGTTGGAACATTTAGCAATATTATGTATGCCAATCTATAATAATGCAATATAAAATTATTTTCTAGCATAATAGGTTATAATTCCTCCGTATCCACGACCCTCTATCGAAACCATCCCACCCGTTCCCCTTTCCTTTGCTATATAATTTGAAAAATTAAATCATTATGGCAACGATAGAATTTATTACCAAGGAAGACCTAAAACAATTCAGGGCTGATTTATTACAAGATCTAAAAGAGGCATTAAGAAAACCCAAGCTTCTGGAATCAAACAAAGAATGGCTGAAGAGCTACGAAGTTCGTGAAATACTTAAAATATCCCCAAGCACTTTACAGACCCTTAGAGTAAACGGCACTATACCTTATTCTAAGATTGGCGGATTGATGTACTACAAAAATGACGACATAAAAAGCCTGTTGGAAGGTAATTTGAGTTAGTCCCTCAAATAAGGATTCAATACAATCATTCATCACAGAACATCTTTCCAAAACACCGACTTATTGGGTGCGTGAAAAACACCTTTGTGTTTCGCAAGATGTATTTTTGCATGCGCAAAAACATCTTGCCGTCCTTGAGGCCGGGACTTTGCTCGGAACTCGCAAAGTCGGGAACTTCATAAAAGAGCTATCAATTCTGCCAAGGAAAAAACTAAAAGACCAAGATTTCGTTTGTATAATTGGTCAATTTTTCTTATATTCGTATCATAGCATTTGCAGCTAAAACGTATAAACAAAAGGTGAGCGATTCGGTGAGTACTAAATCCAAAACCTCCCAGATATTGAATAAACGCGTAAAATTCGACTTAGTTCGAATCCCAGCGGGATTAAATACTATAGAATCCTTACCATAAATTTGAGCATAAGACGGAATGCAAAAAGCAGATAGCAGAAAGATTGTTGAGAGCGTTAATTTTTTCATAAAAATTATGGATTTAATTACATAAATAATACGTTAAATTTTCAATTTTTATTAGATATTTATATTGTAATTTTAATCTAATTTACAGTTATTCAGCAAATTACAAAGTAATTTTTAATAGTTTTGCGGTAATTTCTCCAACTTCACCATCAGCAACAATTCCATGATCTTGCTGAAAAGCTTCTACGGCTAAGGCTGTGTTTGGTCCATAAATATTATCATTTCCCTGTGGGTCATAACCTGCCAACTGCAAAGCTTTCTGTATTTTACCAACCGTTAAGTTCACCATTGGGGGTTCTGTATATCTGTAAACAATGCCGTTCACATCTGCCACTATTTGTTTAGCCCCTTTTTCATAGTTTATCCATGGCACTAAAACTCCATAATCCCAACGCCTAAACGAGAGCTTAGCAGCAATTAGCCCTTTTTTTGTACTATGAGCTTCCACCGTACCTCCTTTACCATCAGAAACCACTATATGTCCTGTTTTTCTTTTTAATGGGGCTCTTAAAATAATTGCCCCAGCAATTCTTGCAGCTTCATCTACAGTTATTATTTTACCGTATTCGTTGGAGTCTCGTGCCCAATAGCCCGTATAGGCATCGGCAACTGCTGGATTACCGCCATTGTTGTAACAACCATATAATTTATTTGATACTTGATAAATTATATAGGAAGTAAATTCAGCACAATCCCAAGCTCCATTGTAGTTTTGTTTATTTTTTGGAACTACTATACCGTGAACATATTTTTGTCCTACTTTAGTTTTTGCTAGATTTAAAATTTCCTGTCCGGTCATGATGTTTATTATTTGGTTATAAGAGTTACATTCTAATTTTTGTAAGTAAATTGAAAGTTATTGAAATGAATTTTATTAGGTTATTTCTATGAAAATTTGTTTAATTACCTGCGAATACTTTGCCGCCTGTATTAAACACAATATTCCCAATAATCAATTTATCAGGATGAACATATATTAGCATCCATCCATAAAAAGGAGGTCCTGCTTGTGCGTTTTTATCAATTGTTTTAAATTTAATTGGAACGTTGTAAAATTTGTAAAATTCAGTTTTAAACCCTTTTTCATAATTGAAAGTGGTATTACCAATCACTCTATCCGCTACCAAAAAGTATCCTTGTGTGGTTGGAAGTTGAAACTGGCTTTCATCAATTAGTACTCCTTTTTCAAGTGTAGAAATTCCAAAAGAACCTGTATCAAATTCTGCATGATAGCCTGCCATTTTAGTTGATGTTCCCAATAATATAGACCACCCTTCGGCGTTTGCTGCTATTGATTTTGTATAGCTATAATCTATATTAAAATAATAGTCTATATTTCCTGCATTAACTTTAAGTTCTGCTTTTGTCCCTTTTAAAATTTCCAAGTCGTATTGTACGGTAATAACTTTATCTACCCTCTTAAACTCATCTTTTTTACACGAGCAAACAAAAATTATAACCATTAGTACCATTAGTATTCTATTTTTCATAATTAGATATTGTTAACAAGTAAATTAAAACCAGCTCTCGGAAAAGTATTACTTTTGGAATAGATTTTATGTTTAATGCATTTTAATTAAAATTTTACAGACACACCCATTCCATTTGATGCTGTACCAAGCGTTAAACTTTTCTTTGCGTTTTGTAATGCTTCGTTTCCTTTTTTACCTACAGATAAAGTTGTAACAGTTTTAAACAGCCCTACAAGTACACCTCCAATACCTCCATAAACAAGCGGATAGTTAATGTCATCTTCTCCACCACCAAGCGCTCCAGCTCCTGTTGCAACAGTTCCCGCCACTAAAAAACCAATTCCTATTAAATTACCTGTCTTCCTTTTTCGCTTTTCCTTTAAATAAACATCGAAATATTTACTAGCTTCTGGGTACAAACTTTCACGATTATTTAATATGCTTTTTAACTCTTTCTCAATTTCAGTTTGACGAACCAAATTTGCCAAGCCTGCATTTGTAAGAGACATAGCTGTATTAGAAACTATGTTTCCAGCGGTATTTATAGCTTCAGTTTTTGCTTGTTGTCTTTGTGCTTCTTGTTGTTGTTTTAAAATTTGTTGCTGTTTTTGGGTTTCTGCATTTTTATTTGCAATTGCAGCATTTTTTTCTTGCATCTGTCGATCAATATCTGCCTTGCTGCGGTTGTATTCGCTTAGGTCGTTTTGTTGAGTAGAATTCGATTTATTTGAACTATTAGATCCTTTTATTGCTTCTACGGAAATATTGAGTGTTTCAGCATTTGAAAAAGTATGGCACATAAACATTATTTTGTTTACAAGTGCATCTGGGCTTCCTCCATAAGTGCTCACTCTTCCGTCTGCTCCTGTCGCAATTAATTTATACTCAATTGATGGTTTACCTACAACTTCAATATGCCAATAAAAAGTATGTTTATTTGGTTCATCATTAATTGCATTATAACAACTCTCAATAGGACCTTGTACTCTAATTTGTATTCCAGGTACTTGACTAAATGTTCGAATTGGACCCCAGCATCTAATTATGTTTTTACTTCGGTCGCCACATCCGCTTGATGCACAATCTTTATTAGAACCATATTGACCGAAAACAAATGTCAATTGAAATAGTATAATTGAGAATAAAAATAATTTTTTCATGAGAGTAGAATTAAAAATTTTAGTGTTGGTTTATTCTTTTGGAAGGGTTGCCGTGATGTTGGTTACAATAACAGGATCAACAATTGTGTCTTTATTAAAACTTGCTTTTAATTTATTCCAGTTTTCAATTAACTTTTGATAATTATCTGTGTTAAGACCTTCTTCGAAATTAAAATCTTGAAAATTTACGATGTTGTTAAGTCCAAAAAATTGCACCCTACATTTTAGTTTTACCTTGCCAATTTGTGCTGCTGCTGTAAGATTTTTTAAGGTAAAATCATCTAGCTTCACTTTTAAATCGGACACTGTAACATATAAAGACATACCCACTTGAGCCCTAATCACAGGTTTTGGAGAGCAGACAAAATCTTTAAATACCCAAAAATTTGCTTGTAATAACCTGTCTTTCTTTTTTAATGATCCTGTTAAACCGAATAGTGATAGATTTACATCCTTACTTTTCGTTACCTCAAATAAACGATCATCATACTGATTTAATTTACCTAAAACTAATGGCTTGGTCCTTTCTGGATTATTACAATCAAAAGGAATTTCATTTATTGATTTTTCTGTTGCTACCTTTAAAGCATTCTCTAATCGAGTAGGCTCAATTTTATAATAACCGTATTTAGATAGATTTATAACCTTAAAGTTGGCTACGGTAGCAATGCCATTCTCATTTTTAATGGAGTTGTTGGTGGGGTAACTTTCAACCCTTACTAATTCTTGACTATATCCGGATATGCATATCAGCATAAAGAGAGTTATTATTATTAATTTGATTTTCATGCCGTTAATTTATAATCTAAATCTACAACCATCTCTTACCCTCTCATATACCGAGTACTCGGTATTTTTTAAGTTTAATTTAAAAGCTATATTTATTTGGGTTTTAAAAGACTGCATAAGTAAATGCTATATCTGATTAACTTGAACGCTCATGAATAAATCTTTTCTTTGTTCTTTATTTATACTGGCAAACCTAATGGGCTATACACAAAGCAATAAACCCGTTCTAATTGATAGCTCAGCCATCTTTGATATACATAGCGGCACTTATTTTTACGAAGACAAAACCTTAAACGCAACTATTGATACGCTTATAGAACTAAAAAAACAAAATAAGCTAAAGCCACTTGCACCCAATACAACGCTTAACAAGGGATTTACACAAAGCTATTGGTGGTTAGTTTTTGATCTAGAAAATACGCTGCCTGAAACCGTAAATCTATTTTTTAACGAAAAAAGTAACGGAATTAACCGTTTACAACTTTTTAAATTAGATAGCTCTGGTAAAATCACTGCTATGCCATTAACAGGTGATCATTTTAAATTTGATACCCGAGCAATAAACTATCATACCTATTTATACCCGATTAAATTAAAAGCAAAAGAAAAGGCAACCTACTTTCTTTGGGCTGATAAGAGAGGGCAAAACATGGTTATTCCTTTTAGTTTGGCCAAAGATGTTGAAATGATACATAGTGAAGTATCTTTTTTTAACCTTTTTGGCATTTTTGTAGGGATTTATTTATTTGCTATAATTTTCAATTTGCTCCTTTTTGTTTCATTACGAGATAAAATCCACCTTTATTATGCCCTTTATGTATTTTGTATGCTCATTTTTAATATGGAAGATGAGGGTTTTGCTTTTCAATGGTTGTATCCCAACATCCCTTTTTTGCAAGATTATTTAAGACACATTATTGCTTTTGCTGGTTCTGCATTACTAGTTCAGGTTATGCAACTTTTTGTAAATCAAACCAAAGCAAATAGCAAGCTCTATCATTTAGCCAATTGGTATAAATTTTTATGTTATGGATTAGTATTAATGCCTATTTATTTGCTTTTTGAAGCAAATTTTTTGCTAGAAAAAATAAACTTCTTTGCAGCTAATTTTATCGCCATCATTACCGTTGTAATACTTATCGCCTGTGCAATTGAAAGAATTATAAGTGGTTATAAATTGGCGTGGTATTATTTGGTGGCCATGCTTTTCTTGTTGTTAGGAATTTTAAACTATGTTTTTAATGCATTAGGCATTACTACTTTTTATATTTATAATACTACCGGTCTGGTAATAGGCTTAACAGTAGAGATTATATTTCTTTCTTTTGCCTTAACCCAGCGTTACAATTTTCTTAAAAACGAAAAAAAAATACTATTAAAAGAAAAAGCAGAACTGCAGATTGCATTGGTTGACGATGTTTTTGCGGCACAAGAAAATGAGCGAGCTCGGTTAGCTAGAGATTTACATGATGATCTTGGCGGTACCCTATCAGCAATTAAATTAAACTTAACAGCTTTTAAATCGAATGTTAATTCACTAAGTGAGAAAAACCAGCAATTTTATGCGCAAACCATTGGGATGATAGAAAAGGCTTGTTTAAATTTAAGGGAAATAGCACATGATCTTATGCCAAAAAACTTAGAAGAATTGGGTATTGTAGATGCGCTTAAAGAGCAATTTGTTTCCTTAAAACAAACAAGTAAAACTGATTATAATTTTATATTTGATATTCAAAAATCGATTTCTACAGAGCTGTCGTTAGCAATATATCGCATCATTAAAGAATTGATTAACAACATAGAAAAACACTCTTGCGCAACAAAAGTAAGTGTACAATTGCTTTGTACCGATACCCAAATTACAATTATGTGCGAGGATAATGGAATTGGCTTTAATTCTTCGGTGCAATACAGCGGGTTAGGCCTAAACAATATTAATTCTCGCATAAACTATTTAAATGGAAGCATTTATATAGATAGTAATAAAAATGGATCTACTATAACCATCTATATCCCCGCATAAAATGGATAATACATCATCGATTAAAATCATACTAGTTGATGACCATAAACTATTTATTGATGGCTTATGTGGCTTACTTTGTACTCAGCCAGATTTTGAGGTTATTGGCAAAGCTTCAAATGGTAAAGAAGCATTACATTTAATAAATAAAACCTTCCCCGATGTATTGATTATAGATTTGAATATGCCAATTTTAGATGGACAAGCTGCATCTGAAAAAATGATTAGCTTATTTCCTTCCATTAAAATTTTAGTGCTATCAATGTATAACAACAATTCTTTAAATACTAGCCTTAAAACGCTTGGAATAAAAGGATATTTACCTAAAGACACAGACACGGAGTTACTTTTTTGTGTAGTTAGAGATATAGCCCAAGGAAAATCATATTTTAAGCAAACAGAAAGTTTTTTAACATTTCAAAACAAATTTAATGCTGATGATGATTTTTTAAAAAAACATAATCTTACCATTAGAGAGCTCGAGATTTTGAAACTAATTTGCAAAAATTTTTCATCACAACAAATAGCCAATACGCTATTTATTAGTTTGTTTACAGTAGATACCCATCGAAAAAACATGATTCAGAAGCTTAATGTTGACAAAAAAACAGGATTGTTAAATTTTGCATTGAAACATAATTTAGCATAACTTGTTTATAATTGATGGTTTCAACATATATTTTTGCTGCCGATTTTTAAACATTTTCTGATTATTTAACTGATTATTTTTAATTTCGATTAAAATGTAATATTTTTATACTAAATACCAAAACAGTATACGGTACAGAATAATCTATATGAACAAAATTTATTCAGTTATTACTGCTACAGGAAGTTATATTCCTGAAAATATCATTTCTGGTGAACACTTTATGGGCTCATCATTTTATGATAATGGCGTTAAATTAGAAAAAGAAAATAGCGAGATCATTCATAAATTTAGTGAAATCACAGAAATTATAGAACGAAGATACGTTTCTTCGAACCTACTCAATAGTGATATCGCAACTCTTGCTGCTAAAAAAGCCTTAGAAACCGGTAACGTAGATAAAGAAACTTTAGATCATATTATCCTTTGCCATAATTTTGGAGACATAAGTGAAGGATCAAACCGAATGGACATGTTGCCTGCTTTAGCTGCAAAAGTTAAAGAGAAATTAGCAATAGAAAATCCAAACTGTGTAGCTTATGATGTGATTTTTGGCTGTCCGGGTTGGGTACAAGGTGTTATACAAGCAGATTATTTAATTCGCAGTGGCGATGCCAAAAAAGTAATGGTTATTGGCTCAGAAACCCTTTCAAGAATTATCGATCCACATGATAGAGATAGCATGATTTTTTCTGACGGAGCCGGAGCAGTAATTTTTGAAGCTAAAGAATCTGAAGAACCAACAGGAATAATAACGCACAAAAGCCATACGTATGCCAGCCATGCAAATCTGTTAATTATGGGCAATAGCAATAATCCAGCTGAGCAAAATGGCAATATGTACCTAAAAATGAATGGGCGTAAATTATATGAATTTGCGGTGATCAATGTGCCACAAGTTGTTAAATTGGCAATAGATAAAGCTGGTTTGTCAATCGATCAAATTAAAACCGTATTTATTCACCAAGCAAATGGCAAAATGGATCATGCGATTATGAAACGCCTATTTAAATTGTATAATTTAGATACAATTCCAGAAAAATTGGTTCCAATGACTATTTCTTGGCTTGGTAATAGCTCTGTTGCAACCATACCAACATTAATAGATTT
The DNA here is from genome assembly GCF_005116475.1 of Pedobacter cryotolerans. Taxonomy (GTDB): domain Bacteria; phylum Bacteroidota; class Bacteroidia; order Sphingobacteriales; family Sphingobacteriaceae; genus Pedobacter; species Pedobacter cryotolerans. The sequence continues at coordinate 130,992 of NZ_SWBO01000001.1, read as the reverse complement.
GGTATTAAACAACAAGGTTGAAGGATACAAAGCAAATAAAGGTGAATATGCAGTATTTGCTTCTGTTGGAGCAGGAATGCATATTAATGCAATAGTTTATAAGTTTTAAGGCTTTTACTATTTGCTTAATATCCTAAATGAAATGTATTTTGATGTTTATAAGGCTATTAATTTAGCTTATAAGGAACAATTAATTGAAATTCTGGAATATTTACCTTAAAACTTTTTTCTAATACTAAGTTGTGCATGGTATAGTTACCTCTCATGCTGCCTATATCTGTTTTTAAGTTACAACCAGAAACATAAGAATAACTATCGCCTGATTCAATTACAGGTTGTACGCCAACAACACCTTCTCCTTCAACTTCCCTAACCGTTCCGTTGCTATCAAATATAAACCATTTTCTACGCATCAATTGTATTGCATGGGCTGATAAATTTTCAATATCAATTCGATAGGCAAACATATAATGCTCGTTGGCTGGATTAGAATGCTCATCTTGGTAAATGGTCTCTACCGAAATTTTTACACCGTCTGTAATTGTTGTAACCATCTGATAAATTTATAAAATGCTTTTCAATAATCAAGCCATTTCAGAAAAAGGCAAAACATGCTCATATTTTTCTGCCACTTCGTCTAATAACTGATAGATAATTTCAATATTTTCTTCTTTTACTAGCAACATCCTGTAATGTTTAAAATCTGGCAACCCTTTAAAATAATTCGAATAATGACGTCTCATTTCAAATACACCAACTTTAGGCCCTTTCCATTCTATAGATTTATCTAAATGAGTTCGGCAGGCAATTATTCTTTCGTCTAAGGTTGGGCCAGGCAAAAATTCTCCCGTTTTAAAAAAGTGTTTAACTTCTCTAAAAATCCAAGGATAACCAATCGCCGCTCTACCAATCATAATGCCATCAACCTCATATTCTAATCGCCAGTTGGCAGCTTTTACGGCGCTATCTACATCGCCATTGCCAAAAATTGGAATTTTAATCCGCGGATTGCGTTTAATTTCTCTAATTAAAGTCCAATCGGCTTCGCCTTTGTATAACTGCGCTCTTGTACGACCGTGAATGGTTAGTGCTTGTATACCAATATCCTGCAATCGCTCTGCAACTTCTTCAATGTTTTTAGTGTTATCGTCCCAACCTAAACGGGTTTTTACAGTAACTGGCAAATGCGTAGCTTTTACAACAGCTTCTGTCATTTTTACCATTTTATCAATGTCTTGTAGCAAAGCTGATCCAGCACCACGGCAAGCCACGTTTTTAACCGGGCAACCATAATTAATGTCCATTAAATCTGGCCCTGCAAGGGTTGCTATTTCTGTAGCCTCACGCATACTTTCTATATCGCTTCCAAAAATCTGGATTCCAATTGGCCTTTCGTACTCGAAAATATCGAGTTTTTTACGGCTTTTTGCAGCATCGCGTATCAGTCCCTCTGATGAAATAAACTCTGTATACATCAAATCTGCCCCGCCTTGTTTGCACACATAACGGAAAGGCGGATCGCTCACATCTTCCATCGGTGCCAACAACAAAGGGAATTCTCCTAAATCAATATTTCCTATCTTTACAGACATTTTTCTATCTTCAAACCAAATTTATGCAACAAAGGTACAAAAATTCAAAATAATGCAACTGAGCCAACCTGTTAGAGAAGAAAATCATCCTTTATTACAACTATTGATATTAGGTGTTAATGCTGCCATTGGGCTTGGGATATTTCTAGTTATTGGTTTTATTATCTGTGTCTTAATTTATGGTTTAGATTTAATTCACAATATGGATTGGATAACTGGCAAGGATTTAAAATACATTGGTGCCTTAAAAATTTTGGTTACCGCACAACAGATTGGTTTTTTTTTAGTGCCAGCCATAGTTTTAGCGATTTTTGAAGGTAAAAAGCCACAACGCTTTTATGGCTTCAAAACCCCAAAAATAGACCTGCTTGGTATTGTGTTTTTACTGATGCTCTTTTCTGTTCCATTAATGGGTTGGATTAACGAACAAAACATGAACATGCATTTACCCAAATTTTTAAGCGATTTGGAGAAATGGATGACGGATAAAGAAAGTGAAGCTGCAATTACTACAAAAGCCATTTTAGCAGGAACATCTGTTGGCGCATTGGTAATTAACCTTTTGGTAATTGCAGTAACACCAGCCATTTGCGAAGAATTAATTTTTAGAGGAGGTTTGCAAAGAACATTAGGGAGATGGTTCAAAAACCCTCATGTAGCTATTTGGACATCGGCAATTATTTTTAGCACCATACACTTTCAGTTTTTTGGATTTTTTCCACGTATGTTTTTAGGAGCCGCATTTGGCTATATTTATTTCTGGACTGGCAGTTTATGGTATCCAATGTTTGCGCATTTTATAAATAACGGTTACGCAGTTGTAATTGCTTGGTATATGCAGCGAAACAAAATACCAATAGAAAAAGCAGACGATTTAAACATTGCTTGGTACGGTTATATAATTAGTGCAATTTTAACCATAGCTTTGTTTTGGTTTTTAAAGAAGAAGTCGGCAAACGAACGACCGATGTCAGAGACTGAAATTAACTCACCCAAATAATGTCTCATATCTCAAATCTCACTACTCACATCTAATGAAAACCAGGGCAATAACCGCTTTCTTTTTTACCATAGTAATGCTTGCGTCATTATTTAATGGCTATACTTTTACTGGCTTTTATTTGCTTTTGAGCATTATAGCGTTGCTAGAATTTTATAAAATGGTTAAAATGGGCGGTATTCGTCCGCATAGAAATATGGGTGTAGCCGTTGCGGCAATTATGTTTAGCATAACCGCAGCCTATCATTTTTTCGAGTTCGAGCTTAAATATTTGCTACTTATTGTACCGTTAATTTTCTCGGTTTTTATATTAGAACTTTACAAAAAGAACAAAATTCCTTTCGCTAATATTTCTTACACATTCGTGGGATTTATTTATGTAACTGTACCTTTTTGCTTTTTCTATTCGCTTGGTTTTTTGATTGACTCATTTAATTATAATTTTCATTTACCTCTTGCTTTTTTACTGCTGTTATGGGCAAGTGATACTGGTGCTTATCTTTTTGGGGTAAAATTTGGTAAAACGAGGTTATTTGAACGCCATTCGCCAAAAAAATCATGGGAAGGCTTTTTAGGTGGCTTATTTACCAGCTTATTGGTTTCCTACCTCATATCAACACAATTCACTGAAATTAGTCCAGCAGTATGGGGCGGAATGGCCGTATTAATTGTGTGTTTTGGTACGCTTGGCGATTTAGTAGAATCGATGTTAAAGAGAAGTTTAGACGCAAAAGACTCTGGAACATTTTTACCTGGTCATGGTGGTTTTTTAGACCGTTTTGACGGATTATTAATTGCCGCTCCTGTGGTTTTTGTTTATCTGTATTTGATTTTGTATTAACAGAAAATTGATTTTTTTTGAAGCGCAATACTTTTGCAATTATTAAAGTTAGTCCTACTTTCCGCTATATTTTTTATTAACCTAAAGGTTTTAATAAAAAGATATCGCTTCAATTAGGGCTATATAAGTTAATGCTGTGCTATGCAATCCCCTCATAGTAGCAACGGCCAGAGTTTCTAAATCCGCCACGGCGGACAAGCTCTGATAGCAGCGAAAATCTTTTTTTGATTGTCATCCTGAGCCTGTCGAAGGACAAATCAAAAAAAATTGTAGCGAATAGCAGGAATTCCAACCCTATAAAACACCATAGTATATTTTCAAATTTAGCTTATAAATCACTTAAGGGCTCATGTAACAAATTTACAGCAAGCAAATTATCTTTCGTTTTCTGCTTTATATTTGATTAACAAACTAAACTTATTTTCATGGCGAAATTTTACAAACCTTGCATTTGGTTAGTGGCAATGCTTTTTTGCATTCAAACGGCTTTTGCACAAAACATTCCTACACCAAAAGAACATTTTGGCTTTAACATTGGTGATGATTACCAATTGGCCAATTACACACAAACTGAAGCTTATTTTAAAAAATTAGCGGCTACTTCTAAACGAGTTAAACTGGTAGATATTGGTAAAACTGAAGAAGGCAGAACCCAATACATGCTAATTGTAACATCAGAAGAAAACCAAAAGAATTTAGCTAAATACAAAGAAATTTCTCAAAAATTAGCCAGAGCCGAAGGTTTAACACCAGAACAAGCAAAACAATTGGCACAAGATGGTAAAGCTGTAGTTTGGATTGATGGTGGTTTACACGCCAATGAAACTGTTGGCGCTCATCAATTAATTGAAACTGCGTATAATTTATCGAGCAGAACTGATGCAGAAACCACAAAAATTTTAGATAATGTAATTGTATTGATGACACATGCCAATCCGGATGGGCAAGAGCTACAAAGCGACTGGTACATGAGAGAGAAAGATCCTAAAAAACGCTCATTAGCGGGTTTGCCTCGTTTGTACGAAAAATACGCTGGACACGATAATAACCGCGATTTTTTTATGCTAAACTTAAAAGAAACACAAAACATGGGTCGCCAATTATTTGTAGAATGGATCCCTCAAATTATGTACAATCACCACCAAACTGGTCCGGCAGGAACTGTTGTAGCTGGGCCACCATACCGCGATCCTTACAACTATGTTTTCGATCCAATTTTAATGACAAGTTTAGATGCCGTTGGCGCTGCAATGCACAATAGAATGAATGTTGAAGCGAAACCTGGTTATACACAACGAGGTGGTTCTGTGTTTTCTACTTGGTACAACGGTGGTTTAAGAACTACTACCTATTTCCATAACATGATCGGTTTATTAACCGAGATTACTGGCAATCCAACTCCTTCAGAAATACCTTTAGTTCCAGCTCGTTTATTGCCAAATGGCGATTCTCCAAATCCGGTTTTACCACAAAAATGGTTTTTCAAAAACTCGATAGATTACTCGGTTTCGTTGAATTATGCGGTTTTAAATTATGCTCAGCGTTATTACGATGAGTTGTTGTTTAACATTTACAAAATGGGCAAAAACTCAATTGATAGAGGAAGTAAAGACACTTGGTCTTTCTCGCCTAAAAAAATTGACGCCATTAATGCCGCAGCACAAGCCGATAAATATAGCAATAACAGAGGCGGCATACCTGTAAAATATTTAGATACAGTGATGAAAAATCCTGTAAATAGAGACCCAAGAGGTTATATTCTTTCTGCAGATCAACCAGATTTTACAACAGCAATCCGCTTTTTAAATGCATTAATTAGAACTGGTGTGGGTGTACAAAAAGCTACCGCTCCTTTTTCGGTTGCTGGTAAAAGTTATCCTACCGGAAGTTATATTGTAAAAACAGATCAGGCATTTCGCCCACATGTTTTAGATATGTTCGAGCCACAAGACCATCCTAATGATTTTAAATATGAAGGCGGGCCACCAGTTGCGCCTTACGATGCGGCAGGTTGGACCTTGGCTTATTTGATGAACGTTAAATTTGATCGTATTTTAAACAATTTTGAAGGTCCTTTCGAAAAAATCCCTTACGGAGAATTGTTAAAAGTTACACCAAAATCTTTACCTTCTGGAAGCGGATATGTGTTAAGCGCAGCTGCAAATGAAAGTTATGCTGCAGTAAATGAATTGTTAAAAAGTGGCGCAGAAGTTTATCGCAATGCGAAAGATGGTTCATTTTATGTGCCTGCCGCAGCAAAAGCAAAAAGCATTTTAACAAATAATTATGGGATGAAGGTTAGTTCAGCTAGTAAACCTGCAAACGCTATAAAAATCACCCCTTCTCGTATCGCTATTTGGGATACTTATGGCGGTTCAATGCCATCAGGCTGGATTAGATACATTATGGAGCAACATAAATTTGATGCTACGGTAATTTATCCTCAAGATATTGACAAGGGTAATTTGAAAGATAAATTTGATGTAATTGTATTTGTTGGGGGTTCAATTCCTGCTTTTAGTGCTAATGTAAATGAAGCTGGGGGAGGAAGAGGTGGTTTTGGCACTCCAGCTTTAGAAAGTATTCCAGAAGAGTTTAGAAACAGAATAGGAAGAGTTTCTCAAGACAAATCTATTCCACAGCTGAAATCGTTTTTAGAAGCTGGCGGAAAAATTGTAACCATCGGTTCGGCTACAAATTTAGCTGCCCACTTAAATTTACCTGTTCGCAATGCGATGGTTGAATTGGTTGATGGTGCTGAGAAAAGATTGCCTGCAACAAAATATTATGTGCCCGGTAGCGTGTTAAATGTAGCTGTAGATCAATCTTTAGCTGCAAATTGGGGCATGGAAAGCAATGCTGATATTTATTTTGATAACAGCCCTGTTTTTAAATTAAGTCCGAACAATAGCGGTAAAATTAGACCACTTGCTTGGTTCTCAACATCAACGCCATTACGCAGTGGCTGGGCATGGGGGCAAAGCTATTTGCAAGATGGTGTAGCAGCTTTTGAAGCAGATTATGGTAAAGGCAAATTATATGCTTTCGGACCAGAGATTACCTTCAGATCGCAAACACACGGAACATTTAAGTGGATGTTTAACCAGTTGTATAAGTAGTTTTGTCACATTGACAACCATTTTAAAAACCCAGCTAACATTTTTATTAGCTGGGTTTTTACTTTTAGCTTACCATTCAAAAATCCATCAGCCTTACCTTTGTACAATGAAAGTAGAAATCTGGTCGGATGTAATGTGTCCGTTTTGTTATATTGGTAAAAGACATTTTGAAAAAGCGATTGAAAAATTGCCTTTTAAAGATGAAATTGAGGTAGAATGGAAAAGTTTTCAACTCAATCCTGAGTATCACAATACTAACAATGAAGATTTATATGCTTATTTAGCAAGAGCAAAAGGAATGAGCGTTGCACAAGCCAAACAAATGACAGGTCAGGTTGAAGAAATGGCGGCAAATGTTGGTTTAAGCTTAAATTTCGAAACCAATGTTCCGGCAAATTCATTTGATGCACATCGCTTTTTACATTTTGCTAAAAGTAAAGGATTGCAAGATGAGGCAGAGGAAGCGATGTTCAATGCCTATTTCACCCACTCAAAAGATATTGCAAAACATGAAACTTTAATCAGCATTGCTGAAGAATTAGGTTTAGACACTGCTGAAACTTTGAAAGTTTTACAAGGCGACGATTTTGCAGAAGCTGTTCGCTATGATGTTTATGAAAGTCAGCAGATAGGCGTTAGAGGAGTGCCTTATTTTGTGTTGGATAGAAAATACGCTTTATCTGGCGCTCAGCCCGTCCCGGCATTTGAACAGGCAATTGTGCAAAGCTTTACCGAATGGCAAGCCGAGCAACCTAAAACACAGCTCAAATCATTAAATAAAAATGATGATGCGGTTTGCGATGAGAATGGTTGTGAGGTTTAATTTATATTTTCTCGTCATTGCGGAGGAACGACGAAGCAATCTATCCCGCTAGAAAGATTGCTTCGTCTGCTGAAAAAACCTTCTCGCAATGACAGTTTTTTATTTTTACATCTTCTTAAGAGGCTCTAGTAAATACTCCAACCCATTTGCCTTAATTTCGTACATGGTGGCTAATAAGCCGCCTAACTTCCCAGCTGGAAAACCTTTGCTATGATACCATACCAAGTACGGCTCTGGCAACGAACAAAGCATCCATCCCTTGTACTTTCCATAAGGCATTTTCATTTTAACCAATTCGAGCAGTAAGTTTGGATCTAGCATTACAAGATAAAATCTAAGTAGTTTTCGGTGTTTATAATATCAAATGGTATGTTTGGATAATTTTTCGCAAAGAATGTTGGAACTTTCTTTTTCCCTTTCCCATATTTAAAATCAATCGCTAATAAATTACCATTTGTTTCTTCTACCAAGTCTATTTCTTGTTGGTCGTAAGTGCGCCAAAAATAGTATTGAGCATTGTTTTGTAAATAGTGGTTTCTTTTTATCCGCTCTGCTAAACAATAATTTTCCCAAAGCAAACCATGGTCATTTCTTAAGGCAAGTAATCTAAAATCGTTAATTAATGCATTTCTAATACCATTATCATAAAAATACCATTTTGATGATTTTGTTACTTCTTTGCGCAAATTACTGCTATAGCCACCCACTTTATAAATAATAAATACCTTGCTTAGCAAATCCATATATCTAACAATAGTATTTTTACTTATAGATAACGTTTTAGAAAGTTCATCTGTAGAAACTTCTGAACCAACCTGAAAGGCAATTAATTTTAAGAGTTCTAATAACTTTGCAGCATTTTGAACCTGCTCGTAAATTAAAACATCCTTTAATAAGTAAGATCGAACTAATTCATTTAAATAGATGGTTTTTTCTTTAAGTGTTGGTATTTTAAAAACTTCAGGATAAGAGCCAAAAATTAATCTTTCCTCTAAATTTTGTTTAGTTTGTAAAAGATTTTCGTTCAGCTCTAACTGTGCAATTGGAAATAGGTTGTAGGTTAAACTTCTTCCGGTAAGTGGTTCGCCAGTTTGGTTAGAAAGATCGAAAGCAGATGAACCAGAAGCAATAATTGTGAGTTGTTTAAACGAGTCAATCATTAGTTTTAAAACCTTCCCAATTTCTGGAATTGCTTGAGCCTCATCTATTGCCAGAAGAGTTGTATCACCCAAAACCCTTGCATAGTTAGCCTTGCTTCTATTTGCTAATAAAGCTTGTACATCTTGGTCTTCTCCATTAAGTAATAATTTGGCTCTATTATCATTATTTAAAAGGTCTTCAATTAGCCAAGTTTTCCCAACTCTTCGTGTTCCAAAAATTAGCAGGACTTTATTTTTGCCAATATTGTTTCTTAAAACAGCTTCTAAATGTCGTTTAATTACAATTTCCATCAACTAAAGATAGTGTTTTGCAACATAAGTTGCAAAATAATTGACCAAATTAACGTTAATTTGATGAATTGACTGACTAAATTAACGTTAATTCAGTCAGTTAACTGACCGAATTAACATTTTATATCAATTCCAACATCTCAATCGCTTCATCAACGTTTGCAATGTTATCAAAAGAAATCCGTAAACTATCTTTTACTTCTTTTAAATTACACAAACGTGGGTGCAGTTGCGCAAAAGCCAAAATCTTGTTAAAAATCTCAGAATCGAAAAACCTCGATTGTTTATCGCTAATGAAATAACCACGAAGAATATTCTTTTTAAAACTCAATTTTTCAAAACCTAATCGTTTACCCACCCATTGCAATCTTAAAACCTTTAACATGGCTTTTACCGGTTGTGGTACTGGCCCAAATCTATCTTTTAATTCTTTCTCGAAATCCGCTAATTGAGTTTCGTTTTCTAGCTTAGAAAGCTCGGTGTATAAATTATATCGCTCTGTGATGCTAGTAACGTAGTCATCTGGAATATGCAATTCTACATCAGTGTCAACTTGTGTAAAGTTTACGAAAGCCCGTTCAGGTTCGTCTTTAAATAAATCTTTAAACTCCGCATCCTTTAATTCCTGTATGGCCTCATCCAAAATTTTATTATACATCTCAAAGCCAATTTCGGCAATAAAACCACTTTGCTCGCCGCCGAGTAAATTTCCACTTCCACGTATATCCAAATCACGCATAGCGATGTTAAAACCGCTGCCCAAATCAGAAAATTCTTCAATGGCGCTTAGTCTTTTTCTGGCTTCGTTAGTTAAGGTTGATAAAGGCAAACTCAACAAATAACAAAATGCTTTTTTATTAGAGCGCCCAACCCTGCCACGCATTTGGTGCAAATCGCTTAAACCAAACATGTGCGCATGGTTAATGATAATCGTATTTGCGTTTGGAATATCCAAACCAGCTTCAATGATAGTGGTAGCCACCAAAACATCCTTTTCACCGTTAATGAAATCAAGCATTACATCTTCTAACTGGTCGCCATCTAACTGCCCGTGTGCAATACCAATTCTTGCTTTTGGAACCAATTTCTGTATCAATCCGCCGAGCTGTGGTAAATCATTTACACGGTTGTGGATAAAGAAAACCTGACCTCCTCTATCTAACTCAAACTGTACTGCTTCTTGAATTAATTTATCATTAAAAACATGTAATTCTGTATTAACCGCTTGCCTATTTGGTGGCGGTGTGCTCATGATAGATAAATCTCTGGCACCCATTAAAGAGAAATGCAGCGTTCGTGGAATTGGGGTGGCGGTAAGTGTTAAAGTATCAACATTAACGCGAATTAGTTTTAGTTTCTCTTTTGCTGCAACACCAAACTTTTGTTCTTCATCAATAATCATGATGCCTAAGTCTTTAAACTTAACATCTTTACTTAACAAACGATGCGTACCAATTACAATATCAACTTTGCCTTGGGCTACACGCTCTAAAGTATCTTTAATTTGTTTGCTAGTTTTAAATCGATTGATATAATCTACGGTACAAGGAAACTCTTTTAAACGCGATGAAAAGGTTTTAAAATGCTGAAGTGCCAAAATAGTTGTTGGTACAAGTATTGCCGCTTGCTTTCCGTTAGCTACCGCTTTAAAAGCCGCACGAATAGCAATTTCCGTTTTGCCAAAACCAACATCTCCACAAACCAATCTATCCATTGGGTGTGGCGCTTCCATGTCTTTTTTTACATCGGCCGTTGCCTTAACTTGGTCTGGGGTATCTTCGTAAATAAATGAAGCTTCCAATTCAGTTTCTAAATAACCATCAGACGCAAAAGCAGTACCCACTTGCGCCTTACGCATTGCATAAAGCTTAATTAAGTCTCGGGCAATGTCTTTAACTTTTTTTTTTGTGGTCTTTTTGAGTTTGTCCCAAGCTTCGGTACCCAATTTATTCATTTTGGGTTGTGTACCATCTTTTCCACTAAACTTCGCAATGCGATTTAGGGAGTTGATGTTCACATACAACAAATCGTTATCGGCATAAACCAAACGGATCATTTCTTGTGTTTTTCCGTTTACTTCTACCTTTTCTAAACCTGCATATTTTCCAATTCCGTGGTCAATGTGGGTTACAAAATCGCCGGGCTTTAATTCACGTAAATCTTTAAGCGTTATCGCTTGACTGCGTTGATAACCTTTCTTTAATTGATATTTATAAAAACGATCAAATATTTGATGATCGGTATAAAAAGCTACCTTTTGTTGAGCATCTAAAAAACCTTCGCGAAGCGGAATATTAACGGGCGTAAACTTTGCAGTTTTATCAATGTCATCTAATATCGCATACAAACGTTCGGTTTGTTTGGTAGAATTAGTGAAAATGAAATTATGAATATGTTGACTTTCGTTCTCTTTTAAGTTCTTAATCAGTAAATCGAAATCTTTATTGAAAGATGGCTGCGGCTTGGTTTCAAATTGAATTACATCGTCAGTTTGATAAAAAAACTGCTTGCCAAACTCTACCAAGGCAAAATCCTGAAATAAATCAGACAGCATTTTTTCATCGGTAAAAGAAAATTTCGGATCTAACCAATTTGGGTTTTGTTGCTTTTCTGCTATGCCCAAGGCTTTCCAAAGTTCAACCGCTTTCTTATAGCCACCTTTTACAATATCGATGGTATATTCTACATCTTTAAACCAAAGTTGCGTGTCTTTTTCAATGTAATCTAACAGGCTAATGTTGTTTTCGGTTAAAAATTTGGCTTGTACATTGGGTACAATAGTTAAGGTTTTCACCTCATCAACCGAAAGCTGGCTCTCTATTTCAAAAGTTCTGATGCTTTCTACAGTATCGCCAAAAAACTCAATTCGGTATGGTAATTCATGTGAGAATGAAAATATATCTACAATACCACCACGAATAGAAAATTGACCAGGTTCGTATACAAAAGCCGATCTCTCGAAATCATATTCAAACAAAAACTCATTGATAAAATCGATGCCTAAAGTTGCACCAAGACTGATTTCTAAAGTATTTTTCTCTAAAACCGAACGGTCAATTACCTTTTCGGCCAAAGCTTCGGGGTAGGTAACTACAATTTTTCCGTATTCAGATTGATGGTTCAGCTCATTTAATACTTCGGCTCTTGCCAAAACATTAGCTGTATCTATTTGGGTAAACTCAAAAGCTTTTCTAAATGAGGATGGAAAAAACAGCACCTCTTTATCTAAAATTCCTTCCAAATCTGAAAGAAAGTAAGATGCTTCTTCCCTATTAGGTAAAATAAAAAGCTGTGGTTTATGCAGTAAAAAGTAAGTTGTTATGGCTATTACAGCATCGGCAGAACCCACCAATCCCTTTAATTGGGTTTTACTGCCCTTTCCCTTGTTTAACGATTTTGCTGTCGCAACAACACGCTCGTCTGTTTTGTATCTGTTAATCAGGTCGCGAATGTTCACTATGTAAAGGTAAATAAAGATTTGTTATTAGATGTGAGAAATGAGACAAAATAGAGATATATAAGTTTCTCAAATCTCATATCTAAGCTCTCACATCTTTTTTGAAAGCGCAAGATTAGTGCAAAAAATAAAGCGCACTCCCGTTTTCCGTTTTACTTGCTTCGTGCCTCAGCTTCGTGTTCGCTACAACCGGGGCTAAAGGGCAAAAACAGCATTCTATTTTTGGGGTTTGTATGGTGCATAAAATCAACTGAAATAACCGACTTTGTCATTATGACGAAGGAAGAATCTCCAAAGCCAAATCAATTTAGGGATTCTTCGCCGGCTCAGAATGACAAACTAACTCAAATCTCATATCTAACTTCTCACATCTTTACCAAAACCGAGTTTGTCGATATATTTTTTCAGTTTGTCGAGTACGCTATATTTGCCGTAACAAAAAACTTATCATTGTTTCTAATTAACAAATACAACGTAAAACATGAAGAACATTAAAAGCTTTCCGATAGAATTAACCTTCTGGGTTTTAGCTTTAGTGTTGTTGGCAACAGCAAACCCTCATGAACATCACTTTACCCTTTGTCCGCTAGCTAACTTAGGATTTGATTGGTGCCCAGGATGTGGTTTAGGAAGATCAATTACTGCACTGTTTAACGGAGATGTAACTGCAAGCTTTAAGCAACATTGGTTTGGTATACCAGCACTAATATTAATAGGCTACCGCATTTACGAATTAACAAAACAATTATTTAACAAAAACATTAACTTAAAATACAAGGAGGACTGATCATGTTTGATTCACAATTTATGGCATTGCCAGGCATTACCCCACAAGAATATAGCTATTTACAAACTGCAACTAACGGTTTAACCGAGCAACAAGTGCGTACATTTTTAATGATTTATTCTGGTAAAAGAAAAAATCCAAGTGATATGTTATTGTTCTGTGTAATCGGTCTATTTTTAGTTCCAGGTATACAGCGTTTTATTATTGGTCAAATAGGAATGGGTATTTTGTATTTATTAACCGCTGGTTTATGTTTTATCGGATCGATTGTAGATATCATTAACCATAAAGAATTGGCTTTTGAACACAACCAAAAAATGGTTTTTGAAAGTTTACAAATGGTAAGAATGGGAAACTTTAATTAGCCCCCACCTAAATCCTCGCCGCCGCGGCGGTAGGACTTTTAAAAATATTATCCTTATCAGTGTAAAAACGGATAAGGATTTGTTATTTTTATACCATGAAGTTAGCAGAAATTACCAACTTTTTAGAAGCCATCGCCCCGTTAAATTACCAAGAGGATTATGATAATTCGGGCTTAATTGTAGGCAATACCAACGATGAAATTCATGCTGCTTTGGTAGCGCTAGACTGTACCGAGCAAATTATAGATGAAGCGATTGCGAAAAACTGTAATTTGATTATCACGCATCATCCGATTGTATTTAAAGGCTTAAAAAAGTTTAATGGTAAAACTTATGTAGAACGTGTTGTGCTAAAAGCGATAAAAAATAACATCGCATTATATGCCATACATACTAATTTAGATCATGTAGCGCATGGCGTAAGTGCCGAAATTTGTAAGCGATTGGGAATTGTAAATGCAAAAATTCTTGCGCCTAAAAATAATCTGTTAAAAAAGTTGGTCACTTTTTGTCCGACAGCACAAGCAGATGAATTGAGAAATGCGTTGTTTACCGCTGGAGCAGGGCATATTGGCAATTATAGCGACTGCAGTTTTAATTTAAACGGAACAGGAACTTTTAAAGGAGGTGATGGCGCAAACCCTTATGTTGGCGAAATTGGCTTGCAACATCAGGAAGCAGAAGTAAGGATAGAAACCATTTTTAAAGTTCAAGATGAGCGAAAAATTTTGTTGGCTTTGTTAGAAAATCATCCTTATGAAGAAGTTGCTTATGATATTTATCCGTTAGCAAATAAACTAGAAAATGTTGGTGCAGGCATGGTGGGTTGGCTGCCACAAGAAATGGAGGTAAATGAATTTCTTCACAATGTGAAAGAAAAAATGCAAACAAAAGTAATTAGACACACTGCTTTATTACAAAAGAAAATTAAAAAAGTTGCCGTTTGCGGTGGCTCTGGTAGTTTTTTATTAAAAGACGCTATTGCTGCTGGTGCTGACGCTTTTATCACTGCCGATTTTAAATATCATGAATTTTTTGATGCAGAAAATAAATTGATCATCTGTGATATTGGACATTATGAAAGTGAACAATTTACATCTAATTTGTTGATAGATAATATTCAAGAAAAATTTCCTAACTTTGCAATCCGTTTAACGGAGCATAATACAAACCCCATCAATTATTATATTTAATGGAACAAACAGTAGAGCAAAAGCTAAAAGCTTTATACGAATTACAAAACATACACACTAAGATTGATAAAATTCGCCAAGTACGTGGTGAGTTACCAATGGAAGTAGCTGATTTAGAGGATGAAGTTGCAGGATTGGAAACGCGTATACAAAAAATTAAAGCTGAATTAGACGATACTGAAGACGCTGTTGTAAACCGTAAAAATATGATTAAAGAATCTCAAGCTTTAATTAAAAAATACGAGAAACAACTAGAAGACGTTAAAAATAACCGTGAATACGATGCTTTAACTAAGGAAGTTGAGATTCAGAATTTAGATATTCAGGTTTCTGAGAAGAAAATTAAAGAGCATGGTTTCGAAATCGCTTCTAAAACTGAAATTTATGATCAGGCTTTAGCAAATATTGAAGCTAGAAAAGGTGATTTAGAAATTAAGAAAAACGAATTAGCTACAATTACTTCAGAAACTGAAAAAGAAGAGCAAGCTTTAGTTAAAAAAGCAGATAAAGCTCAAACAACTATCGAAGATCGTTTATTGGTTGCTTACAACAGATTAAGAGGTAATGCAGTAAATGGATTAGCGGTTGTTACTATCGATAGAGATTCATGTTCAGGTTGTTTTAACCAAATTCCACCTCAACGTCAATTAGATATCCGTCAGCGTAAAAAAGTTATTGTTTGCGAGCACTGTGGTAGAATTTTAGTTGATGAAGCATTAACGCAAGAATTAGCAGAAGCATAAAAACCAAAACCAAATATAAAGATTAGGCTAGATGAAAATCTGGCCTTTTTTTTTAAAATGATTTTGTGAATTAAAAGATGACAAGGGCTTTTAATTGCTCCTCATTCTACTAAAACAATAACCTATTTTTATCGTTGTGATAAATTAGTAACTTCAAATTTTAAACCAGACAAAACAAATAAATGTCTCAACGATTTTTCAAATTTAACGGCTTATTTATAATTTTAATTGTTTGTTCTTTTAGCAGTTCTGCCAATTTCGATTTTAATGCAAATTGTTTAAAGGCCTATCAAAATATTTTTGAATTAAAATTAACAACAGCTCGCCAAATTATAGCGGCCGAGAAAAAAGCACATCCCACCAACGCCATAGTGCCCTTATTAGAGAATTATATAGATTATTATTATTTGCTTACCAATGAAAGTAAGAGTGAGTTTGAAAGATTAGAGGCGGCTAAAACTAGTCGATTAGATCAAATTAGTGATGATGATAAAACCTCTCCATATTACCTTTATGCTCAGGCACAAATCAATTTGCAATGGGCATTAATAAGAGGCAGATACGGGGCTTATTTTGCTGCTGCCAGAGAAATTAGTAAAGCAAATAGCCAACTTACAGAAAATTCAAAAAAATTCCCTGGTTTTCATCCAAATGGTATTGGCTTAGGTTTAATAAATGCAGTAATGGGAGCACTACCAGATGGTGTTTTAAAATCTACCTTAGCTACTTTTGGCCTAAAAGGAAACCTACAAACTGGATTAAATATTTTAAATAATTTAGCAGAAAACCTACCAAAATCTACATACGAACCCTTTTACGAGGAAGCAATTTTTAATTATGCTTATGTATTGTCTGATGTGGCTAAAAGTTCTCAAGCTTATAATAAGACTATTAAATACACCGCCAGAATTGCCGATAGCAGTTTATTAAAAGCTTATTTACTTGCCTATGTTTGTGCTAGAAATGGTTATACAGATCAGGCAATTAAAATATTATCCGATAGGCCAACAGGTTCAAATTATCAACCATTCCCATATTTAGATTATTTAATGGGGATTGCAAAGCTCAATAAATTAGATTTTACAGCAACTAGTCACTTCGAAAAGTTTTTACAAACAAACAAAGGTAATAACTACGTTAAAGATACTTATTTGCACCTAGGTTGGCTATCTCTGTTAAAAGGTGATGATACTAGCTACAATGCCAACATTGTTAAAGTAAAAAATTTAGGTAGCAATTATCATGATAGGGATAAACAAGCGATTAATGAAGCAAATGCACCAAAACCAAACAAAAATTTGTTAAAAGCTAGGCTATTATTTGATGGTGGATATTTTACTAAGTCTTTGACTGTTTTAAGTGAAAGCAAAGCTGAAAACTTTACTTCGGCAAAAGATAAAACAGAATATTTTTACCGCTTAGGTAGAGTTAACGAAGATTTAGATAAGCATGATACTGCGCTAATCAATTATCAGCAAGCAATTAATGTAGGCAGAAATTTAAAATACTATTTTGCGGCTAAATCTGCCGTGCAAATGGGTAAAATATACGAGGCAAAAAGAAACCCTGGTAAAGCAAAATCTAGTTATAACTTAGCCATTGAAATGAAAAATCATGAGCAAGAAAACTATATTGAAAATGAGGCAAAACAGGGCCTAAAAAGAACAGGTAGTTAAATTAAACAAAAAAGGATGATACATTTATACCATCCTTTCTTCAAATTAATTTGTGTAATTTTTTAATCTCTTCTGCCACCAAATAACATTGATGCGTAGTAAAGTAAATTGGCTAAAGCACCCAAAGCCGCTACAACATAAGTCATGGCAGCCCACCATAAAGCATCTTTTGCCTGTACATTTTCTTCATCAGTTTGCATAACGCCTCTGTTGTTTTTTAACCAAATTAAGGCTCTCTTACTGGCATCAAACTCCACTGGTAAAGTTATAAAGCTAAAAATGGTTACCAAAGCTAAGCCAATTACACCAATGGCTAAAACTATAGGCGAACCACTAAAAACCATCAGCATAATACCTAGCAAAAGTACCCATTGCAAAAGGTTTGATGAAATGCTTACAATTGGCACCATGCTAGATCTAAATTGTAACCAACTGTAGGCTTTGGCATGTTGTACGGCATGACCACATTCGTGTGCGGCTACAGCTGCTGCTGCCACGCTACGTCCATAGTAAACATCTGTACTTAAGTTTACTGTTCTGGTTTCTGGATTATAGTGGTCAGTTAATTGCCCTTCTAAACTGAGCACATTTACATCGTAAATTCCATTGTCGTGTAGCATTCTTTCGGCTACTTCTTTGCCCGATAAAGCAGAGTTGAGTTGCATTTCTGCATATTTTGCGAATTTATTTCTAAATCTCCACTGCACAAACATGCTCAACAGCAATACCGGGATAATTAAAATTAAATAGGTTCCCATATCGATTTTGTATGTTTTTCTTTTTCGTTAAATCAAAAAGTGTTCCCATCTTTAAATCAGTTATGCATATTTAAATTTAGTGGAGATGTCATTTAACTTATCCTACTGGGAAAAAAAGAACTTTTTTAGTGCCGATGTAATCGTAATTGGTAGTGGTATTGTTGGTTTAAATGCCGCAATTACAATTAAAACTAAAAACCCAAAAATTAGCGTTATAGTACTAGAAAGAGGGTTTTTGCCAGCAGGAGCAAGCACAAAGAACGCAGGATTTGCCTGTTTTGGAAGTATTTCTGAGCTAATGGAACAAGAAAAATTATGTGGCACTGATGCTTTACACAGCTTAATTTCAAAGCGATGGAACGGTTTGTTGAAACTTAAAAATTTGCTTGGAGATGACAATATTGCTTTTGAAAATTATGGTGGTTATGAACTTTTTAAAAATGAAGAGTCTACTTTGGCAAATGATTGTGTATCAAAAATTAGCCATTTTAATAGTTTAATTGAAGATATTGTAAACAAAAAGGACACCTACTATGAGGCAAGTAGTAAAATAAATTCATTCGGTTTTAGTGGTGTTGAAACTTTAATAGAATGCCAACTCGAGGCACAAATTGATCCGGGTAAAATGATGAAAGCTTTAATTGCTAAATGTAGTGAGCTTGGTGTGATGGTTTTAAATAATTGTATGGTAGATGCTATTTTTGAAGAAAATGATGGCTGTTCAATTACAACAAATCAAGGTAAATTTATAGCTAAAAAAGTGTTGTTAACCACTAATGCTTTTGTTAAAGGTTTGGTGCCTAATTTGGCAGTTTCTCCTGGTCGTGGACAAGTGATTGTAACCTCGCCAATTAAAAACTTAAAGGTAAAAGGTACCTTTCATTACGATAAAGGTTATTATTATTTTAGAAATGTAGATAATCGCATCCTTTTAGGTGGTGGAAGAAACTTAGATTTTAAAGCCGAAGAAACCACTGAGTTTGGAGAGACCGAATTGGTGCAAAATTCATTATATCAATTATTAAAGGAAGTTATTATTCCAGAAACTGATTTTGAAATTGAGCATAAATGGAGTGGAATTATGGCTTTTGGGCCTCAGCTAGCTCCAATTATTAAAGAAGTAAAGCCCAACGTTTTTTGCGCAGTGCGATGCAATGGAATGGGTATAGCGATTGGTAGTTTTATTGGGGAAGAGGCAGGGGAGATGGTGGTGGAGAGTTTGTAATTCCTGCTTGTCGTCAAGGCTGTATCAGAATTAAAAATTTTAAGAAAATTAAATTTGGCGGTTTCGTCATGCTCAGCTTGACTGGGCATCGTAATGCACTTGATAAGGGCTAATCATTGACTTTTATTGCATTACGATTCCCGTTTTCACGGGAATGACGACCATACAAAATATTATTCTGCCAATCAATCTTTAAAATCTATTCTGATACAGCCTCCTTTCCTGCGTGCCAGATGCTGAAATAAATTAAGCAGGACGAACTCTCACTACTCAAAAACAATCGTTTTATTTCCACTCACAAAAACACGGTCTTCTAAAACCTGTTCAAGTGCCTTGCTTAGCACCGATTTTTCAATTTCTCTTCCTGCAACCGCCATTTGTTTGGCATCAAAAGTATGATTTACATGGATGGTTTGTTGCGATATAATTGGGCCTTCATCTAAATTATCAGTTACAAAATGTGCAGTTGCACCAATAATTTTTACACCTCTTTCAAAAGCTTGTTTATACGGACTAGCTCCAATAAATGCTGGTAAAAAAGAATGATGAATATTAATGATTTGATGTTTGTATTGTGCATTAAATTCTGGTGAAAGTATCCGCATAAACTTGGCCAGCACAATATAATCTAACTCATAATTAGATAAAATACTGGTAATTTCGTTCTCAAAATCAGCTTTGCTTTTAACTTCATGAGAAACAAAATAGAAAGGAACATCAAATTTTTCAACAAAATCTTTTAAAGTTTCATGGTTTCCAATCACACATTTTACAGTTGCTCCAAGTGTTTTAAAATGAGCTCTTACCAAAACATCTGCCAAACAATGAAATTCTTTGGTTACCAATAATGCAATGCTTTTTTCTGCCTTTGGCACTAAACGAACATCGGCAGCTGTTGGTAAATTGTTGATTAATTCTTGTTGTAAAACTGATAGATTATCAATTATTCCACTACATTCTATTCGTGTAAAAAACTTTTGTTCAGCTTCATCTACAAACTCTCGCATGGCGATGATATTTAATTGATGTTGCGCTAAAATTCGGGTAATGTTGCTAACTAAACCAACGCTATCTTTACATTGGATTAAAATTAAGAGGTTATTCATGAGATAAATATTAAGATTTAGCAAGTATAAAAATTTAGCTAATCAATATTTATTATTTTTGATAAAAATATTAGCAAATGGAAATTGCCATAGTTGTAACTTTAGTTATTGTTGTATTGTTGATGATTGTATTATTGATGCGAAAACCAACTAATAGCAATGATACCATCAATTATTTAAAGGAAGAAAAATTAAAACTAAGCGATGAATTAAATGATTTACGTGAACGTTTTAATTTGGAAAGAAGTAATTTAATTAAGGCAGAAGCTTTGGTTAATTCTTATCAGGATAAATTAAACGAGCAGCAAAAAAACTTGACAGATTTACAACAAAAATTTACTTTAGAATTTTCTCACATTGCCAATAAAATACTGGATGAAAAATCGTCAAAATTTACTGCACAAAATCAAACTAATTTAGATACGATTTTAAATCCGCTAAAAGCAAATATTAAATCTTTTGAAGAAAAGGTTGAGAAGGTTTACCAAACTGAAGCTGCAGAAAGAAGCCAATTAAAAGGAGTTATTTTTCAGTTGATGGATCAAAGTAAGCAAATCCAGCTTGATGCTAATAATTTAACCAAAGCTTTAAAAGGAGATAGCAAAAAACAAGGAAATTGGGGTGAAGTTATTTTAGAAAGGGTATTAGAGCGTTCTGGATTATTAAAGGATAGAGAATACCGAATTCAAGCTAGTATTAACAGCGAAGGCGTCCGTTTTCAGCCTGATGTGATAATTGACCTGCCTGATGAAAAACATTTGATTGTAGACGCTAAAATTAGCTTAGTTGCTTATGAAAGAATGATGAGTGCAGAAAATGATGAAGAAAAATTAATTAATCTTAAACAACATTTAATTTCTGTTAAAGCTCATATTGATGGTTTAGCTGGTAAAAATTACCAAAATCTATATCAAATTAATTCTCCAGATTTTGTGTTGCTGTTTATGCCAATAGAATCTTCTTTTAGTGTAACCGTACAGGCCGATAATGAATTGTTTAATTATGCTTGGGATAGAAAAGTGGTTATTGTAAGTCCGACTACACTTTTAGCAACTTTACGCACCATTGCCAGCATTTGGAAAGTAGATAGGCAAAATAAAAATGTATTTGAAATTGCCGAAGAAGCCGGTGCTTTATACGATAAGTTTGTTGGCTTTTTAGCCGATATGGAAAATATAGGCAAACACCTTAATCTAACTCAAAAAGCACATGATGATGCTTTTAAAAAGCTTCAATTTGGTAATGGTAATTTAATTGGAAAAGTAGAAAAAATTAAAAAATTAGGAGCGAAGACAAAAGCTAATAAACAGATTGATAGTAAGTTTTTGGAGGATGGAGATTAATTTGTAGAGTCGTCATACCCAGCTTGACTGGGTATCGTAATGCAACTAGCTAATTTATTTGAAAATAACACCTTTTTATTGCATTATGATTCCCTTTTTCACGTGAAGGATGGGATCCTATTCATAAAATATTATCCCAACCCGGTTAATATGTTCAATTAAATCTGGATTTGATATTTGGGAGAAAATTGATATATCAAATGTATAAGGCAGCATTAAATCATCCAAAATAACAGCTATTTCATTTATTGTTTTTAGATTAAGGTTTTCTCCAATAAAGGTAATGTCAATATCAGAAAATGGTTTGAAATTTCCTTTTGCCCTAGAACCATAAATAATTACCTTATCAACTTCCTTATATTTTTTAAAAACCTTCTTAATTTTATTTATTTCATCAACTGTTAATCCGTAAGTCATTTAATTATTAAATAAATCAGTTTGCATTCCAGATCTAAGTTCTTCCATTTTTATAAGAAAATCATTAAAAGCTTGATAATAATCTTCAATTATTAATCTATAAATTTCGTTAGCTGTTTCTTTATTGTAAGTATGTGAGGTTCTGTTTCTATTTTTTATCATATCCATCCAAACATCTCCATCGCTAATTAATTTCATTTTAAATGCTTCTCGTGTTGCATCTCTTGATCCTGCTATTTCAGAATTACCTTGATATTCAGCATAATCCTTCATCACGTTCCAACCAAGTTCATGCGTATATTCAAAACGCTGAATTAATCCTTCCTTGATAATTTCATCCAAAATAACTTCTGAGTTTTCTAATTCATCAGTTTTAAAATTACTTTTAACATATTTAATTCCTTCAGAAAATTTAATGAAAGCCTTCGAATAATTTGAAAACCTTTGTAGCCATCTTATATCTTTTTCCATAATTAAAATAATAATTTATCCCTTAAAGGCATTCCAACCTTGCGCTTTTATCTCATGAGAAACATTTGATTTAGAAATCATATTACAACCTGCACTTTTTTCGGTGATATGACCAATGATACTGATATCAACATCATTTTTCAGCTTTGCGTAATCACTTTGTTTAATGGTAAACAACAACTCATAATCTTCTCCACCATTTAAAGCACAAACCGTGGGATCTAAACCTAGTTCACGAGCGGTTTCATAAGTCATTGGATCAATCGGAATTTTTTCTTCGTACAACGTACAGCCCTTTTCAGACTGTGTACAGATATGCAAAATTTCTGAAGCTAAACCATCAGAAACATCAATCATAGCTGTTGGTTTGATCTTCATCTGAGCTAATAAATCAACAATATCTCTTCTTCCCTCAGGTTTTAATTGGCGCTCAATAATGTAATCTTTACCCTCTAAATCTGGCTGCAATTGTGGATTTTCTAAAAAGATTAATTTCTCTCTTTCTAAAATTTGTAAACCTACGTAAGCACCACCCAAATCTCCAGAAACGCATAATAAATCACCTTCTTCAGCTCCATTTCTATAACAAATATCTTCCGCCGCTGCATGACCAATGCTGGTTACTGAAATTACCAATCCTTGTTTACTTGATGAGGTATCGCCACCTATTAAATCGATATTAAATTTATTACAAGCCAGCTCAATTCCCTTGTAAATTTCTTCTACAGCTTCTAGAGGAAACTTGCTCGAAATACCTATTGAAACAGTTATTTGAGTAGCAATTCCATTCATTGCATAAATATCACTCAAGTTTACTTGAACAGCTTTATAACCTAAATGCATCAATGGTACGTAGGCCAAATCAAAGTGAATTCCTTCTAACAATAAATCAGTAGAAATCAATACCTGATCTTTAAAATTTAATACTGCAGCATCATCTCCAACGCCTTTTACACTAGTTTCGTGCTGTATTTTAAAGTTAGTTGTTAAGTGTTTTATCAATCCAAATTCACCTAAATCTGATATCGCTGTGCGTTCTTTATTTTCAAACATAATTTTTTTTAATTTTTGTCATCCAGAGCGCAGCGAAGGATCTCTCCAATGAGATTCCTCTGAAGTCGGAATGACAATTCTCAATTACAACCCTAAACTTGCCGAAATCTCTAACATTCTTTCTATCGGTTTGCGAGCTGCTACAATAATATTTTCTGGTACTGTAACTTCAGGCAATCCATTTTTTAAACACAAATACAATTTCTCTAATGTGTTTCTTTTCATGTAAGGGCAATCGTTACAAGCACAACTATTATTTGGCGGTGCCGGAATAAATGTTTTAGTAGGGCAAGCTTTTTCCATTTGATGGATAATTCCGCTTTCTGTAGCTACTATAAACTCCTGAGCATCATTGTTAATGGTATATTTTAATAATCCAGTTGTGCTACCAATATAATCTGCCATAGCCAAAACAGCTTCTTCACATTCTGGATGTGCAACAAATTTAGCATTTGGATGGCGTTCTTTTAACTTGGTAATTTTTTCACGTGAAAAAATTTCATGCACCATACAAGCACCATTCCACAACACCAAATCTCTACCTGTTTTTTTTGCTACCCAAGCACCCAAGTTTTTATCTGGTCCAAAAATAATTTTCTGATCTTTTGGTAAGCTTTCCACAATTTGTACTGCATTTGTTGAGGTGCAAACAATGTCACTTAAAGCTTTCAGCTCTGCTGTACAATTTACGTAGGTAATTACCAGGTGATCCGGATATTTTTCTTTAAACTTTTTAAAAAGATGAGGTGGACAACTATCAGCCAAAGAGCAACCTGCTTTTAAATCTGGTAATAAAACGGTTTTTTCTGGAGATAAAATCTTCGCAGTTTCTGCCATAAAATGTACACCAGCAAAAACAATAATGTCTGCATCGGTTTTAGCTGCTTCTTGGGATAAACCCAAACTATCACCAATATAATCTGCAATATCTTGTATATCAGGTTCTTGATAATAATGAGCCAATATTACTGCATTTTTTTCCTTCTTTAATTTTTCAATTTCATCAAATAAATCTAAAGTAGGATCAATGTGTTCATCAACAAATCCCTTTTTATTTAATTCTTCTAAAACTTCTAATGTCATCATCAATTCTTTTTTATTGGCAGCTAACTTTTGTAAAGATACCGAGTTTCAACAGTACAATAGATTCTAATTATTTTATATAAAGAAGAATCTTATTACTTATTAAGGTGTTGGTAGTGTGAGTAAGTTCTTAATTTTTATAGTGAAATGTAAGTTATCACATACTTACCAACATTTATTATTCATTTGTTTTTTAAAATTGGGTTGATTTACAACGTTATACTTTTTAGTATATAAACTTATCAATACTTAATTGTGTATTGTTAACCTTGGTGTAAAAAGTTAATAAACTATGCAAAGTTGCTTAAAAATAATGTAAAAGATTGTGTCAAATTACCTTTTTAGCTTAGCTTTAAACATTCAAAAATAGTTGTTAGTTTAATTTGTACATTCTATTCACACTATTTATGATGTTATTAACATGTTGTTGATTTACGTTAAATTTAATGAGAAAAACTGATTTTTTGGTTATAGGTTCGGGTATTGCAGGTTTAAGTTTCGCTTTAAAGGCTGCCCAGCATGGTAAAGTGTTAATTGTTACCAAATCTAACGAAGATGAATCTAATACAAAATATGCACAAGGCGGCGTTGCGGTTGTTGTTGATGAATCTGATTCTTTTGAAAAACATATTGAAGATACATTAATTGCTGGTGATGGTTTATGCGATGAAAAAATTGTTGAAATTGTAGTAAAAGAAGGTCCACAAAGAATACAAGAGATTGTAGATTACGGAATTAACTTTGATAGAACCAATGCAGGGGAGTATGATTTAGCTAAAGAAGGTGGTCACTCAGAACATAGAGTTTTGCATTTTAAAGACATTACGGGCTATGAAATAGAGCGTATTTTGTTGAAGCAAATTCATGCAAATCCTAACATAGAGATATTAACGCATTACTTTTGTTTAGAGTTAATTACCCAACATCACCTTGGTAAACATGTTGATAAAAGTAGTGATGATATTAACTGTTATGGTATATATGCCTTTAATACAGAGCTTAACGATGTGGAAAAGATTTTGGCAAATGTTACTTTAATGGCAAGTGGTGGTGCTGGTCATGTATATTCTAATACTACAAACCCGGTTATTGCCACAGGCGATGGAATGGCAATGGTGTATAGAGCAAAAGGAAAAGTTAGAAATATGGAGTTTATTCAGTTTCATCCAACTGCTTTGTATCATCCAGGTGAATATCCTTCTTTTTTAATATCGGAAGCTGTACGTGGTTTTGGAGGTGTATTGAGAAGAAGAAATGGAGAAGAATTTATGTATGAGTATGATGAACGTGGATCTTTGGCACCTCGTGATATTGTAGCTCGTGCTGTTGATAATGAGATGAAAAAATCTGGTGATGATTTTGTTTACCTCGATATTACCATGAGAAATAAGGAAGATATTTTAAAACATTTTCCAAATATTTACGCCAAATGTTTATCCATTGGTATAGATATGACTAAAGATTTTATACCTGTTACACCAGCTTCGCATTATATGTGCGGTGGTATTTTGGTTGATGAATATGGTAAATCGTCTATAAAAAATTTATATGCCTGCGGCGAAGTTTCATCAACAGGTTTACATGGAGCAAATAGATTGGCATCTAATTCATTGTTAGAAGCAACGGTATTTGCACATCGAATATATTTATCAGCGTTAGAAAGTTATAAAAATAATATTATACCTGATGAAATTCCAGAGTGGAATGAGCAGGGTGTAACACAATCTAACGAAGAAATTTTAGTTACACATAACCTACGCGAAACTCAAAAAGTGATGAGTGATTATGTTGGTATTGTTCGCTCTGATTTTAGATTAGATAGAGCAATGCGAAGGTTATTTTTATTATATGAAGAAACGGAAGAATTTTATAAAAAGAATAAAGTTTCTGTTAAGCTTTGTGAATTACGTAATGTAATTCAAGTAGCTTATATGATCATTAAATCTGCTAAAGCTAGGAAAGAAAGTAGAGGTTTACATTACACTACAGATTATCCAGCGCATCAAAAAGAATTAATAGATACAATTATATAGTTGTCATCCTGAGCTTGTCGATGGATTTACTAAGGGTCTTCGACGAGCTCAGACTGACAACCAGTTTATCTCAATACTAAATAAAATGCCAGTAATACTACCAGTTAAAGATATCCACCCAAAATGGGGAGAAAAATGTTTCATTGCACCAAATGCAACTATAGTTGGCGATGTTGTAATGGGCAACAATTGTTCTGTTTGGTTTAATGCTGTAATTAGGGGCGATGTAAATAGCATCACCATTGGTAATGATAGCAATATACAGGATGGGGCTGTAATACACGCTACATACTTAAAAGCAGCAACTTATATAGGTAATCGAGTTTCTGTGGGTCATAACGCAATTGTACACGGTTGTGAGGTTAAGGATCATGTATTGATAGGAATGGGTGCGATAGTTATGGATAATGCCATAGTTGAGGAGTATTGCATCATTGCGGCAGGGTCGGTTGTTTTGGAAAACACCATTTGCGAGACAGGTTACTTATACGCAGGTACACCTGCAAAAAAAATAAAGCCCATTACTGATGAGCAAAGGGCTTTACTGAATAAATTACCTGATAATTATATTATGTATGCTGAATGGTTTAAATAATTTTTTCTTCAGTTAAACTTATTTACAGTTGTTAAAGAACTTATTAGGGGTTTGGAATTTTTGGTATAAGTATTTGCTCTCTTCTTTCAAAATTTGCTCTGATAGAAAATTCTTTAGGTTCATACCAAATCAATTCTGGTTGTATTCCTTGAGCTACATTTCCAGTATCCCATAATCCATTTTTATTGTCATCGTAAACTATTCGGGCAAAGTAAATACCAGATTTGTAATTGGCAAAAATTACTTGCCCGCTTTTTAAAATACGTTGACTGCCAACAACTATTTCTTTCTTTTCATTTACCAATTCTAGGATGTAGTTTTTTGTAGTATCTGGTACGGTTACATTAATATATAATGAGCTGTAATTATCAGATTCATCTAAGTCAAAAGTTTTGGTAATTTCCTTATTTTTTGAATTTAGAAAACCCGTAACTGCATTTTCTCCAATTTTAAGAATATATTTTTCTTTCTTTTTCCATGGATAAGAAAAAGTATAGGATAAGATATCTAGACTATCTTTGGTTAGTGTAAAACCTTTTCTGGGTATAGAATCTTCTAACAAGGTCACTTTAGAAATGTCAATATTCTCGATAGGAAAGTTAAAGTTGAGTTTTAAATCTTTAAAAGGATTGAGCATGTTGCCAATTAAATTATCGCCAGCTTGTATGTTTCTGGTGTAAGTATCTTTTTTAGATCTTGTAAATTTAACGGTATCTAAAGCTTTACCTTCATCAATTATGGCAACTTTAACAGAGTCGAAAGATAAATCTTTAAGCCAGACCTTAAGAGAATCATTGTTTTTGGTAAACCGTACTATTTTTCCTGCATCAATTCCTGCGGGGTCAATTACCTTAATTTCAGGTTTTCTTAAACGTTGATTAAACTCCATATTGATGCTACCATCAGTATTTAATCTTCTGTCTACAATTCTAAAATCTTTAGCTAACTCCTTAAATATGTTAAGTTTAAGTGTATCAATATTTTTATCGAGTACAAAGGGTTCTTTAATATACCCAATTTCATCCGTAAACTGTTGATAGATTTTATCTCCTCCAGCTTCCTTCAAAGCATAAATTTTGTAACTGTCTTTTCGTAAATTGCTGAGCTTAAAATTTCCACTACTATCTGTTAGCGTATATATAGCAGGTTTTCTTTTTCCGAAAATGGTATCACGAGCCAAAGGTAAAATGAATACTAGTGCGTCTATTTCATTTGCGCCAGTTAAAGCGTTTTTCACATTTCCACTAACACTTAGCGAATCGAGGGTAGGGCCAGTTGAAAAAACATAGGTGAAATTTTTGATGAAGTTACCTTCTGTAATATCAGCTATTGCTTTACCAAAGTTTAGGGTGTAAGTTGTATTTTTTTCTAAGGTATCTTGCAGCTCAATTTCTAGTCTCCGTAGTTTAGCTTTTAAAATCGGAGGTTTTTCCATTTCTGGTGAAATAGAAAATTCTTTAAACTCATTAGCCAATTTGATAAACTCATCAAAATCAATTGTAATTTTCTCTGCTCTAAAATTAGTCGACAAATCCTTCGGCTCCATCTTTAAAACTTTGGGCGGATTGGTATCTCTTGGCCCGCCTTGAGGCGTTTGTATGCTTGCACAGCTGTAAATTAAGCAGGCAAGTAATAATAGATAATAAAAATACCCTAAGCTAAGCTGTCTTTTAATTTTGCCCATTTTTATTAGCTGTGTTTAATTTTATATAGTTTTTGAAGATTGTTATTTAGAAAACGAAAAAACGCGTTAAATCGCTTAAAAATAAGTCATTAAATTTTGTTGTTTAAATAATTGAAAATCAACAACTTATATTTTATTTAGTGATATGAACCATTAAAACTGAAATATCTGATGGAGAAACACCTGATATTCGTGATGCTTGGCCTAAAGTTCTAGGCTTTATTTTTAGTAATTTTTCACGAGCTTCCTTTGAGAGTGATAAAAGTTTGTTGTAATCGAAATCTGGATTGATATTTTTATCTTCCATCTTTTGCATTTTATTTACAATCTCATTTTCTTTCTCAAAATAGCTT
This sequence comes from Pedobacter cryotolerans, assembly GCF_005116475.1. Taxonomy (GTDB): domain Bacteria; phylum Bacteroidota; class Bacteroidia; order Sphingobacteriales; family Sphingobacteriaceae; genus Pedobacter; species Pedobacter cryotolerans. The sequence continues at coordinate 101,824 of NZ_SWBO01000001.1, read as the reverse complement.
TCGTATTTAATTTTAATCTCAGCCTGTTCAACAGTTTCTGTATCAAATTTACTCAGCAATTCATCAAAAGGCTTACTAACTTTTCTAATATCTTCAATACCAACTTGCGGGCGGCTTAGTACATTAAATAACTTAACATTTTGATTTAAAGCAGCAGTTCCTAATGTTTCCAAAAGCTCGTTAGCCTGACTCATTTCTATTCCCTGTTTTCGGGTAAATTCAACGATAGCATCAGAGTTTGCAATTTTGTCATTTACAAGTGCTAAGCGTTCATCGTTAATCAATCCTAATTTGTGTGCAATAGGAGAGAGTCTTATATCTGCATTGTCTTGACGTAATAGTAAACGATGCTCTGCTCTTGATGTAAACATTCTATAAGGTTCTTCGGTTCCTTTGGTAACTAAGTCATCAATTAAAACGCCAATATAAGACTCAGAACGCTTCATAATTAGCTCATGTTGGTCTTTTACCTTCTGATGGGCATTAATTCCTGCTATAAAACCTTGACTAGCAGCCTCTTCGTAACCTGTTGTTCCGTTAATTTGTCCGGCAAAAAACAAATTGCTGATTAATTTAGTCTCTAATGTTAAACTTAACTGTGTAGGTGGAAAATAATCGTACTCAATTGCATAGCCTGGTCTAAACATTTTTGCATTTTCAAAACCTGGAATTTGTGTTAAGGCTTTATACTGTACATCTTCAGGTAACGAAGTTGAGAAACCATTTACATAAATTTCACAAGTGTTCCATCCTTCAGGTTCTACAAAAATTTGGTGTCTTTCTCTTTCTGCAAAGCGATTAATTTTATCTTCAATAGACGGACAATATCTCGGACCTAAACCTTTAATTCTGCCTGTAAACATAGGCGATTTTTCAAATCCCTCTTTTAAAGTTTCATGAACATTACCGTTGGTATAAGTAATCCAGCAGCAACGCTGGTCGGCTGGTCTTGCAACGTCTGTATAAGAAAAGCGTCCAGGATTTTCATCACCCCATTGCTCTTCCATCAAGCTATAATTTAACGAACGGCCATCAACACGGGGAGGGGTTCCTGTTTTCATTCTTCCTGCTTCAAAACCTAATTCGGTTAATTGTTCAGTTAAACCTGTTGCAGATTTTTCGCCTGTTCTACCGCCTCCGAATTTTTTCTCCCCAATGTGTATTATTCCGTTTAAAAAAGTGCCGTTTGTTAATACTATAGATTTTCCTAAAATCTCAACTCCTAGTGCGGTTTTAACGCCAACAGCGGTATTGTTTTTAATAATTAAACTGCCAACCATTTCTTGCCAGAAATCCACGTTAGGTGTTGCTTCTAGTGCCAGTCTCCATTCTTCTGCAAATCTTTTCCTGTCGTTCTGTGCTCTTGGGCTCCACATCGCAGGGCCTTTAGATTTGTTAAGCATTCTAAACTGTAACGTGGTTTTGTCTGCAATAATTCCAGAGTATCCACCCATTGCATCAATCTCTCTCACAATCTGACCTTTCGCCACACCGCCCATAGCGGGGTTGCAACTCATCTGCGCTATGGTCTCCATGTTCATGGTAACCAATAATACAGAAGAGCCTAAATTGGCAGCGGCAGCAGCAGCTTCACAGCCTGCGTGACCAGCGCCAACTACTATAACATCGTACTCTTTAAACATCTTATTTAATTTGTTTCACGTGAAACGTTATAAATTTTATTCCTAATATATTTTAATTAGCAGTTGTTTCACGTGAAACAACTGCTAATTTTTTGAAGCATTCATTACTATTACGCACTAATTGTAGGCTATTTAAAGAATAAAACAAATTATCCGCTTACGTCAATTTTGGCAATAAGATATGATTGGCGCATATTATTAATTTGTCTTGTCTGAAAGTTCTACCCAACGCCCCATCACTACTTCCAACTCTTTATTTAATAGATCGATCTTTGCTGAAGTTTCTTGAATTTTCAAATAATCCGTAGCTTCAATCATCCCTAATAACTTGGTAAGTTCTTCTATTTCATTTTCTTTTTCAGCAACTTTCTCTTCAATTTCATCTAATTCTTTTTGTTCTTTAAAGGATAATTTTTTAGTTGGGGAAGCAGTTTTTGTTTCTTCAAAAGTAGTTTTCTTAGTAGATGGATTTTCTTTTGGCGTATCTAAGCTAATGCGGTATTCAGAATAATTACCATTATAAATACTTACATTTCCTTCACCCTCCATAATAAATAATTGCTCACTCATTTTGTCCAATAAGTATCTATCGTGAGAAACTAGAATTAATACCCCAGGAAAGTTTTCTAAAAATTCTTCTAAAACATTCAACGTATCGATATCCAAATCATTGGTAGGCTCATCCAAAATTAAGAAATTCGGATTTTGCATTAACACCTTCATCAGGTGTAAACGTTTCTTTTCACCACCACTTAATTTCTCTACCATGCCATGTTGCTTTTTAGGTGGGAAAAGAAAAAGTGTTAATAGGGCAGAAGCAGAAATCGTTTGTCCATCTGCCATTTTAATATATTCGGCATCAGATTTAACAATATCGATAACTCTTTCTTTTTCGTTAAAAGCTAAACCACCTTGTTTATAATATCCATAAACAGTAGTATCGCCAACATCCACATTCCCTTTTTCTGGTTCTAAAAAACCAGTAATAATATTTAACAAAGTTGATTTGCCGGTCCCATTTTTCCCTGCTAAACCAATTCTATCGCCTCTCTTAAAAACATAAGTAAAGTCATTGATGATTTTTTTATCGTCAAAAGTTTGCCCAATGTGATTTAGTTCTAATATTTTATTTCCCTGACGAGACATTTTCACATTTAACGTAACCTTTTGATTGTCAGAACGTTGTTTAGTTTTGTCCTCTAAATCATAAAACGCATTAACTCTTGATTGAGATTTAACCGTACGAGCAGCTGGCATGCGCCTCATCCACTCTAATTCTTTTTTCAATAGATTTTTATTCTTCTGAAAAGTGCTCTCGTCTGAAGCTTCACGTTCGCTTTTTTTCTCTAAGAAAAAGGCATAATTTCCATTGTAATTATAAATTTTTCCTCGATCTAATTCAACGATGGTATTACATACATTATCTAAAAAATACCTATCGTGTGTTACTAAAAGGATGGTTTTATTACCAGAAGTTAATAGCTTTTCTAACCATTCAATCGTATCAATATCCAAATGGTTGGTAGGCTCATCAAGCACATAAATTTCTGGGTCTTCAATTAATAACTTAGCCAAAGCCAACCGTTTTTTCTGTCCGCCAGATAGTGTAGAAATTTTTTGCTGCAAATGATTAATGCCCATTCTACTCAAAATCGTTTTGATTTCGTGCTCATATTCCCAAGCATTATGCTCGCTTAATTCTTCGTATAAACGGTTTAATGTTTTCTCATCCGGATTAGGATCTTCAATCAATTCCTCATATTCTTTAATCAGCTGTTGCTGCTTATTTTCTAAGGAGAAAATAAAATCACTAATTGAATAGCCATCAGGAAATGAAGGTTCTTGATCTAAAAATCCAATTTTGACTGCTTTATTTTTTACAATCTTTCCTTCTAGCGGAGAAAATCGGTCAGCTAATAATTTTAAAAGGGTACTTTTACCAGCACCATTTATACCAACCAACGCTACGCGTTGGCCAGGGTTAATGCCCAGTGTTAAATTTTTGAAAAGCCATTCATCATGGTATCCATGGCCTAAGCCTTCGGCTGCAATTAATGTGCTCAAAGTGTTTTTTAACGAATAATGTGTGAGAAAATTACTGCAAAAGTAAGGATTAAAATTTTGGTAAAGGCGATAGGAGTAGTTAGAGGCAAAAGAATTACTTAAAAATTGCTAAAAGGCAAGTTGCCAAATAGCTTAATTCAGATTAAACTTCTCTTGCTTAACCTTAATCACATTCGAAGTAAACATGATAGAAACGATTAAAATACCGATTACTACAGCTAAAAGCAATTGAATATTCGAATATATATTAGTGCCAGCGATAATGCTTTTGGATTCTTTTATCAATTCTTCGCCAACTTTGGTTTGTATTTTGGTTAAAGCAGTTAGATTTTCGAATATTTGTTGGTAAGATTTGCTGGCTGTTTTGTTAAACTCCAGTAGAGTGGCTGTTGATGCCTCAATAGGAATATTCAAAATCTTAGCTTCTAACTTTTTATTCTCAATTAATTTGTTTTTAAGTTGTATCAAGTGGTTTTTCTCGTTTCTCACCAAAAATGTTTGCTCATACTTTTTTAGTAACGAATCGATGGTTGTATTATGTTTGGCTAGTTTTTCACTCAATTGTTCATCAATAGTTGTTGCACTTAAATGATTATCAACCAAAAAACGTTTGGCATAAATACTTTCAGAAATATAGAATAAATCTGTAGCTGGAATTAGCCTATCATTATACAATGAAGTAAAAGCATTACCCATGTTTTTAATGCTGTGATCTTCTAAAACCCTAATTAAAATGGTGCAAACCATAATGCAAAAAAGTAAAACAGCAACTTTAGTTTTTTGCTTAATAGAATGGGTAGCTTTCATGACAATTTATTTGGTTCATTGCAAATTAACCAAAGTTATTTACTTTACCTAACGGATAAATTTACCTCATATAAAAAGGGTGCACACAGATAGAAGGGTTCAGTTAAAAATAAAATCTGTGTTGAACTGTGGTTTGAAACATACTAAACTTATAAATAATGATTTATAAACTGAAAAGATGATCATAGATAAAAATAAGCTATAGTCGAAAAACCATAAAGCAAAAAAAATGCAGACATCCACCTGCATTTTTAAACTAAAACTAAACTAAAATTTATGATGTGTTATGAATTTTAACGTGCTACAAGATCATCTGATGTTGGTAAAACATAAGCTTCAACACTTGCTTTTGCCACCATAACGTTATTTGATTTAATGCTTGTGCTTTGCGCAACAAACTGATCCATGTTTACTTTTGCCACGCTACCTAAAATAGCATTTAAAGTCTCAGTAGTGCCGGCTAAAGTTAATTTAGCATTACCATTTACATTGGTATTTAAGCTAATGGTGTTGGTATTCAATTGGGCTGTTGCGTTATCTTTTAAGTTAACCGATAAATCTAGTCCACTAAATCTTCCGAATGTTTTTACGCTTGCATCATTAGAAGCGGTAATTTCATTAATTTGAGCTGCATAAACTACCACCGTTAAAGTTTCTTTTTCGAAAGAGCTAATGCGCAACTCGCCATTTTTTTGTTGTACCAAAGCATTTTTAGAAAAATAGTTGTCGTAAACCTTTACGCTTTCATCGGCGCTTTGTACTAAAATTATTTCTACATTACCTGATACATTAATTTTGTTCACTTTTTTAACTTCGGCCAAAACCGTTACTTGTGGGTTGTCTGTAGTTTTGTTGGCAAATGCAGAACCAGTAAATAATACACCTGTTAATGTTAATGCTGCTGCTAAATTTTTGATAGAATTTTTCATGTCTTTATATTTTAATGTTTTTAAATCGTTTGTTTTAAACCAATTATTTTAAGCTGGTTTCGTATATAAGACTGCTGCAAGCGCAAAAGGTTGCAGCGTAATTGCCTGTATTATACCTACATCATGTAACTCTCGACGAACGCCTGTAATATTTCGACAAACCCGATGTAATTTTTAGACAACTACCGAAATGATTTTTGCTTTTGGAGCGCAAAGTCTGTTTAAATCACTCCACTTGTTCCTGTATTTCGCTTGTACGCCTTGCTTCATCGTTATGCTCTTTGCTGCGGGATAATCATTTAATGTGATTAAGTTTAGTGACGATGTCAGTCTGAGCGCCTGCCTACCGCAGGCAGGCGCTCAGACTGACAATTATTTTTTATTTTCTTGTTAACTTAATGATTGGGGTACCGCTTCACCCAGGGCTAAGCACAAACCGACTGCATCTATTGGCGGTTTAAACCCACCATTCACAATAAACCCGGTGGCAGCGGCATACCCCCGATGTTAGCTTTTTACTAAAGGTTTTAATGGTATGCTTAAATATGTTACAGGCTTATCGGGGGATACAGCGAACAACGGGACTGAAAGCCGCCATTCACACAAGACTTTCATTTTCTAAAAATTAAAATATTGCGTTTACTTGCTGCCATTAAACCATTTGGTAAAAAAAATAGTCACAAACAGATTGAGAATACAAATTAGATTTTACTTTTGCTTAAACCATAAAACTACCATGAAAATTTTTGCCTCTTTAGCAACGATTGTGCTGCTTTCTTTTGCACCTAAAACTGACAAGCCAAAACCTACAAAAGCGCAGCTTTATGTTGCTAATTACGAAAATGTATTAGGTACATCATTAGAGTTTAAATTTACAGCTACCACTGAAGCCGATGCTGAAAATGCGGAAAAGGCTGCCTTGAAAGAAATTGATAGATTATCAGCCGTATTGAGTGCCTACGATCAAAATAGCGAATTTAATAACTGGATGAGACATGAATTGAACAAGCCGGTAAAAGTTTCAGCAGAATTATTTAATATGCTAAGCCTTTTTGATGATTGGAAAAAACGAACCAGTGGAGCTTTAAACGCATCAGCAGCAGTTGCAAACCAATTATGGACTGCCGCAGCCAGCAAAAATGTTTTACCATCAAAAGCCCAATTACTAACAGCAGTTAGTTTAATGCAACAGAAACATTATCAATTAGATAAGAAAAATTTAACAGCAACTAGACTAACAAACGTGCCTTTGGTAATGAATACATTTGCGAAAAGCTATATCATTAATTTAGCTTGTGATGCGGCTTTAAAATCAGCAGATATTACTTCGGCTGTGGTAAATATTGGAGGAGATTTGGTAATTAAAGGTGATGTATTGGATGCTGTAAATGTTACAAACCCTTTAGCCAACGCAGAAAACAACACTCCTTTAGCACAGCTTTTGGTGAGCAATAAAGCAATTGCCACAAGTGGAAATTATAGAAGAGGTAACCAGATCGGCAAAGAGTGGTATGCTCATATTATAGATCCACGTACTGCAAAACCTGTAGTTGGTGTAATTAGTGCAACCGTAATTGCCAATAATGCTACTGATGCGGGCGCTTTGGCAACTGCATTTAATGTGCTTTCTTTAAGCGAAGCACAAAATTTAGCAGCAACAATTGAAGGCGTTGCATATTTGGTAGTTACCAAAGGTGGTAAAATGGTGGAAAGTAAAAATTGGAACTTATTTGTAGATCGTTCTAAAAAAGAAGAAAAAAACAATGTTCAGGCAATTATGGTTGGATCAGAAAAAGCTTGGGATCCTAAATATGAATTAACCATTAATTTTGAATTTAATAAAATTGCAGGTAATAGTCACCGCCCATTTACTGCAATTTGGGTAGAAAATGATAAAAAGGAAGCGGTTAGAAATTTAGCTTTGTGGTTTAATAAAGCTAGATGGGTACCCGATTTAAGGAATTGGTACAAAATTAATAGCGTAAAATTTAAAGCCGATAATAAAAATTATGCTTCGGTTACAGGGGCAACTCGTAATCCGGGTAAGTATACCGTTAAATGGGATGGTAAAACCGATAATGGAGAATTTGTACCGCAAGGTAATTATACCATCAATATAGAAACTTCTAAAGAACATGGTACTGATGAAATTTTGCGCCAAACAATGGAGTTAAAAAAGGCTACTAAAAAAGTATCCAATAAAGGCAATGTAGAAATCTCAAACGTAACATTCGATTTTCGTAAAAAGTAGATGACTGTGATTGCTAATAAAAAACCTGTAAAAGCGAATAATCCTAAAAAAGAAGTGGCCAAACTTTCTCGTTGGTTGCACATCTATTTATCAATGGTAAGTTTTGCTATTGTGTTGTTTTTTTCTGTTACCGGCTTAACTTTAAATCATCCTACTTGGTTTGGCGGCGATAAACAGATAGAAACAAAATATAATGGCAAACTAAATATCAATTGGGTAAATAATCCAGATACAAACAAGGTTGCTAAACTAGAAATTGTAGAATTTTTTAGGAAGAAGCATAGTGCTAAAGGATTTGTAAGCGAGATTAGAATTGATGAGACCGAAATTAGCGTATCGTTAAAAGGACCTGCCTACGGTTTTGATGTATTTATTGACAGAGCGAATGGCGCTTATGAAGCTTCAGAAATTAAAATGGGTGCCGTTGCCGTGATGAATGATTTGCACAAAGGTCGCGATTCGGGCTCAGGCTGGGCTTGGGTTATTGATATTTCGGCCATATTTTTAATCCTTGTTTCGCTAAGCGGATTAATTTTGTTGCTTTTCATGAAAAAGAGAAGAGTAGCTGGTTTGGTTAGTGGCGTAATCGGATTGATCATTTGCTATTTGATTTATGTTATTTTTGTTCCTTAATTTACCATCGGTTCTATATTAAAATAAAATGCTACTAAATTGGATTTATAAGTCTTTTAATGAATTAACTCCCGCCGAGCTTTACAGTGTGCTACAACTGCGCAGCGAAGTCTTCGTGGTTGAGCAAAACTGTGTTTACCAAGATATTGATGGCAAAGATTTAAAATCTACACATTTAATGGCTTGGCATAACGATAATTTAGTTGCTTATACTCGTTTAGTTCCAGCAGGTATTTCATTTGAAGAAGCAAGTATAGGTCGCGTAATTACTTCGCCTTTTTACAGAGGCTTAGGTATTGGCATTACTTTGTTAGAGAAAAGCATCGAACAAACTTTAGCAACTTATCACACAAATAAAATTAGAATTGGCGCACAGCTCTACCTTAAAAAGTTTTATGAAGGTTTTGGCTTTGTAGCCGAAGGCGATGAGTTTTTAGAGGATGGTATTCCGCATATTGAGATGGTGTTGGAGAGGTAATTAAATTTCGTCATTCCCGTGAAAACGGGAATCGTAATGCGATACACATTTACCCTTCCACCTTATTAAGATTGCCAGTCAAGCTGGCAATGACGACCTATACTACAAAAAAAGCCACGATTTCTCGTGGCTTTTAAACTATATATTGATGATTTTGATTATCGATCTATCGAACCCATTACTTTTTGTCCGAAAGCATTTAAGGCGTCTTTTTCTGCAGTGCCATCTTTTACCATTTGATGAACTTCTAAAGCTCCGCAAATATTGGTAATTAATTCGCCCGCCACATCTATTTCGGCCTCATTTACACCTCTAAATTCACAAAAAGCCTCTAGCACTTCTAAAGTAGATTCCAATTGCTCAGGCGTGCTATTTTGAAAAAACTGTCTAATTACTGGAATTTTCATCTTAGTTCTGGCTAATTTTAGTAAACAATTCTGTCAATCCTTCAACCTTGTTGGTTTGCACTTGATCTACCAAAGCACCCGCTTCAAAAGCTGCAAAAGTTGGCAAATTATCAACGTTGGCAAACTTTCTTGAGTTCGGATATTTTTCTGCATCAACAATTAAAAAGGCAACATCTTCATTCTCAGCAGCCATTTTTTTAAACTTTGGCTTCATAATTCTGCAGTTACCACACCACGATGCAGCATATTGTACCATCACCTTTTTGTTATCGGTAAGATATTGTTGCAAATTATCTTCAGTTAATTCTAAAAACATAATTTTAATTAGTTAGCGCTTAAATATTCAGCAACACCTGTTCTGTTTGCATTCATTGCTTCTTTTCCTTCTTCCCAGTTTGCCGGACAAACCTCACCATGTTTCTGAACGTGAGCATAAGCATCAATTAAACGCAAATATTCTTTTACGTTACGACCTAATGGCATATCGTTTACACTTTCGTGGAAAACTTTACCAGTTTCGTCAATTAAATAAGTTGCACGGTAAGAAACATTAGAACCAGTAAATGATTCTGCTCCATCTTCATCATAAGCAACTTCTTGATCTAAAATATCTAAGATTGTTGATAAATGTCTGTGTGTATCAGCTAACAAAGGATAAGTAACGCCTTCTATACCGCCATTATCTTTTGCAGTATTTAACCAAGCAAAGTGAACTTCGTTTGTATCGCAAGATGCACCGATAACAATTGTATTTCTTTTTTCAAAATCAGGCAAAGCAGCTTGAAATGCATGTAATTCTGTTGGGCAAACAAAAGTGAAATCTTTTGGATACCAGAATAACAATACTTTTTTGTTTTTACTTGTTGCTTCTTCAAATATATTGATCTTCAAATCATCGCCCATTTCGGACATTGCATCAATACTAACGCTTGGGAATTTTTTACCTACAAATGCCATAATTATTATTTTTTATTTCGTGCCGCAAAGGTAAGGTTATTTAAAGCCAAAAGCAATGCAGATAAACTTATTGCTTATACTTAATCTTTATAGTGTTATAGACAAAAGCTATACTTCCAAAAATATGATTAGTTTTTGTCTATTTTAAGGAAATTTGCATTTTGATTAAGCTTTGGAAAACAATGTTATGAAACAATAGCATTTGCAGCCCCTCTTTTCACTACTGCCGATGAAAAATCGGCATTCGTTTCAATAGGGTTTATATTTTAGCGTTTTGAAGCACTATGATCGGTTGCAAAATGCCCAAGAACCAATTGCTGTGATATGTAAACCCGACCTTAGCGAGATGCCGATTTTTCATCGGCAGAAGCGGGGGCGGGGCGGGTTTAGCCAAAAGCACTACCAATCTTTTTCAAATCAATCCATTTATATTAGATTGCCATAGAATGTGTTTTAACATCAAACCTCGTAGGTTTTTAAAACCTACGAGGTTTATTGAAATTTATTGAAATTGAAAATTGCCAACTGATAACTGAATTACTTCTTCAGCGTTGTTTCAAACAGTTTAAAAATACGTTTGTACTCATCTGTCCAGCTGCTTGGCTCTACAAAACCATGGTCTTCTACTGGATAAACAGCCAATTCCCAATTGTCTTTACCCAACTCTATAAAACGTTGTGATAAACGCACAATATCCTGAAAGTGAACATTTACATCAACCATACCATGCAACATCACTAAATCTCCTTTCAACTTATCTGCAAAATATATCGGTGAGCTTTTTTTGTACGCTTCTGGATCATTAAATGGCTCGTTTAAAATATTAGAAGTATAACCATGGTTGTAATGTGCCCAGTCTGTAACCGAACGTAAAGCCGCACCAGCTCTAAAAGTTTCTGAAGCATTAAACAAGCCCATTAACGTAATGAAACCGCCGTAAGAGCCGCCATATAAGCCTACATTTTTCGGATTAACACCATATTTCTCTGCCAACATTTTCACGCCATCAACTTGGTCTGTTAAATCTTTTCCGCCCATGTGGCGATAAATGCCTGTGCGGTGGTTACGACCATAACCCGAACTCGCGGTATAATCGATATCAATTACCGTATAACCGTTGTCGGCAAGCATATTGTTAAACATGTATTCTCTAAAATATTGGCTCCACCAAAAATGTACGTTTTGCAAATATCCAGCTCCATGCACAAATACAACGGCAGGTTTATTTGGGTGCGGATTTGCAGCTGGATAAACTCTAGCATACACATCATCGCCATAACGATTTTTAAAAGAAACTAAATCTGGTTGGCGCCATTTGTAGCTGTCAAATTCGGCGCTTGTAGATTTGGTAATTTGTACTGCTTTAGCGCCAGGTTTATTTGGCTGAATGTATAATTCCCAAGGCTTATCCATGTAAGAGTAGTTGATAGCCAACCATTTTTCGTCAGGCGAAAGCGTAACTTCATTTCCGCCTTTCATGGAAGTAATTTGAACTAAATCGCCACCGTTGACACTTAGTTTGTAAAAATGGGTAATTCCTGGGTGTTCTTTGTTGCCACTGATGTAAAAGGTAGTTTTATCTTTAGAAAGCTGTAGGCGTTGTACTTCCCAATTACCAGAAGTCAACTGTTTCTTTTCGCCATTGGCAACATTAAATGTATACAAATGTGAGTAACCAGTTGCTTCGCTTTGGAAATAGAAACGGTTATTGTCTATCCAGTTGATGCCACGACCAACGCCTGGGCCACCAATCCAAGCTTCATCACGTTGGCGATCTAAAACGCTAACGCTGCCTGTTTTAGCATCTAACTTTAAAATCCAAAAATCTTTATTGTCTTGTGCATCGGCAGTAATAATGGCTGTTGTTCCATTTTCATTCCAAATTGGAGCGCCAAAAGTTACTTTGCGGTCTTCGTTTTTCTTGGTACGTTCTTCCAATTGTTTTGGGTAATCTTTAACATAATCTGGCAAATCTTTTATGCCTAGAATTTGCGCCACTTTAACCGAATAAACACTATCCTTTTCGGTATTTAGAATAAAACTTTCTGAGGTATTTAAGAACTCCCCAACCTTAGCACGCCCAGGAATATCTTCTGTATAACCAGACGCCGTTACGTAATTGGGTACAATGGTGTTGTGGTTATTAGTTATTGGAGCAGTAAGTCGATAGCTAATATACATACCATCCGGACTAGCCACCAAACCTGACAAAAACTTGTCTTCGAGATAAATTGGTTTAATGGTTTTTTGGTTCACATCTACTGCTCCAAAACGCCTACCACCAGCAACTTGAGCTCTACCACCAGTTTGATTTTTCTTTTTAATGATATCAAAAAGCGCTGTTTGATCAGCTTTAAGCCAAGCATCTTGTGTAGATGTTGTTGCTCTTTCTGATGATGCAAGGCGCTTACCTTTAATGAAATTGGTGAGCTGCTTATTTTCACTGGTTTGTAAATTAACTTGAAATAAATTATCACCTCTTTGGTAAATTACATCGTTATTGTATAAAAAGTAAGCTCCATTTTCTCTATCAACTGTGTTCGTTAAGCGGGTTTCTTTTTTCGATTTGAAGTTGTAGAGATAAACATCTCCACCTTTTTCGAATAATCCCAATGCTTTATCTCTACTATAAATATAATTGATAGGAGCTGCCTTTTCAGCTGCATTGTCTTCTGTTATTTCTGGCTTGTTACTCGCAACACTTACCTTATAAGATTGATCTTTCTCCTTATTTTCTGGGTTCCAGCTAAAGAAAACAGTTTTGCTATCGGCAGACCAACGATAATTTGTTGGCGCAACGCCCATCCATTTCGGATCTCGCATTATTTTTTGAACACTCAATGGCGCCAGTTGCTGCGCTTGAGCAATGGATGATAAAAAGAGAAGGTAGATTAGATATTTTTTCATTTTCATTATTTATTTAACCGTCATTTCGAACGAGGAACGAGGAGAAATCTGCAAGACAACAAACAGATTTCTCTCCGCCGCGGCGGATCGAAATGACGCAACTCTTTAACTAATTAGATTTACTGGCTAAACCGCCTTTTTTACTATTTACGTTAACGGTAAATTTGCTGCCGCCTTTTACAATCCAGCGAACGGTTACAAATGAATTACCTGCAATATTTTGAACCCTAATATTGGTTGGATCTAGTTTTTGCTCTTCCGTAAAATTCATATCGCGGTTGGTAACAATCATACCAGCTACTACATCACCACCCGTTAAAGAAATCATATCAGGTATTTCAATGTTATTCTTCACATCCTGACTAGAATGCGTTGGAATCATTCGCTCGTTATTTACAATCGCTGTAACTTGTTTTAATCCGCTGCCCAAATCTTTTACTTCGATTTCACCAACTGTAAGCTTTGGTGTGTTGTAGGCATGAAAAACACTAAAAGCCATATTTCTGTGTGCATCACTTTCTAACAAAAATCCAGGATGTAAACGCGTATAAGTTTTCTTAAAACCTCCAATTTCAACATCGCCATAAGTTGGGTGCTTAAAGGTATGCCAATCTACAAAGGCATCTTTCATCAACAAATCCTTATCAAAAGTATATAGCTGTGCTTGACTATCTTCGCCATTAGCTTTATTGTACATTGAATAGCCTGTCCATAATTCGTTAGAGAAAGTATAAATTCCTCGGCCTCCGTAAAACCAATCTAACTCACCACCAAAAACAGAGTATAAATCTTTATAAACTACCAAATATCTGTAACCCGGCAACATTTCTTCGCCTTTTTTACCTAATGCATCATAAACTCTAATATCTAATGCATTGTAGGTATCAACATCTTCAATTGCTCCTGGGCCACGCAAAATCATACCGCCATTGTTATGGTAAGATTGTGCTGCCGCGATGTTTGGGTGTTTCATTACAAAATCAACAATCGACCTATTTTCTGGTAACGAAAAAGGATATTTGTATGCGCCATTTTGAATGTAATTTGGCTGCCAATTCCATCCCCAATCACGGTTCGGGTCATAAGCGCCTTCACCATCTTCGTTTACAAAACCATCTCCATCGTTATCTAATCCTTCAGAACCTAATAGTTCATATTCGCCTTTTTCTTCGCCACTTACCATAATCATTCTACGGTTATCTGTTGGATCAACCTTAAAACGACCTGTTGCACTTTTACGACGCATCATTACAATTTGTCCATCACCATCTAAATCATCAAAACCATCTTCGTTGGTTGCACCATCTCTGTCGTTATCTATCGGAATTAAACCAGTACGAGGGGAGTTTGGGGTGTTTGCTTGGTGAATAAAGTTATCTCTCGCATCAGGATTAATGGTTGGTGCGATGTAAAAAGTTTTATCCGCCAGTAAAGACATAATAGATTGGTTGCCTGCAGCATACATTTCTACTAAATACCAAGCAGTGTATAGGGCAAATTCACTTCCCTGAATTTCGTTCGAGTGAATGTTTCCATCGATATACATCGCTGGCTTTTTATCGGCATTGCCTACTTTGGTATCGGTAATTGTCATTACCCAAAGGTCTTTACCTTGAAATGATTTGCCCATCGATTCGATTTTAACCAAATTTGGATGAGCCGCAGCCAATCTTTTGCAGATATCTGTGATGGCTGCATAATCATTGTACCTGTTCCAACTTACCTGTACTTTTGGATTGGGCGGTGTACCTACCGCAGCGAGTATATTTTCAGCTTTTTGGGCTTTTAAAGTTCCGACGAACAAAATCATTGCAGTCAGAAGAATTATATTTTTTCTCATTGTGTTTCTGATTTTATAGTGATACCTCAACTGATTTACTTCCGGTAGTTGGGCTGCAAGCTTCGATGGTAATTTTACCGCTGCCTTTTATCAACCATGTTAATTCTTTATAACCTTTACCTTCTATACTTTCTAAAGTTTGTGTTTTACGCCCACTAACAAAGGTCTGGTTAGCATTTGAATTAACTTTAACCATAATTTTTTTAAGGAAATAACTTCTATCCCCAATTTTGGTATAAGTTGGCAAATCGCCAGTATTCATCACGTTTAAAGTAACTCGAGTTAAGCCATCTGCCACTTTTTCGGTTTTAACATTGATTAGCTCTAACTGAGGAGCCATTTTTGCTAATCCTACTATAAAATCTGTATGTTTAGCCACAATACCATCAACCATTTTATAAGGAGGATTAATCAATACGAAAGGATCTAAACCGCCAACTTCAACCGTTTGATTTGGAAAATCCGGATGATTAACGGCCTTCCAAGGCGTGAATGTATCAGTTATTCCTTGTCCGCCAGCCCAACGTAAATAATTAGCAACAGCATCTTCGTTTACAAATTTCTTTTCTTTACGAGCGGTATCTGGAGTTGCTTTTGGCACCCACCAACCTGGTGTACTGAAACTTAATCGCCCATAATGAAAATAGCCCCATTGAGAAAAATCTCCACTTTCTGCCGCTGTTTTTGGAGCGTCTTTAGTTTTGGTGATTTTATTATATCTTTCAGAAACTAAGGCATTGGCTTTAGCATCTGCCTCGAACCAGCCTGTAATTATTCTTTTGCTAATGCCTTGCGGATTAAAAGTTACTGGCGTTGATAAGTTATTAGTTGGTCCGAAAGTTACTACTGCATAAACGTTAAAAGCATCAAAAAGCCAATCCAACAATGCTCTGTTTTCTTTTTCAGAAACCGCATATTCGCCAGCACCAGCAACAAAAGGTTTAAAGTTATAGCTCGAATTTTTGTTAAAAGCTACGCCGCCTTCGCCATCTTCATTAAATTCACCATCCTTGTCGTTGTCAATTCCCTCAGTTAATAAAATGTATTTTCCATTTTCACCTTTGGTAGCATCTGCCAATAACATAGATCTTGGATCATCTGTATTCAATTTATATTTTCCGGTTGGATTAGCGATTCTCATCCAAGTAATTTTCCCGTCGCCATTTAAATCTTCTGAGCCATCCTCATTCTCTCTTCCGTCACGATCATCGTCGGTTTTGGTTGCATTACCACTTCGTTCTGCCTTAACTTTAGCAAAATATTGTTCAGTAGCATCTGGACTCATGTTCGGGAAAACGTAGAATGTTTGGTTATTGAGCAATGTTTTTACGCTATCAACGGCAGATGAGGCTAATAGTTTTTCGGCAAAGCCGATGGCCATTTCAACTCCTAAAAGATGTTTACCTTCAACGCCGCCTACTACAACAATGGCAGGTTTGTCTTCGGTTTTACCTGAGCCAATGGTTAACATTAAAATTTCTTTACCACCAACAGTTTGTGTTAAAGTTTTGCTTTTTACCAATTGAGGGTATTTTGCCGAAAGCGTTTTAACCCTTTGAGCTAGGGTTGCATTGTTACTGTAATCTTGCTGATTTTGAGCAAAAACATTGCCCGCAATAAACAAGAAGAGCAACTTAAAAAGGTATAGTTTCTTCATTATGTTTAGGTTATGTGTGCAATTTATAGAAAAAAGCATTTACATAATCTAACGCCTAACAAGGTTTTACAAATGTTACAAGGCTTAAGTTAGAAACAGAGGGTTCTTGAACGAAAAATGAGCGCTTTTTAAACCCATCTCTTTGGGAATTAGTTTCTTAACGGAAGTTATTTTCAAAAAACGTTGGCGAGGACGCCAACGTAGGAAATCTCATGCTTTGAAGGTAAAGCCAATGCTTAGCCTTTTGGAAGTTACTTTAAAAACGTTGGTGAGGACGCCAGCGTAGGAAATCTCATGCTTTGGAGGTAAAGCCAATGCTTAGCCTTTTGGAAGTTACTTTAAAAACGTTGATGGGGACGCAAACGTGGAGATCTTTTGACTTTGCTTCCCCGCCAACGCTTATTCTTTATGATATTTTGAGAAACTTGGATGGGTTTACCTAATTATTTTTCCGGTTTTATCTATTGTTATATCAAATGGAGGCATGTGATCTTGCAAAAGCACTGCAAGTTCTCTTCTACTAATCTGCCTTTCGGTATCAAACGCTGTTTTAAAATGATAACTGTTCTTCCATTTTTTTGGGATATTCTTTTTCATTGCATCTAGCGCCTTGTTACCAACATAACTGATCATTTCCATTGCAGAACTAATCGTGATGATGTCACTTTTATAATCATCAAACCAAATTTGAGCTTTATAGTAAGAATCTTTTATAGGTTGTTTTATTTCTGCTGTAGTAACTAATTTATCGGGTGCAAATAACAAGTTTCCATTCAAAAATTCTGCCTTTAAAACACCTGTTATACCCACAAACTGTATTGCTTTCCGGTTCGAATCAGTTTGTTTAACATCAGCAAATGGCATGATGTTTAATTTGTAGGCAATTAATTCGCCTTGTATTTCCTTCAGTTTTGATTCTGATGTTTTTTTGCCATAAAACACAGCAAAAGCTGCGGTAGCACCAGCCGCTTGCCCAATTAACATGCTTTGCGGATCACTTATATAAACAAAATTATCCTTCTCAGGTAATAAAAGATTGTATAAAGAATAAAAATTGACAGTTGTTCCGTTTAGCTTCATGCCAGATGCAACGCTTGTTCTATAAATCGTATTAGCGTAATCAATTTTTTCAGGTTTTTTATCACCTATGGTTATTTTCAATGCTTCATTTAGTTTTGTATTTGCAGAATTGATAAGCACTTTTGGTCTAATCGTTCTGCCGTCGCTTAATTTTAAAACCGAGCTATTTGTACCGCCATCGGCTTTAACCCACATAACGTTAGTAATAACTGTTAGCTTTTTTGTACTATCAGTCCATTTTTTAAGCACTTCATTTGCTAAGCTTTTATCAAAAGTTACAGTTTGTGTACTGTCTTTAATATTTTTCGCATTGCGGATTTTCTGTAAAAAAGTTGCTTGTATGCCACTGCTTAAGTCATCATTAATTGGCGAAATATCAAAACCACCAGCTTGTAGCAGAATAGTTGTTTCTACGCCAGACATGGCCGATTGTATGGCCGCCGCCACTGCAGCATTACCATTGCCAACCACCAAAACACCAGGCCTTAATGTTTGTGAGTTTGCCTCATTAAAAAATATTAGTAACGCAAAAACAAAAAACAAAACTCTTTTCATCTGATTAGGTTATAGAATGATATACGCAATATGCTTTTTTTGGATGTTTTGTAATAAATTAGATAGCCAATTTAACTATATTTAACAATTATAGAATGTATTAGTTCTTCGTATTATGGAACAAAAAATCAATTTTGTATTTGCTGCTCAACAAGCTTACAAATATACGCTAAGAAAAACTAATGCGGCAGATCGAATCGCTAAATTAACCGCACTTAAAGCCGAAATTAAAAAACAAGAAGACAATATTTACAAAGCCTTGCAAAGCGATTTACGTAAAAGTAATTTTGAAAGCGCTGTAACAGAGTTGATTTTTACTTATGGCGAGATAGATTACGCTATCAAAAATTTAAAGAGCTGGATGAGCCCTAAAAGCATTGGAAAAACCTTAAGTAATCCGTTTGCTAAAAACAGAATTTATTATGAGCCAAAAGGCGTTTGTTTAATCATCGCACCTTGGAATTATCCTTTCCAGCTTACTATAGGCCCGCTTGTATCAGCTATTGCAGCCGGAAATTGCGTAATGGTAAAACCATCGGAGTTAAGTTTGGCAACGAGTAAGGTAGTACACAATATTATAAGCGAAGTTTTTGAGGAACAAGAAGTTGCTTGCTTTGAAGGCAATGCCGATGTTTCTACCGCTTTGTTAAAATTACCTTTTGATCATATCTTTTTTACCGGAAGCACTGCAATTGGTAAAGTGGTAATGGAAGCGGCTGCTAAAAACCTAACTTCAGTAACATTAGAACTAGGCGGCAAATCGCCAACGGTTATAGATCGCGAAGCTGATTTACCAAAGGCGGCAGAAAAAATAGCTTGGGGTAAATTGGTAAATGCCGGTCAAACCTGTATAGCGCCTGATTATGTTTTTGTGCATGAGCAACAGCTCGATGAATTTATTGGTTTGTATAAGGCTGCAACAGCAAAAATGTTTTTTAAATCTGCCGATCAAATAGATCATCAAACCTATGGGAAAATCATCAGCGAAAAACATTACGAAAGATTAAAAAGCTTGGTAGATGAAGCTGTTGAAAAAGGTGCGAGAATTGATTTTGGAGGTAATTTTGATAAAAAAAGTAATACCATCAACCCTGTTTTATTAAGTAAAATACCAATAGGTACAAAAGTGATGGAAGAAGAAATTTTTGGCCCAATATTACCATTAATTACCTACACAAATTTGGATGAGGTAATTGATCAAATCAACGCTAAAAGTAAGCCTTTGGCGTTATATATTTTCAGCAATAATAGTAAAAACATTAAACAAATTATTAAAAATACAAGCGCTGGCGGTACTTGTGTAAACGATGTTTTAATTCACATCAGCAACCCAAAATTACCATTTGGAGGTGTTAATGGAAGCGGCATGGGTAGCAGCCATGGTTTTTATGGTTTCAAAAACTTTTCGCACGAGCGAGCTATCATGTTTCAACGCAGCATAGATTTTAATAAAATGATTTATCCGCCTTATTTAGGTAAAGAATGGGTGTTAAAATTGTTGAAGAAAATAATGTAGTATCAATGAAAAAGTATTCAATCTTAATAATTGTTTTTACTTTAATTCAGTTATCTGCGATAGCGCAAAAAGCAAATATTAAACACTTCTCATTCTTAGCAGGAGGCTGGGAAATGAAAACGAAAACCGGCAAAATTGTTGAGCGTTGGCAGAAACATCAAGATAGTTTGACAGGTAGCTCTCATAAATACAATGTAAAAGGCGATAGTATTTTAACAGAAACCATTGTTTTAAAAAAGATTGATGGCGTTTGGCATTTTTGTGTAACTGGTTACGAAAAAGGCAACGAAGGAAAAACCAATTTCAAACTTATTTCTAACTCAAATAACACTTTCACTTTTGAGAATAAGGCACACGATTTTCCACAACAAATAGTTTACCAGAACAAAGGAAAAACCGAACTTTTAGCGTGGATTGAAGGCGAAATTGGCGGAAGTAAGCGTAAAATGGAATTTTCTTACCTCTGCATCAAATAACTTATTGTGTTTTAAGCCATTTAATTTCCTCTTCCTGCGCTTGTATAATCTGTTGGGCAAGCAATTTTATCTTTTCATTTTTGGCATAGGGCAAATAAGCTTTAGCCATATCTACCGCACTTTGATGGTGAGGGATCATCAGCACCACAAAATCTTGATCGATATCGTTTGTTAGTTTTACTTTCGCCATTCCGTCCATCATTGGAGTCATCGAGGCAGCTAAGGCTTTTTTAACTGCTTCAGCTTCTTTTAACGGAGTTTGACTAGCGGTTTTCAAGAAATCTTTCAGCATTGCTATTTCTTGTTGCTGAGCAATAATTACATTTTTTGAAAATGAAATTAATTCCTCGGATTGTCCATTTTTCAATACTTCTTGAGCCATTGCAACGGCACCTTCATGGTGTGGGATCATCATCGAAGCAAAATCGTAATCGGCATTGCCTGTCATTTTTGCTTGGTGCATCGCCATCATACTATCGTCCATTGCCTGCATCATCACGTTTTCTGTTTTTGCTTCACCGTGTTCCATGCCCGAATGCGCTTGTTCACTAACTTTTTGTTGGTTACAAGCCGTAAATAATACCGCAATTGCGGATAAAGAAATTAATATTTTTTTCATCTTACATTAAAATTAGCATTGCCGCACTCATGGCAATCATCAATAAATCTTCAATTATGGTTAACGTGCTCATCGGTAAGTTAAAAACTGCTCCCAAACAAGCACACTGTATTTTTCGTTTATTCAATACACTTTGTAAAACACCAACTATACTAATTGTCATCACAACCAAAGTAATCCAATTGGTTAAAACAGGGTTAAAATTTACTAAAAAGGCTATTCCTAAACCTAACTCTATAAAAGCATAAACGTATCCCCAAATTGGAGCTTTTTTGGCAACAATATCATACATCGCATAACTTTCCGCAAATCCTTTTAGGTTAATTAATTTAAAGAAAGAGAATGATAGGAAAAACCCCGCCATAAAAAAGCGCATAAATTGCATCCAATTGATATTTCCATTTTGCCAACTGGCGATGGCTGAAACTCCAAAAACATAAGCGAATAATAAAAGGACTGGTTTATAGGTTTCAAAGAAAGATTTGGTCTCTTCTAAAGCTTCACTATGTGATGAAGCAGTAATTTGATATTTACTTCCTAAAGCGCCCTGTAAAGCAGCTATTCCGATATGTTTATCCATTGTTATTGTTGCTGAATGGGTTTCTTTCGAAACATCTACAGCGCTAATATCAGGAAGAACAAGCAAGCTACTCTTAACTTTATTTTCGCATCCAGAACAGGTCATTCCTGTAACTTGATAAGTGTGTGTCATTGTTATAAAATTGAAAGACAAAATTATAACAAGTAGGAGGTGTTAATGTTATAGAATATTAAGAAAGAGTTATATAATTTTAGCGGTATAACGTCATTACCAGCTCGACTTGCAATCGTAATGCGGAAGAAAGATTATTAAAGTATAACGCTTTAAGATACCCGTTTTCACGGGAAGAATTCGAGTTACCCAACCTGTACTGAAGTCATGGTTAAAGAACCACCAACTGCTTTATCATTAAACAAAGTAGCTTCTTCATTATCGCTTTGCAAACCTAAAGTGTACAATAAAGGTAAATAATGTTCTGGAGTAGGGATGCCAAGCATTACTTCGCTTCCCATGCTTTGGTAATTAATTAAAGTATCATGATTTTTATTTAAAATAGCGTTTTTAAATTTCTCTTTAGCTTCAATTGCCCAATCGTAACCGCCGCCGTTGATCATTTCCCAACTCATCATTCGCAGGTTGTGCACCATGTTTCCGCTACCTAAAATCAGCACACCTTTTTTACGCAAAGCGGATAATTCTTTAGCCAAATCGTAATGGTATTGTGCTCCTTTGGTATAATCAATACTTAATTGCAAAACAGGAATATTAGCATCAGGATACATGTGTTTAATAACCGACCATGCACCATGATCTAAACCCCAATCGTGGTCTAAAACTATGTTGGTAGTTTTTACCAAATCTGCAGTTTCTTTTGCCAATATTGGGTTGCCTGGAGCTGGATATTGCACATCGAAAAGCGCTTGCGGAAAACCACCAAAATCATGAATTGTTGGCGGAAAATCCATGGCAGTAATTTTTGTGCCGTGAGTAAACCAATGTGCAGAAACCACTAATACAGCATTCGGAGTAGGTATATTTTGCGCTATTTCAAACCACTTTGTGCTAAATTCATTGTGTTCAATTCCATTCATCGGCGAGCCATGCCCCATAAAAAGTGCAGGCATAATGTCGCTTTGTGGTAAAGCTGATGTGAAGGATTTGAATTGATGGAGTGTGTTCATCGATTTTAAATCTTTAGTTACCATATATAAACTTATGTTCGTTTAATATTATCGTTTTATAACACCCCGGTCTTCGACCACCCCTCTGAAAGAGGGGAATTGCAACCTACATTCCCCTCCTTTGGAGGGGTGCCTGAAAGGCGGGGTGGTTAAAACCGTAAAATACTGCAGATTAATAATCGAACTCCTCAGGTTATAAGGCATTTTAGGTAATATTCTTTAACGTCCTTAATGCCTTATATGGTTTAAAAACCCTTTTTATTTTGCTTGTGCAAATTGCAAATTCAAAGTGATGTTAATTTCTTTAGCGATACCCGCACCAGTTGGATCGTAATTAATGTTGTAATCTAAACGATTAATTTTTGTTGTTGCCATAAAACCTGCTTTGTTATTGCCTTGCTGATCTTTAGCTGTACCACCATAAACTACATTAAACTTTACATCCTTAGTTACATCTTTAATAGTTAGCTTTCCCGAAAGTGTGTACACATTGCCTTTAACTTTTTTCATTGATGTACTAACAAAACTCATCGTTGGATATTTTGATACACTAAAAAAATCATCAGATTTTAAGTGATTATCACGCATCTCAATACTGGTGCTAATACTAGCAACATCTACAGTAAAATTGATTTTAGCGTCGGTTAAATCGGCTTTGCTAGCTTCAATTGTGCCATCAAATTTTTTAAATGAACCATCTACAAATGAAATTCCTGAATGTTTAACCGAGAAATTTACAAATGAATGCGCAGGATCTGTTGCCCATTTTGTTTGTGCAATAGATACAATGCTAATGCTGGTTGCCAGCACAAATAGAAATAATTTTTTCATAATCTTTAATTTTTAAGGATAATACAAATGTAGAACAAGCGTATCCGTTAATTGTTGATGTATGATAAGAAAGCCGATTAAATCTCGTCTAAAGTTTTACGGCTTGTGTTTTGAAGTAACTTATATTCAGTCGGGGTATTTCCTGTTGTTTTTTTGAACTGAGCAGATAAATGCGCAACACTGCTGTAGTTTAATTGATAGGCAATTTCACTCAAAGATTTTTCGCCATACTCTAGCAATTCTTTTACCTTTTCTATTTTTTGTTGAATAAAATATTTCTCTATGGTGTTATTTTCAATTTCAGAAAAAATAGCGCTTAAATGAGAATATTCCAAACCTAATTTGTCACTTAAAAAAGCAGATAAATTAATTTTTAATCCTTCTTTATTGTAATGAGCCAACTCAACTATCGTTGCTTTAATTTGTTCGGTTAATTGTTGCTTTTTATCTATTAAAAGCTCAAAGCCAAACTGCTGTAAAGTAGCCTCTAATTGTTGCTGTTTTAACCTCTCAATATGGTTTTCGGCAATTTCAACTTCGCCAAGTTTTACCAAAATAGGATTAAAGCCAAGTTTTATTAACTCAGCTTTAACCACCATTTTACATCGGTCGCATACCATATTTTTGATAAACAACTTCATTTACTTTTTAGCAATGGTTTCAGTAACCTCGCCACAATCGTACATCATGCTGCCATAAAATGGATTTTGTACGGCTTCAACTTCGTTTAACCAGCTTTTTTTAGCCATTGGGCAATATTGTACATAAACATCGGCATTATTTAGCTTAAACTCTTTTGCTAATTTTAGCATAGCTGATGAAAGTGGCCAAAAACTATTGCGTTGCGCCTTAATTGCTTTTTCTGTTGAGATGGCTAAAGCAGCTTTTTTGATGGTTTCCGCTTCAGCTTTCCATAAGGTTTGCTGAGGGGCAGAAAGTGTTTTAACCGGAAATTCTTCTATGTTTTTAACCAGTGTTTTTACACTTTCGCTTGCCTGCACTGCATTGTCTTTTGCTAGTGCATTTTTGGCTTCAAAATAAGCTTTTAATGTATTGTTAAATTCTCTTTTTGCTACAACACTTTGTGCATTTGCTGCAAATGCTGAGATAACTACTAGGGCAATTATTACTAAATTCTTTTTCATGTTTTTTATTTTAATGCGTTAAAAAAATTAAATTCTACTCTTGCCAAATACATGTTTTTTAAATATCTATTTGGCATATTTCCGGCTGCTTGAAAGCGATAGCCCAAATCTATTCTCGTTCTACTGTTTAATATCAATTGTACAGCTGGGGCAATATCAAAATACGAGTTTCCGTTTGCGGGATTTGTTTTGCCCAACAACTCTACATACAAATTAAAGTTAGGCTGGTTGTAATCTTTATAAACAAATGGCAATAGTAAATAACCAGATGATAAACTGTAATTCAACATCTCTCTAGGTTCTGTAATTGGATTTAAAGTTATCCCTTGCGGAACTGATGTAAGTGAAGAATATCTTAATACTTTACTTGTATTTAATGCATTACTATAGCCTAAAGTAGCCGATAATGCCAGTTTATGAATCAATTGGGTAACTACAACTCCGCCTTGCAAACCGCTATTATCACCTTCTAAATTAATATCTTCTGATGGAAAATTTCTGTTGCTTGTACTTACTCTTGCATAAGCTGCGGCTCTTAAATGGCTTTGTGCTTCATCAATAGATAAAAATCTATATTTTGCATAAATACTACCGCCTTCTACACGATATTTTCCGTCCATATCAGACATAAAACCTTGCAAATGAAACATGAAGTTTTTATTTAAACCAACCATCACTTCGGCCAAAGTTCTATTGGTAAATGAAGGCTCAAACATTCCTTCGTTTGTTAACCTAATACCAATTGATTTTGCAGGCATATTGCTAGCAGGCTCGGTAAAAACATATAATTCTTGAGCTAGTGTAAACTGTATTGCGCTAAAATTGATTAGCGCAATAAACAATATTCGTTTTAACATCTTAAATGCTCAAATGATAAATCCTAGTTTTTTTACCATTAACAACGCCAGTTCCTGTTGGATAAGAATCAAACTTAACAGTAGCTGATTTTTGTTTAAATACACTGTTAGAAACAAAGGTTTTATCAATTACATTAACCTTTGTTGGGCCGTTTAAAACTTTGTCTTTTGTATTGGCAAAGCGATAAACGTTTGTGCCAACAACTGCTTGTCCGTTGGCATCAACTTTAGTTTGATTAAAATTAACCGTTGCTTCTAGTTTGCCAATAGAAAAGCCAGCATCTTTTACTTTTTTGTTCAGTTGATCAAAACTAACGGCCTGATCTTTTTTGAAAGTGATTACAAAAAGATTTCTATTTAAATCTGGTTTTACATCGGCTACGTAAGACAATGTTCTAATTGATTTTTCGGTTGCTTGAGAGCACATTGAACAGGTTAAGCCTGTAACTTGCATTTCTGCAGAAGTAATTTGTTGGGCAGACGCTTTGTTAATTACAAAAAGCATCAAAAAACTGAATATGATTTTAGTCGTTTTCATCTTGATTTTTTTAAATAATAGAAATATTAAGTTTAACGTTGGCGGGGACGCCAATTATGGAGATTCTTTCGTTGGCGTCCTCGCCAACGTCTTAAATCTATTGCATTATAATACTCCCATGGGGGAAATAAATAATTAACCAAAAGCTATTGAGCTAATGGTAGATCAGATGAAAAATCCTAATTTCTGAAAACGCAGTTTAAAATCTGCAGTGAGATGGTTGATGTTCGCGGAGGGGCTTTATTTACCGAACCGCCAAAGTATTTTGGAAAGAATGGCTTTAAAAAGCTAACAATGTGCGATGGGAGAAAACTCTCAAAACTGAACAGTTTGGGCAGTTTTATAGCCGCTTGTATTTGGTGACTATCTTTTACCTTAACATCAACTTTAGTGTTTTTGCAACAACCATCATCTTTTTTATCAATCGGTTCGGTTTTGCAAAATTTACATGAGGTTTCATTAGCATAAAATGCTACATCAGCTAGTTTGCCACTACAAAAATGCATGCTCAAAGCAATACCAATTACGCTTAATGCGTAAAAAGTACAAAGTGCTAAGGCCAAATTTTGTTTTAACTTCATGTAAAGCAAAGCTATAAATAAAAAATTACAATGCTGTATTATAGAATGTTAAAAAATGGTAAAATGATTTCAATCCTTAAATTTACAAATAACTAGACGATTAGGCCTTGACTAATATTGCTTGTCAACATTACTTTTACCTGTAACTCCTATCAATCATTTCTAATTTTTTAAATACCTTAGCATAAATCATTTTATGCATGAAAAAACTTTTAACCATCATTTTAAGTCTTTGTTTTATAGCAAGTTTTGCCGCAAAGCGGAAATATCAATATGTAAAAATTACTACTTCAAAAGGCGAAGTAATTATTAAACTCTACAACGAAACACCTTTACATCGTGATAACTTTTTAAAATTAGCCAAGGAAGGTTTTTACAACGGCACTATTTTTCATAGGGTGATTAAAGATTTTATGATTCAAGGCGGCGACCCAGATTCGAAAAATGCAACGCCAGAAAAAATGCTGGGCAGTGGTGGATTAAAATACACCATTCCGGCTGAGTTTAGGGATAGCCTTTTCCATAAAAAAGGGGTTTTAGCTGCGGCAAGAGATAATAATCCAGAAAAAGCTTCGAGTAGTAGTCAGTTTTATATCGTACAAGGCAAGGTTTGGACAGACTCGGCTTTGAAAGTTACAGAAGAAACACGTTTAAAATTTAAAATTCCTGAGTGGCAAAGACAGGTTTACAAGACCATTGGCGGCTCTCCACATTTAGATAAAAACTATACAGTTTATGGCGAAGTGGTGAAAGGTTTAGAAATGGTGGATAACATTGCTGCCATACCAACAGGTAAAGCTAATAGACCAAAGGAAGATATTAAAATGACGGTTACAGTTTTGAAGAAAAGAGAGGTTAGGAAATTAGAAAGAGAATTTAAGAAAGAAGCAGAAAAGAAATAATGAAAATCATATCATACAACGTAAACGGCATTCGTGCTGCAGCCACAAAAGGTTTATTCACTTGGTTACAAGCAACCGATGCCGACATGATTTGCCTACAAGAGGTAAAAGCTTTGGTAATACAAATTCCCGAAATTATTGCCTTAATTGAACAATTGGGTTATCATCATTATTGGTTTCCGGCAGAGAAAAAAGGATATAGTGGTGTTGCTATTTTAACCAAAGTTAAACCAAACAATGTAGCTTATGGCTGTGGCGAACCATGGATTGATGCCGAAGGTAGAATTCTAAGAGCCGACTTTGATACCTTTTCTTTGATGAGCGTTTACCTTCCGTCTGGTTCTAGCGGCGATGAAAGACAAATCAAAAAATATGAGTTTATGCGCTTTTTTGATGTGTATATTGATGAAGTTAGAAAAGAACATCCAAACCTGATTATTTCTGGAGATTACAACATTTGCCATCAGGCGATAGACATTCACAACCCAAAATCGAACGCCAATTCATCTGGCTTTTTGCCTGAAGAAAGAGAATGGATGGAGCTTTTTATGAACAATGGCTTTATAGATAGTTTCAGACATTTTAATAAAGATCCGCATCATTATACCTGGTGGAGTTACAGAGCTGGAGCAAGAGGCAAAAACTTAGGCTGGCGTATCGATTATCATTTGGTAAGCCGACCAATGGAAAACAGGTTAAAAAATGTAAGAATTTTACCTGATGCTTTGCATTCAGATCATTGTCCGGTGTTATTGGAAATAGAATAATCTTGTTAAATTGTCTCAGTTCGCCATACGCAAATCTCAATACCTAAAATGCTAATCACCAATATCAAAGGCTTAGTCGGTGTACATACAAAAGAGAAACGCTCTCTTCGCGGTAGCGAAATGGCAAATTTACCTGTATTGGAAAATGCTTGGTTGTTATTGGAAGATGGTTTAATTAAGGATTTCGGTTTGATGAGCGAAATTCCATCTCAAATCTTAGATCTCAGATCTCAAATCTCAGTCAATGATCGTTTCGTTTTCCCATCTTGGTGCGATAGCCATACACATATTGTTTTTGCAGCTCCTCGAGAAGAAGAATTTGTAATGAAAATTAAAGGCAAAACCTACGAGGAAATTGCCGCAGCCGGTGGAGGAATTTTAAACTCGGCTAGTAAATTAGCTTTAGCTACCGAAGACGAGCTTTTTGAAAGTGCCTGTTTACGTTTAGCAGATATGATTAAGCAGGGAACAGGAGCAGTGGAAATTAAAAGTGGCTACGGTTTAACGCTCGAAAGCGAATTGAAAATGCTTCGAGTAATTAAAAGATTAAAAGCAGCATTCCCAATTCCAATCAAAGCAACTTTATTGGCAGCACACGCTTATCCAGCACAGTTCAAAAATAACCATCAAGCTTATATCGATTTAATTATCAATGAAATGCTTCCGGCGGTTGCCGAAGAAAAACTGGCTGATTATATTGATGTTTTTTGCGAAAAAGGTTTCTTTTCGGTTAATGAAACAGATGAAATTTTATCAGCCGCTGCGAAATACGGATTAAAACCAAAAATACATGCCAACCAACTTTCGGTTTCGGGTGGCGTACAAATAGGAATTAAACACGATGCTATTTCAGTAGATCATTTAGAAGAAACCGATGAGGGGGTTTTAAATAGTTTATCGCAATGCGAAACCATTGCTACACTTTTACCTTCTTGCTCATTTTACTTAGGTATCCCATTTGCAAACGCTCGTGGTTTAATCAATGCCAATGCAAAAGTAGCTTTAGCTTCAGATTTTAACCCCGGTTCTACGCCATCGGGCAATATGAATTTTGTGGTTTCATTGGCTTGTATTAAACTTAAAATGTTACACGAAGAAGCAATTAATGCAGCAACGCTAAATGGAGCAGCAGCAATGGAAATTAGCCATCAAATAGGTAGTATCGCCATTGGCAAAAAAGCAAATTTGTTTATTACCAAACCAATGCCTTCTTTGGCTTTTTTACCTTATAGTTTTGGTCAAACCCAAATAGAAACGGTAATTTTAAATGGAGAAATTTACAATGGATAGCTTTAACATTTATACGCAGAGCGATGTTTTGGCATTAACAAACCAAAGAGATGGAGAAGTAAAACTTGGGGAGAAAATTTTAACTGTTTCTAATTTAGATGAGATAGAAAAATCCAATGCGAAATTTGTGCTTTTAGGGATCCCCGAAGACATTGGCGTTCGTGCAAATTTGGGCGTTGCTGGAGCAAAAACAGCATGGCTAGCCGCATTAAAATCTTTGCTAAATATGCAAAGCAATAATTTTTTAGTAGGCGATGAAATTTTAGTTTTGGGCCATTTTGAAATAGATGAACCAACTGATACAAGTTTGCAAGGTTTAAGAGAAAAAGTTAATCAAATTGATGCTTTGGTTTATCCGATTATCCAAAAAATTGTAAGCGTAGGCAAAATACCTATCGTAATTGGAGGCGGACATAACAATGCTTTTCCAATTATTTCGGGTACATCAATGGGTAAAGGAAATAAAAAGATGAACGTTGTTAATATCGATGCTCATGCAGATTTAAGAAACAGGGCAGAAGGTAGGCATAGCGGCAATAGTTTTAGTACGGCAATAGGTAGTGGATACCTCAATCAGTATCAAATATTTGGTTTACAGCAAAACTATGTAAACCAAAATTTAGCAGATGAAATAGCTGCAAGCCCCAATATTAAAGCTTTTTATTTTGAAGATCTATTGCAAAGTCAAAAATCAATTGTAGAAAATTTTACTGCGTTTACTGCTAATTTGAAGGAACCTTGCGGCTTAGAAATTGATTTAGATGGTATCGAAAATGTATTGTCAAGTGCGCAAACTTCTTCTGGCTTTGGGTTAAATGAGATCCGAAAAATTTTAATGGCGAACACTAAAAATTACAGCTACTTACATATTTGCGAAGGTGCAACGGAGTTAGCAGACGGCAGAAAAGACAGTAAAACAGGAAAAACGATTGCTTATTTGGTAAGTGATTTTGTTAAAGCTCTTCGGCCTCGTATTTATCAGCAGCCTTAAGCATAATTTCAATTTCTGCTTCTTGCGCTTTTGTTAATGGCTCTTCTTGCTCTTGCAGCTCAAAAATGGTAATCATCGTTTCTTCGTAATGTTTTGCTGAAGTGATTTTAAATTCTTTTTCCATTTCTTGAGATTTGAGATACTAGATATGAGACATTTAACTAAACAAAACTATATATTTTATTCGGTGTAATGCATTTATCCAACCGGATATCATTCAAATGTACATCATTAATTTGTGCTACAGGTTCAAAAAATGACAATCCAATTTTTTGTGTATCAGTGTTTTCCAAAAATCGATCATAAAAACCTTTACCATAACCTACTCGATAGCCTTTTTGGTCAAAGGCTAATAGCGGAACCAAAACCAAATCTAGCACACCGTTAAAAGGTTTTGCGTTTTGTGGTTCTGGAATTTGATAATGATTGTTCTTTAAATCGGCTAAATCTTTGAAAATATAATTGCTCATTGTATTTGTTTCAAAATTTGCCTTTGGTACAACTAGGTCTATTTTAGGATGATTTAGCTGTAACCAATCTATAAATAAAAAAGTGTTTGGCTCATTGTGGTGCAGTGTTGGAAGAAACAAGTGTATAGAATTAATATTGCTAAAATCAAGCGTTTTAAAAGCTACTAAAAGAGCTTCGTTAAGTTGATCGGCTTGGTCTTCAGTTAAACTTTTTCGTTGCGTTAAAGCTTGTTTTCGTAGTTCTGATTTGTTGGCCACTTTCGTAAAATAATAAATCCTTCGACAGGCTACCGATGTAAAATCGGCACAAGTCAGGATGACAATTAGAAACACGAAGTTACAAAAAAATGGCTTTGGAATTAATCCAAAGCCAACAATATGATTTAACAAATTTTTGGATTAAAAAATCTTAAAAATCCACTAATCCTTTAATCCTGCTCCTATTTTACACGCTCTACATACTCACCAGTACGCGTATCGATTTTAATTTTATCGCCTTGGTTTACAAACAACGGAACTTTAACTTCAACTTCATTTTCTACCGTAGCAGCTTTTAATGCATTTGTAGAAGTATCGCCTTTTACCGCAGGCTCAGAATAAACTACTTCCATTTCTACAAAGTTTGGTAAACTCGCTTGTATTGGTTCTTCGCTTTCTATTGCCACCAAAATGCTCATTCCTTCTTTCAAAAATTTAATAGAAGTACCGAATAAAGTTTTAGGCACATTAAATTGCTCAAAAGAAGTATTATCCATCACTACTAAATAATCACCATCTTCATATAAATATTGATAATCATTAGTTTCTACTCTACAAATTTCTACAACCTCGTCTGTATTCATACGAGCCTCTACTAATCTAGAAGTTTTAATGTTACGGAATTTACCGGTATAAAATGCACCGCCTTTACCTGGTGTACGGTGGTTCCACTCTTCTACAGTAACTAACTCGTTATTAAAACGCAGTATGTTACCCACTTTTATTTCTGATGCTTTTGCCATGATATATTAAAAAATCACTATTTATGTATGGTCTGTTTTTAAAGCCGCAAGGTAAAAAAAAAATTAAAATTAGCTGTAAAAAAAGATAGCTTCGGGAACCACTCCGAAGCTACAATCAACCTAAACCTAAAACTAAACTATGAAAATTTTTGTATTAATCTTTTTATAAATGCTCACTAATAATTCGAAGCATTTTTATCAAATTTTGCGACTAAAATTTAGTCCTTATTTGATGGCGCAAAGGTGCAAACTATTTTTTAATAAAACAATAGTAAAATGAAAATATTTTTTTAAAGTAGTTTTAAAACGAAATAGAATGGTTTTGATGGGAAAATCCAAGACAAAGCAATCAAAAATGACAAATAAAATATTGTTTCGAAAAGCAATTTTGGCGTAAAAATCAGCAGATAGTCGGGCTTTTTGCTCCAATCTTTTGTTTTCAGCTTTGACAACTTTCTTGCTACTCTGCTATTAAAGTTGTCAAAGCTGAAAAGAAAACAAAAGTATTTCCGCTCCAATCCCGTTTAAAATGCAAGGCTTATGCAGCTATGATGGGTTGCAAACTGCCAAAAGAACTACTGTATTTGTAAATTAAACCCGATTGACGCGAAAAACTTTGGCAATTGGGTGCACAAATTTTTATCTGCTTTAGCTAACGTATAAAACCAATTGACAAAATTTGCAGCAAAAAGCGGGGCTACAACTGCCACAAAGTTTTGACTTCGTTTTTCTGAAAATCTATTTATAATCAGAGATATTTAAACGGTGATCACAAAAAGAATACTCATGTTCTTGATTTGAACCTACAATGATCATTTTATCATTTCCATATTGCTCAATTAAATTCAGATACCAAGCTATTCCTTGTTCATCTAAGTTAGATGTCGGCTCATCTAAAATTAAGATTGGTGTATTTGCGCAACAGGCTAAAGCGAGTTTGGTACGTTGTTTCATGCCAGAAGAAAAGTGTTTTAAAGCCTTATCTTGCGATTTTTCAAGTCCGAGTAAATCTAAAACCTTTTGGGCATTTAGTCCGATTGCGTATGCTTTAAACTGAAAATGAAAAGCTATGGTTTCTTGCAACGTAAATTCCTCTACTAAATCTAAATATGGAGCAGCAAAGCTGATGTATTGATAAACTTCTTCAACCTTAATTTCGGATGCATTATGGTAGCTAATTTCTCCTTCAGAAGGCGATAAATTACCTAAAATAATGCTCAATAAAGTAGATTTCCCCGAACCATTTGGCCCTAAAACAGCATATTTGTTGGCCTTCGAAAAACTAAAATCGATATTTTTAAATATCCACTCTTTGTTAAACCTTCTGCCGGCGTTTTTTAAGGTAATTTCCATTGTGGTATTGAGATGTGAGATATGAGATATGAGATGTGAGATGTGAGTGAACATCCGACTAACAAACCCTCAATATTAAGTTTATTTAATTATCAAAACTGGCTTGTGTACATAAACTATGTATTTGCCTCTCTTCTTTACATCTAACCTTTCCCCTTTGGAGGCAAGGGGGATTATCTTTCTTTGCTTCCTGTACCAAACCCTCTCATTACACCACGGTTAGAGTTGCGGATAAAATCTACTATCTCATCACGTATTTCGGTTGGTTGAAACTCAGCTTCAATGATATCTAAAGCTTTGGTTACGTTATTGTTTTTTACAAAAAGCACACGGTAAATTTCTTGTATTTCGTTAATTTTCTCTGCAGAAAATCCTCTTCTACGCAAGCCAACAGAGTTGATGCCAACATAAGAAAGTGGCTCTCTTGCTGCTTTAACATAGGGAGGAACATCTTTACGCACCAACGAACCGCCAGTTACAAATGCATGTGAACCCACTTTAACAAATTGGTGAATAGCCACTAAGCCTGCTAAAACTACATAGTCGCCAATGGTAATATGCCCAGCTAAGGTTGTACTGTTAGAAAATATACAAAAATCGCCTACTTCGCAATCATGCGCAATGTGTGAATATGCTTGTATTAAGCAGTTTTTACCAATTACGGTTTTCCATTTATCTTTTGTACCACGGTTTATGGTTACACATTCCCGAATAGTGGTATTGTCGCCAATTTCTGCTGTTGTAACTTCGCCAGCAAACTTTAAATCTTGTGGTACTCCAGAAATTACCGAGCCCGGAAAAACACGACAGTTTTTACCTATTCTGGCTCCATCCATAATTACTACGTTTGAGCCAATCCAAGTTCCTTCGCCAATTTCTACATCTTTATGTATTACAGCAAAAGGCTCAACTACAACGTTATCTGCAATTTTTGCTTGTGGGTGTATATATGCTAACGGTTGTATCATTATGCTGTTTCAGTTTCTTTTACTCTTGAAATTTGAGCCATCATTTCGGCTTCA
This sequence comes from Pedobacter cryotolerans, assembly GCF_005116475.1. Classification (GTDB taxonomy): domain Bacteria; phylum Bacteroidota; class Bacteroidia; order Sphingobacteriales; family Sphingobacteriaceae; genus Pedobacter; species Pedobacter cryotolerans. The sequence goes on along the minus strand of NZ_SWBO01000001.1, from coordinate 67,535 downwards.
ACTACTATTTTTTCTCCTACCATGCCAATACCTTTCATTTGCGCAATGCCTCTTCGTATCGGCTCCATTAAATCGCATCTAAAAATAATGGTATCGCCTGGTAAAACTTGTGCTCTAAAGCGCACATTATCTATTTTTAAGAAATAAGTTAAATAATTTTGAGGATCTGGAACGGTACTAAGCACTAAAATACCGCCAACTTGCGCCATTGCCTCTATTTGTATTACGCCAGGCATTACCGGAGCGCCCGGGAAGTGGCCTCTAAAGAAATCCTCATTCATGGTTACATTTTTAACACCAACCACATGCGTTTTAGACAATTCTAACACTTTATCAACAAACAAAAAAGGTTGTCTGTGTGGCAAAATATCCATTATCTGAACAACATCATACAAGGGTTTTGCATTTGCATCGTAAACCTTTTGTATTTTTTTGCCCTTTTCTTTTTTAATGGCAGCTTTTATCTTTTTGGCAAAAGCAACATTAGCCGCATGACCAGGTCTTGCTGCCATAATGTGGCCTTTAAGATGTACGCCTACCAAAGCCAAATCGCCAATCATATCTAATAATTTATGGCGAGCAGGTTCGTTTTGATAACGCAACTCCATGTTATTTAAAATCCCCTGTGGGGCAACTTCAATCGCAGATCTGTTAAAAATTTTAGCTAAATGTGCTAATTCGGTTTTTGTTACTTCTTTATCAACAATTACAATGGCGTTATTTAAATCGCCACCTTTAATTAAATTGTTTTGAAGCTGATATTCTAACTCATGTAAAAAGCAAAAAGTTCGGCATGAGGCTATCTCTTTTTTAAATTCGGCTATGCTAGATATACCTGCATGTTGACTGCCCAAAACGGGAGAATTGTAATCAATCATACAAGTAAAACGGTAATCATCAAGTGGCATTGCCACAATCTCTACTTTTCTATCAGCTTCTGTATAGGTAATATTATGAGGGATGGTAAAATACTCTCTATCAGTTTCTTGTGCAATAACCCCAACAGATTCTAAAGCTTCGACAAATAAAATTGCGCTTCCATCCATTATTGGTGTTTCAGGGCCGTCGAGCTTTAAAAGTACGTTGTCTAAATCCATGCCAACCAATGATGCCATCACATGCTCAACTGTACTTACACGTGCCCCGTTCTGAGAAATTGTAGTGCCACGAGCAGTATCAGTTACATTGTCGCAATCTGCATCTATAATTGGTTCTCCGGGTAAGTCTGTTCTTTGAAATTTAAAACCGTGATTATCTGGAGCAGGGCAAAAAGTTAGGGTAACATTTGCACCAGTGTGTAAACCTACACCTTTAACAGAAATCTCACTTTTAATAGTTTTTTGCTTAACGTTCATTCTTTTCTTGTAATGTGCTAATCTGTTCTATAACTGCGGTTAATTCGGTAATTTTAGCTTCTAGCTCTCTAATTCTTTTATCTACTTCTGGTAGTTTTTTAAATATAACAGTACTTCTCATCCATTCTTTTAAGGGTTGTGCCGGACTACCGTGCCACTGTTTATTTTCTTCTGTATTAAAATTTATTCCGGCTTGTGCCCCAATCTGAGTGCCTTTGCCTAAAACCAAGTGCCCTGCAATACCAACTTGTCCGCCAATTACAGAGCGTTCTCCAAGTTTTGTACTGCCAGAAATACCTGTTTGAGCAGCAACAACAGCGTGTGCGCCAACATCCACATTGTGTGCAATTTGTATTAGGTTATCTAATTTTGCTCCCTTTCTTATAAAAGTTGAGCCCATTGTTGCCCTATCAATTGTTGTATTTGCACCAATTTCTACATCATCTTCTATTACTACATTGCCAATTTGAGCAATTTTATTGTAGGTGCCATCGGCTTGTGGCGCAAAGCCAAAACCATCGCTACCAATTACGGTATTTGCATGTATAGTTACGCGGTTGCCAATATGTGTGCGGTTATAAATTTTAACACCAGGATTGATGGTACAATCGCTACCAATTACACTATCTCTACCAATATATATTTGGGTGTAAATTTTACAGTTATCGCCAATAACTACATTTTCTTCGATGTTGCAAAAAGCACCAATAAAAACATTTTTACCAATTTTAGCTGTTGGGTGAATAAAACAAGGTTGATCTATCCCTGATTTAGCCGAATCTTGATTTAAAGCTTGGTTATATTTTTCTAGTAAAACCGAAAAAGAACTGTAAGGATCTTTTACTTTAATTAATGTACATTTTATAGCTTGGTTAGGTACAAAAGTATTCGATACAATTACTACAGAAGCTTGTGTTGTATATAGGTAATTCTCGTATTTAGGGTTAGATAAAAAGCATAAAGAACCCGGAACTCCGTCTTCAATTTTTGAAAGCTCCCCAACCTCAACAGTTTCGTCGCCCAAAATGGTCCCATCTAAAAATTCGCTTATCTGCTTGGCAGTAAATTGCATTCTACAAAGTTAAATGTTAAATTGATATGAACAAATAAACGCTATTGTTAATATTCGCTACAAGAATAAGACTGTTAACGCTATTAAATGTTAAAAATTTTGTTAAAAAATGCTAAATATCTCTTGTGTAGCAGAGGATATGCTTCTTAACCGTTTTATCTAGCGATTCTAAGTTAGACAAATCCGAGGCTTTTGCAATATCTACCAGCTCATTATTCTTCATTAAAATATTAATATTGCTATTACCTGCGTTATAAGCTCTATTTCTAATGGTATCGGTAAAAACAAAATAAGATACATCATCTTCATCAATATTTAACGCTAACGCAGTTTGGATTGCTAATCTTTCAATTCTATCTGCTGGCGGCTCAGTATTTGTAATTTCTACTTTGTATAAGGATCTAGAATTTAACATTTTACAAAGCCTTGATAAGATTGGATCGTCATGATTTTCCCAAACCTTAACCGAAGCATAAATATCCTGATCATCTAATTTAGAGAATTGTAATAAATGATATTCATCTTCAAAAAAATTCATTTCGGTAATGTCATTTTGCAAAAAATGTTGCAAAGCTGGTGTAGCAAAAAGAGTTTCTCCGCCAGATGCGAGTTCTTTTGCCCTTTCTAAAATTTTAACCAACAATTGCTCGCCAGCAATAACAGTTTTATGCAAATAAACTTGCCAATACATTAGTCTGCGAGCTATTAAAAACTTCTCAATAGAGTAAATCCCTTTTTCCTCAATTACCAGTTGATCATCAACTACGTTAAACATTTTAATAATGCGATCGAAACTAATTACACCCTCGCTTACGCCAGTAAAAAAGCTATCGCGATTAAGGTAATCCATTCGATCTAAATCTAACTGTCCAGAAATTAATTGGCAGAAAAAATTTCGGTGATATTTACCTCTAAAAATGGTGATGGCAGGGGTTAATCGTCCATCAAATTCTTCGTTTAATTTATCCATCATTAGCATAGAAATGTCTTCGTGTTTAATTCCGTTGACTAGTGTATGCTCCAATGCATGAGAAAATGGCCCATGACCAATATCGTGTAGTAAAATTGCTATAGTTGCAGCTTCTTCTTCTTCGGGAGTAATTTCATGCCCTTTGTTTCTAAGCACTTCTAAAGCTAAACCCATTAAATGCATTGCTCCAATAGCGTGATGAAACCTGGTATGTAATGCCCCTGGATAAACCAAATGGGTCATCCCAAGTTGTTTAATGTATCGCAAACGTTGAAAATAAGGATGTGAGATCAAATCATAAATCAACGCAGAGGGGATGCTGATGAACCCATAAACAGGGTCGTTTATTATTTTCTTTTTGTTCATTCTTTAATTTGTTGCAGTATTAAAAGGTTGGAATAAAGCCAAAGCAAACTAAAAACTGCCAACTGATATATTACGGTACAAAAATTGCTATTTTTATCGGTAGTAGAAAGTTTAGCGCTTTTTAAAACCTTTAAATTACATAAAAAGTATATATAATGCAGGAAACCAAAATTTTATGGGCTGATGATGAGATTAACTTATTAAAACCACATATCTTATTACTGAACGAAAAAGGATACCATGTAACTACTTTTACCAATGGAAATGATGCTTTAGAAGCATTTGGAAAAGAACATTTTGATCTTGTTTTTTTAGACGAAAATATGCCAGGCTTAAGTGGTTTAGAAACCCTAACCGCCATTAAAAATATCCGTAATGATGTTCCAGTTGTTTTAATCACTAAAAGTGAAGAAGAAAACTTGATGGAGGATGCCATCGGATCTAAAATTGATGATTATTTAATTAAACCAGTAAACCCTAAACAGGTTTTGCTAACCATTAAAAAAATTGTTGACAATAAACGTTTAGTGAGCGAAAGAACTTCTTCTGCTTATCAACAAGATTTTAGAAATATCGGCATGACTTTAAACGATAAGTTAAGTTATGAAGAATGGGTTGATGTATATAAAAAATTAGTGTTTTGGGAATTAGAATTAGAAAAGCTTGATGACCCACAGATGCACGAGATTTTGACGATGCAAAAGTCTGAAGCTAACACACAGTTCTCTAAATTTATTGAGGATAATTATTTAGGTTGGGTTAATGGAAAAGAAAAAGCTCCATTGCTATCTAATGAGTTATTGAAGAAAAAAGCTTTTCCGTTATTGAGTGAAAACACACCTGTGTTTTTTATTCTGATTGATAATTTGCGCTATGATCAATGGAAAATTATCAATCCGTTAATTAGTGAATATTTTCGTTTAGAAGAAGAAGATACTTATTCGAGTATTTTACCAACGGCTACACAATATGCACGTAATGCTATTTTTTCAGGCTTGATGCCTTTAGAAATGGAAAGGAAATTTCCATCACTTTGGCAAAATGATGATGATGAAGGCGGAAAAAACCTGCACGAAGAAACGTTTTTAAGAGAGCAAATTAAGCGAAGCTTAAGAAAAGAATGCAAGTTTAGTTACCATAAAATTTTAACTTTTGACCAAGGCAAAGACTTAACTGATAAAGTGAATAATTTGATGGATAATGACTTTAATGCCATTGTTTATAATTTTGTTGATATGCTTTCGCATGCCCGTACAGATATGCAAATGATTCGCGAATTGGCAAATGATGATGCTGCCTACCGTTCTTTAACTTTATCGTGGTTTGAGCATTCTCCTTTGTTAGATTTGTTAAAGAAAATTTCTCAGAAAAGGGTAAAGGTTATCATCACTACAGATCATGGTACAATTAGGGTAAAACACCCTAGTAAGGTTATTGGCGATAGAAGTACAAATACCAATTTACGTTACAAGCAAGGTAGAAATCTAAACTTTAACCCTAAAGAAGTGTTTTTGATTAAAAACCCTCACGAAGCACAGTTGCCAAAAATAAATATCAGCTCTAACTATATTTTTGCAAAAGAAGACCAATATTTCGTTTACCAAAACAATTACAATCAGTTTGTTAATTATTATAACGAAACGTTTCAGCATGGCGGCATTTCTTTAGAAGAAATGATTATTCCGGTGGTTACTTATAGTTCGAGGTAATAGCGATCCGTCATTTCGAACGAGGAACGAGGAGAAATCTGTTTATTAGATTTCTCCCTTCGGTTCGAAATGACGATATTAGATTTAATGAAATCAATCTCAATTAACAGCACCGCAGAATTACCAACAATTGCTGAAGAGCTTCTATCGTTTGCCAAGGGCGAAAAATTTTTCATTTTTGAAGGAGAAATGGCAGCTGGCAAAACAACGTTTATTAAAATCTTTTGTGAAGTTTTAGGAGTTGAAGATGTGGTGAGTAGCCCAACTTTTTCAATTGTTAATGAATATGTTAGCAAAGCTGGAAAAATTTATCATTTTGATTTTTATCGGTTAAAAAACATACAAGAAGCTTATGATATTGGCTATGAAGAATATTTTTACAGCGGCGACTTTTGTTTAATAGAATGGCCATCAAAAATAGAAGATTTATTACCAGAAAATTATGTGAAAGTTGAGATAGAAATAACAGGCGATGAGCAGAGAACTTTTTCTTTCAGTGAAGTTATTAGCCGATAGACCATAGCTTAGTCGCTTAGCGATCAACTCTGAACCATCATCTATCAACCATCTTTAATTCTTAAAAAAATTCCGTATCTTCAAACATCTAAAACTACCACATTATCAAATGGAGAAAGGATTAAGAGAAGGAATGGCTGCAATTGCCCATCGAGGTTTATTACAAACACAAGAAGAAACCCTCGAAACTAATACTCGAAGCAATAGCCTATACATCGGCATCCCAAAAGAAACATCTTTTCAAGAATGCAGAATTGCTTTAACGCCTCTTTCTGTTGCGCTTTTAGTTGCAAACGGACATAAAGTTGTAATTGAAACTGGTGCGGGTGTAGCTGCAAATTTTAGCGATAAAGATTATAGCGAACAAGGCGCTCAAATTTCGTTTAGCAAAAAAGATGTTTATGCTGCAGATATCATTGTTAAAATTGCTCCACCAACTTTAGAAGAAATTGGTTTGATGCACAAAGGGCAAACCCTAATTTCAGCCTTGCAAATCGGCACTTTAAAAGAAGCCAATCTCAAAGCCATCCTACATAAAAAAATTAACGCCTTATGCTTCGAAAACCTGCGTGATGAAGGTAATGTATTAAGCGTAGTTCGTGCCATGGGCGAAATTGTTGGCTCGGCTTCTATATTTATTGCTGCAGAATATTTGAGTAGCGCATTTGGCGGAAAAGGATTAATGCTTGGGGGTTTTACAGGTGTGCCGCCCACAGAAATTGTGATTTTAGGTGCGGGTACTGTAGGCGAATATGCCGCGAGGACAGCACTCTCTTTAGGTGCCGAAGTAAAAGTATTCGACAGTTCTATTTTTAGGCTTAGAAGGTTACAAAATAATTTAGGCAGTAGAGTTTTTACTTCTGTAATGCAACCAATTGTACTAAATAAAGCCATAACTACTTGCGATGTTGTAATTGGTGCAGTAAGATCAGAACATGGTCGTAGTCCGTGTTTAGTGATGGAAGAAACGGTAGCTAAAATGAAACCGCATTCTGTTGTGGTTGACGTAAGTATAGACCAAGGCGGTTGTTTCGAAACTTCTGAAGTAACCAATCATAAAGACCCTGTTTTTAGAAAACATGACGTGATCCATTATTGTGTGCCAAATATTGCCTCGAGAGTTCCAAGAACTGCATCTTATGCGCTAACCAATATTTTCGCCCCTATTTTAGTAGAAATTGGCGATAAAGGTGGACTAATGAACATGATTTGGAACAGACCAGGTATTCGTGAGGCATTGTATTCTTATCAGGGTCATTTAACAAACAAAGATTTGGCTAATATGTACAATTTACCGTTTAAAGATTTAGAATTATTGGTGGTTTCTACGCAATAATTTTAATTGGTACAGATAATACCAATTTAGAGTTAATTTTTAGCCCTCTTTGTCATCCTGACGAAGGAAGGATCTTACTATAGGATTTATAGATTGGGAGATTCTTCGCTACGCTCTGAATGACAAACTAGGAGTTTATTATATTTTATTTATGAAAAACATATTCGTCATTTTTCTACTATCACTCTGCTTAAACTCTTGTGCGCAAAAAAACGCTCAAAATCCTTATGGATTAAAAATAATAAACGATTATAAAACTTACAAAGCAGATCTTAAGAAAAATCCGAATAATGAATTGATTGATCTTAAAAAAGCTATTCCATCTGTTGTATTAGACATCCGCTATGCGACAAAAAACAACTTTATGCAACAGGTAATGTATGCACAAGCAAAGGCATTTGCTCGTAAGCCAGTGGTAGAGCAATTGAAAAAAATACAATCCATCCTTAAAAAAAAGGGATACGGTTTAAAGATTTTTGATGCCTATCGTCCGTATGATATTACATTAGCTTTTTGGGAGAAAGCAAGCGATAAAAATTTTGTGGCTAACCCAGCAAAAGGTTCAAAACACAACCGTGGATGTGCAGTAGATTTAACAATTATCGACCTTAAAACAGGCAAAGATGTGCCAATGCCAACGCCTTATGATAGTTTTGAAGAAGCTGCAGCCCCACATTATAATAAATTACCCGCAGAAATCATCAAAAACAGGGATTTCTTAATCGCTACCATGCAAGCCAACGGCTTTAAAGTGATTTATAACGAATGGTGGCACTTCGATTTTAACGGTTGGCAGAATTACGATTTGATGGATATTGCGTTTGAGAAACTATAACAAACCCTTTTTAGGCTTATAAATTAACCACATATAAACCATCGCAAATAGAGTAATAACCACACAGCAATAAAATATCATAGGGATGGTTTTAACATCCTCAATAAAGAAAGCTCCAGCTAATAATGCCCCTGCTCCAATACCTACTTCTAAAAAGATATACATTGTAGCTACAGCTTTACCGCGTTGGCCGGGTTTGCTCAAATCTATCGTCCATGCGGTAACTGTTGGCGAAAGCATACCTGTTGCTATACCATAAACTGCAGATGCGGCCATTAACCAAAATGATGAGGTAGCCAGAGCAATACCAAGTAAAGAAACTACTAAAATGGCCAGCGATATTTTAATGATTAAAGTTCTTCCATAATTATCAGAAACTTTTCCTGCTACAAAGCGGATGAGGAGTGATGATAGCGTAAAAACCATAAAAAACAAGCCTTTATTGCTAGTGCCTAAATGCTCGCTCCAATCTGATATTACAGTTAAAATTACACCATAACTGATATAACTAAACAATACAATTAGGGCTGCGGGCAAAACTTGCCATTCTATAATATCATCCTTTTTAATTTTAAGGTGTTCAGGCGTAAATTTTTGCTTATCAGGAAGTGTTTCTTTCATATTTGCCAAAATAACAATAGAAAGCAGTGCAAAAAGCGATGAACAATAAAATAAGATATCGATTGAAAAATGATCGGTTATAGCGCTACCTATAGCGGGGCCGATTGCTAAACCCGTACTAAAACAAACACCATGAACACCCATCGCCTCGCCCCATTTATCTGCAGGTACTAAATCGGCTACGTAAGCAGAGGTTGCAGTGGGCTTAAATCCTGTAGAAAAACCATGTATTAATCTTAAAAATAGAAAGCCAGCTACAGAAGTTAATATGGGATAGAGAAATCCGCATAAAAAACAAACCATCGAACCAACAGCCATTACAGGTATGCGGCCAATTGTATCTGTTAACTTGCCACTAAAAGGACGAGAAATACCTGCTGTAAGTGTGAAAAGGGCTATGATTAATCCTTTGTATTCCGCACCTCCTAAACTTGTTAAGTAAGCGGGTAACTCTGGAATTAACATGTTAAAACTCGCCGAAAACAGAAAAGAACTTAAGCAGACTAATCCAAATTGTAGCGTGTAAATACTGGGGGAAGATTGCACTTTTAAGCCTGTTTTATCATTTAACTACCCGTTTTCATTTGTTTTTTATCATCGCCTTCGGCTCTATGAACTTCGCCATAACGATTGGCTTTAACCTCAGCTTTATCTCCCTTTATCGTGATTTCAAAGATGTAATCATAATCATCGTCAGTAAGTTCTTTTACTGGCTTTTCTGCACCAAATGCCTCAACTACATCTAAAATCGTATTAGAATGGCCAACAATTAATATTTTTTTTCCTTTAGCATTGGTTATTAATTGTTTTGCCAATACTTTCTGCTCTGCAGGATTATAAGTTTTCATTGAAATCCCAATTTTATCAGCCAAAGGGAAAGCAGTTAATTTTGTTCGTTTGTAATCAGTTGTAAAAATCGAATCAATTTTTTCTCCTCGTAATAATTTCATTAAATCTACCGCTCTTAATGCGCCAATTTCAGACAATAATGGGTCTTTATCTTTTGGATCATCGGTTACTTTTTCGGCATGTCTAACTACAAAAACTTTCATAGTTTTTTGTGCGTTAACCACCTGTTGACCGAATAAAACGATTAAAATTACAAGGATTATATTTTTCATTACAAAGCTTTTATTAAATATGCGATATCTGTTTTATTATGCCAACTACTTAAAACTATCCTGTTAATTTTGGGTCCATCTTTGTCTGGGTAAGCAAACGATGAAACCAAGACGTTTTTTGCGGCTAACTGGTGGCTAAGTTCAGCATTTTTAGATAAATAAACCGGGAAATTATCAATAAAGTGCCAATCATCATTTTTAAGCAAAGCTTGATTAACGATTTCCATACCTTGATTTAGCTTTTCTAATTCGTTTTGATATATTTTTTCTGCCTGCATAAAGGCAAAAAGACCAGCTGCAGCAGGCGGAGAGGCACCGAGAAATTCATGGCTAAGCTTAAGTTGATGAATTCGCTTAGTTGTACCTAAAATAATGCCGGCATCAACCCCGAGCGCTTTTGCCATAGATGCGATTACTAAAACCTCTACGTTTGCACAAGGTGGAATTGTTTTAAATACACCCAATCCTTCATTATTGATGCCTATTCCATGTGAATCATCAATGATTAGCAGTACTTTTTTATTCAATAGCTTGATGAAAGTGAAGTCGTAAATTTCTGGGAAAAGGTTATTCATCGAATTGCTAATGATTACCCAATTTTCTTTTTCGCTATTATTTATTTCATCAACTATGTTTTTTGCCCAAATAGTAAAAGAACCCAATACTTTGGGGATATTTTGATGCCATAAAGCAGGGTGTGTTGCTGGAGCGTACCTCACTTCGCCAAAATTAGCTAGATTTTTAACAGTTAATTGAGCGGCTAAATAACCGCTAGAGGTAATTAATGCCGCAGCAGCACCAAATTTGTGTGCTGCATATTGCTCAACCTCGTTGTAAATACCTAGTTGTACATTATTTGAGCGACTTGTGCCATTGTTTAATCCAAAAAGCGATAGTCCTTTTAGGTAAAATTTTAAAAAAGCCTCGTTTTGTGGAATACCCAAATACGCCGTACCACCAAAATAAAGGTATTCATCGCCTATGGCTATTATTTTGTTTGCCAATGGCGATTTAAGATGTTTATATTTTTCTTGCATTAATTATAGGATCTTCCCAATTGATCATTTGCAGCTTTAATCAATGAATTAGCAGAATTGCTATCATGAGAAAATTCCCAAAACATAATTCCATTACATCTATCTTTAGCTTTTTGTGCTTTAGCTTTAATTAATGTGGTACCATTATAACCATAAGTTTTTCCACTAACAGTTGCCACATTTAAAGTGATATCAGCTCCAGAAGCTTCAATGTCTCTGTAGCCGATGGAGGCACCAGCAGCATCTTTTCCATACAATGGCATTCCTAAGATAGCTTTTTCTTTAGGCATGCCTTTAGTGGTTAACCACATATTTAAGCTGGCATCTGTCATTTTCATAGATGCATGGTTTAATGGTTCTGCAGTATCGTAACCCGCTCCATCATATTGCATAATGTTAAAGAAATCTACGTATTGATAAACGTCTGCCTGTATGGCATCTCTATTTGTTGATGTATAAACTGCAGGTGTAATCGCTGCACTTAAAAATTTATTTAATTTGTGTAGTTCTGTTGATAGCTCTCTCATCAAAGCGGTAAAATCTGTATTTGGACTTCCAGACACAGTTCTTGGATATTCCCAATCCATATCAACTCCATCTAAATTGTTGTTTTTTGCAAAATCAACTATGTTTTTTACAAAATTAGCTCTTGCTGTTGGCGAAGCCGCAATGGCGGCAAAAGTAGCTTCGGTTGTACCAGAAGTAATGCCAACCGAAATACCGAATTTTACATTATTAGCTTTTGCTTTTTGTTGCACTGCTAAAAACCTCGATTGGCTTAGTAGCGGTTGCAGCGAGCCATCTGCACTTGCACTTGGATTTAAAAAAGCATAAAATAAATGCGTTATCATTTTATATTTAGCATCAGCAACAGTAGCAGGATCTCGGTAACTTGGCATATAAGCTATAATTTTAAAGCTATTGTCGGGCGTGTATGGCGTTGTTGAAACAGGCGGAGGAACTGGAGGAGGTGTTACTGGTGGTTCTACTGGAACAACCGTGCTTTTTTTACAAGCACTGAAACTTAGTACTAGTATGCTTAAATAAAGTAAATTTCTCAATTTCATAGGTTTAATTAATTTGACTTTTAAAATAGGCGAATTGTTGTTTGATAGATTTAGTCCAATAAGCCCTATTGTGAGCTCCTGGTTGAGAAATATAAGTTGCTTTCAATTTTAATTCGTCTGCCTTTTTCTTCAAATCATTATTGTAAGCGTAAAAGAAATCTTCAGAACCACAATCGAAAATGAAGGGTTTGTTGGTGTTTTGCAACTTATAAATGTTAGGCACAACAGAATACTCATCCCATATCTTATCATCTTCCTTTGGATTTCCTAGCAAAGCGCTCAAACCATATTTGGCAGAAAAATCTCTCAACATTACGCCTCCACTTGTGCTGCCTGCACTTGTAAATAATGCTGGTTTTTTAATAAACAAGTGAAGCGCACCATGGCCACCCATGCTTAGGCCCGAAATAAAAATGTATCTATCATCAACCTTATACTTTGATTTAATGTCTGGATAAAGTTCATCAAAGAAAAAGTTTTCAAATTGCCACTCTTTTTTAGCAGGGCTATTAATATACCAGCTGTCAAATAATCCATCCGGACATACAATGATAAAACCATATTCGTCTGCATATTTCTGTGCGTCCATTATATTGTTCCATTGCTTATAATTACCGCTATAACCATGCAACAAGAAAATAACGGGCAACTTTTGAACTTCGTTGTAATTTTTTGGTTTAAAAACCCAAGTAGTATCTGGTTTTGGTAAGTTTTTACTTTTGTAAATCAGGTTATCTTGCGCAAAAAGAGAACCACTAAGCAATAGAAGTAAAGTAACTAAGGATAATTTCATAATGTTTAAAACCTGCAATTTTTTGGATCAAAAATTTGTACTATCTAAATTGCACAAAATAATCATAAAAAGCTGCATCTTTTTTCGGCTATTTGTTTAAATCCCGCAATAACCCGCAAATTAAGCCATACTTATATTTTATGATTTCTTTTTTGGTAATACTGCTGTTAATTTGCCAATTGGATTACTACATGGCTAGTAAAAAGAGATGTAAATGATGATTAAAAATTATCGTGTATAAAGGTCATGATTCGAACCATTTCTTTCCTTACATCAGCAGTTGGATTAACGTAATTGTTATTCATAAAAGAAAATAGCAATGTTTTACCTTTTTTGGTTTTAATATAGCCACTTTGATTATGTACACCACTTAAAGTACCCGTTTTTCCATAAATAAAGGGTGCATCAGTTTTAGGATAGGCATTTCTTAGCGTGCCCGTTTTTCCTCCTGCTGGCATCATTTCAAAAAGTCTATTTTCATCACTAACCTCATCATAAATCAACTCCAAAAGCTTAATTATATCTCTTGGTGTAAATAAGTTCCCTCTAGACAAACCAGATCCATCAACCCATTTAGGTTTATCCGGCAAAGCCGATAAATAAGTAGTATTAATGTGGTTAATTACTTTTGTTGTATTTAATTCTACCCCTAAATTATTTGCATAAACAAGCAAAAGATGCTCGGCTACAAAATTATCGCTTGGCAACATCATTTGTTTAAAAACCGTATCGCTTTTTAAGTTGTAAATGGTTTTGGCGTTTAAAGGCATTTTCATGTCTACAACATCAACAAACTTGTTTAAAGTATCTACCAATAAATTAATTGTTGTTGGCAAACTTACTTTATAAGGCACTTGTTGTTCGTATTTAGCTGCGATAACAGCCGTATTGAAACGGAAATTGTTCGTGTTAAAATCTCTTATTACAGTAAAGTTTTTTGCTTTAGACAAGGTATCCTTAACAAAACATGAGGCGAATGTTTGCGGTAAAATATTCATGTTACCTGCAGTTTTTGCTGAGATTAAAACTACGTTGTCAAATAAGGGTAGTTCATTAATTTCTGGTTGATAATAAGCATTATAATCATCCCATTGCCAACCATTACCATAAAAATCTCCTGTATACCTACCTGGTGCAAAAAACAATTTTTTTGAAGATGATTTTAAGAAATCGAAGGCTTTTGTTCCCTTAAGCTGTGTATGTAAAAATGATGGGTCTCCTGTTCCCCAAAAAATTAATGAATCGCCTCTTTCAACATATCTTAATGAAGGAATGGAATCAGGTATCATTTTCAACCCGGCATAAAAAGTAAACAACTTGGTATTAGAAGCGGGCGAAAAATATTTTTCAGCATCTTTCTGAAAAATCATCTCTTTCTTTGTCCTATCATATAGTGCAAATCCAACTTGGTATTGCGCTATTAAGGTCGATTGCTTAAATTCTTTTTTTACTTTTTTGGCTATTTGCTGGTTAGTGCTACATGAGCTAAATAAAATCACTAACCCTAAAAGCAAATAGTTAATTTGAGATCTGTTCGAAAATAGGCAATTTTTCATTTATGAGTTTTAATCTACAAAATATGAGCCCTAATTTATTAATTTAGTTTCATGAAAAGTTGTAACAACCAAATAAAAGCTAGCTTTCTGATTTTAATTGTTACAGTATTAACATATTTAATTGGCTCGACTAATTATTTACATGCGCAAACTTTCTTTTTTGAACACAAAATAAAAAGAGATGCCATCTCTTTTACTAAGGTTAAAAATTTAATAGTTATTCCAGTATTTATCAATAACAAAGGTCCTTACAACTTTTTGCTTGATACTGGCGTAGACCCCTTAATTATTACTGACAGTTTATTGGTTGACGAGCTTAATTTCCAAAATACTAGACAAATAAAAATAAATGGCCTTGGTTCTAACGCCGAAATTGACGCCCTTTTTACTTCAGATAGTTTTGTGAAGATCAATCGAGCCTCCATGGCTTTTGTGCCCACTGTAATTTTAAAAAATGACATTTTCAACCTAGATGGTTATTTAGGGATGAAAATATCTGGATTAATTGGGTTTCATTTCTTTAATAGTTTTGTAGTAAAGGTAAATTATGAAACTAATCGAATAAGTTTCTCGCTTCCAAATTTTAATCAAAAAATAAAGGGCACCAAGGTTGATATTGAAATTTTAGGCAATAAGCCCTATATAAATACTATTTTAAAATCAGAGCAGTTAGGAGAAATACCAGTAAAACTTATTGTAGACTGCGGAGCTGGTCATTCTTTATCATTAGAAACATTAAACGCCGCTCCTTTTCCAATCCCTAAAACAAGTATAGTAGGCAATTTGGGCATCGGCCTTGCCGGAGAAATTAGTGGATACATTGGCAGAATCTTAAGCTTAAAACTCGGCAATTATGAAATGAAAAATGTGGTCACCAATTTTCCAGATTTTAATGATGTAGCTGCAAAAACCAATCAGAAAGATAGAAATGGAAACATAGGCTCTGGGATATTGAAAAGATTTAATATAACCTACGATTATGGTAATAATGCAATATATTTTAAAAAAAATTCATTGTTTGATAGTAAGTTTGAGCATGACATGACCGGAATTGAGCTTTTCGTAACGTCAGATTTAACTCAAAGATTAATCGTTAGTAGAATAGAACCACAATCGCCTGCAGAACTAGCAGGAGTAAAAATAAATGATGAAATTATCAGCATCAACTTTAAAAAAGCTGACACCTATACTTTAGAAGAAATTAACAATTTATTTAGAAATTCTGAAGGACAGACGGTTATTTTAGAGTTGTACAGAAAGGATGGGTTTACGGTTAAATTACTTAGGCTCAAAAGAAGGATATGATGGCCAATTAAAAAGCATTCGTAACATTTCTTTTACGCATACGAAATATCCGTAACACAGCTATACTTTTATGGCTCTAACACCAAATAACTAACAAATATTATGATTAAAACCCAAAAACTATTAACCGTTGCTGGTTTGGCAGTTTTATGTGCAATGGCAACAACGCCATCTTTTGCTCAAAAAAAGTCAGACAAAAAAACACCTCCAGCTACAGCCGCCACTACACCACCTGCTGCTGCAGCAAAAAAAGAAGGCATTAGACCCTATTCAGAAATTATAACCAATAAAGCAAAATCTAAAAAAGGCTTATTTAATACCCACAAAGTGGATGACAAGTGGTATTTCGAAATCCCTGATTCTGTTTTAAACCGTGAAATGCTTGTGGTAACTAGATTGGCAAAAGTACCAGCGGGCGTAAAAGTTGGCAACCAACAATATGGTGGCGAGCAATTAAACGAGCAAGTTTGGCAATGGGAACGTCGCGGTAAGCAAGTTTTTATACGCGTACCGAGTTATTCTATTAAGGCCGATAAAGGAACTGATATGTACGAATCGGTTAAAAACTCAAACCTTTCGAGCATTTTAGCTTCTTTTGATATTAAAGCTTACAATAAAGATACTACAGGTATTGTAATTGATGTTACCGATTTTTACAATGGAGATGTAATGGCAATTGGTGCAACTGATGCATTAAGAAAAGCGTACAAAACTACTACTTACGATGCAACCAGATCTTATTTAGATACGATTAAAACTTTCCCTATAAATATCGAGGTTGTTACTGCAAAAACGTATCGTTCGGTAGAATCTCCAATCGATAATTCTATCGGCGCAATAACCTTCGAATTTAATACTTCAATGTTGTTGTTGCCAAAAACACCTGTTAAAGCTCGTTTAATGGACGCTAGAGTAGGCTATTTTGGTCAAAGACAAACTGATTTTGGTACTGATGCGCAAAAAGCTGAGCAAACTGCTTACATTCACCGTTGGAATTTAGTTCCTAAAGATACTGCAGCTTATATGCGTGGTGAGTTGGTAGATCCTGTTAAGCCAATTGTAATTTACATTGATCCGGCAACGCCGAAAAAATGGGTTCCTTATTTAATTGCAGGTATTAACGATTGGCAAGTTGCATTTCAGGCAGCTGGTTTTAAAAATGCAATTGTAGGTAAAGAAGCACCAACTCCTCAACAAGATCCAGAATTTAGTGTAGATGATTCTCGCTATTCTGTGGTGCGTTATTTTGCATCTGATATTCCAAATGCTTACGGGCCACATGTTTCTGATCCACGTACTGGTCAAATTTTAGAAACACATATTGGCTGGTATCACAATGTGATGAATTTATTAAGAAACTGGTTCTTTGTACAAACTGCAGCAATTAATCCTGAAGCTCGTAAAGCTAAATTTAGCGACAATCAAATGGGAGAGTTGATCCGATTTGTATCATCTCACGAAATTGGACACACTTTAGGATTGCCACATAACTTTGGTTCGAGCTATGCTTACCCTGTAGATTCATTGCGATCTAAAACCTTTACTGATAAATACGCAACTGCTCCATCAATTATGGATTATGCTCGTTTCAACTACGTTGCACAGCCAGGAGACAATGTTTCTAAAATGTTCCCTAGCATTGGCGAATACGATAAATGGGCAGTAAAATGGGGCTATTCTTGGTTCCCGGGCAATTTAACTGCACAACAAGAAAAAGCAAAATTAGATGCATGGGTTAAAGAAAAAGCAGGTAATCCATTGTATTTTTATGGCCGCCAAGGCAACCAATACGATCCTCGCGACCAAAGCGAAGATTTAGGTGACAACGCAATGAAAGCAAGTACTTATGGTATTGCAAACTTAAAACGCATTTTGCCAAACATCGAAAAATGGACTTTTGAAGCGGGTAAAGATTACAGCAATTTAGGGGAGCTTTATAGCGAAGTTATTGGTCAGTTTAACAGATACATGGGTCACGTAACTTTTAACATTGGCGGTTTAAGCGAAAACTTTAAAACTTATGATCAAGCTGGTGCTGTTTACAAATATGTTTCGGAAGCTACACAAAAAGAAGCTGTTGCATTTTTAAATCAGCAGTTATTTACTAGTCCGTTATGGTTAATGAACAGTGAGCAATTAAATAAATTTGACAATGGTTCTTTATTAACCAGAATTAAATCTGTTCAAACGGGTACAATCAATAACATTTTTACTTCATCGAGATTGTTGAGAATGTTAGATAACGAAACCAAAAACGGCGCTAGTGCTTACACTATTCCAGAATTATTTACGGATGTAAGGGGAACTATTTTTGCCGCTACAAGACCAGATGCATTTAAACGTAACCTACAAAGAGGTTATATTGATAGATTAGGAAGCTTAATGGTGGATGCTCCTGCACCAACTGGTTTACCTCCAGGTTTTAGCTTTACGCCAATTAATGTTGGTGTTACAGATATCAGACCGTTGGTTAGAGCAGAACTGAAAACATTGGTAGCAACCTCAAAAGCTCGTGCAGCAGCTGGAGATGCAATGACAAAAGCACATTACGAAGATTTAGCGGTTAGGATTAATGATATTTTAGAGCCTAAAAAATAATTTTAAATTAATAACCAGCCCGCTCTATTTTTAGAGCGGGCTTTTTTATGTTTGTAAGATGTTAAAAAGAATCCTCTTTCTAAGTTTGCTTGCTTTTAGTGGTAATGTTAATGCACAAAATATCGATTCGGTTACTGTTGTTACCGCTAAATGGCAAAAACAAAAAATTGCAGCTAAAACAAAGTTGATTACCTATCATTTTAATGAAAAAAATCTTTTTGCTGTCAATCAGCACATTGCTTATATTGAGGTAAATAGAAAAGGTAATGCTCCATTTTTTGCTTTAGGAGCGGATGAAAAAGTATTAAAAACAACCGAAACTTTTGGAAAAGAACTTAATGCAGTTGCAGCCATTAATGGTACTTTTTTCGATATTAAAAATGGAGGATCTGTTGACTACATTAAAGTAAATGGAAATGTAGTTAATGAGAATAAATTAGATAAAAACGGCAATAGAGCTAGGCATCAACAAGCTGCGGTTGTAATTGAAAATGGTAAGCTTAACATTAAAAAATGGGATGGAAGTAAAAACTGGGAGCAAAACTTAACAGAAAAAGATGTGATGAACAGTGGTCCGTTATTAATATACAACCAGCAAGTTGAAGAACTAGATACCACAGCATTTACCAAGTTGCGCCACCCACGTAGTGCTGTTGGTATAAAAGCAGATGGAAAAGTTATTTTGTTAACCGTTGATGGCAGACAAGAAAATTCTGCAGGAATGAGTTTGCCAGAACTTACCAAACTGATGAAATGGCTTGGTTGTGTAAGTGCAATTAATTTAGATGGTGGCGGTTCTACCACTTTATGGGTTTCATCAGCGCCAGAAAATGGAGTAGTAAATTATCCATCTGATAATAAAAAATGGGACCATCAAGGAACTAGAAAAGTTGCAAATGTTATCCTGCTAAAAAAGAAACAATAATATATTTGCTGCTGTTTATTCTAAACAATTAAGAGATATGAAGCTTAAACATTATCAGATTTTCTTTTTCACCATCATCATGTTAAGCTTTGTTGCCTGTAAATCAGATAGGAAAAGGCAGAAAGAAACTCCAAAAACCGCATTAGAAAAAGCAGAAGATATACCAGCCAACAACCTTCAGTTTAAGGATGTAAATGGAATTCGCTTTTTTGAGGTAAAGCGACGATTTAAAAATGGACTTTCTTTTAATGAAGATGGTTTTCAGCAAGAGCCAACATGGATTATTGAGTTTAAAGCTCCAGATACCATGTTAGCTTACAGTCCAGAAATTAGCGGAATGGAATCTTTTTACCTGCACCATGATCATGGTAGAATTTACAATTTTGCTCGTGAGTTTTTTAGGGTAAGGATAATCTCTAAAGATAGTTTGGTTTTGCAGCGGGTACAGGTAGATGCGATGCGTATTGCAGGCGATGATGATCCTCGTTCTGATGTTTACTCAACTTATTACAGCAAAAAACACATTGATAAGTTAAACACTACCATTGGCGAATTACAAAAACCAACAAAAAGAGACACCGCCTTTATCAAAAAATTAACAGCAAATAGCGATAAAGATCCTGGCAACCCAAAAACGGCTTATCCCGCTAGGCAACCTGTAGTTTTTACACCAAATAGCAAAAATGTTAGCGTAAAGAAAGTGAGTACGATAGATAATTTAAATAACAGAAAATCTGCTGTAGATTATTTTTATCCGCATTACGATATTGAAATTAACAAAGCCTATAAAGATTTTGCCTACAGTTTTTCTGTAGTGGTTGATGCCAAAGGTAAAATGTACGTAACCAAAGGTTATGAATATGTGCTTGAAGAATATAGAGAGCAACGTAAAAGGCTACTACAAGGCATAGCCGATACATATTTGAGTAATCTATTTTACGTAATACCAGGTAAAACTTTAGATATACCTCACTCTAGCGAAATTAGTTTAAGAGTGATAGGAAAAGTTGGTAAATAACCGCTTTAAAACTGCCATTTGCCAAAAAATGAGGGATTTGCATTTATTAAATATTAATTATGTACCTTGCAGCCTTAATTATTAATATACAATACAATGCAAGAAGGAACAGTAAAATTTTTTAATGTAACTAAAGGTTTCGGATTTATCGTACCAGCTAACGGCGATAGCGAAATTTTTGTACACTCAACAGGTCTTATCGACGAAATTCGTGAAAATGATAAAGTTGAATACGATGTTGAAAGTGGTAAAAAAGGTTTAAACGCCGTTAATGTGAAAGTAATCTAATTATTATCATATTTTACCAAAAAGTCTCCCGATTTATCGGGAGACTTTTTTGGTTTTATACCTTTTTATTTCTGGTAAACCCTTACGTAATCTACCTTCATTGTTGCAGGGAAAACGCCATCATCTATGCCTTCTTTTCCTCCCCAATTACCACCAACGGCTAAATTTAGTAACAAATGAAAGTTTTGATCAAATGGCCATTCATCAATTCCTTTTTTGCTATTGTTAAAACTAAAATATTTATTGTCATCCATATAAATATCAATCCGATCTTCGAACCATTCCAATACATATACATGAAATTCATCGTAATGTGTTTCAGATTTAATTTGTTTACCAACCTGAGTGCCAATGGTATGGTTAAATGATTGGGTGTGTACTGTTCCGTGTATCGTATCTGCATCAAAGCCAACGTGTTCCATTACATCAATTTCGCCACTTCTTGGCCAGCTTCCGTATTTCCAATCGGTCGGCAACATCCAAATTGCAGGCCATAAACCTCTTCCTTTAGGTAACATTGCTCTCACTTCTAATCTTCCGTATTTCCAGTCGAATTTATTTTTTGTTGCAATCCTTGCCGATGTGTAGTTGTTGTTTTCTTTATCCGCTTTGAGAGCAGTTATATTTAAAACGCCTTTATCAATTTTGGCGTTTAAAGTGTCTGCATTGGTATAAAATTGTTTCTCATTATTTCCCCAGCCTTTGCCGCCAACATCATAAATCCAATTTTTGGGGCTAGGCAAACCATTCACGCCAAATTCATCTGCCCACTTTAATTTCCAACCTTTGGCAACGGTAGATTTTTTAATTAAATCAAAAACAAGCTCAGGTTCGTTGGTGGTAATAAAATCAGCTTCGTTAGCCAATAAATAATTTATTTCAGTCGGTAAATTAGCCGTCCAGCCATTAATTGAGATGCCTAATTTTTTAAACCTTGCTATATAATCCGGATTTTGTTGATAGATGGAGAAGTGGTAATCTACACCAGTAAAACCATCTGCTTTCATTTTTTCTGGCACAACATCGCCTCTAAGATAAGCAACTTTTGCATTTGGCTCATTTTTAATGATGTAAGTGCAAATGTCGTATCCAAAACTGATGTATTCTATCCATGGTTGGGCTTTATATTTTCTAACCAATTCTAAAGCCTTTTGGGTTAAAATCTGATCTCTATCTTTTCCTAAATTTTGAGGTTTAATCTCCAATATCAACTTTGTTTTTTTCTGTTTTAAGCCAGTTTTTAAAAATTCTTCTAATGTTGGTATCGATTCTCCGTTAGGTAATTTTTTTGCTAGCAATTGCTGATAAGTAGATTTTGAGATATTGATCCCTAAAAAAGTAGCATCATGGTTTACTACTACAATGCTATCAGCAGTTAAATGAACATCAAATTCAGAACCATAACAGTTCAATTTAAAAGCGTGTTTAAGCGATGCGATAGAATTTTCTGGTAAATTTTGTTTTTTCCATGCACCTCGATGTGCAATTACTTGATTTTTATGCCAAGTTGTAATCGGTTTTTGTGCCGTTGAAATAGAGCTGCCAAACATTACCATTAAAACTGCAATTGTTATTTGTTTCATAATTGTGGTTTGAAAATTAAAAGTAAGATTTTGAAACAGTATTTGTATTGATTTATTGTTAACTTATCAAAGTTTAAATGAAAACTATTAAATACTTGAAGCTTTGCATATTTAACCACACAATTTTTACCTTTATATGCGTTAACTTAACATGGGCAGCAACTACGACCTTTTAATTGCCAAAATAAATGAATTTACACAAAAGTTTTACCTCAATAAACTTTTGCGTGGAAGCATTTATGCTGCGGCAACAATATTAGGTTTGTATTTGGTTTTATTTGTGCTAATTTATTACACCTACCCAGGTGTTACTACCAAAACCTTGCTGTTTTTCGCCTTTCTTATAATTTCATTAGCAGCAGTAGTTTTTTGGATTGTTAAACCTGCACTTTCTTACTTTAAACTTGGTAAAACAATTAGTATAGAACAAGCTTCTGAGCTTATTGGCAATCATTTTTTTAACGTAAAAGATAGGTTGCTTAATACGCTTCAATTAAAAGCATTGGCTGATGTTTCTCCGCAAAATAGCGCACTAATTTTAGCAGGTATAGACCAAAAAATTGGAGATTTAAGACCAATTCCTTTTTCAAATGCTATTAATTTAAAGGAGAATAAAAAGCACATCAAATACATTTTATTGCCATTGGCTATTATATTACTGATTGGTTTAGTTGCCCCTGCCATTTTAAAAGAAGGTACAGCTAGTTTTATTAAGTACAACGAAGAAATTTTACCAAAAGCCCCGTTCGAATTTAAAGTTTTAAATAAAAATTTATCGGTAACGCAGGGCGATGATTTGACTTTAAAACTAAAGTTAACTGGCGATGAGTTTCCACAAGATATTTATGTGGAAGATGGCGCCAACACTTATAAATTAGCGAAAGAAAACATTAGTAATTTTACTTACACTTTTAAAAATATCCAAAAAAATAAAACGCTGCGTTTTTCTGGAGGAGGTTTTAATTCTGCTGCTTTTTTGGTAGAGGTTAAACCCCGCCCATCATTACTAAACATGACGGCTAAAGTAATTTATCCCAATTATTTGAACAGGAAAAATGATATTATAAATAATGTAGGCGATTTATTAATCCCGGAAGGAACTAAAATAACTTGGGAATTTAAAACCGAAAACAGCGAAAGTCTGGCTTTTATTTTGCAAAATCAAGCCTACAATTTAAAAGTAGAAGATGATTTGGCAAGCTTTACCTCTACCTTAAAAAAGAATAGCACCTATAGAGTTATTCCAAAAAATAATTATGTAAGCAATGCCGATTCTTTAACACATCAAATTGCGGTAATTGCAGATCAATTTCCTAATATCAACGTGGTAGAAACTGCAGATTCTATTAGCTCAAAAGCTTTATATTTTTCTGGTAGCATAGCTGATGATTATGGTTTTTCTTCATTAAAATTTAAATACAACATTAAGCAAGATGGAAAGCTTGTTGCACAAAAAAGCAGCACCATTGCCATTAAAAATAATGTGCTAGAAAACGCTTTTTTTTTCCTCTGGAATTTGAATGAGCTAAACGTTAAGCCTGGTCAGGTTTTAGAATATTATTTTGAAGTTGCTGATAATGATGGTGTAAATGGAGCTAAAATTTCTCGTTCTGAGGTTAAAACTTATCAAGTACCAACACAACAACAAGTTGCCGAAAAATTAGCGGAAGGAAGCGAAGCGCTAAAGAAAAAGATGGATGCTACCATTAAGTTGGCTCAAAAAATCGAAAAAGACAGCAAGAAACTAACACAAGATTTGCTCGATAAAAAGCAACTCACTTTTGAAGATAAAAAACAAATTGAGCAGCTTTTAGAAAAGCAGAAAGAATTAGAAAACGCGGTAAAAGACATCAAAGATCAAAACAATAAAAACAACCTCGAAAAACAAGAGAACAATAGCTTAAACGATGAGTTAAAAGAGAAACAAAAACAGATTGACGATTTGTTTAACAATGTTTTAGATGAAAAAACTAAAGATTTATTGAAAAAACTGCAACAACTAATGGAGCAGAACAATAAGGATTTAACAAAGGAAGAGTTATCTAAAATGCAAATGGACAACAAAACCTTAAAAAATGAGCTAGACAGAATTTTAGAGCTTTACAAACAGTTAGAATTTGAGCGAAATCTGCAAAATAAAATAGATCGTTTAGAAGAAATGGCTAAACAACAGCAAGAGCTAAGTAAACAAAGCAAAGAGAAAAATGCTGATGTAAACGACATTAAAAATAAACAAGATCAATTAAATAAAGATTTTAAAGATTTGCAGAAAGAATTAGCGAAGCTGGAAGAGAAAAATGAACAATTAGAAAAGCCCAACGACTTTAAAAATCCGGAAGAAGAAACTAAAGAAATTGAAAAAAACCAACAAGAGAGCAAAGAAGATCTAAACAAAAACGAAAAACAAAAGGCAGCCCAAAAACAACAAAAGGCAGGCGAGCAAATGCAACAACTTGCCCAAAAGATGAAACAAAACCAACAGCAGGGCGAAGAAGAGGAATCTAAAACCAATGCCGAGGAGTTACGTAGATTGTTGGAGAATTTATTAAGCACTTCTTTTGAGCAAGAGAAAGTAATGTTGGCTTTACGCCGAATGGCAAGTAACGACCCTGCTTATGTGCCAAACGTACAACAGCAAAACACAATCAAAGACAATATGAAAACCATAGCCGATAGTTTGTTTTCGTTGAGTAAACGTGTGCCCCAAATAGAAAGTACAGTAAATGCTGAGGTAGAGAAAATCAACTTTAATATTAATAAAGCGATAGATTTTTTAGGCGATAGAAGAACTGCAGAAGCCAACCGATCGCAACAGTTTGCCATGACATCATTAAACAATTTAGCCTTGATGATGAACGAGGCATTGGAACAAATGCAAAATGCACAGAAGAATGCTAAAGCTGGGAAGGGTAAAAAAGGTAAACAAAGCATGAAAGATTTGCAGAAAATGCAAGAACAGCTTAATCAGCGGATGCAAAATGCCAGAGATAAAATGCAAAAAGAAGGTAATATGGGTACTGTACCAAAAGGCCAGATGAGCCAAGAATTTGCAAAAATGGCGCAACAACAGCAAATGATTAGAGAGGCCATGCAAAAAATTAATAAAGAAGAAAATAAGGATGGCAAGGGCTCATTGGGTAATTTAAACCAAATGGCTGAGGAAATGAAAAAAACGGAAAATGATTTGGTAAACAAACGCATTAACGAAGAAACCATGAACCGTCAGAAAAATTTAAACACTAAATTACTTGATGCAGATAAGGCACAACGTGAGCAAGATGAAGATTCGAAAAGAGAAAGTAATGCTGCAAAAGAGTTTCCACCATCTTACAAACAGTTACTAGAGAAATTTAAAAAAGAACAGCAAAGTGAAAGCGAATTGATACAGAAATTACCGCCAAACTTAAATTATTACTACAAAAACAAAATCGCCGAATATTTTAAATTGCTAAATTCGCCAACTCGTTAGGTCGTCATTGCGAGGAACGAAGCAATCTCCTTTTTGATGAATCATTAGCGCATTAAGATTGCTTCGTTCCTCGCAATGACGTTTTAAATAAAAATTAAAATGCCAAAAATCAATTTTTTTACCGAAGAAGTTACTTACACGCTTAAACACAAAACCATTATTAAAAAATGGATTGAAGCAACTATTGTAGAAGAAGGTTTCAAATTAGAAGAACTTAACTTCATTTTATGTTCTGATGAGTATTTGTTGCGTATAAACCAAGATTTTTTGCAACATGACGATTATACAGACGTAATTACTTTCGATAACTCAGAAGAGCTTAAAACAATTGTAGGCGATATTTTTATCAGCATAGAAAGAATTAAAGAAAACGCTGCCAATTTTAAATCAGCTACGCTAAATGAGTTGTGTAGGGTAATTATACACGGAACTTTACATTTGCTAGGTTATAAAGACAAAACCAAAAAAGCTAAAACTTTAATGACAGAGAAAGAAGATTTTTATTTGGCAAAACTTTCGCTCATTTAATTTGAAGCAAAAATAAACTTGCCGAAAGTTATAATTCAGCCTTCGACAAGTTAAAATGAATAGGTATTAAGCTAAATTCCTTCCCGCATTAACAATACCATACACGGTTCTTATTGCCAATTTTTCATAGGCTTGGCGCTTTTCATCTGTTAGCTCGTGTTGCAATTTTTCTAAAGCATAATGCTGCACCAATACCAAAGGCATGATAATTTTCTCTCTCACAGCAATTGATCGTTTTTCTACCGGATAATTTTCCATTAAACTATGGTGACCAGCTAATTTCAATAACATCGATTTCGAAAGTTCAAACTCTTGATGTAGCATTTTCCAAAATTCACCGAATTTTTTGTCGTTGGCTAAATATTCGGTTATCGAGAAATCAGATTTGCTCATAGACATCATACAATTATCAATGATGGTTTTAAAGTAGCCCGATTGCTGGTATGTTTTTTCTACCTGAGCCCAGTTGCCAGCTTTTTCTTGGTTTTTTAAAGCTGTACCAATACCATAAAAACCTGGGATATTTTGTTTCAATTGGCTCCAAGAAGTAACAAAACTAATCGCTCTTAAATCTTCTAACTTCAAAGCTTCACCAGAGTTTCTTTTTACTGGGCGGCTACTTATGGTAATTTTAGATAATAAGCTTAATGGCGATAAAGTTTCTAAGTATGATAAAAACAGCGGATGTTTTCTTAATGCTAAAAATGAGTCATAACTATCGCTAGCCATTACTTCTAAAGTATCGTAATTTGCTTTGTCTAATAAAACATTATGTTTCTCTTTAACTCCAGATGAAATTCCGGCATTAATCAATTGCTCAATATTAAAAGCAGCACTATCAATAGAGCCATATTGCGAGCTTATTGTTTGTCCTTGTATAGTTAATTGAATGTTTTTGTTCGCAATTTCTTTACCCATAGAAGCATAAAAACGATGCGTTTTACCACCACCTCGAGAAGGAGGCCCTCCGCGGCCATCAAAAAAGGCTAATTTAATATTGTGTTTTTCGGCAGTTTCGGTTAATTCTACTTTAGCTTTAAAAATAGACCAATTGGCCATTAAATAACCACCGTCTTTTGTACTATCAGAAAAACCAAGCATAATATCTTGTTTTCCACCACGGCTTGCCAGATGTTTTTTATAAAATGGATGCGTATATAAGGTTTCCATAATTTCGGCTGCACCGGATAGATCATTAACGGTTTCAAAAAGAGGTACAAAATCAATTGTTAATTCATCTGCCTCCCAACCGTTCCATAAAAATAATTCAATCAGCTGCAAAATATCACTCGCTTGTTGGCAATTGCTAATAATAAAACGATGACAAGCCATTTCGCCATTGCTTTGTTGCATTTCTTTAATCTGAGCAATGGTTTGAAGTGTATCTTGGGTTAAACTGTCTTGCTCATCGGCATACTTAATTTTAGCATTTCTAAAAGAAAGAGCTTTAATTTTCTCTACCTCAGAAAGCTCATTATAATTTGCTGGAAACAATGAGTTAATAGGTTTTTGCTGACGGCAATACGTATGTACATCACGCAATATTCTACTATCTTGTCTAATATCTAACGATGCAAAATGACTACGGTATAATTCAACTTTTCGGGTTAAGTTGCTCACTAAATCAACAAATAAGCCATCATGTTCTTTAATTAAAGTATCATGAATTTTATTTAAATTTTCAATTATAAAACTCGATATATCTTGTGGTTCTAAATTGCTATCAAATGCATTTTTGTACAACACATCTTGCAAAAGACCCATTGCATCTTCTACACCTCTAAAAGTAATACGGCGTTTAATATTCCTAAAATCACGATAGTAACACCTAAACAAAATTTGGCGCAACATTTTAGAAACTTGCAACGTAGTTTCTGCATGTACATTTGGGTTGCCATCTCTATCGCCCCCTGGCCAAAAACCAAGTTCTATAATTTTTTTAGGGTCGATGTGGTATTCAGACAAAAGATTGTTTAATCCAGATTGAATATTTGCTGCGGCGAAGTAAAAAACATTTTCTAAATACCACGATAAACTTAAAGCTTCATCAACTGGTGTTGGCGCTTTTTTATTAAAAAATGGTGTTTTGCCCAATTGTTGCAATAACTGATTAATGGTGGTAATGTCGTTAATCTTAATTGCAGCAGTTAAATCGTTAATAATTGCCAATACACTGCCCGGATAAAACTGCGTAGGGTGTGCTGTTAAAACCAACCGCAAGGAAAAATCCTCAATCAGTTGATCTACTTTTTCATGTAAAATTTTATCATCATTTGCTTTTAAAAACAAGGCTCTTAAAGAACTTTGCTCATCGGCGATGTTCAGTTTATTAAAGGAAGCATCTTCAACAGCATCAAAAAGCACAACTTGGCGTTCAATGTATTGTATAAATCTAAACAGTAAGTCGATAATATCTTGAGTATTCGTATTTGGTGTATACTTGCCAAAAAAATCTTCAATCAGCTTTGCTGGAGTTTCGTGATTTTTAACGCCATCTTCACAACTTTTAATAAATAACGGTAATAAAGTACCCGTGTCTTTAACCTTATAAAATGGTAAGGTTAAAAACAAACTGTTATATAATTCGAAACGAGATATCACCTCATTATTAAAAACAGATTCTCTTTGACTAGTTGGTTGTAATGATTGCATGCTCAAAAGGTAAGAAAATTGTATCTAATAGCCAAAAAAATTACCAATTTACTTATGTAAATGACAATATGCTATCAATTTTTTAAAATATGTGATAACTATTTAATTCATCTAATTTTATAATTTTCAAATCATTATTTGCTTTGTAGTAATACTAACAAAATTTTTGCGAGGAAAAAGTTTTAAATTTTTGAAAAAAATTCTTACCTTGTATTTCATTAAAGGTTAAACAAATCTTTTAAAAGTATCGCAAAGTTTAGTGTAAGAGTAGCTTTGCAACTAATTGTTAATTTTTTGGGAAAAACGATCCTGGCATTATGTCGGGATCGTTTTATTTTTAAACAGATTTTTTCTTTTGCTACATAACTCTATTAGCTTAAACAGCTGTTCTAAATGTTAGCGTAGCGCATCTCGAGCTTTTGATAACGCGGATTTCAAATCCGTAAGATTACTCATTCAGATGCCTTTCAGAACATCTCGAATTGCTACTTGCCTTTAAGAGCACTAAAAATAGAATAGCTATCTTTAACTAACCAAAACGCAAATTGTAGCTTGATGAAAAATAAACCCTATCTAAAAGCATTGTTATTGATGCTTACATTAACTTCTTTCACCCCAAAACCCAACATCGATTCTACAAATAGTTGGGTAAGAATAAACTTATTAGGTTATCAACCTCAATCTAGTAAAGTTGCCATTTGGGCGAGTAAAACTAATCACATTCCAGAAAAATTTGAGTTAGTTGACCAAAGCGGTAAAGTAGTTCATACTTCAACAAGTGTTAAAACCTTTGGTGCATATGGTCCATTTAAAGCAACTGCTAGATTAAACTTCTCAGATTTTAAAACACCAGGAAAATATTTCATCCGCATTGCGGAAGTAAAATCTCCATTAATAATTATTGGCGATGAAGTTTACCGAAATACGGCAGACTTCGCCTTGCGATACATGCGCCAACAACGAAGTGGATTTAATCCTTTTTTGCAAGATAGCTGCCACACACACGATGGATTTGTAGTTTACGGAGCTAAAGCGGGCATAAAAGACAGCACCTATTTTGATGCAACTGGCGGATGGCACGATGCCAGCGATTATTTGCAATATTCAACAACATCGGCCAATGCCACTTATCACTTATTAATGGCGTATCGAGATTTTCCTCAGGCATTTGCCGATACTAAACAAGCAAATGGATTAGAAGGGAGAAATGGCACGGCCGATGTTTTAGATGAAGCCAAATGGGGATTGGATTGGTTGTTGAAAATGCATCCAAGAGACAACATCATGTTTAATCAACTGGCGGATGATAGAGACCATAGTTCGATGCGGATACCAAAAGAAGATAACCAATATGGAAAAGGTTTTGAGCGACCATTGTATTTAATTACAGGTGAGCCACAACAACGTGGAAAATTTATGAATAACACCAAAGGCACAAGCTCTACTGCAGCAAAATTTGCAAGTGCTTTTGCTTTGGGATCAAATATATTCTCAGCAACTGATGAAGAATACGCAAAAAAACTAACTCAGAAAGCTTTTAGTGCGATGAGTTACTCGCAGATCAAATTAGGTGTAACGCAAACAGCATCTGTAAAATCGCCCTATATTTATGCAGAAGACAATTGGGTTGATGACATGGAACTCGCGTATGCCTCAATGCATCTAGTAAAACCTCAATCGTTACAGAGAAATGTTAACACGGCTTTAACATACGCTAAACAAGAACCCATAACCCCTTGGCTTACAAAAGATACAGCTAATCATTATCAATATTATCCTTTTGTAAATATTGGGCATTATGAGTTGGCTAAACAATCATCGGGCAGTAACAAAAAACAGCTCATTAATTATTATAAACAAGGTATAGCGCAGGTTTGGGCTAGAGCTAAACAAAATGCATTTTATCGCGGTGTGCCGTTTATTTGGTGTAGTAATAATTTAACTGTTGCGTTTGCACAACAATGCATGTGGTATAAAGAGTTATCTGGCGATGAAAGTTTTAATGAACTCGAACAAGCGAATTTCGATTGGATTTTTGGTTGCAACCCATGGGGAACAAGCATGGTTTATGGTTTGCCAAGTTGGGGAGATACACCAACCGATCCGCATTCTGCTTTTACACATTTAAAACAATATCCAATTGATGGTGGCTTAGTTGATGGGCCAGTTTATACCAGTATTTATAAAAACTTAATTGGCATACAATTAACAAAACCAGATGCTTACTCAGATTTTCAGAGTGATTTGGCGGTTTACCACGATGATTATGGCGATTATAGCACAAACGAACCTACAATGGATGGCACAGCATCGTTAATTTACCTACTTGCTGCGTATGATAGTAGAGCAAAACAAACTAGCAACAATTTTAAAACAGAACTAGGCGCTATAACCAGAGGTGATATTAAACAAAAGAAAATTGCCTTAGTTTTTACTGGTGATGAATTTGCAGATGGTGGAGAAAGCATCAAAAAAACATTAATTAGTGAAAATATAAAAGCTTCATTTTTCTTAACAGGAAGATTTTACAATAATCCAAAATTTAAAAGCCTGATTAAAGATCTAAAAGCAAATGGTAACTATTTAGGTGCTCATTCTAATGATCATTTGTTGTATAACGATTGGACAAAAAGAGACAGTTTGCTGGTTACAGAAAATCAATTTAAAAAAGATTTAATGGATAATTACAAGGCTATGCAAATGTTTGGGATTAAAAAAGATGATGCTTCTTATTTTTTACCACCTTATGAATGGTATAATCAACAAATTGCAGATTGGACAAAAAGTATCGATTTACAGCTCGTCAACTTTTCTTCTGGAACAAGATCTAATGCAGATTATACTTATCCAGAATTGGGTAAAAGCTATCGCAGTAGCGATGAAATTTTAAATTCAATTACAACTTACCATAACAGCAACACAAATGGTTTAAACGGATTTGTGTTGTTGCTACATATCGGTACCGACCCAAGGCGTAAGGATAAATTTTACAACAAATTACCCCAACTCGTAAAATTTCTTAAAACTTCTGGTTATGAACTTGTCAAAATCAACGATTTATTAAAACCAGCGCTTTAAAACGTAAAATATTTTTAAATAAATATTTACCTTTGGCATAAATCAAAAAAAAATGAGTACAGAAAATAATAACAATTTTGAATGGGTTTGGTATGTAGTAGGGATTTTAGCAGGTATGTTAGTCGTATTTGCAGTTACTACTCACTTTGGATACATCCTTTTAGGCGGAATTTTCGGCTTAATTTTCGGTGCAGTATTTTTAAATAAAGTTGTAAAAGGGCGCCATTACTAGTTCTTTACCAAATTCTAAGCTTATGAAAAATATAGTTTTAGGTCTGTTTTTGGCGGTTATTAGTTTTTCGGCTAATGCCCAAACTACGGCAACGCCTGTAAAATACACAATTTTAGATGCTAGTCCGTTAGATGTTTTGTATTATCCTTTAAATGCTGTAAAAGTAAAAAAGGGTGATCCATCTATGCCAATTATTAAAATAGTTTACTCTCGCCCAGCAAAAAAAGGAAGAGAAGTATTTGGCGTATTAGAACAGTTTGATAAAGTTTGGCGTTTAGGGGCTAATGAAAATACCGAAATTAGCTTTGCAAAAACAGTTACTATAGGCGATAAAAAAATTAAAGCAGGCACTTATAGTTTGTTTGCTATACCAACAAAAGACAGTTGGACGATAATTGTAAATAAACAGACCGATAGATGGGGAGCTTTTAGTTACGATGAAGTAAATGACGTTGCTCGAGTTGTGGTTCCGATTACTAAAACCGAAAAGGTAGTAGAAAATTTTTCAATGACATTTGCAGAATCTACTGAAGGTGCAAATTTGTTTATGGCTTGGGATAAAACTCAGGTAATGCTGCCAATTGTTTTTAAGAAATAAAATATAGTGGTAACTAATATAATTGAAGGGAGTTTTTAAACTCCCTTTTTTTGTGTTAAACCTTTTCTGAGGTAGTTGTCTATAAAAAGCAAAACGAGAACAACATCTATCATTAAAAACGCCTTAAAAAA
The DNA here is from genome assembly GCF_005116475.1 of Pedobacter cryotolerans. Taxonomy (GTDB): domain Bacteria; phylum Bacteroidota; class Bacteroidia; order Sphingobacteriales; family Sphingobacteriaceae; genus Pedobacter; species Pedobacter cryotolerans. Next base: position 34,776 of record NZ_SWBO01000001.1, on the reverse strand, counting down.
TGTTGGGGTTATTAGTTTTTCAGTATCAAACTGGAAGTTAATTTTTGAAAATGAAGCCGATAAACTAAAATCGCTTTGCGAAATAACATAACCAACTATACCTAACATTGATACTAAAAAGAATGCCATTATGCTGTAAACAATTCGATTATCAACCTTGGTTTTTAGCGCAATAGGCTTAATTTCTAGGTTAATCTGCTCCATCACATTTCTACTAAAAGACATTGATGGTTCTTCAAACTCAAGATGATTTAAAGCGGCGTTAACAGCCAATAATTCTTGATAAATCTTTTGGTAATGCTCATTAGCTAAAAGCTCTGCTTCAATTTGATGACGCTCTTCTGCAGTACAATTACCATCTATGTAGTTCCAAAGTTGTTCTTCTATCTTGTTCATATCAATTCCTTAACTTCATCATTTAATAAATATTGTAATTTTTCTTTTAATCTTGTCCTTGCCCTATGCAATTTTACCTTAACTGTATTTGGCGCCATATTAAGTGTTTTTCCAATTTCTTCTAAACTTTGTTCGCCTTTATAAAAGAGGGTGATAATAGCTGCGTCATCAGGTAAAAGCATATCAATTGCTTGGTTTAAATAAAAGTAACTAGATTTTTTCTCAGCAAAATTGCTTGCATCAAAATCAGTTCCGTTATTGGCTATTTGCAATACATTTTCATCATCATTTATAGATTGCGTATCTAATCTTTTTTTGCGCAAAAAAGTCATTGCGGTGGTATAAGTTATGGTATACAACCAAGTTGTAAATTTAGCATTTTGCTTAAACGTTCCTAATGCCCTGTATGCTTTAACAAAACAATCTTGTGCTATTTCTTCTGCATCTTCTCTGCTTTTTGCAAAACGAATAGCCAATGTAAACACAAAACGCTGGTGGCGTTTAACCAATACCGCATACTGGGCAGTATGGCCAGCTAGCACAGCATTAATAAGTTCTAAATCGGTTTCTTTCTCTTGCATTTATACAACTAAGACCACATGATTTAATACAAGGTTACAGTAATTTTAAAAATTTTAATACTCGGTTAGGTTTAATGTTTAAAACAAATCACAAAGTTTTAGGGTTATGATGGTATCGCTCTGCCTATCATTTACCTTAAAAATAAATATTATGAAAAATGTAAACACCCCAAAAAACAATCCACATGTGCAAGGTGGTTCAGTTGCTGATAGAGCAAATCACGATGTAAAAGTAGACAAAAAGCAAAATGGCATTACAAATGCTGGCGGACAAAGATCTGATCAGACATCAAATAAAGATAACGAAAGAAAAAGAGGTCAATAAAGAAAGAAAGCCGATGAGTTGTTAAAACTCATCGGCTTTTTTATGCTTATTATGCTAGTGTTTTAATATCCTTTACTTCTACTATTTTTCTTTCATTTTGATAGTTTGAAGTGTTAATCATCGCTAATCCCATTTCTTTTAAGGTTACAAAGCTATTTTTATTGATGGCTTTTAATATGGGAAATAACCACATAAAAGCTTTGTAGTAAGGTTGTGTGTATTTTAATCCTTTGGTTGGCTTAATAATGCCTGGTCTAAAATTGAAAACCTGTTTAAAAGGTAATTTTATTAAATTGTTCTCTGTTTTTCCTTTTACAATTGCCCAGTTAATGCCTCCTTTTTCGCTGCTATTTGTACCTGCACCAGAAACATAACAGAAAGTCATATCGTTATTTAACCTGCTTAAAGTTTCTGCTACATGCATGGTTAGGGTGTAAGTCATTTTAAAATAAATATCTTTTGCGGTACCAACCGATGTAATACCTAAGCAAAAATAGCAAGCGTTATAGCCTGTCAATTCATTTTCAATAGCAGAAATATCAAAAAAATCTTGATGAATAATTTCCTTTAGTTTCGGATGAGTATAACCACAAGTTTTACGATTAATTACCAAAACTGACTCAACTTTTTCGCTTTGTAAACACTCATGTAAAACGCCCTCGCCAACCATTCCTGTTGTGCCTGTAATAATGGCTTTTATTTTTTCTGACATTAGCTAAAGGTAAGTATTACTTAGTGTTTAAACCAACATCCTCAATCTTGGTTGGCTTATTAAAACCCTTCATCTTGGTTATTGTTTTTTAAGTAGATGTTTACCTTTACAAAATGCCAGAGTTAATCCTTTTATCCGTGCTTTTAATCCCTCAATTAGTTGCGGGTATTTATGCAAAAAGTATAGGTAAAAGTTTTTGGTTCTGGTTTTTTATCTCCTTTCTTATTCCCATAATCTCCTTAATAGTACTTTTATACTTAGATAAAGATAAAAAAGGGAAAAGAACGAGCTATCAATTGGCGGATCATGTTAAAAAGCTAAAAGAAAAGGAAACGCTTTAACAAAAAAAATGCCGCCAAATAATTTGACAGCATTTTTTGGTTAGTTTTATTCTTAGTTTCTAGCTGCACCCATTTTATAATCATAAGGTGGCGGCGCATTTAGCAAATGTTGTACAAAATAATCCCAGCGCCTACGCATCATATAAGGTGAGTATGGCCCAAAACCATGTGCGCTATTTGGAAATAACAATAAATCGAAGGTTTTATTGGCTTTAATTAATGCATCAACAACTAACATCGTGTTTGATGGGGGTACGTTATTGTCCATCATTCCATGAGCCAACATCAGTTTTCCTTTTAGATTTTTAGCATAAATTTGATTGGCTTGTTTTTCGTAATCAACATTTTCGGCTAAACCATTATAGCGTTCGCCCCAATCATCCTCATAGTTTCTATTGTCATGATTTCCCGATTCGGCTATGCCTACTTTAAAGAAATCGGGAAACCTAAACATAGCCGCTGCGGTTGCAAAACCACCTCCAGAATGGCCCCAAATACCTACTTTATTGGTATCTATCGGATAAGTTTTAGCCAATTGCTTAATTGCAGTTATCTGATCAGGCAAAGTGTTTTCTGCCATGTTTCCATAAGCCATATCATGAAAACTTTTAGAACGAAATGGATTGCTTGTACCTTCAATTACAACCACGATAAAACCCAATTCGGCCAATGCCTGATGATCTCCTCTTGAAGCGTTAAAAGACCAACTGCCAACACTTCCGCCCTGCGGACCAGGATAAATGTAATCGATAACAGGATATTTTTTATTGGCATCCATTTTGGTAGGTGTAAAAACTAAGCCATAAATATCTGTAGTGCCATCATGCGCTTTTACGCTAACTGGAATTGGTGCTTTCCAACCTGTAGCAGCTAATCTCGAAACATCGGTTTTACCAACTTCAGTAATTAATTTACCTGCTAAAGTTCTGTAATTCATTACTGCAGGTATATTTGGCTGCGAGTAAGTATCGATAAAATTATTACCTGATGGAGAAAATGCAATGCTGTGATTACCCTGTTCTGGAGTTAACAATGTTAAGCCTTTTCCATCAAAACCAATTTTGTATAAGTATTGGAAGTATGGATTGCCGGCTTCTCTACCACAACCCATAAAATAAAGTAATCGATTTTTTTCATCAACCCTAAGTAAACGCGTTACTAACCAATCGCCTTTGGTAATCTGATTTTTTAATTTGCCACTTTGCGAATCATATAAGTACATGTGGCCCCAGTTATCACGTTCAGAATACCACAAAATTTCTTTTGTATTCGGTAAATAACGCCAGTTAATTGCTCCTCTACCAGATTCGAACTGCGTCTTAACGGTTTCTTCAAAAACTTCTCTAACGGTTCCGGTTGTTGCATCTGCAATACGAAACTTAGAATTTTTATGATCTCTAGAAGTGGATAAAAAAGCCATTTCTGAGCCGTCAGCTTTCCAATCAATGTCATCAAAAGTGCCGCTGCTTGCAATATCATCACTTAAACTAGCACGATGTGGATCTGCAGGAATGTTTAAACTGATTACTTTTGTATTCTCTACATCAATAATCACCCTTCTAATCGTCGGGATAACTTTATCGCCTGGCAAAGGATATTTCCAAGCTTCTAAAACCGGAGCACCAACGTTTGTTGTAACCAAATACATATCGCTCACTTCGCGTTGATCTTGCTGAAAAGTAGCAATTTTTTTAGAATCAGGAGACCATCTAACAATTGGGCCATCACTCATTGTCCAGCCAGCATTATCAGTAGCGTAACCGTAATTTTTTATGCCATCAGTGGTTAATTGAGTTTCTTTTTTACTTTCAACATCCCTTACGTATAAGTTCCAATCTTTAATAAAAACAGCTTTTTTGCCATCGGGCGATAAAACTTCATTTCTATTCCCGAAACGTCTTCCGCCTGTTGATGCCGTTTCTTTGTATTCGGTTGTGAGTGTTTTAGTTTTCTTTGCAGGGTCGATTAAATAGGTTTCTGTTCCGGTTTGAATTTTTACGGTAAACCAGAATTGATCGTTAGCTAACCAGTTTATTCTGCCGGGTGTGCCATCAATATATTTTTCTGTGTTATAGCTCATAAAGCTTTCTGCTCTTTCGTAATCTTGGGCAGTAATGCTTACTTGGGCATTTGCTGATACCAAAAAAGATAAACCAGCAAGGGTAAGTAGATATTTATTCATATACTTTAATTTTCATTAAGCCTAAAATTAATATCTTTTAGCCATTTGCATTTTATCGTATTAGTAATAATACAGAATAGAATTATTAAAGTAGTCTATTTGCAATTTATCTGCATAAATTTTTGAGTACTTACGCATCATTACATTGATCCAAGAATGAATTATATTCAGTAATTTAATCGTAAAATTAGGGTGTAATTAATCTTTAAGAATTAGCTCTCAAATTTCGTATTTGCTCAAGTGCTAATACATCAAGTTGGTCTTTTGGTCTATTTACAATCTTTTTATTTTGGATTAATTGATTGATGTGGAGGAATGGGATATTAGCATCTTCGATATTGGCAACTGAGGCCATTTCTAAACATTCATCGAAAGTGTAACCTTCAAGTCCTTTCATGTTGATGAGTATGTCTAATCTCAGCCCATTATTTAGATGAAAATCAGTCCATCCAGGAATAAATTGCATATAATCGATCATTGGATAGTTTCCCATTCCGCATTTTATGAAGCGCTGCGTAAGGCTTTTCTTTTCTCTAAATCATCCTTAAGCCAAATGTCTAAATCTCCTGTAAATCGTTGATAGCCATGTAAGTTTATGGCATAACCCCCGACTAAAATATATTTAACATTAAATTCTTCAAGAGCTTTCCAGAAATTTAAAATTTCCTCATCAAATATATCCACAAACTATTTGCTTATAAACGGTTTATGAGTAATAGTTGCCTTGCTCATCGTTTTCTGAATTTTATAAAGCAGCGTTGCCATTTCAAAGCGTTCTTTATAACTACGGTTTAATCCTTCCTTTAAAAGATCTAATTCAGCTTTATCAAATGATTTTTTACTTTTTTCCATGGATATATATATATCTCGAAACTAACTCAAATTTATGCAAAATGTTTGCTATTAACAATCTGTTATTTTTAGGGAAAATTAAGAGTTGAATAAATAGCTTTAATCAACTCTTTGAATTTCAAATAGCTATTTTTTAGCTGGTATAATTGTAGTTGGTAATACTTGAGTAGTTTTATTCATTACAGAAGTTATACTAGAAATTACGCCGGCAATATCAGATAAATCTGCAGGTACTATCATGGTATTGTTGGTTTTAGCCAATTTACCAAACTCATTTAAATATTGCTCGGCAACACGTAAATTAACCGCATTCATACCGCCTTCTGCATTTATAGATTTAGCAATTTCTGTAATACCTTTTGATGTTGCTATGGCAACCATTTCAATTTCTGATGCAGTACCACTCGCCTCGTTAATTTTACGCTGTTTTTCACCTTCAGATCTGGCAATCATTTCTTGTTTATCACCTTCTGCACGGTTAATTTTTGCTTGTTTATCACCCTCAGATTCTGCAATCATCGCTCTTTTTTCTCTTTCGGCACGCATTTGTTTCTCCATCGCATCTCTAATGCTTTGTGGTGGTGAAATATTTTTTACCTCGTAACGAGATACTTTTATGCCCCAAGGCTCACTCGCTTTGTCTACAGCACTAACAATGGTTCCATTTACAGTTTCACGCTCTTCAAAGGTTTTATCAAGCTCCATACGGCCAATTACACTTCTCATGGTGGTTTGAGAAATTTGTATTACTGCAAAGCGATAATTATCAATTCCGTAAGAAGCTTTTTGAGGATCCATTACCTGCAAGTACAAAATACCATCAACCTCTACAGCAATGTTATCTTTAGTAATACAAATTTGTGAGGCTACATCAATAGCTTGTTCTTTTAGGTTTTGCTTGTAAGCAATTTTATCAATAAAAGGAATAAGAATATGGAAGCCTGCTTCGAGCGTACGGCTATATTTACCTAATCGTTCTACAATAAAAACGGATCTCTGTGGTACAACTTTAAAAGTAGATAAGAAAGCTACTAATACAAATAATATTAATACGATTAAAATAATTGTTGATGACGTCATAGTTTTAGATTTGTTTTACAATTAATAAGATACTTCTGGTTTCGATAATTTGTACTTTTTGTCCAGGGACAATGTAGTCATCAGATTTGGCATCCCAGCTGGCGCCTTTAAATTCTACCTTGCCATTGTCTTGAGGTGTTATTGCTGTTTCTGCTAATGCAATTTTGCCTATATATTCATCTTCGAGCACACGCGGACCTTCTCTGTACATGCCTAGTTTGTCTTTTAATACCTTTCTTAAAAGAATTACACTAACAATTGCAGTTATTAAAAAAATAATCAGCTGGGTATTTAAGCCTATATCCGTAAAAAGAGTGAGTATAGCCACTAGCCATGCGGCAATGCCAAAAAAGAATAAAATAAAGCCAGGTACAATAAATTCAAGTAGAAAAAATATAAATCCTACAATGAACCAAAGTACGGTAATGTTCATAAATTCATCCATATTTAGAGAGTTTGATTTGTTGTAAAATACGGCTAAATAGTTGTATTTCAAAATAAAAACGTATTAAAAGCAACAGGGTTAAACAAAAAATGCCCAAGCTTTCGCAAGGGCAGATTTAATTAACTTTTAGTTATAATCTTATTCTACAACGGTAACTTTAATCATATTAGTTTTACCTTTTGCTTGCAATGGAATAGAAGCAGAATTGATAATGATGTCACCTTTTTTAATTAATTTATTCTTTTTCAACACATCATTTACATCAGCAATAGTATCATCAGTAGTTTCAAATTTATCGTAGAAAAACCCTCTAACACCCCAAATTAAGCTTAAAGTATTTAAAATAGTTTTATTACTTGTAAAAATAAAAATTGGTGCTTGTGGCCTATGACTAGATAATTCGAAAGCAGTATAACCGCTTGATGTCATAGAAACAATACCTACCGCATTAGTTTGTTTAGCTAAGAAACAAGCCGAATCGCAAACAGCATCGCTTAAAAAGCTTTTAGAGCTTTTGTTTAAGTATTTTTCTACGTGAAAAGAATAATTGTTCTCTTCAATGTTATTGATGATTTTTTGCATCGTTTCGATAACGATCAAAGGAAATTCGCCAACTGAAGTTTCGCCACTTAACATTACTGCATCAGCGCCATCTAATACTGAGTTAGCTACATCATTTACCTCTGCACGTGTTGGGCGAGGAGTAGTGATCATGCTTTCTAGCATTTGTGTCGCAATAATTACAGGTTTAGAAGCTGCTCTACATTTTTTAACAATCATTTTTTGCAACAAAGGCACTTCTTCCATCGGCATTTCTACCCCAAGATCTCCACGAGCAACCATAATTGCATCAGAAACAGCAATAATTTCGTCGATATTTGCAATTGCTTCTGGTTTTTCAATTTTTGCAACAACTCTCGCTGTTTTGCCTCTAGCTTTAATGATATCTTTTAACTCGATAATATCTTCGGCGTTACGTACAAAAGATAAACCAATCCATTCTACATCATTTTCTAAAACAAATTCTAAGTTATTTCTATCTTCAGGGGTTAAAGAAGGAATAGAAACTTTAGTATTTGGTAAGTTTACTCCTTTTCTAGAAGTTAAAATACCACCATGTACAATTTCACATACAACTTCATCTTTGTAATTGGTTTCAATTACACGCATTTGCAGTTTACCATCATCTAAAAGGATAATTTCTCCTGCTTTCACATCTTGTGGAAAGTTTTCGTAAGTAATGTAAATACGCTCTTCGTTACCCACACATTCTTGTGTAGTAATTACAGTTTTTGCTCCGTTAACTAAGTGAATACCACCATCTTTAACGGTTCCAATTCTAATTTTTGGGCCTTGTAAATCTGCTAGTATACCAACATTGTAATTGTATTTTTTGTTGATGCTGCGAATAGTATCTAAAACTTCTTGATGATCTGCTTGTGATCCATGAGAGAAATTTAATCGACAAACATCTAATCCAGCGTTAAACATACTGTATAAAACATCTGGCTTAGCAGATGCAGGGCCTAATGTGGCTACAATTTTAGTTCTTGAATGAAAAGGTTTCATTTATTATTTTGTTTATTGAAGATAAAATCAAAAAGCTCGAATTAATATAAAACAGCGCTGTTTTATCTTTTTGTTTAAATTATTTTCAGTTTGATATAAGATTCAAATATAGTGTATTTACTACACTAACAATATAAAATTTACATTACTAAATTCTCTTTCGATTTTAGTTTAAGCGGATTTATTTGTGCAGCTACCTGAATATCAGGTAGTTTGTTTAATCTGGTTAAAATAAAATTGAGATCTTCTTTATCAATATATTGATGAATTATGATAAAAAAATCTACCTTATTCATTTCAGGAATTAAAAACCCTTCTGGATTTCTGTTGTTTACTAAATAATATTCAATTTCGCCTTGCTCAACAAAATAATAAAACTTAGAAAATGCCAAAGGATCTTCGTCAATATTATAGTAAACCTCGTGATCATCAGTCTTTTCGAAATCAAATTCTAATGCTTTGTTTATTTTATGGCAAAGGATATAATCCTTTGCAGCAGCTGTTATGGCTATTAAAACAAAATCAAGGTCTAACGATAGTTTTAGGTAAGTTTTATTCAAATCGAAATATTTTTTTAGAATTACGAAATTATAAAACTAATTTTACATAAAGTTTGAAATAAAAAGATTAAAATTGATTGAGAAATAAAAACATTTGAATTTGTTCAAATTTTATTTTTCTTTGCACAGAATTATTTAACCATTAAATTATAAAATTATGTCTGATATTGCTTCAAGAGTTAAGGCTATTATCGTAGAAAAACTAGGTGTTGATGAAAGCGAAGTTACGCCAGAAGCGTCTTTCACTAACGACTTAGGTGCAGATTCTTTGGATACTGTAGAATTGATTATGGAATTCGAAAAAGAATTCAACGTTGCAATTCCTGATGATCAGGCTGAAACTATCGGTACTGTAGGTCAAGCAGTTGCTTATTTAGAAAAAAACGTTAAGTAGTAAATACGCTTTACGTACAATACTTATAAATGGAACTAAAAAGAGTAGTAGTTACAGGTTTAGGTGCGCTCACTCCAATTGGTAATACAACCCAAGAATTTTGGGAAGGATTGATCAATGGTGTGAGCGGCGCTGGACCAATTACCGGTTTTGATACTGAAAAGTTCAAGACAAAATTCGCGTGTGAGCTTAAAAATTTCAATGCAGAAGATCATTTGGACAAAAAAGAGGCTCGTAAGTTAGACCCTTTTGTACAATATGCCCTTGTCTCTACAGCTGAAGCTGTAAAAGATGGTGGCTATGATTGGGAAAAAATTGATACCAACCGAGTTGGTGTAATTTGGGGCTCAGGCATTGGCGGATTTAAAACTTTTCAAGAAGAGATGAAAAATTTCTTTTTGGGTGATGGTACGCCTCGTATTAATCCTTTCTTTATTCCAAAAGTAATTATTGACATTGCTCCAGGTCATATTTCAATGAAATATGGTTTACGTGGTCCAAACTTTTCTACTGTTTCGGCATGTGCATCTGCAACAAACGCTATGATTGATGCTTTTAACTATATTCGTTTGGATATAGCTGACATCATTATTAGTGGTGGTTCTGAAGCCATTATTAACGAAGCTGGAATTGGTGGATTTAACGCAATGCATGCCCTTTCGACAAGAAATGATGATCCAAAAACTGCTTCGAGACCATTTGATAAAGACCGCGAAGGCTTTGTTGCTGGTGAAGGTGCAGGTACAATTATTTTAGAAGAATTAGAGCATGCGAAAGCACGTGGTGCCAAAATCTATGCAGAAATTGTAGGTGGAGGTATGAGTGCTGATGCAAATCACATTACAGCACCACACCCTCAAGGTTTGGGCGCAAGATTAGTTATGGCTAATGCCTTACGTGATGCAAAATTAACCACTGCTGATATTGATTATATCAATGTTCACGGTACTTCAACACCTCTTGGTGATGTTAGCGAAAGCAGAGCGATTGTAGATTTATTTGGCGAAGATGCTTATAAATTAAATATCAGTTCTACTAAATCGATGACTGGTCACTTATTGGGTGCAGCGGGTGCTATTGAAGCTATTGCTACAATTTTAGCGGTTAAAAATGACATCGTTCCACCAACAATTAATCACTTTACTGACGATCCTGAATTTGATCCGAAATTGAATTTTACATTCAATAAAGCTCAAAAACGCGTAATTCGTGCTGCTCAAAGTAATACTTTTGGTTTCGGTGGTCACAATGCATCCGTAATTTTCAAAAAATACGAAGGTTAATCTAAAAAACTATCTTTGTTGATATTTGATTGTATATTAGATTTACTTTTATACCTTATTTTTTGTAGATTAAATTAATGCCATTTTTCGATTTATATAAGCTTTATTTATCACCGCACAAAGAGTTTGTTGTAAAACTCAAAAATATACTGGGTTTTGTACCCGGTAATGTCGTGCTGTACAGAATGGCTTTCAGACATCGCTCTGTGGCAAAAGTTTTAAAAAACGGAAGTAGAAGCAGTAACGAAAGATTAGAATTTTTAGGTGATGCCATTTTAGGATCTGTAATTGCAGAGCTGTTGTTTAAAAGCTATCCTTACAAGGAAGAAGGCTTTTTAACAGAAATGCGCTCAAAAATTGTAAATAGAGCTAATCTAAATCAACTAGCTCGCAAAATGGGTTTCGATCAGTTGATAGTATTCGATCAAAAAACAGTTAGCGTACAAAGCAAACATCACTCTATGCTGGGTGATGCTTTTGAAGCTTTAATTGGTGCCATTTATCTCGATAAGGGCTACAACTTTACCAAAAACTTCCTACTTAAACGCATTGTAAAACCTTACATTGATATCCATACTTTAGAAATGACGGAAACCAATTTCAAAAGTAAATTGATAGAATGGTGCCAACGCCATGGTAAGGATATTTCTTTTGATATGGTGCAAAATGGCGAAGGCGAAAGCGCTAAGCTCTTTACCGTACATGCTATTGTTGATAGTGAAAACCATGGAATAGGCAGAGACTACAATAAGAAAAACGCAGAAAAGTTAGCTGCAGAAAAGGCTTGTGAGTCGCTAGCGATTTAATTAGTAATTAATATTTACCAGTTTTGGGTTCAGAACTGTAAGTTGAAAACAGACTAATTTTTCTTCAACGTATCTGTGTATTCCTTATACGAATCCTTTATCCACTTTGTGGCATCATAAACCGTCCAGTTTTTGGCTTTATCGTAATCAGGGCGATAATTAACCATAAAATTTTCAAGCTCTTTTCCCTCTAAACCAGTATTTTTATTAATGGTTGATTTATTAAAAAGCTGGTCTACCTCATTATTTTGTAATTCGGTAACATACATTTTATTAAATCGGCGAGCATTATTAGGCGTGCGACCAATCAATTCGTACAAAGCGGTTAATGGTGTAAAAAAATAGGAAAGTAAAGGCGGCTTGCCGGCATAATATGACCCTTTATTTCTAAAGTCTTGTCTAATGGCGTCTAAGGTTTGCTTTTTACTTTGTCCATTAATAACCACCTCGTTTAAGGTAGTTTCACTTCTAGTTAAATTTACAATAACATCTTTTGTTTCTGTTATAACTACTGTTTTATCTCTAAAACCTCTTTTTGATATAATTAAGGTATCTCCAACTTTTGCTCTAATTTGAAATATGCCCATATCATTACTGCCTACACTGTATTTATTTCGTGTATTGTAAACTTCAGCTAATGCCAATCTAATTTTAGCTCCGTTTTCTAAAATAGCTCCGTTTAGCATAAATTCTTGTGCTAAAACTGGCGAAGCAACAAAAATAGAAGCAAAAAAGATGAATAAAAGAGTTAATCGAGTCATCTCAATACAGAGTTAGATTTTAATTTTGTAAACTTAAGGATTGTTTACTATTGATTTAAGTTAAAAAACGTTAATTGATGAGGAAAGTTTTAACCGCATTGTATCTTTTATATGCTGCGTTAATTTTTATTGGACTAATGCTTATTGTGCTGCCGCTAGTTTTAATTGCTTCGGCGGTATTTAATCAACATACGACTAAAAAGATCATTTTATTTTTTTTGCGCTGTTGGGCTTTTGGCTTTAGTATCCCAACTTTCTTTTGGGTAAAAACCATTAATCAGCACATCATCAACCAAAACCTTCCTCATATTTACGTAGGTAATCACGGATCTTACTTAGACGCAATTGCGGTTTGTTTAAGCATTCCGCAATATTTTAGTCCGCTAGGTAAAGTAGAAATGACTAAAATCCCCGTGTTCGGGCTAATTTACAAACGAATTGTTGTTTTAATTGATCGGAGTAGTAAAGAAAGTAGAGCGCAATCGGTAAATGCGCTAAAAGAAGATTTAGTCAAAGGTGAATCGATTCTCATTTTCCCGGAAGGAACAATGAATAAAACAAACCAGCATTTGAGTGAATTTTACGACGGCGCTTTTAGAATTGCCATTGAAACGCAGACCACTTTAATGCCTTTTGTAATGATTAATAACAGCACATTATTGCCAAGAATAAATCCTTTAAAAGCACGCCCAGGTATTATTAAAACTGTTTTTATCACCCCTGTGGATGTAAAAGGGTTAACATTGGATGATTTACCAATGCTGAAACAAAAAGTGTTCGATTTAATGGAAGAAGCCATGATAAAGCATGCGTAATATGGGGTATGCTAAGCCTTAAACCTTTTGCCTTTTAACCCTCTACCTTTTTTGCTATCTTTGCACATGATAAAATCAATGACAGGCTTTGGCTTGGCGGCTACTGATTATGAAAACGTTAAGTTTGCCGTAGAGATCAAATCTCTAAACTCAAAATTTTTAGAGTTAAATTTAAAATTACCGAGAGCATATTCAGATAAGGAGCTTTTATTGCGCAATGTTTGTAGTAAAGATATTGAGCGTGGCAAAGTTAATGTATCAATAAACATTGAACGTAGCGACGACACCCAAAAAGGCGCTACCATAAATACTAAACTATTAACAAAATATTACAAACAGTTAGAAGAAATCAATGCTTCATTAGGAGCGCCAAATGCAGCTAACTTACTACAAACTGTGTTAACTTTTCCAGAAGTTATTACTTATACAGAAGAACAGGCTGATGAGAATGAATGGAATGTTTTGCAGGAAACTTTTTTAAAAGCATTAAGTAATTTTAATCAGTTTAGGGCAGATGAAGGTAAAGTTTTAAGAACCGATTTAGAACTTCGTATCCAGAACATTTTAGATTTTTTTGCCGAAATAGACAAACTTGCACCTTTAAGGGTACCACAGGTTAAGGCAAGATTGTTACAGTTTTTAGAAGAAACGGTTGGTAAAGTAAACTACGATCAAAACCGTTTAGAGCAAGAGCTGATTTATTATATTGATAAATTAGACATTACCGAAGAAAAAACCCGCTTAAAAAGTCACTGTGATTATTTTATGGAGACTTTAAAAAGCAAAGATGCCAACGGTAAAAAACTAGGTTTTATCTCTCAAGAAATTGGTAGAGAAATAAATACCATGGGTGCAAAAGCTAATGATGCCCATATACAGCAGTTGGTTGTGGGAATGAAAGAAGAATTAGAAAAAATTAAAGAACAGTTATTGAATGTGTTGTAGCGATAAGCGTTAGGCGATAAGCGCCCAACGCAGAACGCCCAACGCAAAACACATATTATGCAAGGCAAACTCATTATATTTTCTGCACCATCAGGAGCTGGTAAAACCACTATTGTTAGACATTTATTAAAGAAATTTCCCTCTTTAAGTTTTTCTATTTCGGCTACTACCCGCGAATTAAGAGGAAGTGAAACTCATGAAAACGATTATTATTTTATAAGTAAGGAAGACTTTTTGCATAAGATTGCTCACCAAGAGTTTGTAGAATTTGAAGAGGTTTATTCAGGTACTTTTTACGGTACCTTACGTTCAGAAATACAACGTATTTGGGATGAAGGCAAGCATGTAATTTTTGATATTGATGTAGAAGGTGGATTACGTTTAAAAAGAAAATATGAAGATGATGCTCTGGCTATTTTTGTACAACCACCATCGTTGGAGGTATTAAAAGAACGTTTAACGGGTAGAGGAACTGATAGCCAAGAAAAATTGCAAGAGCGTTTTGTAAAGGCAGAGAAGGAACTTTTATATGCAGATAAGTTTGATATTGTTCTAAAAAACTATGATTTAGAAACTGCTTGTGCCGAGGCAGAAAAGATTATTGGAGAATTTCTTTCAGTTGGCAGTTAACAATTTTCTGTTCTCAGTTATGGATTCATAACCTATATATTTAATAAAACATTGATTTTTATGGGTGATTTCAACGATCTTCTAGTTTACAAAAAATCATTTGATTTAGCGATGTCAATTTTTGAGTTGAGTAAATTTTTTCCAAAAGAAGAAATGTACTCATTGACAGATCAAATTAGACGGTCATCAAGGTCTACAAACATATGCTTGGTTGAGGCTTACAGAAAACGAAGATATAAAGCTCATTTTATTAGCAAACTAACCGATAGTGATATGGAAAATAGCGAAACAAAAGGTTGGCTTAAATTTGCTTTATCATGTACTTATATTTCACTAGATAAATATAATGAGCTGGTTGGGCAAAGTGAAGAAGTTGGAAGGCTACTTAACCACATGATTAATCATCCTGAAAAATACGGAGTTTTATAGTTTATTGTAAACTGAAAATTTTAAAAATGTTAATTAGGACACAAGAACTGAAAACTGAAAACCGAAAACTGAAAACAGGCCTCTTTTTCGGTTCTTTTAATCCAATTCATATAGGGCACTTAGTTATTGCCAATTATATGGCAACTTTTAGTGGGTTAAAAGAAGTTTGGTTGGTGGTTTCACCGCACAATCCATTAAAGCTTAAAAGCGGCTTAGCTAACATGTACGATCGTTTAGAAATGGCTAAACTTGCTACAGAAAATGCACCTCAAATAAAAGTTAGCGATATTGAGTTTAAGCTTCCACAACCATCATACACCATAGATACGCTTACGTACCTACACGAACGTTACCCAGAAAAGGAGTTTGTGCTCATCATGGGAGCGGATAATCTAGTATCGCTAAAAAAATGGAAAAACTACGAGCTGCTTTTGCAAGATTATCATATTTACGTTTATCCTCGCCCAGGTGCAGATGTTAGCGAATGGCAAAATCATCCATCAATTACATTTACTGATACACCAGAAATGGAAATCTCATCAACATTTATCCGCAAAGCGATAAAAGATAAAAAGAATGTTCAATTCTTCACGCCAGATGCGGTGTTAGAATTTATTGAGCAGAAAAATATGTATCGATAAGTCTTCGAGTAACAAGCTGATGCAAGCAAGCGCTCAATGTTATTAAGCAAAGATTGTTAAAATGTTGGCGGGAGGCCAACATGAGAAAACTCCAACGTTGGCGTCACCGCCAACGCTTAAATTAGTATTACAATAATAATCTTTGTCATTCCGAGGAATCTCCTTTGTAAATTTATTGTAGAGATCCTTCTCCGCCGCGGCGGATCTGGATGACAAAGCGAGTTAAAAGTCTTTTACCAAATCAAATTTCCTTAATACAACAGAGAATTACAACCCATTACCCTTTATAAATCAAAAACACAGTTGGCTTTTTGTGTAGATCAATTCTTTCGCCTTTCCAAGCGCCAACAGTCATGGTTTTAATAAATTCATTTTCACCGTTAATATTACAAGCCACACAAAGCTGAGTGCTACCACTGCAGTTTTTTAATACATCTTCAAACAAATGGTTGTTTCTAAAAGGTGTTTCCATAAACAACTGTGTTTGTTTATTTTTTAGAGATAGCGCTTCTAATTCCTTAATCCTTTTTGCCCTATCAGTTTTATCAATTGGCAAATAACCATGAAAAGTAAAACTTTGTCCGCTAAAACCAGAGGCCATTAAAGCTTGTATCATCGAATTAGGGCCAACTAAAGGAACAACTTTAATCCCACGTTTGTGGGCTTCGGCAACAATTTCTGCACCTGGATCTGCAACGCCAGGGCAACCGGCCTCACTCATTAAACCCACATCTATACCAGACATTAATTGCGTAAAGTAGGGTACCAAAGAGTTTCCACGCTTATGTTTGCCAAAATCATGGATCAACAATTCACTTTGTGGTGTTTTTAACCCAGCCTCCTTTAAAAACTTACGAGCTGTTTTCTCATTTTCAACAATGTAGGTTTTAATTACATTAATGGTGTCAATTAAAAAGGGAGTGTAAGATTTATTTTCGGCATTTTCTGCCAATGGTACGGGTATTAAAAACAAGGTGCCTCTTTGCATAGCAATAAATTAAGCTACAAAAGTAAGGTTTTAAGCTTATAAGTAATGCTTTTAAAATTTAGTAAAGGTTTTGCCAAACAGTTGTATAGCAAAATTGTTTTAATGGGTTTTGTAAATTGTAGCAAATTTAGTTCTGCCCGACTTATTTTTTACACATTAACGGAGTTGTTTATTTAGCATTATAAAACACTTAATTGTCAAGAAATGCGTTAAAACAGGTAATTGATAAACATTATGGTTTTACGATTAATCCTTTTAAAAAAATGGTGTTCAAATTGATATACACAAAGCGTTAGGTTAATTATAAATTTAAAACACACACAAAATGAAAACCATGATCAAATTGCCAGCAATGCTGGTAGGTCTCATGCTCCTTTTCGTTGGAACCACACAAACAGCAAAAGCACAGCAAGAAGACGTTTCACTACAATCGTTTTACGATGAACTTTCTCCCTACGGAACTTGGATTCAAGATCCGCAATATGGATATGTTTGGCGTCCGGATGTAGACCAAAATGAGTTTAGGCCATATTACAGCAATGGTAGATGGGCTATGACAGAGTACGGAAATACTTGGGTAAGTAATTACGAATGGGGATGGGCTCCTTTCCATTATGGCCGTTGGGTTTACAACCGTTACAATAACTGGGTTTGGTTACCAGATACCGTTTGGGGACCAGCTTGGGTAAGTTGGAGAAGCGGCGGTGGAAATTATGGTTGGGCGCCTTTAGGACCAAGCATTAACATCGGAATAAATATTGGCAGAGGAGGATATAGAGTGCCAGATATGTGCTGGAATTTTATTCCGTACAACAACATCTATGTCAATAACTTCCCACGTTACAATTATGGTAGAAACAGGGTATATATCCAAAATACGGTAATTATTAACAACACTTATGTTCGTAACAATAGAACCTATTATACTGGGCCACGAGTTGATGATATTAGAAGACATACTAACCAAAATGTAACTGTTTACAATGTAAATAGAAGCAGCAGACCAGGTGCGTCGAGAATTGATAACAATTCGGTTAATATTTATAATCCTCGTCCGAGTAGAGGTTCGGTTAATAACGCACAAGCTGCGCCAAGAAATGCAGTACAAGGCAGCATTAACCGAGGTGTAATTGCCAGTAGAGATGGTAGTGTGCCTACAAGCAGAGGCGAAAGAGGAAGTAGCAATAATGGAAGCTTTAACCAAGGTGATAGAAACGGAGTGAGTGGTAGAGGTGATGCTAATGTTTCAAACCGTCCATCAAGAGGAGAAGGGAATACGGTACAAGGCAGAGATAACAACCGAGTTGGTGCAACTCCAAATACAGACAGAGGTACAGTTGGACAAAGACCAAGCACTTTTGAGAGAAGAGGAGAGAACAGCAGTTCACCATCTAGGGAAAATAGCAGAGTTAGCGTAACGCCAAATGCAGATAGAAATGCAGTTGGACAAAGACCAAGTACTTTCGAAAGAAGAGGAGAAAGCAATAGACAGCCTCAAAGAGTAGAAAGAAATCAAAGCGAAGCACAACCTCAACAAAGGGTAGAGCGAAGCAGAGAGGTGCCGCAACAAAGAATGGAACGCCCTCAGCCACAAGTTGAGCGTCAACAACAAGCGCCACAACGTATGGAGAGATCTCAGTCTCAACCTCAACGTGTTGAGCGTTCTCAACCACAAAGAACAGAACGTGTGCAATCTGCACCGCAAAGAAGTTCAGGTGGTTCTGAAAGTAGAGGCGAAAGAGGTAGCGGTGGTAGACCAGGAAGAGGTTAAATAAGTATATAGAAGGAGAGAGTCGGTTTTTAATCGGCTCTTTTTTTATGAAAAAATATTAGCGCGAAAATGATAAACTCGTACTGCTTTACATTTCAAGCCTTTCTCCGCCTAGGCAGAGAAAGGCTTTCATTAATATAAGGTTTAAAAAAACAGCGAATTATGGCACTATTAAAGGTTGGTCTATGCTGCTTTCTAAATTGAGAGGCTCAAAAAATTAACGTAATGAATTTTTCTATTGCAAAACGCTATTTTCTTAACTCCAAATTTTTCAGTTCGTCCCAATACTCAACAGCTCTTCTGTAATGCGGAATAACAATTGAACCGCCTACTAAATTAGCAATCATAAATACCTCATTTATTTCTGCATTATTAACGCCTTCATTATGGCATTTTTCTAAGTGATATTTTATACAATCATCGCAACGTAAAACCATTGATGCTACCAAACCCAGCATCTCTTTTGTTTTTACATTTAAAGCACCATCTGCATAAGTTGTAGTATCTAAGGCAAAAAATCTTTTGATATTTGTATTCGCAGTTTCCATAATTCTATCGTTCATTTTTGTACGATAGTCATTAAACTCTTCTACTAAATTTCCCATAATAAATATATATTAAATCTTTTTAATGTGTTTCGTTGTTTTAAATTAAACGCAAAATTATGAAAGTCATCTCTCCAAAGTTACATGCCGTATTAGATTATCTTACCGTTATTTTTTTATTCGCTTCACCTCAAATATTCTTTCTATCTGATGTGGCAAAAACAATTACCTATTTATTGGCAGGCTTGCACCTTTTAATTACCATTTGCACTAACTTTTCGGGGGGCTTATTTAAGGTTATACCATTTAGAGTTCATGGATTGATAGAGTTTTTTGTAGCACTCGGTTTAGCAACAGCATCATTTACCTATTTTAAGCATAATAAGGTCGATCAAATCTTTTTATCTAGCTTAGGTATTGTAATTTTGGTTGTATTTTTATTAACAAATTATAGCCAAAAGCAGGTTAAATAAGTTCTTCTAACGGGTTCCAAAATACAGTTTTAAAGTTTTTTACTCTATCATCAATTACAATAACACCCTCATTTTCTAATAACTCTTGCATTAGTTCTGGTGGCGAAAAATGAAACTTGCCAGTAAGTAAACCACTGCCATTAACCACTCTATGTGCCGGAACTTTTGGGTGTGCAATTCCTGCATTACTCATGGCATAACCTACCATCCGAGCCGAACCAGCCGAACCCAATGCTTTTGCAATTGCTCCATAAGAAGTTACTCTTCCTTCTGGTATTAAACGAGCAATTTCAAATACTTGTTCATAAAATGAATCTTTCATTAACTAAACGAAAATTGAATATAATTGATGTTTTTATCGTGTTTCAAATAAATTCTTTCGTAGTGTGTTTTTATAGATAAAACCTCATCCGCAAATTCAGATTGATAAAGATGATTGGTTTTTTTATGGATGATTAGCTTATGTTCATCAACTTTTTCGCAAGTATAATCGTACAAACCATCGTTATCAGTTTTTAAATTTACTTTACCGCCATTTTTTAATAAAATCTTGTATTTCTCTAAAAACCCAGGGAAGGTTAGTCTTTTCTTCTCTCTACTTTCTTGCGGTTGTGGGTCTGCAAAAGTGATCCAAATTTCGTCTACTTCTCCAGCTGCAAAATACTCTAATATATCTTCAATCTGAATGCGTAAAAAAGCTAAATTTTTAATGCCTTCATCAACTCCAGTTCTAGCTCCACGCCAAATTCTATTGCCTTTTAAGTCTACGCCAATAAAATTTTTTTCTGGAAATAATTTAGCCAAATTAACGGCATATTCACCTTTACCACAAGCCAACTCTAGCACAATTGGTTGTTCATTTTTAAAATGTTCGCTTGCCCATTTACCCTTCATTACCTTGCCTAAATGTAATTGATAAACATTCGGAAAAGTATCAATTTCAGCAAACTTTCTTAACTTATCTTTACCCACTTTTTATTTTTTAAAGCACAAAAGTAAGATTTTTAATCATCAGAAATTAGTAACATTTTAAATTGGCATTAGCTTTAACCTAAGGGTAACATTTTTTGAAAAGCAATTGCAGTGATCAATCGAAAAAATCAGCCCTGCTGTCCGTTTTACTACAGGTCAACCGCGAGGGTTGCCCCTACGTGTTCACTGCCATCAGGTTTAGCTAAATTAGGTTTGTACAATTATTTAGGGTTGCAAAGTCTTTTAAGAAATAACCACATAGAAAGATAGGTTACATAGAATTTTATCTATGTTAACCATGTGGTAGAAATAATTTAAAGTTCCAACCAACACTAAATAAGAACACATTTAATCAAAGTGCTAGATAAAAATATTGATGTATTAATTGATTAAAATTTCTTAACTTTAATTTATGAGTATATCAGAATTGAAAGAAATTATTCAGCAAAAAATCATGCAAACTAATGACGAACAGTTGTTAGCTGCAATCGACACAATTTTAACTAAAAGCGACCCTGTTTTTGTTATATCAGAAAAATGGCAAAAAGAAATAGAAAGTGCAAATGAAGATGTAAAAAAGGGGAATTTCTATACTTTAAACGATTTCGAAGAAAAATATAATACGTGGTTAAAAGACTAATTATTTCTCAGGCTGCATTTGCAGATATTGATAGAATTGTAATCTTTAATAACGAAAGAAATCAGTCTGATTTGTACTCTAAAAAATTTATTAAATCATTGTTCAACAGATTTAATAAAATTTTAATTACTCCAAAACTAGCAAGAAAAACAAACCTAAATAATCAATTTGTAATAATCTGGAATGATTATTACATCTTCTATTATATTGAAAAAGAATATATTATAATCTCTAAAATATATCACCAAAAAGAAGATATTTCATTTTAAGTTATATTTATCTATTTAGTAAAATTATAGTTGTGCCACAAATTCTTTTATCGCTTTACCCGGATCATCAGTTTTCATAAAATTTTCGCCGATTAAAAAACCATTATAGCCAACTGCTTTTAATTCTTTAATAACTTGTGGATTATCAATCGCACTTTCAGAAATTTTTAAAAACTCATCAGGTATTTTATTTACCAAATCGAATGAAGTTTGAATGTTTACCGTAAAATCTCCTAAATTTCTGTTATTTACACCAATAGCATCCAAATGTGGGCAAATTGATCTTTCCAGCTCTGCTAAATCATGTACTTCTAACAAAACACTCAAGCCTAAACTTTGCGCCAACTTGCCAAAATCTACAATTTGCTTCGGCGTTAATATAGAAGCAATCAATAAAATAATATCTGCACCCCAAGCTTTGGCTTCCAAAATTTGGTATTCATCAATCATAAAATCTTTACGCAAAATAGGAATTTGATTTACCGCTCTGGCTTTCAGCAAATCATCGGCTTTGCCACCAAAAAAATCAGTATCTGTTAACACTGAAATGGCAGAAGCACCAGCTAAATTGTAAGCTTGTGTAACTTGTGCAACATCGGCTGTGCCGTTGATTAAACCTTTAGATGGCGAACGCCTTTTAAATTCAGAGATAATTCCCGTTCTACCTTTATCCAATAAAAAATCCTTAAAAACTAATGGTTTTCTATCAAAATTTGGGTTAGCTTCTAACTCAGCAACCGAAACTTTTTGTTTTGCCTCGGCAACTTCTTCTAATTTACGGGAAACTATTTTACCTAGAACCCCTAAATCCCCTAAAGGGGACTTTTCCGTTCCAGTTTTCATATCTTTTTGCATCATAGTTATTTTAGGTTTTCAACTCCCCCTTCAGGGGGTTGGGGGGTTAACCAATTCTTCATCATTTGTTTTCCATCTGGTGTAAGTACACTTTCTGGGTGAAATTGTACACCACAAACATCGAACTCTTTGTGTCTTAATGCCATAATTTGGCCATCGCCATCAATTGCAGTAACAGTTAGGCTTGCTGGTAAATCTGCAGGATTAACCACCCATGAGTGGTAGCGGCCAACTTCAATTGGTGCAACACATCCTTTAAAAGCAGCATCATTTTCATCTAAAACAGTAATTGGTGTTGCAATGCCATGCATTGGTCTACCCAAATTTAATAAACTTCCGCCAAAAACTTCAGCAATTGCCTGCTGACCTAAACATACGCCCATGATACTTTTTGTTGGTGCATAGGTTTTTATTACCTCCAACAGTAGCCCAGCTTCTTCTGGTATGCCTGGTCCGGGCGATAACAAAATTTTATCAAAAGCCTCCACATCTTCAATTGCGAATTTATCATTTCTCCATACCACAGCTTCATAACCTAATTCGTTAATTAAATGCACTAAATTATAGGTAAAGCTATCGTAGTTATCTATTACTAAAATTGTCCCTTTGTTATCTTCTCTTTTCATTTTTATATCCTATCGCTTCGCGGTTGATTTCACTGATTAAAATGATTTCACCGATAAGCATTATTATCCACATATTACAAAGCTCCCAACTGAAAACTGTTGACTGGAAACTAGATTTCCTCTCCCATTACAATTGCCTTACGCAATGCCGCTATTTTGTTATTTACTTCGTTTAATTCATTTTCGGCGATAGAATCTGCTACAATTCCTGCACCTGCTCGGTAATGTAAATGGTTATTTTTGCTCATAAAAGTTCTAATCATAATAGCATGGTTAAAATCTTCGTTAAAGCCCATGTAACCTATCGCCCCTGCGTAAAAATTACGGCCTAATTTCTCATATTGATCTATCAATTGCATAGCCTTATATTTTGGCGCACCGCTTAATGTTCCGGCTGGATAGGTATCTGCAACTACTTTAAAAGCACTTACATTTTCCTTTAAGTTTCCGCTTACTTTAGAAACCAAATGTATTAAATGCGAATAATATTGAACTTCTTTAAAAGATTTAACCTCAACAGCGCTGCAATGTCTGCTTAAATCATTTCTAGCCAAATCTACCAACATTACATGTTCTGCACTTTCTTTTGGATCTTCTTCTAGCTTTTTGGCTAAAGCTACATCTTCCTCATCGTTTCCAGTACGTTTAAATGTACCAGCAATAGGGAAAATGTTTGCTACATTATTGTTAATTGTAATTTGTGCTTCTGGCGATGAGCCAAAGAGTTTAAAACTTCCATAATCAAAATAAAATAAATATGGAGATGGATTGATGGAACGTAAACAACGGTAAACATTAAATTCATCACCCAGAAAAGACTGACTAAAAGCTCTTGATGGTACAATTTGAAAAACATCGCCACGGTAAATGTGCTTTTTCATTTGCTCTACAATGTCCATAAAACCTTGATCGGTTAAATTAGATTGCTCATCACCGTTAGTTTTAAAACTGTATTCAGGGAAGTTTTTATTTTGGATGATGTATTCAATTTTCGATAAATCTTCATTTTCATCTTCATTAAAAACATTTTTAACCAAAGTTATTTCGTTCTTAAAGTGGTCTATCGCGATGATATATCTGTACACATGATATTGCATTATCGGAATTTTATCTTCATCTGGCGTAGCCGAAGTAAATTTTATATCCTCAAAATGCTGAACGGCGTTCCATGTAAAATATCCAAACAAACCAGTTGAGATATGTTTTTCTTTGGTTTGTTTTAGCGGATTAAACTTTGTTTTAAAAGCTGCAATCTCTTCGGTTAATACAAATTCGGTTTTGCTGTCTTTTGTACCATCAGGATAATAAGTCTGTAACAATCCATCTTGCAAAATTATACCAGCCACTGGCTCGGCACAAACGTAACTTGTTGCATTTTCCCGACTGTGGTAATCCGAACTTTCGAGTAAAATAGTGTTTGGAAAAACATCACGCAGGCGTAAGTAAATGCTAACTGGCGTTGTAGTGTCTGCTAATCGCTTTTTGGTGTGTGATTGTATGTTGTACAGCCCCACCCCAACCCTCCCCAGAAGGGAGGGAGTGCCTAAATTAGATTTAATATCTTCTTTCATTTATTTTGCTTTTTGTCATCCTGAGCGAAGTCGAAGGGTCTTATATTAAGATTGCCTGCGGTAGGCAGGCTTCGCTTTGCTCGCAATGACGAATTAATTTATAAATAAAAAAACCCGGCGTGTGGTTACGTCGGGTTTTTAAATGTGGTTTAAGTTTAGGTTGATAAACTATAATGTGCACAAAGCTACGACGAAACTCTTTTCAGAATAACCACGCCATTGCCAAGTGTTTGTTTTATTGCTAATCATTGTGCAGCAAAAATATACAAAAAGTTAAGAAATCAAAATATTTTAAACTTTTTATTAAAATTAAGACATTCCAAAAAACGAAGCAATCTGCCCAGTTTTAACAATCATAAAAATACCAACAATTAATAAAACTAAAGCAACGCCGAAAAACACAGCAATGTTTTTATGTTTAGCAACTGAATCTGTTACTTTTTTAGATTTGGCATTACCAATTGTGATTAATACAATGGCAATAATCATGATGCTAATGTGTTCTACTTTCCAATGGCGGTAAATTGGATCGCTCATTGGCCCTTTAGTTAGCGGACTTAAAAAATACAATATCGCACCAAATACCAATTGAATGTGTGCGCTGATTAAAGTAAAAACATTGAGCTTTCTATTTCCTTCGGTGTAAGCTTTTTTACCAAACCAACCAGATAAAGCTTGCACAACTGCAAAAACCAATAATGCTAAAACCAAATATCTCCAGCCAGAGTGGGCACTTTTTAAAATCTCGTACATATTCTTTAATTTTTTATTTCAAAAATAGCAAATAATTAGATTTAAAGGAGAGCTAAAAAATCCTTAACATAATTTATATTCTTTCTTAACATAACCTTAGTTTAAAGTACAAAACCAATGATTCGCTTTACAATTTGATAACTAAAAAATGTAATCAACTTCATTTTTAGAAAGGACTTTTGCGACAAACAAAATATCCCATATCATGATTAAACGATTACTCTATTTTTCTTTTTTCATTTTGTTGTTTGTAAGCAATACTAATTTATTTGCGCAAACTACACAAGCATCAATTTCTGGTGTAGTAACCGATGAGCAGAACAAACCTATTCCGGGTGTTGCCATTACGGTTCGAAATGAATCTACTGGTTTTACCACTAAAACCGGAACAAATAATCAAGGCGCATATACTTTTAAAGAACTTCCATTAGGTGGGCCTTACACAGTAAAAGCAGCATATATTGGTTTTGGCGAGCAAACTCGTTCTGGCTACAACCTAAACTTAGGCGATTTAGCCAAAGTAAACATTAAAATGACTGAAGGTTCTCAAACCTTATTAGCTGTAGAAATTAATGGTAATGGATTGAAAAACAAATCTCAACAGTTTGGTGCTTCTACAGAAGTTTCATCAAAAACGATGAATCAATTGCCAATTAACGGTCGTAATTTTTCTAGTTTAACAGATTTATCGCCATTAAGCAACGGCGGAGGAATTTCTGGTCAACTAGGTTCATCAACAAACTTTACAATTGATGGGATGACGGCAAAGAACCCTACTTCTGCCGGATCTACAACAAGTAGAAGTGGTGCGCCATATTCAATCTCTATTGAAACTGTGCGTGAATTTAAAGTAGTCACCAACCAATACGATGTAACTTTAGGCAGAGCTGGTGGTGGTACAATTAGTGCGGTAACTAAAGCTGGTACCAACCAAATTACTGGTAGCGCTTTTGGTTACACTCGTGCAGATTGGTTATCTAGTCCGAATGACATTAGAGGCAACAAACGCGTTAACGATTTTTCTACTAGCCAATACGGTTTTACTTTAGGAGGCCCGATTATTAAAGATAAACTACATTATTTTGTAGGTTGGGATCATCAAAGAGATGCTCGCCCATTGATTATTGCAGATATCAATTCTGCTGCTGATGAAGCAAGATTTAACATTACCAACGCAACTTTAGAAAGCTTTGCAGCTATTGCGCAATCAAAATACGGCGTTGCCAGTACGCCACAGTACGGTTCATTTAATAAAAAGCGTGGTTCTGATGCAGCATTTGCTCGTTTAGATTATCAAATTAACGATAGAAACTTATTAACTATTCGTGATAACTATACCAATGATAGAAATCCGTTAGGTTTGGGAGATAACACTGCGATTAATTTTTTAGAGAGTTATGGTGATGATAAAAACGTTGATAATAGTTTGTTAGCAACCTTACGTACTACGGTAAACAGCAAAATTACCAATGAGCTAAAAGTTCAGCATTTATATACTTATCAAGCGAGTACACAAGGTGATCAATTGAATTTTGATATTCCTAGAGCGGTTGTTGGAAACATTGGTTCAACTATTGGTGGTGCCAATAGAACTACTGCTATTCAAATTGGTGGGCATCGCTTTGCGCAAGAAGGCTTTACCAATAATGTTTTCCAGTTAGTTGATAATTTTTACTACAACACAGATAAAGTAAAATATACATTCGGTGCTGATGTAATGTATACAGATGCTAAATCATTATATGGAAGTGAAGTAAATGGCCGTTTTGAATTTACCAATAGCGGAACTGGTGCTACTGCACAAACTTCTTTGCAAAACTTTAATAATTTAATTCCTAACCGTTTTTATCGTGAAGTGCCATTATTGGCAGATCCGACTGTTAATGCAGGTATTTGGAATGCAGCAGTTTACGGACAAATGCAAACTAAATTGGGTATTGGATTAGATTTTACTGGAGGTTTACGTTTAGATTATAGCAGTTATCCAAAATCGCCTTTAAACCAAGAGCTATTTAATGCAATTGGTGTAAGAACGGATCATGAATTAAAACAATTGGTATTACAACCACGCATTCAATTTGATTGGAATATTAATGAGAAGAATACTGATTATTTACGTTTTGGTGCGGGTATTTTCGGGTCTGATGTAAATAATTATGTTACCATTAACAACTTAAGTTTTGATGGTAAGCACTTTGCCACAGTTGATGTTTTTGGGGCAGATGTGCCAACACCAAACTTTGCAGGTTATAGAGATGGGACAGTGAGCTCGCCAACATTGGCTGCATTCCAAGTGCCAACAATTAATACTTATGCCGAAGATGCTAAACTTCCGGTAGTTTACAAAGCTAACTTATCTTACAGTAAATTAATTAACCAAAAACTTCGTGTAGGTATTACTGGTTATGCAACTTTAGCTCGTAATAACTATATGTATGTTGATAGAAATATGGTTGCAAATCCTTTCTTTACTTTAGCAAATGAAGATAATAGAGGGGTATTTGTACCTGCTGTTGGATCAAATGGTGTTTCTGATTGGAAAACAGGTCGTTTAACGAATGCTTTTGGTCGTGTTTTAGAATTGAATAGTAAAGGTAAAGTAAACCAATTTGCAGTAGTGGTTGATGGAACTTGGCAATATTTTAAAGATGGAGAAATTTCTGCAAGTTATACCTGGAATGACTCTAAAGATAACACTTCATTTAACGGTAACGTAGCCAACTCTGCTACGCTTTCTTTACCAGTGGTTGATGATCCAAGAGATTTAAGCAATATCAGTTATTCGAATGGTCAGTTCCGTCATAAAGTAGTTATTTATGGTACTTTACCAACATTTTATGGCGTAAAAGTAGGCTTTAAATACTCAGGTATTGGCGGTACAAGATATAGTTTGCTATCGGGAGCTAACAATAACGGCGATTTTGTAACCACCAATGATTTGGCTTATGTTTTCGATAGAAGTAATACCAACGTTCCGGATAGAGTTAGAAATGGTTTACAAGCTTTGTTAGACAATCCATTAGCAAGCCAAAGCCTTAAAGATTATATTTTAAAATACGAAGGGGCTATTGCAGAGCGTAATGGTGGTATCAATAATTTCTTTGGTCAGGTTGATTTAAGAATAAGCAAAAAAATTAATTTAGATAAAAGACACAATGTTGAAGTTTCTGCAGATTTCTTCAACTTCGCTAATTTGTTAAGCAAAAAATGGGGTGTAACCGAAACCTTAGGTACACAAGCACTTTATGGTTTGGGTGTACCTAATGCAAATCCTGCGTTAGTAATACCAAATTATGATACTGTAAACAGACAATTCAATTACCGTATCAATAATACTGGTGTTGTAAATCCATCTGGTAATCCATGGCAAATACAATTAGGATTGCGTTACGGATTTTAATAACATAACCTACACAAAAAAGCTATTCATTGCAAAATGATTAGCTTTTTTAGTTTTAAAACCTTGTTTCACATCAATATATTGTTTGTTTAATGTTGTTTTTAGCCTGAGTTTGATTTCTACTCAACGAAATTACCGCTATAGGATGTCAATCTTGCCTCGGCTTGTCATGTTGAAGAAGAATAATTAATTGCAGGCGCAAGGTTTCTTTTGGCAGGTGCAAGATTTCTTTTGGCAGGCACAAGAATTCTTTTGGCGGGTGCAAGATTTCTTTTTGCAGGCGTAAGATTTCTTTTTGCAGGAGTTTACTTTCTTTTAGTCTTGTGGTTGGTGATAACACCATTAGTGTTCGGGAGATTAAAAATTAAACACATAGGCACATAGTTAATATAGGAAATGATGCGCTAGCCTATGTTTTCATTGTCTATTTATGGTTAGAAAATTAAACGAAGGGTTAAATTATCCCAGCGGGATAACATCTGTATAGCAATTGCAAGGCATACATTCGACCCCAGCTGGGGTCGCACACCATAATTGCACATTAGCTATAGATATAAGACCTCTCTGAGGTCTAAAAATAACTTCTAATAAATATTAATTGCACTCGTAGTCCGTGTTTTTATCAATTTTTCTAAATCTCTATATGATAAATAATCATTAAAAAATTTGTTCCGAACAGTTATGGTGATAACACCAACCAGAAAGTTAATTAAAATATAAAGATGCATTACGATGCCCAGTCGAGCTACCATTGACGTTATTTGTTAAGTGTTTATAAATCAAAATTTTATAAAAATTATAAACTCCTAGTTTTGTCATTCCGACTTCGGAGGAATCTCAAATAATAAATACTATCATAGAGATCCTTTGCTGCACTCTGGATGGCAAAACGAGCTAAAATTAGCGTCATTTATATTGATTTTTATAAAATAAATTACCCCTGGGTATGACGACCTTTCAGCATATTTTTGCAGGCACTAGCTTTATTCTTGTGGTTGGTGTTATCTTGTTCTATTGCTTGTATCCTTAGCCAATTGAATGCTGTAGCTGCTCAATTTTGTAATATCTAAGATAGAATTTATTTAAATCTGTATTTATCAATAGATTTAGGGAATAAAACAACCCTAAACATTATGAAGAAAATTCTACTAGCGTTAACGTTGGTGTTTTCTACTACATTTTTGTTTGCTCAGCAAACTTATCCTGTTAACGGTTCTTACGATGTAAGATCTGGGCAGTATGCTTTTACTAATGCAACTATTGTAGTTAACGCCAACCAAACCATTAGCAACGGTGTTTTGCTAATTAAAGACAAAATTATTCAATCTGTAGGCACAGGAACTTCCATCCCGAAAGGTTATGTAGTAATTGATTTAAAAGGAAAATATATTTATCCTTCGTTAATTGATGCCTTTACCTCTTATGGTATAGCAGAAGCGCCACGTGCTGCAGGAGGTGGTTTTGGTGGCGGACGCCAATCTATTTTTACCTCAACAAAAAAAGGTGCTTACAATTGGAACGAAGCCATTAGACCAGAAACTGAAGTAAGAACTATTTTTGCTATCGATGCCAAAAAAGCAGATGATATGCGTAAAGCAGGTTTCGGAAGTGTAAATGTAGTTAACCGTGATGGTATTGCTCGTGGCACATCTGCTGCGGTAACTTTAAACGATGCAAGCGAAAACCTCGTTTTACTTAAAGACCAAACTGCAGCAAATTATTCGTTTAGTAAAGGAACATCTTCAAATGACTATCCAACATCTTTAATGGGTTCAATCGCGTTGTTACGCCAAACTTATTTAGATGCAAATTGGTATAAAAACCAAAAAGAAGAATACAATATTTCGTTAGAAGATTTTAATAAACAACAAGCTTTACCTCAACTTTTTGAGGCCGATGGCTGGCAAAATATACTTCGTGCGGTTAAAATTGCAAAAGAGTTTGGTAAAGAATATATCATCAAATCTAATGGCGATGAATACCAACGAATTGATGCTGTAAAGGCAACTGGCGCAAGTTTAATTATACCAATTAACTTTCCCAAAGCTTTTGATGTTGAAGATCCGGCAGAAGCTAGAAGCATTAGTTTAGGACAAATGAAAGCTTGGGAGTTGGCGCCAACTAACCCATCTGTTTTAGAAAAAGCTGGTGTTAACTTCGCATTAACTACTTTTAGCTTAGACAACCCTAGAGAATTTTGGACCAACATCCGCACTGCGATAGAAAATGGCTTAACTGAAAAACAAGCTTTACTTTCTGTTACAGATGTGCCTGCAAAAATGTTAGGCATTAGCGATAAAGTTGGCTCGTTAGAAAAAGGTAAATTCGCTAATTTTTTAATCACCTCAGATAATTTATTTAAAACAGGAAACATTATTCACGAAAACTGGGTACAAGGAAAACGTTTTGTAGTTAGCAAAATGGATGTAACCGATTTACGTGGCGTTTACAATTTAAATGTTGATGGAATTGGTGCTTTAACCTTAAAAATTACTGGTACTGGTGCTGGTACTGCAGCAGCTATTGAAAGAACTGGTGTTGATAGTGTTAAAACTACTGCAACTTTTGTGCGCAATGGCGATTGGGTAAGCATCAACTTTAATTTAAAGAAAAACCCTAAAGGTGATGTTCGCTTAAGCGGATATTTAACTTCGGCAAGCCCAATTGCATTTAAAGGCGAATTTGCTTTAACCGAAGGTACAACAGGTAAATGGACAGCCACGTATAAAGAAGCTAACAAAGAGACGCCGAAGCGTGAAGAACCTAAGCCTGTAATTGCCAATGGTACTTTAATCTATCCTATGGTTGCTTTTGGTAACGCCATACAACCAAGTGTTGAAACTGTGTTGTTAAAAAATGCAACCGTTTGGACTAACGAAAAAGAAGGTATCCTTAAAAATGCTGATGTACTTTTAGAAGGTGGAAAAATTAAAGCAGTTGGCACTAATTTATCTGCTGGCTCGGCAAAAGTAATTGATGCAACAGGCAAACACATTACCGCAGGTTTAATTGATGAACATTCGCACATTGCAGGTACAGGAGGCATTAATGAAGGTGCTCAATCTTCGTCTGCAGAAGTTCGCATTGCGGATATCATCAACTCAGAAGATGTAAATATTTATCGCCAATTGGCTGGTGGGGTTACCACATCTCAAATTCTACATGGTTCAGCTAATCCAATTGGTGGGCAATCGCAACTGATTAAATTGCGTTGGGGTAAATTACCCGAAGAATTGAAATTTGCAGGTGCAGATGGTTTCATCAAATTCGCCCTTGGCGAAAACGTGAAACAAAGTAATTTTGGCTCTGGTGCTCGTTTTCCAGTAACACGTATGGGTGTTGAGCAAAGTTTTGTGGATGGTTTTACTCGTGCCAAAGAATACCAAAAAGCATTAACTGTAAAAGGCAACAATGTGCGTAGGGATTTAGAATTAGATGCTTTGGTTGAGATTTTAAACAACAAACGTTTCATTACTTGTCACTCTTACGTACAAAGTGAAATTAACATGTTAATTCATGTTGCAGATAGCTTAGGTTTTAAAATTAACACCTTTACGCATATTTTAGAAGGGTATAAAGTAGCTGATAAAATGAAAGCACATGGCATTGCTGCATCAACCTTTTCTGATTGGTGGGCTTACAAAATGGAAGTGCAAGAAGCAATCCCGTACAACGGTAAAATTATGCACAACGTAGGTATT
This sequence comes from Pedobacter cryotolerans, assembly GCF_005116475.1. Classification (GTDB taxonomy): domain Bacteria; phylum Bacteroidota; class Bacteroidia; order Sphingobacteriales; family Sphingobacteriaceae; genus Pedobacter; species Pedobacter cryotolerans. Next base: position 2,465 of record NZ_SWBO01000001.1, on the reverse strand, counting down.
ACTACAGCTTTTAACTCTGATGATGCTGAAATGGCTCGTCGCTTAAACCAAGAAGCTGGTAAATCTGTTTTATATGGTGGCGTTTCTGAAGAGGATGCCTTAAAATTTGTAACCTTAAATCCTGCAAAAATGCTGCATATTGACAACAAAGTTGGCAGTATAAAAGCTGGTAAAGATGCAGATGTGGTGGTTTGGTCAGAACATCCATTATCAATTTATGCAAAAGCAGAAAAAACTTTTGTAGACGGTATTGCTTATTGGGATTTGGAAAAAGATGCTCAAGTTCAAAAAGCACAACAAACTGAAAAAGCTAGATTAATTCAAAAAATGTTAGACAGTAAAAACAAAGGAGGCAGAACACAACGCCCAGTTGGAGTTGCAACTACATTATACAACTGCGAAACTTTAAGTGAATATACAATGGATGCTTATGAAGCAGTAGAAGGAGGACATTCTCATGAATAAATATATTTTAACACTGTTTTTTGCTTGTGCCGCAACAGTTTCTACTTTTGCTCAAGCAAATATTTCGCCAGCAAAACCTCAAACTAAAAGAACAGTAATTTTTGGTGCAACAGTACATGTGGGCAATGGTCAGGTTATAGAAAACGGCTACATCATATTCGATAAAGGCAAAATTACAGGTGTTGGTGATGCAACCGTGGTTAAACTAAATTTAACCGATGCTGAAGTAATTACAGCAAATGGTAAACACGTTTATCCAGGTATAATTGCACCTATAAACAACCTAGGTTTAACAGAATTCGAATCGGTTAAAGCTACTTTAGATTTTACGGAGATTGGTAATATGAACCCACATATTCGTTCTATTGTGGCCTATAATACAGATTCTAAAGTACCAGCAACATTACGTAGCAATGGTATTTTAATGGCTCAAATTACGCCGCAGGGCGGAACAATTTCAGGAAGTTCATCTGTTGTACAGCTTGATGCTTGGAACTGGGAAGACGCAGCTTTAAAAATTGACGATGCACAGCACATGAGCTGGCCAACAACACCGCGTTTTAGAGGTGGCTTTGGCGGTGGCCGACCAGGTTTTTCTGCTGATGCTATTGCCGAAAGAACGCAAAAAGCAATTGCAGATTTAGAGGAGATTTTTTCGCAAGCACAAGCTTATGCCGAGGGCGAAAAACCCGCAACAAGTAATGCTCGTTTAGCAGCAATGCAAAACCTATTTAATGGTAAACAGAAATTGTTTATTACTGCAAATAGCCAAAAAGACATTATAGCAGCTTTTAATTTTGCAAAAAAATATAAAATTACACCCGTAATTGTTGGTGGCGATGAAGCATATCTGATAACAGATTTTTTAAAAGACAATAATATTTCAGTTGTAGTTAAACAACCTCATGCTTTGCCAAACAATGTTGATGATGATGTAAATATGCCTTACAAAAATGCTTCAATTTTAGCAAATGCAGGTGTTAATGTTGTAGTTAGTATAGATGGTTATTGGCAACAAAGAAACTTGCCTTTTATGGCCGGTACAGTTGCAGCTTGGGGTTTAGGAAAAGAAAAAGCTTTGCAAACCATTACTTTAAACACGGCAAAAGTTTTAGGTATAGATAAAACTACCGGAAGTATAGAAATGGGTAAAGACGCAACTTTGTTTATTTCTGCTGGCGATGCTTTGGATATGAAAACCAATAAAGTAGAACAAGCTTTTATACAAGGTAGATCGGTTAGTTTAGATAACTTACACAAACAATTAGACAAAAAGTTTAGCGATAAATACGGCATCAAATAGCCAATAATTTAGCAAAGTTTAAGCCGCTGATTTGCAGATTATAAATCTGCAAATCAGCGGCTTTTTTATTTTAAAAATTGCGTATTATTTTAAAATTAGAAGCGCAATTACAGAGGAGCTATTTAAGTTAGTCCCGTTTTACGCTATATCTTTTTTTGATGTCCTTCGACAAGCTCAGGATGACATCAAAAAAAAGGATATCGCTCCAACCGGGGCTATATAACAAAGGGCGGTGCAAATCAAACCCCTCATAGCTGTACAAGCTTGAGTAAAATAGACCCGATAGAACGAATGCTATTTTTCATAGCAGCAGAGATAGCGGGAGTACTATAGCTTATGAATCACTTCAAATGCTTTTCAAATATTCAGTTAAATTTTATATAAAATCCGCTGTAATCTTGGATCAAGCGTAAAAGTTGGGGAGGATTTAGCCATATATCTTTGATAGCCTGAACAGGAAGAATTTTACGTTTCTAACCCCTCTAAATTGAGACCTGAAGGCTTTGATTTTAGCATTAAAAGATTCTGCTGATGCGTTTGTGGATTTATTATCAAAGTAATTTAATATCGTTTCGTAGTTATTTTGGATAGTCCTTGCTATTGTGTTAAATGATTTAAAACCTGCCTCTTCTATCTTGTTGTACCATAAAGCCAGTTTTTTAAAGGCAATCATTCTAGACTTGGAGTGGCTGAGTAT